>NZ_DAMCID010000011.1:17749-43337 GCF_032099025.1 Stenotrophomonas sp.
GCCCTGCGTGGCTGCACGTAACCCCACCCGGGGTAGAGCCACGCCCTGCGTGGCTGCACGTAACCCCACCGGGGTAGAGCCACGCCCTGCGTGGCTGCACGCAACCCCACCGGGGTAGAGCCACGCCCTGCGTGGCTGCACGTAACCCCACGCGGGGTAGAGCCACGCCCTGCGTGGCTGCACGTAACCCCACCCGGGGTAGAGCCACGCCCTGCGTGGCTTACGTAGACCCGGCCGATGCGCAGCCACCCCGCGGAGTAAAGCCCCCACGCCTACGGTGAGCGCCGGCCTCAAAAATCCTGCGTTGGAACCGGTGGCTTGTGGGGGCCTACCGTGACCGAGCCGCTTCCACCGCCGCAGTTTCCGTTGCATCCGCCCCCGACGAAGCCGCCACTGCCCCCACCACCACCAGTTCCGCTTCCACCGCCGCCGCCACCACCGCCACCACCGCCGACACTGGGTGGAGTGTTGTCCAGCACGCCGTTACCCATGAAATCATCCGATTCCGAGATCGTGTACTTTGCGCAGAATGAGCTGTTACAGACGGTGATGCTGTCTCCTTTAAACAGCCGATTACTGATGCGCGCCATGTTTGTTCTGTACGTATCAAGAAAAACACGTGTTGATTTGTCCGGCTTGTATGGCGCAACCTTGCAGCTGTCACATTGCAAGGGGCCGAAATCACGGGGCGGAATGGGGCCAGACAGTGCGCTGAAGCCAATGCCAGATCCAATGAGTAGAATTGTCGCAACAAAAGCTTGTTTCTTTCGTGTCATCGTTGATTCCGATTCAAGGGGTGCAGCAGGAAGCGTAGATATGTAGCGATTGCGCTCTTGCCGTTTCGCGCTGTTTCATCGAGAGTTCCTTTTCCATCAGGTGCAGTAACTCGTCGCGGTACTCGTTCGGATCAATTCTGTTGGCTGCCAATGCGTAGGCATAAGCGGCTTCGGCGCTTCTTTCCACGAGTATTCCGCTGTTGTAGACATTCGAAAGCTGTGCAATCGCGTCAAGATTCCCCGTGCCTGCCGCCTCTTCCAGATACGCCTTCGCGCGTTCTTTCCACGCTAGGATCTTCTCCGGGTGCGCGAGTCGCTCAGATGCGCTGCCGAGAACCGCGTCAACATCGGTCGCGTAGTACAGCTTTGCCTCTACGGATCCCTGTTCGGCTGCCAGCGAAAGCCACGGCTCATTCCATAGGGAGTCGTTCCCCGCGAGGGACGTGCACTCCATCAGCTTTCGTTCTGTCTTGCTCAGTGCTTTCGCCTCGACATCGCCGCCCGCTGCCGCGGCGTATGTCATGCCTGGATTTCCCCTTATGTAGATTCGGCAGTCAAATATCGACAGGTAGATGTCGAAGGTGGCGCGCGGGTCCCCGGCACGGGAACGGGGGAGCAGGCGCTCGACGTGCTCCAGTGCATCACCGGGCGGCCGAGCCTCATCCAGTCGCAGGATGTGGTACGACTTCGCGCCCAGCGGCTGAAAAACGGCGGGATCGATGGCCAATTTCGCCTCACCGAATGACCGCGTGGGCAGCACGTAGCGTGGGTGCTGGCCTGCGCCGCGCTCCGCTGCAACGTAAGTGCTGCCCGGCGTGATGACCGGGGACGGCTGGCGACTCTCACCCGCGAGGAGAAATGGCATTGCTACAGCTATCGCCAGCGCGACGCCGCACGCAACGCGCAACGCTGCACGGTGGGTTGCTTGCATGAAAGGCATGGATCCGTTGTGGTGGCATGTCTGGAAGGACGAACGATCCCGTCCTCTGTGTTGGCGATCTTTCTCTGGTGGGCGATCCGTTTACACCGCGCGCTGCACCAATCCAGTGATCGCCCCGTGGATGTTATGAGGGGTGCCAACGCTGCGATGTCAGCCCAACGATGATTTCGCTGTGGGAATTGCCCGTGCTGATCGGGCCCCGCCAGGCTGATGTTCGGTTCGTCGGAGTCGACGCAGATTGGAATCGGCATGCATGCCCGTCGCGTGGCAATGCATCACCTCACGGTTCCATTTCGCAGCTATTGCAGCTGGATGTTCTTGATACCCGGGATCGTCAAAATCAGGCTTCGTCCAGCGTTGATCGGGGGTAGAGTCACGCCGCGCCATATGACCCGCGGGCGCCAGTTCGATGAGCGCATAGCCACGCAGGGCGTGGCTCTACCGATCGGGTTCGGGACTGCATAGCCACGCAGGGCGTGGCTCTACCGATCGGGTTCGGGACTGCATAGCCACGCATGGCGTGGCTCTACGGAAGGGGGCGCGAATCGCGCCCCCTTTCATTACGGCGCGGCTGGCGCCAGCAACTCCACTTCGGCCAGCTGCATCCGTCCCGGTCCTTCAATCCGCAACCGGTACTCGGCATAGCGGCCCGGCTTCGCAATCCGGAACGGACGGGTCTGCTGCTGCCACTCGAACGTTTCCCCGCGGCGCTGGTCCAGCGTGGTCCAGCTGCCGCCAGCCTTGCGCGCCTCCAGCGTCCACTTGCCGCCCCGGATCGGCGCATTGCCGCTGGTCAGCGTGTACATCGTCGGCGCACCTTCGGCCACGCCGCTGAACACGACGCTGCCGGTGCCACCGAACGGCACCACGGTGCCGGCATCGTCATCGATCAATGCCGCCAACGCGCGCCCATCGTCCAGCTGCGCACGCGCACCGCTGCCCAGCAGGTCATGCAGGATCGCGGGCTTCTCACCACGCGCGGTCAACGAGCGCGGCGCGTCGTCCGGGCCGGTGCCCCACGTTGACGGTGCCGGGCCCATCTCGAAGTCCAGCGTGGCACCCTTGGCGATCACGTCGTGCGGTACCCAGGTCTTCGTCCACGGCTTGCCGTTGATCTTCAGCGACTGCACGTAGATGTTGCGGTCCGAGTTCGCCGGTGCGTTGACGGTCAACACCGCGCCGCCCTGCAGTTCGACCTTGGCATGGCGGAACGCGGGCGAGCCGATGGCGTACTCCGGCGACCCCATCCGCAGCGGGTACAGGCCCAGCGAGGCCAGCACGTACCACGCCGAGGTCTCGCCGTTGTCTTCATCGCCCGGATAGCCCTGGCCGATCTCGCTGCCCACGTACAGGCGCGAGAGAATCTCACGCACGTGCTGCTGGGTCTTCCACGGCTGCCCGGCGTACAGGTACATCCAGGGAATGTGGTGCGAGGGCTGGTTGCTGTGCGCGTACATGCCCATGCGCACGTCGCGCGCTTCGGTCATCTCATGGATGGTGCCGCCGTAGGACCCGGAGAAGGCCGGGTCGGCGGTCTCCGGCGTGCTGAAGAACGTGTCGAGCTTTTCAGCCAGCTTGGCGCGCCCGCCATACAGCGCGGCCAGGCCTTCGCCGTCATGCGCGGCGGTGAAGGCGAACGTCCAGCCGTTGGATTCGGTGTAGTCGTGGCCCCACACGCGCGCGTCGTAGTCCTTGGCGTCCACACGCCAGCTGCCATCCTGCTGGCGGCCCTGGAAGAAGCCTGCGGCCGGATCGAACACCGTGGCGTAGGTGCCCGCACGGGCGCGGAAATAGTCGGCTTCGGTGGTGTAGCGCTCACGGGCGGCGGGGCTGTCGGCGCGCTTGGCCAGTGCCTGCGCCATGTTGGCGATGCCGAAGTCGTTGAGCGCGCCTTCCATCGTCCACGACATGCCTTCGTGCACATCGGCGCTGGCGTAGCCACGGAAGGTGGAACGGTCCATGCCCTTGCGGCCGACATGACGGTCCGGCGGAACGACGGTGGCGTTCTTCAGCGCTGCGTCGTAGGCCTCGGCGGGATCAAAGCCTTTGATGCCCTTCAGGTAGGCGTCGGCGAAGGCGACGTCGGAGCTGGTGCCCACCATCAGGTCGGCATAGCCCGGCGAGGACCAGCGGGCAACCCAGCCGCCCGCGCGGTACTGCTCCAGGAAGCCCTGAACCAGCGCGCCGGCATCGTCCGGCGTGAACAGCGCGTACGCCGGCCAGGTGGTGCGGAAGGTGTCCCAGAAGCCGTTGTTGACGTATACCTTGCCATCGCGGATCGGCGCGAAGCTACGCATGGCGCTGCCGTCGGTGTTGTCCTCGGCCGCGCTGGCCTGGCTGGCGTAGCGCCAATCCGGTGCGGCGGCGGTGCCGGCGTTTTCATGCCCGGAGTTGGGGTACAGGTACAGGCGGTACAGGCTGGAATACAGTGTGGTCTTCTGGTCGTCGCTGGCCTGGCCGATGTCGAAGCGGGCCAGGCGGTGGTCCCATGCGTCCTGCGCGCGTGCGGCAACGGTATCGAGTGTGTCGGCGGCCGCCAGCTCCAGCGCCAGGTTGTGGCGTGCCTGTTCGATGGAGATCAGCGAGGTGGCGATGCGCATGGTCACGCGGCGGTCGCTGCCCGGGTCGAACTTGATGTAACCGGTGGGCCGGCCGGTGGCGATGCGGCCACTGCTGCGCCAGGGCTTGTCGAAGCTGGCCACCACGTACATGCGGCTGGCGCCGTTGGACAGGCCGCTGCGGGTGTCGGTGTAGCCCGACAGTGTCTGCGTGGCGGCATCCAGGGTGATCCCGCCGCGTGCGTCGACGTTGTCGAACAGCAGGTTGGCATCGCCCTCCTTGGGGAAGTCGAACTGGAACAGCGCGGCGTGGTCGGTCGGCGCGATGGCGGCGGCAATGCCGTTGTCGAAGCGCACCCCGTAGCGGTACGGGCGCGCGCTTTCGTTGTCGCGCGAGAACGACAGCGCACGCTTGCTGCGGTCCGCTTCCGGCACGCCGCGGCTGGCTGACGGCATCACCTGGAAGGTCTGGCGGTCGCCCATCCACGGGCTGGGCTGGTGGCTCAGCGCCAGTGCCTGCAGCTGCGGGCGGTTGGCGGCGTTGTTCTGCTCGTTCCAGCGGTACAGCCAGTTCAGCGCGCCGGCATCGGTTACCGGGGTCCAGAAGTTGAAGCCGTGCGGCACTGCGGTGGCGGGGAAGTTGTTGCCACGCGAGAAGGTGCCGTTGGCCTGGGTGCCACGCGTGGTGAGCACCCAGTCGGAGGGGCGGGCAGGGGCGGTGCGCGGCTGGCTGTCCAGGCGCACATCGTCGATCCAGCCCGACACCGGGGCGTTGGCGGCGCTGGCCACGGCCAGCTCGACAGCGACCACGCGGCGGCCGCGCAGCGCGGCAACATCGCCCAGCCGCACCGATTTGTGCGCCCACTGCTGCGGGTAGAGGGTCTTGGAATCGCCCTGCGCGGTGGCGCCGAGCGCAATGCCGTGCAGGTCGCGCGCGGCACTGGCCGACACGCGGCTACCGTCGTCCAGCACCAGGTCCAGCGAGACGTAGGTGGAGGCAACGGTGTCGCCGCCGACGATTTCAGGCAGCACCAGCCAGGACAGGGTGGTGTCGGCATCGATGGTCACATCGGTGGCGAACAGGCGGGTGCTGGCCGTGCCGCCGGGGCTGGCGTAGTGCAGGGCGCGCAGCCCGCTGTAGCCGACCCCGGGCTTGGCCGCGTAGGGCGCCTCGGGGCCCTTGCCGATCTTCACCTGCACGCCGCCCTTGCTGGCCTGCGGGGCCGGTTCGCCGGGCTCGAAGGAGGTCTGCAGGCCCTGCGCGAAGGCGGGCAGGGCGACCGGCGAGCAGGCCAGGGCGAGCGCGAGCGGAAGCAGGGCGCGGCGGGCAGGGCGGGGGTGCGGCTGGGTCATGCAGGGATCTCCCGGAAGGGACTGGCGGCAGGCGAAGCCCGCATCGGCGACCTCGGCAGACAGCAGCGCGCCGGCCGCCCGCGGGGGCAGTCGAAGCGATGCAGGTCCGGCGGGGGACGGGCCATGCGATCGGGTGTTTGATCGGAACGCCCCGATCCTGCAACACCCGGAGCGGGTCTGGCAAGTGAAATTAGTTCGATCTAAACCCGGGAAAATCGTATATCGACGTTTTCGCAGGGGCGCCCCGTGCCGAACCGCCCGCGTCGCGCCGTGCGCCCCGGGTGCTAGAATCGAGGCCCTCGCAATTCCATTCCGTGTCCACGCCATGAGCCATACCGCCACCGCGCCTGCCAATGCCGAGAAGCGTTACACCGTGCACCGCAGCGACCTGCCGCTGAGCTGCCCGACGCCGGAGATGGCGCTGTGGAACTCGCACCCGCGCGTGTACCTGCCGATCGAAGACGAGCCCAACTGCGAAGCCGCGTGCCCGTACTGCGGCGCGGTATTCGTGCTGGCCGACTGAGCGGACCGGGCCGATCGTGCGCCAACTGACCGTGGTGCAGCTGCTGCCGGCGCTGCACTCCGGCGGCGTGGAGCGCTCCACCCTTGAGATTGCCGCCGCGCTGGTGGCGGCCGGGCACCGCGCCATCGTGGTGTCGGCAGGCGGCCGCCTGGTCGAGCCGCTGCTGGCCAGTGGCGCCGAACACCTCACGCTGGATATCGGCAGGAAGTCGCTGTGGACGCTGCGCCACGTGCGCACCCTGCGCAGCCTGTTTGCCGAGACCGGCGCCGACATCGTGCATGCGCGTTCACGCCTGCCGGCCTGGCTGGGGCTGTACGCCGTACGCAACCTGCCTGCCGCCACCCGCCCGCATTGGGTGACCACCGTGCATGGGCTGAATTCGCCCGGCCGCTACAGCGCGGTGATGACCAGCGGCGAACGGGTGATCTGCGTTTCCAACTGCGTGCGCGACTTCGTGCGCAGCCATTACCCCAGTGTTCCGCCCGAGCGTCTGCAGGTGATTCCGCGCGGCGTGGATACCGCCCAGTTCCCGCGGGTGGGACGGCAGGACCGTCGCCCGCGCCTGGCCGTGGCTGCGCAGCACCCGCAGCTGGCCGGTGAGGCGCCGCTGCTGCTGCTGCCGGGGCGTGGCACCCGCCTGAAAGGCCACCACCATGCGCTGACGCTGCTGGCGGGGCTGCATGCGACGGGCCGCCCGGCACGGCTGTGGATGCCCGGCACCCGCGAGCCGGGCCGCGAGCGCTATGTGGAGGAGCTGGAAACCAAGGCGCGTGCATTGGGCGTGGGCGAGGCGGTGTTGATGACGCCACCCACCTCGCGCATCGCCGAGGCCTACGCGGCCAGCGACCTGGTGCTGCAGCTGTCCGACAAGCCCGAGGCGTTCGGCCGTACGGTGGTCGAGGCGCTGTCGGTCGGTCGACCTGTACTGGGCTGGAACCAGGGCGGCGTGGGCGAGCTGCTGGAGCAACTGCAGCCGTCCGGCGCGGTACCCTTGGGTGACGCCGATGCGCTGCTGGCGCGTGCGCAGCAGTTGCTGGCGCAGCCACCCGCGCTTCCGTCGCGTATTCCGTTCACCCTGCAGGCAATGCAACGTGACACGCTCCAGCTCTATACCTCCCTCGCTGGCTGAGCCGCTCAAGGCACCCCGTTCGCCAGCGTTCCGCGCGGGCCGCTGGGCGCCGTGGTGGGTGATCGCCTTCGTGGCGCTGTGGCCGCTGCCGGGCCTGGCCGAAACCGTGCTGGTGCTGGGCGCGCTGTATGCCGCCACGCGCATGGTGCAGCTGCGGCTGCAGGGCAAGCAGCGCATGCTCAGCAGCCCGGCCTGGGCGCTGACCAGCATCCTGTTCCTGGGCTACTGGCTGCCGCAGGCGTTTTCGGCCTTCGATGCGATCGATCCTGCCACTGCGTGGCGCAAGGCCGCCGCAGGCCTGCGCTACCTGCCCTTCATGTGGCTGGTGGCCATTGCGGTGGCCACCCCGGAACGGCGTGCGCTGACCCTGAAGGGGATTGCCGTGATCACCGCCGCATGGACGGTGGATGGATTGGCGCAGGCGGCCTTCGGCACCAGCCCACTGTTCTGGTCGATGGACCAGCTGAAGTGGGCCGTCAGCGGTCATGGTCTGTGCTCGCCTGCGGAAATGGCCGCGGCGGACCGCCTGAGCGGCGTGCTGGGCGCGTGCAATCTCAAGTTCGGCCAGGTGCTGGCCAGTCTGTCGCCGTTCCTGCTGTTTTTCGCGGCGCAGCGGCTGGGCAAGGCGGGCTGGGTGCTGGTCGCTGCCGCGCTGGGTGTGGTGCTGGTGCTGGCCGGCTCACGCGCGGCATGGATCACGTACGCGCTGGTGTTGGCGTTCTCCGGCTGGCGCCTGCTCGGTGCACGCGGGTTGATGGCCTGCCTGGCGGTGGCACTGGTGGCCATGACGGCGCTGACGCTGGGCTCGTCGCAGGTGCGCGAGCGCGTTGCGCGTACCGCGATGGCGTGGGAGGGCGAAAGCGATGGCGTCAACCAGGCGTTGTCGGGGCGCGCGCAGATATGGGCGGCTGCCGGCTGCATGATCCGGGAGCATCCGATCAACGGCGTGGGCGCGCGCGGCTTCCGCGATGCCTACCCGGCCTGCAACCCGCGACCAGAGTCGGCGGGGGTGTGGGGCGCGGGACCGGCGCTGCACGCGCACCAGATCGTGCTGGAAATCCTGGCGGAAACCGGCGTGCTCGGTCTGCTGCTGTGGCTGGCGGCGGCAGCCCAGGCCTGGCGCGCATGGCGCTTCGCGCCACTGGCGGCCCGCGACCGCGCGCGCCCGGCAGCGCTGGCGCTGGCGGTCACCGTGTTCCCGTTCAACACCCACCTGGCGTTCTATTCCACCTTCTGGGGCGGCCTGACCCTGCTGCTGGCCGCAGTGTATGCGGGCAGCCTGCTGGCCAGCGACGAAGCCTGACGAAGGGCTGTAGAGCCACGCCCTGCGTGGCTGCGCGGTGCCGGTCTACACGGTAGAGCCACGCCCTGCGTGGCTGCGCGCGGTGCCGGTCTAGACGGTAGAGCCACGCCCTGCGTGGCTGGCGGAATGTCCGACGAAGAACAGCCACGCAGGGCGTGGCTCTACGCGGTAACCGCTGACGCGTTGGCACGGCGTTCGTCGATACCGTACCCATGGCGGCGACCTCATCGTGGTGCCATGTCCAGCCCACGCCTGCGCCATGGCCGCGTTTCCGAAATCGGCTACGTTTACATCCTCACCACTGTCGTGAACGGTCGACACCGGTTGTTTGATGATCCCGTTAACGCGCAGGTCGTAATCGACGCACTACGCCACGTCGAACGTTGTGGCCGTAGCCACTCGCTGGCGTGGGTGGTCATGCCCGATCACGTGCATTGGCTGATGGAGCTGCGGCACGGCACGCTGGCCACGTGCATGAATGTGTTCAAGTCGTACAGCAGCCGCAAGCTCGGTAGCGGAAGAATTTGGCAGCTGGGCTACTACGACCATGCCGTGCGCACCGATGAATCGTTGGAGCTTGCGGCGCGGTACATCATCGCCAATCCGCTGCGCGCCGGGCTCGCCGAGAACATCGGAGAATACCCCTACGCGTGGACGCGCTGGGAACTGTAGAGCCATGCCCTGCGTGGCTGAGCGCGAAGCTGATTCCAACGGGTAGAGCCACGCCCTGCGTGGCTGAGCGCCCTGCCCGTCGAAGAACAGCCACGCAGGGCGTGGCTCTACGGCAGGAATCGAGCGGCCAGCCACGCAGGGCGTGGCTCTACGGCAGGAAACGAGAGTGCCCGCCACGCGCAGGGCGTGGCGTCATTTATAGAAATCGCTGCGGCCGCCGGGTTGGCGCTTGAAGCGGCGGTGGATCCACAGGTACTGGTCCGGGGCCTCGCGGACCATGTCCTCGATCGCCTTGTTGACCCGCGCGGTGTCCGCTTCCACGTCTTCGCTGGGGAAGTTCTCCAGCGGCGCGCCGATCTTGAGGAAGTACTTCCCACCCTCGCGACGGTGGAAGTACGGAATCACCGCACAACCGGTCATGCGTGCCAGCTGGTGGGTGGCGGTGATGGTCGAGGCGGTATGGCCGAAGAACGGCACGAACACCGTGTCCTTGCCGCGCATGTCCTGGTCCGGGGCGTACCACAGGAAGCCGCCCTTCTTCAGGTGCCGCACGGTCGCACGGATGTCCTCGTTGGCGTACATCGCCTTGGCGTAGCGCAACCGGCCAAACTTCACCGCCCACTCGTACACGGGGTTGCGGTGCTTGCGGTACATGCCCGACAGATCCACGTGGTCGCACAGCAACCGCCCGCACATTTCCAGGGTCATGAAGTGGCCGGAGACCAGCAGCACGCCGCGGCCCTCGGCCTGCATGCGGTGCAGGTGCTCCAGGCCCTCGATCTGCACCTTCGGACGGATGCTGTCGATGCTGCCCCACCAGGCACGGGCGAACTCGAAGATGCCCACGCCCAGCGCGTCGAAGCTGTCGCGCAGCAGGCGCTGGCGCCAGGCATCGTCCTTCTCCGGGAAGCACAGTTTGAGGTTCACCTCGGCGGCGCGGCGGCGGCTGCTGGCCAGCCGGTAGGCGACGGTGCCCACCCCCCGGCCCAGGGCGCGCTGCAGGCCCCACGGCAGGCGGGCCACCGCGAAGGCGCCCAGCATGAAGGCGAACGTCGGCCAGTGGCGGGGATCGCGCAGCGACGGGCGGGTGGCGGTGGAAGCGTTGTCTGACATGCCCCGATTCTAAGACATGCATCCCCAACGGTGCGTCAGACGGGCCGACGGGGCGCCCTGCATGTCTTTCCCGCGGCCGCTCCCGTATCCTCTGCGCATGCGTAAAAGCCCTGTCGAATGGATCCTGCGCGGCCTGTATTCGGTCGTGCTGTACCTGCTGTTGCCAATCACCGTGTACCACCTGGTCTGGCGCGGTTTTCGGGTGCGCGAGTACTTCCAGCGCTGGGACGAGCGCTATGCCTCCTACCCCGATTCCACCGCGCAGCCGCGGGTGTGGCTGCATGCGGTGTCGGTGGGCGAAGTGAACGCGGCCGCGCCGCTGGTGAACGCGCTGCGGCAGCTGCGCCCGGATATCCGCTGGGTGATCACCACCATCACCCCGACCGGCTCGGAACGGGTTCGCGCGCTGTGGGGCGAGGCCGTAGATCATGTCTACCTGCCGTACGACGTGCCAGGCAGCGTCGGCCGCTTCCTGGGCCACTTCAAGCCCAGCCTGGCGTTGATCCTGGAAACCGAGCTGTGGCCCAACCTGCTGTTCGGCTGCCGCGACCGCAGCATTCCGGTGTACATCCTCAACGCCCGGCTGTCGGCTCGCTCGCTGCGCGGTTACCGCCTGCTGCGCCCGCTGATCGGGCGCACGCTGCGCACCGTCACCTGTGTGGCCGCGCAGTCTGCCGACGATGCCGAGCGCTTCATCCAGCTCGGTGCATTGCCCGAACAGGTGCAGCCGCTGGGCAACCTGAAGTTCGACATCGCCACCCCCAACGTGCGCGAGTTCACCGCGCACTTCCATGCGGCGGTGCCTGGCACGCGCCCGGTATGGATCGCGGCCAGCACGCATGAAGGCGAGGAGCAGGCCACCATCGACCTGCACCGCCGCCTGCGCCAGGAAATTCCGGGACTGCTGCTGCTGTGGGCACCGCGCCATCCCGAGCGCTTCCCGCGCGTTGAGGCGCTGGCGCGCGAGCAGGGCTGGAAGGTCAGCACCCGCCGCCAGCAGCAGTGGCCGCAGGCCGACAGCGACGTGTTCGTGATCGACACGCTGGGCGAACTGATGGCGTTCTACGGTTGCGCGCAGGTGGCGTTCGTCGGGGGCAGCCTGCAGCCGATCGGCGGCCACAACCTGCTCGAGCCGGCCGCGATGGGCACCGCCACGGTGACCGGCCCGCACCTGCATAATTTCGCCGAGATTTCCCGGCGCATGCGCGAAGCCGGTGCGGTGCTGATTGCCGAGGACGTGCAGGGCGTGGGCGACGCACTGCTTACCCTGCTGCGCGATCCCGACGCACGCGAAGACATGGCCAGCGCCGGCTGCGCGCTGGTGAGCAACGGCCGTGGCGCGTTGAAGCGCACGGTGGAGCTGATTGCCCCGCAATTGCCACCGCCGCTGAATTGAACGACCCGCCGGCCACCGGACGGCCCCGACGCGGTAGAGCCACGCCCTGCGTGGCTTGGCGGTGCCTGACGGAAAGGCAGCCACGCAGGGCGTGGCTCTACGTCGGATAGAGCCGCAGTCGTTGAAAAATTCCCACAAAAAAGCCACCCGATGGGGTGGCTTTTTCGTTCCCGCCCTACACCCCGATCAGTTATTGACCTGGGTGCTCGGCGTGGCGGCCTGCTGGGTCAGCAGGCGGTTGATGTCCTGCAGTTCGGCGATGTCCAGCGTGCCGATCGCCTGGCCCAGCTGCAGGCGGTTCTGCAGGAAGGTGTAACGGGCGTTGGCGTAATCGAGCTGGGCCGAGAACAGGATGCGCTGGTTCTGGATCACGTCCAGCACGGTGCGCGTACCCACTTCCAGGCCGACCTGCGAGGCGTCGTAGGCGCTCTGTGCCGAGACCACTGCCAGGCGGCGCGCTTCCACTTCGCTGATGCCGGCCACCAGGGTCTGGTAGGCGTTGCGGGTATTGCGGTCGAGGGCGCGCTTCTGCTGCTCGTAACCGTCCTGGGCGATGTCGCGCTGGGCCAGGGCCTGGCGCACGCCGGACTGGGTGGCGCCGCCCGAGAAGATCGGCACGCTCAGGGTCAGGCCCACACTGTTGGTGCGCTGGTCGGGACTGAAGTTGGAACCGCTGCCGACGATATCGCCCCAGCTGGCCGAACGGCCTGCAGTAGCGCCCAGCGACAGGGTCGGCAAGTGGCCGGCACGGGCGGCCGACACGCTGGCTTCGGCGGCGCTCACCTGCAGCTCCTGCGACTTGAGCGCCGGGTTCTGGGCGACCGCCTCGTTGACCAGCTGGTCGACGGTGGCGTACTTGGGCGGCAGTTCCGGGCGGAAGTCGGCCGGCAGCGCACGCAGGTCGTTGATCGGCTGGCCGGTGAGTTCGGTCAGCGCCTGGTAGGCGTCGGCCAGGGTGTTCTGCGCGATGATCGTGTTGGCGCGCGCCTGGTCGTACTGGGCGCGTGCTTCATGCACGTCGGTGATCGGGGCCAGGCCCACTTCCAGGCGCTTGTCGGCGAAGTCGAACTGCTTCTTGGCCGCCGCTTCGTTGGTCTGCGCCGCCGACAGCGACTCGATGCCCACCAGCACGTTGAAGTACGCCGCCGAGGTACGCACGATCAAGTCGTCGTTGGCCGAATCCAGGGTGAAGTCGGCCGCCTTGCTCAGCTCGCGCTGCGCACGCAGGTTGGCGAACTGGGTGAAGTTGATCAGCGTCTGCGAACCGGACAGGCCGTAGTTGCGGCTCTTGGTCGTATACGTGGTCGAACTCACGTCGTGGTTCGGATTGGTGCGGTTGCGGTTCAACGAGGCTTCGCCGTTGATCTGCGGCAGCAGTGCGGCACGGGCCTGCACGGCGCCTTCCTTGTCGAACAGACGGGTCGATTCTGCTGCGGACAGCTGCGGATCGCCGTTGCGCGCCATTTCGTAGACCTGCAGCAGGTCGGCGGCAGAGGCGGTCATCGGCAGCAGGGCGGCGGCCAGCGCAATAGCGAGGGATCGGCGGATCATTGCGGCTTCCTTGGACTCAGAGTTGGAACTGGGGTGCCGGCGCGGCACCGCGCAGGTAATCGATATCGGTTTCAAACAGGGATTCACTGATGCTGCCGTCGGCGTTGACCAGCACGGCTTCCATGACCGGCGAACGGCCGCGAATCACGAACAGGCGGCCACCCGGGCGCAGCCACTGGGTGAAGCGGGCCGGGACGGTGTCCACCGCGCCGGTCACGCAGATGGCATCGAAGCGGCGCTCGGTGTCCCAGGCCAGGGCATCGGCGGTTTCAATGCGGACGTTGTTGCCCAGGCCGGCGGCATCCAGGCGCGCACGCGCGGCACTGGCCAGCGCCGGATCGATTTCCAGGCTCAGCACTTCGCGTGCCAGCTCGCCCATGCAGGCGCTGAGGAAGCCGCTGCCGGTACCGATCTCCAGCACTTCATCACCGGCCTGCAGGTTGAGCGCCTGCAGGGTGCGGCCTTCGACGACCGGCTTCATCATCTTCTGCCCGTTGCCGAGCGGCAGTTCGATGTCGGCGTAGGCCAGGTTGCGGTTCGCGTCGGCGACGAACGCCTCGCGCGGCAAACGTGCCAGTACATCGAGCACGCGAATTTCCAGCACGTCCCAGGGACGGATCTGTTGTTCAACCATCAGTTCGCGGGCGTGGGCGTAATCGATCGTCATGAGGTTCTAATCCAGCGCAGTGGGCCGGCCATTTTACCGGTGCCGGGAGCCGGCGGCGCGCTGAGAGCATCGCTGCCGTCGCGCCGGGGTCGCAGTGCCGGAAGTCACCGCGACCTCCGGTCCATTCATGTTGTTATCACCGCCCGTGGCGGGTGGCGTACGCCCTCAGGAAGAAGGCGACGCTGGCATCCACGTGGGCGTCTGCGTCGCACTCGGCCGGGGCCGGTCGCAGCCCGCACATCATATGCGTATGCAGCTCGCCTTTGATGAGGGTGAAGAACTGCAGGGCGGCGGTCTGGAAGTCGGTGATCTCCAGCTCCCCGCGCTCGGTGCGGGCCCGCAGGAACTCGGCCAGGGCGTCGCTGGTGCGCTGCGGCCCGGCCAGCCAGAACATCTCGCGGATCCGGTCGTCGGTGTCCGGCGCCATCATCACCCGCTGCACGGCCACGGCGGCCGGCGAGGTGATCATGTTGAAGAACGCCCGGCCGATGCCCAGCAACTGCTCGCGCAGCGCCCCGTCGGCGTCGGTGACGAACAGCGCATCGGGCAGCATCTCGATGCAGGTGGACTTCACAGCTTCGGTGAAAAGAGTCTCTTTATCGCCGAAATGGCTGTAAACAGTCAGCTTTGATACGCCCGCCTGGCCAGCGATGCTGTCCATGCTGACGCCGCTGTAGCCCTGTTCGACGAACAATGCCTTGGCCGCATCGAGGATGGCCGCGCGCTTGCCCAGATCCTTCGGCCGGCCGGGTCCGGCAGCCTTGGCGGCGGGCTTGGAGGGGGCGTCGGGAGGGGGCTGATCAATCATTGAAACAATACTAGACCAATCGGTTCGATATTTATACTATACCGGCTGGTTCACTATTGGCCGTTCTGGAATAGAGTGTCTCTTCCGTGCGGCTCCCCCAGGTACTCAAGGTCCAGGACCTCATGAACAACATGCGATGGATGGGCGGTGGGCTGCTGGCGTTGATGCTGGCGGCATGTGGCAAACCGGATGCCGAACCGGCCGCGCCGATCCCGGTACTGGTCGTGCAGGCCGGCACCGTGGCCGGGCAGGAAGTGGCGGCGTATCCGGGCGAGGTGCGGGCACGCGAAGAAAGCCCGCTGTCGTTCCGGGTAGGTGGCAACCTGGTCAAGCGCCATGTCGATGCCGGCCAGCGCGTGCGCAAGGGCGACCTGCTGGCCGAACTGGACGCGGCCGACTTCGCATCGCAGGCAAGCGCGTCGCAGGCGCAGCTGGCCGCGGCCGAAGCCGACCTGGTGCGCGCCCGCGATGACCAGAAGCGCTACGCCGCACTGGCCGAGCAGCAACTGGTCAGCCGATCCACGCTGGATGCGCAGACCGCCGCCTTCAAGGCGGCCCAGGGCCAGGCCAATGCCGCCCGCGCCAATCTGTCCGTGGCCCGCAACCAGGCCGGTTATGCGCAGTTGCGCGCGCCTGCCGATGGCGTGATCGCCAGCCGCCAGGCCGAGGCCGGGCAGGTCGTCAGCGCCGGGCAGACCGTGTTCACCCTGGCCGCCGACGGCGGACGCGAAGTGCTGATCGCGCTGCCGGAAAGCAACATCCGCGATTACCAGGTGGGCCAGGCCGTGCAGGTGGAGCTGTGGAACACGCCGGGCCAGATGCTGGACGGCACGATCCGCGAAATCGCGCCGGCCGCCGATGCGCAGGCCCGCACCTACGCCACGCGGGTGAGCCTGTCGGCGGACGCGGTGAAGGAGGTCGAGCTCGGCCAGAGCGCGCGCGTGTTCGCCGCCGCCGGCCGCAGCGGCACCCTGCAGCTGCCGCTGGCGTCGGTGCTGCGTGGCGCCAACGGCACGGCCAGCGTGTGGGTGGTCAACCCGGCCAACGGGGCGATCAAGGCCACGCCGGTGACCGTGGGCGCCTATGGGCCGGATGCCGTGCCGGTGCTGTCCGGCGTCGGTGCGCAGGACTGGGTAGTCGCTGCGGGCGGCCACCTGCTGCGCGAGGGCCAGACGGTCACGCCGGTGGACCGGCAGAACCGGCCGCTGCTGAAGCCGGCCGCCGCGCCGGCTGCCGACGGCAAGGGGCACTGACCCCGTGCGCCGCTTCAATCTCTCCGAATGGGCGCTGGGCAACCGCGCGCTGGTGCTGTTTGCCATGATCGCCTTCGCGGTGATCGGTGCGTGGTCGTACAAGCACCTGGGCCAGTCCGAGGATCCGCCGTTTACTTTCAAGGTAATGGTGGTGCGCACGATGTGGCCCGGCGCCACCGCCGAGCAGGTCTCGCGCCAGGTCACCGAGCCGATCGAGAAGGCGCTGTTGAACACCGGGCAGTACGAGTTCATTCGTTCGTACTCGCGCCCCGGCGAATCGCAGGTGATCTTCGTGGCCCGCGACAGCCTGCGCTCCAAGGCAATTCCCGACCTGTGGTACCAGGTGCGCAAGCGCGTGGGCGACATCAAGCCGACCCTGCCGCGCGAGATCGTCGGGCCGTTCTTCAATGACGAGTTCGGCGACACCTTCGGCAATATCTACGCCTTGACCGGGCAGGGCTTCGACTACGCGGTGATGCGCGACTACGCCGACCGCATCCAGCTGGAGCTGCAGCGGGTGCCGGACGTGGGCAAGATCGAGCTGGAAGGCCTGCAGGACGAGAAGGTCTGGATCGAGCTGTCCAACACCAAGCTGGCCACGCTGGGCGTGTCGCTGCAGCAGGTGCAGCAGGCGCTGGCCGACCAGAACGCCATTGCCGCCACCAGCTTCTTCGAGACCCCGACCGACCGCGTGCAGCTGCGCGTGACCGGCCAGTTCCAGAGCATCGACGACATCCGCCGCTTCCCGATCCAGGCGGGCGAACGTACCGTGCACCTGGGCGACATCGCCGAGATCAAGCGCGGTTTCGCCGACCCTTCCTCGCCGAAGATGCGCTTCATGGGCGAGGACGCGATCGGTATCGCCGTGGCGATGAAGGACGGCGGCGACATCCTCAAGCTGGGCAGCACGCTCGATGCGGAGTTCGAACGCCTGCAGAAGACGCTGCCGGCCGGCATGCAGCTGCGCAAGGTCTCCGACCAGCCACACGCGGTGGAAGAGTCCGTGGGCGAGTTCGTGCAGGTGCTGACCGAAGCGGTGGTGATCGTGCTGCTGGTCAGTTTCTTCTCGCTGGGCCTGCGCACCGGCCTGGTGGTGGGCGTGACCATTCCGCTGGTGCTGGCGATGACGTTCTTCGTCATGCATTACTTCGGCATCGGCCTGCACAAGATCTCGCTCGGCGCGCTGGTGCTGGCGCTGGGCCTGCTGGTGGACGATGCGATCATCGCGGTGGAAATGATGGCCACCAAGATGGAGCAGGGCTACGACCGCCTGCGCGCGGCCAGCTTCGCCTGGGAATCGACCGCATTCCCGATGCTGACCGGTACACTGATCACCGCCGCCGGGTTCCTGCCGATTGCCACGGCCGCGTCCAGCACCGGTGAATACACCCGTTCGCTGTTCCAGGTGGTGACGATCGCGCTGGTGGTGTCGTGGATTGCCGCGGTGCTGTTCATTCCCTATCTCGGCGACAAGATGCTGCCGGACCTGTTCAATCCGCAGCTGCCCAAGCCGGAGAGTCTGGCCGGGCGCTGGCGCGCGCGTCGCTTGGCCTGGGCGGACCGCTACCCGGCGCTGTCGCGCTGGATCGCGCCGAAGGAGCACGCGCACGATCACGATCCTTACCAGCGCCCGTTCTACACGCGCTTCCGTCGCTTCCTGGATGCCTGCCTGCGCCACCGCTGGTGGGTGATCGCGGCAACCGCGGCGCTGTTCGTGTTCTCGCTGCTGATCTTCCGCTTCGTACCGCAGCAGTTCTTCCCGGATTCGACCCGGCCGGAACTGATGGTGGACATCGAGCTGGCCGAAGGCGCGTCGCTGCAGGCCACACAGGCGCAGGCGGGCAAGCTGGAGAAGCTGCTCAAGGGCCGCGAGGGCATCAGCAATTACGTGGCCTACGTGGGCACCGGTTCGCCGCGCTTCTACCTGCCGTTGGACCAGCAGCTGCCGGCCACCAACTTCTCGCAGTTCGTGGTGCTCACGGAGAATGCGGAGGCACGCGAGGCGACGCGCGACTGGTTGCTGAAGGATGTGATTCCGCAGTTCCCGGACGTGCAGATGCGCGTGACCCGCCTGGAGAACGGCCCGCCGGTTGGCTACCCGGTGCAGATGCGCATCTCGGGCGAGCATGTCGAGAAGGTGCAGGCGATTGCCCGGCAGGTGGAAGCCAAGGTGCGCGAGAACCCGCACGTGATGAACGTCAACCTGGACTGGAGCGAGCCGAGCAAGGTGGTGCGGCTGGTGATCGACCAGGACCGTGCGCGCGCGCTGGGCGTGAGCAGTGCGCAGGTGAGCCAGCTGCTGGGCACGTCGCTGTCGGGCATGAGCGTGAGCACGTACCGGGAGGGCAACCGCCTGATCGAGATGCTGCTGCGTGGGCCGGACAATGAACGCGTCCGGCTGGACATGCTGGGCAGCCTGGCCATTCCCACGGCCAGTGGCACGTCGGTGACGCTGTCGCAGGTGGCGCGCCTGGAGTACGTGTTCGAGGATGGCATCATCTGGCACCGCAACCGTCTGCCGACAGTGACGGTGCGTGCCGACATTGCCGATGAAAAGCAGCCGTTGGACGTGGTGCAGCAGATCCTGCCGACGCTGGAAGGCATTCGGGCCGAGCTGCCGTCGGGCTACCTGCTGGAGACCGGTGGCACGGTGGAAGACTCGGCGCGCGGCCAGGATTCGATCAAGGCCGGCATGCCGCTGTTCCTGATCGTGGTGGCGACGCTGCTGATGCTGCAGCTGCGCAGTTTCTCGCGCGCGGCGATGGTGCTGGTGACGGCGCCGCTGGGCATCATCGGTGCGACGCTGTTCCTGCTGCTGTTCCGCGCGCCGTTCGGGTTCGTGGCGTTGCTGGGCACGATCGCGCTGGCCGGCATGATCATGCGTAACTCGGTGATCCTGATCGACCAGATCCAGCAGGACATCGATGCGGGCCACGACCGCTGGCACGCGATCATCGACGCGACGGTGCGCCGCTTCCGTCCGATCGTGCTGACCGCGCTGGCGGCGGTGCTGGCGATGATCCCGCTGTCGCGCAGCGCGTTCTACGGCTCGATGGCGATCTCGATCATGGGCGGGTTGATTGTCGGCACCGTGCTGACGCTGGTGTTCCTGCCGGCGCTGTATGCCGCGTGGTTCCGGGTTAAGCCCGACGAGGCGCAATAGCGCCTCGTTGGGCGATGCCACACCCGAGAGGGTGTGGCATCCCGGCGGGCGATCCCGTAGGGATCCCCACCGGGGGTAGAGCGGACTGTTAGTCCGCTGCTCTACGCATGGTCTTCCCGGTCGCCGCCAACGGCAACGGCAGCGGACTAACAGTCCGCTCTACCCCGTCGGTACGATCGGTACCGACGGGGTCATCGGATGTCGTTGCCGCGAATCACAACCGCGCCAGCACCGCGTCGATGGCCTGCGTGGTACTCACCGCCTGGCCCTTCGCAGCCAGGTCAGCAGTAAACACGCCATCATCCAACGCCGCATGCACGGCCGCTTCCACCGCCGCGGCTTCCGCCTCCAACCCCAGCGAATGTCGCAGCAGCATCGCGGCGCTGAAGATCGTGGCGTACGGATTGGCAATCCCCTTGCCCGCGATATCCGGTGCCGAACCATGGATCGGCTCATAGATCCCCACCGCCCCAGGGGCACCCAGCGACGCCGACGGCAGCAGGCCCAGTGAACCGGCCAGCATCGAGGCCTCGTCGGTGAGGATGTCGCCGAACATGTTCTCGGTGACGATCACGTCGTACTCGCGCGGCTTGGCCAGCAGATGCATGGCCATTGAATCGACCAGCTGGTGCTCCAGTGCGACCTCCGGGAACTCCTCGCGGCCGATCCGCGCCGCCACGTCACGCCACAGGCGCGAGGTCTCCAGCACGTTGGCCTTGTCCACCGAGGTAACCTTGCCGCGCCGCTGCTGCGCCAGCCGGAACGCACTGCGCATCACCCGCTCGATCTCGACCACGCTGTAGCTGCACAGGTCGCTGGCGGTGTCGGCGGTGCGGGTCTTTTCGCCGAAATAGATTCCGCCGGTCAGTTCGCGTACCACCACGAAGTCCACGCCTTCCAGCAGCTCGGCCTTGATCGGCGAGGCGCCCAGCGCGGCGGGATGGGTGCGCACCGGGCGCAGGTTGGCGTACAGGCCCAGGGCCTTGCGGATCGCCAGCAGGCCCTGTTCGGGACGCACCTTGGCATTCGGGTCGGACCACTTCGGCCCGCCCACCGCACCGAGCAGGATCGCATCGGCCGCGCGGCAGGCATCCAGCGTGGCGGCGGGCAGCGGCTCACCGTGGCGATCGATGGCGATGCCGCCGATGTCGTGTTCCTGGAACGCAAAGGTGTGGCCGAAACGGGTAGCGACGGCGCCCAGCACGGCCACCGCGGCGGCGGCGACTTCCGGACCGATGCCGTCACCCGGCAGTACGACAATCTCAGCGTGCATGTTCACTCTCGTAACGTTCGATGTCAGGGGTGCGGGCCAGCAGGTAGCCCAGCTGGTCAACGCCTTCCAGCAGGCAGGTCTGCGAGAAGCCGTCCAGCGGGAAGGAATACACGCGACCATCAGGGGTGCGCAACTCGCGCGCGGCGATGTCGATGGTCAGCACGTCGTCCGGGCGCTGCATCAGCTCCTGCACGTCGGCCTCGGCCAGCACGATGGGCAGCAGCCCGTTCTTCAGCGAATTGCCGCGGAAGATGTCGGCGATCTCGCTGCTCACGATCGCGCGCAGGCCCAGGTCGGTCAGCGCCCACGGCGCATGTTCGCGCGAGGAGCCGCAGCCGAAGTTGCGCCCGGCCAGCAGGATGCTGCGCCCGGCGTTGTGCGGCTGGTTGAAGGCGAACGCCGGGTTCGGCGTGCCATCGGCCTGCCAGCGCCAGTCATTGAAGGCGAACCTGCCCAGGCCTACCCGTTCGGTGGTGGACAGGAAGCGTGCCGGGATGATCTGGTCGGTATCGATGTTGGTCTCGCGCAGCACCACGCTGGTCGAGGTCAGGGTACGGAAGCCGCGCATCAGGCCACCTCCTGGGCGGCGTACAGTTCACGCGGATCGGCCACGCGGCCGTTCACCGCCGCCCATGCGGCGGTCATCGGCGAGGCCAGCAGGGTGCGCGAACCGGGGCCTTGGCGGCCCTCGAAGTTGCGGTTGCTGGTGCTCACCGCCAGCTGGCCCGGCGCGACCAGGTCGCCGTTCATCGCAATGCACATCGAGCAGCCCGGCTCGCGCCACTCGGCACCGGCCGCGCGCACGATCACGTCGATGCCTTCGGCCTCGGCCTGGCGCTTGACGATCTCCGAACCCGGCACCACCAGCATGCGCACGCCGGCCGCCACCGTTCGGCCCTGCAGCACCTGCGCCACTTCGCGCATGTCGCTCAACCGCCCATTGGTGCAGGAGCCGACGAACACCACGTCCACCGGCGTACCGGCCAACGTCTGGCCGGCATGGAAATGCATGTAGTCCAGGCCCTTCTGGTCGGCCGCATCGTTGGCGGCCGGGATCGGCGCATCCACCGCGATGGCGGTCCCCGGGTGGGTGCCCCAGGTCAGGGTGGGGCGGATGTCGGCGGCGTCGATGTGCACGTCCACGTCGAAGCGCGCGCCCGCATCACTGCGCAGCTGCGACCACTGCGCCACGGCGGCGTCGAACTCGGCACCCTTGGGGCCGCGCGGGGTGTTGGCCACCCAGTCGAAGGTCACCTGGTCCGGTGCGACCATCCCGGCGCGTGCGCCGGCTTCGATCGACATGTTGCACAGGGTCATGCGCTGCTCCATGTCCATGGCCTCGATCGCGCTGCCGCGGAATTCCAGCACATGGCCGGTGCCGCCGTTCACGCCGATCACGCCGATGATGTGCAGCACCACGTCCTTGGCGCCCACGCCCAGCGGCAGGCGGCCATCGACGGTGATCGCCATGGTCTTCGCCTTGCGCTGCAGCAGGCACTGCGTGGCCAGCACGTGGCCGACTTCGCTGGTGCCGATGCCGAAGGCCAGTGCACCAAACGCGCCATGGGTGGAGGTGTGGCTGTCGCCGCAGACGATGGTCATGCCCGGCTGGGTGAAGCCCTGCTCGGGCGCGATCACGTGCACGATGCCGCGGCTGGCCGACTGCAGGTCGAACAATTCGATGCCGTGCTCGGCGCAGTTGCGCGCCAGCATGTCCACCTGGGCCTCGGAGGCGGCGCTGGCGTAGGGCAGCTTGCCGTCGGCACCGGCCGGCAGGGTGGGGGTGGAGTGATCCATCGTGGCCTTGGTCCGGTCCGGCCGGCGCGGGGAGAGCCCGCGCTCGCGCAGTTCGGTGAAGGCCTGTGGCGAGGTCACTTCGTGGATCAGGTGCAGGTCGATGTACAGCACGGCGGGCGCGCTGTCCGATTCGGGCACGACGACGTGGGCATCCCACAGTTTGTCGTACAGGGTGCGGGGAGCTGGGGTCATGGAATGGCCTTGCTATGGTTCATGTGACGATAAGTCGGATCGGGTCAGAACGCGCGCAGCCGCGCATCGAAGCGCAGCCGCACGTAGTCGGCGGTCCACTGGCCGTGGGCATCGCGCTGGGTCGGCGCCAGCAGCGCCACCGTGTCGTCGAGCACGCGCTGGCGCTGCTGCGCGTCCAGTCCGGCCAGGAAGGGGGAGGCAAAGGTGCGCAGCCAGCCCTGCATGCCGGTGGGCAGCGCCGTGGGGCGGGGCAGGCACTCGATGTAGCGCACCTGGAACCCGTGCGCGCGCAGGCGGTCTGCGTATTCGTCTGCGCAGGGGAAGTACCACGGGAACGCGGGAACGGCATGGCCGTTGCTGCACAGGGCCGCCTGCAGCGCGCTGGTGATGGTGGCCACGTTGCCCTGGCCGCCCATCTCGGCGACGAAGCGCCCGCCACTGCGCAGTGCGCGGCGCACGCCATCGATGACTTTGTCCGGCTCGCGCATCCAGTGCAGGGCGGCGTTGCTGAACACCGCATCGAAGCGGCGCTCGAAGGTCATGGCATGGGCATCCATCAGGTGCGCATCGATGCCGCGCGCCCGGGCGCCGCCGATCAGCTCCGGTGAGCTGTCCACGCCGGTCACGCGCGCGCCGCTGAGCGCCAGGTCGAAACTCAGCACGCCATCGCCGCAGCCCAGATCGAGGATCCGCTCGCCGCGCTGCGGATCGAGCAGGCGCGCCGCGGCGCCCCCGAGCACCGGCACGAAGCCGGCGTCGATCGCGTAGTCGTGGGCGTTCCAGTGCTGGCCTTCATTGGCGGCGCCGCACATGGATGTGCAAGTGGTGGGCAAGCAGGATGGATCTTGTCCCACCAGACTATCGAAGGCGCTCATGACAGGTTCCTCAGGCGGCGGCGCTGGCCGCGGGTTGTTCGGTGCTGGCCTGGCGCTGGCGCAGCAGGCGGTTGGCCACGTCCAGCCAGGCCAGCGCGGAGGCTTCGATGATGTCGCGGCTGGTGCCGGTGCCTTCGTACTCCACGCCGTCATGGCGCACGCTCAGGTTGGCTTCGCCGCGCGCATCGGCGCCGATGCCCACGCTGTGCACGTGGTAGCTGTCCAGCATCAGCTGCACGCCGGTGGCGGCGGACAGGGCGCCGAACAAGGCGTCCACCGGGCCATCGCCCTGCGACGTCTCGGCAACGCGGTTGCCGTCCGGGTCAGACAGCTCCACCAGCGCGTTGGCGCGGCTGCCGACATCGCTGATGGTCATCGACGCCAGGCGGTAACCGTTCTGGGTGGCGCTGCCCTGCATCAACGCCTGCAGATCGGCGTCGGTGACCACCCGCTGCTGCTCGCACAGTGCCTTGAACTGCTCGAAGACCAGCTTCAGCTCGTCCTCTTCCAGCCAGAAGCCCAGCGCACGCAGGCGGGCTTCGACCGCCGCGCGACCGCTGTGGCGGCCCAGCACCATCTGCGAGTTCTCCCAGCCCACGTCTTCCGGGCGCATGATTTCGTAGGTGCCGCGATGACGCAGCATGCCGTGCTGGTGGATGCCCGATTCATGCGCGAACGCATTGGCGCCCACGATCGCCTTGTTGCGCTGGACCGGCATGCCGACCAGGCGCTGCAGCAGCTGCGAGGTGGAGACGATGCGCGGGGTGTTGATGCGGGTGTCTTCCTCGTAGAAGGCGTTGCGTACCTTCAGCACCATGGCCAGCTCTTCCAGCGAGCAGTTGCCGGCACGCTCGCCGATGCCGTTGATGGTGCACTCCACCTGGCGCGCGCCACCTTCGATGGCCGCCAGCGAATTCGCCACGGCCAGGCCCAGGTCGTTGTGGCAGTGGGCGCTGAAGATGATGCGGTCGCTGTCCGGCACGCCGGCGATCACCCGCTGGAACATGCCGCGGATCTCTTCGGGGGTGGTGAAGCCGACCGTGTCGGGCAGGTTGATGGTGGTCGCGCCGGCGGCCACGGCCACGCGGGCCACCTCGACCAGGAAATCTTCCTCGGTGCGGGTGGCATCCTCGGCGGAGAACTCCACGTCATCGATGTAGCTGCGGGCCAGGCTGACATGCTTGTGCACCGACTCCAGCACCTGCTCGCGGCTCATGCGCAGCTTGTGCTCGCGGTGCAGCGGGCTGGTCGACAGGAACACGTGCAGGCGCGCGTTGGCGGCGGCCTCCAGCGCCTTGGCCGAGGTCTCGATGTCGGCGGCCAGGCAGCGCGACAGTACCGCCAGTGTTGGCCGGCGGACTTCGCGGCCGATCATCGCCATCGCATCGCGGTCGGACTGCGAGCTGGCCGGGAAGCCGGTTTCGATGATGTCCACGCCCAGTTCGTCGAGCGCACGCGCCATCACCAGCTTCTGCTGTGGGCTCATGCTGCAGCCCGGCGATTGTTCGCCGTCACGCAGGGTGGTGTCGAAAATTCGAATTCGGGGGGAGTTGGGCGTAGTCACCAGGAGGTCTCCTCGACAACAAGGTCGGATGGGATGGCAGAAGAAGGAAGGGGTAAGGAATTCGGGAGAGGGGCGAGTACGGTCGGTAGCGGCGGCCGTGTGCGCTCGCTCGCGCGGCGGCGTGGCTTGCGCGGGGCGCGCGGGCGGATGTCGGCAAGCAGCTGGGCGAGCACCAGCGCGTCGATGTTGCCGCCCGATACCACGGCGCACTTGCGCTTGCCGGCGACGCGGCGGCCGGCGGCCAGTGCCAGCGCACCGGCGCCCTCGGCAATGACGTGTTCCTCCAGTGCCAGCCGCACCAGGGTCTCGCGCAGTTCGGCTTCGCGCACGATCACCACGTCGTCCAGCAGCGCGCTGCACAGGCGGCGGGTCAGGAAGCCGGGGATCTTCACCTTTACGCCATCGGCCAGCGTGGGCACGGGCGCGATCTCGCGGACATCGCCGCGGATCGCGCGGGCCATGGAATCCACGCCCTCGACCTGCGCACCGACAATGCGCACGCCCTGCGATTTCAGCGCGAGCGCGACGCCCGACGCCAGGCCGCCGCCGCCGATCGGCACGATCACCACGTCCGGCGCATGCGCGGCCAGTTCGATGCCCAACGTCCCCTGGCCGGCGATCACGTCCGGGTCGTCGAAGGCGGACAGGAAGCGGTAGCCGTGCTGGTCAGCCAATGCACGTG
>NZ_DAMCID010000011.1:43347-158538 GCF_032099025.1 Stenotrophomonas sp.
GTGCGAAGGCGTAGGCCTCGTCGTAGCTGTTGCCGTGCTGGCGCACGGTGGCGCCCCAGTGGGCCACGCCTGCGATCTTGGTGGCCGGCGCGCCATGCGGCATCACCGTGATCGCCGGAATGTTCAGTCGGTAGGCCGCCCAGGCAACGCCCTGGGCATGGTTGCCGGCCGAGGCGCAGATCACCGGCCGATCATCGCCGCGTTCGCGCCCGGCCAGCAGTGCGTTCAATGCGCCGCGCACCTTGTAGGAACCAGTGCGCTGCAGGTTCTCCAGCTTCAGCCAGGTGCCGAAGCGCTCCGCGTAATGCAGCGGCGTGGGCGGCAGGAAACGGCGCAGCCGCGCCTGTGCGGCCAGCACGTCGGCGACGCTTACATCGCCTACCTCCGGTTCCTGCGCGGCGCGGCTAGCCGGCATGGCCGCTCCAACACGCGCCGGGTAGAGCCACGCCCTGCGTGGCTGCGCGGACCCACAGGCACGCCGGAAGAAGACCCCTCCGTACCGGCACCGGAACCACGGCGCGGGCGTTCATACGGTTACTCCAGCACCGGGCTCCAGCGCACTGATCCGCACCGAAACACAGTCGTAGATCTTCTCGATCTGCCGGCACAACGTCTCCGGCGGGCGGGTGCTGTCCACCACCAGCTGCAGGTGCCAGCGGCCCTCATCAGCGGCATTGGGTGCGCCGACGATCGCGCGCGGCGCGAAGCCGCGGCGTTCGGCCATGCCGATCACGCGCAGCAGCGCGCCCTCGGCGGGAACCAGCACCAGGTCAAGCCGGTATTGCATTGGGGAACTCCTGGGACTGATGGGCAGGGTTGCTTTCCAGCATGGTGCTGTTGGCGTTGTTGGGCGGCACCAGCGGCCACACGTTGGCGCGCGCGTCGATGGCCACGTGCAGCAGGGCCGGGCCGGGCTCGGCCAGCAGGGCGGCCAGGCCGCCCTCCACATCGTCGCGGGCGTCGATGCGCGTGGCCGGAATGCCGAACACCTTGGCCAGCGCGGCGAAGTCCGGGTTGTCGGACAGGTCGATCTCGCTGTAGCGCTCGGCAAAGAACAGTTCCTGCCACTGACGGACCATGCCCAGCGAGCTGTTGTCCAGCAGCACGATCTTCACCGGCAGGCGGCAGCGGGCGATGGTGACCAGCTCCTGCACGTTCATCATGAAGCTGCCATCACCCGAGACCAGCACCACGGTGCGGTCGGGGCAGGCGAACTGCGCGCCCATCGCGGCCGGCAGCCCGAAGCCCATGGTGCCCAGCGCGCCGCTGGTCAGGTGGTTGCGCGGGTGGTTGAACCGGCAATGCTGGGCCACCCACATCTGATGCTGGCCGACATCGCAGGCGATGATCGCGTCGGACGGGGCCAGTTCGCTCAGCCGCTTCAGCAGTGCCGGGGCGTAGATGTGCTTGCCCGGTGCGTCATAGCGCGCGGTGAAGCGTTCGCGATGGCCAGCGCAGCGCTTGCGCCAGGCAGCCTGGCTGGCGTGGGCACTCGCGGCGGCGGTCAGTGCACGCAGTGCGGTGCCCACGTTGCCGGGCACGGCGATGTCGGCGCTGCGCAGCTTGGAGATCTCATACGCGTCGGCATCGATGTGGATGACGCGCGCGAACGGCGCGAACTCGTTCAACTTGCCGGTGGCGCGGTCGTCGAAACGCGCGCCCACCACCACCAGCAGATCGCTTTCCTGCACGGCCATGTTGGCCGCGCGGGTGCCGTGCATGCCCAGCATGCCCAGGTAGTGCGGGTGCTGCGGCGGCAGTGCACCCAGCCCGCGCAGGGTCAGCACGGTGGGAATGGCACTGGCGTCGACGAAGGCGCGGAAGTCCTCCACCGCATCGCCCAGCGCCACGCCGCCACCGGCATAGATCACCGGCTTCTCGGCGTTGGCGATGGCCGCGATCGCGTCGGCCAGCGCGGCATCCTGCGGTGCCACCGGCGGATTCACCGCCTCGGGCACGTGCACCGGCAGGTGCGAGGCATCGGCCACCTGTACGTCCTTGGGCAGGTCGATCAGGACCGGTCCGGGACGGCCTTCGCGGGCGATACGGAAGGCTTCGCGCACCACGCGCGGCAGGTCATCGACCGAACGCACCAGCCAGCTGTGTTTCACGATGGGCAGGGTCAGCCCGAACACGTCCAGTTCCTGGAAGGCGTCGGTGCCCAGCAGCGGGGTGGCGACCTGGCCGGTGATGCAGACCATGGGCACCGAATCCAGCATCGCATCGGCGATGCCGGTCACCAGGTTGGAGGCGCCCGGGCCGGAGGTGGCCACGCAGACGCCGACCCGGCCGCTGGCGCGGGCATAGCCGTTGGCGGCCAGCGCGGCGCCCTGTTCGTGGCGTACCAGGATGTGCTTCAGCCCGGAATCCACCAGGGCGTCGTAGAAAGGCATGATGGTGCCGCCCGGATAGCCGAACAGCGTATCGACGCCCTCGGCTTCCAGGGCCTGCGTCAACCAGCGTGCGCCGTTGCGGGGCGCGGTGCTGTGTGCGGAGGTGTTCATGCGGTGACCTTTGCGAAAGCGGGTGGGGGAGCCGCGCGGTTACGCGGCTTGACCTTGCAACCAGACCATCTTGGCGCGCAGTTCCTTGCCTACCTTCTCGATCGGGTGCTCCAGGTCGGCCTGCTTGAACTTGTTGTAGTTCGGCAGGCCCGCTTCGTATTCGGCCACCCAGTTCTTGGTGAAGGTGCCGTCCTGGATGTCGGTCAGTACCGCCTTCATGCGCTCCTTGGTGCCGGCATCGATCACGCGCGGGCCGCTCACGTAGTCGCCGTACTGGGCGGTTTCGGAGATGAATTCCAGCATGCGGGTGATGCCGCCTTCGTAGAACAGGTCGACGATCAGCTTCAGTTCGTGCAGGACTTCGTAGTACGCGATCTCCGGCTGGTAACCGGCTTCCACCAGGGTTTCGAAGCCGGCCTGGACCAGCGCGGAGGCGCCGCCGCACAGCACGGCCTGCTCACCGAACAGGTCGGTTTCGGTTTCTTCCTTGAAGGTGGTCTCGATCAGGTTGGCACGCGCACCGCCCAGGCCGGTGGCGTAGGCCAGCGCATACTCGGCGGCCTTGCCGCTGCGGTCCTGGTAGACCGCCCAGATGCACGGCACGCCGCGGCCGATCTCGTACTCGCGGCGCACCAGTGCGCCCGGGCCCTTCGGCGCGACCAGCACCACGTCCAGGTCATCGCGCGGGGCGATCATGTTGAAGTGCACGTTCAGGCCGTGCGCGAACAGCAGCACCGCGCCCTGTTTCATGTTCGGTGCCAGCACGTCTTCGTAGAGCTTCTTCTGCACCATGTCCGGGGTCAGCACGGCGACCAGGTCGGCGTCCTTCACCGCGTCGGCCGGCGCTTTCACGGTGAAGCCGTCGGCCTGGGCCTTGACCTCGGTGGGACCGCCCGGACGCAGTCCGATGACGACGTCGAAGCCGGATTCACGCAGGTTGAGTGCGTGCGCGCGGCCCTGGCTGCCGTAGCCGACAACAGCGATCTTGATCTGGGGCAGGTCGTTGGTGCTCATGGGGGAGGTCCTTTGGAGGAAGAATCGGAGGGTTCTGAAACGAAAAAACCCGCACCTGGCGGGGTGCGGGTTTTGATGGATACCTGGCAGTTCTACTTACACGCCGGTCCGTCCCGCACCTGTTGGTTGGGTAATAAGTACGAGGACGAGAAGCGAATGGATGGAGGCCGCGCCGGGACCGGCGTGCTCGATGGATTCGCGAATGGGCGTGTGGCGCTGCAACATGTGATCGAGAAAACCACAGCGGTTTTGCCGCTGTCAACCGTCGCACCGCATTTTCCAACAGTTTCGCCTGTATCCAGCGCAAAGCCCCGTCGCACAACGATGGTTGCGGCTGAAATCGTTCGGGTGAACCCCGATTCAAGTTTTGAAGCAGGGTTTCTGCGCGGATTTCAGGGCGTTCTGCCTGTCGTGCATGACCATTGTCGGATGTGCACGGTGTAACGAAGGGGCGACCATCCACGGGCTACCACCCTCCAGGAAGACCCCGTGTCCCGACCCTTTGCCCGCGCCCTGCTGGCCACCGCCCTGCTGTGTGCCTTGCCCACGCTGTCCACCGCCGCCGACCGGGTGACCGGCCATGGCTTCGCCACCCGCTCGGAGGTGATCGCGCCGCACGCCATGGCGGCCACCTCGCAGCCGCTCGCCACGCAGATCGCGCTGGACGTGATGAAGGGCGGCGGCTCGGCCGTGGATGCGGCGATCGCCGCCAACGCGGCGCTGGGCCTGATGGAGCCCACCGGAAACGGGGTCGGGGGCGACCTGTTCGCGATCGTGTGGGACCCGAAGACGCAGAAGCTGTACGGCTACAACGGCTCGGGCCGTTCCCCGAAATCGCTGACGCTGGCCGAGTTCCAGCGCCGCGGCCTGAAGGAGATCCCGGCCACGGGGCCGCTGCCGGTGTCGGTACCGGGCGCGGTGGACGGCTGGTTCGCGCTGCACGACCGGTTCGGCCGCAAGCCGATGGCCGACAACCTGGCACCGGCGATCCGCTACGCCCGCGAGGGGCATCCGGTGGCGGAGGTGATCGCTTACTACTGGGATCGTTCGGTGCCGAAGCTGTCGCAGTACCCGGGTTTCAAGGAGCAGTTCACGGTCAACGGGCATGCGCCGCGCAAGGGCGAGCTGTGGAAGAACCCGAACCTGGCCAACACGCTGGAGCAGATCGCGCAGGGCGGTCGCGATGCGTTCTACAAGGGCGACATCGCGCGCACCATCGGCACGTATTTCAAGGCCAACGGCGGCTATCTGAGCTATGACGACATGGCCAGCCACCATGGGGAGTGGGTGGAGCCGGTCAGCAGCAACTACCGGGGCTACGATGTGTGGGAGCTGCCGCCGAACAGCCAGGGCATCGCGGCGCTGCAGATTCTCAATGTGCTGGAGGGCTACGATTTCTCGAAGATCGCCTTTGGCTCACCCGAGCACGTTCACCTGTTCGTGGAGGCCAAGAAGCTGGCCTTCGCCGACCGCGCGCGGTTCTACACCGACCCGGCCTTCCAGCCGGCACCGGTGGCGAAGCTGGTCTCGAAGGCGTACGCGGCGGAGCGTCGCAAGCTGATCTCGATGGACAAGGCGTTGCGCGAGGTGCAGCCGGGCACGCCGAAGCAGCTGGAGGAGGGCGACACGATCTACATGACCGTGGCCGACGCGGACGGGATGATGGTCTCGCTGATCCAGTCGAACTACCGTGGCATGGGCAGCGGCATGGCGCCGCCGGGGCTGGGCTTCATCCTGCAGGATCGGGGGGAGATGTTCGTGCTGCGCAAGGACCATCCCAACGGCTACGCGCCGGGCAAGCGTCCCTTCCAGACCATCATTCCGGGCTTCGTCACGAAGGACGGCAAGCCGTGGATGAGTTTTGGTGTGATGGGTGGTGCGATGCAGCCGCAGGGGCATGCGCAGATCGTGATGAACCTGGTGGACTTCGGCATGAACCTGCAGGAGGCCGGCGACGCGCCGCGCATCCAGCACGAGGGGTCGACCGAGCCGACCGGGCAGGCGACCGCGATGAGTGACGGTGGCGAGGTGAATCTGGAAACCGGCTACCCGTATGAAACGGTGCGCGCGTTGATGCGCAAGGGCCACCGCGTGGTGTTTGCCGACGGCCCCTACGGCGGCTACCAGGCGATCATGCGCGACCCGGAAACGGGCGTGTATTACGGCGCCTCGGAAAGCCGCAAGGACGGGCAGGCGGCGGGCTATTGATCACCGGCGATCCTGGATCGCCGCATCGCCGGACCATGCGCGGCTGCTTCATGCATCAACAGCGTAGAGCCGGGCCCTGCCCGGCTGCTTCACACATTTTGGCGAACAGCCGTTGGTTCAATCGTGCTCTGAGCTGGGCCGGCGGGTGCGGGTTTGCGGGACACGCCGTGAATCCATCCCTGGAGGCTTGTAGAAAACATCCATGTTTTCTACAGTCCCGCAAATCCGCCCCCGCCGACCCTCGACGGTGTATTGGTGGCCACGGGAAGATCAACGGCGGCGCCGTTCAATACCATGCGTTACCGGACGGTGGCGCGTTCCGTGCGTTCGTTCGGGAACCGAACCTACCAGCGACACCGCGTAGAGCCACGCCCTGCGTGGCTGCCTTTTGCCACCGCACGCGGCCATCTGTCGGGGGCGGGCGGCGGGTGGCCACCGGAGGGACTGTCAAAAACATGGATGTTTTTGCCAAGCCTACATGGACATACTTGCGGCGTGTCCCGGAGCGTGGCTACCCGCCGCCCGCCCCACTACGTAGCAACTGAAACGCTGCTTCTATGCGCTAACCATCCGCCCGCGACGCCTCGTCTCGCGTTTCTTCCTGCGCGGCAATCTCACGCTCGATCCAGGCATCCATCATCCGCCGCGCGCGTTGGGCGCGGCGGCGCTGCAACTGGTATTCCATGTCCAGCACGCGGTACAGCGACCACATCACCGCCAGCATCAACAGTGCGAAGGGCAGGGCGGCGATGGTGATCATGCCCTGCAGCGCGTCCAGGCCGCCGGCGAGCAGGAGTGCGCCCGCGATCAGGGCGATGGCCACGCCCCAGGTGATCTTCCGCGACAGCGGCGGGTCGCCGGCTTCGTCGGTGGACATGCTGGCGAGTACCAGCACGGCCGAGTCGGCCGAGGTCACGAAGAAGATCATCAGCAGCACCAGCGCCAGCACCGAGAGCACGGTGGGCATCGCCAGGCTGTCGAACATGGTGAACAGCACGGTCTCGTAGCCGTTGCCCAGGGCCTGCACCAGGTCGACATGGCCGAAGATCTGCGACCACAACGCGGTGCCGCCGAAGACGGAGAACCACAGGAAGCCCAGCACGCTCGGTGCGATCACCACGCCCAGCACGAACTCGCGGATGCTGCGGCCGCGCGACACGCGTGCGATGAACGAGCCCACGAACGGGGCCCAGGCAATCCACCAGGCCCAGTAGAAGATCGTCCAGTCGGCCACCCAGGTGCTGCCCGAGAACGGCGACATGCGCAGGCTCATGGTCACCAGCTGGTTGAGATAGGCGCCGATCGTGGTGGTGAACGTGTCGAAGATGAAGCCGGTGGGGCCCAGCACCAGCACCAGCGCCAGCAAGACGGCGGCCAGCCCGAGGTTGAAGTTGGACAGCCACTTGATGCCGCGGTGCACGCCGCTGGTGGTGGAGGCCATGTACAGCACGAAGGCCACCGCGATGATGGTCAGCTGCAAAGGGGCGCCCGCGTGCAGACCGAAGACGCGCTCCAGGCCGGCGGCGATCTGGATCGTGCCGAAGCCGAGCGTGGTGGCCACGCCGATCGCGGTGGCGACCACGGCGGCCACGTTCACGACTGTGCCGATCCAGCCGCGGTGGTGCGCGCCGATCAGCGGCTGCAGCAGGTCGCTGATCAGCCCGCGCCCGTTGCGGTTGAACTGGAACCATGCCATCGCCAGCCCGATCAGGGCGTAGATCGCCCACGGATGCAGGCCCCAATGGAAGAATGCGTACCGCATCGACGCGCGCGCGGCTTCCATGCTCTGCGGCGGCAGGCCTTCGGGTGGGGTGACGAAGTGCGAGACCGGTTCGGCCGCACCCCAGAACACCAGGCCGATGCCCATGCCGGCGGCGAACAGCATCGACATCCAGCTGGCGTTCGAGAACTCCGGCTCGGCGTCTTCACCGCCGATGCGCAGCGAGCCCAGCCGACCGAAGGCCAGATAGAGCAGGAACGACAGGGTGATGAACACCACCAGCAGGTACAGCCAGCCGGTGCTGCGGATGATGTGCACCAGGCCGCTCTGGACCACGGCATTGAAGGGGCCCGGCGCGACGCCGGCCACCAGCACGAGCAACAGGACCAGTGCAATCGAAAGTCGGAACACCATGCAGGCGTGTCTCCGTACGGGGGACGAGCCGGGGCTCGCGGTCTCCAGCGGCACGACGGCAACGACTGGCGTGATTCGGGCCGGTCGAGCCGGACACAGCGGACAGCGGAACAGCGGTGTCGCTGCGCGGCAGTCTAGCCAATGCGACATGACCACCCCGTTCACGTTACGCCATCGGCGGCGCGGGACGGCGCACATCGGCCGTGGGTGTGCTTTAATCCGCCCCGAAGCGGGGGTACCGCGGCCACATGGCCAAGGTTGAGACAGTCCCTTCGAACCTGATCCGGTTGATACCGGCGTAGGGAAGCTTCGCCGTTGCCGATGCATTGCGCCCCGGGCTCTCCGTGCCCGATCCACGTGCGCGATCCGTCTGCCGTGCGCCGCCGCTTCGTCCCTGCCCGTGAAATTAGGACGATGCCCGATGAACGCACAGCTCTCTGCCCTGCAGCAACAGGCCCAACAACTCTCCACGTCCGTCACCCGGCCGATTCCCGGGTCGCGCAAGATCCACGTGCAGGGCTCGCGCAGCGACCTGCAGGTGCCGATGCGCGAAATCGCGCTGACCCGCACCCCGACCCTGTTCGGCGGCGAGGAGAACGCACCGGTCACCGTCTATGACACCTCCGGCCCCTACACCGACCCGGAGGCCCGCATTGATCTGTCCAGCGGCCTGCCGGCCCTGCGTGCGGCATGGATCGCCGAGCGTGGTGATACCGAACTACTGGATGGGCTGAGCTCGGCGTTCGGCCGCTCGCGGGAAGATGACCCGCGCCTGGATGCGGTGCGTTTCCCGGCACGCCTGCAGCCGCGGCGCGCCGTCGGTGGCGCCAACGTGACCCAGATGCACTACGCGCGGCGCGGCATCATCACCCCCGAAATGGAGTTCGTGGCGATCCGCGAGAACCAGCGCCTGCAGGAGATCCGCGACACCGCGCTGCTGATGCAGCACCCCGGGCAATCGTTCGGCGCCGCCATTCCCACGCTGATCACGCCGGAATTCGTGCGCTCTGAAATCGCACGTGGGCGTGCGGTGCTGCCCAACAACATCAACCACCCGGAAAGTGAGCCGATGATCATCGGCCGCAACTTCCTGACCAAGATCAACGCCAACATCGGCAACAGCGCGGTTTCCTCCGGCATCGCCGAAGAGGTGGAGAAGCTTGTGTGGGCCATCCGCTGGGGCGGCGACACGGTGATGGACCTGTCCACGGGCAAGCACATCCATGAAACCCGCGAATGGATCGTGCGCAATTCGCCGGTGGCCATCGGCACGGTGCCGATCTACCAGGCACTGGAGAAAGTGGACGGCCGCGCCGAGGAGCTGAGCTGGGCGATCTTCCGCGACACCCTGATCGAACAGGCCGAACAGGGCGTGGACTACTTCACCATCCATGCCGGCGTGCTGCTGCGCCATGTGCCGCTGACCGCAAAGCGCGTCACCGGCATCGTCTCGCGCGGCGGCTCGATCATGGCCAAGTGGTGCCTGGCCCACCATCGCGAGAATTTCCTCTATACGCACTTCGAGGACATCTGCGAGATCATGAAGGCGTACGACGTGACCTTCTCGCTCGGCGACGGCCTTCGCCCGGGGTGCATCGCCGATGCCAACGATGCCGCCCAGTTCGGTGAGCTCGAAGCGCTGGGCGACTTGACGAAGATCGCCTGGAAGCACGATGTGCAGACCATGATCGAGGGTCCCGGCCATGTGCCGATGCAGCTCATCAAGGAGAACATGGACAAGCAGCTGCACGAATGCGGTGAAGCGCCGTTCTACACGCTGGGGCCGCTCACCACCGACATCGCGCCGGGCTACGACCACATCACCAGCGCGATCGGCGCGGCCATGATCGGCTGGTTCGGGACGGCCATGCTCTGCTACGTCACGCCCAAGGAGCACCTCGGCCTGCCCAACCGCCAGGATGTGCGCGACGGGATCATGGCCTACCGCATCGCCGCACATGCCGCCGACCTCGCCAAGGGCCATCCCGGCGCGCAGGTGCGCGACAACGCCTTGAGCAAGGCCCGCTTCGAGTTCCGCTGGGAAGACCAGTTCCACCTCGGGCTGGATCCAGAGAAGGCGAAGGAGTTCCATGATGAAACCCTGCCCAAGGACGCGCACAAGCTCGCCCACTTCTGCTCGATGTGCGGGCCGCACTTCTGTTCGATGAAGATCACCCAGGACGTGCGCGACTATGCGGCGGGGCAGGGGCTGGACGCGCAGGCGGCGCTGGCGGCCGGCATGGCCGAGAAGTCCACGCAGTTCCGCGAACTCGGCGCCGAGGTCTACCAACCGGGGTAGGTCACGACCGTTGGTCGCGACGCCACGGGTCGTGACTGGCCAAGCGCGGGTACCGGGGCGGCCGTCATGCCGCCTCGGTGCGGGCTCCGCTAAGCTTCGGCGCACCGATACAGGGACAGGGACTGGACGATGGCGATAGCACGCACCACCAAATGGCTGGCCATCGCCCGCCGGCATCCGTCGGCATGGCTGCTCGGCGTGCAGCTGCTGGGCGTGCTGCTGTACCCGGCCATGGACGAGGCCGGTGCCAGCCGCGCGCTGTTCGGTGCGTTCGGCATCGCCGTGCTCGGGTTGGCGCTGTGGGTGGTACGGCGCAGCCCGTTGGGCATGTGGGTGGCGCTGGTGCTGGCCATCCCCTCGGTGGTGTTCTCCATCACCGGGGCCGTGCTGGGCCGCCCGGCCCTGGTCACCACCGCACAGCTGCTCGAATGCCTGCTGTACTTCTACACCGCCGGCAGCCTGATCGCGTACATGCTCCAGGACCACAAGGTCACGCGCGACGAACTGTTCGCGGCCGGTGCCACCTTCACATTGCTGGCGTGGGCCTTCGCCTTCGCGTTCGCCGTCTGCCAGCAGTGGTATCCCGGCAGTTTCGTGGCGACCAGCGAGAACGAACTGCGCACCTGGATGGAGCTGCTTTATCTCAGCTTCAGCTTACTTTCGGGGGTAGGGCTGAGCGACGTCGTGCCGGTGCATCCGCAGGCACGCGCGCTGGTCATGCTGGAACAGTTCGCAGGCGTGATGTACGTGGCGCTGGTGGTGTCGCGACTGGTCGGACTGACGATGATCCGCAATGCGCGAAACTGAATCGAAGATAAAGTTATTCTGAATCGCAGATAAAAAATTCGCGCCAAAGGGCGCGAATAGTGAAGCAGTTTATGTGGATTCGTCGGCGAGAGAGGGCCTGATGTTGTCCCGGCGCACAGGCGCGGTTTAACCGCTATAGGCTAGGCTTATCAGCATTGGCAGAATTTGCGCGTTGCGCTGATGCTGTTTGCATAATTTGGCGGTTGGTTTGTCCAGCGGTTGGACGGATCCCGCGCACCTGAAGTTGCTGTTTCACCGGAATGTCCCTCATAGAAAGTGTGACACCCCTTGCTGACCGCCTCCGGATCGGAGAGTGCACCCTGACGCTGTCATCGCGTGAGGTAGCGGTGGACGGTGCGCGTCGTCCGCGTCGGCTTACTCCCAAGGCGTTGGGCGTGTTGAAGGTGTTGATGCGCGTCCCCGGCGCCGTGGTGACCCGCGACGAGTTGTTCGCCGAAGTCTGGCCGGACACGCTGCCCACCAACGATGTGCTCACCCAGGCCATCACGCAGCTGCGCAAGGCGTTCTCACGCGACGACGAGGCCGGTACGGCCTATATCGAAACCATCGCCAAGACCGGCTATCGATTGCTGCAGCCGGTAACCGGCGTGGTGGAGGCGGACGTCGATGTCGACGCGGCCCCGAACCAGGACGAACGCCATGCGCTGGCGGCAGAATTTGCGGCGGCCACACCTGCCCCGCGCCCACGCAGTCTCTGGCGGCGCATGCGCCGCTACGTTCTGCTGGCGATCGGGCTGGGCATGGTCATTGCGCTGCTGGTGATGACGGCGCTGCTGCTGCAACGCCCCGCCCAGGGCGCCGCAGGCAGTGGCGTGCTGGCCGACGGCAGCCGGGTGGTGGGCAGCCCGCAGCGCCCGTATCGTCTGATCACCGCTACCGCAGGGTTTGAAACCTATCCCACGGTGTCGCCGGATGGCTCGCAGGTTGCCTATGAGGCCGACGGCAATGGCCACGCCGGCAGCACCATCAAGGTCCAGACATCGGGCAACTCGCCGGCACGCGCGCTGGCCGATACCCCGCCGGGTCATTCGGATCGCTTTCCCAGCTGGTCGCCCAATGGCCGCGAGATCGCGTTCGCCCGCGTCGGCCCGGACGGCAGCTGCGAGGTGCTGATCGGCAGCGCCACGGGCGGCGCGGTCCGCCACGTGACGCGCTGCGACGGCACCGAGCTGCTCAGTTTCGATTGGACCCCTGACGGGCGTGGCCTGGTGTTCGGCTCCCTCGCCGGTCGCCACGCGTACCGGGGCATCCGGGTCCTGGACATCGCCAGCGGTCAGTGGCGCCCGGTGAACTATACGGTTGCCGAGGACAGTTTCGACTACGCCCCGCGGTTCTCGCCGGACGGGCGTTGGATCGTGTTCGTGCGCAATCCGCAGATCGGTGACCTGTGGCGCCTGCCGGCGCAGGGCGGGGTGCCCGAGCAGCTCACCAATGATTCGGCCGAGATCCGCGGCTGGGCCTGGCGCAGCGACAGCCGCCACATCGTGTTCGGCCGCCGCGTGGACAGCGAGGCGCGCCTGTACGAGCTGGATACCGACACCCGCACGCTGCGTGACGTGGGCATCGACGACGCGCAGTCGCCGGCGCTGTCGCGGCACAACAACATGCTGGCCTTCGTGCACCGCAAGGCGCAGTTCGGCCTGTTCCGGGTGCCGGTCACGGACGGACGCCCGGGCACACCGGAACGCCTGTTCCCGTCCAACGGCCGCGATGGCCAGCCGATGCTGGCGCCCGATGGGCAGCAACTGGTCTTCACCTCCGACCGTTCCGGCAACTACGGCCTGTGGTGGGCGGATCTGTCGCGCCCGGATTCGCTGCGCCCGGTCGAGGGCCTGCGTCCGGAAACCCGGCAGGCCGCAGACTGGTCGCCGGACAGCAAGCATCTGCTGGTCTCCGGCCGCGACGCGCAGGCGCAGCCGGTCATCTATGAGGTATCGCCGCGCGACGAGCAGGTGGTGGCGCTGCCGGTGCCGGTGGCACAACCGCTGCAGGCGCTGTACGCCGGCGACAACGACCACGTGCTGGTGGTCGAGCGTGACGAGGACGAGCGCATGCGCCTCTCATTGTTCGACCGGCGCAGCACGCCCTGGAAACTGCTGGCGCATATTGATGGCGTATCGCAGGCGCGATTCGACGCGGCGCACCAACGTGTCCTGTTCACCCGCCTGTCTGCGGGTGGACTCTGGTCAGCCGATGCGCGCCTGGATCCGTCCAGCATCCAGCAGGTCAGTGAGGATCGGCCGTCGCGCTGGCGCTACCGCACCTGGGCCGTGGCCCGCGACGGCAGCCTGGACTATCTTTCCACCCGCGCAGACTGCGCGACGGTCTTCGCGCGGATCAACACGCCGTCCGATGGCGCCGAGTACTGCCTGGATACCGATCGGCTCAGCGCCGGCAACGGATTCAGTGCGCAGCCCGATGGCAGCGCGCTGTACCTGGCCCTGGCCGTCGCCGACGGCGCCGACATCGGGGTGATGACGCTGCCGGAGCCGCCGCGGACGGTGTTTTCGGTCATCCCCAACCCGTTGTTCTGGAAGGGAAAGTAAGCATCGTGTTTCCTTCGTGTTGGTCTCGTGTCGAATTCGGATCAATCTCGTAGTTCGTTCCTGACGCTGCCCGCCTGATTTGGCAAAACGGTTGCCCTGTAATGGCAAACACCGGTGCACGTCATGCGTCAGCTTTCCCTGGCCGATCGCGGCCAATCGCTCTCCCTGGACAAGATCGTCGACGACGGTCCGCTGCCCACCTGCCTGGGCGTGGCCCGGCTGGGCAGCCTGCAGACCGCAGGCACCACCTTCACCGTGTGGATGCAGCTGCGCGGCAGCGCCTGGGTGGAGTCGAAGGAGGGCAGGTTCCGGCTGCGCCAGCGCGAATGGATCGCGTTCGAGAAGGAATCCAAGCCGATGATCCAGGCCGGCCGCGATGGCCTGTGCATCGGCCTGAGCCTGGCACCCGAAGCGCTGCGTGCGCTGGGTGAGCTGGCCGACTGCAGCCTGTATGCGGGCCGTGGCACCATGAGCCGCGGCGAACTGCGCGTGGCATTGCGGCTGTGGCGCGATGCGCTGGCCAGCGGTCAGCCGGCGCAGGCACTGCGCCCGGTGCTGCTGCACCTGGCGTCGCTTCAGCGCGTGCTGGCCACCGGCGTACAGCGTTGCCCGGGACGTTCGCGCATCCGCAAGCGCCAAGTGTTCGGGCGCATGCAGCGCGCGCGTCTGTTCCTGGAAGGCAACAGCCACCGCGTGGTACGTATCGGCGAGCTGGCGGAGCTGACCAACTTCTCCAGCTGGTACCTGTCCAAGACCTTCCAGAGCCTGTACGAAGAAAGCCCGCAGTCGCTGTCGGCGCGCCTGCGCCTGGAGCGCGCCGCCGATCTTCTGCGCGATACCGACATGATGATCGGCGAAGTCGCCGCGGCCAGCGGATTCGACAACTGCTGCAGCTTCGCGCGGGCATTTCGCGCACGTTATGGGCAGTCTGCGTCGGGCTTCCGCCAGGCCGGTGGAATGCTTCCGCCAAAGTCGGCAAAGAGTCCGGTGGCATCGCGCAAATAATTAACGGTAACGCAATCGTAACTTTCCGAGGCGGTTTAACACGCTACTAACGTACCTTGGAGAGATTGATGAATTTTCGTACTCCCGCAGTGCGGCTGGGTCTTCTGCCGGCCAGCATTGCGCTGGCGCTCGTGCCGAGCCTTGCCTCGGCACAGGAAGCAGCCTCCGGCACCACTGACCTGGATCGCATCTCGGTCACCGGCTCGCGCATCCGCCAGGCCAGCATGGAAACCGCTCAGCCGGTCATCGCGCTGACGCGTGCCGACATCGAGAAGCAGGGCTTCACCAGCGTTGCCGATATCGTGCAGAACCTGTCTGCCACCGGCTCCCCGGCCATCAGCCGCGCCGACGCACTGTCGTCGGGCGAAGAAGTGGGCGGCCAGTACGTCGACCTGCGCAACCTGGGTCCGGAACGTACCCTGGTACTGCTGGACGGCAAGCGCATGGGCGTCAGCTCGGGCGGCTACACCGACCTGGCGTCGATTCCGACCTCGGTGGTCGAGCGCATTGAAGTCCTGACCGACGGTGCTTCGGCCATCTACGGCTCGGACGCGATCGCCGGCGTGGTGAACATCATCACCCGCAAGAACTTCGACGGTCTGGAAGCCAGCTTCTACAAGGGCCAGTACGGCCAGGGCGACGGCGACAAGACCACCTACAACTTCGTCTATGGCCAGACTGGTGAGCGCGGTTCGCTGACCTTCGGCGCCGAGTACAGCGAAGAAGAGCCGGTCCTGGCCAAGGATCGCCGCTACAGCGCCTCCGCCAACGGTTACCGTCATCCGACTCCGACCGACGACAACTCCAACGGCTGGAGTGCCATCACCGAGAACGGCGTGCTGGTCACCCCGGGCGGCAACTACACCCTGAATCCGGGTGGCGATCCGACCAACTTTGCCGATTACCACGGGCTGACCAACGCCGACCTGTCGAATCCGTCGCAGCAGATGTTCCTGTCGACCGGTATCAAGCGTCGCTCGGTCTTCAGCAACGGTCAGTTCGACTTCACCGACAGCATCCGCGGTACCGCCAGCGTTCTGTACACCGAGCGCGAAGCACTGCAGCAGATCGCCGGTTATCCGTACCGTTCGGTCGCGTATGACACCCCGCTGTCGGCCGACAGCGTCTTCAACCCGCTGGATACCGACGTCAATTTCATGCGTCGTACCTGGGAAATGCCGCGCCAGACCAAGTCCGAGCTGAACACCTTCCGTTTCAGCGGTGGTCTGGAAGGGTCGTTCGAGTTCGCTGACAAGTACTTCGACTGGGATGTGGGCTACGTCTACAACCGGAACAAGGGCGTCAAGACCGGCACCGGCAACCTGTTCATTCCGAATGTGCAGAACGCCGTGGGTGCGTCGTACATCGATGCCAATGGCGTGGCTCAGTGCGGTTCGGCCGCCGCCCCGATCGCTGGCTGCACCCCGTGGAACCCGCTGCTGCCGTACGGCACCGCAGGCCAGGGTTCGCTGGACAACGAGGCACTGCGGAACTACCTGTTCCTGCCGAGCCACGACACCTCGGTTACCACCAGCAAGGTGTACAGCGCCAACCTGAGCGGCTCCATCGTGACCCTGCCGGCGGGCGACCTGTCGTTCGCAACCGGCTACGAGCACCGTGAAGAGGATGCCAACTACAGCCCGGACGCCCTTCTGCAGTCGGGTCTGAGCACCGATCTGGCCGGCGCGCCGACCACCGGCGGCTACAAGCTGGACGAGTACTACCTCGAACTGAACGTGCCGATCCTGGCTGACCTGCCGTTCGCCAAAGAACTGTCGGTCGACATGGCTGGCCGTTACTCGGACTACAACACCTTCGGCGACACGATCAACAGCAAGTTCGGCCTGAAGTGGAAGCCGATCGACGACCTGCTGGTCCGTGGCACCTACGCGACCGGCTTCCGTGCGCCGACCGTGGCTGATCTGTACGGCGGCACCTCGGAAACCTTCGACAAGTACACCGATCCGTGCGACACCACCTTCGGTGCAGCCGTGCGCAACGGCGACGTTGCGGCTCGTTGCGCGGCTGTCGTGCCGGCCAACTTCCGTCAGGAAGCGTCGGGCGGTGTTGACGCCTCGGGCGCCGGTGCGCAGTCGAACTACGCGTACCTGTCCGGCTCCAATGAAGAGCTGACCCCGGAAACCTCCAAGACCTGGACCGTCGGCCTGGTCTACAGCCCGAACTTCGTGCAGGGCCTGGATATCAGCCTCGACTGGTGGAAGATCCGGATCAACAACGTCATCGCGGCGGAGTCGGTCACCTCGATCCTCAACCAGTGCTACGTGCTGAACAACGCCAACGCCTGCAACCGCTTCGTGCGTGACGCCGATTCGGGCCAGGTTGTTGACGTGACCCGTACGCTGATCAACGGCGGCTACCAGGAAACCGCTGGCTACGACCTGGGCGTCAAGTACCGTCTGCCGGAACTGTCCTTCGGCAACATCCTCATCGACTGGAAGACCACCTATGTGGACTACCTCGAGTACAAGCGTGACAACGAAGACCAGACCGCCGTCGAGCAGCACACCGGCTGGGGCACGGGCGACTGGGGTGCGAACTTCCGCGTCCGCTCGAACCTGAATGTCGATTGGAGCTACGGCAACTTCGGCGTCAACTGGGGCGTGCGTTACTACTCCGGCCTGAAGGAAGAGTGCGCGTACGACATCGACGGCGGCCCGGAGTGCAACAACCCGAGCTTCCAGTCGGCGTACACGCTGGCCATTCCGGTGCGCAACACCGGTTCGAACACGTTCCACGACCTGCAGGTGCGTTACAACACCCCGTGGGATGCCACCATCTCGGCCGGCGCGAACAACGTGTTCAACCACGAAGGCCCGGTCATGTACAGCCAGCCGAACTCGAGCTTCTCGTACTACGGCGGCTTCGACATCGGTCGTTTCTACTACCTGAAGTACACCCAGAAGTTCTGATCCATCGAACTGCTGTAGCAACACCCGGAGGGCGGACCGCAAGGTCCGCCCTCTTTCTTTGCCCGACGGGCAAAAAAAAACCGACCTTCACGGTCGGCTTTTCCGGTAGCGCCGGCCGTTGGCCGGGCCGTTGATTTTCGCAGGACGCCTCAGGCGTCCGCAGTAGCCAACCCCATCAACCCGTTGGCGTGGTCGCGCCACTGCGGCAGCTTCGCCAGCACGCCGGCACGCTGCAGGTACTCTTCGTCCACCGGGTCGCCGTTGACCAGCGCCAATGCCACGTGCACCGCACCGGTCACCCAGAAGCTGCGCGTGTTGGAGCGCTGCGGCTGCAGGTGGAACGCCACCGCTTCGATGATCGGCATCGGCAGGCCCCACAGGCCGAGCAGGTAGGCACCGGCTTCGCTGTGGCCCGGGCGCAGGTCGTCGTTCTCAGCCTCGGTGCGTTCATTGCGCACACCCGGCAGCAGCAGGCCGATGTCGGCCAGCAGCGCGGCGGTGGCGCCCAGTTCGGCGCTGGATTCGGGCAACAGCTTGGCCGCCAGTCGTGACGCGAGCAGCGCACGCTGCTGCAGCGCATTGCGCTCGGCACCGGACAACGGCGAAGCCGAGAACACTTCGCTGGCCAGCACCAGGTCGCGCAGGGTCGCCAGACCCAGTCGGTTCACCGCGCTGCGCAGGTCGGAAATGGTGCGGCCGCTGTTGAAGAAGGCCGAATTGGACAGTTGCAGCACCTTCGCCGCGATGGCCGGGTCGGCCGAGACCAGCTTGGCTATATCGGCGGTGTCGGTGTCGTCGTCGTGCTCCAGGGCCTGGGTCAGGCTCAGGTACAGGTGCGGCGGCGAGGGCAGCTTCTCGATGCGGCCGATGGCGCTGCGCAGGCGCGCGCTGTCGAGCAGTTCGCGCAGCTCTTCCAGGCTGGTCAGTGCCTCAAGCAGCACTTCCGGTGCCAATGGCAACGGCAGGAAACGGTGGGCCACGCCAATCAGGCGGGCCGGCGGCGGGCGGTTGCCCTGGGCCGCATCCACCAGCGCGATGCGGATCGTCTCCGGACGCAGCGTCCGGATCTGGCCCAGCAGCGTGGTGGCCGTGAGATCGGCCAGAACAGGGCAGGCAATCACCGCATCGATCGGCGTGGACGCCACGATGGTCATGGCCGACTGGCCATCGGCCGCGGTCATCGGCTGCCACTCTTCCCCAAGATCGGCAATGAAATCCATCAGCTCAGCCGACAGGCTGGCTTCGTCCCCAACTAGCAGAATACGCACGACACAGTCCCCTGGGTGACCACGGTGAAACGCACCGTGGACGGTGTTGAAGTCGCAATGTACCCAATCCGGCACAAAGAGTGATGTGCCGCATTGTAGAAACGTGATGTCCATCGCTCCGGCGGCGGGCGCCGGAGCGTGGTGGTTCAGACTCAGGCGTTGCTGGAGAGGTAGCGCTGGTGCGCTTCGACCAGGATCTGCTTGGCTTCGGCGGCGCCGCCCCAGCCGTCCAGCTTGACCCACTTGCCCTTCTCGAGGTCCTTGTAGTGCTCGAAGAAGTGGCCGATGCGCTCCAGCCAGTGCTTGGACACCTGCTCGATGTCTTCCACGTGCGCGTAGCCGCTGAACACCTTGGAGATCGGCACGGCCAGGATCTTCTCGTCGCTGCCGGCTTCGTCGCTCATCTTCAGCACGCCCACCGGACGGCAGCGCACCACCGAACCCGGCACCAGCGGCAGCGGCAGCACCACCAGCACGTCGGCCGGATCGCCATCGCCGCACAGGGTGCTCGGCACGTAGCCGTAGTTGCACGGGTAGCGCATCGGGGTGGAGAGGATGCGGTCGACGAAGATCGCGCCGGTTTCCTTGTCCACTTCGTACTTGACCGGCTCCGAGTCCTTCGGGATCTCGATGATGACGTTGATTTCTTCCGGCGGGTTCTTGCCGGGCGAGACGAGTTCCAGACCCATGGTGTGCTCCGAGAGGGGGGATGGCGCGATAAGACCTCCCATTTTATGCGTTTGCCGCCCGCCGTGCTGGCCTGCCGCCACTGACCCCGTTCGGCGGCGCTTCCCGACCCTCCAGCGCGGTAGTGGCTGATCCTCACCGCCGTGGCCCAGGCGCACCGTGGAAGCCCCTGGAACCCCGAGGCCGTCCATGCCTGCTGCCCATTTCATGCTCCGCTGCCTGGTCGCCGGTGCCGCCGCGCTGTTGCCGCTCGCCGTGCAGGCCGCGCCGCCGCGCTACATCGACTTGGCCGACTGGCGGGGGCCCGGTGAGCCGATCGGCGATAGCCCATTTCATGGTTTCAATGGGTGGATCATCTATGAATTCAATGACATATGCCCGGACTTCTTCTGTGAGGGGGGCTACGATAACTACCGCCTCCTGCGCCTCAGCTGCGTCGTTGATACCCGCACCGACAGCATCCGGGAGTGCCGGCTGCCGGTCGCGGCCAGCCGCGACCACGTCCACCCCGGCACCGGCGCCCTGCGAACCGACATCCGCCACTGGCGTTGCCCGGTCCCGTTGCCGCGCGGGCTGCCGGTGACCACCTTCCTGGCCGCGATCGACTGGCAGCCGGGCAGCTCGGGCCACCTGTTCAACCCCCTCCCGGGATCGGGTCGTTCCATGTTCGACGCGTTGCAGGCCTGCCTGCCCTGATACCCGCTGTCCACCTTCAAGGAGTCATTCGATGATCAAGACGTCACTGCTGTTGCTGCCGGTACTGCTGGCCGCTGCGCTCACCCCGGCGCCGGCCGCTGCGGCACCCACCCACATCGACCTGGTCGATTTCCCCACGGTGCAGGCCAACTGGGACAGGTTCCATGACCTCCGTCGCCGGCTGGAACGCGGGTTCGACGATGTCTGTGCCGACACCTTCTGCGAAGGCGAGTTCAGCGACATCGAAGCCTTCCGGCTGCGCTGCGCGGTGGAGCGTGCCACCGGAACGGTCAGCGAGTGCCGCTGGGCGTTTGCCGCCAGCGAGGTCGAGGTGGACGAAGACACCGGCCGCATCGTGGCGCGGCAGCCCACCTGGCTGTGTCGGCTGCCGATTCCGGCAGGAACATCGATCGAGACATTGTTCAGCGCGTTGGCCGGACCGAACGCGATCTTCGCGCGCCTTCCCGGTGCCGATGCCAGTGTCTACGACGCAGTGGGCGACTGCCTCACCCTGCACCAGCCGCCGCGGACTCCTTAACGTGACTCATTCTCATTTGAGGGGTAACATGCCGCGGCTCCCTTCCCAGGCTTGACCGGCGCGGCCCGTCCCGCCGCAACCGCATGTCGTCCAACGCATCCCTCTTGACTGAACTGCTGATCCGCGAACGCCCGGCGCTGCTGCGCCTGGTGCAGCGCATCCTGGGCACCGATGGCAGTGCCGAAGATGTGATCCAGGCCATCTGGTTCAAGGCGCGCGGCGTGGAGGGCGGCGTGGCAATCGACAACCCGCGCGCCTATCTGTACCGTCTGGCCACCAACCTTGCCACCGATCATGGCCGGGAGCGCAGCCGCCGCGCGCGGCTGCTCGCCGACCACTACCTGTGGGGGCCGGATGAGGTGTTGTCTACGGAAGAGCAGGCGATGGCACAGGATGCGCTGCAGCGGGTACTGACCGCGGCCGATCATCTGCCCGAGCCCACCCGCACGATCTTCCGCCTCAACCGGCTCCAGGGGCTGACCCAGGCGGACATCGCCCGGCGTCAGGGGGTGTCGGTGACCACCGTGGAAAACCATGTACGTGCCGCGCTGCGACGACTGGCGTGGGCACGCAACGCCTGACGCCGCCCCTGCCACGCCAGCCATGAGCCCGCCGCACATCACAACGCCACCACCATCGCCGCCTCATTCCGACCTGCTCGCCGAACAAGCGCAGGCCTGGATCGCATGGCTTGCGTCCGGCGCGGTGGATGAGCCGCGCATGCAGGAATTCGAACGCTGGCTGTCGGCCCCCGGGCACCGGCGCGCCTTCGAATTCGAGCGCCAGCTATGGCGCGCCGTGGGTGAGGCGCCGGCACAACCGGTGCGGCCGCGTCGTCGTGTGGCGCGCATCGCCATGGCTGCAGCGGCGGCATTGGCGCTGGTCTGGGTCGCACCGGATGCCTGGCTGCGCCTGCGCGCCGACTACGTGACGACCACCGATGTGGCCACGGTTGCATTGCCCGATGGCAGCCGCGCGGTCCTGGATGCGGGGTCGGCGATTGCCGTGGATTACGACGACGCGCAGCGCAGCATCCGCCTGCTGCGCGGGCAGGCCTGGTTCGAGGTCGCGCCCGGCCACCCGCAGCCGTTCCGGGTCACCGCCCAGGGCGGCGTGGTGGAAGACATCGCGACCGCGTTCGTGGTGACCCGCACGGCTCACGGCGTCGACACCGAGGTCTCGCAGGGCCAAGTGCGGGTCGCGGCAACCGGCGACGGCGGCTGGACCTACCTGCTGGCCGGGCAACGCGCCGGTTTCTCGCCCGGCGGCACGGTCCTGCGGCGCAGTGATGTGGCGCCGGACCAGATCGCCGCCTGGCGCGAGGGGGAACTGCTGCTGGATGCCAGCCACGTGGACGCTGCCGTGGCGCAGATCGCGCGCTATCGCGCCGGCCCCACCTTCGTGCGTGGCGACCTGTCGGCGCTGCCGGCGGTCAATGCCGCGCTGCGGGTGGACCAGCCCGAGCAGGCGCTGGATGCCTTGGCCGTGTCTGCCGGGCTGCAGATCACGCGCCTGCCGATGGGCGTGGCGATCGTGGCGCCTGCGGCGCGCTGAAGTGGTCTTGGGGAAGCACCTTTTCCATCCGTCTTACCCCCGAACGTACCCGCCGCCGCCACGTACGTCGCAGCGCCCGCACCCCGTGCGGGGACGCCGTGTCCACGGCATCGCCTTTTCAACAGGTTTCATCATGCGACTTACTTCCCGACCGGGCCGGCTTCCGCGCCCGTCCCGTCTCTGCATCGCGCTGCTCGCCACCGGCCTGGCGTCGCTGACCGCGCTGCCGGCCCTGGCCCAGTCCGCTGACAGCGGCGTGATGGCCGCCGCGCATCGCTTCGACATTCCCGCCCAATCGCTGGCCGACGCGCTGCGCAGCTACATGCGCCAGTCGGGCGTGCAGGTCGCCTATCCGGCGTCCCTCGCCGCAGGCGTGAACTCCACGGCGGTGAGCGGCTCGCTCGATGACCACGCCGCGCTGGCGCAGTTGCTGCAGGGCAGTGGGCTGGTGGTGCGGCAGGTGGGTCCCGGCGCGGTGACGCTGGAGCGTGCGCCGCCCGTCGCGCAGGCCGATGGCGTGATCTTCACCGACACACTGCGCGTGGCCGGCGACTTGATGGATGCCGGCAGCGATGCCGAACGCGCCTTGGATGTTTACCGCACCACCGGCTCGAGCGTGTTCGTGCCGCGCGCCACCATCGAGCGCTTCCGCGGCACCTCCACGGCCGACATCGTCAAGGGTGTGGTGGGTGTCACCGCAGGCGACCCGCGCAGCGCCAACGCCCTGGACCTCAACATCCGCGGCATCCAGGGCCAGAGCCGCATACCGGTGATCATCGACGGCGGCCAGTCCACGATGGATACCTATCGCGGGTATGCCGGGCAGTCGCAGCGCACCTACCTGGACCCGGACCTGATCTCCAGCCTCACCGTCACCAAGGGCCCGAGCCTGGGCGCCAACGCGTCCGGCGGCATCGGCGGCGTGGTGGACATGGAGACGCTCAAGGCCGGCGACGTGCTGCGCGACGGGCAGGACAGCGGCGTGCGCGTGCGCAGCGGCGTGTCCAACGGCAGCGCGCGTGACCTGCCGGCCTACGGCGGTACGCCGGGAACCCACCGCAACAGCCTGGGCGGGCAGTTTTTCAACATTGCCGGTGCCAAGCATTGGGACCGGTTCGACCTGGTCGCCGCCTACGCCTGGCGCGACACCGGCAACTACTACGCGGGCAAACACGGTTACGACGATTTCCCGCAGACCCGGCGCACGCTGGCACCGCTGAATCCGCCCAATACCGAGGTCTTCAACACCTCGTCCAAGTCCAACTCGGTGCTGCTCAAGGGCACCTGGCGGATCGATGACAGCCAGACCCTGGAAGCCGGCTACCGCCGTTACAGCGGCCGCCAGGGCGAGATCATGGCGTCGCAGATCATCCGTGTGGACCGCGACCGGGTGCCGCAGTGGGAGCCGGGCAGGGTGGACATGGATGCCTACAGCCTGCGCTACCGCTTCAATCCGGACAATGACGCTGTCGATCTGAAGGCCAACCTCTGGTACACCGACGCCAACAGCCTGATGTACAACGGGCTGACCGGCATCACTCCGTGGTATTTCGACCGCCGCACGGAGTGGTATGACGGCCCGACCTTCAATACCGACCCGGGCTACAAGGACGCCTACCGCAACGACATGACGCAGGAGCGGTTCGGCCTGGACGTGTCCAACACCACCCACGTGGCCACCGACAGCGCCGGTCTGTTCACCTTCGACTACGGCGTGTCCTACAGCGACGAGGACGTCGGCCCGGGCCGCAACGCGCCGATCATGCATGACGACCTGATCAACAACCGGTTCCTGCGCAACGCCGGGCGCAAGGAATACAGCGCGGTGGCCTCGATGAAGTGGCTGCCCGACGCGCATTGGGAACTGCTGGTGGGCGGGCGCTTCAACCGCGTCAGCATCCATGACCGCAACCGGCTGGCCACGCCGGACGGCGAGGAGGTGATCGGCCAGTACCGCTACACCCAGCTGCTCAACGGCAACCCGGCGCTGCCGGCGTGGCGTGCGCAGCGCATCGCCATGCTCAACTGGTACCCGGATGCGAACGGCCAGTTCACCGAAGCCTCGCTGCTGGCCTCGCCGTACAAGAAGGGCACCGTGGCCGACATCAGCGGCTGGAACTTCCACGATGTGACCGCCACCGAAGACCTGATCGTGCCCACCCGCTGGACCTGGTCGCAGCCGATCCGGCGCACCGACACCGCGTTCATGCCCACGGCCAGCGTCACCTACCGTTTCAATGACGAGACGATGGTCTACGTGAAGTACGCCGAAGGCGTGAAGCTGCCCAGTCTGTTCGAAAGCACGCTGGGCCTGTTCACCGCCGCCAAGCCGGTCGGCGACGAGCTCAAGCCGGAGCGCGCGGGCACCTGGGAAGTGGGCGTGAGCACGGTCAGGAATGATCTGTTCGGTGCCGGCGACCAGGCGGCGTTCAAGCTGGCGTACTTCAACACCCGCATCGACGACCTGATCACCCGCGACTACCGCACGCTGTCGGCGGGGTACATCCGCAACATCGACCGGTTCAAGGTGTCCGGCCTGGAATTCCAGTCCAGCTATGACGGCGGCAAGGTATTCGCCGACCTGTCGGCGCATTACTACTTCGAGGCCAAGACCTGCGCCCCGGACATCGCCGCCGAGCGTCGCGCGTACGGCGTGCAGCGCAGGATCGAGGAGCTGGCCAACACACCGGACTGCGTGGATGGTGGCTTCGAAGGCTCGTACAGCAACACGCAGAACCCGCCGCGCTACACCGCGAACCTGACGCTGGGCGCGCGCGTGATCGACCAGCGGCTGAGCTTCGGCACCCGCGTCATCCACAACGGCGGCCCGATCAGCACCCTGGACAAGGAATGGAACGTGGGCCTGTCGGCGATCCAGCAGCTCTACCGCCCGGCCACCATCGTCGATGTGTTCGCCAGCTGGCAGGCCAGCGAGAGGCTCGCGCTGGACGTCAACGTGGACAACCTGACCGATCGCTACTACCTGGACCCGCTGGCGCTGGGCGTGATGCCGGCACCGGGCCGGATCATGCGGTTGGCCGTCACCTGGCGTTACTGAGGGCGTAGGGCCACGCCCTGCGTGGCCGCATCAACAACAGGGCGTGGCACGGCAGCGACCGTGCCCCGCCCTTGACCCGCGTCAGTGGCCGGTCTGGGCCGCCACGGCATCGACATGCAGGGCTTCGTTGAGCTCGTCGACGACGATGGCCCACTCGGCATCCGCCTTGAGCTGCTCGTTGAGGAACTGGCGCTGGCTGTCGCTCCAGAACGCCGCCTCATGCACCCGCACATCGGCCGCCAGCTGGTGCTGCTCGATGAACGCGGCAATGGCCGCCTCGCTCTCGTCCAGGCCCAACTGCTGGAACAGGGTCGTCATGCGCGTCTCGGTGGTGTCCATCATGGCAATCCTCGTAGGCGTGGGTAGGCGCCATTATCCGCATTGCCAGGTGACGAGCGCATCGCCGGAATGGGGGAGCGGGCATTCCGTCTTGGGGCTGCGGCTCTGGCGCACGTCTTATCCGCGTGTGCACACTGTCGGGGCATCCCCGGCGGCGTGCGGCGCGGCCGATCCCTTCCAGCATGAATGCCATGATTGCCACCGATACCGTAGAAGCCACCCGCAGCCAGCGCCTGAAGGCTGCCACCCGCGACAGCCATGGCGCGCTGGACAAGCGGATCATGGCAGGCGACATCTTTGCCGACCGCGCGAACTTCGCGCGGTTCCTGCGCGTGCAGTTCCGCTTCCACCGCGACATCGACGCGCTGTACGCAAACGCGGCGCTGGATGCGCTGCTGCCCGACCTTGCCGAACGCCGGCGCCTGCCGCAGGTCACCCGCGACCTGCGCGACCTTGAGCAGAGCCTGCCCGGACCGGTGCCGCTGCGGCTGGCCCCGGACCTGCCGCTGGCCTCGGCGCTGGGCTGGCTGTACGTCGCCGAAGGCTCCAACCTCGGCGGCACCATCCTCTACAAGATGGCGGCGCGGCTGGGCCTGGATGCCGATTTCGGCGCGCGCCATCTGGCCGCGCACCCGGACGGCGCCGCGCGTCACTGGCGCGCGTTCACCGCCGCGTTGGATGGCGTGGTCCTCAGCGAGGCGGAGGAACAGCAGGTGATCGACGCGGCCGACGCGGCGTTTCGCAGCGTCCACGACCACGTCGAGCTGGAATTCGCATGACCGCGCGCCGCCGCTTCGCCTCACGCTGATGCGCTGGCTCTGGTTCTGCCTGGGGGGGTTGATGGTGGCGCTGGGCGTCATCGGCGCGCTGCTGCCGGTGATGCCCACCACCATCTTCCTGATCCTGGCGGTGGGGTGCTTCGCGCGCAGCTCACCGCGCTTTGAACGCAGGCTGTTGGAGCATCCGCGCTACGGTCCGTCGCTGCGGGCCTGGCGCGAGCAGGGCGCGGTGAGCCGCAAAGGCAAGGCATTTGCCGCCGGCGGCATGGCCTTCGGCTTTGCGATGTTCTGCTGGGGGGCAAGGCCATCGTGGCCGTTGCTGCTGGGGGTGGGCGTGTTCTTCGCCGCAAGCGCGGCGTATGTGCTCTCACGCCCGACCCCGCTACCGTAGAGCCACGCCCTGCGTGGCTGCTCTCCGCTCCGGCACTGCGCAGCCACGCAGGGCGTGGCTCTACCGGGCTCGGGCACTGCGCAGCCACGCAGGGCGTGGCTCTACCGGGTTCGGGCACTGCGCAGCCACGCAGGGCGTGGCTCTACCGGGTTCCGGCGCCGCGCAGGGTAGCCCCCGACCGTGGGTCGGGGGCCCCGGAACCTTCTACAACAACGGCACCAGCAACAGCGCCACGATGTTGATGATCTTGATCAGCGGATTGATCGCCGGGCCGGCGGTGTCCTTGTAGGGATCGCCGACGGTATCGCCGGTGACCGCCGCCTTGTGCGCCTCGCTGCCCTTGCCGCCGAAGTGGCCGTCCTCGATGTACTTCTTGGCGTTGTCCCAGGCACCGCCGCCGGTGGTCATCGAAATCGCCACGAACAGGCCGGTGACGATGGTGCCGATCAGCAGCCCACCCAGCGCGCGCGGCCCGAGCAGCAGGCCGACCACCACCGGTACTGCCACGGGCAGCAGCGAGGGCACGATCATTTCGCGGATAGCCGAGCGGGTCAGCATGTCCACCGCGCGGTCGTACTGCGGCTTGCCGGTGCCCTCCATGATGCCGGGGATCTCGCGGAACTGTCGGCGTACTTCTTCCACCACCGCACCGGCCGCCCGGCCCACGGCCTCCATCGCCATCGCGCCGAACAGGTACGGAATCAGGCCGCCGATCAGCAGGCCGATGATCACCGTGTGGTCGGAAAGGTCGAAGGCGAAGACCTCTCCGGGATTGGCCGCCTGCAGGTTGTGGGTGTAGTCGGCGAACAGCACCAGCGCGGCCAGTGCGGCCGAACCGATCGCGTAACCCTTCGTCACTGCCTTGGTGGTGTTGCCTACGGCATCAAGCGGATCGGTGATCTCGCGGATCTCCGGGGGCAGCTCGGCCATTTCGGCAATGCCGCCGGCGTTGTCGGTGATCGGCCCGTACGCGTCCAGCGCCACGATCATGCCGGCCATCGACAGCATCGCGGTGGCGGCGATGGCGATGCCATACAACCCGCCGTGGAAGTGTGCCAGCCAGATCGCCGCGCACACCGCGATCACCGGCAGCGCGGTGGACTTCATCGACACGCCCAGGCCGGCGATGATGTTGGTGCCGTGCCCGGTGGTGGAGGCCTGCGCCACGTGCTGCACCGGCTTGTACTGCGTGCCGGTGTAGTACTCGGTGATCCACACGATCAACCCCGTCAGGACCAGCCCGATCAGCGCGCAGATGTACAGGTTCAAGGCGCCATGCGCATTGTCCGGCATGAGCTGCAGGGTGATCGGATAGAACGCGATCGCGGCCAGCACGCCCGAGACGATCACGCCCTTGTACAGCGCGCCCATGATGGACCCGCCGGGCTTCACCTTGACGAACAGCGCGCCGATGATCGAGGCGATGATCGATACGCCGCCCAGCACCAGCGGGTACAGGATCGCGTTGCGGCCCGCTTCGGCGATCATCAGGCTGCCGAGCAGCATCGTGGCGATCACCGTCACCGCGTAGGTCTCGAACAGGTCGGCGGCCATGCCGGCGCAGTCACCGACGTTGTCGCCCACGTTGTCGGCAATCACCGCCGGGTTGCGCGGGTCATCCTCGGGAATGCCGGCTTCGACCTTGCCCACCAGGTCGGCACCCACGTCGGCGCCCTTGGTGAAGATGCCGCCGCCCAGGCGCGCGAAGATCGAGATCAGCGACGAACCGAACGCCAGCCCGACCAGGGCGTGCAGCGCCTCCGCCGTCTCCAGGCCCAGCCGCAGCAGCAGCGCGTAGTAACCGGCCACCCCGAGCAGGCCCAGCCCGACCACCAGCATGCCGGTGATCGCGCCGCCGCGGAACGCCACGTCCATGGCCGCACTCAGGCCACGGCGTGCGGCCTCGGCGGTGCGCACGTTGGCGCGCACCGACACGTTCATGCCGATGTACCCGGCCGCGCCGGACAGCACCGCACCGATGGCGAAACCGATCGCCGTGTACCAGCTCAGGAAGATGCCGACGAGCACGAACAGCACCACGCCGGCGATGCCGATGGTGAGGTATTGACGGTTGAGGTAGGCGCGCGCGCCTTCCTGGATGGCGGCGGCGATTTCCTGCATGCGGGCATTGCCAGCCGGTTGCCGGAGGATCCAGCGTGCCGACACGATGCCGTAGAGAATCGCGAGAATGGCGCAGAACAGCGCCAGAGAAAGCCCATAACGTTCCAGCATGTCCCCTCCCGGGTGATGGATGGCATCCAGTTGACGGATGAACCTCACCACGCGGGGCACAACGGGCTGCAACTGTGGACCAACCCGTTCAGACCGTGCCCGGTCATCAAGCGTGTGGCTTTGTTCAGCAATCCCTGGTGGCCCGAGTATGCAGTGAAATGGAGCGAAACGACCATCTCACGTCGCCAGACAACCCACCCCGCGCCAAAGGCAACACGCGCGAGGGGTAGTGCCAGCTCATGGCGGGCAACCAGACACGTCCCACCCGGCGCGACGCCTTGCCACACCGTTCATCCACCCAATGCCAGCCTCCCAGCACCCAAACGGAGACTTATCCATGTCCCCACGCCACCTCATCCTGCTGGCCCTGCTGCCCACCCTCACCGCCACCGCGGCCGAGACCCCCGAGCTGCAGCGCGCGGTCGGTGCCCCCCAGGCCGTCAACGCCGCCCACACCCTGCGCCAGATCCCCGAGGCCTGCGCCCGCCTGGAAGGTGTGTTTACCGGTGACGCCGCGCAGCCCTACAGATTTGCCGTGGTGCGCACCAGCGAGCAGTGCCAGCCGCGCGCCCGCTTTGTCGATTACGACAAGGCACAGCCCAGTGAAGCCAAGGGCTGGAAACTCAACGACGTGATCCGGGTCCCCAGCGCTGCGTGTCCCGCGCAACAGGCCGTGGTCCGGGTCTGGCGGATGCCGGTCGCGCAGAAGACTGAACTCGACGGCCAGGGCCAGTCGCGCATCTACCTGGAAGACGCCAAGAAGCAGGCCGCCGCCGGCAAGATCGCGCAGGTACCGATGTTCGCGGCGAAGCTGACGGTGGAAGGGAAGGCGTGCCGGTGAATGGAATCCCCTGTGCGTAGGGACACCCCACGCGTGTCTGCTCTTCGTTCCGGGGTCATGAACGCCTGACGCACGGCTTCGGGAGGTCTGAACGTCGGTGGGGTGGAGGTTCACCGACGTTTGACCCGCGCGTCCCTCAGGCCTCGAACGCAGGCAGTTTTTTCTTCACCGCCACGTTCTTCAGCGTCACGTACTTCGGCAAGCCATCGCTGCCATAGGGCAACGGTGCCTCGCCCTTGATCAACGGCGACAGGTAGGCGCGCGCCTTGTCGGTGATGCCGAAGCCATCGCGGCGGATGAAGCCGGCCGGCATCTTCTTCTCATGGTTGGCCACCTTGTGCAGCGGCGCCGGTTCGATCTTCCAGCGATACGGCGCGTCGCTGCTGCGCACGATCACCGGCATCACCGCGTTCTGGCCCTTCAGCGCGTACTGCACGGCCGCCTTGCCGACCGCCTGCGCCTGTTCCCAGTCGGTCTTCGAGGCGATATGGCGTGCCGAGCGCTGCAGGTAGTCGGGCAGGGTCCAGTGCACCTTGTAGCCCAGCGCGTCCTTGACCCGGGCGGCCAGTTGCGAGGCCACGCCGCCAAGCTGGGTATGCCCGAACGAATCGGTGCCGCCGCCGGCATCGGCGACGAAGCGGCCATCGGCGGTCTGGATGCCTTCGGACGCCACCACCACGCAGTGGCCCACGCGGTCGACCACCTGCTTCACCTTGGCCAGGAACGCGGCCTCGTCATAGGCGCGCTCGGGCAGCAGGATGATGTGCGGGGCCTCGTCGGGGCCGTTCCCGGCCAACCCGGCGGCCGCGGCCAGCCAGCCGGCGTGGCGGCCCATGGCCTCGTAGACGAAGACCTTGGTGGAGGTTTCCGCCATGGCGGCCACGTCCAGGGCTGCCTCGCGCACCGACACCGCCGTGTACTTGGCCGCCGAACCGAAGCCGGGGCAGGTGTCGGTCACCGCCAGGTCGTTGTCGATGGTCTTGGGGACGCCGATGCAGGTCAGGTCGTAATCGAAGGCCTTGGCCAGCTGGGACACCTTCCACGCGGTGTCGGCCGAATCGTTGCCGCCGTTGTAGAGGAACCAGCGCACATCGTGGGCCCGCAGCACCGCGAGCAGGCGCTCGTAGCGGGCACGGTCGGCCTCCAGCGATTTGAGCTTGTAGCGGCAGGACCCGAAGGCGCCGCCGGGGGTGTGGGCCAGGGCCGCGATGGCGGCGGCCGACTCCTTCGAGGTGTCGATCAGCTCTTCCCGGAGCGCTCCCAGGATGCCGTTGCGCGCGGCCAAGACCTTGATTCCCTTGGCCCTGGCGGTACTGATCACCGCCGACGCGGTGGCATTGATGACGGCGGTGACGCCGCCTGACTGGGCGTAGAGGAGGGTACCTTTGGACATGGTGTGGCCTTGGTCTGGGGGAAGGACATTGCAGCGACATTACCGGTATGAGGTAAAGTGCGTGTATTGCGGTGCAGCGTGATTGTGGACAATCCCGGGGCGCGCGCCCTTCCGTTTTTTACCAAGTTGGAGTCAGGTTGATGCGATTGGTTCTGTTGGGACCGCCCGGTTCGGGCAAGGGGACGCAGGCGACGCGCCTGAAGGAACACTTCTCCATTGCGCACATTTCCACCGGTGACCTGCTGCGGGCCGAAGTGGCCGCCGGCACCGAGCTGGGCAAGCAGGCCAAGGCCGTGATGGACGCCGGCAACCTGGTGTCCGACGACATCCTGCTGGGCATGCTCGAGTCGCGCCTGGGCCAGGCCGACGTGGCCAAGGGCTTCATCCTCGATGGTTACCCGCGCAACGTGGCCCAGGCCAACGCGCTGGATACCGTGCTGGCCAAGATCGGCCAGCCGCTGGACGCCGTGGTGCAGCTGGATGTGCCGAGCGACCTGCTGGTCGAGCGCATTGCCGGCCGTGCGGCCGAGCAGGGCCGCGCCGATGACAGTCCCGAATCCGTGCGCCAGCGCCTGCAGGTCTACACCGACCAGACGGCGCCGGTGGTGGATTTCTATGCGGGTCGCGGCACCCTGGCACGCGTCAATGGCGTGGGCGGGCTGGAAGAAGTGGAAGCGCGCATCCACGCGGCGATCAAGGGCTGAAGTCCTTCAACCTACACACGCACGCCCGGTCCTGTTGGATCCGGGCGTGCGGTGTAAGGCGCCAGCGATCGGGCTTGCTCAGAGCCCCACAATATGAGCCCCCCTGGGGATGGCCTCTTGGGGAGTAGGACCGTCGGGGGTATTGCGGCTGGCGCTGTGAATTGTGTCCGTCTTCACAGTACATCGCTATCGGGGATTCCCTGACAGGGGAGCGCCATCGCATGCGCGCTGTCGCCCCACGGTTCGCTGCGCAAACCATGGGCCCCTTCTTATCAGCCTCCAGACCCCGCCGCTTCGCGGCGGCCCCCTGACTCAGGGGGCACGGTGCGCTACAGCCTCATCTCCCCAACGTGGTGGGCTTTGGGCGACAATCGGGTATGAGCACGATCCACATTCTTGGTATTGCCGGCACCTTCATGGGCGGCGTGGCCGCGTTGGCGCGGGAACTTGGGCATACGGTCCGCGGCAGCGACCAGGCGATCTATCCGCCGATGTCCACCCAGCTTGAACAGCTGGGGATTGCACTGGACCCGGGCTATCGGGCGGACAGCGTTGGCCGCGACTGCGACGAGGTGGTGGTCGGCAATGCGCTGTCGCGCGGCAATCCCGCCGTGGAAGCGGTGCTGGACGCTGGCCAGCGCTACATCTCCGGTGCGCAGTGGCTGTCCGAGCAGGTACTGCCCGGCCGCGACACGCTGGCCGTGGCCGGAACGCACGGCAAGACCACCACCACCACCATCCTCACCTGGCTGCTGCAGGCGGCCGGCCGTGAGCCTGGCTTCCTGATTGGCGGCGTCGCCGAGGATTTCGGCGTGTCCGCGCGGGTCGGGCAGGGCCGCGAATTCGTGGTCGAGGCCGACGAGTACGACACCGCCTTCTTCGACAAGCGCAGCAAGTTCGTGCACTACCGCCCATTGGTGGCGATCCTCAACAATCTTGAGTACGACCACGCCGACATCTTCCCGGACGTGGCCGCGATCCAGCGCCAGTTCCACCATCTGGTGCGCACCGTGCCCGCGCGCGGTCGCCTGATCGTCAACGGCGAAGACGCGTACCTGGCCGAGGTGCTGGCCATGGGCTGCTGGACGCCGGTGGAACGGTTCGGCTTCGATCCGTCGCTGGAATGGCACGCCGAACTGGTGAATGCCGATGGCAGTGCCTTCATCGTGCATCACCGCGGCGTGGCCCTGGGCGAAGTGCGCTGGTCGCTGCTGGGCCGCCACAACGTGCTCAATGGCCTGGCCGCGCTGGCGGCGGCGCATGCGGTGGGCGTGGACCCGGCCACGGTGATGCCGGCACTGGCCACCTTCCGCAGCGTCAAACGCCGGCTGGAGGTGATCGGTACCGCCGCCGACATCACCGTGTACGACGACTTCGCCCATCACCCCACCGCGATCCGCACCACGCTGGAAGGCCTGCGCGCGAAGGTGGGGGCGCGTCGTATCGTGGTGGCGATGGAGCCGCGCAGCAACTCGATGCGGCTGGGCGCGCATGCCGACGCGCTTGCGCCGTCGCTGGCGCTGGCCGACGCGGTGGTGTTCCTGCACCGCCCCGAGCTGGCCTGGGATGCGGCCGGCGTGATTGCCGCGGTGCGCGGGCAGGCGCATGCCGTCCCCGATACCGACGCGCTGCTTGCACAGCTGGGGCAGGTCGCACAGCCGGGCGACCAGGTGGTGTTCATGTCCAACGGTGGCTTCGACGGCGCGCCGCGTCGCTTCTTGGCCCAGCTGCAGCAGGCCTGATGGCCATGACCGATTCCACCTTCACCCTGCCGTTGTTCCCGCTGCACGCGGTGCTGCTGCCCGGTGCCGCGCTCGGCCTGCGGGTGTTTGAACGCCGCTACCTGGACATGCTGCGCGAGTGCAGCCGGCAGGACATCCCGTTCGGGGTCTGCCTGATCCTGGAAGGCAATGAGGTGGGCGCGCCGGCGACACCGGCGGCGCACGGGGTGGAGGCGCGCATCGATGATTTCGACATGGGCGCCGATGGCGTGCTGGTGCTGCGGCTGCGCGGCCACCGCCGTTTCCATGTACGCCAGGTGCGGGTCCGCGACAACGGCCTGATCATGGCCGAGGTCGAATGGGCGCTGCCGGACCCTGACGACGAGCTGCGGCCGGAGCATGCGTTGCTGGCCACCGTGCTGAGCCACATCATCGAACAGGCGGGCAGTGCATTCGCCCCGACCCATCCGGCGCAGCTGGACGAGGCGGCGTGGGTGGGCTGGCGGTTGGCCGAGCTGCTGCCGCTGGAAGAATCGCAGCGGCTGCAGCTGCTGCAGCACGACGACCCGCACCAGCGTCTGGACGACCTGCTGCGCTGGATCCCGGCAAACTCGACCCGCATCGACGAAAACTGGTGATGCGCCACCCGGTCGATCACGACCGGGTCGACCATACCTGCTAAATCACAACCGAGTCGCCCCCCGGTAGATCACGGCCGTTGGTCGTGATGCCTCAATATGTCCTGACCCGCAACACCGGCATGCCGGTTTCCGGATGCGTTTCCACCTGCTGCGGCAGCCCCTCCAGCGCATCGCGCACCGCCTTCAGCGACGGATCGATGCCGCGCATAGGCCGCCACATGCCAATCAGGTGGAAGTGCTGCTGGTAGTGCAATGTCTGTGCGCTGCCCAGCCACAGCGGTTGGTCGCCGGGCTGCAGCTGCGCGGGCGCAGGCCACAGGCGCAACGCGAAGATCTCGTTGGGGGCGTTGCCCGCGCGCAGCAACAGCATCGATTCGACCTGGGTATCCAGCGTAGCGGGCAGTACCGGCACTTCGTCCGGCGTGGCCGACTTGTCCAGCATCAGCAGCGCCTGCTCCCAGCCGGCCTGCGGCTGCACGCGCCAGCCCTGGCTTTCCAGGCGCTGCCGCAGTGGCTCGAGCGGCCCGGCCACCTGCACATCCAGCGGCCAGCGCTGGTCATCGTCGAATTCATTGCGGCGCGACGGCAGCTCGCGCCACTGCTCGCCCCACCACGCCTGCGCGGCTACATTGACCGGCGCCGGCTGGGCCGGCTCGAACCGCTCCAGCTTCACGGCGATGTTGCGCGGCGCATACCACAGCGCCGCCACGGCGAACGTGCCGTAGAACAGCCACGACACTGGCTTGACCCAGAACGAGCGGTTGAAGCGGCGGCGGTAGGCGATGCCCAGCACCAGCAGCCAGAAGATGCCGAACAGCATGCCGCCGATCACATCGCTCAGCCAGTGCGCGCCGAGGTACAGGCGGGCAAAGCCGATCAGGCTGACGATGATGCCCGACAGCAGGTACGGCCAGACGCGCGTACGGCCGGGCAGCTCGCGGGCGATCAGCACCGCGAAGAAGCCGAACGTGATGGTGGCCATGGTCACCGACACCGACGGGAAGCCGAAGCCGCTGCTCGCATCCGGCGGGCGCACCACGTGCACGGTGGCACCCAGCAGCTTGGTCAGCGCCAGCCCGAAGGCCAGCGCGGCCAGCCAGTGTGCGGCCGCCATCCAGCGCCGGCGCCAGATCAGGTAGCCCATGGTCACCGCAGTGGCCGGCATCAGCACCTGCCAGGCCCCCAGCGAGGCCAGCGCGGCCATCGGGTAGTCGGCCAGCGGATTGCGCAGCGCCAGCATCGCGTCATGTACGGCCAGGTCCAGCGTCAGCGGCTCGCCGTGCGCGACCACCGCCATCAGCAGCGCGAACCAGCACCAGCCGAGCAACAGCAGCATCAGTGCCAGCATCGCCAGCGGCACCGACTCGCGGCGCTGCGGATCGAAGACGGAGACCGAATAGCGGCCCAGGGTGGGATGGCGCTGCGACCAGCGCAGCAGGCTGGCCAGCCAGCTGTCCATGCGTGCGGCCGACCAGCGGTAGCCGTACAGCACGATGGCCCAGACCACGCCCATGACCACGCCGACCAGGGCCAGCACCATCACCAGCCGCCCGGCCACCGCCGCCACGGCGTCGTAGGCCTCGCCGAGCACCCAGCCCGGGGCCAGGAACAGCACGGCCCAGGACAGGCTGGCAATGGCGCTGGCCTGCACGTAGCGCATCGCAGGCATGTCCATCATGCCGGCGATGGCGGGCACGAACGGGCGGATCGCGCCGACGTAACGGGCCACCAGGATGCTCTTGAAGGCATTGCGGCGGAACATCGTCTCGCCACGGTCGAGCAGTTGCGGGTAGCGGCTGAAGGGCCACACCCCGCGCAGCCGGTCACCCCAGCGGCGGCCGATCCAGTAGCTGATGCCGTCGCCGGCGAAGGCGCCCAGCGCCGCGCACGCCACCGCATACGGCCCTGAGATCTGGCCCAGGCCGATGAATACGCCCACTGCGAACAACAGGGGCAGGGCAGGCACGATGGCACCCAGCACGATCACCGCATCGCAGAAGGCGATGAGGAAGATGACCGCGCCGGCAAGCACCGGGTGAGCTGAGATCCACGCAAGCGTGGCATCGATCCATGACGAGTCCATCGGTCGATTATAGGGGGAGCAAAGTGACTGACTGCCGGCCAGCAGCGGTCAATGTGCGGCATCTGTCGTCAATGAACGTGATCTGCCGCCTAGAATGGCGACCATGAATCGCCCGCTCCCGCCCGCCGCACACGCCCTGAAGGCCGACAGCTTCGGCCGCATCCTGTTGATGGAGCAGGACGGCCAGCGCTTCGTCCGCCGCGATCTGGGCGCCACGCCGTGGTGGTTGCGGCTGCCGGCGTGGTGGCTGGCCCGGCGCGAAGCGCGCGCGCTGGCGCATCTGGATGGCATGGCCGACACCCCTTCGCTGTTGGCCTGGAACGGCCGCTGGCTGGACCGCAGCTACATGGCCGGCGACGCCATGTACCAGCGCCCGCCGCGCGGCGACCTGGCCTACTTCCGCGCCGCGCGCCGCCTGCTGCAACGCGTGCACCGCCACGGCATCGCGCACAACGACCTGGCCAAGGAGGCCAACTGGCTGGTTCGCGAGGACGGCTCACCGGCGCTGATCGATTTCCAGCTGGCGGTGATCGGCAACCCGCGCTCGCGCTGGATGCGCCTGCTGGCACGGGAAGACCTGCGCCACCTGCTCAAGCACAAGCGCATGTACTGCCGCGAGTCGCTGACCCCGGTCGAGAAGCGCCTGCTCAAGCGGCATTCGTGGGTGCGCGACCTGTGGTTCCGTACGGGCAAGCCGGTGTACCGGTTCGTGACCCGGAAGATCCTGCATTGGGAAGACAACGAGGGGCAGGGGCCGAAGCCGTGATCGGGTGGATCAACCAGCCGGCAGCGCTTCGTTCGGGGGCATGAACGCCTGACGGGCGCGGCATAATGCGTTCCTACGTCCCGAGGAATTCCAGATGGCCAGTCTGCAAGGCAAGACCCTGTTCATTACCGGCGCTTCGCGCGGGATCGGTCTGGCCATCGCCCTGCGCGCGGCGCGCGATGGCGCCAACGTGGCCATCGCGGCGAAGTCATCGGTGCCCAATCCCAAACTGCCAGGCACCATCCACAGCGCGGCTGAGGCCGTCACCGCTGCGGGCGGCCAGGCGCTGGCGCTGAAGTGCGACATCCGCGAGGAAGACCAGGTACGCGCGGCCGTGTCCGCTGCGGTGGATACCTTTGGTGGCATCGACATCCTGGTCAACAACGCCAGCGCGATCTGGCTGCGCGGCACGCTGGATACGCCGATGAAACGCTTCGACCTGATGCAGCAGGTCAATTCGCGCGGCAGCTTCCTGTGCGCGCAGGCCTGCCTGCCGCACCTGCTGCAGGCGCCCAACCCGCACATCCTGACCCTGGCGCCGCCGCCGAGCCTGGACCCGAAGTGGTGGGCGCCGCACACCGGTTACACGCTGGCCAAGATGGGCATGAGCTTCGTTACGCTGGGCCTGGCCGCGGAATTCGGGCCGCAGGGCGTGGCGGTCAATGCGCTGTGGCCGCGTACGGTCATCGCTACTGACGCCATCAACATGATTCCAGGCGTGGATATCGGCGGCTGCCGCACGCCGGAGATCCTAGCCGACGCCGCGCACGCCGTGCTCACGCGGGATGCGGCCGGTTTCAGCGGGCAGTTCCTGCTCGATGACGAGGTATTGGCGCAGGCCGGTATCACCGACCTCAGCGGCTATGCGGTGGATCCGTCGCGCCCGTTGATGCCCGACCTGTTCCTGTGACCTGCGCGCGGCGACCGGCATCGCCGTGGGCTGCTAGAATCACGTCTCTGGAAACGTTTTCAACACGGAGATGTTGATGAAGCACGTGGTATCTGCGGCCGTGCTGGCCGCTTCGATCGCCCTGGCCCTGGCGGCCTGCGGCGACAAATCCCCGGCCAAGGCCGATCCTGCCGCCGAGGCGGCTGCCGGGCAGTTGGACGCGCAGCAGTCGTTGACGGTCAAGCTCAACGACTACATCGACTGCTACAACAGCATGGATGCCAACCTGCATCGCGGCATCGCGCTGTATACCGATTGGATCAAGGACGTGAACGTCGGTCCGACCGGGCGCGAATCGCGCGGGTACGGCCCGACGGTGGTGGACGACTTCCGGCTGAAGCAGTGCGACGAAAGCATCGCGCGCGCGCTGGCTGCCGAGCCGAAGCTGCCGGCACTGGATGCCGCCGCCAAGGACTACCTGGCACAACTGCACGCGATGGCGCCGTTGGCCAAGGACGCGCACGACTATTACGACCGTGAGGATTTCCAGGACGACGGCTTCGCCAAGGGCAAGCAGATGCATGCGCCGCTGATGGCCGCGCTGACCGCCTTCGTCACGGCGAGCGAGACCTTCAGCGACGCGCTGGAGAAGCAGAACGACCAGGCCCAGCGCGAGCAGTTGGCCGCGTTGGAGAAGGCCGAAGGGCGCACGATGGAGTTCTATCGCCTGTCGATGATGCTCGAAGCCAAGACGCTGGTGGAGACGATGGGCGAGGATGGCTTCGACGTGGCCGAAGGCGCCGAGCGGGTTGCGGCGTTCAACGCGATCTCCGACGAGGCGCATGCCAAGGTCAAGCCGGCGCAGAACGACACCAAGTGGTCCACGTTCGAGATGTCGGCCGAGCAGTTCCGTCGCGAGAGCAAGGAACGGCTGGCGCGCGTGCGTGACAAGACCCCGTACAGCAAGCTGGAAACCCAGTGGCTGGATCACCCGACCCTGGCCCCCAGCGGCTCGCCGCTGAGGCTGTTGAACAGGTACAACGACCTCGTCCAACGCAGCAACCTGCTGTAAGCCTATCGGGCAGACACGCATGGCGTGTCCCTACGTGTTGAACGTCTCCGGCAACCCATGCCCACACCGCCGGCAATGCTTCGCATCCGGCTCATGCCCTTCCAGGCCGCACTTCGGGCAGCCGCGCGCATCGCGGCGCGCGGCCAGATCGGCATCGCGCATGGTGCTGGCCAGCTCGGCGGTATAGATGCCGGTCGGCACGGCGATGATGCTGTAGCCGATCAGGATCAGCACCGAGGTGACGAAACGGCCCAGCACGGTCTGCGGCACGATGTCGCCGAAGCCCACCGTGGCCATGGTCACCACGGCCCAGTACATGCTGCTGGGAATGCTGGTGAAGCCGTGGTTGGGACCCTCGATCACGTACATCAGGGTGCCGGCGATGATCGTGATGGTGATCACCGTGAACAGGAACAGCAGGATCTTGCGCCGGCTGCGCCACAGCGACTCCATCAGCACGCCGCTTTCTTCGATGTAGCGGGTCAGCTTGAGGATGCGGAACACACGCAGGATGCGCAGCGCGCGCACCACCAGCAGGCTCTGCGCGCCGGGAATGAACAGCGACAGGTAGGTGGGCAGGATCGAGGCCACGTCGATGATGCCCCAGATGCTGAACGCATACCGGAGCGGGCGCTTGACCACCGCCAGGCGCAGCACGTATTCGGCGGTGAACAGCAGCGTGAAGCCCCACTCGACCACGTACAGCCAGTCGGCATGTTCGATGTGGAAGCGCTGAACGCTGTCGAACATCACCACCAGCACGCTGGCGATGATGGCGTAGACCAGCAGCAGGTCGAAATTGCGCGACGGCCGGGTGTCGTGGCGGTAGATGATGTCGAACCAGGTCCGGCGCCAGCCGGTCTCGGTGGCGGGATTGAGCTGGGGGGCACGGAAGGGTTGCATGGGCCGCATTGTGCCCCAGCCGGTGGAGGGGGAGAATGGACGCTTTCCCGGACCCCTGACCGCCATGACCGCCGCTGCCGCCGACCCGCTCCTGTCCTTGTCGCATTACTACCTGCCGGTCTACAAGCCGCGCCAGGTGGTGCTCGAACGCGGCCAGGGCGCCCGCGTCTGGGACAACCAGGGGCGCGAGTTCATCGACCTGGCCGCCGGCATCGCGGTGTGTGGCCTGGGCCACAACGATCCGGATCTGACGGCGGCGCTGATCGAGCAGGCCGGCAAGCTGTGGCACACCAGCAATGTGTTCTACAGCGAACCGCCGCTGCGCCTGGCCGAAGAGCTGGTGACCAGCTCGCGTTTCGCCGAGCGCGTGTTCCTGTGCAATTCCGGCGCCGAAGCCAATGAAGTGGCGATCAAGCTGGTGCGCAAGTGGGCATCCTCGCAGGGGCGCCCGGCGCACCAGCGCGTGATCGTCACCTTCCGCGGCAGCTTCCACGGCCGCACCCTGGCGGCGGTGACGGCCACTGCCCAGCCGAAATACCAGGAAGGCTACGAGCCGCTGCCCGGTGGCTTCCGCTACGTGGACTTCAACGACGAGGTGCAGCTGGAAACGGCGATGGCCGCCGGCGATGTGGCCGCGGTGATGCTGGAGCCGATCCAGGGCGAGGGCGGGGTGATGCCGGCCAAGCCGGGCTTCATGAAGCGCATCCGCGAGCTGTGCGACCAGCACAACGCGCTGATGGTGCTCGACGAGATCCAGGTCGGCATGGGCCGCACCGGCACGCTGTTCGCGCACTGGCAGGATGAGATCAAGCCGGACATCGTGACCCTGGCCAAGGCACTGGGCGGCGGCTTCCCGATCGGCGCGATGCTGGCCGGCCCCAAGGTCGCCGAGACCATGCAGTTCGGCGCGCACGGCACCACCTTCGGCGGCAACCCCCTGGCGGCCGCGGTGGCCCGGGTGGCGCTGCGCAAGCTGTCCTCGCCGGAGATCGCGCGCAACGTGAGCCGCCAGTCGCAGGCGTTGCGCGATGGGCTGGCGAAGATCAATGACGAGTTCAAGGTGTTCAGCCAGGTCCGCGGTCGTGGCCTGATGCTGGGCGCGGTGCTGGACAAGGATTTCGCCGGGCAGGCCGGCGCGATCCTGGATCATGCTGCCGAGCAGGGTCTGCTGACGTTGCAGGCGGGCCCGGATGTACTGCGCTTCGTGCCTGCGTTGAACATCACCGATGAAGAGATCGCGGAAGGGCTGAAGCGGCTTCGCGCGGCGGTGCAGTCGTTTATTGCGTCTCGCTGAGAAGGGCGTGGCGGTTGCGCAGGCGGGGTACCACCCACCCTCACGCCAACGCGTAGCGCCGCAGCACCTTCCCCACGCTGCGGCTGTCGCGCGCGGTTTCGGCGTGCAGGCCTGCCTGCCGTGCGCCGCGCACGTTGACGAACAAGTCATCCACGAACAGGGTATGGCCAGGCCGTGCGCCCAGCCGTTCAATCGCCTGCAGGTAGATCGCTGGATCGGGCTTGCGCCCACCCAGCTCGCCGCTGCACAGGATACGTCCCGCCAGCATCGGGGCCAGGCTGGGCAGGATGCGCGGTATCGTCTGCGCCATCAGTCCGCCATTGTTGGTGAGGATCGCGATCGGCAGGGTGCGTGCGATCTGCTGCACGCGCTCGATCACGCCTTCCTGCGGTGGTGACGCTGCAATCCGCGCCTGCTGCCACTGCGCCACGCTGACCGGCACGCCCAGGGCGTCGCCCAGCCGCTGCAGGTACACCGCGCTGTCCAGCCCGGCGTCGTGCTCCTGCTCCAGGCCACTGTCGAACAACGCGGCGTGCACCTCCGCCGGCGTGCGCCCGCAGGCAGCGGCCAGATGGCGCACGCGCAGGTGCCGGGCGTAGTTGACCAGCACGCCATCGAAATCCAGCAGCAGGCAGTCCAGGGCGACCGGCATTGATGAGCTCACGGGCAGCGCGATGGTCTACGGTAACGCAGTGCTGCCCTGCGCTGCGACATCCCGTCGCACCTCACCTGCGCCGACGCTGTCTAGAATCGCTGCGACCGCTTGATGGAGAACGCTGTGAAACTGCTTGCCCCCGTGTTGCTCGCCGGCCTGATGCTTGCCCCTGTCGCGCATGCCCGTGTGTGTGCGGTCAGCGTCGACAGCACCGACCAGATGCGCTTCAGCCAGAAGGAGATCAAGGTCGCGGCCGACTGCAGCCAGGTGAAGCTGACCCTGCGCCATACCGGCACGCTGGCGGCCACGGCGATGGGCCACAACTGGGTGCTGACGAAGACCACGGACTACCCACCGGTGGCGATGGCCGGCATGCGCATGACGCTGGCCGACAGCTACCTGCCGAAGAAGGACGCGCGCGTCCTGGCCCACACCGCCGTGATCGGTGGCGGCCAGAGCACCAGCGTGACCTTCGCGACGGCCGCGCTGCGCAAGGGCGGCGACTACACCTTCTTCTGCTCGTTCCCCGGCCATTTCGCATTGATGAAAGGCCGCTTTGTCTTCGGGTGAACCCCGGAGACAAAGCGGCCGGTAGGTAGCGACCGCAAACCCGCCTGCCGTTACCCCTTGGCCACCTTGAACGCTTCGCGTGCGGCTTCAAGGGTCGCGTCGATCACGCTGTCGTCGTGTGCGTTGGACAGGAAGCCGGCCTCGTACGCGGACGGCGCCAGGAACACGCCGCGCTCCAGCATCGCGTGGAAGAAGCGGTTGAACGCGGTGGTGTCGCAGGCGATGGCCTGCGCGTAGGTGTCCACCTTCTGGTCGGTGAAGAACAGCCCGAACATCGCGCCGACCTGGTTGGTGGTCACCGCCACGCCCGCCTCGGCGGCAGCGGCTTCCAGCCCGGCGCACAGGCGCGCGGCGGCGGCCGACAGCCGGTCGTGGAACCCCGGTTCCTGCACCAGTTCCAGCATCGCCAGGCCCGCGGCCATCGCCACGGGGTTGCCGCTGAGCGTGCCGGCCTGGTAGATCGGGCCGGCCGGGGAGATCTGCGCCATCAGATCGCGGCGCCCGCCATAGGCACCCACCGGCATGCCGCCGCCGATGATCTTGCCGAAGGTGGTCAGGTCCGGGGTGATGCCGTAGTGGGCCTGCGCACCGCCCAGGGCAACGCGGAAGCCGGTCATCACTTCATCGAAGATCAGCAGCGTGCCGTGCTGGGTGCACAGCGCGCGCAGGTGCTGCAGGTAGCCCTCGCGCGGCGGAATGCAGTTGGCGTTGCCCACCACCGGCTCGATGATCAGGCCGGCAATGTCCGCGCCCTGTTCGGCGAACAGCGCGGTGGCCGCGTCGAAGTCGTTGTAGGGCAGGGTCAGGGTGAGCTCGCTCAGGCCGACCGGTACGCCCGGCGAGGTGGGCACGCCCAGGGTCAGCATGCCGCTGCCGGCCTTGACCAGGAACGAATCGCCGTGGCCGTGGTAGCAGCCCTCGAACTTGACGATGCGGCTGCGGCCGGTGGCGCCGCGCGCGAGCCGGATGGCCGACAGGGTGGCCTCGGTGCCGGAGTTCACCATGCGCACCATCTCGCACGACGGGACCAGCCGGGTGAGGGTCTCGGCCATGGTCACTTCGGCCGCGCACGGCGCACCGAACGACAGCCCGTTGTTGATCGCATGCTTGACCGCCTGGCGCACGGTCGGGTGGTTGTGGCCGACGATCATCGGGCCCCAGGAGCCGACGTAGTCGATGTAGCGGTTGCCGTCGACGTCATACAGGTACGCACCGTCGGCGCGCTCGACGAAGAAGGGCTCGCCGCCCACCGACTTGAACGCGCGCACCGGCGAATTGACGCCGCCGGGCAGCAGCGCCTGGGCGCGGGTGAACAGGGCGTGGGACTGGTCGTGGTTCATGCGGAAGGATCCTGGAAACAAGCGAGATAGGCGCGCTGGGCGGCGAGCGGGTCGGCAGCGGCGAAGACGCCGCTGACCACGGCCACCAGATCGGCGCCAGCGGCGATGATCGGGCCTGCATTGTCCGGCGTCAGGCCACCGATCGCCACCCGCGGTACGCCCAGTGCGGCGCTGTGCCGCAGCAGGTCCGGCGTGGCACGGCTGCGGGTGACCTTGGTGGTGGTGGGGAAGAAGGCGCCGAACGCCACATAGCTGGCTCCGGCGGCGATGGCCCGCTCGGCGTTGGCCAGCTGGTCATAGCAGGACGCACCGATGATGGCGGTCGGGCCGAGCAGGGCACGCGCGTCGCCGATGTCGCCATCGGTTCCGCCCAGATGCACGCCGGCAGCGCCGACGGCCTGGGCCAGCACGGCATCGTCGTTGATGATCAACGGCACGCCATGCCCGGCGCACAGCGCCTGCAGGGCGATGGCCTGCTCGCGGCGCAGGTCGGCGTCGGCGGTCTTGTTGCGGTACTGCAGCCACGTCGTTCCGGCCAGCAGCGGGGCCACGCGGGCCAGCAGGCGGGCGGTGTCCGCGTCGTCGGGGGTGAGCAGGTACAGGCCGCGCGGGCGGGCGGCGGGGGAAGCGGGGGCATTCATGGATGGCTACCGGTAGGGCGGCGGGAGTGGGACAATGACCATTCACCGTACTGTCCAGCCGCTGATTATCCGATGACCGACGCCACCGCCACCACCTTCCGCACCTGGATGTGCGTTGTCTGCGGCTTCATCTACCACGAGGTGGATGGCTTGCCCGAAGAGGGCATCGCGCCGGGCACCCGCTGGGAAGACGTCCCGGAGACCTGGACCTGCCCGGACTGCGGCGTGACCAAGGACGATTTCGAGATGGTCGAGATCTGAAGCGCCGCCGGCGATCCCCGCTCAATGCAGACGCGGCAGGCGCCCGCCCAGTTCCACCAGTTTTTCGCGTACCCACTGCGCGTCGGTGGCCTGCCCATTGCGCTGCAGGTACAGGCGCAGGTCGCGGTGCGCGCCGGCCTGGTAGTCCAGTTGCAGGTAGGCCAGGCCGCGGTCACGCAGGGCGTCGTCCTGTTCGGGGGCGAGCTTGAGCAGGCGGTCGGCGCTGCGTGCGGCGCGGTCCCATTCGCCGCGCTCCACGTACACGCCGTGCAGGTTGCGCAGCATCCGCATCAGGATCGCGCGGGCCGGGGCGGCATCCAGGATCTGTGCCAGCACCTGGTCGTCAGGCACCTCGCCACCCAGGTGCGAACGCGCACGCTCGCGCAGTTCCTCCACGTCCAGCGGGCGCCCGCCGTTGAACGGGTCCATCACCAGCATCCCGTCGTCGACCGGCAGCCGCACCAGGAAATGGCCGGGGAATGACACACCGTCCAGCGGAATGCCCAGCCGCCGGGCCACTTCCATCTGCACCATCGCCAGCGAGATCGGGTTGCCCAGGCGGCGCTCGAAGACCTGGTTGAGGTAGCTGTTGCGCGGGTCGTAGTACTCGCCGTGGTCGCCGCCGTAGCCCAGTTCGTCGAACAGGTGGCGGTTGACGGCGGCAATCTTCAGCGGCCAGGGCTCGATCGTGTCCACCTCCGTGCGGAGGTGGTCGGCATGGCTCTGGACCAGCGCGTCATACACCTGCGGGTCCAGGTCGGGGTACTCGTCCTGCGCGATCAGCAGCGCGGTCGGCAACAGCGGCAGCGCCTCGTCGTCCAGTTCGGCCAGGGAGTCCCACGCCGGCAATGTCATTCGCGCCTGCATGGGCACAGACTGGCGACAAATGCGCCGCGATTCAAGCGTCGTCGTGTGAAGCCGGCTCAGGGCCGATCGGCGATCCCCGGGCCGAAGGTGACAACGGCGCCGTCCTGCAGGCCCAGCTTCTCGGCCTGCCCGGCATTGAGCTCCAGCACGTACCGCGCCGGGCCACTGCTGGGGTAGGGCGGGCAGCGATCGCCGGCCGAGCACGGCGGCACGTCGCGCTGCTGGCTGACCAGGCGGCGCTGGTCGTCGAAATACAGGATGTCCAGCGCGATCTTGGTGTTCTTCATCCAGTACGCCTGCAGTTCCTGGCGGTCGTGCAGGAACAGCATGCCGTGGTCGGCCGGCATCTCGTCGCGGAACATCAGCCCGCGCGCGCGGGTTTCGTCATTGGTGGCCAGTTCGACCTGGTAGCGGGCACCGCCCAGTTCCACCCAATGGCTGGCGCCGGCACTGGCGCAGCCGGACAGGGTGAGCAGCAACAGCAGCGGCAGCAGCAGACGCATGAAGGGCATACGTAATCCTCGCGGTTGGGCCGGCACGGGCGTGCCGGCCAGGGCAATCAGAACACCTGGGGCGGTTCGCCGCCCACAATCACCACATCGGCCGGGCGCCGCGCGAACAGGCCCACGCAGACCACGCCGGGCAGCTGGTTGAGCTCACGCTCCAGCGCGACCGGATCGGTGATCTGCAGGTGGTGGATATCCAGGATGGCGTTGCCGTTGTCGGTCACCACGCCTTCGCGCCAGGCCGGCTGGCCGCCGGTCATGTCCATGATGCGGCGGGCGACCAAGCTGCGTGCCATCGGAATGACTTCCACCGGCAGCGGGAAGCGGCCCAGCACCGGCACGCGCTTGCTCGGGTCGATGATGCACACGAAGCGCTCGCTGGCCTCGGCGATGATCTTCTCGCGGGTGAGCGCGGCGCCGCCGCCCTTGATCAGGCACTTGTTGCCGTCGCACTCATCAGCACCGTCCACATACAGCGACAGGTTGCCGGTGTGGTTCAGTTCAAGCACCTCGATGCCGTGCTGCTTCAGCCGCGCGGTGCTCTGTTCCGAGCTGGACACGGCGCCCTTGATGCGGTGCTGGATGCGGGCCAAGCCGTCGATGAAGTAGGCCACGGTGGACCCGGTGCCGACGCCGACGATCATGCCGTCTTCAACGTATTCCAGGGCTTTTTCTGCGGCCAGGCGCTTGGCTTCGGACATGGCGGGACACTCTCTATGGCAATGGTGAAGAGAAAGGGGTCAGTGCTTTTCCAGCGACAGCAGCAGCTTCCACTGCGCCGCGGTCACCGGCAGGATCGACAGCCGGTTGCCGCGCGCGATCAAGGGGAAGCCCTCGCCCAGCGCGTCGGCATGCAGCTTGATTTCGTCCAGCGAAATGGTGTGGCGCAGCTTGCGCTCGAAGGCCACGTCCACCAGCAGCCAGCGCGGCGTTTCGCGGGTGGCCTTGGGGTCGTGGTAGTCGGAGGTGGGGTCGAACTGGGTTTCGTCCGGATAGGCCTCGGTGGCTACCGTGGCCACGCCGACGATGCCCGGCACCTTGGTGTTGGAGTGGTAGAACAACACGCCGTCGCCGACCTTCATGCCGTCGCGCATGAAGTTGCGCGCCTGGTAGTTGCGCACGCCGTTCCAGGGCTCCTGGCCTACGCGCTTCAGGTCATCGATGGAAAAGGCGTCCGGTTCGGACTTCATCAGCCAGTAACGCTTGCGTGCGGTCATGCGGGATCTGTCGTGGTGGGTACCGGCCGTGGGCCGGTACGCGGAAACTGGGTGAACGTCTCGGTGCAGATCGCATCCACACCCACGTCCCACGGTTGCACCGGCAGGTCGTCGACCTGCTGCAGTGCGAAGCCGGCCCCCACCAGCCACGGTGGCGCCGGGCGCTGGTGGCGGAAGGCGAAGCTGCGATCATACCAGCCGCCTCCCATGCCCAGCCGCCGGCACTGCGCGTCGAAGCCCACCAGCGGTGCCACCACCAGCGCCATCTGCTCGGGCGACAGGGTGTCGTCCAGCGCAAGGTCGGGTTCGGGAATGCCGAAGCGGTTGGCGGTCAGCGGCTGGCCCGGGCGCCACGGCGCAAAGCGCAGCGTGTCGCCGGCCAGCACGGGCAGGCAGTAGGTGGCGGTGTCGGGCAGGCGCATCTGCCAGCGGTGCAGGGCGATCTCGCCATCCAGCGCCCAATACCCGGCCACGTGGCCGTGCGATGGCGCGAATGGCAGTGCAAGCAGTGCATCGGCGAGCTGTTCGGCGGCGGCCAGGCGCTGCGCGGCGGGAATGTCTCGGCGGCGTTGGCGCAGCTGCTGTCGCAGTGCGGAGCGCGGGTCGGTCATGCCTGGGTCCGTTGGGGCCGGATAAAACAAGAGCGACGTCCCGATGGAACGTCGCTCTTGCAGGAATACTGCATTCTCCGCGGTGACGATGCGTGCGAAACGACCTTGAACCCGGGGTTCAAGTGGGTACGCTGGGCCTCCATTGGGCTTCCCGCTACAAGGCGGACTTGCACTCCCGGCGACGTCGCGCACCCGTGGTCGTAATTAAGGGACAAGGCGAATGTTTGCACACGCCGTCGTTCACAGCAGAGAACGCACGGCCATTATAGCCAACCGAGTCCCGAGCGATAGGCCGTTCGTCGGTCGGATTGCAGGTGAATTCAGATCAATGAAGACTGCGTATGCAGTGCCGGCGCGTCACGCGCCATCAATGGCACGATCCAGCCGCCGGTTCAGGTCGGTCAGCGTCTGCTGCAGGGCCACCGCCTGGCGCGCGTGTTCATCGCGCAGCTGCTGCAGTTCGTGTGCCAGGTTCAGCGCGGCCAGCACGGCCACGCGGTCCACGGCCGCCATGCGGTTGTTTCCGCGGATCTCGCGCATCTTGGCGTCGAGCAGGCGGGCGGCGGCGGTCAGGCTTTCGCGTTCCTCGGCGCCTACGCCCACGGTGTACTCACGATCCAGGATACGGACACTGACCGGTTCGGTCTGGCTCATGTGTGCTGCTCCAGGGATTTGAGCCGGGTGATCATCGCTTCCACCCGGGAGCGGGCCTGTTCGTTCTTGGCCAGCAGCTGTGAGCGCTCGGCGACCAGCTGCTCCTGCTGATGGCGCAGGCTGCGGTTCTCCTCGGCCAGGCGCTGGTTCCGGTCCAGCAACGCCTCCACCCGGGCGGCGAAGGCCTGCAATTGGGTAATGGCGTCGAGGGGTTCCATGTCCGGCACGATAGGCAAGGGCGGTGGAGGCGGTCAAGCGAATAATAAGCAGGGGCGTCCGCCATCCGGCTGCCACCAGCGGATTGGTACACTGTGACGCTGCCAACCCGGGGTCGCCGGCTGCGCTGGCGCCCCACCTGATCGAGCCCAAGATGACCGAACTTCCCAGTGTTGACGACGTAAACCAGGCCAGCCAGGCATCGGGCCTGGGCGCCAATGCCGCTGAGCTCCACGGCGGCCTGTGCGGCTGGCTGTCCGCCGGCGGCGCGCCGGTGCGTGAATGGCCGGCACGGGTGCTGGCCGATGACAACCTGCCCACGCCCGTCGAAGGCGATGCGCTGGACCGCCTGCTGCATGCCAGCGTGGCACAGCTGGAAGACCGCGACTTCGCCTTCGAACTCCTGCTGACCGATGCCGGCGATACCGCTGCGCAGGCCGATGCGCTGTTCACCTGGGCGCGCGCGTTCCTGGGCGGTTTCGGCCTGGGCGCGGGTCAGCAGCGTCCGACGCTGTCCGAGGAAGGCGACGAAGCCCTGAACGACCTGGCCAAGCTGGCCCAGGCGTCGAGCGAGGACTTCGAAAGCGGCAACGATGACGACGAGGATGCGCTGGCCGAGATCGAGGAGTTCATCCGCGTGGCCGTGCTGATCCTGCACGGTGACGGCGTGATGGCGGCGCGTCATCGTCAACGCCTGAATTGAAATGGATATCCAGCCGCTGACCGGCATTTCGGCTGCCGAGTACGCGCGTCGTCGCCAGCAGTTGATGGAGATGGCCGGCGATGACGCCATCCTGGTGCTGCCGGCCGCCTCCGAGCGTGTGCGCAGCCTGGATACGCACTATCCGTTCCGCCAGGACTCGGACTTCTGGTACCTGAGCGGCTTTCCGGAGCCGGATGCGGTGCTGGTGCTGATCCCGGGCCGCCGGCATGGCGAGGTGATCCTGTTCTGCCGCGAGCGCGATGCCGACCGCGAAGCCTGGGACGGTGCGCGCGCGGGCCAGGAAGGGGCGGTGGCGCGGTACGGAATGGATGATGCCTACCCGATCGACGACCTGGACGACATCCTGCCCGGGCTGCTGGAAGGCCGGTCGCGGGTGTACTACCACTTCGGTCGTGACGCGGACTTCGACCTCAAGCTGATTGGCTGGGTCAACCGGGTGCGCGCGCAGGTTCGCCATGGGGCGCAGCCACCGCATGAGTTCCTGGAGCTGGGCCACCTGCTGCACGAGCAGCGGCTGTTCAAGTCCGAGGCGGAAATCGCGTTGATGCAGCGTGCGGCGGACATCACCGTGCAGGCGCACCGCGTGGCGATGCGGGTGGCGCGGCCGGGTATCCACGAATACGAGCTGCAGGCCGACCTGGAGCGCGAATTCCGCGCCAACGATGCGTGGGCCGCGTACGGCAGCATTGTCGGCTCGGGCGCCAACGGCTGCATCCTGCATTACCGCGACAACAACGCACGCAGCCGTGATGGCGACCTGGTGCTGATCGACGCCGGTGCGGAATACCGCGGTTACGCCAGCGACATCACCCGCACGTTCCCGGTCAACGGCCGCTTCACCGCCGAGCAGCGCATCCTGCACGATCTGGTTGGCGCGGCGCAGGCGGCCGCGCTGGCGCAGGCGCGCCCGGGCGTACCGTACGAGGCCGGGCACCTGGCAGCGGTGCAGACGCTTACCGAAGGGCTGCTGCAGCTGGGCCTGCTCAAGGGCAGCCTGGAGGAAAACATCGCCGAGGCGCATTACCAGCGCTTCTACCGGCACAAAACCGGCCATTGGCTGGGCCTGGACGTGCACGACGTAGGCGACTACCGCTTGGCCGGCGACTCGCGCCTGCTGGAGCCGGGCATGGTGTTCACCATTGAACCGGGCCTGTACATCAGCGCCGACGACCGCAGCGTGGAAGCGCGTTGGCGCGGCATCGGCATCCGCACCGAAGACGACGTGGTGATCACCGACAGCGGCCACCACGTGCTGACGGCTGCGCTGGCACGAAGTGCCGACGAAATCGAAGAAGACATGGCGAGCCGCTGAGCGCCGTGCCGGCCGCTGGCCGGCTCCACGCAATGTTCGATTCCATGGCGTAGTGCCGGCCGCTGGCCGGCTCCACGCAATGTTCGATTCCATGGCGTAGTGCCGGCCGCTGGCCGGCTCCACGCAATGTTCGATCCCGTAGCGTAGTGCCGGCCGCTGGCCGGCTCCACGCAATGTTCGATTCCATGAAGAGCCGGCCAGCGGCCGGCACTACCGCGGCATGTTCGATTCCATGGGGAGCCGGCCAGCGGCCGGCACTACGGGGGTCATCTGGCAAATTCCGGGCGGGTCAGGTTGTCGGCGTCGCCGTCGGTGCACAGCACTTCGTCTTCGATGCGGATGCCGCCGTAGGGGCGGAAGAAGTCCACGCGGCTCCAGTCGATGCTCTCGGCCTGGCCACGCTGCTTCACTTCGTCCAGCAGCATGTCGATGAAGTAGAGGCCCGGCTCGATGGTGACCACCATGCCCGGCTCCAGCACGCGGGTCAGGCGCAGGTAGGGGTGGCCCTGCGGGCGCTCGACCCGGCCGCCGCGGTCGCTGGCGGCGAAGCCGGCCACGTCGTGCACCTGCAGGCCGATCAGATGGCCCAGGCCGTGCGGGAAGAACGCCGCGCTGACGCCGGTGGCCACTGCGGCCTCGGGCGAAACCCTGAGCACGCCGACGTCCTTCAGGATGCCCATCAGCGACAGGTGCGCGTCGACGTGCAGCTGCTTGTAGTCCACGCCCGCGCGCACGCCTGCGCCCATCTGCTGCTGGGCGGCATCCACCGCGTCGATCATCGCCTGGAATTCGTCATGTCCGGCGGCGGCATAGGTACGCGTGATGTCGCTGGCATAGCCCAGCGCGCTGGCGCCCGCATCGATCAGGAAGCTGCGCAGCGGCTGCGGCGCCGTGCGGCCCAGGTCGGTGTAGTGCAGCACGGCCGCGTGTTCGTTGAGCCCGATGATGTTGCCGTACGGCAGCTCATTGGCATCCTGGCCGACCGCGCTGCAGTAGGCCATGTGGATCTCGAACTCACTGGCCCCGGCGCGGAACGCCGCTTCGGCCGCACGGTGGCCGCGCACGCCCAGGCGCTGGGCCTGGCGCATCAGCGCGATCTCGTATGGCGTCTTGTACGCGCGGTGCCAATCCAGGTAATGCAGGACCGGCTCGGGATTGTTGGGGATGAACGCGCCCAGCGCGCTCTGCGGCTCACCCAGGATCGCGCACCGCGCAGCGTCGGCCGGCAGCAGTGCCAGCGCCTGGTCCGGCGTGCGGATGATCTCGATGTCGACGTGCTCCACCCACCAGCCATTGGGCGCGTCGGGCACCACGTGCCAGTAGTCGAACGGCTGGTGGAAGATCACCTTCGGGCGCTGGCCCGGGGTGTATACCAGCCAGCTGTTGGGCACCTTGGTCAGCGGCAGCCAGGCCTTGAAGTTGGGATTCACCGCGTACGGGTAATCGCGGTCGTCGAAGGCCTGGTAGTGCAGGGTGCCGCTCGGAATGACCAGGTGGTCGAATCCGCCGCGCGCCAGCGCCTCGTCGGCGCGCTGGCAGAGCACGCTGAGATGGTGGGAATACAGGGCGGCGAGGTCGGGCTGGTTCATCGCGTGGACTCGTTCAACGGTGCGGATTGCAGCCCCTGATTCTGCCGCAATCGGCCCGCGCGCGCTGTGCCGGAACCGGCACTCAGACCGCCGATGATTCCTGCGCGATCCAGCTCCGCAGCTGTTCACGGTGCTCGCGCGCCAAGGTCAGGAAGCGGAAGCCCACCCAGGCCTGGCCCGGCGCGTGGGTCTGCTCGCACCACAGCAGGTGGGCACCCACGTCCAGCAGCAGTGGCTGACCTTGTGGCCCAGGAATGGCGAAGCGCAGCTGGTACAGCGCGTCCTCGTTCATCGGTACCGAGGCCAGCATCAACATGCCGGTCTCGGACACGTTGCCCAGCCGGCCAACCACCGCCTCGGCCATCATGTCGGTGACCGGCACCAGTTCGGCGACCTGGCGACGTGGAGCGCGGCGGGTATCGGTGCTCATGGTGCGGCCTCCGCAGGGGTGCTGTTGCCCGCCAGTGATCGCAGGGTGCGCAGCGTGGCCTGCCAGGCGCGGTCGATCAGGCGGCTCTTGTCTTCACTGACGAGGCGCACCTGGCCGTGGGCCATGAGCCGCGCCAGCGCGTCCAGCGAATGCTCGCCGACCTTCTGCCCGCGCGGATTGACGAACAGCGCGTTGTCGGTGATCAGGCTGTACCAGGACAGGCGCTGGCGGCGCAGGTCGCCCTGCTGGTTGGTGGTGAATTCAAACCAGGTCCCGAACGGCAGGGTGCGCAGCTGGCGGTAGCAGTCTTCCTCGGCCGGCGTACGGGCCAGAGGCGCGACGCGACGGGTCTCGCCACCCTCGCTCTGTTCGCCCAGCCGGGTCCGCGCGCGGATGCGTGCGGTCAGCTCGGTGCGCGAACTGCTGTCGTCCTCCCCGCCCGGGGTGGACAGCCGGCGCGAGATCGCCGCGGCTTCGTCCTGGTGATACCCCACCTGCAGCAGCGCCGCTTCGACCTGCTGGCCGAGTTCGGCATCGCTGTCGGCGCTGCCGGGCGGCTGGCAGGTGACGTCGGCGATGCGCGCGGTCTCCTGTTCGCGCAGGTGCCACTGCTCCGAGCCCTCGCCGTTGCGCAGCAGGGTCAGGGTCAGCACGTCCGACCAGGCCTGCTTCAGCAGCGACTGCACGAAACGCGGCGGCGCGGTCTGCGCGCACAGCTGTTCAATGCTGGCGCCGGCCTGCTGCTTGGCGGATTCCAGCCGTTCCTTGCCGCGCGCGGCTTCCACGTGCCGGCGCTCGGCCAGCTCGGCCTTGTGTGCCAAGGCGCGGAAGTGGTGTTGGATCTCATCGTTGGCCGCTTCGAAGACCGCAGCGTCGCCCTCGTAGTCGCTGACCACCTTGTCGACGGCCCGGTCCAGCTTCTGCACCAGCTGCGGGTCGACGTCGTCCTCACCCAGCCAGTTGGCGCCGGCCTCGGCGACTGCATTGAGCAGCTCGCGTGCGGGGTGCTGGTCGCGGACGAAGAACGCCGGGTCCGACAACGCCGCGCGGGCGACCGGCACCTGCAGGCGCGTGAGCAGGTCGACGGCGGCCGCATCGGGCCGCACCTCGCGCTGGATCTGCCCGTACAGCATGTCGAGCAGGTCGAAGGTGTCGTTGTCCTTCACCGTCAGCGTCGCCTGCGGGCCGTGGTCGGCACGCATCTGGGCGAGCAGCGCGTTGTGCAGGTCGGCCATGCTGCGGCGGACGGTGCCGGCGCTGGCCGACTGCGCCTGCAGCTTGGCCAGGGTGGCATGCAGGGTGGTGCTGGAGATCGCCACCGGGGCCGGCTGTTCCGCCGCCGCAGGCGTCGCGGACGGCGCGCTGTCCGTCCCGGTGCCGTGCTGCGCTGTCGCGGACGTGCCGCCGGACGCAACCGGTGCCGTGCCGGACGCGGCTGCTCCCGGGGCGCCACCGGTTGTCTGGAGGGGCGCAAGGGCATTGGCGGCGCCTGCGTTGCCTGCGCCGCCCGTGCCGGCCTGGGCATGGCGTGCAGCGTCGAGCAGCTGGTGCAGCGCCGACAGCGCCGGCGCGTTCATGTCCGGGGTGGCACCCGTGTGCGCCGGCGCGGTGTCCGCGGCCGCGCCGCTCCCGACCGTGGCACCGCCCGATGCGGACGCAGGCGAGGAGGGCGGCGCACCCATCGCCTCGCTGGTCATCGCCGCCCAGTTGCCGGCGCTGGCCGAACCACTCCAGCCCGTGAGCGGTCGGCCGCCGGTGCCCGGCTCGCGGGCAGGGCTGGTCGTACTGGCCCGATCGGCGCCCGGGCCGGTGACGATCCGTCGGGTCGTGGCCGAGCGTGCCAGGTAGGGGGTGTAGACCAGGCCGGGCAGGATGCCTTCATGCGCCAGCAGGATGTTGGCGCGTTCCAGCAGTTCGCTCAGCCGCTCGATCAACTGGCGGTCGAACACCCGGTACAGGGCCAGCTGGGCTTCCAGGCCGAGTCCGAACTGTTCACCCAGTTCGCGGGTGATGCGGCACATCACAACGGGCCCGAACGGCAGGTCCTCGACATCGAACTCGGGGCCCGCAGCGAGTACCCCGAAACGCTGGCCGAGCAGCTGCAGCGCGCTTGCGGAGCGTTGGGCCTCGCGGCGGGTGATGTCGGCCAGCACGATGTCGCGGTCGATGTCGGTATCGGTCACCAGGGTCAGCGTGGTCGCCAGCACCGGTGCGTTGGCGACCGGCAGGTGGCTCACGCGCGGTTCGCGCAGTCCGGCCAGGGCGGCGGCCAGTGCGTCCAGGAAGCGCACGGCAAACTGCGCGTTGACCTCCTGCAGGCGCCGGGTCTGGGCGAGGATATCGGCCTGGATCTGGCTGTTGCGCGCGCGCTCGGCGTCGCGGAACAGCTCGCGTTCGAGCTCGACAATGGTCAGCTTGAGCGGGTTGCCCAGGGTCTGCGCGGCCAATGCATGCAGCGTGGCCAGCAGGCGGCGCACGCGCGGCGGTGCGTTGACGCCGGCGAAGCGGGCCATGTCGGGCGGTGTTGAAGGTGCGGACGCAGACATCCGTTGTAGTTCCGGCTCCCCTGAGACCCCGGAATCTACCGTTTTCACACGATTCCCGGTAGTGCCGGCCGCTGGCCGGCCGCCCGGGCCAGACCTACGGCAGGAACAGCTCCACCACGTCATTGGTGAACCGACGCCCCAGCTCCGTGGGCTGCGCGTGTCCGCCTTCCAGAGTCATCCAGCCGCGTGCGATGGCCGTCTGCAACGGTGCGGCGATCTGCGCGCGGTCCAGCCCGGTGCGCGACTCGAAGTCCTTCAGCGCGAACCCTTCATGCAGGCGCAGCAGGTTGAGCATGTACTCGAACGGCAGCCGGTCCGCGCTGATCACATCATCGCCCCCGATCGCCGCCGCCGTGCCGGCGGTGTCCATGAACGTCTGCGGGTGCTTGTGCTTCCAGCGGCGCAGCACGTGCTGTTCGGCGCCGGAACTGATCTTGCCGTGCGCGCCGGCACCGATGCCCAGGTAGTCGCCGAAGCGCCAGTAATTCAGGTTGTGCTGGCTCTGCCGTCCGGGCCGCGCGTAGGCGCTGACTTCGTACTGCGCATACCCCGCCTCGGCCAGCAGACGCTGGCAATGCTCCTGCATGTCCCAGGCCGAGTCGTCGTCGGGAATGCCCTGGGGCGGCCGTGCGAAGAACACCGTGTTGGGCTCCAGCGTGAGCTGGTAGTGCGACAGGTGGGTGGGCTGCAGGGCGAACGCGCGCTCCAGGTCGTACTCGGCCTGCGCCAGCGTCTGCTCCGGCAACGCGTACATCAGGTCGATGTTGAAGTTGTCGTAACCGGCATCCTGGGCCAGCTTCACCGCGCGCTCGGCTTCGCCACTGTCGTGGATGCGGCCCAGCCGCTGCAGTGCCGCGTCGTTGAAGGTCTGGATGCCGAAGCTGATCCGGTTCACCCCGGCCGCACGGTAACGGTCGAAACGGCCATGTTCGGCGGTGCCCGGGTTGGTTTCCAGGGTCACTTCCAGGTTCGGCGCGAAGCGCAGGCGTGCCGCGGCCGCCTGCAGGAAGCGGTCGATCGCCTCGGGCGGGAACAGGCTGGGCGTGCCGCCGCCGAAGAACACGCTGCTGACCACCCGTCCCCACACCAGCGGCAGGTCCTGGTCCAGGTCGCGGATCAGCGCATCGATGTAGGCCTCGAACGGCAGCTCGCCCTTGGCCGCATGCGAATTGAAATCGCAATACGGACACTTGCGCACGCACCAGGGCAGGTGCACGTACAGCGACAGCGGCGGGGTCACCAGCGACACACCATGGTCGTGGTCGCAGTGTTCGCCTGGGGGGCAATGGTCGTGTGCGGTGTTCACGGGTCGTGCCGGCCGCTGGCCGGCTTCCAGGAAAAGGTCAGCATTCCAGTCACATCAGGGCCGGCAGCTTCTGCTTCAGCAACTGCAGCGCCTTGGCGCGGTGGCTCATGGCGTTCTTCAGGTCCGGTGCCATCTCGGCCGCGGTCTGCTGCAGCACCGGGTCGAGGAACAGCGGGTTGTAGCCGAAGCCGTGGCTGCCGCGCAGCGCATCCAGGATTTCGCCTTCCCAGGTGCCTTCACAGATCAGCGGTTGCGGATCCTCGGCATGGCGCAGCAGCACGATCACTGCATAGAAGCGCGCGGTACGGCGCTCGGGCGGCACGTCGCGCAATGCCTCCAGCAGCTTGGCGTTGTTGGCGGCGTCGTTGGTGGGGCTGCCGGCGTAGCGCGCGCTGTACAGGCCCGGCGCGCCGTCGAGCGCGTCCACGATCAGGCCCGAGTCGTCGGCCAGTGCCGGCAGGCCGGTGCTGGCACTGGCGTGGCGGGCCTTGATCAGCGCGTTCTCGACGAAGGTCAGGCCGGTCTCCGGCACATCGCTCACGCCCAGGTCGCCCTGCGCCACGATCTCCAGCGGCAGGCCGCCGAGCATGGCTTGAAGTTCCTTCAGCTTGCCAGCGTTGCCGCTGGCCAGGACCAGTTTCATGGCTTGGGCTCCAGCAGGTCCCACGTGTTGCCGTACAGGTCGCGGAACACCGCAACCGTCGCGTAGGGCTCTTCGCGCGGGGGTTCGAGGAACGCCACGCCGCGGGTGGTCATCGCGGCATGGTCGCGGTGGAAGTCATCGGTATGCAGGAAGAAGGCAACCCGCCCACCGGTCTGGTTGCCGATCCGGCTGCGTTGTTCATCGTTGCTGGCGCGCGCCAGCAGCAGCGCGGCGGCGCTGCCGTCGGTCGGGCCGACCACCACCCAGCGCTTGCTGCCCTGGTCGATGTCCTCGATCAGGCTGAAACCGAGCATGCCGGTGTACCAGGCGATCGCCTCGTCGTACTCGGCGACCACCACGGTGGTCAGGGCAATGCGCCGGCTCACGACTGGGCCAGGGCAGCCTGCTGGGCCGCGAACAGGTCGGTGATGCCCTTTTCGGCCAGGGCCAGCAGCGCGTCCAGCTCGTCGCGGCGGAACGCGTGGCCTTCAGCGGTGCCCTGCAGTTCGATGAAGCCGCCGCCGTCGTTCATCACCACGTTCATGTCGGTATCGCAGTCGCTGTCCTCGGCGTAATCCAGGTCCAGCACCGGGGTGCCGCGGTAGATGCCGACCGACACCGCCGCGACCGCGCCGAAGATCGGGTTGCGCTTGATGTCGCCGCGCTTGAGCAGGAAGTTGACCGCATCCACCAGGGCCACGTAAGCGCCGGTGATGGCGGCGGTGCGGGTGCCGCCATCGGCCTGCAGCACATCGCAGTCCAGGGTAATGGTGCGCTCGCCCAGGGCGCCACGGTCCACGCAGGCACGCAGCGTGCGGCCGATCAGGCGCTGGATCTCCAGCGTGCGGCCGCCCTGCTTGCCACGGGCCGCTTCACGGTCGTTGCGGGTGTGGGTGGAGCGCGGCAGCATGCCGTATTCGGCCGTCACCCAGCCTTCGCCCTTGCCGCGCAGGAAGCCCGGCACGCGGTTCTCCACGCTGGCGGTGCACAGCACGCGGGTTTCACCGAAGCTGACCAGCACCGAGCCTTCGGCATGGCGGGTGAAGGCGCGTTCGATGCGCACTTCGCGCAACTGGTCGGCCTGGCGGCCGCTGGGACGGGGATCGGACATGGATGGCTTCCGGTATGACGGGGGATGCGGGACCGCGCCCGGACCGGTGACCGGCAGGCGAGGAGGCTCCAAAGGAACCGCTAGGGTACCATTTGCACTTTGAGAGCACCGGAAACCCCCCATGATTCGAAGCATGACCGCCTATGCCGGCGGCGAGCGCGCCACCCCGTGGGGCACGCTTGCCTGTGAGCTGCGCTCGGTCAACCACCGGTTCCTGGAGGTGGGCGTGCGCCTGCCCGAGGAGCTGCGTGCGCTGGAGCCGCAGCTGCGCGAACGTGTCGCGAACCGCTGCAGCCGCGGCAAGATCGATCTGGTCATGCGCCTGCGTGCGCCCGAGGTCACCGGCGCGCTGGTGGTCAACGACGCGCTGCTGGCCCAGCTCGGTGAGCTGGCCACCCGCCTGGCCTCGGGTTTCCCCAGCCTGCAGGTGAGCTTCACCGAACTGCTGCAGGTGCCGGGCGTGATGCAGGGCGAGGCGGTCGATGCCGCCGCGCTGCATGCCGAAGCGCTGGCGCTGCTCGATGCGGCCCTGGACGGCTTCGTCGCCGCGCGCGAACGCGAAGGCGACAAGCTGGCCACGGCGATCCAGGAACGGGTCGACGGTGTCGAGCGCATCGCCGCCGAGGTCACCACGCTGATTCCGCTGATCCGCGAGGGCCAGCGCAGCAAGCTGGCCGCGCGCTTGGCCGATCTGCCGCATCCGGTCGACCCCGGTCGTGCCGAGCAGGAGCTGGTGATGTGGCTGCAGAAGCTGGACGTGGATGAGGAGCTGGACCGCCTGCGCAGCCACATCGTCGAGATCCGCCGGGTGTTCACGCAGCGCGAGCCGGTCGGTCGCCGCCTGGACTTCCTGCTGCAGGAGTTCAACCGCGAGGCCAACACGCTGGGCTCCAAGTCGGTGGACAGCCGTACGTCCAACGCGGCCGTCGAGCTCAAGGTGCTGATCGACCAGATCCGCGAACAGGTGCAGAACATCGAATGAGCAGCCAGCCCATCCAGAGCCCGGAAACGGCCCGCGGCACGCTGTACATCGTGGCCGCGCCCTCCGGGGCCGGCAAGAGCAGCATCGTCAACGCGACTCTCGCGCGCGATCCGCAGATCGCCTTGTCGATCTCGTTCACCTCGCGGGCGATGCGGCCGGGCGAGGTCAATGGTGAGCACTACCACTTCGTCAGCGCCCAGGAGTTCGAACGGATGATCGCCGCCGGCGACTTCTTCGAGCATGCCTGGGTGCATGGGGACTGGAAGGGCACCGCGCGGCAGTCGGTGGAACCGCAGCTGGCCGCGGGCCAGGACGTGCTGCTGGAGATCGACTGGCAGGGTGCCCAGCAGGTGCGCCAGCTGGTGCCCGGCACGGTGACGGTGTTCATCCTGCCGCCGTCCAGGCAGGCCCTGCAGGACCGCATGCGCAAGCGCGGGCAGGACAGCGAGGCGGTGATCGCCCAGCGGCTGTCGGCGGCGCGCGAGGAGATGCTGCATTTCAACGACTTCGACTACGTCATCGTCAACGAGGTGTTCGAGACCGCCGTGGACGAGCTGTGCGCCATCTTCACGGCCAGCCGCCTGCGCCGGGAGGCCCAGAAGGTCCGCCACGCGGGCCTGATCCAGGCCTTGCTGACCCAGGATTCGGCGACAACTGACTGATTCATAAGGGGCGGGTAGCGGGTCGGCTTGATTTTGTCCAGCCCCCGCCGGTACAATCCGTCCCCTTTCCCTCATTCGATTGCGCAGCCCTTACCGGCTGCCGGGAGCCCGCATGGCCCGCATCACCGTAGAAGATTGTCTGGAAGTCGTGAACAACCGTTTCGAACTGGTCATGATGGCGTCCAAGCGCGCCCGTCAGCTGGCCAATGGCGTCCAGGCCACCCTGGACAACAGCGAAACCGACGACAAGCCGACCGTGCTGGCGCTGCGCGAAATTGCCGCCCGCAAGATCGACAACGCCCTGATCGACGAAGTCGAGAAGGCCGAGCGCGAGCGTGCCGAGCGTGAAGCGCTGGAGTGGGCTGCGGCGGAAGTCGTTGCCGACGAAGACATGTCCAAGAACGACGACTGATCGCTCACGCGATGGTTCGCTGGTATTCCAGACAGCCCGCCCTCGGCGGGCTGTCTGCGTTTCGTCTCGCGATTGACAACGCTTCTGCCCATCGCTCATGACGCAATAATTTGCCGATATCCCGTGGCTGGAATAGTCTTCCAGCCATGAACCCAGGCCCCTCTGCCAAGGTCGCCGCCTCGCCCGGCGCGGCTGTACCCGACTACGTCCTCCAGCTCGAGCGCGCGGCACACTACCTGCCGCCCGATCAGTTGCCGCTGCTGCGCCGTGCCTGGGAAGTGGGTGCGTCGGCGCATGCCGGCCAGACCCGCAAGTCCGGTGAGCCTTACATCACCCACCCGGTGGCGGTGGCGCAGGTGCTGGCCGAACTGGGCCTGGACGTGGAAGCGCTGATCGCGGCCATCCTCCACGACACCATCGAAGACACCCCGCTGACCCGCGAGGAGCTGGCCGCCGAGTTCGGCGAAGCGGTGGCCGAGCTGGTCGACGGCGTCACCAAGCTGGACAAGCTGAAGTTCCGCGACCGCCAGGAAGCGGCCGCCGAGAGCTTCCGCAAGATGCTGCTGGCGATGTCGCGCGACCTGCGCGTGATCATGATCAAGCTCGCCGACCGCCTGCACAACATGCGCACGCTGGGCGCGCAGAGCCGCGAGGCGCGCGGCCGCATCGCCCGCGAAACGCTGGAAATCTACGCCCCGATCGCGCAGCGGCTGGGCATGAGCCTGGTCAAGAGCGAGCTGCAGAACCTGGGCTTCAAGGCCCTGTATCCGTGGCGCCACGCCATCCTGGAAAAGCACATCCGCAGCCAGCCGGTGGTACGCCGCGAGGCCATGGCGCAGGTGGAGGTGCAGCTCTCGCAGCGGCTGGCCAAGGAAGGTCTGGAGCACCGTCTGGTGAGTCGGATCAAGACCCCGTGGAGCATCTACAACAAGATGCGCGACGAGAACAAATCCTTCGACCAGGTCATGGACGTGTTCGGCTTCCGGCTGGTGGTGCGCAGCGTGCCCAACGCCTACCACGCGCTCGGCTCGGTGCACGCCACGTTCAAGCCGCTGGACGGGCGCTTCCGCGATTTCATCGCCATTCCCAAGGCCAACGGCTATCAGTCGCTGCACACGGTGCTGTTCGGGCCCTACGGCTCGCCGATCGAAGTACAGATCCGCACCGAGGAAATGGACCTGATCGCCGAGCGCGGCGTGGCCGCGCACTGGACCTACAAGTTCGGCGGCGACAGTCCCAACAGTGCGCAGAGCCGCGCGCATGCCTGGATCGTGGAGCTGATCGATTCGCAGCGGGCCGCCGGCTCGTCGCTGGAATTCCTCGACAACGTGAAGGTCGACCTCTTCCCGGACGAGGTGTACCTGTTCACCCCGAAGGGAAAGATCCTGGCGTTGCCGCGCAACTCCACCGCGCTGGATTTCGCCTACGCGGTGCATACCGACGTTGGCAACATGGCGGTCGCCTCACGCGTGGACAAGAAGCTGGTACCGCTGCGCACCAAGCTGGTCAGTGGCCAGACCGTGGAAGTGATCACCGCGCGTTCGGCCACGCCCAAGCCGCAGTGGCTGGAATTCGTGGTGAGCTCCAAGGCCCGCACCGCCATCCGCCACCAGCTCAAACAGCTGGAACACGAAGATGCCGTGCAGCTGGGCCATCGCATGCTGGACCGCGCGCTGGAAGCGATGGACAGTTCGCTGGAGCGCCTGCCCAAGGGCCGGTTGGATGCGTTCCTGGCCGAGCACCGCTATCCGCGCCTGGAAGCCCTGCTGGCCGAAGTGGCGCTGGGCAACTGGATGCCCAACCAGGCCGCGCAGGCGCTCATGGCCTATGCGGAGCTGCGCGGTGGCGCGCATTCCAAGCATTCGCAGGAGAAGATCCTGATCAATGGCAGCGAGCGCGGCGTGGTCAGCTTCGCCAACTGCTGCCAGCCGATTCCCGGCGACGACATCATGGGCTACCACACTGCCGGCAAGGGCATCGTGGTGCATCGCCTGGATTGCCCGAACCTGGCCGAGCTGCGCAAGTCGCCCGAGCGCTGGGTGCCGATCGGCTGGGACACCACCGTGTCCGGCGATTACGACACCTCGCTGGTGGTGGAAGTGGAGAACGGTACGGGCGTGCTGGCGCAGCTGGCCGCGGCGATCGCGCAGAGCCACTCCAACATCGAGCGGGTGGACTACCTGGACCGCGACTTCAATGCCGCCGTGCTCTGCTTCAACGTGCAGGTCCGCGACCGCAACCACCTGGCCGAAGTGATGCGGCGCCTGCGCCGCCTGTCGGTCGTGCAGTCGGTAAGGCGCCAATAGGCGCGTTACCGACGGGGAGAGCCACGCCCTGCGTGGCTGGCCGCGCGAGGCGCGGCAATGATCGAAACCGATACAATGGCCACCATTGTTCGACATATCGAGGCACCCCATGTCCCGCCAGATCATCAACACCGAAAACGCCCCGGCCGCCATCGGTCCGTACTCGCAGGCCGTGCGCGCCGGCAACACCGTGTATTTCTCCGGCCAGATTCCGCTCGATCCGGCCACCGGCGACATCGTCGGTGCCGGTGACATCGAGGCGCAGGCACGTCGGGCCTTCGACAACCTCAAGGCCGTGGCCGAAGCCGCCGGCGGCTCGCTGGACAAGGTGGTCCGTCTGGGTCTGTACCTCACCGACCTGGCCGAATTCGCCAAGGTCAACGCGGTCATGCAGGACTACTTCCAGGCACCGTTCCCGGCCCGTTCCACCATCGAAGTCTCCGGTCTGCCGAAGGGCGCCAACTTCGAGGTTGACGCGGTGATGGTCATCGACTGACCTGCCACGTGGCGCGCAAGTCGGTCGCGACCCCGGCACTGGCGCCGGCCGGTGAAGCCACTTTGGCGATGCTGGTTGGGGTCGGCCCGGCCGTGGCCGGCAAGCTGCAGGCGCGGGGGCTGGTCACGCTGCAGGACCTGTGGCTGCACCTGCCGCTGCGCTATGAGGACCGCACCGCGCTGACCCGCATCCAGGACCTGCGCAACGGTGTGCCGGCCCAGATCGAAGGGCGGGTAGTGGCCGTCGAGCGCGGCATGCGCTACCGGCCGATACTCAAGGTGGCGGTGGAGGATGAAGGGCAGGGCACGTTGCTGCTGCGCTTCTTCCACTTCCGCCAGCAGCAGGTCGGGCAGTTCGCGGTCGGTACCCGGCTGCGCTGCTTCGGTACGCCCAAGCCGGGCCAGCTCGGGCTGGAAATCGTCCACCCCAGCTACCAGATCCTCGGCCGCACGGATGACCCGGCGCTGGGCGACAGCCTGGACCCGGTATACCCCACGGTGGAGGGCATGGGCCCGGCCACGATGCGCAAGCTGATCGGCCAGGCGCTGGACCGGTTGCCGGAAGAGAGCACGCTGGAACTTCTGCCGTCGGGCTGGCTCGACGGGCTGGCGCTGCCGTCGCTGCGCAGCGCGCTGTTGACCGTGCACCGGCCGCCGCCGGACGCCAACCTGGGCGCGTTGGCGGCCGGCATCCATCCGGCCCAGCGCCGGCTCGCGCTGGAAGAACTGCTGGCCCATCACCTGAGCCTGCGCCGTCAGCGCATCGCGTTGCAGGCGCACCACGCGCCGCCGCTGGCCGGGCCGGGGCGGCTGGCCAAGGCACTGCTCAAGCAGCTGCCGTTTGCCCTGACCGGCGCGCAGCAGCGCGTGTTCAAGCAGATCCGCGACGACCTCGCCCGGCCCAGTCCGATGCTGCGGCTGGTGCAGGGCGATGTCGGCTCGGGCAAGACCGTCGTTGCCGCGCTGGCGGCCATGCTGGCGGTGGAGCAGGGCAAGCAGGTGGCCCTGGCCGCACCAACCGAACTGCTGGCCGAACAGCATCTCAACAACCTGCGTGGCTGGCTGGAGCCGCTGGGCGTGCGCGTGGCCTGGCTGGCCGGGAAGGTCACCGGCAAGGCACGCACCAAGGTGCTCGAACAGGTGGCCAACGGCGACGCGCAGGTGGTGGTGGGTACCCATGCGCTGATGCAGGAAGCGGTGGTGTTCCAGGACCTGGCGCTGGCGATCGTCGACGAACAGCACCGCTTCGGCGTGCACCAGCGGCTGGCGCTGCGCGACAAGGGCGCTGGTGGGCGCAGCGTGCCGCACCAGCTGGTGATGACCGCGACCCCGATCCCGCGCACGCTGGCGATGTCCGAATACGCCGACCTGGATGTGTCGGCCATCGATGAACTGCCGCCGGGCCGCACCCCGGTGCAGACGGTGGCGCTCAACAATGATCGTCGTCCCGAGCTGATCGAGCGCATCGCGCTGGCCTGTCGCGAGGGTCGCCAGGTGTACTGGGTGTGCACCCTGATCGAGGAGAGCGAGGAGCTCGACGCCACCCCGGCCCAGGCCACGTTCGAATCGCTGCAGGCGCTGCTGCCCGGCGTGCGCGTGGGGCTGGTGCATGGGCGGCTGAAGGCGAGCGAAAAGCTGGCCACCATGGTCGCGTTCAAGGCCGGCGACATCGACCTGCTGGTGGCCACCACGGTGATCGAAGTCGGCGTGGACGTGCCCAACGCCTCGCTGATGGTGATCGAGAACGCCGAGCGCCTCGGGCTGGCGCAGCTGCACCAGCTGCGCGGACGCGTCGGTCGCGGGTCGGCGGTGTCGCGCTGCGTGATGCTGTACCAGGCCCCGTTGTCGTCCATGGCGCGTGAGCGGTTGGAAACCATGCGCCAGACCAACGATGGCTTCGTGATTGCCGAGAAGGACCTGGAGCTGCGCGGCCCCGGTGAACTGCTGGGAACGCGGCAGACCGGGCTGGCCGGCTTCCGCATGGCCGACCTGGCGCGTGATGCCGACCTGCTGCCGGGGGTGCATGCGCTGGCCGAGCGCATGCTGGCCGATGCGCCGGAAGCAGCCGACAGAATCGTCCATAGATGGATTGGCAGCGCTGTTCGATACGCGGGCGCGTAGAGCCGCGCCCTGCGTGGCCGCACCTGGACAGGGTCCGGATTTCTGATGCACTTCTTCGTTCTGGTCCAAACGTCGGCGAGTGGCCGTTTGCCTTGGTCTGCTGGCTCCGGAGGCGTGTGCCGCTGCGCGCGGTCTCCACGCAGGGCGTGGATCTACACCCGTTGTTCCGTGCCTGGCAGGCAGCATCAGCCGTCCGGGGCTTGCGCCCGGCTACATGGCCGGGGCTGGCCTTGTATTTGTCATGTAGGGGTGAGACATTCCGTTGCCGCTAATGAAGACGGCACGCATGACCAAGAAGATCCCGCTGTTGATCGACACCGATCCGGGCGTCGATGATGCCCTGGCCTTGTTGATGGCCTTTGCCGATGAACGCCACGACGTCGTCGGCCTCACCATTGCCGCCGGCAATGTCGGCCTGGACCACACCGTCCGCAATGCGTTGAAGCTGTGCGAAGTAGCCGGTCGTGACGACGTGCCCGTGTTCGCCGGCACCGCCGACCCGCTGCTGCACCCCTCCGTCGATGCCGCCCACGTGCACGGCGCGGACGGCTTCGGCGACGTCAACCTGCCGGCCGCAACGCGCCAGGCGGAAGCCGAACATGCCGCGCTGGCCATCCTGCGCCTGTCCCACCAGTACGCCGGCGAGCTGTTCCTGGTGGCGCTGGGCCCGCTGACCAACCTGGCCCTGGCACTCAAGCTCGACCCGACCCTGCCGCAGCGCGTGAAGCGCTTCCTGGTCATGGGCGGTGCGGTGACCTGCCACGGCAACATCACCCCGGCCGCGGAGTTCAACATCGCCTTCGACCCGGAGGCGGCGCACGTGGTGTTCACCGGCTTCCCGCATATCGAAGTGGCCGACTGGGAAGCCACCGTCGCCCACGGCCTGCTGCACGCGGACGTCGAGCAGTGGCTGGCCGCCGACAGCGACAAGGCGCGCTTCTATGAGCTGATCTCGCGCCAGACCCGCCTGTGGTCCGAAGACAGCCGGGGCGAGCGCTGGTTCGCCGCCGATGCCCTGGCCATGGCCTGGGCGCTGCAGCCCGAGGGCGCGCTGCGGGTCGAGTCGCGGCCGCTGAACGTGGAACTGGCCGGCGTCCACAGCCGCGGTGCTACCATTGTCGACTGGAACCGCCAGACCGGGCAGCCGGACAACACCCAGCTGCTGATGGCGTACGACCAGGGGCGCTTCGAAGCCCAGGTCCGTGCCGCCCTCGGGGTCCAGTAAGGCCGCCACGGCGCGCCTGTTCATGTAGCGGACATCCCGGCTTGCCCTTGCAGGGCGCTGGGACTATAATGCCGCGCTTACGTTTTTCATACTCTCTACGGTGTGTCCATGAAGGCCGATATCCATCCGAACTACCGTGACGTCGTGTTTCAGGACGTTACCTCCGATTTCAAGATCCTGACCCGTTCCACCATGGCGTCGAAAGAAACCGTGCAGTGGGAAGACGGCAAAGAGTACCCGCTCGTCAAGATCGAAATCTCCTCCGCTTCGCACCCGTTCTACACGGGCAAGCACAAGGTGATCGACACCAGCGGCCGTATCGACAAGTTCCAGAAGCGTTTCGGCAAGCCGGCTGCGGCTGCTGCTGCCGAGTAAGCTGTCGACGCTGCTGCATGAGAACAACGGTCGCCTTGGCGGCCGTTGTTTTTTTATGCCTGCGGTAAACCCTGCTGGCGGATGAACGGCGATTCATAAATTGTCCGGGCCTGCGCAACGCAGTGTCCATATCAGCCCGGCTGGAGGGCCGCCAGGCTTGCGCGGACAGGGTGGGGCGGCCCTTCGTCTACGACTTCCGTCCTAGGGCGTGGCAAATGTTGCTGTGCGATAATGGCGTGATCCACAGCACAGGCTGTGGACTTCTTTCACGTGCCTGCCCCATGCGCTTGGGTGGGCGCCTTCCCCTGAGGAGCGCACACAGTGTCCGATCTTGATCAGGTCACGCTCAACGCCGGCGAAAAGTCGGTTGTTCTGCCTGTCATCAAACCCACGCTCGGCAACGATTGCGTCGATATTTCGAAGCTGACCAAGGAAACCGGTCTCTTCACCTACGACTCCGGCTTCACCGCCACCGCCAGCTGCAAGTCCGCCATCACCTATATCGACGGTGACAAGGGCGTGCTGCTGTATCGCGGCTATCCCATCGAGCAGCTGTCGGAAAAGTCCAGCTACGTCGAAGTGGCCTACCTGCTGATCAACGGCGAGCGTCCGAGCGCCGAGCAGCTGAAGGCCTTCACCGACGAGCTGGCTGCCGAAGCCAACGTCGATGCGTCGATCAACACCCTGATCGGCAGCTTCGCCAAGGATGCCCATCCGATGGCCATCCTGACCGCCGCCATCGCGCAGCTGTCGGGTATCTACCATGCCTCGCTGGACCTGTCCGACGCCGAGCAGCGCCGCCAGGCCGCCGTGCGCCTGATCGCCAAGGTGCCGACCCTGTCGGCCCTGATCTACCGCCATGGCAAGGGCCTGCCGGCCAACACGCCGGACACCTCGCTGGACTACGTCAGCCGCTTCCTGAAGCAGACCTTCGAGTCGGCCGACGGCCAGTATGAGCTGAACCAGGATGTGGTGAAGGCGCTGGACCTGCTGTTCATCCTGCACGCCGACCACGAGCAGAACGCTTCGACCTCGACCGTGCGCCTGGTGGGCTCGACCGGTGCCAACCCGTACGCCTCGGTCGCCGCTGGCGTCACCGCGCTGTGGGGTCCGGCCCACGGCGGTGCCAACGAAGCCGTGCTGAAGATGCTCGAAGAAATCGGTTCGGCCGACAACGTCGAATCGGCCGTGCTCAAGGCGAAGGACAAGACCTCGGGCTTCCGCCTGATGGGCTTCGGCCACCGCGTGTACAAGAACTTCGATCCGCGCGCCAAGGTCATCGGCGAGATGACCGGCAAGGTGCTCAAGCAGCTGGGCGTGCAGGATCCGCTGCTCGACGTGGCCGTCAAGCTTGAGCAGGCCGCGCTGCAGGACGATTACTTCGTCGCCCGCAAGCTGTACCCGAACGTCGACTTCTACAGCGGCATCATCTACAAGGCGCTGCAGATCCCGACCGAGATGTTCACCGTCATGTTCGCCCTGGGCCGCACCTCCGGCTGGGTCGCGCATTGGCTGGAACAGCAGGTCGATCCGGAAATGAAGATCGGCCGCCCGCGCCAGGTCTACACCGGCAGCGACGTACGCGATTACAAGAGCTGATAAGCCCTCTGTAGTGCAGTAAAGAACGCCTCCGCACGGAGGCGTTTTTTTTGGGTAAAAGAAATTGCAGTGGCGCCACGATCGATTTGAGAATGATTGCATGGGTCGCTTCGGTGGCAATGACTACTCTGGTTTCGCTGCCGGTGAGGCATGCCTGCTCCGGCGGTGCTTTCGCAATGAAAGCTCCCATGTACATTTCGAGAGAGAAACCATGTCGCAACTCCTGAAGAAGGCTGCCTTGACGGTAGCGCTTGCCGCTGCCTCGTTGTCGGCCCACGCCGCCGTGGAAGCCAACATCACTGTCTGGGCGAATGTCGATCCGACGCTGTCACTGCTGAAGGCCGACGGCACCGCACTGCCGGACGCCGTTCAACTCGTCTACCGCGCAGGCGGGGCCGGTCTGGCGCCGTGGAGCGAGAACGTGCGCATCTTCAGCAATGATGTGGAAAAGAACGTCAGCGTGCGCCTGGCCGCCGCTGCCGTGCTCAGCCCGGACCTGGCTGCGCCCGGTGCCATCAACGTGCCGCTGACCGTGAGCCTCAATGGCCGCGCCCTGGATACCACCGCCATCGAGTTCAATGCGGACGACCTGTTCGAAAGCGCGATTCCGGGCGCGTCGATCGCCATGCCGCTGAAGGTGGCACAGACCACGTCCGGCGAAATCAATTTCGCTGGTCTGTACAGCGGCACCGTTGCGCTGGTCGTCGCCCAGGACGCCAGCAACCCGTAAGTCCCCCGTGCCGGCCCGTTCGCGGGCCGGCCGGCCATCGGTAATGCCCCCTGTGATGTCCCCATCTGCACCTGCCCTCACCCGGCTGGCGATGGCGCTTGCCCTGACGTTGGCCATACCGGCCGTCGCGGCGCGCCCGGCGCCTGCTGGTTTCGAAGACCTCGCCAGCGGCCAGTCCGAGCGCGTGGAGGTCCGCCTGTTCGGCCGCTCGGCGGGGCTCTGGTCGGCCTGGGTCACCCTCGACTCGGTCCAGCTGGACCAGCCCGTGCAGGTGATGGATGCCCTGCAGCTCTCTGCCGACGCGCAGCAGGCGCTGCGTGCGGCACTGTCGTCCCCGCTGCCGCGCAACAGCCACCTTGCATGTCCGTACGGGCAGCCCCAGCCGGGCTGCGGCTGGATCGACGCCGATGACGATCCGAACCAGCTGCGCGCCATCTTCGACGAGAGCGAAGGCGTGCTGATGTTGTTTCCTGCACGCCAATGGGTGCCGCAGGACGCTGCGGTGCGCTCCCCGTTCCACCAGGTCAGCGAGAACGCGCAGAACGCCTTGCTGCACCAGCAGACCCTCAATGTGAGTGGCGGCGATGGCTACCGTGCCCTGAATGTGCAGGGCAACGGCGCGCTCGGCGTGCTGCGCAGTGGCCACGTCGCGGGCAGCTGGAACTTCAGCCGCCAGGAACGCAGCGGCCACCTCGCACACGACCGCTTCCATCTGGATGACCTCTACTACCGTCACGACCTGGCCCAGCGTCACTACCTGCAGCTGGGGCGCATGGACCGGCGCAACCTGTCCAGCCAGCAGGGCGGCACCTTCAGCTTCGGCATGCTGCCGCTGGACCGCTTCGAAGGCCTGCGCGTGGGCACCACCCAGGCCTATGTCGACGCCGACGCCAGCATCGCCTCCACGCCGCTCACGGTGCTGCTCGGTCGCGACGCACGCGTCGACGCCTTCGATGGCGACCGCCTGCTGCAGACCTTCTACCTCCAGGCCGGCATCAACGACCTGGACACCCGCCGTTTTCCCGGCGGCACCTACACCATCACCCTGCGCATCTACGAGGATGGCCGCTTCGTGCGCAGTGAAGAAGCACCGTTCAGCCGCGGCGGCGACTGGTCCGACCGCAGCATGCAGTGGTTCGTGCAGGGCGGGCGGCGGCGCGCGCACAGTGCACGCGACGGCGACCCGGCCGCCTCCCATACCGCCGTGCAGGCCGGGCTGCGCATCCCGTTCGCGCGCGACTACGGCATGACTCTCGGCGTGGCCCGGCTGGCCGACACCGGTTACGGCGAAGTGCGGCTGGAAGCCCGGCAGCGGCTGCGCGATCATGACCTGCAGGCCACGGTCAGCGCGCTCAGTGGCGGCGATGGCAGCCACGGCACCCAGCAGCAGCTGAGTTACCGTCACTACGCCTCGTGGAACCTCTACCGCCAGCGCCTGCGCGGCGGCGCGTGCCGTGCCACCACGCCGGTGCGGGCGGACCGCTTCGGCTGCACCGATTCGCTCAGCGCGTCCGTGTCGCTGCCGTTGCTCGGCGGCAGCCTGTATCTGGGCCACACCCGGCGGCGCAGCTACACCCCGGAGTGGGCGCCTCCCGACGGCGCTGACGATGCCTGGAGCGGCCTGCCGCCGCCGTCGGTGCCGACGCTGCGGCCGGCGCAGACCGCGCGCAGCGTGCAGGCAGGCTACAGCCGGACCCACCCATGGCGTGGCCTGATTCTGGGCAGCCGGCTGGGCGTGTGGCAGCAGGACAACGACACCGGCAACGGCGTGGGGGCAAGCCGCGACCGCGGCATCTACCTCAACCTGGCCGTGTCGCGGCTGCGGCGGGCCGAGAGTGGCAGCCTGCAGCAGCGCATCGGGCTGGACATGCGGCGCCCGCAGCACGGCGCGGCGGACAGCCGCCTGAGCCTGTCGCAGTCGCTGCGGCAGGAGCACGACGGCGACAACCGCGAGCTGGGCGGTGAACTGAGCGGACGCAATGAAGACCGCTACAACGCCCTGCTCACCGCGCGCGTCGACAACGCGATGGGGCAGACCAGCGCCGCGGTGTCCTACTACCGGCAGCCCGGTGACGGCGAGATGTCCTACAGCATCAGCCACACCTCCGGCGTGGCGCTGTCCGCGCGCGGTCTTTACTGGGGTGGCGCGCACGGCGCCGATGCCGGGGTGGCGATCAGCGTCGGCGATGCGCAGGACCTGGACCTGCGCGGCGCTGCCGCCGACGTCCGCGCCGGCAGCCAGCGCAGGCGCACCCTGCGCTTCGGCGAGCGCCGCCTGCTGCCGCTCGGCGGCTACCAGCGCCATCGTGTCGAAGTGCAGGACATCAGCGCGCATGACAGTGACGCAGCCGTGCGCGTGGCGCGGCTGGGCGCGGCGCAGCATGCGTTCCTGCCGCCCGGCAAGGTGATCGCGCTGCCGATCGAACTGGAGGTGACCTACACCTTCATCGGCAACGCGCGTGATATCGCCGGCGCACCGTTGGAGGGCGCCCGCATTCTCAATGCGCCGGTGCCTTCACTGGGCAGCGACGGCGGCTTCATCGCCGAATTCCCGCAGCGGGAACAGGTGCTGTACCTGCTGCAGGCCGAACGCCTGCTGCAGTGCCCGCTGACCGTGCGCGACCGCCGCAGCGTGATGCTGCTGGTCGGTGAGGTGCAGTGCGAACCGCTGGCGCTGGACCGGTTGCCGGTGCCGATCCGCAGCCAGGCGCGGGTGCAGCGGCTGTTGAACGAACACACCCCGGTGGCGAGCCGGAACGATGGCAGTGCAATGGGAGAGGTGCGATGAAGACGTGGGTGCTGGCGACGGTGCTGGTGTGGAGTGTGTTGTCCAGCGCGGTGGCACACGCGCAGCGCCCGCCGCTCACCACCCCGGCAACGGGGGTGATTACCACCGAGGTGACGCGCACCTTCGACCGTTCCGCGCCGGAAGCGCTGGAGCTGTGGGCGCGGCGCACGATGCTGGGGTACGGCGAAACGAGTCTGAACTACGGAAAGCTCCATCTGACCTGTGGGTCGGATCCTTCGTTGGGACGATGCCCTACGCGGGATACGGGAGGACCTCCGTCCAGAAGCACGATTCCTCTTCAGTTCCGTGAACAACGAAGCGGTCAGCACACAGATGTCAACGTTACTGGCTGGCTGGAGCGTGCCGAATGGCAGCGCTACTGCAGCGCCGACTTCTGGGACCCGCGCGAGTACCCACTTTGGACATCGTTCAATGTCGATTGCCTGGTGCCACCAAGCGGTACTGCAGCAGCGCTTGGCGTGCAGCAAGAGGATCTCCATAAGCTGGTGGCAGGCCGCTGGCTGGCAGAACTGCACCTGCATCTGCGCATGGACCCGGATGGCCCGGTCATCGCCACCCATGTCTTCAAGTTCGACCTGACCATCACCGACCGCGACCGGGTAATGATCTACCTGCCCGAGTTCGGCATGGCGGCGCCGGTGGTCGGCCTCCAGCTCGACTATCGCCCGGTGCCGTACCCGGCCACGATCGGCGGCAGCACCGTGCTGGACATGTGCCTGTATGACGGCATGGGCTCGCAGAGCGAGTTCCTGGGCATCACCGCACGCGACATGGGCCCGGCCGCTCCCGGCCGCCCGGAGACGCAGTACTCGGTCTGGCATCGCGATGGCGGCCGTGAGCTGCACGACCGCGTGGACTACCAGCTCACCCTCGCCCACAACGGACAGCGCATCGCCCTGCGCAACAACGAGGAAGTCCTGCTGCGCGGGATCGACACCGCCGAACTGCGCCTGGTGATGCTGCCCGACATGAACCAGTGGGTGTACTGCGTGCCCACCCCGTTGACCCTCGACACGCCCCGGGTGCCCGCCGCCGACAAGCGCGAGGGCTACTACGAGGGCCGGCTCACCCTCGAGATGCGCCTGCCCACCGCCCGCCTGTGACCCCCCGACTGGAACCCCGTCCGATGATCAAGATCTGCCTTGCCGGCGCGCTTCTGCTCGCCCTGTTGCCCGCTGCCCCCGCGCTGGCCAACCTCAACGTCCACCCGATGCGCGTGCATGTCGAAGCCGGCAAGACCGCCACTGTGCGCGTGCATTCGCAATCACCGCAGCCGCAGTACGTGCAGGCCACGGTGAAACGCATCCTGGACCCGGCCACCGACCACGAACAGGAAGTCGATGAAGCCGTCGGCGCGGTCACGGTGATGGCGGTAACTCCCGGCAAGTTTGGTCTTGCCGGGGGCGGCAACCGTCTGGTGCGGATCATTCCGCTGCGCGCGGTGGAGGAGGAAACGGCGTTCCGCGTGTACTTCGAAGGCGTGCGCGGATCCGACGACAGCGACCCGGGGGTGACCGTACAGGGGGCCAACGCGACGCTGGGCGTCAGCCTGGTCTGGGGCGTGCTGGTCAACGTGCTGCCTGCCGATGGGCGTGTGGAGATGCAGCTGGAGGGCGACCGCCTGGTCAACCGCGGCAGCCTGCGGCTGGGCATCAACCAGGTCCAGGACTGCGACGCGGACGGTGCCTGCATCACGCACGAGGTGAAGCGCAGCCTGTATCCCGGTGCTGCCATGACGCTGCCGTTCGTGCCGCAGTCCGGTGGGCGCGTGGACATCGACTACCGGCTCAGTCGCGCCGGCTACCGCGATCACCGCCACACCCTCACACCCTGATCCCTTCCTTCTTCCATCACAGGAGCACATCGCGATGAATCGCATTTTCCGTCTGATCTGGAGCGCTGCCAGGCAAGGTTGGGTTGTCGCCAGCGAACTGGGCGCGCGGCGTGGCAAGGCACCGCAGCGGCTTGCGCTGGCCTGCGCACTGGTCTGCGCGTTGCCGTACGCCGTGGCTGCAGACGACACTGTGCCCGACGATGAATTCCACTCGTCCTTGCCGCCCGTGGCGCTGCCGTGGCACTCGCTGGCCCCGGTGTTTGGCGCACGCGCCGGTGCCATCATTGCCCAGAACACGGTGTATCAGTCCGCCATCGTCACCGACCTCGAGTACCGCAATGCGACCGCCAGTGGCGATCGCCTGATGGTGCTGGGCTCCCGTGCCAGCATCTCCGGCAGCCGCAGCGTGCTGTATGGCAACCATGCCAGCGTCAGCGGTTCGCGCTCGGTGGGCGTGGGCGACGGCGTGAGGGTGCAGGCTACCTCCGCAACGGCAGTCGGCCATGCGGCGCAGGCGCTGGGGGGGCACGGCGCTACCGCGCTGGGCAATGACACCATTGCCGATGGCGGCAACGCACTGGCCTTGGGCAGCGGCGCGCAGGTCAGCACCGGTGGCGGGCTCAACGGCATCGCCATTGGCGGCAACGCACGGGCAGGCAGCTACGGCTGGACCGGCGCCGTTGCGCTGGGCGGAGAATCCCTGGCCGGCCATGACAGCGTCGCGCTCGGCTATGCCTCCCAGGCGACCCACAAAAGCTCGGTGGCGTTGGGGCGCGACTCGGTCACCACGGGCGATCGACAGATCTCCGTCGGCAACGCCAGCACAAAGCGCAGGATCGTCAACGTCGCGGATGGCGCGCTGAGCACCAGCAGCAGCGAGGCGGTCACCGGCAAGCAGCTGCACGCCACCAACCAGAGCGTCAGCACGGCGACCAACGCGGCCAACACGGCCCGCACCCATGCCGATCGCGCATTGACCGCCTTGGCCAGTGCGAAGACGGCCATCGGCCAGAGCGCCACGGCCGCAGGCAGCAATGCGGTGGCCGTCGGTTTCGCCGCCAAGGCCGAGGGAACCCACAGCAACGCACTCGGTTACCAGGCCAGCTCAGCGGGTTCCAACGCGGTTGGCCTGGGGACGCTGGCGACTGCCGCCGGCAGCGCCTCCGTGGCACTGGGTAACCGAAGTGGAGTCGATACCGGCGCTGGCGGCGGCGTCGCCCTGGGTGACCGGGCCCAGGTGGGGGCACAGGCAGGCAACAGTGTGGCGCTTGGTGCAGGATCGGTGGCGACCGCAGCCAATCAGGTCTCCGTGGGTAGTGCCACCCTCAAGCGGAAGATCGTCAATGTGGCCGACGCGACCCTGAGCACCACCAGCGCGGAAGTGGTCACGGGCAAGCAGCTGCACGCGACCAACCAGAACGTCACCACCGCCACCACCACCGCCAGTACGGCGCGCACCACTGCCACCGATGCGCTGGCCAAGGCCAACGTGCTGGGCGGGCTGCTCAGCCAGAGCGCTGGCAACGGCGACGTGCGGGTGGGTGCCAGCAACACCGGTGGTGTCGTGGACATGCGCAATCAATCCAATGCCAACCGTCGGGTCACCGGCGTGGCCGATGCGGTACTGAGCACCAGCAGCACCGACGCGGTGAGTGGCCGCCAGCTCAACACCACCAACCTGAAGGTCAGCGCTGCCACCACGTTGGCCAATACGGCGCACACGGTGGCCAACCTCGCACAGACCACCGCCAACGACGCGCAGTCCAAGGCCATTGTGCTGGGGGGCCTGATCAGCCAGGTGGCGGCCAATGGCGATGTACGTCTGGGCGCCGGCAACGCGGGCGCGGTACTGGATGTTCGCAACCAGAACAACCAGAACCGTCGCATCCGCGGCGTCGCCGAGGGCGTGCTGGCTGCGACCAGCAACGAGGCCGTCAGCGGCCGCCAGCTGTTCGCCAGCAACGTGCAGATCGCGCTCAACCGGGAGGATATTGACAGCCTGCGCAGCGACTTCGCCGACTTCGATCCGGATCTCAGCGGTGTCGTGCGCTTCGACGAGGAGGGCAGTGTGAGTCTCGACGGTGGGCGTCTGGTCGCGCTTGCCGAGGGTGACCTCAGTGACGGCAGCCGCGAGGCCGTCACAGGTGGCCAGTTGTTCGTGACCAATGAGCGGGTCTCGGTGCTGGAAGACGCCAGCAAGTACGCCGTTGTGGGGCACGACGAATACAGTGAGGGCGCACAGGCCGGTCTCCTGGCCATTGCGATGGGCAGCGATACCATGGCAATGGAAGAGGGGGCTACTGCAATCGGTAGCTATGCCAGGGCATTGGGCAAGAACTCTGTTTCGTTGGGCCGTGCCGCATTGGTAAACGAAGGCGCTGAAGATGGGTTCGCATTGGGTGCGCGCGCCCAGGTGCACATTCGCAATGGCGTTGCCCTGGGCGGAGGCAGTCAGGTGCAACCGGGGGCTGCAAACAGTGTCGCACTCGGACACGATTCGATTGCCTACGGCGCCAATGAGGTATCGATCGGACATTCGGATCTCAAGCGTCGCATTACCAATGCAGCCAACGGCATCCAGCGGCACGATCTCACCACCGTCGATCAGCTCTCCGGCGTGGTCAACGCCCTCGGCGGTGGCGCGGGCTTTGCGGCCGACGGCAACGTGATCGCACCGTCCTACAGCGTGCAGGGCGTGGCACACGGCAGCGTCGGCGCGGCGCTGAGCGCGCTCGATGTGGAAGTGAACAGCACCCAGAACGGGCTCGACGCGGTGGGCGAACGCCTGCACGCACTGGACCAGGCGCGTGCAGCGACCGACGCCACCGCCGTGCGTTTCGACGCCGACCGAAGCACGGTCGATTTCGGCGGAGCACACTTGGGCAACGTGGCCAACGGCATGATCGCGGCGGGCAGCCGCGATGCGGTCAACGGTGGGCAGCTGCATGCGGTGCAGGAGCAGATCAACGGTCGCATCGACGGCTTGCGGTCGCAGATCGAGGGCCCCGCGGCGGCCGGCAGCCGGCACGCGGCGGTGGACAGTGCGGCTGCAGGCGATGCACCGGCCGGTGCGCAGGCCGCCACCGACGCGGAGGCGCCCACCGATGCACAGGCGCCCGCAAGCCCGGTCAAGGGGGTGCCAGCCGTGGCCTCCGCTGATGCGCCCACGCCGGCCCCGCAAGCCGATGACCCGCTGCCGGCGGTGGACTCGCGTGCGGTGGATGAAGCGGTCAACCAGGCCAACGCGTATACCGACCAGGCGATGGCCAGCGTGGACCGCAAGCTGGACCGCATGGACAAGCGCCTGAACCGGATGGCCGCGATGGGCAGTGCGCAGGCGGCGATGGCGATGAACACCGCCGGCCTGCAGACCTACAACCGCCTCGGCGCGGGTGTGGGCCATGCCGACGGCGAGTCGGCGCTGGCGGTGGGCTACCAGCGCGTGCTCAATGAGCGCGGCTTGGCCACCTTCAGCCTCAACGGCGCGTTCACCAACAGCGGCGAACGCACGATGGGGGTGGGCTTCGGCGTGGGCTGGTAAGTCCTGCAGGGGCGGCGTCGGCTGGCCGCCCCGGATCAATCGACGCCCCGTGCGGTCCGCCGCACCGGGCGTTTTCGTTTACGCGTCTCGGCCCGGTCGGCGATCACGCGTCGCCAAGGTAACCGGCGATCTCGCCCTCGCTGAGCAGCTCACGCAGCTGGGTCTGCGAGGCACGGCGCATCGGGCGTTCGTCGATGGCCGACAAGGGAGGCTGGCGCAATGCGTCATACGGCAGCACGGCGATGTCGAAGGTCAGGTCTTCGGCGCTGAACACCCAGACCGGCACGTCCAGGCTGCGCTCGCGGTCCAGGCGCAGGCGGCGCGAGCGCGACTCGGCCGGAATGCGGTGGTCTTCCAAGAAGCGCTGTACCGCATCGGCGTCGTCACTGTGCACCTGCAGCTGGACGGGGCTGTTCGCATCGGCGGTGCCGTCCAGTACCGGTCCACACAGCCGTGGCGCGAAGCCATGCAGGAACTCCATCGCGCGCAGGGCCGCTTCGCGGCGCTGGCGCAGCTGCGTGCCGTGGCCGGCGCCGGCAAACAGGCGCTGGTACTCACGCAGGGCGTCTTCGATTTCGCTGTTGCGCGGCAGCGAGGCATCGTCGTGGATGCCCAGCCGCCCGGCGGCCTTCAGCTTGGCCTGGTGGTAGTCGCGGATGCCGCCTTCGGCCATCAGCCGGGCGGCTTCGTGGGCCAGACGGTGGCGGCGTTCGCGGGTCTGGCTCTCAGCGTGCTGTCGTGCCCGATGCATGCGCATTTCTCCCCATCAGACCTGCCACCGAATGTACACCGATCATGTGACGGCCAGGACACGCATGGCGTGTCCCTACGCGACGGGTGCCTGCGTTCAGAAAATATCGAACGCCGCGTCGTCAGCCTGCGGGGTCTGCGTGTTGAAATCGTACTCCGCCAGCTTCTCCATATCCTCGACCTTGACCCATTCGGTGGCCCCGTTGAGGGTGGCCTGGACCATCCCCGACGGCGGTTCGTTCTGCGCCACCGGGGTGTCCTTCAACGCCACGCGCATGTAGTCGATCCAGATCGGCAATGCGGCGCGACCGCCGTATTCGCGGTAGCCGAGCGAGCGGAAGTCGTCGCGGCCCACCCACACCGTGGTGGCGTAGGTTCCGCCAAAGCCCGAGAACCAGGCGTCGCGGTGGTCGTTGGTGGAGCCGGTCTTGCCGCCCACGTCCTCGCGGCCGAGCACCTTGGCTGCGGTGCCGGTGCCGCGCTGGACCACGTCGCGCATCATGGAGACCAGCTGGTAGGCGGTGCGCGCATCGATCGCACGCGGTGCCACGCGGGCATCCGGATTGACCGGACGCGCCGGTTCCGGCGCCTGCTCCGGCTTGGCCGGACCCGTGGCGGCCGTGGCGGCCGGCGCGGCGGCCGCGCCGAAGTTGAACCCGTCGACCACCTGGCTCACCGGAGCGCCGCCACTGGTACCGGCACAATCGCGGCAGGCCAGCGCCGGGTTCTCCTTGAACACCAGGTTGCCATCGCGGTCGGTGACCTGGTCGATCAGCCAGGTGTCCACGCGCGACCCGCCATTGGCGAACACGGCGTAGCCGCGCGCGACCGACAGCGGCGTCAGCGACGCGGTGCCGAGCGACATCGACAGGTTCGGCGGCAGTTCCGCCTCGGCGAAGCCAAATTCGCTGATGTACTTGCGCGCGTAGTCCACGCCCATGCCGTCGAGCAGGCGCACCGAGACCAGGTTGCGCGACTGCACCAGCGCCTCGCGCAGGCGCATCGGACCGCGGAACCCGCCACCGTCGTTCTGCGGCTGCCAGGTCTTGCCGCGGCGGTCACGGAACACCACCGGGGCATCCAGCACGATCGAGGCCGGGTTGAAGCCCTTGTCGAACGCCGCCGCGTAGATGAAGGGCTTGAAGCTTGAGCCCGGCTGGCGGCGCGCCTGGGTGGCACGGTTGAACTTGTTGCCCGAGAAGCTGAAGCCACCCACCAGCGCCTTCAGTGCACCGCTTTCGGCGTCCAGCGAGACCAGCGCCGACTGCCCGCGCGGGATCTGGTCCAGCAGCCACTGGCCTTCCTTGTCCCCGGCGCGCACGCGCACGATATCGCCGCGCTGCACCAGCTTGGCCGGGGTCTTGTTGGTCCACTTGGCCGCCGACGCCGGCAGCACGATCTCGCTGCGGTTGGCCAGCACCACGGTGGCGCTGCCGTCGGCCGCCGTGCCGGCGACAATCGCCGGCAGCAGCCCGGTCTGCGCGGTAATGCCACGCAGATGGGCGGCGAGGGCGGCGCTGTCATCGCCCGCGCCCAGCGCCACCTGCTGCTCCACCCCGTGCCAGCCATGGCGGTGGTCGTAGGCCAGCAGGCCATCGCGCACGGCCAGGTTGGCTGCCGTCTGCAGGTCGCCGTTGATGGTGGTGGTGACGTGGTAGCCCTTGTTGAGGACGTCGCCGCCGAAGCGGGCGATCATCTCCTGGCGGACCAGTTCGGCCACGTAGGGGGCCTCCACCTGGACCGGCGGCTCATGCGCGCTGGCGTGCATGGGCACGGCCTTGGCCGCATCGGCCTCGGCCTGGGTGATGAAGCCCAGGCTGGCCATGCGCTGCAGCACGTAGTAGTCGCGGCGTTCGCGCGCCCGTTCCGGGTTGCTGATCGGGTTGCCGCTGGACGGGAACTTGGGGATGCCGGCCAGCGAGGCCATTTCGTCCAGGTCCAGCTCGCCCAGCTTCTTGCCGTAGTAGAACTCGGCCGCAGCGGCCACGCCGTAGGCGCGATTGCCGAAGAAGCTCTTGTTCAGGTACAGCTCGAAGATCTCGTCTTTGCTCAGTTCCTGCTCGATTTTGCGCGCCAGCAGGATTTCGGCCAGCTTGCGGGTGTAGCTGTACTCCGAACTCAGGAAGAACTGGCGGGCGACCTGCTGGGTGATGGTGGACCCACCCGGCACCCGCTTGTCGTTGGTCGTGGCCAGCAGCCACACCGCGCGCCCGATGCCCTTGTAGTCGACCCCCCCATGCTCGTAGAAGCGGGCGTCCTCGGTGGCCAGGAAGGCCTGCTTGAGGCGCTCCGGGACCTCCTTCATGGTGATCGGGGTGCGCCGGGACTCGCCGAAGACCGCCATCAGCTTGCCGTCGGCGGCATAGACGTACATGGGCTCCTGCATCTCGATGTCGCGCAGGGTCTGGACGTCCGGGAGACGGGAGGAAACGGCGTAGTACAGGCCCCCGGCGACCGCGGCGCCGATCAGTGCCAGGACCAGGAAGGCGACCAGCAACCAGCGCAGCCAGCGGCGAAGGCGAGTCATCAGTGTCAGATTCCGATTGCGAATTTCGTGGCCGCAGAGTATAGATTACGCAAGGGAACGGCTGGGGTTGTTCCCGGGGAGCGCATTTCGATCACCGTCAGGGGACGTGTGAAACGTGCCGCAGTGCACGCTTTGCATGTTGATGGTTGCGATTTGCAAAAAAAACGTTATTAATGCGCGGGCGCAGGTTATGCGTCCAAGTGCCCGTCGGCAGGGGAGAAACCGTGGGGCTTATCCCAAAAAGCCAGTCGCCGCTTATTGGCGTCGATATCAGTTCGACTGCAGTAAAGCTCTTGCAGCTTTCCCGCAGCGGCAATCGTTTCCGTGTGGAACACTATGCTGTGGAACCACTTCCGCCCAATGCGGTCGTGGAGAAGAACATCGTGGAAGTGGAGGCCGTGGGTGAGGCCATCCGCCGCGCGGTGAACCGTTCAGGCACCAAGGCCCGGCATGCTGCCGCGGCCGTGGCTGGCTCGGCGGTCATCACCAAGCTCATCCCGATGCCGGCCGACCTGGACGAGAACGACATGGAAGCCCAGGTCGAGCTCGAGGCGGTCAACTACATCCCGTATCCGATCGAGGAAGTGAACCTCGATTTCGAGGTGCTGGGCGCCATTCCCAACAACCCGGAGATGGTCCAGGTGTTGCTGGCGGCCTCGCGCTCGGAGAACGTGGAGCTGCGCCAATCGGCGCTGGAGCTGGGCGGACTGACCGCCAGGGTGATGGACGTGGAGGCCTTCGCGGTCGAAAACGCCTTCGCGCTGGTCGCCAGCGAACTGCCGATCGCCAGTGATGGCGTGGTCGCGCTGGTGGACATCGGTGCCACCATGACCACCCTGAACGTCCTCCGCGGCGGGCGCAGCCTGTACAGCCGTGAGCAGGTGTTCGGCGGCAAGCAGCTGACCGACGAGGTCATGCGCCGCTACGGGCTGACCTACGAGGAAGCCGGTCTGGCCAAGCGCCAGGGCGGGCTGCCGGAAAGCTACGAGATGGAAGTGCTCGAGCCGTTCAAGGAAGCCACGGTCCAGCAGATCAGCCGCCTGTTGCAGTTCTTCTATGCAGGCAGTGAGTTCAACCGGGTCGACCACATCGTGCTGGCCGGCGGTTGCGCGGCGCTGGCCGGTCTGCCGGAGATGGTGGAGGAGCAGCTGGGTGTGGCCACTGTGGTGGCCAATCCGCTGGCACAGATGACGCTGGGTCCGAAGGTACAGGCACACGCCCTGGCCCAGGACGCCCCGGCGCTGATGATCGCCACCGGTCTGGCGCTGAGGAGCTTTGACTGATGGCAAGAATCAATCTATTGCCCTGGCGCGCCGAGCGGCGCAAGCAACGCCAGCGCGAGTTCATGACCATGCTTGGCTTTGCGGCCATCGCGGGCGTCGTGCTGTCCGCGCTGATCTGGTTCTATTACGACCGCCAGGTCAGCGGGCAGGGGGATCGCAATACCTTCCTGCAGGCCGAGATCGACCGGGTCAAGGAACAGAACAAGGAAATCGACCGCCTGGATCGCCAGAAGGACCGCCTGCTGGCGCGCAAGAAGGTGATCGAGCAGCTGCAGGCCAAGCGTTCGCAGATGGTGCACCTGTTTGACGCCCTGGTCCGCACCATTCCGGATGGTCTGGTGCTGACCGGCATCAAGCAGGAAGGCGACATCCTGACCCTGGAAGGTCGTACCCAGTCCAATGCCCGGGTCAGCGCGTACATGCGCAACCTGGAGAATTCGGGTTGGATGACCAAGCCGGAACTGTCGGTGATCGAAGCCAAGAAGCCTGACGAGGACAAGGACAAGCCGATCGGCCCGGTCTCGGACATCTCGGCCCTGCCGTATATGTTCGTGGTCAAGGTGACCCTGCCGGCGCAGAGCGAAGCCGTTGACGGCATTGCGCCGGATGGCAGCGTGGTGGCACCGGGTACCGATCCGGCCGCCGCACCGCCTGCTGCGCCCGGTGTAGCGCCGCTGGCACCTGCACCGGCTGATGGCAGTGCGCCCGCAGGCCCGCCGCCGGCACCGCCGGCGCCATCGGGCAGCCGCATCGTCCCCGCCCCGACCGCACAACCGGCCGCGTCGAGCACGCCGCAGAAGGGGGCCGCATGAGCCAGAAGAAAGTCAATCTGAAGGACCTGGATTTCAACAACATCGGCAGCTGGCCGCAGCAGGCGAAGATCGTCTTCTGTGCCTTGCTGGCCCTGCTGATCATTGTTGCCTCCTGGTTCGTGCTGATCAGTGGCAAGCGCGACGAGCTGGCCTCGCTGGAACAGACCGAGGTCGGCCTGCGCGCGGACTTCGAGAAGGAGCAGGGGCGTGCAGTCAACCTGGAGCCGCTCAAGCAGCAGCTGGCCCAGATGGAGCAGGTGCTGCAGCAGATGCTGCGCCAGCTGCCCAGCAAGACCGAAATGCCGGACCTGATCATCGACATCTCGCAGACCGCGTTGTCCAGCGGCCTGGTCAACGAGCTGTTCCAGCCGGGTGAAGAAGTGCCGAAGGAGTTCTACGCCGAGAAGCCGATCGCTCTGCGCATGGTGGGCAGCTACCACCAGTTCGGTGCGTTCGTCAGCGGCGTGGCCTCGCTGCCGCGCGTGGTCATCCTGACCATGCACGACATCAACCTGAAGCCCAAGGACCCCAAGACCGGCATCACTGCCCGCAGCGGTGCGCTGGAGCTTTCCGGCACGGTCAAGACCTACCGCTACCTGGACGACGTGGAAATGGAAGCGCAGGAGAAAGCCGCCGCACAGGCAGCAGGCCCGAACGGAGGCAAGCCATGAACCTGGTTAGCACCGCGCGCATCTGCGGCCTGCTGATGCTGGTCCTGCTGGCGGGCTGCGCACGCAGCACCACCAGCACCCCGGGCGACGCGCCGAACCTGGAAAAGTGGGTCGCCGACGTGCGCGCCCGCCCGGCGCCGCCGCTGGAACCGCTGCCGGTAATGCAGCAGTTCGAGACGTTCGAGTATTCCGCGCAGGGCATGCGCGATCCGTTCACCGACGCCTGGGCCAACCCCCAGGCCGGTGGCTCGGGCCTGCGCCCGGATCCGAACCGCCGCAAGGAGCCGCTGGAAGCCTTCCCGCTGGACGCCTTGGACATGGTCGGTTCGATTGGCAAGGGCGGCGCACTCGTCGCGCTGGTGATGGCGCCGGACAAGGTCACCTATCGGGTGCGTCCGGGCGTCTATCTGGGGCAGAGCGACGGCCGGGTGACCGGGGTCTTCGAAGACCGGATCGAACTGATTGAACTGGTGCCGGATGGCGCGGGCGGCTGGCTGGAACGGCCTGCATCGCTTGCGCTTGAAGATCAATGAATGATTATGGGGATAGCACGATGACCTTTTCCAACGCCATGCTGCAGCGTCCCGCCCGGCGCCCGAAGCTGATCCACCTGTGCGCGCTGGGAGTCGCGCTCATGGTGGCCAATGGCACGCTGATGGCGGCAACGCCGGCGGCACCTGCCACCACTCCGGCGGCTGGCGCTGCGCCGGCCACCGCACCGGCTTCGCTGGCGGTGTCCAAGATCGACTTCAAGCGTGGTGAAGACGGCGCGGGCCGGCTGATCCTGCAGTTCGACGGCAAGGGCGCCAATCCGGACCTGCGCAACCAGGGCAACAGCGTCGTGATCGACGTTGGCAACGCGACCCTGCCGGAGAACCTGCAGAAGTCGATCAACGTGACCGACTTCGCCACCCCGGTGCAGCGCATCGAGCCCAAGCCCTATGGCGGCGGCACGCAGCTGGTGCTGAACACCAACACCGCGTTCGACTCGCTGGCCTACCAGACCGGCAATGAGTACGTGGTCGAGATCACCCCGCGCAAGAGTGCTCCGGCCTCCGGCGCGATGAACGCGACCACCGTGACCCAGGCCGCGGCAGCAGTGGCCCAGCGCGGCTACAGCGGCAAGCCGGTGACCTTCAACTTCCAGGACGTGCCGGTACGCACCGTGCTGCAGTTGATCGCCGAGGAGTCCAACCTGAACGTGGTGGCCTCCGACAGCGTCGAAGGCAATGTCACCCTGCGTCTTGTCAACGTGCCGTGGGACCAGGCGCTGGACATCGTGCTGCGCGCCAAGGGCCTGGACAAGCGTCGCGAAGGCGGCGTGATCTGGGTGGCTCCGCAGCCGGAGCTGGCCAAGTTCGAGCAGGACAAGGAAGACGCCCGCATCGCGATTGAAAACCGCGAAGACCTGATCACCGACTACATCCAGATCAACTACCACAACGCGGCGGCGATCTTCAAAGCGCTGACCGAGGCCAAGGGTATCGGCGGTGGCGGTGGTGGCGGTGGCGGCAGCGGTGGTGGTGGTGGTGGTTCGTCGCAGGAAGACAGTGGTTTCCTGTCCTCGCGCGGCCGTATCGTCGCCGACGAGCGCACCAACACGCTCATGATCAGCGACATCCCGAAGAAGATCGCGCGCATGCGTGAGCTGATCAACGTGATCGATCGTCCGGTCGACCAGGTGCTGATCGAAAGCCGCATCGTCATCGCCACCGATACGTTTGCGCGTGAGCTGGGTGCCAAGTTCGGCATCTCCGGCAGTCGCAACAACGTGTGGTTCGGCGGCAATACCGATCAGAACCACAAGAACATCAATGACAACTCCGAGGCCAATGCCGAGTACCAGGAAGCACTGGCCGAATACAATGCCAATGGCGGTCCGATTCCGGTGGCACCGGGCCGGGTCTTCAACACCCCGAACCTGAACTGGAACCTGCCGGTTGCGGCGGCCAGCAACCCGGGTTCGCTGGCGCTGTCGATCCTCAACGCGGGCTACCTGCTGGACGTCGAACTGTCGGCCATGCAGCAGGAATCGCGCGGCGAAGTGATCTCCAACCCGCGTGTGGTCACCACCAACCAGCGTGAGGCGGTGATCAAGCAGGGTAAGGAAATTGGCTACGTGACCATCACCGGCGGTACCGGTGGCCAGGCTGCCACGCCGAACGTGCAGTTCAAGGAAGTGCTGCTCGAACTGAAGGTCACCCCGACCATCACCAACGACAACCGCGTGTTCCTGAACATGTCGGTCAAGAAGGATGAAGTCGAGAGCTACATCGTGCTGGACGGCTACGGCCAGGTCCCGTCGATCAACCGCCGCGAAGTGAACACCGCCGTGCTGGTGGATGACGGCCAGACGGTTGTGATCGGTGGCGTGTACGAGTTCACCGACCGCAACAGCGTCAACAAGGTGCCGTTCCTGGGCGACGTGCCGTTCCTCGGCAACCTGTTCAAGAAGCGCAGCCGCAACAAGGACAAGGCCGAACTGCTGGTCTTCGTCACCCCGAAGGTGCTGCGCGTGGCCAAGACCAACTAAACCACTTCAGCGCAGTTTCTGATTGTCAGAGAATCCGATGCGGCTGTTGCTGCATCGGATTTTTTTTTAGCCATTGGCAGCCAAACCGGGCATGTGATGAAGGCTGGCTGGTGACCGCTTGCTCGGTTTGGCAGTGGCGGGTGGTTTCCCTACACGCTCGGAGGGCAAAGCCTTAGGAGAGCAAGTCGTCGTCATCAATAGCATCTCTGGATAGCACGCCGGAGATCCACATGATGAAGTCATCTTTGATCGCAGCGGCCGCTGCAGCTGTTTTGGTGGCATTGGTTCCAAACAATTCAGCCTCTGCGCAGTCTGCTGAGATCAGGGCTGCAGCGCTCAGCTGCGGTGCCGCCCAGTTCACGTCCATGTCGAGTCTTTCCGCAACACTCGCCACGCGATCCTGTAATGGTGCCCAGGTGTACGGCATTGGGGTGTCGCATGAGGAGGCCCTGCAGAATCTTGCAGGCTTCCTGGCGGTCAGGGAGGCCGGCCTCAACTGCTCGGCGAATACGGGCAGCGTTTCTACGGGAAGCTACGGAGTCGGTGTCTACGCAAATTTCTCGTGCGGCGGGCGTCCGATCACGGCAGTAGGCAGCTCCCCGACGATCGCAGCGAACAATGCGTTGGCGATCGCGACTGAAATGGCAGCAACGGGTGCCTATTGCAGTGCCCCCGCGCAGGGCGCGTATTACCCCGAGCTACATGGATTTCGATTCACCTACAGCTGCGGGAAGTCAGGAGGGGGCAGCTGGTCCGTCGCTGGCTTGGGGTCGAGTATTGATGATGCAAACGCCGCTGTGGTTCGCATGCTTCCGTCCAGTGCAGGAACCCGGCGTACGTGTCGGTTTGAGCCTGCAGAACTCAATGGAGTCATCTTCCGCGCTCGGCTTAACTGCAACAGCAACGCCAACAGCGGATACGGAAGTTCGATTACGTCTGCCGTGAATGACGCATTGGCGCAGGCCGGGGTCCCCTGATTCGACGTTCCTGATCGTTCGTGGCCGTGCGCCCGACCTGGTCGGGCGTACCCTTCGTGCCCACTCAGGGCCGTTCGTCCTCACCCGCGTGGCGGAACCGCGGGGAGGAAGTGCATGGATATGGCGGCAACTGCCTTGGGAAACCTCCGCGCAGCTCCTGAAATGTTGCCGAAAGTTGGTTGCTCCAACCCTCGAATACCTAAGGAAGTGAGAAGCCTGTCGTTTTCAACCTTGACCAGACAGCCCTTCGATTCATACCTTGCCGGCACTCGTCGCCGCCCAGCCGGAAAGCTGCGCACGTCGACTCAAACGCCCATCTCAATCAACGAGCAGTTCCCCTCCAGGAAGGAGCACCGGAATGTCCCGTTTCGTGCAGCACACCCGGCGCCAGCGCGCACTCGTGGCTCTCATCGCCCTCTCGTCCGCCCCACTTGCCCATGCGCAGGAGGTGGAGAAGAAATGGGAGACCATCGCAGCCTTCGGCCAGACGCTCACCACCGAGCGCCAGGCCCAGCAGGCCATCGAGAACAACTTCTCCCCGTTCGAGGAAGCGGGTCCTATCACTTGGCACGTTGCCGGTTCCAAGGTGGGAAAGGATAAGGTCTCTTACGACTACCAGATAAAGCCCGCCAAGCTGGTGATCACGGACTGGGAGTACACGTTCAAGAGCCAGGCGTATGCCACCGAGCAGGCGGTCGTCGCCGCCATCAAGGCGGACAGGGTTTCGGCGCCGGGTTGCCCAGCCACCGAGGTCATTCCCGGCCCGTGGTCCGGTATCCCCGGCGGCGGCGACGGCGATGGAGCAGATGGCAGCAACACCGGCGAGTCTGCAAGCTACGCGACACCGTACTACATGGCCAATCCCGCAACAGGTGGCTGCGATCCGGTTCAAGGGAGCGTCTCACTGTCGCGTCACCGCACCGTACAGTGCCCCAATACCATGCTGATGGCCTGGCGACCAGAATTGAACGCCTGCGGCATGGAGCCGATGCAGGAACAAGCGGCGCAGATGCTGCTCAACTACTCCAGCACGCCGCTCACCCAGCAATGCCCGGTAGGCAATCCCTGCGAGCCGACCACCGGCAACAAGACGCAAGCCGAGCCTGACCTGGACCTGGGCTGGATCCAGTTTGTGCGCCACTTCAACTCCATGACCTCCGCACCCGCGGGGGGCTTCGGGCCCAACTGGACCCACTCGCACAACATCCGCCTCGCCATCGGCGTGGACAGCGGCGGATTCCCGCCCAGCAACACGCTGCTGGTGGGCATGGTGGATATTGACGGCACGCATACCGCGTTCAACCAGGTCGGCACCAGCTATGAAGCCATCAATGGCAGCGGTGATCGCCTCGTTCAGCAGGGCACCACGTGGACGCTCTACCACGCCGACGAGGTAATGATGTTCGATGCCGACGGCCGCCTGCAACAGCGTGCCCGCGAAGACGGCACCACCCTGGCATACCTCTACGATCCGCGCGGCCGCCTGCTGTCCATTACCCATTCCAGCGGGCGTGCCTTGTTGTTCCACTACGAAGTGGCAGGCGACGAAGCCCTGGTCAGTGCGCTTTCTGTGGGCGGCCAGTTGGTCGCCAGCTACACCTACAACGCCAATGGCCAGGTAGCCAGCGTGGCATACGCCGGCGCGTCGTCCCGCGTGTACCACTACGAAAACACCAAATTCCCGCGCTACCTCACCGGCATCACTGCGGAAGACTCGCGCCGCTATAGCTGGTACGACTACGATTCCAAGGGCCGCGCCATCTGCAGCCGTCACTCGGGCGACTGCACTCAGGCCGATGTGGGCATCGACGGCACGCGGCTGGTCTACACGCCGGCCGGCACCACCATCGTCACCGACGCCCTTGGTCATGTCACCACCTACGGCCTCAGTGGCACGGCTGGCGAAGGCTATCCGCGCAAGGTGACCGGCCTGACCGACACCGAAGGCGCCGTGAGCCGTACCTACTATCCGGCCGCGCAGGACTTCCGTCGCAGGCTCAACACCGTCACAGACCGCCGTGGCATCCAGACCAAGTACGTGTATGGCACCGGTACCGACACGGTAAGCGGGCAACCGGTGAGCGTGCAGACTGCCACCGAGGCTGTTGGCCTGCCCGAACAGCGCGTCATCGAAACCCAGACCGTCGTGGCCAGCAACCGTGTGGCGCTCAGCCGCATTGGCAACCGCGAGACGCACATTACCCGTAACGCACGCCTGCAGCCGGCCACCATCGCCGTACGCGACACCACTACCAATCAAGTACGTACCACCACGCTGAGCTACTGCGAGGCGGCCGATGTGACTGCTGGCGGTACCTGCCCGGTGCTGGGCCTGCTCAAGCAGGTGGACGGTCCACGCACCGACGTGAGCGACGTGGTGACCTACAGCTACTACGCCGCCGACGATGCCGGATGCGCGACTGGCAGCACGGGCACCTGCAACTTCCGCAAGGGCGATCTGCTCAGCGTGAGCAACGCGCTGGCCCAGACCGTGCAGACGCTTGCCTACGACACCGTCGGCCGCCCGCTGTCGGTCGTGGACAGCAACGGCGTCATCACCGATTACACCTACCATCCGCGCGGCTGGCCCACCTCGGTCAGCGTGCGCGGCGATACGCCGGCCAGTAACCGCACCACCCAGATCAGTTACTGGCCCACCGGGCAGGTGCAGGAAGTCACCGAGCCCGACGGCAGCACGGTCACCTACGTCTACGATGCTGCCCAGCGCCTCACCGACATTGCCGACAGCGCGGGCAATACCGTCCACTACAGCCTGGACAACGCCGGCAACCGCCTCAAGGAGGATACGGTAGACACCGCCGGCACGCTGCGCCGCACGCTGGCCCGTATCTACAACACGCTGGGCCAGCTGACCACGTTGAAGGACGCCGGCAATCACGCCACCGCCTTCACCTACGACGCAGAGGGCAACCCGGCCAGCGTGACCGACGCCTTGCAGCGGGTGACCACCCAGCAGCACGACCCGCTGAATCGCCTCGCGCGCAACCTGCAGGACGTAGGCGGCATCGAGGCCGAGATCAAATCCAGCTACAACGCGCTGGACCAGGTCACCCAGGTCACCGACCCCAAGGGCCTGCACACCAGCTATGCCTACAATGGCTTCGGCGACCTCACCGGGCAGGCCAGCCCGGACAGCGGCGGTACCGGCTTCACCGTGGATGCGGCGGGCAACCGCAAGACCCGCACCGATGCACGTGGCATCACGGCCACCTACTATTACGACGCGCTCAACCGCCTGACCGGCGTCGCCTACCCCGACCCGAATCTAGGCATCGGTTACACCTATGACACGGCCCCGGCCGCATGCGCAGCGAGCGAGCGCTTCGCCAAAGGTCGCTTGGCGCAGGTGCTGCACGCAGGCGGCAGCACGGCTTACTGCTACGACCGCTTCGGGCAGGTCACCCGCAAAGTGCAGACCGTCAACGGCGTGAGCAGCACCCTGCGTTACGCCTATACGGCGGGTGGGCGCCTCGCGCAGCTGACCTACCCGGATGGCAGCATTGCCGACTACGTGCGTGACAGCCTCGGCCGCATCAGCCAGATCAGTCTGACCCGCCCGGGGCAGACGCGCCAGCTGGTGGTGAGCAACGTCACCCACGCACCCTTCGGCCCGGCGACGGGCTGGACGTACGGCAACGGCCGGCAGTTGCAGCGCCCGGTGGACACCGACTACCGCCCGCAGGCGGTGCATGACCCCGCCGCCGGTGGCTTGTCGCTGGGCTTCGGCTACGACCCGGTGGGCAGCATCACCGAGTTGAAGAGCGGTACCGGCGCAACCGTAGAGGCCAAATATGCCTACGACGCGCTGGGTCGCCTAACCCAGACCCAGGACGGCCCCACCAGCACGCCGATCGAGACCTACGGCTACGACGCCACCGGCAACCGCACCTCGCTGACCACCGCCAGCGGCACCGCAAACTACATCTACCCGGCTGACAGCCATCGCCTGCTGGCGGTAGACGGGGAGGCACGCAACCACGATGCGGCAGGCAACACCCTCAGCATCGGCGGCAAGGAGTACGTCTACAACGACGCCAACCGCATGAGCCAGGTGAAGCAGGCCGGTGCGGTCTTGGAGGCCTACACCTACAACCACCGTGGCGAGCGGGTGCTGCGCGCGCCGACGACGGGCGACGCGCAGGTCACGCTATATGACGAGGCCGGCCAGTGGCTGGGCAACTACAGCGCCAGCGGCTCACCGGTGCAGCAGGCGATCTGGCTGGACAATTATCCGATCGCGCTGATCAGCGCGGCAACCACCGGCGTACCGGAGCTGGCTTACATCCAGCCAGATCACCTGGGCACACCGCGCGTAGTGATTGATCCGGCGCGTGACGTCGCAATCTGGGAGTGGAGCAACAAGAGCGAAGTGTTCGGCAACCAGGCGCCGAGCGTGGACCCTGATGGTGATGGGGCAGCGTTTGAGCTGGCGCTGCGGTTCCCGGGTCAGCAGGCGACCGCTCCAAGTGGGCTGTTCTATAACTATCAAAGGGAGTATGACCAGTCCGTAGGGCGCTACTCGCAGAGTGACCCGATCGGACTGCGCGGAGGGATCAATAGTTACGGGTACGTTGCGGCAAACCCGCTGTTTGCAACTGATGCGCTGGGGTTGGAAACCTGCTTGCTGACAACAGTGGCTACAGGAAATATAAGAGATCACGCAGCCGTGTTCTCGTCTCAGGGTGACGGACAGGGCGGGCCAATTCTGTATGATCCTGCCGGCAGCTACGGCGAGTCAAATGGTGGCGGTAGCAGCGGCATTGTTACAGGGGAGGCTGCGAGCATGAGCCAGTTCATTAAGTTCCACTCGCCACAGAAGGTTGAGAAGAACTGCAAGGGTACGACTCGCGCAGAGGAAGAGAGCATAATTGATAAGGCAAGCACCCTTCCTTCTGCTGGTCCATTTCAATGCTCTATGATGGCCTCGTCCGCACTTCAGGGTCAGCCTTCATTTCCACACGTTGAAGCTGGGACATTCTGGCCTGGAAATCTACGAAAGCAGGTAAGGAAAGAGCCATGAAAGAGCTTTCTGTGGATCTCGCCCTGTACTTACTCGGTGGGGTTGGCCTACTGGCAATCGGAATAATTCCTTTTCGAGTGGTGCAGATGGTGCGTAGCGGGTTCATCTTCGCTAAACGGAAGGGGTCCTCGCGATACTTGAGCTTGCTGATTGCAGTAGCTCTACTTGCACTTTTGTGTCTGGACGCGTTCGTGTTCGCGCGGGTTGCCCACTGCCTGACTTCTGTGCATTGCGGCCCCGGCGTTGCTTCGGGTTGGCTGGCTGTGGCATTGCTGGGTGCCGCATACATTTTCATGGAGCTTGTAGCTCTATTGGCTAGTCTCATGTGGCGTCACGCCGCGTCTCGCTGACGCAGCTGGGTCCATCTTCGTCGGCTAAGTTCCAAGGTTCCTGGGTTGAGGTAAGTATGCGTAACCACTCTGTTCTCATTCTTATCGCGCTTCTATGTTCTTCGTGCGCTGAAGGTCAACGGGGGGCTTCAGCGAATCCACTGGAAGATGAGCAAATCGAATGCGCCAAGCCCGCTCGTCTGAAGATAGAGCCATGGGGAAAGGGCGGCGCATCAAAGGCGTGCGAAATCGCTGACGGGCCTTTTGTAGCTGCAGAGGATGGATACATTCATTTGCGGGGGCAGTTCGAGTCTGGACAAAAGACTGGGGTATGGCGGTGGTATGACCGAAATGGAGTGGTGACAAGGACGATTGACTACTCGGAGCACGCTCCCAACGCGGAATGACGAGACGGTCCATCTTTTTGGCTTTGCTGTGGCATGGCTTTCCCGCAGGCCCGCAAAGAATGGTTCGCCAAGGTGTCCGTCTGATAGTGTCCGGATCAACGAAGATGATGGAGGGCTAGTCATGGTCACTTCGAGGTCTATGACTGGGCTTTTGAACTCGGCAGCCACGGCGGAGAGTGCTCTTGTGCATGGAAGAGCTGTCTGAGAACGGGTTGCCTGGTGCAGAATGAAGTTCAGTTGAATTGCTTTAATCCACCGGTTTAGCGCCAGAGATCGGAGCCATTCTTGACGACCACCGTGGCGAGCGGGTGCTGCGCGCGCCGACGGCAGGTGACGCGCAGCTCACTCTGTATGACGAGGCCGGCCAGTGGCTGGGCAACTACGCCGCTACCGGCGCACCGCTGCAGCAGGCGATCTGGCTGGACAACTATCCGGTGGCGCTGCTCAACACCGCGGCCACTGGTGTGCCGGAGCTGTCCTACATCCAGTCCGATCACCTGGGCACCCCGCGCGTGGTCATCGACCCGGTGCGTGACGTGGCGATCTGGGAGTGGAGCAACAAGAGCGAGGTGTTCGGGAACCAGATCCCGAGCAGCGATCCGGATGGGGATGGAGTGGCATTCGATCTGGCGCTGCGGTTCCCTGGGTAGCAGGCGACCGATGCAAGTGGGATGTTCTACAACTACCAGCGGGACTATGATCCGGTGGCGGGTCGGTATTCGCAGAGTGATCCCATAGGTCTGATTGGCGGGCTGAATACCTATGGCTACGTGTCGGGAAATCCAGTTGATCGGATTGATCCTTGGGGCTTGAAAGACTACAGCGCTTGCGAGACGCGAGCGATCCTTGATGAGGCGAAACAAGACATGTCTGCTCCGTTGCCGCAGCGAACAGCCAACGCACTCAGTAATCACGGGGGATTTGGCAAGTTTGATTTCAAGATGAATCAGTCGAACAGCACTTTTGTGGCGCCATTGGTCGGGAAGCTATCTGCTGCTGAGTTTGGCAACTTCATAGCCGGCTATTCTGGAATTCACTACGGTGGCCGTACAGGTCTAGCGTTGGTGATCGCTGGTGGCATCTATTTCGACGCTACAGATGCGATGGGCGGGAGCGGAAAGTTCGATTTTGATGCGGACAGCCTTAAGGATATTCACAATGGTGCAGTCATCGCCAATATGGAAGTCAATGGCTCGCCGATCGCATTGTGCGGGTGCCCGAAATGATGAGTGCTACTGTCGCGTTGATATCACTGGCAGGCGTTGCGACCGTCGTGGGAGTGTTTGCCTCCCGACCATGGTTGCGACAGGTGGCCGTTGCCTTCTTGGCTTCTATAGCCATTTTTACGGTCGTCTTCACTATGAACGACATGCGAGCGCATGGCTCTGAAGCCAAGGGAGCGGGGCGCTCGCCAGACTTTATTGCTGGAATGGTAGAGAGGGATCAAAAGACCATTCCTCGCCGCGCCGTCATCTTCTTCAGCGTGGTTGGCTTGGCTCTGCTTGCGTCATCCGGAACGAGAGGAAAGCGGTGATCTCGGTGTATGGCAGCATTTTCCGGACACGTCCGCGTCGCGCTTGGGGACCTTGCTTCTGTTGTAGCCCGCTTCCCCGAAGCCGCGTTTCAAGGTGAGTGGCGTGAAAGCTGGAGCGGACATCCACGATTTTGAGAGCACGGCAATACGTAACCCGGGAATGCACGAGATCTACCAGGTTGCTGCCTGCAAAACGATCAGCATCGGCTGTGTTTGTTTTGGGTCTCGTTCGAGCTTCAGGCCGTCCGCGTGCGGCCCTCCGTTCAGGCCTGCGGGTTCGTGCTTCACGCTGCATTCCGGGACCGGCGGGCATCGTGCCGGTCGTGCCGATCCAAGCAGGTGATCCACATGGCGGCAGCAAGCTGCTCCAAATGCACCGCCCAGTGCTGTCGATTGACCGTCGTGCTGGATGCATCCTCCGGGCACATTCCACCGCATCTCACCACCACGCTGTCAGACGGCGTGCGCGTGATGGCCAAGGCAGCGGATGGCTGGTGCGTGGCGCTGGATCGCGTCAACAGGAACTGTGGGATCTACGACAGCCGCCCGACGGTGTGCCGTAAGTTTGTGATGGGCGGAGCGTATTGCAGGGCCATCTTCACCGACCGCGGTGCCGAGGCTGCCTCCGAACCGCGCTAGGTGCCGGCTCGCAGGTGAGGTCGAGGCGCTTGCGTTCAGGCAATCTTGATACCGGCCCGGCTCCCAGCCTGCCATCATGTAGGCGGAACCTTACGCCTGTTGCGTGGGTCAGATGGACGCCATGAACCTGCCACCCCCCATGCCCGGACTCGACGCCCCTCCTTCCTCCTCCACCGCTGTGGACCACGACCGGCTGCATGACGGCTTCCGTGCCCTGCGCGACGGCCTGTCGGCCGAGATCGTCGGCCAGGCGGAACTGGTCGAGCGCCTGCTGACCGCATTGCTGGCCGATGGCCACCTGCTGGTCGAGGGCGCGCCGGGCCTGGCCAAGACCACGGCCATCCGCGCCCTGGCGGCGCGGCTGGAAGCAGACTTCTCGCGTGTGCAGTTCACCCCCGACCTGCTGCCGTCCGACCTGACCGGTACCGAGATCTGGCGCCAGCAGGAAGGGCGCTTCGAGTTCGTGCCCGGCCCGATCTTCCATCCCATCCTGCTCGCCGACGAGATCAACCGTGCCCCGGCCAAGGTGCAATCGGCACTGCTGGAGGCGATGGGCGAACGCCAGGTCACCGTGGGGCGACACACCTACGCGCTGCCACCGCTGTTCCTGGTGATGGCCACCCAGAATCCGATCGAACAGGAAGGAACCTTCCCGCTGCCCGAAGCGCAGCTGGACCGGTTCCTGATGCACGTGCGCATCGGCTATCCCGATTCGGACGCCGAGGCGGAGATCCTGCGCCTGGCCCGCGAACGCGCCCGCGATGCGCTGGGCACGGCCGCGCCGGCGCCAACGCGGATGCCGCTGGACGACGTGTTCGCCGCGCGCAAGGCGGTGTTGTCGCTGCACATGGCCCCGGCGCTGGAGCGCTACCTGATCGAACTGGTGCTGGCCACGCGCGACCCGGCCCGCTACGACCCGGCCCTGGCACGACGCATAGCCTGGGGCGCCAGCCCGCGTGGCTCGATTGCATTGGAACGCTGCGCCCGGGCGCGCGCCTGGCTTGCCGGCCGCGACTTCGTCACGCCCGACGATGTCCGCAGCGTGGCCCCTGACGTGCTGCGCCACCGCGTGCTGCCCAGCTACGAAGCCACTGCCGAAGGCTGGGATGGTGAGCGGCTGGTGGCCGAACTGATTGCCCGCGTACCGGTGCCCTGAGTCGTCGATGACGTCTCCTGATGACAATGGCGCGGCGGCGCTGCTTGGCCATGGCGTGCAGCCCAGCCTGGCCGAGCTGGTCGCGCTGCGGCGCAGTGCACACCGGCTGGCGCCGGCCCGACGCGGTCGCATGGCGCACGCCGGGCAGGCGCCTTCGCCGATGCGTGGGCGTGGCATGGAGTATGCCGAGTCGCGCGAATACGTGGCCGGTGACGATGCGCGCCACATCGACTGGCGCGTGACCGCACGCACCGGTCGTGCGCACACCAAACTGTTCCAGGCCGAGCGCGAGCGGCTCACGCTGCTGGTGGCCGACACCGACCCGGTGCTCTATTTCGGTACCCGGGTCCGCTTCAAATCGGTCCAGGCCGCGCGGGTGGGCGCCGTGGCGGCCTGGCTGGCGCAGCGCCAAGGCGACCGCCTGGCCGCGCTGCGCGGCAGTCGCAATGAAGCGCCACTCAGCCCGGCGGGCGGCACCCGCGGCGTGCTGCGCGTGCTGGACGCGTTGACCCGCTGGTATGCCGCGCCGCCGCCCGACGATGCCGGCTTGGACCACGCCCTGCAGCAGGCGGCCCGCCTGCTGCGGCCCGGCGCACGCGTCGTGGTGCTGGCCGATCCTGCACGTGCGGCCGCCATCGACGCGGCCCGATGGTCGGCATTGGCGCTGCACCATGAAGTACAGCTGATGCTGTTCGTCGACCCGCTTGAGCTGGAGCCGCCCGACGCGCTGCTGCCGTTCCTGTCGCAGGGGCGACGGGTGGTGCTGGACCTGGACAGCCCCACCGTACGCCAGCACTGGCATGACCGCTTCGTTGCCCCGCTGGACGCACTGCAGCAGACCCTTGGCGCGCGCCGCGTGCAGGTGCACGTGGTCAGCAGCGACGATGCCAGCGATGGGTGGCTCGGTCCGTTGCCGTCGGCGGTGGTCGCATGAGTGCCGCCACCTCGCTGCCGCTGCGCGACGTGCATCTGCCGGCCGTGCCATCGTGGTGGCCGCTGCCCCTGGGCTGGTGGGCCGTGCTCGGCGTGGTGGTGTTGTGTGCGGCCATTGGATGGGCGTGGCACGCGCATCGCCGTCGCCAGTACCGGCGTTGGTCGGGCATCTTCGACACCGCACTGGCCGCCGCCGCAACACCGGTTGAAGAAGTGGCCGCGATCGCCGAACTGCTGCGCCGCGCCGCACGCCAGCGCCAGCCGGGCGCCGAACTGCTGCAGGGCCAGGCGTGGCTCGAGTTCCTGGATGCGCCGGGCAGCCGCGCGTTTTCCGATGGCGAGGGTCGGCTGCTGCTCGATGGCGGGTATCGTCGCGCCCTCGACGCTGAGTCCGTACAGCGCCTGCGGCCGCTGGCGCGCGAGCGCTTCCTGCACCTCACGCTCGGGCGCGCGGCATGATGGCCGTGGCACTCCCCACCTGGCTGCCCTGGTTCGATGCCCTGGCCTGGCCGTGGGCGCTGCTGGCGCTGCCGCTGCCCCTGCTGATGCACCTGTTGCCTGCACGCGCGGGTACGGCCCCGGCACTGCGCGTGCCCTACGCCGCTGAACCGCTGGCCTCGCTTGGTACGGCGGGTGCGGCGGTGGCCCTCCGCGCCGGACGACTGCTGCTGTGGCTGGCCTGGATCAGCCTGTGCATCGCGCTGGCGCGACCGCAGCAGCTGGGCGAGCCGGTCACGCCGCCCCAGCAGGGTCGGCAGATGATGCTGGCCGTTGATGTATCCGGCAGCATGAGCGAGACCGACATGATGCTCGGCAACCAGGTGGTGCAGCGCCTGTCCGCCGCCAAGGCGGTCCTGGCCGACTTCCTGGATCGGCGTGTCGGCGATCGGGTCGGCCTGCTGATCTTCGGCGAGCGCGCCTACACACTGACCCCGATCACCGGCGACCTGACCACGGTGCGCAACCAGCTCAACGACAGCGAGGTCGGCCTGGCCGGCCGCGATACCGCGATCGGCGACGCCATTGCGCTGGCGGTCAAACGCCTGCGCGAACAGCCCGAGGGCCAGCGCGTCCTGATCCTGCTCACCGACGGGGTGAGCAATGCCGGCGTGCTGCAGCCACTGCGCGCGGCCGAGCTGGCCCAGGCCGAAGGCGTCCGTGTGTACACCGTGGCCTTTGGCGGCGATGGCAGCTACCGGCTGTTCGGCATGCAGATCCCTGGCGGCGACGACCCGGTGGATGAAGCGACGTTGCGCCGGATCGCCGACCTCACCGGTGGGCGTTCGTTCCGGGCGCGCAACACCGATGAGCTGGCCGGCATCTACGCCGAGCTGGAACGCCTGGAGCCGGTCGCCGCGGCAGGCGCCGCCGTGCGCCCGCGGATCGAACGCTATGCCTGGCCCCTGGCGCTGGCCATGTTGTTTGGCGGCCTGGCGTGGTTGCTGCCGAGGCGCTGGGCATGAACCTGTCGCTCGCTGCCGTGCATTTCGCCCGACCGGAGGCGCTCTGGGCGCTGCTGGCGCTGCCGCTGATCGCACTGCTGTGGCGCTGGCGGCGTCGGCGCAGCAGCGTCTGGCGGCAGAACGTGGACGCACACCTGCTGCCGCACCTGCTGGTGGCCGGCAATGGCCGGGGCCGTGGCTGGGCTGGCCTGTTCCTGCTGCTGGGCGGGTGGGTACTGGCGGTGCTGGCGCTGGCCGGGCCCGGATGGCGCCAGCTGGCCCAGCCGCTCTGGCAGTCGCCGGCACCGCTGGTGGCGGTTCTGGACCTGTCCTCGCGGGTGACCGCGACCGATCTTCCGCCGTCGCGCCTGCTTCAGGCACGGGCCAAGCTGGCCACCCTGCTGCGTGAGCGCAAGGGCGGCGAGCTGGCCCTGCTGGTGTATGCCGACGATGCCTTCACCGTGGCACCGTTGACCCAGGACCATGCCAACGTCGCGCTCTACCTGGACGCGCTGGCGCCGGAGGTGATGCCGCGCGACGGCCAGCGTGCCGACCGGGCGATCGAGGCGGCGGTGTTGCTGCTGCAGCAGTCCGGTGCCAAAGGCGGCGATATCCTGCTGCTCACCGACCAGGCCGATGACGCCGCTCGCGCAGCAGCAGCGGCGGCGGCGGCGCAGAACATGCAGGTGTCCGTGCTCGGCCTGGGCAGCCAGGCCGGTGCCGCCTATCGCGCCGGCGATGGCCAGATCGCCCGGGCGCAGCTGGATCCAGACAGCCTGCGCGCACTGGCCGATGCCGGTGGCGGTCGCTATGCAGGTATCGCCGACGATGATTCGGATCTGCGGGGCCTGGGCGTGCTGACCCCGCGCAGCGGCACCGGCACCGGCGAGAGCCGGCAGGGGCAGGGCATGGCGTGGCGCGATGAAGGCTTCTGGCTGCTGCCGCCGTTGATGCTGCTGTCGCTGTGGGCCTTCCGGCGGCGCGGACTGACCGCGCTGGCCGTGCTCTGCGTGATGCTGCCCTTGGCCGCACCGGTCCCGGCGCAGGCCGCGGAGCGCTCCTGGTGGCAGCGCGATGACCAGCGTGACCAGGCCACCCAGTCCGGTGGCGTGGAGGCCTACCGCCGTGGCGATTTCCAGTCGGCGCAACGCCGGTTTGAGAACGTGCACGACGCCGAAGGCCGCTACAACCTGGGGAATGCGCTGGCCCGCCAGGGTCAATACGACGCGGCCATCGCCGCCTACGACGAAGCGCTGAAGCTTCGCCCGGGCATGCCCGATGCAGTCGCCAACCGCGCTGCGGTGGACGCGGCGCGCAAGCGCACGCCACCGCCGGGCGCGGGCCAACAGCAGCAGTCGCAGCAGCAGTCGCAGCCGCCATCGAAGCAGCCATCCCAACAGAATCCCCCGCAGCAGGGCGAGCAGGGCCAGCCGCAGCAAGGGAAGGGCCCGCCACCGCAGCAACGGGATCCCGGCAAGCCCGATCCAGCCGAGCAGGCCCGTGCCGACGCCGCTCAGCGGCAGCAGATGCGCGAGGCGTTGCAGCGACAGCAGGGCGAGGCAGGAAAATCGCCGGCGCAGCGCCGCGAGGCCACCGAAACGCCCCAGCAGCGCGAACAGCGCCAGGCGGTCGAGGCGTGGATGCGGCGGGTCCCGGACGATCCTGGCAGCCTGTTGCGCAGCAAGTTCCAGCTGGAAAACGAACGCAGGAAACGGGAAGGAAAATGAACGCAGCGATCTCCACGCGACGTTGGTGGCGCGCCTGCGTCTGGCTGCTGCTGGGCGTGAGCGGCGTGTCCAACGCGCAGACCCGGGCCTGGCTGGACCGCGATGCGATCAGCGACACCGACACCGTCACCCTCACCATCGAGACCGATGCCGGCGCGCCGGACTATGCGCCGCTCCAGGCCGACTTCGAGCTGAGTGGGCAGACCAGCAGCCGGCAGGTGCAGTGGAGCCAGGGCGCGATGAGCGCGCGCTCGCGTTACGGCATCGTGCTCAGCCCCCGGCGCAGCGGCGTGCTGACCGTTCCCGCGCTGCAGGTGGGCGCGATGCGCACCACGGCCCTGCCGTTGACGGTGTCCGCCAGCACGTCGGCCTCGGCTGCCGTACCGGGCAACGCCACCGCGTTCGTCGAGACCGAGGTGGACGATGCCAATCCCTATGTGCAGCAGAGCGTGGGCGTGGTGGTGCGGCTGTACTACGCCTCGCAGCTGCTGTCCGGCGAACTGGGCCTGGATACGCCGGAGGGGGCCTCGCTCCAGCGCGTCGGCGAGGACCGCAGCCTGGTCCGCGAGGTCAACGGGCGCCGCTACAACCTGGTGGAGCGCCGCTACCTGCTGATTCCCGAGCGCAGCGGCCCCTTGCTGCTTGCAGGCGCGCGCTTCAACGGGCGCAGCGTCGGCGGCTTCTTTGACGACATGTTCGGGGGGGATGGGCGGCTGCGCGCCAACGCGCCGGACCGTACCCTGCAGGTGCGTGCGCAGCCCGATGCGGCGCCGCAGCCGTGGCTGCCGCTGCATGACCTGCGCCTGCGCTATACGGCGGCGCCGACCCGCGCCCGTGCCGGCGAGGCGGCCACGGTGGTGGTCGAGGCGGTGGCCGACGGCGCCACCCGCGCGCAGTTCCCGGAGCTGCCGTCCCTGGACGTGGGCCCGGGCGCGCAGGTGTTCGCCGAGCCGGCGCAGTACGACGAGACCTTCAACGGCAGCACGCCGCGGCTGACCCTGACCCGGCGCTATTCGGTGGTGCCGCGGCAGGCAGGCACCCTGGTGATACCCGGCCCGCGCATGGCCTGGTGGGACGTGAAGGCAGGACAGCCGCGCACGGCGACACTGCCCGACCTGACCCTGGCGGTCGTCGCCGGGGTCCCCGGCAGCACCCCGGCGCCCGTCGCCGTCGACACCACGGCGGCACTGCCCGGGACCCGGCAGACCCCGTCCGATGCGGTCGCTGTCACCGCCGTGCATGGCCGTCCCTGGGGTTGGATCGCCGCTGCGGCCGGGTTCGCCGTGCTGTGGCTGCTCACCCTGATCTGGGGCTGGCGACGTCGCCGCAGGGGCGCGCCGGCCGCCACGGCGGGCACCGCGACCCCGCTGCCGGCGGCGCCGTCGCGCGCGGACCTGCGGCGCGCGCTGGACACCGGCGGGCTGGACGAGATCGTGTCCCTCCTCGGTGCGATGGGCGGCGTACGCGGCCTGGATGCGCTGCTCGCGCGCCTGGCCGACGAGGCACAGCGCGACGCGTTGCGGGCCATGCAGGCGGCCCGCTGGAGCCGCGACGGGGGCGATGTGGCGCCGGCCCGCCAGGCGCTGCGCCGGGCCTTCCATGACGGACCACACTGGCGCCCGGTGGCCGGCACGGAGAAGACTGGGCTCGAACCGCTGTATCCCCCGGGCCGCTGAGGCCCACGCCGGGCCTGGGTCCGGCTTTGCTAAGCTGATCGATCTTCAAAGGAACACCGCCCATGACTGAGGCCGCAACCCCCCGGCAGAAGCTGCCATTGCATTGGAAAATGGCCATCGGCTTCGGGCTCGGTCTGATCCTTGGCCTGATCGTGCACGCCGTCGGGGGCAGCATCCCGTGGTTGCCCGATGCCGCCCGTGCGGTGATGACCTACCTGACCACGCCGCTCTCCGGCCTGTTCCTCAACCTGATCTTCATGCTGATCGTGCCGCTGATCTTCTCGGCGCTGGTGATGGGCGTGTCCGAAATGGGCGACATCCGCTCGCTCGGCCGGATCGGCTGGAAGACCCTGGCCTACACCGTGCTGCTGTCGGGCATCGCGGTGGGCCTGGGCCTGCTGCTGGTCAACCTGCTCAAGCCCGGCGTAGGCGTGGACCCGGCCATGGCCGCGCAGCTGCTGCACGAAAACGTCGAACGCAGCCGCGAGATCGTGGCCAACATCGGCGAGCAGCCCAAGGGCATGGACATGCTCCTGTCGATCGTGCCCAGCAATGTGCTGGCGGCGGCCTCGAGCAATGGCGCGATCCTGTCGCTGATGTTCTTCGCGCTGATGTTCGGCATCGGCATGGTGCTCTCGCCCGACGAGAAGACCGCGCCGCTGCGCAAGGTGATTGAAGGGGTGTTCGAGGTCTCGATGACCCTGATCAACCTGGTCATCCGCCTGGCGCCGTACGCCGTGGCCTGCTTCATGTTCAACCTGGCGGCGATCTTCGGCTTCGACCTGCTGGTGCGCCTGGGCGCCTACGTGGGTGTGGTGGTCCTGGCGCTGGGCCTGCACATGGTGGTGACCTACGGCGCGGCGGTGTGGCTGTCCGGGCGTTCGCCGATCGCGTTCTTCCGCGATACCCAGGAGGCCACCGTGATGGCCTTCTCCACCGCGTCCAGCAACGCCACGCTGCCCACCGCGCTGCGCGTGGCCGACCAGATGGGGCTGCCGCAGAAGGTATCGCGCTTCGTCCTGACCGTGGGCGCCACCGCCAACCAGAACGGCACCGCGTTGTTCGAAGGCGTGACGGTAATCTTCCTTGCGCAGTTCTTCGGCGTGGACCTGAGCATCACCCAGCAGCTGATGGTGATGGCGGTCTGCATCCTGGGTGGCATCGGTACCGCCGGCGTGCCGTCGGGTTCGCTGCCGGTGGTGGCGATGATCTGCGCCATGGTCGGGGTCGACCCGATGGGCATCGGCCTGATCCTGGGCGTGAACCACTTCCTCGACATGTGCCGTACCGCACTCAATGTCACAGGCGATCTTGCCCTGACCACCCTGGTGGCGAAGGGTGAGAGTGATGAAAGTCACATTCCTGGACCTGTCGCTTCCCGCGATTGAATGCGCAATCGATGCCATGGATACTGACCCCGCGCATGGAAGGCGCCGGGGTTGGCGTCGTGCGGGGAAAGGAGCAAGTCAATGAGGAAGATGTACCTGATCGTGGCCGTACTGGGCATGCTGGCGTTTGACGTCAGCGCGAAATCGGACTGCGCGAACTACCAGGTGGAAGGCAGCTATCTGGCCGGCCGCCGGTTCAGCAACTGGGACGTGGTCCCGGTAAGCGCGGACGTGGCCTACAAGCGCATCAAGGTCGAGGCGGTGACGTCGGGCCTGTCGGTGAAGTCGGAAGACAAGGAAGCGGGGCTGCTGATGTTCGAGCAGACCGTGTCCGGCGGCAAAGGCAGCCAGATCACGCTTCCCTGGAACGTGGTGATCTCGCCGGAAGGCAAGACCTCGTCCAAGGTCAAGATCGTCAAGACCACCCCGTCGGGCTACATGACCGGCGAAAAGTTCCAGCGCGAATCCATGTGCGCGGTGATCAACGCGGCCACCGGCGAAAGCTGATCGGCCATGTTGGACCCGAAACGCCCCGCCCAGCGGGGCGTTTTTTTGTTTCTGAAGCGGACAGGGTTTGTTTACAAATGTGAAGGTTGGGCGCGATTCGTCGGGTGGCACAGCCCCCTTCTGAAAAGGGGGCGCGCCGACAGGCGCGGGGATAGGAGGCATGCCCGGGGGCCCGCGTTTCGCCTGGCGAAACGTGGGCAGATGTTGTTGCAGCGCAAGCGCGTGAGCGCTGGAGCTGCGACAATATCTAGCCCGCAGCTCCGCGGGAGCCTCCCGACCCGACAGAACCATGACGCAGCCTACCCGCCGCCAGTTGGCCAACGCCATCCGCTTCCTTGCCGCTGATGCGGTCGAAACCGCCAAGTCCGGGCATCCCGGCATGCCGATGGGCATGGCCGATATCGCCGAAGTCCTCTGGAACGATTATCTCCGTCACAACCCGAACAACCCGAAGTGGTTCAACCGCGACCGCTTCGTGCTGTCCAATGGCCACGGCTCGATGCTGCAGTACGCGCTGCTGCACCTGAGCGGTTATGACCTGCCGTTGGAGCAGCTCAAGCAGTTCCGCCAGCTGGGCAGCAAGACCGCCGGCCACCCGGAACACCATGAAACCCCCGGGGTGGAAACCACCACCGGTCCGCTCGGCCAGGGCCTGGCCAATGCGGTCGGCTTCGCGCTGGCGGAAAAGCTGCTGGCCCAGCGCTACAACCGCCCCGAGCACGCGATCGTCGACCACCGCACCTGGGTATTCCTGGGCGACGGCTGCCTGATGGAGGGCGTGTCCCACGAAGCCGCCTCGCTGGCCGGCACCTGGGGCCTGGGCAAGCTGGTCTGCTTCTGGGATGACAACCACATCTCCATCGACGGCAACACCGCCGGCTGGTTCACCGACAACACCCCCGAGCGTTTCGAGGCCTATGGCTGGAACGTGGTGCGCGGCGTCGATGGCCACGATCCGGAGAGCATCAAGGCCGCCATCGACAGCGCGCTGGCGCAGTCGGACAAGCCCAGCCTGATCTGCTGCCGCACCACGATCGGTTTCGGTTCGCCGGGCAAGGCCGGCAAGGAATCCAGCCACGGCGCGCCGCTGGGCAAGGATGAGCTGGAAGCCACCCGCAAGCAGCTGGGCTGGAACTACGGTCCGTTCGAGATTCCGGAAGAGATCTACGCCGGCTGGCGTGCGGGCGGTACGGGCACGCTGCGCCAGGCCGAATGGGAGCAGCAGTTCGACAAGTACGCGGCGCAGTTCCCGGCCGAAGCCGACGAGCTGACCCGCCGTTCGCACGGCGAGCTGCCGGCCGACTTCATCGCCAAGGCCGACGCGTACATCGCGCAGGTGCAGGCCGATGGCCAGACCATCGCGTCGCGCAAGGCGTCGCAGCTGGCGATCGAGGCGTTCGCGCCGCTGCTGCCGGAGCTGGTGGGCGGTTCGGCCGATCTGGCGCACTCGAACCTGACGCTGTGGAAGGCGAGCAAGTCGGTCGCCACTGACGATCCGAACGCGAACTACGTGTACTACGGCGTGCGCGAGTTCGGCATGACCGCCATCGCCAACGGCCTGGCCCTGCACGGTGGTTTCATCCCGTTCGACGCGACCTTCCTGGTGTTCAGCGATTACGCGCGCAACGGCGTGCGCATGAGCGCGCTGATCCCGGCCCACGCGATCCACGTCTACACCCATGACTCGATCGGTCTGGGCGAAGACGGCCCGACCCACCAGCCGGTGGAGCACCTGGCGTCGCTGCGCTACATCCCGAACAACGATGTGTGGCGCCCGTGCGATGCGGTCGAATCGGCCGTCAGCTGGAAGTCGGCGATCACCCGCCAGGACGGTCCAAGCTGCCTGGTGTTCAGCCGCCAGAACCTGCCGCACCAGCCGCGCAGCGCCGGGCAGGTCGCGCAGATCGCGCGCGGCGGCTACGTGCTGGCCGACGCCGAAGGCGGCACGCCGGACGTGATCCTGATCGGTACGGGTTCGGAAGTGGGCCTGGCCGTGGCGGCGAAGGCGGAGCTTGATGCGGCGGGGATCAAGACCCGCGTGGTCTCGATGCCGTCCACCGACGTCTTCGAACGCCAGGACGCGGCCTACCGCGAGTCGGTGCTGCCGAACGCCGTGCGCAACCGCGTGGCAGTGGAAGCCGGTGTCACCGGTTTCTGGCGCCAGTACGTGGGCCTGGACGGCGCCGTCATCGGCATCGACACCTTCGGTGCCTCGGCACCGGCCGAAGCGCTGTACAAGCACTTCGGCATCACCACCGACCACGTGGTGGCTGCAGCCAAGGCACAGCTGGCGAACTGATCGCCACCGCGTGATGCAACACCAACGGCGCTTCCCGCAATGGAAGCGCCTTTTTTTATGTGGTGTGGGATGGTTTTTCGGGTTGCATGCGTTCGCGTGGCGCCGCGCTTCGCCCGGCTTCATGCATGTGGGCGAACAGCCCTTGGCTTGATGCATGACCTGAGCTGGGCCGGCGGGTGTGGGTTGGCGGGACACGCCGTGAATCCGTCCATGGAGGCTTGTAGAAAACTTGCTCGTGTACGCAATCCTGCGTACACGGCAAGGCCTGGGTTGGGCGTCCTGCCCAACCCGCCCGGCGCATGCGCCGAGCCCATGTTTTCTACAGTCCCGCCAACCCACCCCCGCCGTCCCTTGATAGTTTGCAGGTGGCCACGGAACAAGCTAAAGCGAGCATGCATATCGCCGGTCGGGTCGGTTCCCAAACGACTGCCGTGGACTCCTCAACGCCCGGTAACGCGCGACATTCGGCGAGAACGCGAGGGCCGGCCAACGGCCGGCGCTACCGCTCTTTCCATGCCGACCCAGCTCAGAACACGCCTCAGCCAAAGGCTGTTCGCCCCAATGCATGAAGCTGCCGGGCGCAGCCCGGCACTCCAGCATCGCCTGCAAGCAGGATGCGCCTTACGCCGTCCGCGCCAACCCCAACCGCACCAACCGCGCTTCGATACGCTCGCCGAACGTTGTCGGTGCCTCCAGCCCCATGCGCTGCAGGTACACCACATCGCCGTCGCCTGCGGGCTGGGTCAACGCGGAAAGTACTGTGCGCAGCTTCGCGCCGCGGGTCTGGGTGTTCTGCTTGAGCCAGCCCAGCGCCTTGACCAGGTGCTGCTCCACGTCGGTGAAGTCGCTGCCCAGCGGGTAGTCGGGCAGGGCGCCCGACTGGCGGAACGACGCCAGCGACGCGCTTACCGCGCGCGCGGTATTGCGGCGCGCCCAGTGCTCGGGCGGCACGAAATCGGTGGCCAGCTTCTTCGACGATGTCGCGGTCTGCAGCAGCTGGGGCTGGAACGCCGCGTCGGTGATGCCCGCCATGCCGATCACGCAGTCCTCGTCTGTGAGGTTGCGCAGGTCGGCGATGCCGTATTCGTTGATGTAGATATCGCGCAGATGGCGCGGAATGGTGGTGTGGCCGTAGTTCCAGCGCACGTTCGACTGCAGCGCGCCCTTGTCCTCGCGCACCGCCCGGAACATCAGCGCGCTGCGCGCCTCCGGCAGCGCGTGCGCCATCGCCACGAAGTTGTACTGCCCGCCCACCCCGGACACCACGCGGCCATCTTCCAGCGCATCGGAGACCGCCGCGCCCAGCGCCGTGGCCATCATGCAGGAATTGAAGAATCGCGCATGCCGGCGCTGCAGCCGCTCCAGTGTTTCGTTGCCGCCGTACAACTGGTTGATCTCGCTGATGCGACGCATGCCGATCGCACGGCGCTCGTCCTCCGGCAGCTCGCGCAGCCATTGGTAGAACTCCGGCGAACCCAAATAGAACGCCCCATGCAGGTACTCGCCTTCCGCATCGAGCGTGGCGTGGTCGATGGTCAGCGTGCTGCCGCTCTCGATCCGCTCCATCAGCGCCAGGTCATCGTGCACCTTGCGCCGGATCACACCCGTCTGCACCAGCCGGCGGAAGCCCTCGTTGAGCATCTCGCTGCACCCGTACAGGCCGATCTCGAACGGCTCCAGCCCGCCGCATTCCAGCACCGTTGGATGGCTGGCCAACGTCGGGTCCAGTGCGTGCAGGATCTGCCGGTAGCGCGCGTTGTCGGTATGGCGGAGCACCAGTGCGTGGCTGATCGCATCGGCGAGCGTGCCGATGCCGATCTGCAGCGTGCCGCCGTCGCGCACCAGCGCACTGGCATACAGACCGATGGCGTAGTCGGCATCGCTGACCGGCTGGCGCGGCAACCCGAACAGGTCCGGGTAGGGGCCGGGCGGCGTGATGACCAGATCGAAGAACGACACGTCCACCGTCGCCGTGCCGCCGAGGTAGGGCAGGTTCGGGTCGATTTCGGCGATCAGCAGCGGGCGCGGCAGCCCGCGCGCGGTCATGGCATCCAGCGTGTCCTGGGTGATGTCGTTGTTGCACGACAGCGACAGGCGGCGGTCGTCGGGACGCATCGCCACCTTCTGAACGATCGCATTGGGCGCGCGCTGCGCCACCGCGTCGGCGGCATGGGTGTAGTTGAGGCTGGTGTAGCCCCGCTGCGCCTGCGACGAACCCAGCAGCGCGCCGGACTGCATGTAGAACTCTTCCACCTGCACGTGGGCAGGCAGGCGGTCGCGCGCCACCGCATCGGCATAGGCCAGGCGCGGGAAGTCCGCACCGAAATGGCGTTCGGCAAACGGTGCCATGAAACGCCCTTCAAGCCCGCCGGGCGCGGGGCGGGGCGGGTTCAACGACAGCGCCGTGTACAACTGCAATGGCCGCGACGGGTCATTCTCCACCCGCGCATACAGCGCGTTGAGGAGCCGGTGCGGCTTGCCCAGCGCCAAGGGCGCGCCAATGCGCAACGGGCCGTCGACCCGCTGCAGCAGCCAGTCGATCGCCGCGTCGAGGTCGGTGAGGTGCTCGGTCATCCAGCGCCATCCTGCAGATTCATTCGCACCATTACAGCATTTCCGTCTTGAACAGACCGCGACGCGACCGTTCCCTGCTGGACACCATGAGCGCGCGCTCTCCGCGCGGGTGCCCTGTATGCGACAGGGCGTGCGATGCATCGGATGCGCCGACGGGGGGTTGACACGCGAATTGATTACGTGCGTAATCGGACTGTCGATTACGGATGTAAATGATGAGCCAGATCAGCGAAGCCGAAGCCGTGGTGATGGAAGTACTGTGGGGGCGCCACCCCTTGGGCGCCGATGAGGTGGTGGCGGCGCTGGCCGGGCGCGACTGGGCCGAGCCCACCATCAAGACCCTGCTCAACCGCCTGCTGACCAAGGGCGCGATCAGCGCCGCCCGCGACGGCCGCCGCTACCTGTACTCACCGGTGCTGCAGCGCCAACGCTGGGTGGCCGAACAGAGCAGCGGGCTGCTGGACAAACTGTTCGACGGCCGGGTGGCCCCGCTGGTGGCGCATTTCAGCCAGCGCGGCGAGCTGAGCGCACAGGACATCGCCGAACTGAGGACGCTGATCGAGGCGCTGGACCATGACTGACCTGCTCGCGTCCCTGATGTTGGCCAGCGTCTGGCTGGCGATCGCCGTGCTCCTGCTGGCTGCGCTTCGCCCTGTGCTGCGCCGCCTGGGCGGCGCGCCCCTGGTGTACCGCAGCTGGTGGCTGCTGCCGCTGGTCCTGGTGGCACCGCTGCTGCCGGTGCCGCGCCTGCCGCTGGCCGACAGCGCCCCGGTGCTGGCACTGGGGGCGGTGCTGCGGGCGCCGGCGCTGCCGGCCGATGCATCGGCGTGGCCGGTCGTGCTGGCGGCTCTCTGGATGGCGGGCGCGGCGCTGCTGGCCGCTCGCTACTGGCGGGCACAGCGGCGTTTCGAGCGCCAGCTGGGCGTGCTGCAGCCGCGGCAGGATGGCAGCTGGCAGGCCAGCGCAGATCCGGGGCTGCCTGCCCTGGTGGGCGTCTGGTCGCCCCGCATCGTGGTCGGGCCCGACTTCGACGCCCGCTTCACCGTGGCCGAGCGCGACCTGATCCTGCAGCACGAACGCAGTCATCGCCGGCATGGCGACCCTATCGCCAATGCCGCCCTCGCGGTGCTGCGCTGCCTGTTCTGGTTCCATCCGCTGCTGCCGTGGGCGGCGCGCCGCTTCCTGTGCGACCAGGAGCTGGCCTGCGACGCGCGCACGGTTGAACCGTATCCGGCATTGCGCCGGCTCTATGCCAACGCGCTGCTGAAGGCGCAGTTGGTCCACCCGGTTGCGCCGATGGCCTGCCACTGGCGCAGCCAACCGCTGTTGAAGGAGCGTATTGCCATGTTGAAGGAACACAGGACGAAGGCGTTGCCGTGGCTGTCGGGCCAGGTGCTGGTGCTGGGAATGTGCGTTGGCGTGGGAACGGTGGCGTGGGCCAGCCAGGGGAGCGCGGGTGGTAGCCCGCCGATCAGCACCCATTCGTTCCAGTCCACGCAGGACGATACCTCCGGCGCGGCGCTGGAACGGCCGGTGACGGTCGAAAACATGCCGCCGCCGAGCTACCCGCGCAGTGCGTTCGAAAACAGCCAGACCGGCCAGGTGATGCTGCGCGTGGACGTCGATGCACAGGGGAAGGTCAGCGACGTGCGCGTGCTCAGCGCGACCAATCCGGGCGTGTTCGAGGAGGTGTCGATCGCTGCGGCACGGCAGTGGACCTATCGGCCGGCGCTGAAGGATGGCAAGCCGGTCGCAGCGGCGGTACGCATTCCGGTGACGTTCGCCATGGATGAAACGGTGACCGAACAGTGAGGCACTGTCTGCCGGCGGTTGCGTTGCTGGTGGGGGTGGCCGGCTGTGCCGGTCACGACCGGCTCCGTACGGTCGATACGCGTGCGGAGACGGTCGATCTGCAGCAGCTCAGGCCTGAAGGGGGCGGCGGTGCAGGGCGGGTCGAGGCGTATGTACTCAATGCCGGGGAGGGCTACCGCATGCCGCAACTGTATGCGGCACCCGACCCGGTCCTGGGCGATCGCGATCCACGCCGCGAACTGGCGCCGACCAAGGTGTGCCTGCAGGTGGTGGTCGATGCGGAGGGCAACGTGCAGCGCAGCCTGCCGTTGACCGATCGCGACGACTGCGCCGCAGGCAAGGCGCCGGAGAACGCAGCGCTTGTGCAGGCCGCGCAGGACGCGGTGGCGATGTGGCGGTACACACCGGCGGCCGTCTGCCGGTTCGCAGCGGGCACGGGGCCGGCATCGAACGGCGGCTGTACCGGTGCGGCACAGGTTGAGCCGGTGCCGGTGAGCCTGTTCTACGCGTTCACCTTCGAAATCGTGAAGGGCACGCAGACCGTCACGACCCGGTAGAACCACGCCATGCGTGGCGTGTTGCTTCGCCAGACGCCGCGCAGCCACGCATGGCGTGGCGCTACGGTTCTGGGCCGCCCTGCAGGTTGGCCTTCACCGACGCGTGCATCAGCGTCGGCTCGGCCAGGGTCGCATCGCGGGCCTGGCGGGTCGCGACGAACTCCGCTTCGCTCACCCCTGCATGCAGGTGGATGTTGCGCGCGCGCTGCTCGCCGATGGTGGTTTCGTTGGCGACCTCGCGACCGCCCGGGCCGTAGTCGTGGCAGATGAACACCCGCGTGGCATCCGGCAGCGCCAGCAGGCGCTGGATGGAGCGGTACAGCAGGGCCGGGTCGCCGCCCGGGAAATCGCAGCGTGCCGTGCCGCCGTCGGGCATGAACAGCGAGTCGCCGGTAAAGACCGCATCACCGATGCGGTAGGCAACGCTGTCGCTGGTATGTCCGGGCACCGCGATGACCTCGGCCTCCAGGGTGCCCAGCGCGAAGCGTTCGCCGTCGGCGAACAGCCGGTCGAACTGCGAGCCATCGGTGGGCACGTCCAGCGCGTAGCGCGGCGCGAACGTCTTCTGCACCTCCACGATGCCACGGCCCATCGCCAGCATGGCGTGCGGCCATTGCGCCTTCAGCCAGCGCCCCGCACTGACGTGGTCGGCATGCGCGTGGGTCTCCAGCAGCCAGCGTACGTCCAGCGCGTGCTGGCGCACATACGCCAGCAGCGGCTGCAGCGGCCCGCCACCCAGCACGTCGGTGTCCGGGTCGTAATCCAGCACCGGGTCGATCACCGCCGCCTGCCGCGTGGCCGGGTCATGCACTACGTAACTGAAGGTGTGGCTGTCCGGATGGAAGAAACTGGCGACGAGCAGTGGCATGGTGAAACCTCAGCGTTTACCCAACGTGTCGTTGAGCAGCACCGCCAGGCGTTCCCCGGCCAGGCGCAGCTCGGCTTCGGCCACGGGTAGGTAAGTCGCGGTGTACTCGGGTGCCAGCGTACGCTGGGCCGGGTAAACGCCAGGTGCAATGGCGATACGGCAGCTGGCTTGGGCCCACTGCACCGCATCGGTGGCAATGACCGAGCGCTTGGCTAGCCTGGGTGCCTTCAGGGCGGAGAGTCGCTTGGTGTAGGCGTCGTCGTCCAGCTTGAGGGTGTTGAGCATGCCGCTGTCCCACAGTGAATGCAGGTTGGTGCCGCGCCCGTTGAACTGCACCTGGAAGTCGTTGCCCCCCTTGTCATGCCCATAACCGGCGTGCATGGGTTGATGGATGTCGCCGACGAAATGCACGACGAACTTCAACGCCTGCGCGCGTTCGGCGTCGGAGCGGCTGCGGTCGCCGAGGATGGCCGTCTGCGTCTTCAGTGCTTCCACCACGCAGTTGCCATTGCGGCAGTTGCGTTCGACCTCGTAGTGGCAGTCGTCCTCGCCGATATTCACGTAGTGCCAGCTGGCCGAACGCTTGCCCAGGCCAGGGTCCTTGGCGCGCAGTTCATCGGCCCAGGGCGCGATCGCGGCCAGGGTGGGGGTGGGCTCGTTGGCCAGCAGCCGGGCGACTTCGGCACGGGTCTGCGGGGTCAGGCGCGGCTCGGCGACGCGGGCGACCAGGCGGTGGCCTTGGGCGCCCCAGGCGAGCGCATCGGTGGAAACCAGGGTGAGTGCCAGGGCGAGGGCGCCGGCATGAAGCAGGGGAGCAATGTTCATCGTCTGCATTCTAGCGGGCCGACCGCGGCGGGTCCTTGCCAGGATCTGGCCGGATGGCCGCTGATGGCGTCGCTATGCGGGCGGCTTGACGCGGCGGCGGCAACGCCCGCCGGCGCAGCACAAAAAAAAATCCCCGGCCGGAGCCGGGGAAATGCGTTGCTGCGAGCGGTGTTGCTTCGCTGGTTCAGATCCGCCGATCAGAACTTGAACACGTATGCCACGCCGTAGGCGAGCGGGTCGATCTTGACGGTGCCCAGCTTGGTGCCGTCCAGCGAGACGTCGCTGTCGATGTCGATCCAGCGCACGTCCACGCGCAGCGAACCTTTCTCGCTGATCGCGCAGTCCACGCCCGCATGCGCGGCCAGGCCCCACGAATCGTCCAGCTTGAGCGTGCTGCCGGCCAGCGCGCCCGTGGTGTCTTCGCTGAAGAAGGTGGTGTAGTTCAGGCCGGCACCAATGAAGGGAGAGACCTTGCCCTTGCTGTTGAAGTGATACTGCAGCGAGACCACCGGCGGCAGGTGCTTGGTGCTGCCGACGCGGCCGAGGCCGTCGATGTTGATGTCGTGCTTGAACGGCAGCGCGGCCAGGATCTCGATGCCGAGGTTGTCGGCGATGAAGTATTCGCCGGTGATGGTGGGCTTGATGTCGCTGTCCACGTCGACCTTGAGGCCGCCGGCGAGGGTGCCGTTGTTGGACGTGGGGGCCACCTGGTGCACGCCGGCGGCGATCGTCCAGTCGCCCTTGGACTGGGCCATGGCGGGGCTGGCGGCCAGGACCAGGGCGGCGGCGAGGCTGGCGGGCAGGAGGGGGGAGGTCGTGCGCATGTGGCGGTCTCGTGGCGGGGTGGAATGGGGCCAGTTTTCCCGGGCCGGGCCCGCGGCGCCTTGATCCGGATCAATCCTGGGGTTTTCGGCATGTAACCGCTTCCCGGGGCGATGCCGGGGGCCGGGCAGGGTCCGGCTTTGATAGAATGGCGGCCCTTTCCATCGGCGCCGCACTGTCGCGGCTGCAGGAGCTTGTGAACATGGCAATCAAGGTTGGCATCAACGGTTTCGGTCGCATCGGGCGCAACGTGCTGCGTTCGGCGGTGCTGAATTTCGGCAATGACATCGAAATCGTCGCCATCAACGATCTGCTGGAGCCGGATTACCTGGCGTACATGCTGAAGTACGACTCGGTGCATGGCCGCTTCAAGGCCGACGTGGAAGTGTCGGGCAGCGACCTGCTGGTCAACGGCAGGAAGATCCGCCTGACCCAGGAGCGCGATCCGGCCAACCTCAAGTGGGACGAGGTCGGTGTGGACGTGGTGATCGAGTCCACCGGTCTGTTCCTGACCAAGGAAACGGCGCAGAAGCACATCGATGCGGGCGCGAAGAAGGTCATCCTGTCGGCGCCGTCGAAGGACGACACGCCGATGTTCGTGTTCGGTGTGAACGACAAGACCTATGCCGGTGAGGCGATCATCTCCAATGCGTCGTGCACCACCAACTGCCTGGCCCCGTTGGCCAAGGTCATCAACGACAAGTGGGGCATCAAGCGTGGCCTGATGACGACGGTGCATGCGGCCACTGCGACGCAGAAGACCGTCGATGGTCCGTCCAACAAGGACTGGCGCGGTGGCCGTGGCATCCTGGAAAACATCATTCCGTCCTCGACCGGTGCGGCCAAGGCCGTTGGCGTGGTGATTCCGGAACTGAACAAGAAGCTGACGGGCATGAGCTTCCGCGTGCCGACGTCGGACGTGTCGGTGGTCGACCTGACCGTCGAGCTGGAAAAGGAAGCGACCTACGCCGAGATCTGCGCTGAAGTGAAGGCGCAGAGCGAGGGCGCGCTGAAGGGCATCCTGGGCTACACGGAAGACAAGGTCGTGGCGACCGACTTCCGCGGTGAAACCCACACCTCGGTGTTCGATGCCGACGCCGGTATCGCGCTGGACAGCACCTTCGTGAAGCTGGTGTCCTGGTACGACAACGAGTGGGGCTACTCCAACAAGTGCCTGGAAATGGCCAAGGTCGTTGCCGCGAAGTAATCGCGGCTCTGTGATCTTGAAGAACGGCGGACCTTGGGTCCGCCGTTTTTTTTGGGGGGCGCACGGTCTTCGATTGGAGCTGCCGCGAGCGTTGAGGGCCCCGTCGCGGCCGGCAGGCCCCTATGCAAATGTCCCCCGGCGTCGGCCTGCGCCGCCGCCTCCTCCTTTACTTTGCCAGGGACCTACCGCCCGCGACGGGGCTCGGCTTGCGGTTCGCAATGGAAAAGCGGATGCACGGTGCCAACGCCGGTGGGGCGAGTGCGGGGCCGCCATGCCCTTGCGGCGAAG
>NZ_DAMCID010000012.1:0-209 GCF_032099025.1 Stenotrophomonas sp.
GCTCCACGTGATGCCGGGCAATCGGGTAGTGCCGGCCGCCGGCCGGCTCCTGGCGATGCCGGCAGCACGAGGAGCCGGCCAGCGGCCGGCACTACGTGTCGCCTGCCGTGTCGGGCCAGGCGGCATGGCCAAATACAAAAAAGCCCGGAGGACATTCGTCTTCCAGGCTTCAATGTGACCACTTGTATGGTCGGGGAGACAGGATTCGA
>NZ_DAMCID010000012.1:309-95014 GCF_032099025.1 Stenotrophomonas sp.
ACCTGCGACCTCTACGTCCCGAACGTAGCGCTCTACCAGACTGAGCTACACCCCGTAAGGAGCCGCCTATTGTATCGATCCCGCCCTTCGGCGGCAAGGGGGACCGTGTTGTTCACCTTCGGTGCCGTGTTGCCACGGCCTTGACAAAAAAGCCTGGAAATCGCGTTTCCAGGCTTCAATGCGACCACCTGAGTGGTCGGGGAGACAGGATTCGAACCTGCGACCTCTACGTCCCGAACGTAGCGCTCTACCAGACTGAGCTACACCCCGAAGGAGCCGACAAGGATACGGTGTGAAGGTGGTATCGGCAACCCTTTTTTACGATTGGAGCAGCCGATTGACAGAGGAGCAGCCGACTAACAGTCGGCTCTACCCGTCGGCTCTACCCGTCGGGTCTACCGAGGGGGAACGTCGTCTGGGACGTTTCCCGCCTCGCGCGCTTCGAACCACATGCCGTTGAGGATGGCGGCGGCCGAGGCCAGTCCGGTGCCGAGGATCCAGGCGAAATACCACATGGCTTTTCTCCAAATGTAGGTGCCGCCCGTAGGCCGGCACACAATTAACGGTCGGTACGCCCCATCAATAGGCGTTCGGGTTGTCAGCCATGTCTTCGGCCGTGGTCTTGCCGCGCATCACCCGGTATACCCAGCTGGTGTAGGCCAGAACGATCGGCAGGAAGATCACCGTGGCGACCAACATGATGAACAGCGTGAGCTGGCTCGACGAGGCGTCCCACACGGTCAGGCTGCCGCTGGGCTGGCTGGAGGAGGGCAGCAGGAACGGGAAGATCGCAAAGCCTACCGTCAGGATGATGCCGGCGATCGACGCCCCTGACGCCAGGAACGCGGCCAACCCCCGGCGAGCGCGCAGCAGCACCGCACTGGCCAGTGCACCGCCCAGGCCCAGCAGCGGGAACACCAGGGTGAGCGGCATGCTGCTGTAGTTGCGCAGCCAGCCACCGGCCACCGCGCCAATTTCGGCGGTCTTCAGCAGCGGGTTGGTCGGGCCGTCGGTCACCACCTGCGAGGTGATCTGGTACCCCGGCAGGCCGAAGGCCACCCACGCGCCACCCACCGCGAACAGCACCAGGCTGAGCAGCGCAGCCACGCTGCCATAGCGGGCCGCGCGATCGGCAACCGCACCGTCGGTCTTGAGCACCAGCATGGCCGCGCCGTGCGACACCATCATCGACACACCCACCAGGCCGGCCAGCAGCGCGAACGGGGTGAGCAGGCCGAAGAACGAACCGGTGTAGAAGATGCGCATGCTGTCATCGAAGTGGTACGGCACGCCCAGCAGCACGTTGCCCACCGCCACGCTGGAAATCAGCGCCGGCAGCAGCCCGCCCACGAACAGTACCCAGTCCCACGTGGTGCGCCAGCGCTTGCTCGGCATCTTGCTGCGGTACTTGAAGCCTACCGGGCGCAGGATCAGGCCGAACAGCATGGCGAAGATCGCCAGATAAAAGCCCGAGAAGCTCACCGCATACAGCGGCGGCCAGGCGGCGAAGATCGCACCGCCACCCAGCACCAGCCACACCTGGTTGCCTTCCCACACCGGGCCCACGGTGTTGATCACCGTGCGGCGTTCGTCATCGGTTTTTGCCACGAACGGGAGCAGCACGCCCACGCCCAGGTCGAAGCCGTCCATCACGGCCCAGCCCACCAGCAGGATGCCCAGCAGCAGCCACCAGATCAGGCGCAGCGTGGTGTAATCAAGTCCAAGAATTTCCATCGGGGTTCTCCTGCCTTATGCCTGACCGGGAGCCGGTACGGCGGCATTGTGGGGAAGCGGCGTGCGCGAGGGCTGCAGCGACGGAAGGATGTCGGCCGGACCCGTGCGGATCGCCTTGAGCATCAGCTTGACCTCGATCACCAGCAGCACCGTATAGGTGGCCGTGAACACCGCCAGCGTGGTCAGGATTTCATGCAGGGCCAGGCCCGATGCTGCGTAGAAAGTGGGCAGCACGCCATCCACCGCCCACGGCTGGCGGCCGTACTCGGCCACGAACCAGCCGCATTCGATCGCAATCCACGGCGCCGGCATCGACCACACCGCCAACCGCAGGAACCAGCGCTTCTCATGGAAGTTGTTGCGGCAGGAGAAGTAGAAGGCCAGCGCGAAGAACGCGATCAGGTAGAAGCCCAGCCCGGCCATGATGCGGAAGGTCCAGAACAGTGGCGCCACACGCGGCACCGTATCCATCGCGGCCTTGGAAATTTCTTCCGGCGTGGCGTTGAGGATGTCGTCGCGGTAACGCTTCAGCAGCAGCCCGTGGCCCAGGTCCTGCCAGTGGCGGTCGAACATCTCGCGCGCCTCGACATCGTTCTTGTCCTTGCGCACGCGCTCCAGCGCACCGTAGGCCAGCTGCCCGCCCTTGATGCGGTGTTCGGCGCGGTCCACCAGTTCCAGGATGCCCGGAATCGGCTGGTCCAGCGAACGGGTGGCGATCAGGCCCATCAGGTACGGGATCTTGATCGCGAAGTCGTTGGTCTGGGTCTGCTGGTTGGGAATGCCGAAGGCGGTGAAGTCGGCCGGGGCACGCTCGGTTTCCCACATCGCCTCGATCGCGGCCAGCTTCATCTTCTGGTGTTCGCTGGCGGCATAGCCGCTCTCATCGCCCAGCACCACCACCGACAACGACGACAGCAGCCCGAACGCCGCCGCCACCGCGAACGAACGGCGTGCCATGTCCTTGTGCTTGTCGCGCAGCAGGTAGAACGCGCTGATGCCCATCACGAAGATCGCGCCGGTCACATAGCCCGCGCTGACCGTGTGCACGAACTTGGCCTGCGCCACCGGGTTGAACAGCACCGCGGCGAAGTCCACCACTTCCATGCGCATCGTTTCGGGGTTGAACACCGCACCGGTCGGGTTCTGCATCCAGCCGTTGGCGATCAGGATCCACACCGCCGACAGGTTGGTGCCCAGCGCCATGAACCAGGTCACCGCCAGGTGCTTGACCGGGCTCAGCCGCTTCCAGCCGAAGAAGAACAGGCCGATCAGCGTGGCTTCCAGGAAGAACGCCATCAGCCCTTCGATGGCCAGCGGCGCACCGAAGATATCGCCCACGTAGTGGCTGTAGTACGACCAGTTCATGCCGAACTGGAACTCCATCACCAGGCCGGTGGCCACGCCGATGGCGAAGTTGATGCCGAACAGCGTGCCCCAGAACAGGGTCATCTGGCGCCAGACCGGCTTGCGGGTCATGACGTACACGCTTTCCATGATGGCCACCAGGAACGAGAGGCCAAGCGTGAGGGGGACGAAAAGGAAGTGGTACATCGCGGTCAAAGCGAATTGCAGCCGCGACAGTTCTACGACTGTCGAATCGATCATGGCCTGGCTACCTCGTTGGGGGTTTTGCCGTTTCAGGTGGCGGGAAGGGGGTCTACGGGGTGAATTCTGTGACCGGCAACTTCAAACAGCCTTGATTGAGATCAATGTCTTAACGGAATCCCGGGGTGATCGTAGGCATCCTTGTCCTGCGACCGCGCGCCGCACCGGAAGGATGGCCGGCGCCCATTACAATGGTCGGCACCTCCCTGTGGCGCCAGTGAACCGCTTTGAGCATACCCCCCGACGCGTCCGCCATCGAGACCTCCGCCCTGCGCCGCCAGCGCCTCAGCTGGCTGAATGGGCTTGCCACCGCCGCGCGGGGGCGCCAGAGGATGGCGGCGTTGTGCATCTGCGCGTCCGGAGGGCTGTTGATCGTGCAGGCGGCGGCCATCGCCTGGCTGATCCAGGCCGTATTGGTCGAACACCGCCCGCTGGCCGATGCCACCCCGGTGCTGCTGGGGCTGCTGCTGGTGCTGGGCGTGCGCGCCCTGCTGGGCAGTGCCACCCAGGCGGCGGCGGGCGATGTGGCCGACACCGCGCGGTTGACCCTGCGCGAGCGTGTCTATCGTGGCCTGCTCGGGCGTGGCCCCTTGTGGTTGCGCCAGCAGCGCAGCGGTGAGCTGGGCGAACTGATGCTGGCCCACGCCGATGCGGTGGAAAGTTACTACGCCGGCTACCAGCCGGTGCGGGTGGAAGTGGTGGTGGTGCCGCTGCTCATCCTGCTGGCGGTGGCCTGGGTGGACTGGGTGGTGGCGCTGATCCTGCTGTTCACCGCACCGCTGGTGCCGTTCTTCATGATGCTGGTGGGCTGGGGCGCCGAAGCCGCCGGCCGCGCGCAGCTGGGCGAGCTGGCCCGCATGAGCGGCCACTTCGCTGACCGCATCAAGGGCCTGGGCCTGCTGCGCCTGTACGGCCGTGGCGAGGCAGAGCTGGAAGGCGTGGCCGCCGCGGCCGAGGGCGTGCGCGAGCGCACCATGAAAGTGCTGCGCATCGCCTTCCTGTCCTCCACCGTGCTGGAATTCTTCGCCTCGGTCAGCGTGGCCATGGTGGCGCTGTACCTGGGCTTGAGTTACCTCGGCCTGATGTCGCTGCACGCACAGGTGCCCACGCTGGGTGCGGGTATGTTCTGCCTGCTGCTGGCGCCGGAGTTCTACGCACCGCTGCGGCGACTGGCCGCGCATTACCACGACCGCGCCAATGCACTGGGCGCCGCTGCAGAGGTCGAGCGGCTGCTCGGCGAGCTGCCGGCTGCGGCCGACAACGGTGCCGCCGCCGCGCCGCCGCCACGCGCGCCGGAACTGCTGGAAGCGCACGCGCCGCCGGTGGTGGTGCGCGACCTGGTGCTGCGCCCGCTGGGTGCGTCACACGATGTGGTGCAGCAGCTCTCGTTCCAGATCGACGCGGGCCAACGGCTCGCGCTGGTGGGGCCCAGCGGCAGCGGCAAGAGCACGCTGCTGGAAGCGTTGGCCGGCTGGTTGCCGCCGCGCTCGGGCAGCATCGTGCTGCGCCCCGGGCTGGAAGTGGGCTACGCGGGGCAGCGCCCGTATCTGTTCCACGGCACCATTGCCGACAACCTGCGCCTGGCCGATCCCGGTGCCAGCGACGCGCGCCTGCGCGCCGTAGCCGAGGCCGCGCAGGTGATGCGCTTTGCCGGGCACCTGCCGCAGGGGCTGGACACCGTGATCGGCGAGCGGGGGTTTGGTCTTTCCGGCGGCGAGGCGCGCCGCATCGGCTTGGCGCGGTTGCTGCTGCGCGACCCGCAGGTGCTGCTGCTCGATGAGCCCACCGCCTTCCTCGACCCGGACACCGAGGCGGCCTTGCTGCAGACCCTCGCCGCGTTCGCACGCGACCGCGCGGTGGTCATCGCCACCCACAGCGAGACGGCCATGCGCTGGGCCGATACGCGCCTGACGCTCAGCGCCAGTGGACATGCACAGCCTGCAGGAGAGCCCGCATGAGCCTGCCGCGCGAAGACAGCCTGCGCAGTGTGTTTACCCGCCACCGCGGCCGCCTGCTGCTCACCGTGCTGCTGCTGTGGACCACCATGTTGGCCGGCACCGCATTGCTGGGCCTGTCCGGCGGCTTCCTCACCGCCGCCGCGCTGGCCGGCGCGGCCGGGCTGGGCAGTGGCTTCAACTTCTTCTCGCCCTCGGCGGGCATCCGCGGCCTGACCATGGCGCGCATCGTCTCGCGCTATTTCGAAAAACTGGTGGGCCACGACGTCACCCTGCGCATCGCCCGCGACCTGCGCGTGTGGTTCTTCCGCCGCGCGCTGCCGCTGGCCCCGGCGCGGTTGGCCGGTATTCGCACCGGCGAACTGCTGGCGCGGTTGATGTCGGACATCGGCGAAGTGGACGGGCTGCTGGTGCGTGCCATCGGCCCGTTGCTGGCACTGGCCGGCATCTCGCTGGTGGCGGTGGGGTCGGCGGCGCTGATCCATCCGCCGGCGGCGCTGCTGCTGGCAGTGTTGGCGCTGCTGATCGGGCTGGGGGTGCCGTGGCTTACCGTGCGCGGTGCCGGCGGCCAGGAGCGCGACCGCGCGCTGCATCGCGGCCAACTGCGCACGCAGGCGTTTGAAGGGCTGGAGGGCGCGGCTGATCTCACTGCACTGCAGGCGCGCGAACACTGGAACCTGCGCGTGCTGGTGGCGGCCAAGCAGCTGCGCTCACGCGACCGGCGCCGTCGCTGGCGGCTGGTGGCCGGCAACGCGCTGCATGGGGTGTGCGCGGCGGCCGGGCTGGTCGCCATGCTGTGGGTGGCGCTGCATGGGTTCGAGCGCGGTGCCATCGATGCCGCACAGGCGGCGGCGCTGGTGTTCCTCACCGTGGCGTTGCTGGAACTGTGGGCCGGCATTGGTCTGGCATGGCAGTCGTGGTTGTCGGGGCGCGTCGCGGCCGGGCGGCTGGAAGCCATCGTTGACCAACCGGCGGGCGTGCAGGAAACCAGCGCGCCGGTGGCATTACCCGCTCAGGCCGCAACGCTGCGGTTGGAGCAGGTCGGCTTTCGTTGGCCGGGGCAGGCACGCGCGCTGCTGGATGGCGTAGCGCTGACGCTTGAACCCGGCGAGCGCATCGCCATCCGGGGCGACAGCGGCAGTGGCAAGACCACGCTGTCATCGCTGCTGCTGCGGCTGTGGGACCCGGACAGTGGCCGCCTGCTGTACGGCGGGCAGGACATCCGCAGCCTGGCGCAGGCGGACTGGCACCGGCAGATCGCCTGGTTGCCGCAACATGCGCCGGTGTTCGCCGGCAGCGTTGCCGACAACCTGCGGCTGGGTGACCCGCAGGCCAGTGACGAAACGCTGTGGCAGGTGCTGGCCGACGTGCGCCTGCGCGAGTGGGCAGAGCGGATTGGCGGATTGAAGGCATGGGTAGGCGAAAACGGTGCGACGATGTCGGCCGGTCAGGCGCGAAGGCTGGCGTTGGCGCGCGCGCTCTTGCGCGGCGCACCCCTTCTGTTGCTGGATGAGCCAACAGAAGGGCTGGACGTGGACACCGCGCATGCGTTGCTGCATGACATGGTGGCTGCGCTGGGGGGGCGCAGCCTGGTGATGATTACGCATGATCAGCTGCCTGAAGGCATCGTGCATCGCAGCTACAGGCTGCATGACGGCAGCTTGCAACCGGCGTGACCGATTACGACACCATCGTAGGCAACGCTAACTAATCCGTCGCAATCAACTGAGACAAACGATTTCCATCGCTCGCTGATATCTCGCAAGGTATCCATCGGAGCCTGAGAATTCCGACAGAGATACACTGCGTTGCACGTCCTGCGTCGGGAGGGTGGTGAAATACAACACCCTTGTGGAAATACGCCGCGCCCGGATCTCTGTTCGGTTCTCAGCCTCCCGACTCCCTCTCCATCCGGCGAGGGAGACTTCCATCGGAGGTCTACCATGCACAGCAACCGCCCTGATGCGCCATCGTCTGAACCCCGCAAACAAGCACTGAATCGCTATCCGCCCAACAGCCTGCGCGTCGATACCCTGTACTACCCTGGCTATCCAGCCGAGCCCGGCGACATATCCGTTCCGTGCCTAAAGCTACGCGGCCTCTGGATGCAGGCGGCCGGCTTCGAGATCGGCGCGCGCATCATGCTGGACGTGAAACCCGGTGCAATCCTGCTTACCGTAGATACACCGCCCGCATCGGCGATGCCGAAGATCAGGAAGATGGGACGTCTGCAGTTGGCGCGCCTACAGCAGGCGCAGGCGACCACATAGCACCGAGTCTTTCTCGTAGCCGGCGAATCGTCGTGATCACCTGCGCGAACAGTCTGTGGCGCGACTATCGATGTCCGCTTCTGGCCGGAAGTGGACGTCTGAATCGGACGGATAGATGAGCCTCTTAATGCCCGTCAACAGGAACTCTGCTAACAACTCATTCAAACCGATGCCGCTTCGCGGCGCGGCTTAATTCTGGCGTTGGGCTTCAATGGAGGATTCCCATGTTTAGCTGGTTCAAACCGAAAGCTGCACCTCCACAGCCGGCGAACGTTAGTCCGAGCCTGGATGGCGTGTCTTGGTTCCAAGACATCTTGACGAAGGTTGAGAGCTTCTGGGCTGTGAATCCAATCGAGCCGTCAAAGCGCTCGTCCTTCCTCTTGAACTACCTTCGTAGCGCCATCGAGGCTGGGGACAAGGATCGCGTCTATCTCGCTTTGGAGGTTGCTCTCCAGTCGGAAGACACGGAAACAGCGGCCTGCGTCTGCGAAATGCTTCTTGTGCGTGAGCACGACCGTCACCAAGAACTTGTGCGAGAGCTCCAGCTAATGGCAGAGCCGTCCGCTGTCCCATATCTCGTTAAAGCGCTCAATTCAAATCTAGGCCACATGGCCGAGTACAACGGATCCGGTTCCGGCGTGGTGGCAAAATGGTTCAGCCACGCGCTCTTCGACATCGGCACCCCAGAAGCCATTGAGGCGCTAAAGGCACTCTCAGCTCACTCGGACACTGAGGTTCGTGACGAGATGGCCTACCGCCTGACCAAACTAGAGGGCTCAAATTGAGGCCCAACAAGTGGTTCCAGTGGGACTTCCCCGCCTTCGGCTCGGATACCACTGAACCCGGGCGTTGAACGTCCGCTACTGGCCGATAGCGGTCCCCCGAAGCAGGTTTTTGGTGACCGCCCCTCCATTCGTCGTGTCTGCTAAGCCTCCGTCTGTTCTGCAATGAGCCCTCGGCCAGCATCCTATCCGGGAAGTTCTCATCGTTCCTTGTGTTCTTCGCGCCACCTTAATGCTTGCGGGAGCAAAGTTTTTCTCAGTCTCGGGGGAGACATCCATCCACTGCTTTTATCGTTGGGATGGACGCATGCAGAGCTTAGAGAAAGAAGTTTTTCAACGCTGGCAGCAAGATCCCGGCTTTCGCAGGCAAGCCTTGAGAGATGCCATTCAATGGCAGATGAGGCTCCTGCCTGCGTATCCGGGCATTGGAGACCAGCCGGTCGCGATTTGCGCGCTGGGGTACAGATGGTTCGATACCCCAGTCGAGGCAATGGCAGACGCCATTCATCGCGCCGGGTATGTTGAGCCCGACCTGGACTGCACGCTCGAAGGCCTAGAATGGGATATTCGCCATGGTCTTGGTGGGCTCTGGTGTGTACCGGGTCGACCTTGGGCGAAGGCGCTCGTGGTGGTGGAGTTCATTACCAGAACCCGACAGAAACATCTGCGCAGTCGCGTCTCCCATTCGTAGCAGACGTACCAGTGCCCGCGGCCCGGCGATACCATGCCGACATCAGCGCCGAGGACAGGGCGGTATGGCTGCCGTGGTGTGCGCCGGGCACGGTGGGTGCGTACCGCACGAAGGCGCCGACCAATGCGGGTGGCCGAGCGTATCGGATTCCGAAAGAGGCCGTAGCGGCGGACATCCGCAAGGCGCCGACGCTGCAGTACGAGGTCGTGGACAGGGGTAGGGCGCTGTATGTCTCGCAGCAGCGCAGCGAATGTGACACCTCTCGCGGTCTACCTGCTGGCATGACAACGCGCAGCCACGCATGGCGTGGCGTTGCGCCCAGCGCCATCACGCGCCTGGACTCCCCGGCGGCAGGCTGCCGTCACGTTCGTGCCAGCCTGGGAGCTCCAGCGCGTGGCGTTTGAGCATCGCCGTTATGTGCGCGCGGGCGTCATCCCTTTCCGTGAGCGGGCAGTGGTCCACGATCTCTGCCGCCAACGTTTCAAACTGCGGCCAGAACTGCGCCGGATGGCGCGTGTGCGCCAACCAGTGCGTCAGCATTGCGTCCAGCGCATCCAGCTCTGCCGCCATGTCCGAGCCCACGCTCATGCCGTGGGCGCCACCAGGTCGAGCGCCACCCGGTAGTGATGACCATCGTCGCGAAGCAGGACGGTGAGGTCTGGCTGCAACGTGCCATCCACGTGCAGCGTAGGCTGCCCCTGCGCACTCCGGGTCACCTCGAACTCGTAGCGGCTGCGGCCGAAGCGGTAGCTCAATTCGAATGACGGCCAGTGATCCGGCAGGCAAGGTGCAAGCGACAGCCGGTCGCCTTCCCGACGTATGCCGAGCAGGGATTCGACCAGCAGGCGATACATCCAACCGGCCGAACCGGTGTACCAGGTCCAGCCGCCTCGCCCCACGTGCGGAGACACGGCGTATACATCGGCGGCCAACACATAGGGTTCGACGCGGTAGGTCTGTACCGCCTCCGGGTCCAGCGCGTGGTTGAGCGGGTTGATCATGCTGGCCAGCTCCCAGGCACGCGGCGCATCGCCCTGCTGTGCGAATGCCATGGCCGCCCACACGGCCGCGTGGGTGTACTGGCCGCCATTCTCGCGCACGCCCGGCACGTAACCGCGAATGTAACCCGGGTCCTCCGTGGTCCTGTCGAAGGGCGGATCGAGCAGCTGGATCAGCTTGGCGTCCTTTCGCACCAGATGCGTGTAGAGCGAATCCAGTGCCTGCCGGGCACGCTCGGGCGCGGCAACGCCGGACAGCACCGACCAGCTCTGGGAAATGGAGTCGATGCGGCATTCCTCGCTCTGTGCCGATCCCAGCGGGGTGCCGTTGTCGAACCACGCGCGGCGATACCATTCGCCGTCCCACGCATGCTGTTCCAGGTTCCGGCGCAGGGTGTCGGCCTGCTCCTGGCACCAGTGCGCACGGTGTTCATCGCCACGCGCGTTGGCCAGCACGATGAAGCGGCGAAGCGTGTCATGCAGGAAGAAGCCGAGCCACACACTTTCACCGCGCTGCTGGTCGCCAACGCGGTTCATGCCGTCGTTCCAGTCGCCGCTGCCCATCAGCGGCAGGCCGCGCTCGCCGAGCAAGCGGCACCCGCGCTCCAGCGCGAGGACGCAGTGCGCATACAGCGTGCCGCGCAGTGCCGAAGGCGTGGGCATGTCGTAATAGCCTTCCTCCTCGGGTGTCACCGCGCGTCCCTCGATGAAGCCCACCAGTTCGTCCAGGACGCTGGTGTCGCCGGTGACCTCCAGGTAGCGGCATGCCCCCTGGGGCAACCAGAGATAATCGTCCGAGCAGCGGGTGCGCACGCCGCGACCTTGCGGCGGGTGCCACCAGTGCATCACATCGCCTTCGGCGAACTGGTGTGCAGCGCAGAGCAGCAGGTGTTCGCGGGCCAGGTCCGGGCGCGCGTGTACGAGAGCGAGTGCGTCCTGCAGCTGGTCGCGGAAGCCGAACGCGCCGCCTGACTGATAGTAGCCACTGCGCGCCAGGTAGCGGCAGCCCAGGGTCTGGTAGACCAGCCAGCCATTGGCAAGGGCGTCCAGCGCTGGATCGGGCGTACGCACCTGCACCGTGGCCAAGACATGGCGCCAGTGGATGCGTACGGCGTCCAGCGCATCGTTTGCCTCATGAGCGCCTTGGCGGCCCCGTACCAGCGCAAGCGTTTCCTCGCGGTCGCGGCCCGCGCCCAGCCGGAACGTGGTTTCACTGCGCTCGCCCGGGGCCAGCGCCAGCGGCACCTGGAGCGCCGCGCACGGATCCAGGCCCGCACCGGCGCGTCCATCCAGGCGTTCGCGGCGCAACGCCGCCGGTGCGTGCAGGCTGCCGTTGCGGCCCATGAACTCCAAGCGGTCACAGGTCCAGCCGCAGCCCTCGGCATCGGTATCGAAGAAAGCCATCCGGCTGCCGAACTCGGCGCTGTAACTGTTGCGGGCGAGCAGCGCGCCGGTCTGCGGGTCGCGTTCGGTGACCACATGCATACGCGACTTCGCGCGCAGGTCACCCATGACCCATTCAACGTAACCGATGGCCGACAACCGCCGCGGCCTGCCCGACAGGTTGTGCAGGCGCAGGACCGAGAATTTCAGCGGCGCGTCGACGTCGACGAACACCCACAACTCGCTGACGATGCCGTCTTCGATATGTTCGTAGACCGTGTAGCCGAATCCATGCCGCGTACGGTACGCGCCGGTGCCCCGGCGAGGCAGCGGCATCGGCGACCAGACACGGCCGGTGTCCTCATCGCGCACGTAGAAGGCTTCGCCACCCGTGTCGGACACCGGATCATTCAGCCAGGGCGTCAGGCGGAATTCGTGTGCATTCTCGAACCAGGTGTAGCCCGGCGCACTCTCGCTGACCACCGTGCCCAGGCGGGCGTTCGCGATCACGTTGGCCCAGGGCGCCGGCGTTTCGGCACCGTCGCGGATCACCACCACGTATTCGCGGCCGTCCTCGCTGAAGCTGCCGGTACCGTTGTCGAAGTGGCCGGCGCCGCGGTACGGAAGGAACGGCCATGGGTCGTCCACGTCTTCGTCGTGCTCCGGGCCCGGGGGCAGCCCGGGCTCGGGTCCCGGCTCGGCCACCACAGGCAGTCCAGGCGTCTCCTCCATCGACAGTGCCAGGTCGTCCTGCACCGCCGGCGGCACCAGCGCCGGGATCTTGCGTGCGGGCGGGAGCTGGCGCCCGACCTGCGCGGCCAGCGTGCCGTCCTCGTCGCTGATCACCACCCGTGCGACCGCCTGCAACAGGATGCGGTCTTCGTGGGTCATGTTCTGCACCGGCCGCACGAAAATGCCGCCGGGGCGATCGAGCAGGCCCGTCTCCGAACTGGCGGCCACCATCCCCAGGATCTGGTCCTGCAGTTCCTGCCGATAGCCGGCCTTGCTGTCGTTCCAGATGACCAGGTCGGTATTGAGTCCCTTCTGGCGCCAGTAGGCATGCGCCTGCACCAGTTGCCTCACCAGCTCCACGTTCTCCGCGTCGGTGACCTTGAGCAGGACGATGGGCAGGTCGCCCGAGATGGCGTGGCCCCACAGCCCGGATTGTCCGCGCTGGTTCTGCTGGAGCACGGTGGTGCCGGCACGCAGCAGCGGACCGGCATACAGCACGTGGCTGGCCAGGCGCTCATAGAGCGAGGCCTCGGCCTGGGTTGCATTGATCTGCCGGCGCACGACCTGGCTGTGCGTCCAGGCCAGGTCGAAGACGCGATCGGCCAGGCGGCGATCACGGTATTTGTCCACCATCGACTCGCAACCGGGGCGGTCGGCGCCGATGCCAAAGACCATGTCCAGCTGCACGGTCTGTTCGGGCTCCAGCACCACGCGCACGCGGATGGCCACGATCGGGTCGAGCACTGAGCCGTCCGTGCCGGAGAGGTCGGTATCGGTGGTCAACGCCTGCGGCGTCCGTGGCGTATTGCCTCGGCCCAGGAAGCGCGCCCGGTCGGTTTCGTAGGAGATGGCCACCAGCTCCGCGTCATGTACCGCGACCAGATGGAACATCCACGGCGGTACCTCGTCGTGCGACCGTGGCCGGCGCGTGCACAGCACGGCCTGCTTGGCCGCCAGGATCTCGCTCTGCACGAACAGGTTGCTGAAGGCCGGATGCGCATCGTCGGCCGCGGCCGGTGCCAACACCACTTCGGCATAGGTGGTGATCTCCACCGTGCGGGCCCGGCGGCTGCGGTTGGTCAGGCGCAGGCGCCTGAGCTCGATGTCGTCCTCGGCGGAGATGGCCACCTGCAGGTGGCTCTCGCAGCCGCGGTGTGCACCGCGGAACTCCGCCTTGGCGTCAGAGAAGATCGCCTCGTAATTGTCCACCGTCACGCAGGTGGGCTGGTAGGCGGCAGACCAGAAGTCGCCGCTGTCCATGTCCCGCAGGTAGCAGAACGACCCCCACGCATCGGTGGTGCCATCCTCGCGCCAGCGGGTGAGCGACAGATCGCCGTGGCGGCTGTAGCCGCCGCCGGCATGGGTGAGCATGCCGTGGTAGCGCCCGTTGGAGAGCAGCTGCACTTCCGGGCGCGGGCCACCCGGGTTGCGCAGCACGCGCAGCGACGTCTCGTGCTGGGCCATGGAGGAGTGCTCCCCCAGCGCCTCGACCTCATGGGGATGGAAGACGCCGATGCGCGGGATGCGCTCCTGCAGCAGCAGCAAGGTGGCCTGGAACTCGACATCGGCCACGAAGCGCCGCTGCATCGGCTGGTCGCGCAACAGGTAATCCAGCGACAGCAGCCCCATGCCCTGGTGGTGGGCCATGAACGAACGCAACAGCACGTGGTCCTGCCCCGGCGGTACCCGCGCGGGGGTGTAGTCGATTGCCTCGTACATGCCGAAGCGCCCGGAGAACCCCAGTCCTTCCAGGGCCTGGAGGTTCTGGCACGCCGCTTCCGGCGCCACCATCAGCGCCATCATGCTGGCATAGGGCGCGATGACCCGATCCTGGCCCAAGCCGCGCTTGAGACCCAATCCCGGCACGCCGAACGCCCGGTACTGGTAGTTCAGGCGCGCATCGACCGCGTTGTAACCGGATTCGGAGACGCCCCACGGCAGGTTCAGGGCACGACCGTAGACGATCTGTGCCTCCACCGCGTGCCGCGCGGTCTGGTCCAGCAGCGTGTCCGGGTAGCTGGGCATCACCAGCTGCGGCATGAGGTACTCGAACATCGAGCCACTCCATGACAACAGCGTAGGCGTGCCGTTGACCTCGGTGAGCAGCCGACCGAGCGCGAACCAGCTTTCCTGGGACAACTGCCCCTGGGCGACGGCCACGAAGGCGCACAGCCGCGCTTCGGAGGCCAGCAGGTCGTAGAAGCTGTTGTCGAGGCGGTGGTCGTCTACGTTGTAGCCGATCGAAAGCAGGTTGCGGGTACGGTAGAAGAGGAACCCGTATTCCATCAGCGAGAACTGCCCGGCGCGGTGCGCCAGGTTCTGCAGGTGCTCGATGCGTGCGCGCGCGTCCGCACCGGCCGTACCGGGCAGGGCGGCCAACTGGCGCAGGCTGGGCACCGGCGCATCGGCGACCGCGCTGGCATCGGCAGGGAGGTCGGCGAGCACCGCAACGGCGGCATGGCATTCGGCCGCGAACAGGGCCGGCCAGTGCAGCTCACCGTCCTCAGGCGTTTCCGGTGCGGGCCACTGCGCCAGCACGGCGTCGGCCAGGCCGACCAGCGCCTGCAACCGGGTGAGCGACTGCGCCGTTCCCTGGGGGCGGTCGGCAAGCGTTGACAGCAGCTGCTGGCGAAGCTGGTTCAGTGCTTCGCCCAGGGGGCCATCACCCGGGCGATGGCGCTGCCGTTCCTCGTCCAGCACGCCGAGCGTATCGGCCAGGCCGTCGAACGTGTGCGGTGCCAGCACCGGCGCGTCCACCAGCGCGAGCAGGCCTTGGCGCAGCGTAAGCAGGTGGCCGGCAAGGTTGCCGCTGTCCACGGTGGAGACGTAGCGCGGCGGCAGCGGTGCCAGGGTTTCAGTGTCGTACCAGTTCAGGAAGTGGCCGCGATGGCGCGGCAGCTGGTCCAGCGTGTCGAACGTGAGCGCCGTGCGTTCGGCTACCTCGCCCTGCTGGAGATAGCCGAAATCCCACGCAGACAGATTGGCCAGCAGGGAGAGGCCGATGTTCGTCGGCGACGTGCGCCGCGCGACCACCAGCGTCGGATGCTCCTGGATGTTGTCCGGCGGCAGCCAATGATCCTGCTCGCGCACCCAGGCCTGGAAGAACGACCACGTGCGCCGCGCCAACCGGCCCAGGAACGCCCGCTGGGTTACCGATAGTTCCGCCACGCTCGCGGCGGGCGGCCGGCCCAGCCACGCCATCAACGCAGGCGCGAAGGTCCACGCCAACAACACGGGCAGGGCGATCGGCAGCGCCTGCGGGCGCAGGCTGGCCACCACCGCCACCAGCGCGAGCGCCAGCAGCGACGCCGGCGCCATCACCCGCCATTCCGCGCCGCGGTCGCCGCCGAGACGGCGCTCCACTTCGCTGGACGGGTTCCATTGCAGCAGGTGACGCCGCGTAATGGCCATGCGCCAGAGCGTGCGCAGCACCGCGCCACCGGCCAGCAGCGCTTCGTAGGGCAGGCAGGCAATCTGGGTGGCCGCGCGCAGCAACGACTGCAACGTGCCGCGCCCGACCTTGATGTAGTGCGCTTCCAGTGGCGTGTCGTCCGGAACGCTCAGCGCGTCGCGCAGCATGCCGATCAGTGGCGGTGCGAACCACAGCGCCAGCACCCATGCGGTCCATGCAGCCGGGTTCTCGGCATGCAGCCAACCCGTCACCAACAGGACAAGGGCCGCGATGGGCACCAGGCTGCGGCGCAGGTTGTCCAGCAGCTTGCCGCGCGACAGCACGCTGAGCCGGTTGCGTTCCCAGCCCGATCCCGGGCGCGGTGTCCACGGCAACAACCAGGGCAGCAGCTGCCAGTCGCCCCGGATCCAGCGCGCACGGCGCTTGGCGTCGGCGGCGTAGCGTTCGGGGTAGTCCTCGTACAGGCGCACGTCGCTGACCAGCCCTGCGCGGGCATAGCAGCCTTCCAGCAGGTCGTGGCTGAGGATGCGGTTCTCGGGCAGGCGGCCCTCGAGTGCATGCTCGAACGCTTCCACGTCATAGATGCCCTTGCCCACGAACGAGCCTTCGTCGAACAGATCCTGGTACACGTCCGAGACCATGCGCGTATACGGATCGATGCCGGGCTCGCTGCCGAACATCCGGGCAAAGCGCGAGGTGCGGCGCCGGCCCAGGCTGGTGCCCACGCTGGGCTGCAGGATGCCGTAGCCCTCCACCACGCGTTGCAGCGTGGGATCGAAGCGCGGGCGGTTGAGCGGGTGGGCCAGGGTGGCGACGAACGCACGTGCCGCGTCGCGCGGCAGCTGCGTATCCGAGTCCAGGGTGATGACGTAGCGGGCGCCGACCAGGGCAGCCGTATCACCGACCATGCGCATGAACGCGGCCGCATCGCCGTGGCGGAGCAGGGCATTGAGCGCGGCCAGCTTGCCGCGCTTGCGCTCGTGGCCCATCCACACCCCTTCGCCCGGGTTCCACTGGCGGGGGCGGTGCAGCAGGTAGAAGCGATCGCCGCGCTCGGACGCGTAACGGTGGTTCAGTGCCTCGATACGTTCAACGGCGTGCGCAAGCAGGGCATCATCTGTCGGCGCCGTGGCGTCTGCGGCGTCAAGGAAATCGGTCAGCAGCACGAAGCGCAGCTGCGGATCGCGGTTGGCCAGGAAGCGGACTTCCAGCGCTTCGACCAGCACGTCGATGCCGTCGGCGCTGGACAGCATCGACGGCACCGCAACCACGGTGGCGCAGGCGTCCGGGATACCTTCGCTGAAATCCAGCTTGGGCAGCGGCCTGGGCGTGACCAGCACCGTCGCGGTCCAGTTCACCAGCACGATGCCCAGCTCACTGAACACCAGCAGCCCGAGCAGCGCGCCCAGCCAGACGGGCACCGCGCCAATGCCGGTGGCCAACAGGCCACCGGTGGCCAGCACCGCCAGCAGCGTGATCGGCAGCAGGTACAGCGCAAGCGGCACGCGATGCGCCAAACGCCGCGCCTTGCGGTGGCGCGGTGCCGCCTTGGCCACTGCATCCACGGTGGCGTGCATGCCTTCGCCGACGAGCCAGTAGCCCACGTGCGTGCGTGGGCCCTCAGGCGGCGTGGCCGCCCGTGCCAGGTCCAGCGCGATGGTCGCCACCTGCTCCTCCGCGATGCGGCTGCCGCGCGCGATCTTCTCCACCACGTGGCGATAGGCGTCGCGGGTGCCGAAATCCATCTGCGCATATACGGCCATGGGGTCTTCCCGCAGCCGCTGCTCCACCACACTCATATCTTCGACAAACGTGCGCCAATCCATGGTGGAGAGAAAGCGCAGGCTGCCGATACTGTTGCCGATGGAGACCTGGTCGGCCGCTTGTTGCTGCCCCTCGGCGGCGACCAGTTCGTCAATGCGCTGCCCAGCCGCTGCCGCCCACTGTTCCAGCCAGGCGACGGGCATGGCCCACGCACCGCCACGCCCCTGCAGCGAGCGCGTCAGCTCGGCGATGAACGCGCCGGTCAAGGGCGGCGCGGAACGCGCCATGTCGGCCACCACCAGCACCACATCGGTGGGGGTGTCGGACGCCGCGCGATTGAGGTCGTCGGCCCATTGCGACGCCAGGCGGCGATCTTCCCCATCGCGCATCACCCGCGCCGCCATGCGCCGCAGGTTTTCCAGCAGTGCCAGGCGCAGCATGATGGGCACGGCCCACAGTTCGCCCAGGCTCAGCGGCGCCAGTGACTGGTACGACGCGATGAAGCGGCCCAGCGTATCGCCGTCGATGCGCCCATCGCCGTGCGCGATGGCCTGCATCGACAATTCATACACACGCGGCAACCCGGCCGAGGGGCCGGACGCGAGTGACGGCAGCTGCCGGCTGTAGCCACGCGGCAGGTGGCGCCGCGCGGTCTGGATCTGTTCTTCAATCAGGTAGTAGTTGTCGAGCAGCCATTCCCCGGCCGGCGTCACCGGGCGCTGTTCGCGCACCACACTGCTGAGCAGCGTGTTGGCGTCTTCCAGCACACGCTCGTTGGCCTGCAACCGATCGAGCAGGCGCTCCGGGCTGGGCCGCGTCCGCACGCGGTGCTGGCGCGCAAGCGCGCGGCCGTACACCTCCATCTGTTCAACGCTGTACAGCGCCGCACGCAGCGGGCCCTCCGTGGCCTCAATGGCCGGGGCCGAGGCCTGGCGCTCACGCCAGCGCCAACGCAGGAGACGACGCAGGCGAAGCCAACGACCAAAAAGACGACGAAGGTGGGGCATAGGGTACCGGGGGGGGGGCAGGTCGCGTCCTCATCCTTGCATTTGGGGTACCGGGAACGTTGTGAAGGCCGGGTTCAGCCCCAAGCCACCGGCCTGAATACGACGGGAGTAGAGCGGACTGTTAGTCCGCTGCTCTACGCCTGGATAACCTTGTAGAGAGGCGCATTACGACACCATCTCTCCATCCGGCGAGGGAGACTTCCATCGGAGGTCTACCATGCACAGCAACCGGCCTGAAGCGCCGTCCCCCGAACGCCGCAAGCAAACCCTGCACCGCTACCCGCCCAACAGCCTGCGCGTCGATACCCTGTATTACCCCGGCTGCCCAGCCGAACCCGACGACATCTGCATCCCATGCGTAAAGCTGCGCGGCCTATGGATGCAGGCGGCGGGCTTTGAGATAGGCGCGCGCGTGAAGCTGGACGTCAAACCCGGCTGCATCCTCCTTACTGTGCAGGAGTAACCCGCAGCAGACGCCCCCAAGGTGAGAAAGATGGGGCGTCTCCAACTGGCGCGGCTGCAGGCGCAGCAGGCAGTGCAGGCCCCGTAAGCTCGCGGGCGCAATGTTAATGTGAGCTTTCGGCCGGAAGCCAGCGTAGCTAATAGAACCGTCCTACCTACGGCCCAATATGGCTATATCATGTAGCGGCGCACTGGAATGAGCCATGGGGTTGTTCGGCTCGAGACGTGGGATTTCACAACCTGGAGGTGAATAATGAAAGCTCTAGCTTCGTTTCTCTCAATCTGTTGCGTTTCTTTTGCTACATCTGCAGCGACTCCAGAAATAGTTCAATTCACGGGAGTGCTGCTGCAGGACGCTTTGGGTCCTGTTGCAATTGATCTTCAGCTTCCGTCCAAAGACGCCGCAACTCTTCAATTGTCCAGCGGCTTCAATCTGGAGCTGACAACGCCCGGCAACCCGGCCAGTAAAGATGGCGCCCGCATAAGACTGGTCTCCTCCAACGGGGAGGTTTTGCACACGGCCAACGTCTCTGATCCTGGCCTCGCCTCCGTTTCATTTGCCTACCAGATCTGCGCAGGTAGCGTCACTTTCATGAGTCCAGTGCCATCGCCTTTGCCTGCATGCAAGGTGTCAGCCACAACGAGACGTTGAAGCAAAGACTGTCTTCAGACTGGCCAAGTCTTCTTGTGCGAACGACCGCTTGTGGCCGTAAGCGGACGTTGACCAAAGATCGTCAGGAAAGGCCACCCAGTGGCGGACGGGCCCATCTACGTCGCTCAGACTTCGGACGCGCGAAGCTGGGCAATGGCCGGAACCTGCTGGCCCAGCCACCAGCGTGGCTCCGCGCTTCCATCGCTGACGGTGCCGTCCCGCTGCACGTATTGAGGTACATCGCAACCGGCTTCGCTCAACTCACGGGAAGCACGACTCAGTGACTGGTCCATGATCTTTAGCTTTTGGTAGACCGCTTCGTACTAATAACCACCTCCGCCTAAGCCATAGTTTATGGCTGCGAGGTGTCTACGGAACCCTGGGCGATTCATAACCCAAGGCTAACCAACGCACCAGTTGCCATCAAGCTGACGCCTCACGCGATCAAACATACTGCATGTGATGCCATGAAGCAGTGACTTGCTAGCAGCGCCCACGCCAGCGTGCCGATCAAAAAGCCAATGCCGATCCAGTCCGATTACGGGCCGCTGTGCAATATTCGCGTAGACCTGAGCGCAGACATTCCAAGCTCGCTGCGCTGGCATGTGAAACCATCTCAGAGAAGCAGCAAGCTATACGGAGCGATTCTTCCAATCGGCATTACGATCATGAGATTGCATCCGCCGGGAAAAGTCCCTGTGCCTATAGCTGCTTTCGCCAACCCGAACGCGTTATAGCCGTTGAAGACCGGCCCGCCACTGTCGCCACCAGCGCAAGCCAGATTCGGGCCTTCAACACATGTCCAGAAGCCTGACGGGCACGTCGCCTGGTCTTCATTTGGACAGACCCCCGGAAACGTGTATTCAACAGAGGTCACAATGCCGCAGCTTCGTCCTGTAGTGCGCCCCATGTGGCACACACTTCTGCCAACGGTATGAGTGGGTCTATAGATCACCACGTTGGAGCAGTCAGTAAATGAAACACAGTAAGCGGAAGTTACGGGCTGTCCTGGCGGGAATGTATGCCACTGGAAGTCCACAATGCCGCCCCATGCCTCCATGACCATCTCGGTTGGGGCAATAACTGTAGGCAAGATTTCTGGTGGCACTGGGTAGTTTACGTCGCATCGTTGAAGCAGTGCCCTGCGGTCAGAACTCCTCTGACACCCGTGATCGCGTGTTTTACTGCAAAGCCGGCGGTGCAGAACTGTCCCGCTCCGCCCGATAGTTGCCTCCCACCCCCCACGTTTGGTAGCGCTCGTGCTGAAGCCCCTGGCTGATCAGCCGGCTTGGGAGCAGCAGGCGGCGACATCAAGTCTTGAGGCGCAGGCATGAACCTGAACTCCACCGGGAAGCCCATCATTCTTTCAATGTCTGCGCGTTCCGTTTCGTAAGCGCGCTTGGAAGCCGGGGACGACGCGATGTCCAGGACGATCTTCCCAGTAGTCTCATCCACCCATGCGCCGTGGAGTTCCGGGATTGTACTGCGAAGATTCGGACCAGCTTCGGAAAGAGCAGCGGCCAACTGTTTGGTAGTGGCGGCTGCTCCGGTTATGAACTTGACTGACACGGCACCAGCATCTGTCTGGATCTTCCTGTCCGGTACGTGCCCGGAACCAGCAAGGCGCACCACGATATGCTGCGCGGGCAAGCGCGCCCAGAAGAGTCCTGCAAGCCGAGCCGCGAACTCTTCTCTCAATGCGCTGATCTGCGGATCAGCCAAATCTTCTCTTGCCAAAGCCAGTCTTGCTTCTTCGGCGCTGAGACCGGTTTCCTGCGCATACGTCTTCACCTCTATCGAAGACAGAGATGCCTCATGCTCAAGGTAAGCGGACCGGTGGGCAGGCTCGGCCGCCACGTTGGCCGCCAGTAGAAGCGATATCGAGAGTAGTAGCAGTGCTCCGTTTCTCATTACGCTTCCTTGTAGTCAACATCTTGCAGACGAACTGGCGGTACCAGTTAGCGCCGCCAGCCGCCAGCCGCCAGCCGCCAGCCGCCAGCGCTGGAAATCTCGGGCGAAAGGAATGCACCTGGACCATCTGATCCCAGTGTTGGCAGCCGGAAGAGAGAACGGCTGTCGTGGCAGCGAATGAGGTTTGGACTGCGTGTCATGCGTTCATCAGTACCACTCGTCCATGAGGAAGGCTGACCGTAACACTGAGATGATTTTCGACTTGTGATCATGCTCCCGAATCGGGACGTTTCCGACGTCGTTCGATAGGGGGCCGAGTCGAGCCGCTAGTCAGCTTCGGCGAATCAGGCATTCTTCTGAGCGCCACAGAGATAGGTGAGTCGCCCAGGGGACTCTGAACAGCTACTGCTCATCTGTTTGTCCGCATTTGGCCGAAAGCGGCCGCACGACATTTCGCTCGAGGTGCCGGACAAGTTGACTGGGATTCGCGCGGGAATGCTGGTCTTCATGCCAGCCTTGTCCGCAAAGCCCGCCCAAGCTACGATCAGCCGGCCCAAGCTTACTGTTCTATCCCCGCATCCATGATGGAAGCCCATGAACGAGCAGACTGCCACCCCAGTTTCGGTTGACACGGAGTCCCACCAGGGCGAGTTCTACTTTCTGGAACCCAGCCGCTGGAGCGACGGCATCGGGCACGGCCTGCAATTTGCCAACGAAGCGGCGCTCTGCCGCCCGGGTATGCGCACGGTCGATCCGCCCAACGGCGACCCTGCCCAATACCCCGAGCGCCCCCATCTGGTGCACGTACCGGCCGAAGGCGGGCTGCCGCGCGATTTCGAGGTATACGCCAGCATCTGGATTGTTTCGCAGGCGTTGAAAGACGTGTTCGATGCGGTGGACCCGCAGGGCTTCGCGTTCGCCCCGTGTGACTTCACGTTGGCCGACGGCACTGCAGGACCGCAGTACTACCTGTGCAATGTGATTCGCGAGCTGGATGCGCTCGACGCGCCGGCCTCGCGGGTAAAGGTCAGGGTGGAGCACGACTTCATCACCGAACAGGACGTGCAGTTCTACAGTATTGCCGGCGGTGCCTCGCTGGTGTTCAAGAAAGCGGTGGTGGGCGGCGCGCACATATTCCGCCAGCCCAACAGCGGGTTCGACCCTATCTGCGACCGGGTGATGTTCGACGCGCTCAACCACGCCGAGTTGGACGGTGTACGACTGCGGGACGCTTCAGCGCTGTAAGCCACCCACCCCTGAAATGGACTTCTGAGCGGGAGTTGACCGATGCCTGATACACCGGTTTTCCGTGGACACCACATCTTCGAGCAGGCCGCGTTCAAGGAGAGCCGGCTGCTTCAGGAACTGGCCAAGCGCGGCCTGTTCGACCTGCACGGTGAAGGCAATATCCTCAATCTGCCGGTCGACAAGGCATTGGCGGCAAAGATGGGCATTTCGCCGCATGGCGGCGGTCCGCTGGCCGGCTACTCCGACGAACTGGCTACCCTGCTCAAGGACCTGGAGAACACCCCGGACGGCAAGGCCACGCTGGGCGAACTGGGCACACCGCAGCAACAGGCGGCGGCTGCCGAGCGCATGGGCGCGCGCGTAGCGAACCTCGACCACACCCTGCGGGCAGGTCTGGTGAATGGTGACCTGGTTACCAACGCGCCGGAGGGCATGTCGACGGACGTGGCCAACGCCAAGGTCCGCCGGTTCTTCGGTGATGTGGACGCCTACGAGCGCGCCCACACCCAGCAGATAAACGAATTCAAGGCCATGAAGCCGGACGAACTGCGCTGGCGTGCGGTTACCCAGTCCGAAGCGAACGTCAACCTGGCACTGGAAGCGATCAACAAGCCCAACGCGTCCGCGCTCAGCCCGCGCTGGGGCGGTCATTCATCGCTGGGCAGCGCGATCGAAGAGGCCAACCAGGCCGGCCGCCTGCCGCTCACCGAGAACACCGCCGCGAGCGCCCGCAACGCCTTCACCTTTGAAAAGCCGCTGACCATCACGCGGCCTGCGCCCACGCCCGGCGCTGGGGTCAGCCCTGCGGAAGTGGCCGGTCATGTGGGAAGGCCCGGCGCCAGCGCGGCGGAACTGGCCGGCACGGCGGGCAGGGCAGGGGCAACCGAAGGCGCGGCCAGCGAGGCGGTGGCCGTGGGCGCGCGCACGCGCATCAGCGGCGCCGGCATGCTCACCGCAGCCGGTGTTGCCGCGCTGGCGGTGGACTTTGCGGTAACCGGTCACCGCGTGGCCGAGTTGCGCACGCAGGGCAACCAGGCGGGGGCGGACTCGGCGACCACCCACTTCGTGGGACGCACCACCGGCGGTATCGCCGGCGGCGTCGGCGCGGGCTTTGTGTACGGGCTGATTGCCGGCTCGGAGACCGGCCCGGGTGCCTTGGTCACCGGGCTGGTGGGCGGCGTGGTGGGTGGGTTCGCAGGGGAGTACTGGGCGCAGCAGGAAGACAAGAAGACCGTTTACACCCAGGTGGACCGCAGCGGCAACGAATGGAGCCGTGATCCGGAAAAGCCCGACAGCGCCTGGACACGCACGGTCACTGCGCCCACGCCCGAAGGTGGCGTACGTGAGATGCGGATGGTCGCCGGCGGCCGGCTGGTGGACGAGCTGAACTACAAATCGGCCAACGATGCTTATTCGTTGGGCATGGCCAACCTGCCCGAACCAAAGGACCCGTTCCGCATCGATGCCAGCGGAGGACGCACCCCACCGCCGGAGCCGTTTGAAACCAGCCGCCACTACGTGCGCAACCCGCAGAATGGCGAATGGAATCTCTCCATCCATGAAGTGATTGATGGCCGCATTCCGATCGACCGCGCGGTGGCGGTAAGCCCGGAGCAATCGGTGCAGCTGGAAGTGGAATCACTGCGCATCACGGCCCAGAACGCGGCCAACACGCCCGAGGCGCTCGCCGCCCGCTACCAGGTGGCGTATGAGCAATACGCCTGGCGCGACTTCGCCAGCATTGAGCCCGTGCCCGGGGTGATCCGCAACGCCCAGACCGAGCTGCAGCCGTTGATGGCCTCGGATGGTCACGCCTATACGCGGGGCGACGATGGGACGTGGACCACCCCCGGCATGCTCTACGGCACCAACACCGCCGGCGCAAGCGTGCAGGAAGAGTTGAACCGCACGCGCCAGAGCCAGCAATCAGGCGTGGATGAACTCGCCACCATGGCCCAGATTGCCCGCGACAATCCCACCCCCACCGAGTTGGGCCTGCGCGGCCTGGTGACCTCGGCCTATGGCGCCGCCGGTGTTGCCCGCACGCCCGAACAGATCGACGCCGCCGTGGACGCGGTGACCCAGGACCATGCACGCGACATGCCCGAGCGCATGCCGTATTCCCTGCAGGTGCGGAAGGATGGTGCGTTGGTCACCCTGGCCGGCAAGGACGACGAGCGGATGGAGATCAAATCCGTCACCACGCCGGACGAGATGGCACAGGCGCACACCCGCCGCGCGACAGTCCAGGAGGCGCAGCCGCCGGCCACCGTGACGCCCGCTGCCCCCGGCACGCCTGCGCCCGCACCCAGCGCGCCGGCGCCGCAGGGCACTGCACCTGCCGCGCAGGACAAGGCCGACGTTGATCGCCGCCACAGCATGGGCCCACGACCGGAAGACGCCGGCCTGGTGGAGCAGTTGCGCTCCTCTGTGGCCAAGCTGGATGAAAAGCACAACAAGCCGTGGGACCAGAGCAGCGAACGCCTGCTGGCAAGCGCCTACCGTACTGCGGCCGAAGCAGGCTTCAAGGCCGGCGACAAGGTGGACATGGCGTTGAATGAAGCCACCGAAACACGTGCTGCCGGCAGCGTTCTGTTTGTGTTGCGGTCCGGGCCAGGTGCGTCGGCGGACCCGGCGGCGAACCGGGCTCATATGCCGATGCAGGAGGCGTTGGCGGCTGCGCCCGAGCAGCAGTATGCGGCTGCCAGCCAGAGCCGGACGGCGCAGCAGCAGGATCGTGCGCAGGACTTCGCGCAGGTGCCGGCTCAGGACCAGCAGCAGCGGGAAGATCAGGCGCGCCAGGGGCCGAGGATGGCTTGATCCTGCCCCTGCGCACGGATTTCCACCACTGGCGAAGCTCCCGAGGCTGTCGCCGAGCCCCGTGGCCTGAGGCATCGCTACCCGCCCAGCAGCCTGCGCGTCGATACCCCGTGTTACCCCGGCTGCGCGCTCGATCACTCGCCATCACCAAGGCCGGCGTGATCTTCACTAAGCCCGTCTTGTTTCTACTGGTCCTGCTTCAGCCAAGCGACCAGCGCCGTAAACGCAGGCGAGGGCTGTCGGCGGTTGGGGTAGTAAAGGTGGTAGCCGGGGAAGGGCAAGCACCATTTGTCCAGCACGGCCACAAGTCTGCCTTGCGCGAGGTGCTCGGCCACCATCGGCTCGGGCGCATATGCCAGGCCCAGCCCATCTATGGCGGCATTGATGACGTGGGTCATGCTGTTGAAGACCAGTGGGCCTTCGCCGCGGACGGTGAACTCCTTGCCTTTCTCTTCGAACTCCCAGGCGTAAATGGCACCGTTGGGGCGATGCCGGATGTGCACGCAACGGTGTTGCATGATGTCGGCGGGCTTCCTCGGTTTCGGATGCGTCTCGAAGTAATCAGGAGATGCGACCACGACCAGGCGCCAATCAGGTCCCACCCTGACCGCGATCATGTCCTTGCTGAGCGCCTCGCCCAGCCGGATGCCGGCGTCGAAGCGTTGCTCCACCACATTGGTGAACCCGTAGTCGACGTAGAACTCAAGCGTGATATCCGGGTATTCGGCCACGAAACCGGCAAGCCGTGGACGGATGATGGTCTCCATGGAATCGTCCGTGCACGAGATCCGCAAGGTTCCGGCCGGGCGGTCGCGCAGATATCCCAGTGCCTCGACGCTGGCGCCGATGGCGTCGAAGTGCGGTGCGATGGAGCGCATCAGCCGCTCGCCCGCTTCAGTAGGGGAGACATTGCGCGTGGTCCGGGCCAGCAGGCGGATGCCCAGGCGTTCTTCCAGCAGCCGCATGGAGTGACTGAGGGCAGAGGGTGTTACACCGAGGCGGGCGGCCGCCTTGGTGAAGCTCTGCTCCTGTGCCACGACCAGGAAGGATTGCAGGTCATTGGTCTTCACGGCGCTCATGGGTCAATTGTGAGCTGAATTCAGTAATGCATCAACGTTAAGCCGGCTTATCGTAGGTGCGGCTGGCGACTATCGTGGCGACCTTGATCTCCCGAGGCCGTCCGCATATGAAACCGACCCCGTTGCTGTTGGCGCTGCTCGCCAGCCTCGTCCTGCCGTTGCCCGCCCTGGCCGGTGACACGCCGGCGGCAGCCCGTCAGACCGGCGCCGACAACTTCTACCGCAGCCCCACGGTCATCGGCGAGCGCGTCAGCTTCCGAAACCAGTACCAGCTGGAAGTGGTGGGCACGCTGTACCGTCCTGAAGGCTTGGCGCGCGGTACCCGCGCACCCGCGGTGGTGGTCGGCCACCCGATGGGCGCAGTGAAGGAGCAGAGCTCGCAGCTCTATGCACAGAAACTGGCCGAGCAGGGTTTCGTTACGCTGGCGATCGATCTTTCCTTCTGGGGAGAGAGCGCCGGTAAACCCCGGCACCTGGTGGCGCCGGAAATCTATTCGGACGACATCAGTGCAGCCGTGGACTTCCTGAGCACGCAGGCCTTTGTAGACCCGGACCGGATCGGCGGCCTGGGTATCTGCGGCAGCGGCAGCTTTGTGATCAGCGCCGCCAAGATCGACCCGCGCATCAGGGCCATTGCCACGGTGAGCATGTACGACATGGGGGCGGCGGCACGGCAAGGGCTGAACAACGGGCAGTCGCTTGAGCAGCGCAAGACGGTGATCCAGTCGGCAATCGACCAGCGCCTGGTCGAGTTCAAGGGTGGTGCGTCAGTGTTCGTGCCCGGCACGGTGAACGAAATCGATGCTGATACTCCTGCCATACAACGTGAGTTCTTCGACTTCTACCGCACCCCGCGCGGCGCCTATACGCCAAAGGGCGACAACGCTGAGCTGACCACCCAGCCGCTCTTCAGCAGCGTGGTCAAATTCATGAATTTCCATCCCTTCAACGACATTGAGACCATCTCGCCGCGGCCGATGCTGTTCATCTCTGGCGACGCCGCACATTCACGCGAGTTCAGCGAAGACGCGTACCGAAGGGCCGGTCAGCCTAAGGAGCTCTTCTGGGTGAAGGATGCTGGTCATGTCGATCTGTATGACCGTACCAACCTGATTCCTTTCGACAAGCTGACCACGTTCTTCCAGCGCGGCTTGGCGGGGAAATGAGCCGCACCGACGCTACTGCAGGTCGCGCCAACTGGGGTGGCGTGCTCGCAATGACGCTGTGCGTCTTCGCATTGATCGCCTCTGAATTCATGCCAGTGAGCCTGCTCACTCCGTTGGCGGCAGATCTGGGTGTGACCGAAGGGCTTGCCGGCTACGGGATTGCCATCTCGGGTGCGTTTGCGGTGCTGACCAGCCTGTCGATCTCGCGGTTGGCCGGCACCATTGACCGGAGAACGTTGCTTCTGACCCTCACCGCGTTGATGGCGGTGTCTGGCCTGGTGGTGGCGTTGGCCCCCAACTATCCGGTCTACATGGTGGGCCGTGCGCTGCTCGGCGTGGTGATCGGTGGGTTCTGGTCCCTGTCTGCGGCGACGGCCATGCGGCTGGTGCCGGCTGCGAAGGTCCCGCGTGCCTTGGCGATATTCAACAGCGGCAACGCGCTTGCAACGGTAGTTGCGGCGCCACTGGGCAGCTACCTGGGCAGCATCATTGGATGGCGCGGTGCTTTCCTCTGTCTTCTGCCGGTGGCTGCCGTAGCCATGGCATGGCAGTGGGTTTGTCTGCCTTCCATGGCCGCGGAGAGCAGGCAGTCACAAGACGGGGTGGTTGCGCTTTTCCGGCGGCGTGTGGTGGCGCTAGGCATGATTGCCTGCGGTGCATTCTTCATGGGGCAGTTTGCGCTGTTCACCTATGTGCGACCGTTCCTGGAGCGGGTGACCAGTGCAGGAGACGCTGCTGTTCCGCTGGTGCTGCTGGCCATCGGCGTCAGCGGCTTCGTGGGCACGCTTGCCATCGGCGCATTCATCAGGCGCGGGCTCTACCGCACGCTGGTGACCATTCCAGCCTTGATGGCGCTGATTGCAATCGCATTGATTCCGCTGGGGCCCCATCTGTGGCCAACCGCCGCACTGCTCTCGGCATGGGGCCTGCTGGCCACGGCCGCACCGGTGGGCTGGTGGAGCTGGCTGGCGCGCACTTTCACCGACAACGCAGAGGCCGGCGGCGGGCTGATGGTAGCGGTGGTGCAGTGCTCCATCGCGTTGGGCTCTACCGTCGGCGGACTGCTGTTCGACAGCCTCGGCTTTGCCAGTACGTTCCTGGCCAGTGCTGGCCTGTTGCTGTTTGCGGCGCTGCTCGCCTATGTCACGGCGGCCGACCCGGCGTCCACTTCGGGGCCGGCGGTCGCCGTGGAGTCCCGGTAGACGTCCGCATTGCGTCCGATCAGCTGTTGGTTGCATACCCTACCCACCACAATGAGGTGAGCTACATGGACATCAAACGCGTCGGTACCCAGGCGTCCTCTGCAGCACCCGGGCTCCTGGCCCTATCTGTGTTGGCGTTGCTCGGCCTTCCCCGTGAGGCAGCAGCTGCGCAGCCCGAACAGCGCATCACCGTCGCCGGCGACCAAGCGTCAATGAATGGTCCGGCGGAATTCTTCACCGGCAGCGTTCGCATCGACCCGGTCTGGCCCGCGGACGCCGGCATCACCGCCTCAGGCGGGCTGGTGACGTTTGAGCCAGGTGCACGATCGGCGTGGCACACCCATCCCGCAGGCCAGCGTCTGGTGATCACCTCTGGCGTTGGGCGCGTGCAGGAATGGGGTAAGCCCATTCAGGTCATTCGTCCCGGGGATGTGGTGTGGTGCCCGCCCGGGGTGAAGCACTGGCATGGAGCAGCCCCCGATACCGCGATGACGCACCTTGCCGTAACCGGCGTGCGCGAGGGGCAGAACGTGAACTGGCTGGAGAAGGTGACCGATGCCCAGTACCAAGGCGATTGATCGCAAGTGGCGGTCCAGCCGTCTCGCCTGTCTGATAGGCGCGGCGATGCTTGCCTCCGTTCCGGGACAAATGGCTTTCGCACACGAAGGAGCAGCTATGAACGTCAATTCAAACCGGGTTTCTACAACCGAACTGGACGCCCGCGAGCAAGCCATTATTCCAATCAGCGCCTCAGCAGCGGCCGGCAACATGGATAGCCTGCGGGAGGCGTTGAATCAAGGCTTGGACGCGGGACTGAGTCTGGCGGAAGCGCGGGAGATCCTCGTGCAGGTTTACGCCTATGCGGGCTTTCCGCGCAGCCTGAACGCATTGAGCGAATTGATGAGGGTGGCGGAGGCGCGCAGGCAGCGGGGCATCCAGGATGATGCCGGCCGCGAGCCCGGCAGGCCGATCCCCAAAGGCGACGCGTTGCTTGCTGCAGGCACGGCGAACCAGACCAAGCTGGCGGGTGGTCCAGTTTCAGGGCCTTTGTTCGATTTCGCACCGCAGGCGAATGAGTATCTGCGTACGCACCTGTTTGGCGACATCTTCGAGCGCGACAACCTTGATTGGCAGAGCCGCGAGCTGGCCACGGTCAGCATGCTGGCTGCCATGTCCGGGGTGGAACCCCAGTTGCAGTCGCACATAGGCATCAGCATGAATATAGGGCTGCGCCCGGAGCAGCTGCATAGGCTGGCCGATGTTCTCGAGGTACGCTTCAGCCGGGAGGCTGCCGAACGTGTCCGCGTTGGTATTCAACGCCAGCTCGAGGCTCGGCAGGAATGATGTTCCGGAAAACGCTGCGCCGAGTGGCACGCGCGCATTGGAGGGTTGATTGAAAAAGATGCTCATCGCAGCCTTGATCGGCATGGCTGCATGCGCCTTCAGTGTTGGAGCTGAAGAGGTACAGATGACAAGGCTGTCAAAGATCACCGTGAACACGGACCATTTGTCCGCCTATCGAGAGGCCCTGGCTGAAGAGGTTCGCGCCTCAATGGAGCGTGAGCCAGGCGTGCTGTCGCTGTACGCCGTCTTCGACAAAGACGAGCCGACCAGACTGACGATTCTTGAAATATATGCAAGTCGGCAGGCATACGAACAGCATGTGAAGAGCGCGCATTTCCTCAAGTACAAGAACTCGACGCTGCACATGGTCAAGTCCCTGGAGCTGGTTGATGTTGACCCTCTTCTGCCGGAGCTGAAGATCAAGTAGCAGTGCAGCTTGGCTGCGCGGACGTGTGATCCGCCAAGGGCTCTCTTTCACTTACGGCATACCGCCGTCAGTACGTCGGCTCGGCAGCGGACACCACGGGCGACGACTCAGCGACATTTCGTCGGCGATCCGGGTGATTCATCGGCGGCTTCTGTGGCTTGGTCGCAATCGGGTTGCCACGCCCCCGCGCGGATGGCAACTTGCAGCGGCGATCACGCCGACCTGGAACCCCGCATGACCCCCGTTGCCCTGTATTCGCCCGATCCGGCCCGCGGCTGGCTGCCCTGGGCCTGGCTGACGCCGATCCTGATGATCCTGTTCAACGCGGTACCGATGATCGCGCTGGACGGGTGGATGCAGTCGCAGCATTGGTCGACGCCGCGCGGCGATCCGATCGGCCTCGCTGGCGTGTATGCGCTGCTGTGGATCGGCTTCGCGCCGACGCTGGCGGCCGTGCTCGCCTGGGTACGCTTCGTCGAAGGGCGCTCGCTGGCGAGTATCGGGCTGACCGGTCCGGCGCCGCTGAAAACCTTCCTGCGCGGACTGGCCATTGGATTCGGCACGATCGCGCTGGTCGTAGTCGCGATCTGGATGGCTGGCGGCATGCAGGCGGCGGGGTTGGGGCAGGCCTGGCGGTCGCCCGTCAGTCTGCTGCACATCGGTCTGCTGCTATTGAGTTTCATGTTCCAGGCGAGCGTGGAGGAGGTCATCTTCCGCGGCTGGATGCTGTCGGTGGTGGCGCGCAAGACCAATGTCGCGGTGGCAGTGCTGCTGGTGTCGCTCGTTTTCTGCTTCCTGCATTTCAGTCCGCACCAGCCGCCCCGGGTCATGCTCGGCACGTTCCTGTTCTCGCTGTTCGCCTGCGCCTGGGCGCTGCGGACCGGCAATATCTGGGGCGTGATGGGCTGGCACGCGGGGTGGAACTGGTTGCTCGCGACCGGCTTCGAGCTGCCCGTCACCGGCATCGATACGCACTTGCCGGCGCTGCTGGTGGCGCTGCGCCCGCAAGGCCTCGACACCCTGACCGGTGGCGCGCAAGGGCCGGAAGGCAGTTACCTGTGCAGCGTCTTCTTCGTCGCCGCGATCGCGTGGATCCAGTGGCGAAAGACGCGCGGAGCTCAGAACGTCTCGCCGACCAGCAGGTAACGCTACTGCCCGGGCGGCATCGCCTCGTCCGGGCCCTTGCCGATCGCAGGCGTAATCTTCGCCGGGCATCCGGCTACGTGGTCGCCAGTCCACCGGAAGCAATCCACACAAGCCCCGCCAGATTGACCACGACCACCACCCAGAACGTGACCTGGAACGAGACCTTGCGGTTCTTGTGCCGCAGCGTCGCCTGCGCGATCAAGGCTCCCGGCCAACCGCCGAACAAGGCCAGCATCTGCAGCACGTTCTCCGGCGTGCGCTGCCGGTCCCGTTGCGCTGCCGCCTTGTCTTGCCAATAGGCAAGGTAGGTCACGCCGCTGAGGCCGAGGTACACCGCGGGCACCCACGGCGGCAGGAATCCACCAAACATCGCCGCGACCACGCCGGCGAGGAACACCAGCGCTATCGGCGTACGGGGCAGTCGATCCGGTCCGTGGCCGGTGCTCTTGCTTGCCGTGCCGCGCGCACCACTGCGTTGCAACGCGAAACGCACGCCAACCGCGTTGAGCCGGCGCCGCGCGTCGGGCTTCACCTCATAGGTGATCACATCGCCCAGCGCCGGCCGCCGGTCGCGCGCGGTGAACGCGCGGATATGCACGAAGCAACGCTCGCCACCGCCATTGGGCTGCACGAAGCCGAAGCCGCGCGCGTCATCCCATTCGCTGAGCTTTCCCTGCTGCCGCATGGGTCAGAGCGCCTCGAGGAAGCCGCGCACCGCCGGCCCGAACCGGTCGAAGTCGACCAGGAACGCATCGTGCCCCTGCGGCGAATCCAGGCCGATGAACTGCGCCTCGGCGCCACCGGCACGCAGGCCGTCGGCGATCTGCTGCTGTTGCTGCACCGGGAACAGGATGTCGGTGTTGGCGCCGATGGCCAAGGCCTTGGCCACCTTGATCTTCGCCAGCCCGGCCAGTACGTCGCCGTCGGCGTATTCGGCGAGGTCGAACCAGTCCATGGAGCGGCTGAGGTAGAGATAGCAGTTCGGGTCGAAGAAGCGGACGAAGCGCCGTGCGTGGCCTTCGAGGTAACTTTCCACCTGGAACTCCAGGCCGAACGGGTCGTCGTCGGCCTGGTCCGAGTCCAGCCGCACGCGGCCGAAGCGGCCGTCCCATTCGAGGGCGGAGCGGTAGGTGATCACGCCCAGCTTGCGCGCCATGCGCATGCCCGATTCGGGGTACTGGTCGTCCACGTAGTTGCCCGCGTTCCACTGCGGATCGAGGCGGATGGCTTCGCGCTGCAGCGAGCGGATGGCGATGGAGAACGGCAACGCCTGCGCGCTGCCGGAAATGTTGATGTGGCTGCGTGCGATGCCCGGGTGGAGCAGCAGCACGGCGAGCGCGGTCATGCCGCCCATGGAGTTGCCGATCACGCAGGCCAACTGCTGGATGCCCAGCGCATGCACCACGTCCACGGCGGCGCGTGCGCCGTCTTCGATGGACAGTTCGGGGAAGCGCAGGCGGTACAGTTCGCCGGTGGCCGGGTCGATGGTGGCCGGGCCGGTGGAGCCCTTGCAGCTGCCCAGCGAGTTCACGCACACCACGAACCAGCGGTCGGTATCGATCGGCTTGCCCGGGCCGACCATGCCCGCCCACCAGCCGGGAGCAGGATTGTCGGCGTTGGCGGCGGCATGTGCATCGGGCGACAGGCCGGTGACGATCAGGATGGCGTTGCTGGCGTCGGCGTTCAGGGTGCCCCAGGTTTCGTAGGCCACGTGCGCGCCGTGCAGCTGGCCGCCGCGTTTGAACGCGAACGGTGAGGGCAGGGCGTGGTAGCGGGTGCCGGGGGGGATGAATTCGGTCATGGGGGCATTCTAAACGGGCGCGGTGGCGGTGCTGTGGTGATGGGCGGCATGGTGTGTCGCGGGGGGTGTTTGGTTACCGGGGTAGAGCCACGCCCTGCGTGGCTGGTCTACGTTCGGGCGCCGCGCAGCCACGCAGGGCGTGGCTCTACGGGTGTTCCAACACCCCGAAGACACGCATGGCATGTCGTTACAGGGTCAGGTCTACCGTGGCTTTGTGCGGGAGCTTTACGGTTACCGCGGGGGAATCGATGTCGCCCTGCTGGCGGTTTGCCTGGCCGCTGGCCGAGATTCTGGCGAAGACCTCTACCTGGTCCAGCGAGGACAGCTTCGCGGTTGGCATGGGGCTGTCGCTGTCGTCCAGGGTGATCTGCAGCGGCAGGTCTGCCAGCCGGTGCTTTTCGACAGCGACCGGCATCGGCGGGCCGCCGGGCATGCGGGCGATGACGAATACCGTGGCGTCAGCGGGCAGCTTGGATCTGTCGATGCCTGGCCCCAGCATCACGGACACGTTCACTGCCGTTGTTGTGGCGGCGGCAGCAACCGGAGCCGGCCGTTCTCCGGCCTTCTCACGCGCAATCGCAATCTGCGCGCGCAGTGCTTTCGCCGCCGCCGGCTCCAGCCGCGGCAGCAGCGCTTCCCACGTGGCTGCCGCCTCCGCATCCTGCCCGCGCTGGCGCTGTGCAATGCCGATCAGCCAGCCGGCGCGCTCGCTGGCCGGGTCCACCTGCTGTGCGTGGCGCAGCCACTGCAGCGCGGTGTCGTCGAAGTGCTTGGCGGCATCGCCTTCGGCGCGCGCCTGCGCGGCTTCCACCAGCAGCGGGGCCTCGTCCGGCGCAAGTGCGACGGCGCGGGTGAAGGCCTGGTTGGCCTTGTCGATGTTGCCCAGCGCCAGTTCCGAACGGCCCAGCAGCGCCCAGCCATCGGCGCGTTGTGGCTCGCGCGCCAGCGCCTGTTCAAGGTCGCGCACGCCGTCACGCAGGCTTGTGGGGTCCTCGCGTGCGGTATCGACCGCCTCTGGTGTACCTATGAGGGAATAGAGGGAAAAACCAACCACGCCGATTGCCACGCACGCCCCGATAAACGGCAGGCGGCGGCTGTGGCGCCGCAGCGGCCACAAGACCACCAGCGCTACCAGCGTCGCGGCTACAGCAGCCACGGTGGGTATCCACCCGCTCACCAGCGCTCCTCGCTGTCGCCCATCGGCTGCACCTGGCGGCTGCGTCGGCGCACCACCCATACCAGCACCCCGGCACCGCCGAGTACCAGCGCCAGTGGTCCGAACCAGAGCAGGCTGTTGCGCGTGTCCATCAAGGGGCGGTAAAGCACGAATTCGCCGTAACGATCCACCAGGAACTGTTTGATCTGCGCATCGCTTTTACCCTGCTGCATCAGCGCGAGCACTTCGCGGCGCAGGTCGTGCGCGATCTGCGCGTTGGAATCGGCCAGCGACTGGTTCTGGCACTGCACGCAGCGCAGTTCGGCGGCCAGCGCATGGAAGCGGGCTTCCTCGGCGGCATCGCGGTACTGCAGTGGGGTGGGGTCGGAGACGGCTTGGGCTTGCGCGAGTGCCGGGCCCAAAAACAGCGCAATGGCCAACAACGCAACGCAGGGGCCGAATCGTCGCGGCATGGCCCGCCCGTTGGTCGTGCGGCCCCCCGTCCCAGGCTCAGTTCGCCGGCGGCGGCGTAGTACGCGGTTGTGCATTGGCACGCTCCAGCTTCTCCAGTTCCGGCAGCAGTTTCGTATCGATCACACGCTGGCTCAGCGCGCCGCTGTACTTCCACCGCACCACGCCGCTGGCATCCACCAGGAAGGTCTCCGGTGCGGCGGTGACGCCCCAATCAATCGCGGTGCGCCCTTCAATATCGGTGAGCACCAGCACGAACGGATTGCCCAGCTGCTCCAGCCAGCGCAGCGCGTCGGCCGGTTCGTCCTTCCAGTTGTAGCCGATCACGCGCACGCGCTTGGTTTCGGCGAACCGGGTCAGGATCGGGTGTTCCTCGCGGCAGGCCGCGCACCAGCTGCCCCACACGTTGAGCACATACGGTGCGCCGCGCAGCTGGTTGCTGCTGACCTTGATGGTGGGGTCATGCAGCACCGGCAGTTCGAAGGCGGGCGCAGGCTTGCCGATCAGCGCGGAGGGCAGAATGTCGCGGTCCGGCGCACCGGATTTCATCACCCCGTACACCATCAGCCCGAGCAGCCCGAAGAAGAACAGCACGCCGATGACGATGGCCACGGGGGGCAGGGGGCGCGAGGCGGGGCGGGGATCGGACATGGAGCTACTCCTGGAAACGGCGGAAACGACGGTCGGCGGCGGTAACGAAGCCGCCGAGGGCCATCAGCAGTGCGCCCAGCCAGACCCAGCGGACGAAGGGTTTGACGTGCACGCGCACCGCCCACGCATTGTTGCCCAGCGGCTCGCCCAGTGCCACGTACACATCGCCGCGCACGCGGGCGAGGATGCCCGCTTCGGTCATCATCTGGCCGCCGCTGGCGTAGGCGCGCTTTTCCGGGTGCAGCAGGGCCAGCTCGCGGCCGCCGTGCAGCACCCGCACATGACCGCGGTCGGACACGTAATTGGGTCCCTGTTGGTGGTCAACGCCCTCAAAGCGCAGGGTGTAGCCGCTCACCTCCAGCGTCTGGCCCGGGGTGAGCGCCACTTCACGCTGCACGTTCAGGGCTTCCACCAGCAGCGCGCCAATCAGGAACACGGCCACGCCGGTATGGGCCAGCAGCATGCCCACCATTTCCGCGTTGAAGCGGCCGTTGCCGCGCAGGCGCGTCCACACAAAGCGCGCGGTGCCCAGTGCGACCCATGCGGCAGCGGTGACGCCGGCGGCGGCCTTCAGCTTGCCCTGCGGCGCCATGAACCAGGCGATCACGCCCAGCAGCAGCGCCAGCACCGCCCACGGCGCCAGCATGGCCACGCGCCGCGAGGCCTGGTCGCGCTGCCAGTTCACCAGCGGTCCGAACGGCAGCAGCGCCACCAGCGGCGCCATCAACACGATGAACAGCGTGCCGAAGTAGGGCGGCCCCACCGAGACCTTGCCCAGCCCCAGCGCGTCGGCCAGCAGCGGGTACAGGGTGCCCAGCAGCACCATGGCGCAGGCGCTGGCCAGCAGCAGGTTGTTGGCCAGCAGCAGGGTCTCGCGCGAGGTGGCCATGAAGCCGCGACGCGGATCGTCGCTGCCCAGCGCGCCGGCGCGCAGCACATACAGCAGCAGCGCCGCACCGACCACCAGTGCGAGGAACGCCAGGATGAAGGCGCCGCGCGACGGATCGGCCGCAAACGAATGCACGCTGGTCAGCACGCCGGAGCGGACCAGGAAGGCCCCGAGCAGCGACAGCGCGAAGGCGGCAATGGCCAGCAGCAACGTCCAGCTGGCGAAGCTGCCGCGTTTTTCGGTCACGGCCTGCGAGTGGATCAGCGCCGCACCCGCCAGCCACGGCATGAAACTGGCGTTCTCCACCGGGTCCCAGAACCACCAGCCGCCCCAGCCCAGCTCGTAGTACGCCCACCAGCTGCCCAGCGCGATGCCCAGGGTCAGGAAGCCCCAGGCGACGTTGGTCCACGGCCGCGTCCAGCGCAGCCAGCGCGCATCCACGGCGCCATCGAGCAGCGCGGCAATGGCGAACGCGAACGGCACCGCGAAGCCGACGTAGCCGATGTACAGCATCGGCGGGTGGATGATCAGCCCGGGGTCCTGCAGCAGCGGATTGAGGTCGCGGCCTTCCAGCGGGGCCGGGAGCAGCCGCGCGAACGGATTGGAGGTGAACAGCAGGAAGGCGATGAAGCCCAGGCTGATGATGCCCATCACGCCCAGCACCCGCGCACGCACCGTCTCGGGCAGGCGCTTGGACCACAGCGCCACCGCGCCGCCCCACAGCGCCAGCACCAGCACCCACAGCAGCAGCGAGCCCTCGTGCGCGCCCCACACCGCCGAGTAGCGGTAGGCCAGCGGCAGCAGCGTGTTGGAGTTCTCGGCCACGTAGCGCACCGAGAAGTCCTGCTGCACGAAGGCAACGGTCAGCAGAACAAACGCACCCACCAGCAGGGCCAGCTGCGCGAACGCGGCCGGGCGCGCCACCGCCATCCACGGCGACCGCTGGCGCTGCGCGCCCCACAGCGGCAGCACCGCCTGCAGCAGGGCAGCCAGCAGCGCACAGACCAGCAGAACCTGCCCCAGCTCAGGCAGCACTCAGCGTGCCTCCACGGCGGGCACCGGCACATCGTGCTTGCGGTGCGCCTGGCCCATCTTGTCGGCCACTTCCTTGGGCACGTAATTCTCGTCGTGCTTGGCCAGCACTTCATCGGCGACGAAGGTGCCGTTCTGCAGCCGCCCGCTGGCGACCACGGCGGTGCCTTCGGCAAACATGTCCGGCAGGATCCGCGAGGTGGTGACGGGCAGCGTGGCGTCGCCGTCGGTGACGACGAAATGTGCGTCCAGCGAGCCCTCGGCGCGCTGGAACGAGCCCTTCACCACCATGCCGCCGAGGCGGAAATTGGATTGGGTGCCGTGGTCGCCGCGCAGCACTTCGGAGGGGGTGTACAGGTAGGCGATATTGCGCTGCAGGGCGAAGGCCACCAGCGTGGTGGCCAGGCCGGAGGCGAGCAGCACCAGCAGCACCCACACCAGCCGGCGGCGCTGGACCGGGGTCATCGGCTCAGCTCCGTGGCCAGTGGGGCGGCGGGCCGGGTCTTGTCGCGCGCCTGCAGCCGGTGCTGGCGCTGCAGGGCCAGGCGACGTGCCGCGCGCAGGCGCAGGTACGTGCCCAGTGCATCGGCAGCGAGGACCACGACGAACACCGCGTAGGCGGCGATGATGAAAGGCAGGTGGGTCATCGCGGCAGGTCCTCCAGCGGCGGTGCAGCGGGGCTGCCGAAGCGCTCGGCGACCCAGGCCTTGCCGGCGTCGCGGGTCAGGTTGTCGGCGCGGGCCTTGCCCAGCAGCGAACCGACGAACCACAGTTTGGTGGCGATCACCATCCACCACAGCGGCGCGATCAGTTCGGGGCGAATGGCGCTGTCGCCGAACATGCTGATCGACTGGCGCTGGTGCAGGCCGCCCCACCAGTCCACCGAGTAGCGGATCACCGGGAGCAGGCCGACCCCGACGATGGCCAGCAGCCCGGCGGCGCGCGCGGCGCTGCGCCGGTCTTCGATGGCGTGGTACAGGCCGATCACGCCCAGGTAGAGGAACAGCAGGATGAGTTCGCTGGTCATGCGCGGGTCCCAATCCCACCAGGTGCCCCAGGTGCCCTTGCCCCAGATGCTGCCGGTGAGCAGGGTGATCAGGGTGAAGCCGGCGCCCATGGGCGCGCAGGCCATGGCCAGGATCTCGCAGACCTTGATCCGCCAGACCAGCGCGATGACCGCGTAGAAGGCCATCAGCGCGAACACGAACAGGCTCATCCACGCGCTGGGCACGTGGATGTAGATGATGCGGAAGGCGTCGTTCTGGTTCTGCTCCGGCGGCACCACGAACAGGCCCTGCCACATGCCGATCAGCAGCACGGGCACGGCGGCCAGGTAGAACACGCGCGACCAGCGCGCAGCAAAGCGATCGAAGGTGGGCGGCGAACCGAGTTGGTGGAACCAGCGGACGAGGCTATTCATGCAGCGATGGCTATCCAGCTAGGGAAAACAAATTGCACCTCAACTCAACGAAATCCGTATGGCAGCGGCCGTCGCCAGCGGCGCCAACACCAGCGCCACCACCAATCCCGCTCCCAGCAGCAGCAATGCTCCCACCGGATCCTGCCCGCGCGCCGCAGCGGCCACGCTGCCTGCACCGAACACCAGCACCGGTACATACAGCGGCAACGCCAGCAACGCCACGAGAATACCAGAGCGCCGGATGCCCACCGTCAGGGCCGCCACCACGCCGCCGATCAGGCTGAGCAGCGGCGTCCCCAGCAGCAACGATGCCAGCAACATCGGCAGTTGGTCATGTGGCAGATGCAGCATTTCCGCCAGCAGCGGGCTTACCACGATCATCGGCAGGGCGGTGGTGGCCCAGTGCACCAGCACCCGCACCAGCACCAGCCACGCCAGCGGGACCGGCGCGAGCAGCCACTGTTCCAGCGACCCGTCCTCGGCATCGCTGCGGAACAGGGTGTCGAGCGCGAGCTGGCCGGCCAGCAGCACCGCCAGCCACAGCACGGCGGCGGCCACCTTGGCCATCAGCGGCGGATCGCGGCCCAGCGCCAGGGCGAACAGCACCACCACCAGCAGCGCGAACAGCAGCGGCTGCAGCGCATCGCCGCGGCGCCGCCAGAGCAGGCGCAGGTCGCGCCCGGCCAGGGCGCGGGCGGTCTGCCAGAGGCCCGGTTGGGTACCCGGGGCGATCATGCGGGTTCTCCGGCGATGGGCGCGGTGGCCGACAGGCTGATCACCCGCGTACGCACCGGCGGCGCGGCATACGCACCGTGGGTGGTGACGAGCGCGGCACCGCCGCTGCGCAGATGCGCGGAAATCATGCGATTCACCAGGTTGATGCCGTCCAGGTCCAGGTTGGCGTAGGGCTCGTCCAGCAACCACAGGGGCGCGGGCGACAGCCAGATGCGCGCCAGTGCCAGCCGCCGCTTCTGGCCGGCCGACAGCTGCCGCACCAGGGTGTCTTCGTACCCGGCCAGGCCGACGATCGCCAGCGCATTGCCGGGCATCTGCCGCGCCCGCCGGCCGTGCAGGCCGCACAGGAAGTTCAGGTTCTCCAGCGTGTCCAGGTCCGGCTTCAGGGCCGGCAGGTGGCTGAGGTAGGCCACGAACTGGGCGCGCTCGCGCTGCCCGGCCGGTCGCCCGTCAATCTGGATCTGGCCGCTTCCCGGGCGCGACAGGCCCGCCAGCACCCGCAGCAGCGTGGTCTTGCCGGCACCGTTGTCGCCCTGTACCAGCAGCGCCTCGCCGGCATCCACATGCAGGTCCAGCGGCCCGAACACCGGTTCATCGTTGCGACTGAAGGCCAGGCCGTGTGCGGCCAGCAACGGAGGGGTGTTCGTAGAATTCAGCATCGGCGCAGTGTACCGGTGCAGCCGGCCGGAAGGTTGGCCACATCTGCCCGTCACGCCCGGGGTGGATTTCGTACACTTCGGGGTCTCCGCCTTTGATCCCCCGGTTGCCGATGAACCCCCAGACCAAGCTGCCCAAGGTGGGCACCACCATTTTCACCGTGATGTCCCAGCTGGCTGCCGAGCACGGCGCCGTGAACCTGGGCCAGGGCTTTCCGGATTTCTCCGCGCCGCAGCGCCTGGTCGATGAAACCATCAAGGCCATGCACGCTGGCCTGAACCAGTACCCGCCGATGACCGGCGTAGCGCCGCTGCGCCAGGCCATCGCGCAGAAGTCGCTGGACCTGTATGGCGCGCAGGTGGACCCGGATACCGAAATCACCGTCACCAGTGGCGCCACCGAGGCGATCTTCAACGCCATCCACGCCGTGGTGCGCCCGGGCGAGGAAGTGATCGTCCTCGACCCTGCCTACGACTGCTACGAACCCGCCATCGACCTCGCCGGCGCGCGTGCGGTGCACGTGCCGCTGGACCCGCAGACCTTCGCGGTGGACTGGGACCGCGTGCGTGCGGCCATCACCCCGCGCACCCGCCTGCTCATGGTCAACACGCCGCACAACCCGTCCGGGGCCATGCTGACTGCCGACGACATGCAGGCCCTGGCCGACGTGCTGCGTGGCACCGGCATCTACCTCATCTCCGACGAAGTCTACGAACACATCATCTACGACGGCCGCCGCCACGAATCGGCGCTGCGTTACCCGGAACTGCGCGAGCGCGCGTTCGTGATCTCCAGCTTCGGCAAGACCTACCACTGCACCGGCTGGAAGATCGGCTATGCCATCGCGCCGCCGGCGATGAGCGCCGAGTTCCGCAAGGTCCACCAGTACAACACCTTCACCAGCTTCGGCCCGGCCCAATACGGCTTCGCCGCGATGATCCGCGACGAACCGCAGCACCACCTGGAACTGGGCGCGTTCTACCAGGCCAAGCGCGACCGCTTCCGCGAGCAGCTGCTCACCACCCGGCTCACGCCGCTGCCGGTGCCCGGCGGCTACTTCCAGCTGGTGGACTATTCGGCGATCAGCGACCTGCCGGACCATGAATTCGTGAAGTGGCTGACCATCGAGAAGGGCGTGGCCGCCATCCCGCTGTCGCCGTTCTACGAGACCGCGCCGCAGGGCCAGCGCCTGGTGCGGCTGTGCTTCGCCAAGAACGACGCCACCCTCGACGCGGCGATTGAACGCCTGCAGGTGCTCTGATGACCGCCGCCGAACGCCCGGATCTGCGCGTCTCCCTGATCCAGGGCGACACCCGCTGGCATGACCCGGCCGGCAACCGTGCCTACTACGGCGCGTTGCTGGCACCGCTGGCCGGCCACACGGACCTGGTGATCCTGCCGGAAACCTTTACCAGTGGCTTCTCCAACGAGGCCATCGACAGGGCAGAGGACATGCAGGGCCCCACCGTGGCGTGGATCCGCGAGCAGGCTGCGCTGCTGGGCGCGGCGGTCACCGGCAGCGTGCAGCTGCGGGTGGGCGAGGGCGTGTACAACCGGCTGCTGTGGGCCACGCCCGATGGCGAGCTGCAGTACTACGACAAGCGCCACCTGTTCCGTTACGGCAACGAACACCTGCGCTATGCGGCCGGCAGTGCGCGGCTGAGCGTGGAATGGAAGGGCTGGCGGATCAATCCGCAGGTCTGCTACGACCTGCGTTTCCCGGTGTTCTGCCGCAACCGCTACAACGTGGAGCGTGCCGACGACCTGGACTTCGACCTGCAGATCTTCGTGGCCAACTGGCCTTCGGCCCGGGCCTATCCGTGGCGGACGCTGCTGCGCGCGCGTGCGATCGAGAACCTGTGCTACGTGGCGGCGGTCAACCGCATCGGCGTGGACGGCAACGACCTGCACTATGCCGGCGACAGCGCGGTGATCGACTTCCTCGGGCAGCCGCAGGTGGAGATCCGTGAGCGCGAGCAGGTGGTGACCACCACGATCTCGGCGGCGGCACTGGCCGCGCACCGGGCAAGGTTCCCGGCGATGCTGGATGCGGACAGTTTCGATATCCGGTAGGGCCGGGTGTGGGGCGGGGGCGCCTGATTCCGGGGCTACGGGTTGACAGCCATGGGCTGTCACTACGGTGCGATTCTGGCACCGCTTGGTTGCCAGGCAGGGCCTGGCACTACTGAACGGTGGTTGCATGCGGGCTGGCGGTCTCATGCGGACCACACGCGCGCGCTGCTAGATTCGGGGCCGTTCTCCACTCCGTACGAGCGCATCCCATGAAGAAACGTTCCCTGGCACTGATCGCGCTGGCTGGCATCGCGGTGGTGCCGGCCGCACAGGCCGCCGGCAACATCGATTGCGAGCTGAAGTACAACCTGTCCGGCTGGTCGGTGTTCTACAAGACCGCGTCGGGCACGGGCACGATCACCTGCGACAATGGCGCAAGCATTCCGGTCAAGATCAGCGTCAAGGGCGGCGGCCTGTCCGTAGGCAAGTCGACCATCACCGACGGCAAGGGCAAATTCTCCGGCGCCTATTCGCTCAACGACCTGATCGGTTCCTACGCATCGGTGGAAGCGCACGCCGGCGCCGACAAATCCAGCAGCGCGCAGGTGGTGACCAAGGGCGATGTGTCGCTGGCCCTGGCCGGCACCGGCAAGGGCTGGGACCTGGGCGTGGCGGGCAGCCGGTTTACCATCGAGCGGCGTTGAGGTCACGTGGGCCGGCCAACGGCCGGCGTTGACGGCAGCAACAAAAAACCCGGCCATCGACCGGGTTTTTTCGTTACTGCTGCGTACTTGCCCAGGCAAAATGTCCGCGCTGTGGCTCGGGCAATTCTGGCAGGGTGGTGTACATGGTGCGCACCGCCCAGCAGGCATCGGCGTCGGTGGCGCCCGGCAGGTTGCTCATCACCCGGCCGATGCGCTCGCGCTCGGCATCGTTCGGAAGCAGCTCCACCAGCGCGGTGGCCGATGCATTGACCTGCGCCTCGGTCACCTGCGTCTTCGGACGCTGCTGCAGCTCGGCCAGCGTGGCCGCGTAGGCGATATCGAACCATTCGTCGATCGCGCCCTGCGGCAGGGTGGCCAGGGTTTCCAGCATCCGGTCGGTGGTGCGGGACACCTGGGCGGGGGTGACTGCCTTGGCGATTTCCCCGCACTGCGCTTCCGGCAGCTTCTCCAGCAGCTGGCCCACCAGCAGCGCGCGACGCTCCAGCATCGGCAGCTCCAGGCGGCCGAGCCCGTTCATCGACAGCGTGGCGCCCATTTCCCGCGCCTTGCCCGGTTCGAGTCCCTTCATGCGCGCCATGTACGTCGGCTCGTGGATCAGCTTGCGCGTGACCCGGTCCACCGGGGCGTGCAGCGGGGAGCTCTTCGGGAAGGGGTTCTGCGACGCGGCCAGTTCTTCCTGGAGCTTTCCGCAGGCGGCCAGGCCGAGGCCAAGCACGCACAGCACCACTACACGCAACATCCTTGTCATATGGCCTCCAGGCCGTTTTGGGAATCAGGGCGGTAGGTCGGACGCAAAATACAGTCCGCTCTACCCAGTCCGGTTAGCCGCCGCGCGGGCCGCCGCCACGGTGACCGCCGCCACCCGGGCCGCGGTTGCCGCCGGGACGTGCGCCGCTCGGGCGACCGCCGGGGCCGCCCGGACCGCGTGCGCCGGGGCCACCCGGACCACGGTTGCCGCCCGGACCACCGGGACCCCGGTTGCCGCTGGGGGCACCCGGGCCGCGGTTGCCACCCGGGCCGCCCGGACCGCGGTTGCCCGCAGGACGGCCGCCGGTCGGGCGCGCGCTGCCGTACGGGCTGGCGCCCGGATTGGCATGATCGGACGGGAAGCTCGGGGCATTGCCCGGGTGACCGTACGGATGGCGTTGACCGCCCTGGCTGCTGCGGTTGCCCGCGCCAGCGCCGGCGCCGGCCGGACGGCCCTGGCCGCCGTAGCCGCCACGGCTTTCGCCACGGCCTTCACCGCCGTACCCGCCACGGCTCTCGCCGCCGAAGCCGCCACGACCCTGGCCCTGCTCGCCGTAGCCGCCACGACCCTGGCCGCCTGCGCCGCCCGGACCACCCGGGCCCTTCGGCTTGCCGTACGGACGGCCCTGGCCGCCGGCACCTGCGCCGGCACCCGGACCACGCGCACCCGGGCCACGGGCGGCGCCCGGGCCGGCATTGCGGTGGTTGCTCGGGCCGGTGCTCACACCGTCCGGCACATACCAGCTGCGGAACGCGGCCGGATTGCCTTCCGGCAGGGCACGGTTGCCCTTGTCCGGGCGCGCCTTGAACGGACGCTGCGACTGCTTGGCCGCCGCTTCGCCGCTGACCGTCAGGCCACCCTTGAAGCCGCCACCCTTGCCACCGCGACCACGGCCGCGTTCTTCGCGCACGTTGTCGAAACGACGCAGTTCGCGGCCTTCATCGGCCGTGTTGTGGCCGTTGACGTAGGCGTTGCCACGACCACCGTCGCGCGAGACGCGCACGGTGGTCTTGGCGGCGCGGCGCTGGCCGATCACCGGCTGCAGGGTCAGCGCCGACGGCGCGCCTTCTTCCAGCTTCAGTTCGGCGCGCAGGGCTTCCACCTGCTTGGCCGGCAGCTCGACCGACTGGCCGCGCAGCAGTTCGCGCGGCAGGCTGACCTTGCCGTAGCGGGTGCGCTTCAGGCGGCTGACCTGGCAGCCCTGCGATTCCCACAGGCGACGCACTTCGCGGTTGCGGCCTTCCTTGACGACCACGCGGAACCAGTCGTGCGAATCGGTGCCGCCGATGCGTTCGATCTCGTCGAACTTGGCCGGGCCGTCTTCCAGCGCCACGCCGCGCGCGAGGCGGTCGACGATGTTGTCCGGCACCTTCTCTTCGCCTTCCGGTGCACGCACGCGCACGACGTATTCGCGTTCCACCTCGTAGGAGGGGTGCATCATCGCGTTGGCCAGCTCACCGTCGGTGGTTGCCAGCAGCAGGCCGGTGGTGTTGATGTCCAGGCGACCGATCGCGATCCAGCGCGCGCCCTTCAGGGCAGGCAGCGCTTCGAACACGGTCGGGCGACCTTCCGGGTCTTCGCGGGTGGTCACTTCGCCTTCGGGCTTGTTGTAGGCCAGCACGCGCGAGGTCTCGGTCAGCGCGGTGGCAACGAAGCCACGGCCGTCCAGTTCGACCTTGTCGCCGCTCTTGATCGACTGGCCGGTCTGGGCGACTTCGCCGTTGACCTTGACCAGACCATCGGCGATGCGCTGTTCCAGCGCGCGGCGCGAGCCGAGGCCGGCCTGGGCCAGGACCTTGTGCAGGCGCTCTTCGAGCTTGGGCTGGTCGGTGTCGGATTCGCGCTTGAGCGAAAGCTTGTTCAACGACAGCTTGCGGGGGGTGTCACTCATTTACTTGGCTCCGGCCGGCGACGGTTTCGTCGGCCTCTGGTTCGGGATCGGCTTCGTCAACAGCCACGGTCGTCTTCGCGACGGCGTTGTTTTCGGTTTCGTTCTGGTGCGCCGCGCGCTCTCCCGGCGCGGTAACGGGTTCGCCATCGCTGGCGGTCGTATCAGCGTCGTCGTCGGGGAGCGACAACGGCGCGTGGGATGAGGTGTCGTCGGCATCCGCATCCGCGGAAGCCTGGGTATTGTCCTGTTCGGCGTCCTGTTCCGCCAGCCGGGCCGCAGCGAGTGCGGCGCGGGCGGCGGACCTGACCGCGGCCGGGTCCTGGTCCGGTTCGGGCGTGTCGTCCGGTTCCGGCCGGGCGTCCTGGTCGTTCAGCGAGGCCTGGCCTGGCGCTGCGGCGACAGTGTCGTCGCCAGCAACATCGTCGGCGTTGTCGTTGTCGCCAACATCGCCATCGTTGGCCGCGTCGCTGTCCAGCTCGGCGTCCGGGCTGGCCGCGCCGGCGGCGATGCGGCCGGCCGGCTGGCCTTCGTGGTCCAGCGGCAGCTGCGGTTCCAGTTCGCCCAGGTCGCGCAGTTCCGACAACGGCGGCAGCTCGTCCAGGCGCTTGAGCCCGAAGTAATCCAGGAAGCCCTTGGTGGTGCCGAACAGCGCCGGCTTGCCGGGCACGTCGCGGTGGCCGATCACGCGGATCCATTCGCGCTCTTCCAGGGCCTGGATGATGTTGCTGCTGACCGCCACGCCACGGACCTGTTCGATCTCGCCGCGGGTGATCGGCTGACGGTAGGCAATCAGCGCCAGGGTTTCCAGGGTGGCACGGGTATAGCGGGTCTTGCGTTCGGTCCACAGCCGGGTGATGTAGCCATGCACTTCATTGGTGACCTGGAAGCGGAAGCCCGAGGCGACCTCGACCAGCTCCACGCCGCGTTCGGCGCAGCCCTCGCGCAGCAGTTCCAGCGCGCGTTCGATGCTGCCCGGCGGTGCCGGTTCCTCTTCGGGGAACAGGCCCTGCAGCTGCGCCAGCGTCAGCGGCTGGCTGGACGCCAGCAGCGCGCCTTCGACAATACGGTTGATCAGCGGTTGATCCATGCGTGGGTCGGGTGCTCAGTCGGTTTCGTTGGCGGCGTCGTTATCGTCGAACTCGCTGTTGAACTGCAGCGGTTCATTGGTGTTGCCGGCGGCCAGGGACTTGACGTAGATCGGCGCCAGCGGAGCTTCCTGGACAATGTCCAGCAGCTGTTCCTTGGCCAGTTCGAGCAGGGCCAGGAAGGTGACCAGCACCCCCAGCTTGCCTTCTTCGGCGGTGAACAGCATTTCAAACCGGTAGAACTTGCCATCTTCCAGGCGGCCCAGCACGTCGCCCATGCGCTGGCGAACGCTCAGGGCCTCGCGCTTGATCGCGTGGCCGGTAAACAGCTCGGCGCGCTTGAGCACGTCGTACAGCGCCACCAGCATTTCCTTCAGGTCCACCGGCGGCGGCAGCTTGATGGCCGCACGATCGGGGACGAAGGCATGCACCAGGCTGGTGTCGCGGTCCTGGCGGGGCAGGGCGTCGATGTCCTCGGCAGCCTGCTTGAAACGTTCGTACTCCTGCAGCCGGCGCACCAGCTCCGCACGCGGATCGGCTTCCTCGCCTTCGATGCTCGGCGGGCGCGGCAGCAGCATCCGCGACTTCACTTCGGCCAGGATCGCCGCCATCACCAGGTACTCGGCCGCCAGTTCGAAGCGCAGCTCCTGCATGACGTTGATGTACTCGACGTACTGGCGGGTGATCTCGGCGACCGGGATGTCCAGGATATCCAGGTTCTGCCGGCGGATCAGGTACAGCAGCAGGTCCAGCGGACCTTCGAACGCATCCAGGATGACTTCCAGCGCATCCGGCGGGATGTACAGGTCCTGCGGAATCTGCAGGACCGGTTGACCATGCACCACGGCCAGCGGCATTTCCTGCTGCTGTGGGGCGGTCGGCCGGGTTTGCGGGTTCGCGTCGAGCGCGAGTTCGGAGGTCATCAAGATTGACGTCTGTATTGCAACGGACCGGTTGCCGCGCCAGATCCGCATCGGGAACACCCGGGCGGTTGGATCGCAAGCCATGACACGCCTGCGCCGGCGTGGTTTCACATTTCAAACAGCAGGAGCTCGCGCTGCGGGTTGATATCGACGGCGGGTCGATACAGGGAGCAGCGGCAGAACTACAGGAGGTCGTCTACGTGTACTGGTGTGGGGCAGCGGGTCGATCGTCGGTTGGCGGTGAAGCCATCTGCCGACGGGCTGCTGCGTCCAGCCACGTGCAATAGGGACAAGAGTACGGCTTCACGTCCGCAGTGTCCAGCGAGCCGGGCTAGAATCGCCCGGTTCGTTTAGCTGAGCCTTTGGAGTTGCCTGTGTTCTATGTCATTGAAGGGTATGACGGCACCGACGTGCTGGCGGCGCGGCTTGCGGCCCGGTCGGCCCACCTGGCCCGTCTGGAGGCCCTGCGCGATGCCGGCCGCCTGCTGCTGGCCGGTCCCTGTCCGGCCATCGACAGCGAGGACCCGGGCCCGGCCGGCTTCAGCGGCAGCGTGGTCATTGCCGCGTTCGGCTCGCTCGAGGAGGCCCAGGACTGGGCCGCGGCCGACCCCTACGTGGATGCCGGTGTCTATGCGCGGGTGCAGGTGCGCCCGTTCCGCAAGGTGCTCCCATGAACCGGGTCGAGCGCATCCGCGCGGCCCTGCAGGCGGCGCTGGACCCCGAACTGCTGGAGGTGGAGGACGACAGCCACCGCCATGCCGGCCATGAGGGCGCCCGCGACGGGCGCGGTCATTTCAATGTGCATGTGGTCAGCGCGGCCTTCGAGGGCAGGCTGCCACTTGCGCGCCACCGGGCCGTCTATGCGGCCCTGGGCACCCTGATGGAGACCGATATCCACGCGTTGTCCATCCGTGCCGAAGCACCTCCGAAAAAGGGCTGAAACCCTTGTCCCGCCTTGTCCCGGTGAGTCCCGGGGCGACCTCCACAAGACATCCCGAGGTTACCGCCGTGCGACATTTGCCTAACGTAGTGTTTACATCGTGCGTTGAAAACGCTTACATTCCGCGCCAAGCCCAGATCTCTAAGCCGTGGAGGGCGGCGAGGTGAACAAGGCAGCGATCACTATCAAAGATGTAGCCCGCGAAGCCAGAGTCTCTGTGGCGACGGTGTCGCGTGCGCTCAATGGCCATGAAAATGTTGCCGAGCCCGTGCGCAAGCTGGTGCTGGAGGTGGCGGCGCGCCTGCGCTACACCCCGCATGCGGCCGCCCGCAGCCTGAGCAGCCGGCGTACCAACACCATCGGTGTGGTGCTGCCTGACCTGTATGGCGAATTCTTCTCCGAGCTGATGCGCGGCATCGACAATGTCGCCCGTGCCCGCCGCCAGCACCTGCTGGTGTCCAGCTACCACGGCGACCAGGAGCAGCAGGGCGCCGCCCTGCGTGCCATGCGCGGCCGGGTGGATGGGCTGCTGGTGCTGTCGCCGTACGCGGAGAGCCCGGGGTTCCTGACCGACAACCTGCCGCAGTCGCTGCCCACGGTGTTGATCAATACCTATCTGCCCGAGCAGGATCATCCGGTGCTGAGCATCGATGACCATGCCGGTGCGATGGCGATGACCCGCCACCTGCTCGAGGTCGGCCACCGCCGCATTGCGTTCATTGCCGGCCCCGACCTCAACTTCGATGCGCGCGAACGCCTGCGTGGCTTCCGCGATGCGCTGTCGGCGTTTGGTGCGGGTGCCGAAGGCATCGAGCTGCCCGGCGACTTCGATGAGGCGTCCGGCCACCGTGCCGGGCAGGAGCTGCTGGCCGCCGGTGCATTGCCCGATGCGGTGTTCGCGGCCAACGACATGATGGCGCTCGGCTGCCTGTATGCGTTGGGGCAGGCCGGCGTGCGCGTGCCCGCCGATGTGGCGCTGGCAGGCTTCGATGACATCCCCCTGGCGCGTTTCGTTCACCCATCGTTGACGACGATGCAGGTGAGTATCGCCGAGCTTGGCGATAAGGCGGCGACGCGTCTGTTGCAGTTGATGGATGGCAACAGCACGGAAACGGCCGGTGACAAGCAGACACTTGTACCGACCCTGATCGTGCGTGATTCAACCGTTCCGACCGCAGGTCGGAACGCGGTCGGAACGCGGTAGGTCACGACCGTCGGTCGTGACACGTTGGAAAGTCGGAACGCGGTATCGGTAATTCACGTAATCAAAAAAAAGACAGGCGGCCGCAAAGACGGTCACCACCACCCGGAGATTTACATGACGTATTCCAATCACAGCACCCGCATGCCGGCACGCCGCCTGCTGACGAGTGCACTGGTCAGCTGCCTGTTGCTGGGCGCTGCACCGAGCCTGATGGCACAGTCGGCTACTTCGTCGCTGCGCGGCCAGGTTGCCCAGGCTGACGCCGGTACCGAAGTGACCGCGACCAACCTGGCCAGCGGCACCGTGCGCCGCGCCACCACCCGCGCCGACGGCAGCTACTCGCTGATGGGCCTGGATCCGGGCACCTACGACGTCGTGGCCAATGGCCAGACCCAGAAGGTGACGGTGACCGTGGCCTCGACCGCGACCCTGAACTTCAGCGGCGCGCCGGCCAACGGCAGCACCGCCAATGCCACCAACCTGGACACGGTCAACGTTGTTGCGCCGACCCTGCTGCAGGAAGTGCGGACCTCCGAAGTGGGCAAGACGGTCAGCCTGCAGCAGATCCAGACCACCCCGCAGGTGTCGCGCAACTTCCTGGAGTTCGCCGACGCGGTGCCGGGCATGATCTTCACCCGTGATGCCAAGGGCAACACCTCGCTGCGCGGCGGTGCCACCAATGCCGACGGCACCAACGTCTACATCGACGGCGTGGGCCAGAAGAGCTACGTCAAGGGCGGCGGCGTGGCCGGCCAGTCCGGCAGCGCCGGCAACCCGTTCCCGCAGCTGGCCATCGGCGAATACAAGGTCATCAGCGGCAACTACAAGGCCGAGTACGGCCAGGTCTCCAGCGCGGCCGTGACCGCGGCGACCAAGTCCGGTACCAACGAGTTCAAGGGTGAAACCTTCTACCGTTATACCAACGAAGACATGCGCGCCAAGACCCCGGCGGAGCGTCAGGTTGGCCAGACCAAGGAAGCGTCGGCCGAGAAGGAATACGGCTTTGCATTGGGTGGCCCGATCATCCAGGACAAGGCGCACTTCTTCGTGACCTACGAAGCCAAGCGCTTCGACCTGCCGGTCACCATCGCGCCGGAAGGCTCGGTCACCAACCGCGTCGGCCTGCTGCCGGCAGACGCCGCCGCCGGCCTCGGCCCGGCCAGCCAGCCGTTCGAGCAGGACCTGATCTTCGCCAAGATCGACTTCGAGCCGACCGACAACGATCGCATCGAGCTGAGCTTCCAGGATCGCGACGAGACCCAGCAGCAGTTCAGTGGCCAGACCGCGCCGGAAGCCGGCCGCGAAGTGGTCAACACCGACCGTCGTTATGCGTTGCGCTGGAACCACAGCGGTGAGCGTTTCTACAACGAAATGATGCTCACCCATGAAGATTCGTTCAACAACCCGACGCCGCTGACCCTGGCCAACGGCATCACCTACACCGCACCGGACGGCACCGAAGACCGTACCCTGGTGAAGATCGGTGGTGCCTCGGCGCTGGATTCGCAGGTGAAGGGCCAGAAGGGCTGGGCGATTGAAGACAACCTGACCCTGGATGGCATCCAGTGGGCCGGTGACCACACCATCAAGATGGGCGCCAAGTACAAGCAGATCGACCTGTACGCGTCGGATGCGGCACAGATCAACCCGGCCTTCACCTACACGCTGGGCGATCCGGACTTCCCGTCCGACATTCCGTACAAGGCGCAGTTCGTCAAGCCGGTGACCGGCGTGTCGGGCGTGTCGGGCGAAGTGCGTTCGAAGTCCAAGCAGATCGGCCTGTTCATCCAGGACGACTGGCAGGTGAACGATCACCTGCAGCTGAACATCGGCCTGCGCTGGGACTACGAAAAGACCCCGGCCTACCTGGACTTCGTGACCCCGCAGGCCGTGGTCGACGCGATCTACTCGCAGGACCCGCGCGCTGCTGCTGGCCAGACCTACGCCGATTCGCTGGCGCTGGGCGGACTGGACATCAGCAACTACATCAGCACCGGCCACAACCGCAAGGCATTCAAGGATGCCTGGCAGCCGCGCCTGGGCTTCTCGTATGACATCAATGCCGACGAGCAGCACGTGATCCACGGTGGCGCCGGTCGTTCCTACGATCGCGACCTGTTCGACAACCTGCAGCTGGAAACCACCAAGCTGGCCCTGCCGCAGCCGACCATCTACTTCCGCAACCCGGCCACCGGTTCCTGCCTCAATGGCCAGGCCGCCTGCTATGACTGGAACCCGAACCTGCTCAACGGCATCGGCAACCTGCAGTCGCTGGTGGGCTCGACCAGCAACGCCGGCCTGGAAGTGGACCTGCTCAACAACAACCTGAAGGTGCCGTACTCCGACCAGTTCAGCCTGGGCATGAGCAACCAGGTCGGCGACTGGCTGACCGATGCCACCATCGCCCGCACGCTGAGCTACGACGGCTTCGCGTTCACCCTCGGCAACCGTTACCCGACCGGCCAGTTCTTCGATGACCCGCGCCTGTGCGGTGGCAGCGACCCGGGCCTGAGCCAGGCCTGGAGCTGCAACGTGCCGGGCTTCGGCAGCCTGATCATTGGCCAGCAGGGCATCAAGACCCGTGCGACCCAGGTGCTGCTGTCGGCGCAGAAGCCGTTCACCAAGGAAAGCGGCTGGGGCACCTCGGTGGCCTACACCTGGACCACCGCCCGCCACAACCGCGACATCAACGAGAAGTACGCCTTCGACCGCGGCCTGATCGAGGATTACCCGACCATCCGTTCCAACGGCGCGCCGCGCCACCGCCTGGTGGTCACCGGTTCGTATGCCGGCTTCTGGGACATCACCTTCGGCGGCAAGATCACCCTGGCCACCCCGACCGCGGTGAACGACTGGTACCCGGTGCAGCAGTCCACCGGCTTCGACCTGCCGACCCCGGGCGCCGCCGTGCCCAACGGCAACGGCAAGTTCCTGGTCGGTGGCAAGATCTTCGGCTACCGTTCGGTCGACCTGCAGGCGACGAAGACGTTCAAGATGCCGGGCGATACCGAGCTGTACGCGCGTATCGACATCATCAACGTCTTCAACTTCGACAACTTCTCCAACTACAACTACACCAAGTCCAACGGCAAGCTGCTGGCCAGCTACAACGAGACCGGCGATATCGTCGGTACGCCGCGCCAGGTGAAGGCAGAAGTCGGCTTCCGCTTCTGATCGCAACATCCGGCACCGTCCCCCGTGGACGGTGCCGGAGCGGTACCGCCGGCCGGTCTCGATCGGCCGGCGGACTGCACAGGCATGTGTCGTTGGATCATCGACAGATGCGTGTGTGGTGAAGGCATCGGATCCGCCTGAAAACGCGGATTTTTTTAACGGCAGGTCTGTAAACGGTTTCAATCCGTGGGACGCTATGCTCTCCGGTACGAACAAGCGCAAGAGGTGGTGGTCGATGAAGGCACGTCGTGTTCTGGCTCTCGCTGTACTGGCCGTGGCGGTCGTGGGGTGCACGCCGCAGGCCGAGGACAAACCCGCCAAGCCCAAGCCGCCGGTGATCCTGGTGGAGGCCGACGTCCCGCCGCGCCCGATGAAGCCGGAACTGCCGCCGCTGTTCGACGATATCGAACGCCGTACCTTCCAGTTCTTCTGGGACACCACCAACGAAGTGAACGGGCTCAGCCCGGACCGCTACCCGTCGCGCCCGTTCGCCAGCATCGCCTCGGTGGGCTACGCGCTGACCGCCTATCCGATCGGCGTGGAAAACGGCTGGGTCAGCCGTACCCAGGCGGTGGACCGCACGCTGTTGACGCTGAAGTTCTTCCGCGACCTGCCGATGGGCCCGCAGCGCACCGGCAAGGGCGGTTACAAGGGCTTCTACTACCACTTCCTGGACATGCAGGAAGGCCGCCGCTACGACAGCTGGGTGGAACTTTCCAGCGTGGACACCGCACTGCTGATGATGGGCGTGCTGTTCGCGCAGTCCTATTACACCGGTGACGATGCGCGCGAGAAAGAGATCCGCGACATCGCCGACACGCTGTACAAGCGCGTGGACTGGCCGTGGCTGCAGCAGCGTGCGCCGCTGATCTCGATGGGCTGGTTCCCCGAGAGCGGCTTCATCGACCACGACTGGATGGGCTACAACGAGGCGATGATGGTCTACATCCTCGCCCTTGGCTCGCCCACGCACCCGGTCAGCCCGGACGCGTGGACGGTGTGGACGCGGACCTACGACAACGACTGGGGCGTGTTCCAGGGCCAGGAATACCTGTCCTTCGGCCCGCTGTTCGGCCACCAGTACACCCACGTCTGGATCGACTTCCGCGACATCCAGGACGCGTACATGCGCGAACGCGGCAGCACCTACTTCCTCAACAGCCGTTCGGCCGCACTGGCCCAGCGCGAGTACGCCATCGCCAACCCGATGCAGTGGAAGGATTACGGTGAAAACGTGTGGGGCCTGACCGCCAGCGACGGTCCGCAGAACACCACGCAGGAATTCCGTGGCGAGCAGCGCCAGTTCCGCCACTACTCCTCGCGCGGCGCGGGCCTGCGCGAGAACTTCGACGACGGCACCATCGCCCCGACCGCTGCGATCGCCTCGGTGGTGTTCGCGCCCGAAGAGGTGATCCCGGCCACGGTGGAGATGCACAAGCGCTACGGCGACTACATCTATTCCAGCTACGGCTTCCTGGATTCGTTCAACCCCAGCTTCAACTTCGACATCCCGCTCAAGACCGGGCGCATGGTGCCCGATCGTGGCTGGGTGGCCAGTGATTACATCGGCATCGACCAGGGCCCGATCCTCACCATGATCGCCAACTACCGCAATGATTTCGTGTGGGACACGATGAAGAACAACCCGCACATCCGCCGGGGACTTGAGCGCGCCGGTTTCAACGGCGGCTGGCTTACCCCGGAAGGCGAGGACCAGCCGATGGAACTGCAGAAAGACGAGAAAGCCGCGTCGGCCCGTTCGGTCGGCATCGCCGAATCGCGCGCGGCCGCCGCGCAGGAACAGAAGAACAGTTCCAACACCAACCGCAACCAGCCCCAGGGGAAGTAAGCAGTGCCATTGTCGTCGCGCCCCAAGCTGTGGGTGAGTGTTCTGCTGCTGATTGCCGGCAGCCTGTTGTTGAGTGCCTGCCGGAAGGAACCGGAAGGAGTGACCGTGCGTTTCTGGGCCATGGGCCGCGAAGCCGAAGTGGTCAGCGGACTGATCCGCGAATTTGAAGCCGAAAACCCCGGCATCCACGTCGATGTGCAGAACATCCCGTGGACGGCCGCGCACGAGAAGCTGTTGACCGCGTTCGCGGCCGACGGGCTGCCGGATGTGTGCCAGCTGGGCAACACCTGGATTCCCGAGTTCGCCGAACTCAACACGCTCACGCCGCTGCAGCCGTTCGTGGCGCAGTCCAAGGTGGTGGACCCGGCGGACTATTTCCAGGGCATCTGGGACACCAACGTCATCCATGACGAGCTGGTCGGCGTGCCGTGGTACGTCGATACGCGCCTGCTGTACTACCGCAAGGACCTGCTGGCCAAGGCCGGGTTCGACCACCCGCCGCGCACGTGGGACGAGTGGAACACGATGATGGCGGCGATCAAGAAGATGCAGGGTCCGGACCGCTACGCGGTGCTGATGCCGATCAACGAGTTCGAGCAGCAGCTGTCGTTCGCGCTGCAGCAGCCCGATCCGCTGTTGCGCGACCACGACACCCGTGGCAACTTCCGCAGCCCCGGCTTCCGCCGCACGCTGGCGTTCTACGAAAACATGTTCGCCCAGGGCTGGGCACCGCGCATGTCCGAGACGCAGATCTCCAACGTGTGGGACGAGTTCTTCAAGGGCTTCAACGTGTTCTACCTGTCCGGCCCCTGGAACATCCGCGAGTTCAAGAAGCTGCAGCCCAAGGAGCTGGAAGGCAAGTGGGGCACCGCCGCACTGCCGGGTCCGGACGGCCCCGGTGCGGGCATCGCCGGCGGCACCAGCCTGGTGATCTTCCGCGGCTCGCAGCAGAAGGAAGCGTCCTGGAAGCTGATCGAGTTCCTGTCGCGCCCGGCGATCCAGGAGCGCTTCCATTCCATCATCGGTGACCTGCCGCCGCGGCGCAGCACCTGGGAGTACCCCTCGCTGGCCAACGACCCGCTGGCGCAGCCGTTCCGCGACCAGCTGGAGCGGGTGCGACCGACCCCGAAGGTGCTGGAGTGGGAACGTATCGTGCAGGAAATGCGCATCGTCACCGAACAGGTGGTACGCGGTGGGCTGGATCAGGATGTGGCTGTGAATCGATTGGATGACCGCGTGGACAAGGTGCTGGCCAAACGCCGCTGGATGCATGAACAGCGCACGCAGGCCGACGCGCCTGCCGCCCCGGCGGCGGAGGTGAGCCCGTGAAGCAGCGTTCGCTTGCCGGCTGGATCTTCGCCGGGCCGTCCCTGTTGGTCATCGGCGTGTTCTTCGGCCTGCCGGTGGCCTCGGCGCTGGCGCTGAGCATCACCGATTTCGACCTGTATGCCCTGGCCGACGGGGGCAACCTGCGCTTCGTCGGGCTGGGCAACTACATTGACCTGCTGCAGACCCCGATGTTCTGGAAGTCGCTGTGGAACACCACGTACTTCGTGGTGGTCGGGGTGCCGATGTCCATCGGCGTATCGCTGGGCGCGGCCATGCTGCTCAATGCCCCGGCGGCGCGCTTCAAGGCCCTGTTCCGCACCGCGCTGTTCGCCCCGGTGGTGACCACGCTGGTGGCGGTGGCGGTGATCTGGCGCTATCTGTTCCATACCAGCTACGGCCTGGTGAACTACGGGCTGGGCCACCTGGGGATCAGCCCGATCGACTGGCTGGGCGATCCCAACTGGGCCATGCCGACCATCATGCTGTTCGCGGTGTGGAAGAACTTCGGCTACAACATGGTGATCTTCCTGGCCGGTCTGCAGGCGATTCCGCATGACCTGTACGAGGCCGCGCGCATCGACGGCGCGTCGCGCTGGAAGCAGTTCCTGCACATCACCCTGCCGATGCTGGGTCCGGTGCTGCTGGTGGTCGGGGTGATCACCGTGTCCGGCTACTTCCAGCTGTTCGCCGAGCCCTACGTGATGACCCGCGGCGACCCACTGCAGAGCACCGTGAGCGTGCTGTACTTCATGTTCGAGGAAGGCTTCAAGTGGTGGAACCTGGGCCGCGCGTCGGCGGTGGCGTTCCTGCTGTTCCTGATCATCCTGGCCGTCACCAGCATCATGCTGCGTTTCGGCCGCAAGAGGCAGTTGGTATGAGTCGTGAGATTGGCCAGTCGCGCTGGCATGCGTGGTTGGTGAATGGCGGGTTGCTGGTGCTGGCGGCCGTCAGCCTGGCACCGCTGCTGTGGATGCTGTCGGTGTCGTTCATGCCGACCGGCGAGGCGGCGCATTTCCCGCCGCCTCTGCTGCCCTCGTCGGTGACCACCAACAACTACCACGAGCTGTTCGCGCGTACCGGCATGGGCAACAACTTCGTCAACAGCCTGTTCGTCTCGCTGGCGATCACGCTTGGCTCGCTGCTGCTCAACACCATGGCCGGTTATGCCTTCGCCAAGCTGCGCTTCGTCGGCCGCGAGCGCATCTTCCAGGTGCTGCTGGCCGCGCTGGTCATCCCGGCGCAGGTGGCCATGCTGCCGCTGTTCCTGCTGATGAAGCAGCTGGGCCTGGTCAACAGTTTCGGCGGGGTGATCGTGCCGGCGCTGGCCAGCGTGTTCGGCATCTTCCTGGTGCGCCAGTACGCGCGCTCCATTCCCGATGAGCTTCTGGAAGCGGCGCGCATCGACGGGGCAGGGGAGCTGCGGATCTTCTTCCAGATCGTGCTGCCCATGCTCAAGCCGGTGCTGGTGACCCTGTCGATCTTCACCTTCATGGGCGCCTGGAACGATTTCATGTGGCCGCTGATCGTGCTGACCGACCAGGAGCACTACACTTTGCCTGTTGCCCTGGCTACGTTGTCGCGCGAACACATCATGGACGTGGAAATGATGATGGCCGGCGCGGTGGTCACGGTGGTTCCGGTGCTGGCCCTGTTCCTGGTGCTGCAGCGCTATTACATCCAAGGTCTGCTGCTGGGGAGTGTCAAAGGGTGAAGCGTGCCGTCGTCGCGGGGGTTCTGGGTCTGGGTGTGGTCTGGTCGCTGGCGGCAACGGCCGCACCTCCGGCGCCGCCGCCGGCGCCGAAGGTCCTGGACAGCTTCGACGACATGTCGCCCTGGAAGCTGGTGGTGTCCGACCAGGTCAGCGGTTCACTGCGCAGCGTGGCCGGCGCCAATGGCGGGCGCGCGCTGTGCGTGGATTACGACTTCCACGAGGTCTCCGGCTACGTCGGCATCCGCCGCGAGCTGCCCATCGCCTATCCGGACAACTACCAGATCGGCTTCCAGCTGCGCGGCGACTCGCCGGGCAACGACCTGCAGTTCAAGCTCATCGATGCCAGCGGCGACAACGTGTGGTGGGTCAACCGGCCCGGCTACACGTTCCCCAAGACCTGGACACCGGTGCAGTACCGCCAGCGCCAGATCGACAAGGCCTGGGGACCGGATGCGGACACCACGCTGCGCAAGAGCGCGGCGGTGGAGTTCACCATCTACAACAAGGTGGGCGGGCGCGGCACGGTGTGCTTCGACCGGCTGACCCTGCAGGCACTGCCGCCGGCCGATACGTCCGCGCTGGCACCGTCGGTGATCGCCGATACCGCCACGGCGCTGCAGAGCCGCATCGCCGACGGCAAGCCGGACACGGTGTGGATCAGCGGCGGGGTGCCCGACCAGACCATCAGCCTGGACCTGCACAAGGTGCGTGAGTTCGGCGGCGCGGTCATCCAGTGGCTGCCGGGGCTGGAGGCCACGCGGTACGTGGTGCGCGCGTCCGGGGACGGGCGCAACTGGCGCATGCTGCGCGAGATCACCGCCGGCGGCGGTGGCGACCGCGACTGGCTGGCGTTGCCCGATACCGAGGCCCGCTACCTGCGGTTCGACCTGCAGGCCGGGCGCAGCTGGCGCTACGGTATCCGCGACATTTCGATCAAGCCGCTGGATTTCGCCGAGACCCCCAATGAATTCGTCACGTCGGTCGGTGCCGACCTGACCCGCGGTTTCGTGCCGCGCGGCTTCAGCGGCGAGCAGCCGTACTGGACCCTGCTGGGCCTGGACGGTGGCCGCGAGCAGGCGTTGATCGGCGAGGACGGGGCGCTGGAAGTCGCCAAGGCCAGTTTCAGCGTTGAACCGTTCGTGCTGGTCGACAAGAAGGTGCTGAGCTGGGCCGACGTGGAGAGCCGCCAGTCGCTGCAGGACGACTACCTGCCGATCGCCAGCGTGGACTGGCACCATGCCAAGGCGGCGCTGCAGGTCACCGGTTTCGTCCAGGGCACGCCGGACAAGGCGCAGCTGGTGGGTCGCTACACGCTGCGCAACCCGGACAAGGTCGCCCACGACTACACGCTGGCGCTGGCCGTGCGCCCGTGGCAGGTCAACCCGCCGCGGCAGTTCCTCAACACGGTGGGCGGCGTGAGCCGGATCGACACGCTGGACATCGCGCCGGGCCAGGTCGAGGTCAACGGTGCGCCGCGGCTGTACCCGGTACAGGCACCGGATGCGGCGTTCGCCACGCCGTTCGATGGCAAGCTGGAGGTGGTGCACCTGGCCAGCGGCACGCTGCCCACGGCCACCGAGGTCCGCGATCCCACCGGTCTGGCCTCTGGCGCGTTGCTGTACCGCTGGCGGCTGGAGCCGGGCCAGAGCCGCGAGGTGGCCATCGTGCTGCCGCAGACGGGGCAGTGGACCACGCCGAAGGACTTCGATGCCGGCAAGGCACAACAGCAGGTCGCGTCGATGTGGCGCACCAAGCTGGACCAGGTGACGCTGCAGGTGCCGGCGGCCGGCAAGCCGCTGGCCGACACGCTGCGCACGGCGCTGGCGCACATGCTGATCTCGCGGATCGGCCCCAGCCTGCAGCCGGGCACGCGTTCGTATTCGCGCAGCTGGATCCGCGACGGGGCGATGATTTCCGAAGGCCTGTTGCGCATGGGCCGCAGCGACGCGGTGCGCGAATACGTGAACTGGTACGCGCCGTACCAGTTCGACAACGGCAAGGTGCCGTGCTGCGTTGACCCGCGCGGTGCCGACCCGGTGCCCGAGAACGACAGCCATGGCGAGCTGATCTTCAACATTGCCGAATACTGGCGCTACACCGGTGACAGCACCTTCCTGGAACTGATGTGGCCGCACGTGCAGGGCGCCTACCAGTACATGGAACAGCTGCGCCTCAGCGAGCGCACCGAGGAGAACCGGGCGCGCAACCCGGCGTTCTACGGGATGATGCCGGTGTCGATCAGCCACGAAGGCTATTCGGCCAAGCCGATGCATTCGTACTGGGACAACTTCTGGGCGCTGCGTGGCTACAAGGACGCGGCCATCATCGCCAGCACGCTGGGCAAGGTGGAGGCGATGCAGATGAGTGAATCGCGCGACCAGTTCCGTGACGACCTGCAGGCCTCGCTGCTGGCGGCCACGGCGCTGCACAAGATCGACTACCTGCCGGGTTCGGCGGAGCTGGGCGACTTCGACGCCACCTCCACCACCATCGCGCTGGCCCCCGCCGGTGAGCAGGGCCGGTTGCCGCAGCCGTACCTGGACAACACGTTCGAGCGCTATTGGACGCAGTTCGTGGAACGCCGCGACGGCAAGCGTGAGTGGAAGGACTACACGCCCTACGAGTGGCGCAACGTGGCTGCGTTCGTGCGCCTGGGCTGGCGCGATCGCGCCTGGCAGGCCACCGAGTTCTTCTTCAAGGACCGCGCGCCGCAGGCCTGGAACCAGTGGGCCGAGGTGGTCTCGCACACGCCGCGCAAGCCGTTCTTCGTGGGCGACCTGCCGCATGCCTGGGTGGCGTCGGACTTCGTGCGTTCGGCGCTGGACATGTTCGCCTACAACCGCGACGTGGACGACAGCCTGGTGCTGGCGGCCGGCGTGCCCAGCCGTTGGCTGGAAGGGCAGGGCATCGCGGTGAAGGGTCTGCGCACGCCGCAGGGGCAGCTGAGCTACACGCTCAGCCGCAGCGACAAGGTGCTGACCCTGCAGGTGGCACCGGGGCTGATGTCGCCGCCCGGCGGGGTGGTATTGCCCTGGCCGTACAGCGGTGACCCCGGCGACACCACCATCGACGGTGAGCCGGCGCAGTGGGTGAACGGCGAGCTGCGCATCGCGCGGGTGCCGGCCACGGTCGAGGTGCAGATTCCGGCCTCGGTGCGCCGCGCCGAACGCAAGGCGCCATGAGCGGGCGGGGGTCGCTGACCGCGCTTGCGACGGCGCTGCTGGCCTGTGTGCTGGCGGCATCGCCCGCACGTGCCGCCGACACCGGCGCGCCGGGCATGAGCATGGTGACCTTCAACCTGCACCACGACCGTGAGGATTGGCCGCAGCGGCGCAAGGTGATCCTGCGCGAGCTGCAGGCGCTGCAGCCGGATGCGATCGCGCTGCAGGAGGTGATCCAGAAGCCTTACGTGCGCAACCAGGCGGCGTGGCTGGCGGGCAAGCTGGGGTACGACTACGCGTTCGTGTCCACCGATCCGCCGGGCCGTTTCAAGCGCTACGGCAACGCGCTGCTGACCCGGCGCCCGGTGCTGGCGCGTGGCGAGCACCTGCTGGCACCACTCACGGACTACCGGACGGTGGCGCACCTGCGCATCGATGTGGAGGGCCAGGCGGTGAACATCTACGCCACCCACCTCAACGAACGCTCCGATGAGCGCGGCAGCCGTACCCGCAGTGAACAGGTCGCAGACCTGTTGAAGTTCATCGCGACCACGTCGGGCGATGCGCCGGTGATCATTGCCGGGGATTTCAACGCGCTGGTGGATGCGGGCGATCTGAGCGCGCTGCGCCAGCGCTATGGCGACAGCTTCGGCAGCGTGCATGTGAACAATGAACTCGCCCAGGTCAGCACGTTGAACCGGCACTATTTCGAGGCGCCGTCGCGGATCGACCACATCTTCTTCCAGCAGGACAAGCTGCTTGCCCGCGAAGCGCGCATCCTGTTCGACCAGCCCTACGCCGAAGGCCGCTGGGCCTCGGACCATTACGGGGTATGGACACGGCTGCAGTTCGCCCCGTAAACGCCTACGCCAACGCGTAGAGCCACGCCATGCGTGGCTGCTTTTGCTCGCCCATGGCCCCCAACCAACTGTCGAAGGGTCGGCGGGGGTGGGTTTGCGGGGGTGTGAGCGGCATGGATGCCGCGACCAAGCCCCCATGGATGGGTTTACGGCGTCCCCCGCAAACCCACCGCCGCCGGCCCTAAACACGCGTATTGGCAGACCAAGGCTCCCGCTCTTTGAATGCCACCCAAAAACAAACAGCGGCCCGAAGGCCGCTGTTTGTTTTTACGCATACCGCTGGAACAGGATCAGGCCTTGTCGGTCTTTTCCGGGTCCTGCGTGTCGGCATCGTCGGCCTTGGCGACATCGGTCGGGATGTCTTCGCGGGCTTCGGCATGCGCGGCCTGTGCGGCGGCATCGGTCGGTGCGGCGTCGCTGGCGGCGGTGCCGAACAGCTGGCCGTTCTGCACCACCGGTGCGGCTTCGGCAGCCTCGACACGGGCAACCGGTGCCGGTGCGGCCGGCTGGGCCGGGGCGGCGTGCACGGCGTCCAGCATGCTGGTCTGCACCGGACGGCCGACTTCGGTCGGACCCTTGCGCTCGGCGGCCGGGGCATCGACAGCGACGTCCGCTGCCTTCGGCGTCTCGACAGCGGCAGGCGCGGTCGGGGCCGGGGCCGGGGTGACGACCGGCGTTTCGATGGCCTTCGGTGCCTGGGTGACGACCTGGGCTTCAACAGCCTTCGGCGCCTCGGTGACGACCGGGGTTTCGACGGCCTTCGGTGCCTGGGCCACGACCGGGACTTCAACAGCCTTCGGCGCCTCGGTGACAACCGGCGTTTCGATGACCTTCGGTGCCTGGGTCACAACCGGTGCTTCGACGGCCTTCGGTGCTTCAACAACGACCGGGGCTTCAACCGCCTTCGGTGCTTCAACAACGACCGGGGCTTCAACCGCCTTCGGCGCTTCAGCCACGGGTGCCTGCGGAGCAGCCTCCACCGGCTTGGGCGGGGCCGCCGGCATCGGCGACTCCACGAACGGCACGCGGTCGGTGTACGACGGAGTGCGCTCGGCTTCGGGCTCTGCCTTCGGGGCCGGAGCCGGAGCCGGCGTTGCCACCGGGGTCGGGGTGGCATGGCCGGCGGTCACGACCGGGCTGCTGACCACGGCCAGCGGCGCGGCGGCGGCAACGGCGGCCACCGGGGCCGGGCGCGGGGCCTGGACCGGTGCAGCCGGTGCAGCCGGGGCTGCGCCATCGTCGTCGAAGTCGAACTCGGGGTTCGGCTCGCCGTTACCCGTCACCGGGCGCGGGGCGTGGGCGGCGGTGTCACCGTCCTGCTCGCCGTCCTGGTCGTCCGCGTCGTCGTCAAGACCGCCGTCATCGTTCAGACCATCGCTGCCTGCAGCCTGCTCGCCATTGCCACGACGACGACGACGGCCACCGCGACGGCCACGACGACGGCGCGAGGCGCCTTCGCCGCTGGCGTCATCGCCCGTGCCCGGCGCTTCGCCGTGCTCGGCGGCGTCGCCTTCAGCCACTGCAGTGGTGGTCAGGTTCTCATCGGCCGGCACCGGCGTTGCCACCGGGGCGGTGGGTGCGGCGGTGCCAGGGGTCGCAGCATCGGCCACGGTCACGGCGGCGGCAGCCACCAGCGCGGCCTCGGCAACCGGTGCACCGGTCTGCAGCGGCTTGGCGGCGTCGGCCTGCGGCTGGCGCGCCGGCTTGTCGCCGTCGTTCTGCTGCCTCGGCTGACCCGGCTGCTTCTGCTTCTGGTTCAGCTTCGGCTGCTGCTCATTGCGCGGGGCCTTGGGCTGCTGCGGCTCGTTGCGCGGCTTGCCCTGCGGGGCCTGGCCAGCGGCGGGTGCCGCGGTCTGTGCGGCCACGTCGGGGCGACGCTCCTCGCGGCGCTCGCCCTTGCCGGCGCGTTCGCCCTCACGGCGGTCCTTGTTGCGGCCCTGACCCTGCGCCTGGCCGTTGCCACCGCGTTCGCCACGCTCATCGCGGCGACCGTTGCGGTCCTTGCCGTTGCGGTCCTTGTTGCGGCCGTTGCGGCTGCCGTCCTGGGCCGGGCGGTTGCCCGGCTGCGGTGCGGTGGCCGGGGCAGGCTCGCCACCGAAGATGCGCTTGAGCCAGCCCACCACGCCGGTGGCGGCCGGAGCGACCACCGGGGCGGGTGCCACCGGCGCCGGTGCGGCCACCGGTTCGGCCACTTCGCGGACGGGCGCCGGGGAGCTGTGCTTGACGTTGGTCACCGCCGGGGCGACCGGAATGTTCAGCTGGGCCTTGGTCAGGGCATGCACCGGCAGCTTGCGCGGGGTGCCGCGCTGGTAGCTGGGCTTGCCGCTTTCGTCGCCCAGCTCGTTCTCACGCAGGCGGGTCACTTCGTAATGCGGGGTGTGCAGCTGCTCGTCGGCGACGATCACGATCGGCGCGTCGTGGCGCTGCTCGATCTCGCGCAGGGCGCTGCGCTTCTCGTTGAGCAGGTAGTTGGCGATCTCGACCGGGGCCTGGACCAGCACCTGCCCGGTGTTCTCCTTCATCGCATGCTCTTCGGCCACGCGGATGATGGACAGCGACAGCGATTCAACGCTGCGCATGCGGCCGTGGCCGTCGCAGCGCGGGCAGACGATCTGGCTGGATTCGCCCAGGCTCGGGCGCAGGCGCTGGCGGCTCATTTCCATCAGGCCGAAGCGCGAGATGCGACCCAGCTGCACGCGCGCACGGTCGTACTTGAGTGCGTTCTGCAGGCGGTTCTCGACTTCGCGCTGGTGCTTGTTGGAGGACATGTCGATGAAGTCGATGACCACCAGGCCGCCCAGGTCGCGCAGGCGCAGCTGGCGGGCCACTTCCTCGGCCGCTTCCAGGTTGGTCTGGAACGCGGTGTCCTCGATGTCGCTGCCCTTGGTGGCGCGCGAGGAGTTCACGTCGATGGCGGTCAGGGCTTCGGTCTGGTCGACCACGATCGAGCCGCCGGACGGCAGGCGCACGTTGCGCTCGTACGCGCCTTCGATCTGCGATTCGATCTGGAAGCGGTTGAACAGCGGGATGTCGTCGGTGTAGTGCTTGAGCTTGCGCAGGGTCTGCGGCATCACCTGCTGCATGAACTCGCGGGCGGTGTCGTACAGCTCCTGGGTGTCCACCAGGATCTCGCCCACATCGGCGCGCAGGTAGTCACGCAGGGCGCGCACGATCAGGCGCGATTCCTGGTAGATCAGGAACGGGGCCGGCTTGGTCAGCGCGGCTTCGGCGATGGACTTCCAGACCTGCAGCAGGTAATCCAGGTCCCACTGCAGTTCTTCGGCATCGCGGCCGACGCCGGCGGTGCGGATGATCACGCCCATGTCGTCGGGGATGTTCAGCTTGTCCAGTGCTTCCTTCAGCGCGGCGCGGTCTTCGCCCTCGATGCGACGCGACACGCCACCGGCGGTGGGCGAGTTCGGCATCAGCACCATGTAGCGGCCGGCCAGGGAGATGAACGTGGTCAGCGCGGCGCCCTTGTTGCCACGCTCTTCCTTGTCGACCTGGACCACGACTTCCTGGCCTTCACGCAGCAGCTCGCGGATGCCGGCCTTGTTGTGGTCGACCCCGGCCTGGAAGTAATCGCGGGAGATTTCCTTCAGCGGCAGGAAGCCATGGCGCTCGCCACCGTACTCGACGAAGGCCGCTTCCAGCGAAGGCTCAAGGCGCGTGATGCGGCCCTTGTAGATGTTCGACTTCTTCTGTTCCTTGGACGGCTGTTCGATGTCGATGTCGTACAGCGTCTGGCCATCCACGATGGCTACCCGCAGCTCTTCAGCCTGCGTGGCATTGATCAGCATTCGCTTCATATTGCGTTCCTCGCGCGCTGCTACCGCGCGGAACGCCATGGGGTTTCGCTTCTGGTCACGCTTCGACGCCCATCGCGCATGCGCGGGGAGGGCGGCTTGGGTTTCCAGCGCTACGACACCACGGCAGGCCGCGGGAGCGCTTCTTTATGTGTTGGTTTGGGTGTTGCGGGCCGGAGGCAGCTGTCAGCCAGGCTGGAGCGCCACAGGGACATTTTTTCAGCGCAGACGCTTGTCAGGCATCCGGCGATGGCCGGGACCGCCGGTGAGCCGCTAACATGGCCGCCCCGGGGGCGGTGGCTGCGCACTGTGCCGGAATCGAGGGAAGCCGGGCTTCTGGCCCACAGCAACTTCCAACGAAATCAATCCCTTATCTCGCCCGCCGAGTGTAACAGAATAAAAGGCCAATGACCGACACCGTGCCGTCCCCCAAACCCGCTGAAGGCAAGACCAGCGTCCGTCTCCTGACTGTCCCGGCCGACCGCGCCGGGCAACGCCTGGACAACTTCCTCCTCGGCCAGCTGAAGGGTGCGCCGCGCAGTCTGGTCTACAAGCTCGTCCGCAGCGGCCAGGTCCGCGTGAACGGCGGACGCGCCAAGGCCGAGCGCAAGCTCGTCGAGGGCGATGAAGTCCGCGTGCCACCCGTCCGTCTCACCGAGGAGGGAGACAAGGTCGGCCCACCGGCGTCCTTCATGAAGCGGCTCGAAGACGCCATCGTCTACGAAGATGAGCGCCTGTTGGCCCTCAACAAGCCCTCGGGCGTGGCCAGCCACGGTGGCAGCGGCATCAGTTTCGGCGCCATCGAGACCCTGCGCGCGCTGCGCCCGGGCAAGACGCTGGAGCTGGTGCATCGGCTGGACCGGGATACCTCGGGCCTGCTGATCGTGGCCAAGAAGCGCTCGGCGCTGAGCGAGCTGCAGGCGCTGCTGCGTGAAGACCATGGCGCGGGCATCCGCAAGCGCTACCTGACCCTGCTGGTGGGGCGCATGCCCGATGGCACCATGACCGTGGACGCCCCGCTGCACGTGGGCCTGCGCCAGGGCGGGGAGCGCCATGTGCAGGTCAATGCGATCGGCAAGGAATCGATCAGCCACTTCAAGGTGCTGGAGCGCCGCGGTGGCCATTCCTACTGCGAGGTGCGCATCGAGACGGGCCGCACCCACCAGATCCGCGTGCATGCCCAGCACCTCGGGCACCCGGTAGCCGGAGACGACAAGTACGGCGATCCGGACGTCAACAAGCGGCTTCGTGACCAGATCGGGCTGAAACGCCTGTTCCTGCACGCCGCCTCGCTGGAGTTCTCGCTGGACGCCGGCAAGACCCCGTATCTGCTCAACGCACCGCTGGCCGACGAGCTGGTCGAGGTGTTGAACCGGTTGGGGTGAGGGGGCGGGAACTTCGAACGTGACGTAGCAATGCGTAGGTCCACGCCCTGCGTGGACACCGCGCGAAGCGCGGCTCAAGCGTCCGGAGCACGTAACCCATGGCGTACGGTGATTTTCCCGCGTGTGAACCAACCGAAGACGTCCGTCAGGCGTCCATGGCGCCTGATACGCGGTTTCGTTCTGTTACACACCCGGACGCCTGATCGCGACCGGTTGCACAACGGTCTCCGGTCGCATGGGCCGCGCTGCGCGCGGTCTCCACGCAGGGCGTGGATCTACGAACCGTTACGTGCCCATTGGGTTCGGGACATATGAACGATTTCCCCAGAAGGGTTATGGGGCCATCGGGATCGAGAGCGAGTGGCCAATCACCATTTGAACAACACCAGGCTGATCGCCAGGGTGGCCATGCCGGCCACCAGGCCGTACACGGTCTCGTGCCCCTTGGCGTAGCGCTTGGCCGCCGGCAGCAGTTCATCCAGCGCCAGGAACACCATCACCCCCGAGATCAGCCCGAACACCCAGCCGAAGGTGGCGTGGTTGAGCACGCCGGACAGCAGCACGTAGCCGATGGCGGCACCGATCGGCTCGGCCAACCCCGACAGCAGGCTGGCGCCGAAGGCATAGAACTTGTTCTGCGTGGCGAAATAGACCGGCACGGCGATGGCGATGCCTTCGGGAATGTTGTGGATGGCGATGGCGAAGGCCAACGGCATGCCCACCGACGGGCTCTCCAGCATCGCGAAGAACGTGGCCAGGCCCTCCGGGAAGTTGTGCGCGGTGATCGCCACGGCGGTCAACAGGCCCACGCGCTTGATGTAGGCCTTGTTGTTCTCGCGGAACATCGGGTCCTGCTTGTCCAGGCTCTCGTGCGGGTTGGGAATGAGGTGATCGATCAGCACGATCAGCAGCACGCCACCCAGGAAGGCCGCCATGGCATAGGCGTAGCCCACCCGCGCGTCGTAGGCGAGGGTGAACGAATCGATCGCCTTGGTCAGGATCTCGGTCAGCGACACGAACACCATCGCGCCCCCGGCGAAGGCCAGGCCGAAGGCGAGCAGGCGGGGATTGGGTCGGCGCGAGAACAACACCATCAGGCTGCCCAGGCCGGTGGCCAGGCCGGCAGCCAGGGTCACCAGCAGGGCGACCCAGACGTTTTCATTGGAGATGTCCGGCATGTGCCACCGTGTCCTTGTCATTGTGCAGCGCGCCCCGGTCGGGGCGCGCAAAGGGAAGACTGGCGGCAGCGGGTCTTGAGGGCGCGGCGCGGCTCAGCCGCCCCGGCGAAGCCGCTCTTCGACCGCGAAGCACTCATCAGGCTTGGGCTGCGGCGGGTTGAAGCTCACCGGCACCTGGATGGTGGTGGAGACCGGTTGGCCGGCGCGGGTGGCGGCCTTGAACTGCCACGCCATCACCGCGTGCATCGCCCGGTGGTCCAGGTCGCCGTTGCCGCTGCCGTTGGCGAGGGTTACTTCGCTGGGGACGCCGTCGGTGCCGATCACCACCTTCAACGTGCTGGTGCCGCCGATGCCCTGGCAGGCCAGTTCGATCGGGTACTCCGGCGGCGGGGTCTTCACCGCCGCCACCTCGGTGGGCGCCGCCACCGGCGCGGCCGGTTCGGACGGGCCGCTGCAGCTGGCGAGGGCGGCAACGCCAGCGCTGGCGATCAAGACGCGTAGCGCCACCGCATGGGTGGCTGGGTGAGGCATTTTCATGGGTATCACTCCGTCAGGGCCGAGGCCTTGGCTGCACAGATGAAGTCGTTCTCGCTCAGCCCGCCCACGTCGTGGGTGGAGAAGCGCACCACGGCACGGTCGTAATGCACGCCCAGGTCGGGGTGGTGGTCCTCGCGGTGAGCCACCCAGGCAAGGGCGTTCACGAACGCCATGGTGGCGTGGTAGTCCTTGAACCGGAAGGTCCGGGTCAGCGCCTGGCCCTGTTCGGCCAGCTCCCAGCCGGGCACCTGGGCCAGCAGCTCGGCGATCCGGGCTTCGCCCAGCTTGTGGTCGCTGCCCTTGCGCGGCACGCAATGGGCCTGCGCCAAGGGAATCAGGTCGGCCATGAAATTCTCCATCTCGTGTATGCCTGAACAATGCGCTGGACAGTGTATAAACCGAATGAGCGCATAACATGTAAGCCGCTAGAATAGCCGCATGATCCAGATATCCGACACCGCCCAGACCTATTTCCGCAAACTCATCGAGCGCGAAGCCGTGCCCGGCATGGGCGTGCGCCTCAGCGCCGTGGACGCGGGCACCCCCCGTGCCGATGCGCGCCTGGAGTTTGCCGAACCGGCCGACCTGCTCGGTGACGAGTGGGCGGTGGACTGCGACGGCTTCACCCTGTACGTGGCCGCCACCAGCGTGGCGTGGATGGACGGCGCGGACATCGACATCGTCACCAACGCGACCGGTGGCCAGCAGCTCACCATCAAGGCGCCGAAGATCAAGGGTGAAGCCCCGAACGACGCCGCCTCGCTGGTCGAGCGCGTGCGCTGGGTGGTCGAGAACGAAGTGAATCCGCAGCTGGCCTCGCATGGCGGCAAGGTAGCGGTGCAGGAAGTGTCCGCCGATGGCGTGGTGCTGCTGCGCTTCGGCGGTGGCTGCCAGGGCTGCGGCATGGCCGATGTCACGCTCAAGCAGGGCATCGAAAAGACCCTGATGGGCCGTGTGCCCGGCATCACTGCGGTGCGCGACGCGACCGACCATGACAGTGGGCACGCGCCGTACATTCCCCGCGGCACGGCTGCCTGATCGCCCTGCGTGACATCACGTCGGGCTGACGACATCCTCGATTGGCTGCTGGCTCGCCAGCCGGACAAACGTATCGTCGAAAAGACCACGGGCCTTCCCTACGGGTGGGGCCTGTGGCTGCGCGCGTTGACGCCATTGCCGCGTCCGTTCCGTTCTACGGAAGTGATTGCCCAGTTGATCGACCGGCCGTTGCCCGGCTCGCCCGGCCGGTTGCCGGCGCTGGGCACCGTGCAGGCGCTGCGCCGCCTGCTGTGGCAGACCTGGGACCCCGCGCCGCGCGACCAGCGCTGGATGCGTTGGACCTCGGCGGTGTTGAGCGTGCTGCTGCACGTGCTGTTCGCGGCGCTGCTGCTGTGGGTGGCGTTGATCCGTCCGCCGACCGAGCCGGAGCAGGGCGGCGATGGCGGACGCATCCAGGTGGAGTTCATCGGCAGCGGCACGCCGCAGGAAAGTGGCGGTGGCGAACCGGCTGCCGCGGCTGGCAGCGCGGCGGCTGCGGCCAGTGCGCAGGCCGCCTCGGCTGCTGCGGCGAGCGCGCGTGCCGGTAGTACCGCCGCGGCCACCGCCCCGCAGCCGCCGGCCCAGCCCGAGCCGCAGCCGGCCGCCAGTGCCGAACCAACCCCCGCGCCGACGCCGCCCGCGCCGACGGCGGTCGAACAGCCGATCCAGGCCACCGATGTTGCCGAGGCCACCACCGATTTCGTGGTGCCGCCCACCAGCGTGCCGCGCACCGAAGTGCGGGTGATTCCGCGCGAAGCACCCGAGGTGCAGGTGCGCGAGCGCACCGTGGAGGTGGTGGAAGCCCCTGCCGCACGCGCGGTTACGCCCACGCTGTGGCCGGTTGAACCGCAACTGCGTACGCCGGACGTGGCGGTGCGCGAGCGCCAGGTCACCGTGGTGGATGCGCCCACGCCGCCGGTGCCCACGCCGGGCCCGCGCGTGGAAGTGACGCTGCCGCAGCGCGAGCTGCAGGTCCGCGAACGCGAGATTGCGCCGGCCCCGTCGGTGTCGGTCACGGTGGCACCGGTTCCGCAGCGCGAGATCAACGTGCCCGGGCGCAGCCCGGAGGTCACCGTGCGCGAACGCGCCGTGCCCAACGCAACACCGCGTCCGTCGCCATCACCGACGCCGACGCCGGCAGCGTCCACCGCCGCGACCACGCCCAGCCCGACCGCCGGCGCGGCCACCCAGCCGGCACCGAGCCGCAATGCGGCGTCTGCGACGACGCCGTCGAAAACCCCGGCCAGTACGCCGGCCGCGCGCCCCGCACCGAACCCGGGCAACTGGGCAACGCCGGCGCGCGGCGACGACTGGGGCGCCGCCAACCGCAACCGCGATGGCGACCGCAACGGCGCGCAGGCCAACCAGGGTGCCGGCCGCACCGGCGACGGCCTGTTCAATGCCGACGGCAGCGTGCGTGTTCCCGGCCAGGAAGGCAGTGGCGATACCGCGCGCGGCGCGCCCGGTGGCGACAACGACGGCTGGAGCCGCGAACGCATCGCGCAGTCCGGCACCTGGCTCAAGCGCCCGCCGTACGATTACACCCCGACCTCGTTCGACAAATACTGGGCGCCCAACGAATCGTTGCTGGCCGAGTGGGTGCGCAAGGGCATCAAGGCCGTGGAGATTCCGATCCCGGGCAGCAGTTCGAAGATTTCCTGCGTGGTGTCGATCCTGCAGTTCGGCGGCGGCTGCGGTCTGACCGACCCGAACATGCAGGACCAGCCGGCCGTGGCCCGCCCGCCGCCGGACATTCCGTTCAAGAAGGAATTGCAGGACGACAACGGCGGGTAAGCGCGCCTGTCGGCGCGCCCCCCTGACTCAGGGGGGCTTTTCTCCAGACCTGTTCCCAGCTACTCGTGCAGCGCGACGAATGCCCAGAAGGGCACGTTCTGCTCGGTCCATGCATCGCTTGCGTCGGCCAGCACATCCAGGAAGGTATCGAAGTCCTTCTCCGCGCCCTCCCGCAACCCATCGGCATCACTGAAGAACAGCGCATAGCCGTTGGCCTGCAGCCACGACAGATCGCGCAGGCTGTCCGACAGCGCATCCCAGTTGCCGCCAAACGACTGCGGGAAATCCAGTTGCGCGGCGATGCGCGCCAGCAGGGTGCGCTTGTCATTGCACCCGTGCAGGTCGATGGTGGTCACGCGCAGCCCGGCGTCGCGCATGGCCGCCGACAGCGGCCCGATGTCCTGGTTACCGACGGAGTACACGCCGGCGTTGTTGATGTCGTCCAGGCCCAGTTCGAATGCATCGTGGTTCATTGCCAGCTCCCGGCGGGTGGGACGTCGAAACTGCGGAAGGTTTCGTAATGATCGTCGGTATAGAACCAACCGGTCGGCGGGTTGCCGCCGGTCACGATGCGGCGCGCGCCACGGTTGCCGGCGCCCGGCGTATCCACGGTGTACTCGCGGTAGTAGCCACGCGGGCGGTCCGGCAGGCGCTGCTCGCGGTTGCTGAAGACCCCGCCGTCCTGGCGGTGCGGGTAGGGGCCGCCACGCTGGATCATCGCGATGGTCTGGCGCGCTTCGGCGGGCAGGAAGGCGGGTAGGGCGCTGGACGACTGCTGCGCGGCGGCGCCCGGGTTGGCCGGTGCGTCGGTGCTGACTGCGGGGCCTGCACCGGGTTGGGTCAGCGATGGGGCGAACTGCGGCTTCGGCGCGCGCTGCGCTTCCTTGATGGCGAAGAGGCCGCCGACCAGCAGGAAGATGGCGACGAGCAGTAATAGGGGTTTGCGCATGTGAACGTTGAGTGTGCGAGGGACGGGGTTAATGTAACGTCGCCATCCCCTTAACGCATCAGGAGCAGAGCCCCCTGAGTCAGGGGGCGCGCCGACAGGCGCGGGGTGTCGGTGCTGGTAAGAAGGGGCCCGCGGTTTGCGTAGCAAAGCGTGGGGCGACAGCGCGAATGCGATGACGCGTACCCTTCCTTTACGTGGGCCTTGGTAAGCTTGGCGGCCATCCCCATCATCGACTTCGCAACGCCCGGCCTTCGCCGGGCGAGTGAGCTACCAGGAGAACCACATGGCCTACACTCTGCCCAAGCTGTCCTACGCCTATGACGCGCTCGAGCCGCATATCGACGCGGCCACGATGGAAATCCACCACACCAAGCATCACCAGACCTACATCAACAACGTCAACGCGGCACTGGAAGGCACCGAATACGCCGACCTGCCGATCGAAGAGCTGGTGAAGAAGACCAAGTCGCTGCCGGAAAACCTGCAGGGCGTAGTGCGCAACAACGGCGGCGGTCACGCCAACCATTCGCTGTTCTGGACCGTGATGGCCCCGAACGCAGGCGGCAAGCCGGTCGGTGACGTCGCCAAGGCGATCGAGACCCAGCTGGGCGGCTTCGACACGTTCAAGGACGCCTTCACCAAGGCTGCGCTGACCCGCTTCGGCAGCGGCTGGGCCTGGCTGAGCGTCACCCCGGACAAGAAGGTCGTGGTGGAAAGCAGCGCCAACCAGGACAGCCCGCTCGAGAACGGCAATACGCCGATCCTGGCGCTGGACGTGTGGGAACACGCGTACTACCTGAAGTACCAGAACCGTCGCCCGGAATACATCGGCGCGTTCTTCAACGTCGTCGACTGGAACGAAGTCGAGCGTCGTTACCAGGAAGCGATCGCCTGAGTTCATCGGCGGCGTGAATGAAGAAGGCCGGGCGGAAACGCCCGGCTTTTTTTTCGCAACCGGTAGTGCCGGCCGCTGGCCGGCGCCAAGCGATGCATGAAGCAAACCGTAGTGCCGGCCGCTGGCCGGCTCCACGTGATGCACAGATTCGCCTGGAGCCGGCCAGCGGCCGGCACTACCTGTGGTGCACAGATTCGCCTGGAGCCGGCCAGCGGCCGGCACTACCTCTGATGCACAGATTTGCCTGGAGCCGGCCAGCGGCCGGCACTACTCGCCCTGCAAGCGCAGCGTGGCAATGATGCCCAGGCGCAGCTCGCCTGCGTCGGTGCCTTCCAGCGCAGCCAGTTTCAACGGCTGCTGGCCCATGCCGGCGAAATGCTTGACCTGGAACAGCACGTCCAGCCCATGCCCGCGCGCCGCGCCCGCCGCGGATGGCGGATCGACCCGCTCGCCGGGATTGTTGCGCGCCGGCTGAAACCCCGGCGAGCTGCCGACCAGTTCACGGATGTCGGCCGAGAAATCGCCCGCGATCAACGAGGGCAGTCCATCGGAGGTGGCACCGATCCAGGTCATCAGGTCGCCGGTCTGGTGCTGCCGCACCTTGACCTCGTCCGGCTCGGGCCGCAGCCGCGCCACGTAGATGTTGACCAGCTCCTCCTGCAGCTTCACCCGCAGCATGCCGGCGGCGCTGAACTGGCCGGGCGGGTGCAGCAGGGTGACACCGTCCTCGGCCACCGGCAGCCGGCTGAGCAGGGCACTGCCGTGCCGCAGCGGCTGGCTGGGCGGGTCGGCGGTGACGAAGTCGCAGCTGTAGCGCAGCCGGCTGGCCAGCCAGCAGGCGGGGTTGCGGCCTTGGGTCTGCAGCACCCGCTGCACGGCAATCACGTCCGGCTGAAGCGCTTCCAGCGCCTGCAGCACCTGATCGCGACGCTGCTCCCACTGACGGTCGTCCTGGGTGGGCAGTTCCAGCGTGGCGATCTTCAACAGGCGTGCACCGTCCTCGCTCTGGCGCGCGTGGGCCGAGGCGATGGAGGTAGACAGCAGGAGCAGCAGGAGCCAGCCGGGCCAGCGCGCTGTAACAACCGTGGGGAGGGGGCGCATAACGATAAGTTTACGCTTTGGCCGTCGACGCGCCGTGACTTCGAGCGGGTTCGGCGCGCATTTCCTGCCATGTCGCGAACGGCCTGTCACGTAGGGACGCAGCGTGCGTGCCCGTGGCCCTTCCGGTAACCTTGCGCCCTTTAGACCCCGCAGGACAGCCCCATAGAATGAGCACGATCGCAGCCGCCAGCGCCGGCAAGGGAAAAATGCCGCGCCAGATTCCGTACATCATTGGCAATGAGGCCTGCGAGCGGTTCAGTTTCTACGGGATGCGCAACATCCTGGTGCAGTTCCTGATCACCTCGCTGCTGCTGCAGGAGATCACGTCCGAAGGGCGGGCCGGCGAGGCCAAGGACATCATGCACAGCTTCATGATCGGCGTGTATTTCTTCCCGCTGCTCGGTGGCTGGCTGGCCGACAAGTTCTTCGGCAAGTACCACACCATCCTCTGGTTCAGCCTGATCTACTGCGCCGGCCACGCCTGCCTGGCGCTGTTCGAGAACAGCCGCGAGGGCTTCTTCTTCGGCCTGGGCCTGATCGCGCTGGGCGCGGGCGGCATCAAGCCGCTGGTGGCTTCGTTCATGGGCGACCAGTTCGACCAGAGCAACAAGCACCTGGCCAAGCTGGTGTTCGACGCCTTCTACTGGATCATCAACTTCGGCTCGCTGTTCGCCTCGCTGCTGATCCCGCTGGCGCTCAAGAACCTGGGGCCGCAGTGGGCCTTCGGCATTCCCGGCATCCTGATGTTCGTGGCCACCTTCGTGTTCTGGCTGGGCCGCAAGCGCTACGTGCTGGTGCCGCTGCCGCCGAAGGACCCGCATTCGTTCGGCAACGTGGTGCGCACCGCGCTGACGGCGCAGGTGCCGGGCAAGGGCCGTCCGGGCCTCACGCTGGCGATCCTCGGTGCGGTGCTGGCGGTGGCCTCGATGGGCCTGGTCGGCATGCTCGGTATCGTGATCTGCCTGTGCATCGCGCTGGTGCTGGTGCTGGTCGGCGTGGGCGGTGGCACCTGGATCCAGCTTGACCGCGCCCGTGCCGTGCATCCGGCCGAGGCCGTGGAAGGGGTGCGTTCGGTGCTGCGCGTGCTGGTGATCTTCGCGCTGACCACGCCGTTCTTCTCGCTGTTCGACCAGAAAGCATCCACTTGGGTGCTGCAGGGCCAGCAGATGGCCATGCCGTCCTGGTTCACCGCCTCGCAGATGCAGGCGTTGAACCCGCTGCTGGTGATGATCCTGATTCCATTCAACAACCTGGTGCTGTACCCGGCGCTGCGCCGTTTCGGCTTCGAGCCGACCGCGCTGCGCCGCATGACCGCCGGCATCGCCTTCAGCGGCCTGGCCTGGATCGTGGTGGGTGGTATCCAGGTGATGATGGACGGCGGCAACGTCATGTCGATCTTCTGGCAGATGCTGCCGTACGCGCTGCTGACCTTCGGTGAGGTGCTGGTTTCGGCCACCGGCCTGGAGTTTGCCTACAGCCAGGCACCGCAGGCGATGAAGGGCGTGGTGATGAGCTTCTGGAACCTGACCACCACCATCGGCAACCTGTGGGTGCTGCTGTCCAACGCGGCGGTGCGCAACGATACGGTGACCCACAAGATCGCCAGTACCGGGCTCAGTGAGGCGGCGTTCCTGATGTTCTTCTTCGCCGGCTTCGCGTTCGTGGCGGCGTTGACCTTCGGTTGGTATGCGAAGCGCTATCGTATGGTCGACAACTACCGCGCTGCCTGAGTACCCCCATGCAACTGACCCCCGTCAACCTGCTGCTGATCGCCATCACCGTCCTGGTGTCGTGGATGGCGTTCAAGAACCGCGCCCTTGCCGACCGCCTGATCCTGTGGCCGCCGGCGGTGGACCGCAAACGCCAGTACGACCGCCTGGTGACCTACGGTTTCATCCACGCGGATCTGGCCCACCTCGCGTTCAACATGATCACGCTGTTCTTCTTCGGCGGCCAGATCGAAGCGCTCATGGTGAACCTGACAGGCAGCTACCTGACCTATCCGGCGTTCTATCTGGGGGCGCTGGTGGTGTCGATCCTGCCCAGCTACCTGAAGAACCAGAAGAACCCGAACTACCTGAGCCTGGGGGCGTCGGGTGCGGTGTCGGCGGTGTTGTTCGCCTTCATTCTGGTCAGCCCGTGGAGCATCATCTTCGTGTTCTTCATCCCCGCGCCGGCGATCATCTATGCCGTGTTCTATGTGGGCTACAGCATCTGGATGGACCGCCGTGGCGGCGACCGCATCAATCACAGCGCGCACCTGGCCGGTGCCGCGTTCGGCGTGATCTTCATGCTGGCCATGCGGCCGGCGATCTTCGAGCATTTCCTGCGCGAACTGAGCAACCCGACCTTCAGGCTGGGTGGCTGAAGCGGGTACCGACCAACGGTCGGTACCTACCAGCAGGTCACCACCGTGGGTGGTGACGCTGTTGCCTTACGCCGCGAAACGGCGGTCGCCACCGTAGGTGCTGAGCAGGCGGGCATAGACCTCGTGGTCGATGAGATCGAATTCCGATCCCTGGGTCTGGCCGTTCAGGGCCAGCTGGAAAAGGCCTTCCAGCAGCGAGCTGTCGGCATCGCCGGGCTGGGTGAAATCGGGTGCATGGTCCATGTAACGCTCCTTGGGACACGGATGGGGCAATCGGTAGTCGCAAAACCCGTGCCAGCTTTTGCGACCTGTCCGTTACCGATAGCGGCTTGAGCCCGCCCGACTTTAGGGCTGGAAGTGACAAAAAATGTCGGCTGTTGCCCCTGTTCAGGCTTCACGCGATCATGGCGCTACGCTGCGCACTATCGCCACAGTAGCCGCAGGAGACAGTGCCCATGGCTTCGGTCACCCCGCCGGGTTTGGCATATGAGGTGGAGCACGATCTGGCCCGCCACCGGTTCCAGGCCCGCATCCGTGGGCATCTGGCGCTGCTGGACTACAAGATCAAGGGAAAGCGCATGACCATCACCCATACCGAGGTGCCCGAGCCGATCAGTGGCCAGGGTATCGCGGGGGAGCTGACCAAGGTGGCGCTGCGCTATGCGCGCGACAACAGGTTCAAGGTGGTGCCGGCGTGCGCGTATGCCGAAGCCTTCCTGGAGCGGCACGAGGAATACAACGACCTGCTGGTGCCTTGAGCACGGCAGGGGATGTTTCAGGGACGACGGATCATGATGCTGGGCTTCAACAAGGGGATTGCAATGAACATCGCAGGAAACCGCCGCGCGCTGCGTACTGGCGCGCTGGCGTTGGCCGTGGGGCTGGTGCTGCTGGCCGGCTGCAAGCGCGACGAGGACAGTGCCGCACCGGCACCGGCCGACACCGCCGCCACGGCGTTGCCGGGCAACGTCGAGGCCCCGGCAGCCGCCGAGGCACCGGTCGAGTTGCGCGACGTGATCGAGAACACGCCACAGGCCGTGATCGGCATCAGCTACCCGCAGGACGTCAACCGCTATCCGGCCCTGGCCAAGGCGCTGTCGGACTACGCCACCGCCGCGCGTGCCGAACTGCAGCAGGCCGTGGACGGGCTGGGCAATGACAAGCCGACGATGCCCTACGAGCTGTCGCTGAGCTTCGAGAAGGTGCTGGACACGCCAACGCTGGTGGTGATCAGTGCCGATGGCAGCCGCTACACCGGCGGCGCCCATGGTGAGCCGCTGGTGGCGCGTTTCGTCTGGCTGCCCGAACAGCAGCAGATGCTGACCGCCGACAAGCTGATTGCCGATACCAAGGGCTGGGGCGTGGTCAGCGACTACATCGCCGACCAGCTGCGCGAGCGCGTGGCCACGCGCCTCAGCAGCGAAGACATGGAACCGGGCCAGCTGCAGGAATCGCTGCGCAGCGCCAGCCGCATGATCGCCGATGGCACCGGCGCCAGCGCCGACAACTTCGGCCAGTTCCAGCCGCTCACCGACCCCAACGGGCTGATCACAGCCGTGCGCTTCGTGTTCCCGCCCTACCAGGTGGGGCCGTACTCGGATGGCACGCAGACCGTGGACGTGCCGGCCAGCGTATTGGCCCCGCACGTTGCCCCGGCCTACGCCGGCCTGTTCGCCAAGGGTTAGCGGAGGGCAGGCCGTGGACGTGGGGCTGCAACGGCGGGTGATCGAGTTGCTGCACGAGGCGGACGTCACTGTCGACGGTGACCGACCCCATGACATCCACGTGCACGACCCGCGCTTCTATTCGCGCGTGATCGCCCAGGGCTCGCTTGGCCTGGGCGAAAGCTACATGGACGGGCAGTGGGATGCGGCGTCGCTGGATGGCTTCCTGCTGCAGGTGATGCAGGCCCATCTGGACGCGCGCGTGCATGGCTGGCGCGAGCTGGCCGACGGACTCAAGGCGCGGTTGTTCAACCTGCAGGCCGGCGGCGGCAACCTGGAAGTCGGTCGCCGCCATTACGACCTCGGCAACGATCTCTACCACGCCATGCTCGGCAAGCGGCTGGTCTACAGCTGCGGTTACTGGGCCCACGCCAACGATCTGGACAGCGCACAGGAAGCCAAGCTCGATCTGATCTGCCGCAAGCTCGGGCTGCGCACCGGCCAGCGCGTGCTCGACATCGGCTGCGGCTGGGGCGAGGCACTGAAGTTCGCCGCCGAGCGCTACGGCGTCTCCGGCGTGGGCATCACCATTTCGCAGGAACAGGCCGACTACGCACGCGCGCTGTGCGCGGGCCTGCCGATCGAGATCCGGCTGCAGGATTACCACGACGTTGACGAGCGTTTCGATGCGATCCTGTCGGTGGGCATGTTCGAGCATGTCGGCGACAAGAACTACCGCGGCTACTTCGAGATGGCGCGGCGCTGCCTGCAGCCGGGCGGCTTGTTCCTGCTGCACAGCATCGGCAGCAACCGTTCGCGCCACCGCACCGACCCGTGGATCGCGCGCTACATCTTCCCCAATTCGCTGCTGCCGTCGGCCGCGCAGATCACGGCTGCCTACGAGGGTCTGTTCGTGCTGGAGGACTGGCACAGCTTCGGCCCGGATTACGACCGCACCTTGCAGGCCTGGCGCGCCAATGTCGAAGCGGCATGGGAGCATCTTGATCCGCAGCGTTACGACGAACGTTTCAGGCGCATGTGGCGCTTCTACCTGGCCGGCTCGATGGCCAGCTTCCGCTGCCGCCACGCCCAGCTGTGGCAGCTGGTGCTGTCGCCGAACGGCGTCCCGGGCGGGTACATCGCGCCGCGGTGACGGCGTTGCCGATAATGCTTCTGGCGTTCTTCGCGTAGGGACACGCCATGCGTGTCAGCGCGATGTCGGGTGCACGTGGACACGCATTGCGCGAGACACGCATGGCGTGTCACTACGAAAAACCGCCCGGCTTTTGGCCGGGCGGTTTTTTGTTTCAAACAGCAGATCAAGAGCGTAGCGGACTAACAGTCCGCTCTACACAGTCCGCTCTACACAGTTCGTGCTACACGGTCCGCTCTACACCGGCCGCGTTAGTTCTTTTCTGCGGTCAGGCCGCGCTTTTCGAGCAGCGGCTCGATCTGCGGTTCGTGGCCGGCGAAATCGCGGAACAACTGCATCGCATCCACGCTGCCGCCCTTGGACAGCAGGGTGGCACGGAAATGGTCGCCGTTCTTGCGGCTCAGGCCGCCGTTTTCACGGAACCACTTCTGGGTGTTGGCGTCCAGCACTTCCGACCAGATGTAGGCGTAGTAGCCGGCCGAGTAGCCGCCCATGATGTGGCTGAAGTACGGGGTCTTGTAACGCGGCGGCACCGGTGCGTAGTAAATGCCGTCCTTCTCCAGCGCGGCGCGCTCGAAGGCCATCACGTCCTTCGCGGCCGGCACCTGGTCCGGGCCGATCTGGTGCCAGCGCTGGTCAAGCATGGCCGCGCCCAGGTATTCGGTGGTGGCGAAGCCCTGGTTGAACTTGGCGGCGGCGATCACCTTGTCCAGCAGTGCCTGCGGCATGGCGCCACCGTTCTGGTAGTGCTTGGCGTAGTTCTTCAGGATGAGCGCGTTGTCCGACCACATCTCGTTGACCTGCGAGGGGAACTCGACGAAGTCGCGCGGCACCGAGGTGCCCGAGAAGTACGGGTACTTCACGTTCGAGAACATGCCGTGCAGGGCATGGCCGAATTCGTGGAAGGTGGTGGTCACTTCGTCCCAGGTCAGCAGGGTCGGCTGGCCGGCCGGCGGCTTGGGGATGTTGAGGTGGTTGGCCACCACCGGCTTGAAACCGGTCAGCGCGGACTGGGACACGTACGAGTTCATCCACGCACCGCCACGCTTGGAGGCGCGCGCGTACGGGTCGAAGATGAAGATCGCCAGCTGGCTGCCGTCGGCGTCGAATACGTCGTAGACGGTCACGTCGTCGTGGTAGACCGGCAGGTCGGTGCGCTGCTTGAAGCTCAGGCCGTATTCCTGGTTGGCGGCGAAGAACACGCCGTTCTCCAGCACGTTTTTCAGCTCGAAGTACGGCTTGAGCTGGGACTCGTCGAAGTTGTACTTGGCCTGGCGCACCTTCTCGCTGTAGTAGGCCCAGTCCCATGCTTCCAGCTGGAAGCTCTTCTTGCCGGCGGCCTTCTGTTCCTTGTCGATCATGGCCTGCAGGTCGGCCGCTTCGCGCTTGGCGTTGGCGACGGCGGCCGGGGCGAGCTGGCCGAGCATGGCGTTGACCGCTTCTGGGTTCTTGGCGGTCTGGTTGGTCAGGTTGTAGGCGGCGGAGTTGTCGAAGCCCATCAGCTTGGCCTTGTCGGCGCGCAGCTGCATGATGCGCGAGACCAGCGCGGTGTTGTCGAACTCGCCACCGCGGCTGCCGCGGGTGACCGAGGCGTCGTAGATCTTCTTGCGCAGGTCGCGGTTGGCCAGGTTGGTCAGCGGCGGCTGGCCGGTGGTGTTGAGCAGCGCGATGACGTACTTGCCGTCGAGCTTGCGCGCCTTGGCCGCTTCGGCGGCGGCAGCGATCTGCTCGGCCGACAGGCCGTCGAGCTGCTTGACGTCATCGACGACGATGGCCGAGGCGTTCACTTCGTTCTGCACGTTCTGGCTGAACTTCGTGCCCAGATTGGCCAGCTCGGCGTTCATTTCCTTGAGCTTGGTCTTGTCGGCTTCGTTGAGCTTGGCACCCGCGCGCACGTAGCTCTCGTAGTACTTCTCGACCAGGCGCACGCCTTCGGCGTCCAGGCCCAGCTGGGTGCGGGTGTCGTACAGCGACTGGATGCGGGCGAACAGCTTGCCGTTCAGCGCGATGGCATCGGCGTGCGCGGCGAATTTCGCCGAGTAGTCGGCCTGCAGCTTCTTGCGCGCATCGTTGGTGTCGGCGCCGACCAGGCTGAAGAACACGGTCGTGGCGCGATCCAGGGTGTCACCGCTCTTTTCCAGGGCGATGAGGGTGTTGTCGAAGGTCGGCTTGGCGGTGTTGTTGGCGATGGCCTCCACTTCCTTCAGCTGCTGGGCCATGCCAGCGTCGAAGGCGGGCGCGAAGTCGCTGTCCTTGATCTTGTCGAACTGCGGGTAGTGCAGCGGCAGGGTGCTGTCGGCGAAGAACGGGTTGGCCTGCTGGGCGGCGTTGGCGGCCGGGGCGGCGGCAACGGCGGAATAGGCGGGCAGGGCAAGGCCGAGGGTCACGGCGACAGCAAGGGCAAGACGGGTGGTCAAGGGGAATTCTCCGGTCAGACAAGTGCCCGAGGTTAACCCGGCCCGGCGGGGCGGGGCTTGTGTCGAAAGGCATGTGCGCAGCGGTCGCAGCCGCGCGGCACCTGACCGTAGAGCCACCCCCTGGGTGGCGGCGAGCACCAGAACCGTAGAGCCACCCCCTGGGTGGCTGCGAGCACCAGAACCGTAGAGCCACCCCCTGGGTGGCTGCGCGGCGCCAGAACGATGCACAGCCACCCATGGGGTGGCTCTACAATGCCGGTAACCCGCTCTGGAGCTCCCGCCATGACCACCGCCTTCGATTTCTCGTTCGTGGACCTCACCGGCCAGCCGCAGGCGCTGGAGCAGTACCGGGGCAAGGTGCTGCTGCTGGTGAACGTGGCCAGCAAGTGCGGCTTCACCCCGCAATACGAAGGGCTGGAGGCGCTATGGCGCGAGTATGGTCCGCGCGGGCTGGTGATCATCGGCTTCCCGTGCGACCAGTTCGGCCACCAGGAACCGGGCAATGCCGAGGAGATCCGCAGTTTCTGTTCGTTGACCTATGAAGTGGACTTCCCGCTGTCGGACAAGGTTGACGTCAACGGCGATGGCGCGCATCCATTGTGGCAGTGGTTGAAGTCGGAAAAATCCGGTCTGCTGGGCACCCGCGGCATCAAATGGAACTTCAGCAAGTTCCTGGTCGGGCGCGACGGACAGGTGCTGCAGCGGTATGCGCCCACCGACACGCCGGAAAGCCTGCGCGGGGATATCGAGGCGGCGTTGTAGAGCCACGCCCTGCGTGGCTTCGCGGTGCCCACCGGAGAGCAGCCACGCAGGGCGTGGCTCTACGCGGTGGTGCAACGGTCGGCGATCATTTTTCGACGAACGCGCGCTCGAACACGTAATGGCCCGGGGTGCCGATGCGCGGCGAGGTCTGGAAGCCGCGGGCGTCCAGCACGGTGCGCAGGTCGGCCAGCATCTGCGGGCTGCCGCAGATCATGGCGCGGTCGTTGTCCGGGCTCAGCTCGGGCAGGCCCAGCGTGCGCTGCATCTCGCCGCTTTCCAGCAGCGAGGTCAGGCGGCCCTGGTTGGGGAACGCTTCGCGGGTCACGGCGGGGTAGTACAACAGCTTGTCGCCGATCATCTCGCCCAGGAACTCGTGTTCGCGCAGTTCCTTTTCGAACAGGTCGCGGTAGGCCAGGTCCTTTTCGTAACGCACGCCGTGGGTGAGGATCACCTTGTCGAAGCGTTCGTAGGTTTCCGGGTCCTTGATCACCGACAGCCACGGCGCCAGCCCGGTGCCGGTCCCCAGCAGGTACAGGTGCCTGCCGGGGTGCAGGTCGCTGATGAGCAGGGTGCCGGTGGGCTTCCTGCCGACCAGTACCTTGTCGCCCGGCTTGATGTGCTGCAGCCGCGAGGTCAGCGGACCGTCCTGCACCTTGATGCTGAAGAACTCGAGGTTCTCTTCCCAGTTGGCGCTGGCGATGGAATAGGCGCGCAGCAGCGGCCGGGTCTCGGTTTCCAGGCCGATCATCACGAACTGACCGTTCTCGAAGCGGAAACCGCTGTCGCGGGTCGTGGTGAAGCTGAAGTAGGCGTCGGTCCAGTGACGGACCTCAAGCACCGTTTCGGCGCCGAAAGCGGAAGACATGGGGGTGGGGTCTGATCTGTGTTGTCCCGGCCAGTTTAGCTCAAATGAGATAAATTCTCATTGAACCCCGCCAGCCCCCCGTCGTCAGCGGTACCCCGCTGCCTGCAGCTCGAACAGCTCGGCGTAGCGGCCGCCCTGGGTCATCAGCTGGGCGTGGGTGCCACTGGCTTCGATCCGCCCCCCGGCCAGCACCAGGATGCGGTCGGCCATGCGTACCGAGGAGAAGCGGTGCGAGATCAGCACGGCGGTGCGGTTGTCGGACAGTTCCTTGAACCGCTGGAACACCTCGAACTCGGCGCGCGCGTCCAGCGCGGCGGTCGGCTCGTCCAGGATCATCACCTGCGCATCGCGCATGTACGCGCGGGCGATGGCAATCTTCTGCCACTGGCCGCCGGACAGGTCCACGCCCTGTTTGAAGCGGCGCCCGATCAGCTGCTCGTAGCCGTTGGGCAGGGCGGCAATGACGTCCTCGGCCATGCCACGGCGCGCGGCGTCGCGGATGCGCGCATCGTCGGTCATGGCCTCGACCAGGCCCACGCCGATGTTCTCGCCGGCGCTCAGGTTGTAGCGCACGAAGTCCTGGAAGATCACCCCCATGTTGGCGCGCAGGTCGTCCAGGTCGTAGTCGCGCAGGTCGCGTCCATCGAGCAGGATGCGGCCTTCATCGGGGTCGTACAGACGCGCCAGCAGCTTGACCAGCGTGGTCTTGCCCGCGCCGTTCTCGCCGACCAGCGCCAGCACTTCCCCGGCGCGCAGTTCGAAATCCAGGTGGCGCACCGCCCAGGACTCGGCATCGGGGTAGCGGAAGCCGACGTTCTCGAAGACGAACCCCTGGGTGATCGGCTGCGGGATGGCCACGGCATCGGGTCGCGAGTGGATCTCCGGCTGGATCTGGAAGAACGAGAACAGATCATCCAGGTACAGCGCCTGGCTGGCCACCTGCGAGAAGCCGATCAGCAGGCCCTCCAGCAGCTGGCGCAGGCGCAGGAAACTGCCGGCCAGGAAGGTCAGGTCGCCGATGGAGAAGTCGCCGCGCACGGTGCGCCAGGCGATGTAGGCGTACGCGGTGTAGTACCCCAGCGTGCCCAGCGCGGCCAGCAGGGTGCCCCAGAACGCACGCTTGCGCGCCAGCGTGCGGTTGGCGCGGAAGAACTTCTCGGCCAGGAACCGGTAGCGGTCGATCAGGAACCGATGGAGGTTGAAGATCTTCACCTCCTTGGCGGTTTCCACGCTGGCGCCGATCTGGCGCAGGTAGTCCAGCTGGCGGCGCTCGGGCGTCCACTGGAAGTTGAGGCTGTAGCCGGCCGCATTGAAGTGCGCTTCGCCGATGAACGCCGGCACCAGCGCCACGCCCAGCAGCAGGATCAACCACGGTGCGTAGACCAGCAGGCCCACCGCCAGGCTGGCCACGGTGATGGCGTCCTGCACCTGGCCGAACAGCTGGCTCATCAGGTTCATGCGGCCCATGGTCTGGCGGCGCGCGCGGTCGAGCTTGTCCTGCAGGTCGGGGTCTTCGAAGTCTTCCAGGTCCAGCTCGGCGGCGTGTTCCATCAACCGGATGCTGGTGACGTTGGTGAACAGCTCCGAGAGCAGCGTGTCGGCATAGCTGACGATGCGGCCCAGCAGGTCCGAGGCGATGGCCAGCCCGAACTCCAGCGCGAGCAGGCCCAGCAGCGGATTGAGCAGGCCGCTGTACAGCGCCTCGTCGAACGGCGGGAACCCCGCCTCGTGCCGGCTCAGCAGCAGTGCTGCGTCGATGATGAGCTTGCCGACATACAGCATCGCCACCGGCAGCAGCGCACGGATGATGCGCAGGCCCAGGCTGGCGGTGGCCAGCGCGGGGCTGGTCTGCCAGACCTGGCGCAGGAACGGGGGCAGGTTGCGCATCGCCTTGAAGCGTTCGCGCAGGCTGGGATTCTTCTGGCCGGCGGAACCGGCGGCGGGGGAGGCGGGCATGGCCGCATTGTGCCAGCCCGCGTTGTGACAAAGCGGTAGTGCCGGCCGCTGGCCGGCTCCTCGGGATGTAACGAAAAATCGTAGTGCCGGCCGCTGGCCGGCTCCCCGGGATGTAACGAAAAATCGTAGTGCCGGCCGCTGGCCGGCTCCTCACGATGCAGGTCGTACGGAGAGCCGGCCAGCGGCCGGCACTACGCGCTCACCGCCACCACGCATCAACGGACAGGTGCCCAGCGTGGGTGGGTACGCGTTACGGCAACGGCGGCAACAGACCTGCGCCCAGTCGGTTCCACGCGTTGATGACCGCGATGCCCATGCTCAGATCGCTGATGCCCTTCTCATCGAAATGCGGCGCCAGCGCGTCGAAGGCAGCATCCGAGGGCGCGGCCGTGCTCAGCCGGGTCAGCGCCTCGGCCCAGCCCAGCGCGGCCTTTTCGCGGTCATCGAAAAACCGGCTCTCGTGCCACGCCGGCAGCGTGTCCAGCTTGCGCGGCTCGATCCCGCCCTTGCGCAGGGCGGTGCCATGCATGTCCATGCAGTAGCCGCAGCCGTTGATCTGTGACACGCGCAGGAACACCAGCTCCATCAGGGTCGGGTCGATCGAACTGTCATGCACGGCCTTGCTGGTGGCCAGCAGGCCCTTGAACGCATCGGCGGCCAGGCGGGTGTAGGGAACGCGGGGTGAAGCGGACATGGGGCAACTCCATGACGGCCACGGTGGCCGTCTTCATCAGGAGGACGCGCCAGCATCGCGCGCTGTGACAAGCGCCTGCAGTTTTTCCGGATTGAGCACGCTGAGCACCTGCACGATCCGGCCTTCGTCCACGCCCACCAACGTGACCGAGTGCAGCTGCGCGCCCTCGAAGCGCAGGATCGCTGGCTCGCCGTTGACGTAGCCCAGCTGCGCGGGATGCGCGCCATTGCGCCGGGCGATGGCCCAGTAAAGCTGCGCGATGCGCTCGGCCCCCAGCAGCGGGCGGATCGCCGCCGTGACCCGGCCGCCGCCGTCGGAGATCATCTCGGCATTGGCATGCAGCAGGGACATCAGCGCGGCCTGGTCACCCTGCTGGGAGGCGTGCATGAAGCGCGCCAGCAGGTCGCGGTGCTGGCCGGCACTCACCGCGAACCGCGGCCGCCCGGCCTGCAGTCGATGCCGCGCCCGGTGCACCCGCTGGCGGCAATTGGCCTCGCTGAGGTCCAGCAGTGCGGCAATCTGCGGGTAGTCATAGTCGAACAGGTCCTTGAGCAGGAACGCCGCGCGTTCCTCCGGCCCGAGCTGTTCGAGCAGGGCCAGGAACGCGACCGAGACCTCGTCGGCCAGCGCGTGGCGCTCCGCGGGGTCGTGCAGGGGGTCGGGGTCCAGCGTGATCTCCAGCGGCTCGGGCAGCCACGGCCCGACATACTCGATGCGGGCATTGCGCAGGGCGCGCAGCCGGTCCAGGCCGAGCCGGGTGGTGGCGGTCACCAGCCAGCCTTCCGGGTCGCGGATGCCGGCCGCGTCGGCGCCCTGCCAGCGCAGCCAGGCGTCCTGCACCACGTCCTCGGCGTCGCTGCGGCTGCCCAGCAGCCGGTAGGCCAGGGCGAACAGGCGGGGGCGGTGGGTCTGGAAGGTATCGGTGGTATCCATGCCGGGAGGACGCTGCAGGGTGCGTGGTTGTGACAGCCGATGCGCGGCCGGGGCCGGGATCGGGGCGCTAACGGGAGCGATTATCAACGCCGGGCGGCGTCAGGGCGTAAAATGGCCGGCTCAACCCCGCCAGCCCCCAGCAAGCGAGCAAGTCGTGACATCGATCAAGCAGGAAGACCTCATCCAGTCCATCGCCGACGCGCTGCAGTACATCTCGTACTACCACCCGGTCGACTACATCAAGAGCCTTGCCGCCGCCTACGAGCGCGAGGAGTCGCCGGCCGCGAAGGAAGCGATGGCCCAGATCCTGATCAACTCCCGGATGTGCGCCGAAGGCCACCGGCCGATCTGCCAGGACACCGGCATCGTCACCGTGTTCCTGGAAATCGGCATGAACGTCCGCTGGGACGATGCCACCATGGGCGTGGAAGACATGGCCAACGAAGGCGTGCGCCGCGCCTACAACTACCCGGACAACAAGCTGCGCGCCTCGGTGCTGGCCGATCCGGCCGGCAAGCGCATCAACACCAAGGACAACACCCCGGGCGTGGTCAACGTCAAGGTCGTCCCCGGTGACACCGTCGAGGTGATCGTCGCGGCCAAGGGCGGCGGTTCGGAAGCCAAGAGCAAGTTCGCCATGCTCAACCCGTCCGACTCGATCGTGGACTGGGTGCTCAAGACCGTGCCGACCATGGGCGCCGGCTGGTGCCCGCCGGGCATGCTGGGCATCGGCATCGGCGGCACCGCCGAGAAGGCGATGCTGCTGGCCAAGGAATCGCTGATGGAGCCGATCGACATCAACGAACTCAAGGCGCGCGGCGCCTCCAACCGCGCCGAAGAGCTGCGCCTGGAACTGTTCGACAAGGTCAACGCGCTGGGTATCGGCGCGCAGGGCCTGGGCGGCCTGACCACGGTGCTGGACATCAAGGTCAAGGATTTCCCGACCCACGCGGCCAACCTGCCGGTGGCGATGATTCCGAACTGCGCGGCCACCCGCCATGCGCACTTCACCCTGGACGGCAGCGGCCCGGTGATGCTGGACCCGCCGTCGCTGGAAGACTGGCCGCAGATTACCTATGACGCCTCCAAGGGCACCCGTGTCGATCTGGACACGATCACCCCCGACGACGTCGCCAGCTGGACCCCCGGCCAGACCCTGCTGCTCAACGGCAAGCTGCTGACCGGCCGCGACGCCGCGCACAAGCGCATGGTGGAAATGCTGGACAAGGGCGAGCCGCTGCCGGTCGACCTGAAGGGCCGTTTCATCTACTACGTGGGCCCGGTGGATCCGGTGCGCGACGAAGTGGTGGGCCCGGCCGGCCCGACCACCGCCACCCGCATGGACAAGTTCACCCGCCAGGTGCTGGAACAGACCGGCCTGCTGGGCATGGTCGGCAAGGCCGAGCGCGGCCCGGCGGCGATCGAGGCGATCCGTGACAACAAGTCGGCCTACCTGATGGCGGTGGGCGGTTCGGCCTACCTGGTATCCAAGGCGATCAAGGCGGCCAAGGTGGTCGGCTTCGCCGACCTGGGCATGGAAGCGATCTACGAATTCACCGTGCAGGACATGCCGGTGACCGTGGCGGTGGATTCCACCGGTGAGTCGGTGCACACCACCGGCCCACGCGAGTGGCAGGCCCGCATCGGAAAGATTCCGGTGGTGGTGGCCTGAGGCCTGCCACGGTCAGCGCCTGCCGCCTCGATCCGCGGCAGGCGCCCCTGGACGCGTCGTTCCGGCAGCGCCGGCCGGTGGCCGGCGTTCGGGATCGCCCGGGCCGGCCAACGGCCGGCGCTACCGGGGGGCGGTCTCGGCGATAATCCGGGCCTGCTTTCCACACAGGTAGCGCGCCGATGACAACGACTTTGTATGGCTCCTCCAGCACCGCCTCGCTGGTGGTGCATTGGCTGCTGCTCGAACTGGGCGTTGAACACGCGCTGGTGCTGCTCGACTTCGACACCCGCGAGCAGAAGTCGGCCCAGTACCTGGCGCTCAACCCGGCCGGCCGCGTGCCCACGCTGGTGATCGACGGCCAGGTGCTGACCGAAGCGGCCGCCATCACCCTGCAGCTGGCTGACCTGCACCCGCACGCCGGGCTGCTGCCAGCGCCGGGCACGGCCGGACGTGGCGAGGCCTACCGGTGGATGTTCTGGTGCGCCAACACGCTGCAGCCGGCTTACCGCGCGTGGTTCTATGCTGACGAACCGGCAGGTGCGGACAACGCAGAGGCCACCCGCGAGATGGCCAGACAGCAGCTGGAACGTGCGTGGCAGCAGATGGCCGACCACCTGGATGGCGCGGGCCCGTACGTATTGGGAGAAGCGCTGAGCGTGGTCGATTTCATGCTGGTGATGCTGATGCGCTGGTCGCGCAACATGCCGCGGCCAAGCGATTCGTGGCCGGTGCTCAAGGCCTACGCCGAGCGCATGAAAGCGCGCCCGGCGTTCGCCGAGGTGTACCGGCGCGAAGGCATCACCGACTGGACATAAGCCTGCCGTAGCGCCACGCCCTGCGTGGCTGCGCACGAAACCGTCCCCGTTCCAGCCACGCAGGGCGTGGCTCTACGCCTGTCAGTTCCAGCCACGCAGGGTGTGGCTCTACATGCCTGCACCGTAGAGCCACCCCTTGGGTGGCTGCGCGGGTATCTCAATACCACTCCAGCAGCGACACGCCCACACCCACATACGTGGCCTTGTGGTTGTAATCGATCATGCTCTCGCCGTACCCATCGAACACCTGCACGTGACCGCGCAGCAGGTTGCTGATCGGGAAGCCGTAATCGATCTGCAGCGCGCCGTGCGAACGGTCGCCACCGCGCAGCGAATGCCGCGCCATCAGCGAGACCTCGTGGCCGTTGCGGTTCCAGGTGAGGGTCGCGTCGCCGCGGCCCATGTAGTCTTCGATGTCCGGGTTGTTGTCGTCTTCGCGGTCTTCGGGCAGGCGGTACCACGGGCGCAGCACCAGGGCCCAGTTCTCGCGGTCCAGCCCGATGTTCGCAATCACCCGGTTCCAGCTGCGCGACAGCGGATCGGCGCGGCCGTTGGACATGTGGGTCAGGCTGATGCCGCTCATGCGCCCACGCCAGCCACCGATGGAGTAGCCGTTGCGGAACACCATCATCACTTCCGGCTCGTAGTTGGTCTCACGGAACGGGCGCGAGTTGTCGGCGTTGTAGGCCTGCCAGCGCGAGCTCTGGGTGTAACCGGCCCAGATGTCGCCGTTGTCGCCGAACACGTTCTCCCAGACCTTGGTCTTGAAGCTCAGCTGGAACTTCAGCTCGTTGCTGTCCAGCTGCTGCGGCGTGGCTACCGTGTTGTCCGGGTTGGGCGACTGTGGCATCTGGTTCTTGTCGCTGGTCCAGAACGCCGGCAGCAGGTACACCGGCTTGTAGGCGCGCAACTGGAAGGCGCCCAGCTTGGAGTCCTGCGCCAGTTCCCAGCGGCTGTCCAGCAGCGAGCCCTTGCCGGCATTGGCCAGCGCCGCTTCGTGGCCATCGTTCTTGAACACTTCGCCCAGGCGCTGCTTGACCCGCTCGGTGGCGGGCGCATCGGGCGTGCGCGCCGCCTGGCGCTCTTCGCGGCGCTCCTGCTTGGCGGCGGTTGCGGCGGCGTCGGCGGCCGACGTGGTGTCGGCGGTGAGCCGGAACAGCTTGTCGTAACAGGCCAGCCGGGCCGCATCGGTGTCCACCAGCGCGCAGGCTTCGGGTGAGGCCGGGGTCGGCGCCGCTTCCTGTGCGGCCAGCGGCAGGCTGGCCGTGGCCAGGGCCAGGGCGGTGAACAGGGCGGAACGGGGGCGCGGGGTGGTCATGGGGGCAGGCCGGTAAATGAATGGTTCAACAGGGACAGTGTGGCCGCTGTCCGCCCTTCCTGCCAGCACGCCGGCAACAGCGCGCCAGCAGCGGTCGGCTCAGCGCGTTTATGCCGGTCACCCCCGTGCGCGCGATGTGAAGCCGTCTGCGTCGCCTAGAAGAACCACGCAAACGCGAAGATGCCCAGCATGGCGATCACCAGCGCCAGCTTGAGCGCGAAGCCCAGCAGGATGCCCAGCCACGTGGCAAGGCCGACCTTGGTCGACCGGCCCAGCTCACGGGTATGCCAGTACTCGCCCAGCAGGGCCCCGGCCAGCGGCCCGGCGAACAACCCGATCGGCATGAAGAACAGGCCCACGATGCTGCCGATGAAGGTGCCCCACAGCGCCTTCCGGCTGGCACCGACCCGCTTGGCACCTACCACGGTGGCCAGCACGTCCACCGCGAACGAGGCCAGGGTCAGCAGCCCCAGCACGGTCAGTGGCACCCAGCCCACATGCACGAAGCCATCGGCCCAGGCCGCGACCAGCAGGCCGGCGAACACCAGGGGAATGCCGGGCAGGGCCGGCAGGATGATCCCGGCGATGCCGACAAGGACCAGGACGACGGCTAACAGGTAAAAGATGAATGAAGGGTCCATGCTGCCAAGTATGGTAAAGGAAATGGGGTTGACATATGCGAAATCAGGTAGTTGATTTTTCGTTTTGCCCGGGTTAAGTTGCAGTCGCTGAGCTTGGCAAGGTCACCGTGGATCGTGGCCTGATGATGGTAGATCTTCCAGATCCGCTGCATCGTTGCACCTCGCTTCCCCCTTGCTCGTCAGCCGCCTGTCAGGGCGTAACCAATTACAAGACAGTAAGGGAGTAAGGAAGATGGCAGAGAAGGGCACCGTCAAGTGGTTCAACGACGCGAAGGGTTTCGGTTTCATCAGCCGTGAAAGCGGCGAGGACGTGTTCGTACACTTCCGTGCGATCGATTCCCAGGGCTTCAAGAGCCTGAAGGAAGGCCAGGCGGTCGAGTTCGAAGTAGTGACCGGCCAGAAGGGCCTGCAGGCCGACAAGGTGAAGCCGCTCTAAGCGCACACCATGCGGTTGGAAATACGGAAAGGGCCCGCGCAAGCGGGCCCTTTCTTTTCAGGCAGCGCGGGCCCGGCAACCGGTCAGCGAATGACCACCCGGCCGTTGACCACGCGCACATAGGTGTTCTCGCGGATGCCGCCGAGATCACGCTGGTTGACCACCACGGTGCGCCCGTCGTCCATGCGCACGGTGACGTCGAAGGTGTCGCTGGTGACGTTCTTCTGGATCTGGTTGCCGGCCAGGGCGCCACCCACGGCACCTGCCGCAGCGGCGACATTCTGGTTGCCCTTGCTGCCGCCGGTGTGGTCGGAGATCTCATGACCCGCCACTGCACCGACGATGCCGCCCAGGATCGCACCGGTCGCGCTCGGCGCGCTGCGGCCCGAGGCCACCTGGTTGATGCGGGTGACGATGCCGCAGTCGGCGCAGCGGTTGGTGTTGTAGTTGCCACCGTTGTTGCCGTAGCTGTTGTTGTTGTAGCCGCTGTTGCCATAACCAGGCGAAGTGGTGGCGCAGCCGGCCAGCGCGACGGTGGCAACGGCGGCGGCGGCAATCAGTTGGATCTTCATGGTGGTTCTCCTGGCCAGAAGGGGTGGTCGAGAATGCGTCTGGAGCGCATGGCGCAGATCCTGTCGTGTCCTGCGTGAACAGCGCGCCAATCCGGTGCCCGCTTCGTGGCTGCCAGATGAATCAGCGGAAATCCTGGTGGCAGGCCTTGCAGCCGGTCTGGATCGTTTCGATCAGCTGCCCCATGGCCAGGCAGTCGGTCGGCGGCGCGGCCAGCGCGGTGTTGAGCGTGGCACGCAGGGCGCTGGCGTGCTGCTGGAACTGCGCGCTGTCCTTGAGCGCCGGGAACGCCAGGTCCAGGTCGTTGGACAGCGAACGCAGCGTCTGCAGGCGCGGCACGCTGTCGGCCAGGCTGCAGCGGTTCTGCGCCTGCGCATCGCGCAGCAGGTCGGTCTGGCGGCTCATGACCTGCATCAGGCTGGTCGGGAAGGGATCCTGCCGGGCCTGCAGGGCGCGCGCGACCATGACCGTGGCGATCACGCCCACCAGCAGGCCGAGCCCGGCGACGAAGAGATAACGGTAGGCGGCCGAGGCACGGCGGGCGGGGACGGGGGCATTCATGCGCAGGGCTTCCTTGTGGGTGGCTCGCTGCATCCTACGCCCGGCATCGGGGCGGGCGTACGCCTTGCGCGTCCACCCGTCTAAAATGGGCGGCATGAATGACGTATTGCGCGAACGCTTTGCCGGCATCGACCGGTTGTATGGGGTGGGCACCGTGGACCTGCTGTCGCGCCGCCGGGTGGCGGTGGTCGGCATGGGCGGGGTGGGCTCGTGGGTCGTGGAAGCCTTGGCGCGCACGGCGGTGGGGCACCTGACGCTGATCGACGCCGACGACATCTGCGTGTCCAACACCAACCGGCAGCTGCCGGCGTTGGCCGGGCAGTACGGGCGCAACAAGGCCGAGGCGATGGCCGAGCGCTGTCGCGCGATCAATCCCGACATCGAAGTTGACGCAATTGCCTCATTCCTCACCGTATCGAACATGGTAGAGCTGCTGGACCGCAACTTTGACCTGGTCATCGATGCCTGCGACAGCTTCCGGGTGAAGGTGGAAACCATCGCCTGGTGCCGCCGCCGCAAGCTGCCGATCCTGACCGTCGGCGCCGCCGGTGGCCGCACCGATCCCACGCTGGTGCGCATCCGCGATGTCTCGCGTACCGAGCACGACGCAATGATGGCGTTGATCCGCAAGAAGCTGCGCAGCGACTTCAACTTCCCGAAGAACGCCTCGCGCTACTTCGGTGTGCCGGCGGTGTACTCGCTGGAAAACGTGAAGTACCCGCAGGCCGATGGGTCGGTGTGCGGCATCCGTCCGCAACTGGGTGCCGATGCGGCGCTCAAGCTGGACTGCGGCGCCGGGTTGGGCGCGGCCACCCACATCACCGGCGCGTTTGCGTTTGCGGCGGTGGGGAAGGCGCTGGAGATGTTGCTGAAGAAAAAGGCGACGCCGTAGATCCACGCCCTGCGTGGATGCTCTTCGCCGGACATCGCGCAGCCACGCAGGGCGTGGCTCTACGTTCGGGCATCGCGCGCAGCCACGCAG
>NZ_DAMCID010000012.1:95114-133622 GCF_032099025.1 Stenotrophomonas sp.
TGGCTCTACGTTCGGGCATCGCGCGCAGCCACGCAGGGCGTGGCTCTACGTTCGGGCATCGCGCGCAGCCACGCAGGGCGTGGCTCTACGTTCGGCATCGCGCGCAGCCACGCAGGGCGTGGCCCTACGTTCGGGCATCGCGCGCAGCCACGCAGGGCGTGGCGCTACGGCAGGCTGAAGAGCCTGCGTGCGTTGGCCGAGGTCTGCTCGGCAATCGCTCCCACCGGTTCGCCTCTCAACGTCGCCACGGTATCGGCGATCACCGTCAACCGCGCCGGCTCATTGCGCTCGCCGCGGATGCCGGCGTCGGGCTGGTCCGGCGCGTCGGTCTCCAGCAGCAGCTGCTCCAGCGGCAACTTCGCCACCAGGCGTTGCAGGCGCTGCGCACGGTCGTAGGTCAGCGGACCACCCAACCCCACCAGGAATCCCAGCGTGTGCAGCTGCGCGGCCTGTTCCGGGCTGCCGGGAAAACTGTGGATCACCCCGCGCAACCCGCCCACCTTTCTGATCGACGCGATCACCGCATCCACGGCGCGCCGCGCATGCACTATCACCGGCAGGTCGAACTCGCGGGCGATACGCAGCTGCCCGTCGAAGTAGAACTGCTGCTGCTCGGCATCCAGTCCGTCCACGAAGAAATCCAGCCCGCATTCGCCCACTGCGCAGGGGCGCTCGCGGGCAATCCACTCACGCAGCTGCTCAAGATGCTCGGGGCGGTGCTGGTCGAGGAACATCGGGTGCAGGCCGTAGGCCGGGTGCAGCCCGTCGGCCAGTTGGCAGGTCTCGCGCAACGTGGGCCAGCTGGCGGCGGTGACCGCCGGCAGCACCTGGCTGTGCACCCCCGCAGCCTGCGCACGTGCGATTACCTGTGCGCGGTCGGCATCGAACTCGCTGGCGTCGAGATGGCAGTGGCTGTCGACCAGGTTCACGCGCCGCGACGGCCCGGCAGGGTGGGCGGAAGCGTATCGCTGCGCCGCTTCCAGTTGGCCAGCAGCAGAGTGCCCAGCCCGAACAGGATCTCGTCCACGAACGGGATCGGGTCGGGAATCACCAGCGTCACCGCAAACAGCGCGGCGGTGATCTTGAACAGCGTGGGGTAACGCAGCCGGCGGGCCCAGTTCATGACGGGCAGCAGCAGGGGACCAGGCATCGCACTCTCCTCGACAGATGCTGTAAACGCTATCACGAGCCCAAGGACGACAGAACCTGAATGGGTAAGCGCAGCGTGTGCGCCATGTGGAGATTCCGTTCAGGAGCCGCATGCTGGAATCCGCATCAAGAACGTTGCGGATGGTCCGCAGGGAGTCGGCATATGAAAAGCACAACTACTACTGCCCTGGTCGCTGCAGGCGCCCTGCTGGTCGGCGGCATTGCCACCGCGGCCTTCATGAAGAGCGGCACCTCTGCTGACCCGGTTACGGCGTCGCAGACCCGTCCCAGCCTGGACACCACCCCGCTGGCCGACGATGGCGCCGCGACGGACGAGGTGGCCGTGGACAAGGCCGGTCGGCTGGAATACGCCGACGTGGTCAAGGTCGACCCGCTGACCCAGAAGGAAAAGGCCTACGCGACCGTGATCGGTACCGAACCGGTCCGGGAAACCTCCACCACCCAGACCCCGCACGAAGTCTGCAATGACGTGGTGGTGCAGGAACGCCTGCCCGAGCGCGACGGCAACGTCGGCGGCACCGTGGCCGGTGCGGTCATTGGTGGCCTGCTCGGCAACCAGGTGGGCGGCGGAAACGGTCGCAAGGCCGCCACGGCCGCTGGCGCCGTCGCGGGCGGCGTGATCGGCAACCAGGTGGACAAGCGCCACGTCGGTGGCCGCGTGGTCAACCGCACCGAGCGTCAGTGCCACACCGAAACGGCGACCTCCGAGTCGACCAAGGTCACCGGCTACAACGTGACCTACCGCAACGAAGACGGCACCACCGGGACCATGCGCATGGCCAGCAAGCCGGGCAACCGCATCGCCATGGGCACCAGCAACAACGTCACCGGCTACAACGTGACCTACCGCTACGACGGCGTCGAAAAGACCGTCAAGATGGCCAACAAGCCCAGCAGCGACCGCCTGCCGGTGGTCGACGGCCAGCTGGTCACCCAGACCGCTGCGCTGGATACCAGCACCCGGTAACCGGGCGCTGTGCAGGAGGCACGAGGAGGCCGGCATGTTGCCGGCCTCTTTCGTTCTGCGAAGATGGATAAAAAGGGGACGGAGGAGGTTAAGTCGGCTTAACCACCTCCGTCCCCTTTTTTGTGCACCTCCGTCCCCTTTTTTGTGCACCCGCGCTTGGCAAGCGGCGCCGGTTGCGGCCATGCTCGGCGCGGTCGTCCGTTCGGCTCTGCTGGAGGGTGTGCATGTCTGCTGTGGTTCCCGATCCGATTCCCGCGCGCATGAGGGCCCTCAACCGGGCCGAGATCTGTGACGCCAACTTCATCGAATACGTGCAGCAGTGGCGAGGTGACCCGGGCCCGCGGCCCGCGCCGGATGCGCCGATCCTGCCAGGCAGCACGCTGGATGCGCAGGGCTTCGATGCGCTGCTGGAGTCGCAGCTGGTCAGCCGCCACCTGGACCTGATGGCGCGCGTGCTGCGCGTACAGAACAAGGTCTTCTACACGATTGGATCGTCCGGGCACGAAGGCAATGCACTGGTCGCGCGGCTGGCCCGGCACACCGATCCAGCGTTCCTGCATTACCGGTCCGGCGCGTTCATGGCCGAGCGCTTCCGTCAGCTGCCGGGCATGGACCCGGTGATGGACGCGGCGCTGTCGTTCGCCGCCAGCCGCGACGATCCGGCCAGTGGCGGCCGCCACAAGGTGTGGGGCAGCAAGCCGCTGTGGGTGCTGCCGCAGACCTCCACCATCGCCTCGCACCTGCCCAAGGCGCTGGGCACGGCCATGGCCATCGAAACCGCGCGTCGCATCGGCCACCGGCTGCCGATCCCCGATGACAGCGTGGTGATCTGTTCGTTCGGTGATGCATCGGCCAACCATGCCACCGCGCAGACCGCCTTCAACACCGCCGCGTGGGCTGCCTACCAGCGGCTGCCGGCGCCGGTCCTGTTCGTGTGCGAAGACAACGGCATCGGCATCTCGGTCAAGACGCCGGAGGGCTGGATCGCGGAGAGCTTCCGCCAGCGTCCGGGGCTGGACTACGTCTTCGCCGACGGCCTGGACCTGGCGTCGGGCCACGCCCAGGTGCAACACGCGCTGGAGCACTGCCGTCGCACTCGCCGTCCCACCTTCCTGCACCTGCGCACCACCCGCCTGATGGGCCATGCGGGGACCGATTTCGAGATCGAATGGCGCCCGTTGCCGGAGCTGTGCGCGGCGGAGGCGGCCGACCCGCTGCTGCGCTCGGCGCAGATCGCGCTGGCATCGGGCTGGATGACCCCAGCGCAGCTGCTGGAGCGCTACGAGGCGATGCGCGCGCGCTGCTTCGCCGCCGCCGAGGCCGCCGACCAGCGCCCGAGGCTGCACGACCTGGCCGAGATCATCGCGCCGCTGGCGCCGTATACGCCGGCGGCCGTATTCGCCGAGGCCACGCGGCCGGCTGCGGCGCAGGCGCGCGAGGCCGCCTTCGGTGGTGCGGCGCAGCTGCCCGAGCGGCAGCCGCCGCGGCACTTGGCGATCCAGATCAACCAAGCGTTGCACGACCTGCTGTGCAAATACCCCTCGGCGCTGCTGTTCGGCGAGGACGTTGCCCAGAAGGGTGGCGTGTATACGGTCAGCAAGGGCCTGCTCAAGGCGTTCGGGCCCAGGCGGGTGTTCAACACGCTGCTCGACGAGACCATGATCCTGGGCATGGCCCAGGGCCTGGCGAACATGGGCATGCTGCCGATTCCGGAGATCCAGTACCTGGCCTACCTGCACAACGCCGCCGACCAGCTGCGCGGCGAGGCGTGTTCGCTGCAGTTCTTCTCCAACGACCAGTACCGCAACCCCATGCTGGTGCGCATCGCCGGGCTCGGTTACCAGAAGGGCTTCGGCGGGCATTTCCACAACGACAACTCGATCACCGCGCTGCGCGACATCCCGGGGCTGGTGGTCGGTTGCCCGTCGCGTGGCGACGACGCGGCGATGATGCTGCGTACCCTGGCCGCGCTGGCCAGGGTGGACGGCCGGGTTGCGGTGTTCCTGGAACCGATCGCGCTGTACATGACCAAGGACCTGCACGCGGCCGGCGATGGTCAGTGGCTGTTCCCGTACCCGGCACCCGACCAGGCGCTGGTGCTGGGCGAAGGGCGGGTGTATGCGCCGGAGGCCACGGACCTGGTGATCTACACCTACGGCAACGGGGCGCCGATGAGCCTGCGTGCGGCCCGCACGATCGAGGCCGAGCTGGGCTGGCAGGTGCGGGTGGTGGACCTGCGCTGGCTGGTGCCGCTCAACGCCCGTTTCATTGCCGAACAGGGCGCCGATGCCCGCCGCGTGCTGGTGGTGGACGAAGGGCGGCACAGTGCCGGGGTGGGAGAGGGCGTGATCACCGCCCTGGTCGAGGCCGGGCTGGGCCACCTGCCGCTGCAGCGCGTGTGCGGTGCCGACACCTATACCCCGTTGGCGGGGGCAGCAATGTCGGTGCTTCCAAGCGACAATGCGCTGGTAAGCGCCGCGCGGGTGTTGGCGCAGGAACACTGACGCATGTGTGGACTGGCAGGAATGTTGCTGGCCGCCCCCGTACGGGAGCAGGCCGCGCTGGAAGGACTGGCACGCCGGATGGGCGATGCCCTGGTGCACCGTGGGCCCGATGACAGCGGCGTGTGGGCCGACGCCGGCAACGGCATTGCGCTGGCGCACCGCCGCCTGAGCATCCTCGACCTGTCGCCGCTGGGCCACCAGCCGATGTCGTCCGACGATGGCCGCTACGTGCTGGCCTACAACGGCGAGGTCTACAACTTCGCCGCGCTGCGGGCGGAGCTGGAGGGCCTGGGCCATGCCTTCCGCGGCCATTCCGACACCGAAGTCCTGCTGGCCGCCTTCGTGGCCTGGGGCCTGGACGACACCCTGCAGCGCGCCAACGGCATGTTCGCCATCGCGCTGTGGGACCGTGCCGAGCAGTGCCTGTGGCTGGCCCGCGACCGCGTTGGCAAGAAGCCGCTGTATTACGGTTGGGCGGGCGACACGCTGGTGTTCGGCTCCGAACTCAAGGCGCTGTGGCAGCACCCGGCCTTCGACAACGACATCGATCGCGACGCGCTGACGCTGCTGCTGCGGCTGGACTACATTCCCGCGCCGCACTGCATCCACGAGCGCTGCTTCAAGCTGATGCCGGGACGCGTGCTGCGGCTGGACGCGGCGGCCGTGGCGGCCGGCGCCGCCGCGCACCGCCCGGACCAGCAGCAACAGCCGTTCTGGAACGCGCGCGAGCGCATGCAGCAGGCGCTGGCGGTGCCCTTCGTCGGCTCCGACGACGAGGCGGAGAACCAGCTGGATGGGCTGCTGCGCGATGCGGTGGGCCTGCGGATGGTGGCCGACGTGCCGGTGGGCGTGTTCCTCTCCGGCGGCACCGATTCGTCGGTGGTGGCCGCGCTGATGCAGTCGCAGTCGTCCACGCCGATCCACAGTTTCAGCATCGGCTTTGAAGGGTCGGATCACGACGAGGCACCACTGGCCAAGGCGCTGGCCACGCACCTGGGCACCGACCACACCGAACTGTACGTCAGCGGTGCCGATGCGCTCGCCGTGGTGCCGCAGTTGCCGGCGATGTTCGACGAACCCTTCGCCGACGCCTCGCAGGTGCCGACCGCGCTGGTGGCCCGGCTGGCGCGCAGTGCGGTGACGGTGGCCCTGTCCGGCGATGGCGGCGACGAGCTGTTCTTCGGCTACAGCCGCTACCAGCGCGCGCTGCGCAACTGGACGATGCTGGGCCGGGTACCGGCGCCGTTGCGACGTTGGATGGCCGCGCACGCACATACCCAGGGCGAGGCGTCGCGCACGGGCGGGCTGGCCGCGCTGCTGGCCGAGACCGGCGCACGCGGCATCGGCGATGTGTACCGCAACCGCATCTCGCGCTGGCGCGATCCTGTCGCGGCGGTGATCGGCGCGCGCGGGGCGGGCAGTTTCTACGACCTGGCCGACCCGCTGCACGGCGCGGGCTCGCCCGCCGACGCGATGATGCTGGCCGACTTCAATACCTATCTCCCCGATGACCTGTTGTGCAAGGTGGACCGCACCAGCATGGCGGTCAGCCTGGAAGCCCGCGCGCCGCTGCTGGACTGGCGCGTGGCCGAGTTCGCCTGGTCGCTGCCGCTGTCGATGAAGCACCGCGATGGGGTAAGCAAGTACCTGCTCAAGCGCGTGCTGGGCCGTTATGTGCCGCAGGACATGGTGCACCGGCCCAAGCGCGGCTTCGGCGCGCCGGTCAGTGCGTGGCTCAAGGGCGACCTGCGCGGCTGGGCCGATGAACTGCTCGATCCGGCGCGGTTGGCGGCCGAAGGGGTGTTCAACGTAGAGGCGGTGGCTCCCCTGTGGGCGCAGTTCAAGAGCGGCGAACGAAAGTGGCACACGCACCTGTGGAACGTGCTGATGTTCCAGGCCTGGCAGGCGCATTGGAAGCAGGTGCGGGCAGGAGTGGTAGGCGCGTAGAGACACGCCATGCGTGTCCCAGGCAATGCCGGCCACACGCCGTAGAGCCACGCCCTGCGTGGCTGCCCGGACACGTTCACGACGCCACGCAGGGCGTGGCTCTACGCTGAAGGTCCCCCCAACGGAGACCTCCCATGGCCCAACCCACCATCGCCGTGCTCGTCGGCAGCCTGCGCACCGGCTCGCACAATCAGGCCCTGGCCCATGCGCTGGAGAAGCTGGCCGCCGGCAAGGCCCGCTTCGAGTACGTGCAGATCGGCGACCTGCCGCTGTACAACCAGGACTTCGACAAGGACTACCCGGCCGAAGGCCTGCGCCTGAAAGAGCAGATCCGCAAGGCCGACGCAGTGCTGTTCGTCACCCCCGAATACAACCGTTCGGTGCCGGGCGTGCTGAAGAACGCCATCGACCTGGGCTCGCGGCCTTACGGCCACAGCGCCTTCGCCGGCAAGCCGGCCGCTGTGATCGGCGCCTCCATCGGCGTGATCGGCACCGCGTTGGCCCAGCAGCACCTGCGCAACATCCTGTCCTACCTGGACATGCCCGTGCTGGGCCAGCCCGAGGCATTCATTCATTTCAAGGAAGGGTTGATCGACGCGCAGGGCACCATCAGCAATGAAGGCACCCGCGACTTCCTGCAGGGCTTCGTCGACAGGTTCCTGGCCTGGATCGCCACCCACGGCGGTCAGCATTGAGCAGGGTGGTTCTGCGATAATGGGCGACAAGGCGCGCGACCAACGGTCGTGCGCTGCCCCGCGTAACCGCAACCGGTAGCGCACGACCGTTGGTCGTGCTGGCTTGCCCGGGCACCTCCAGCTATCCACTGCTTATCCACAGGGTTGTGCATGGCTGTGGCGGCCGCTCCGTGCCTACCATGTCCCTCGCTCCACTCTGCAGGAAGTACACCCCCTCATGTCCGCCCGCTCCGGCTTCCGTTCCGACCGCAAAGACCGCGGTGACCGCTATGATCGCGACGAGATGCGCATCGATGCGCTGCGCGTGCCACCGCACTCGATCGAGGCCGAGCAGGCGGTGCTGGGCGGATTGATGCTGGCGCCGGAAAGCTACGACCGGATCAACGACCAGCTGACCGAGACCGATTTCTATCGGCGCGACCACCAGACCATCTACCGCGCGATCCGTGAGCTGTCCGAGCGCGACCGCCCGTTCGATGCGGTGACCCTGGGCGAGTGGTTCGAGTCGCAGGGCAAGATGGAGCTCGTTGGCGACGGCGCCTACCTGATCGAACTGGCCAGCACCACGCCGTCGGCGGCGAACATCTCGGCCTACGCCGAGATCGTGCGCGACAAGGCGGTGTTGCGCCAGCTGATCCAGGTGGGCACGGACATCGTCAACGACGGCTTCCAGCCCGAAGGCCGCGAGAGCAGCGAACTGCTGTCGGCGGCGGAAAAGTCGGTGTTCGCCATCGCCGAGCAGGGCGCGCGTGGCCGTACCGATTTCGTGGCGATGCCCGGCGCGTTGAAGGACGCCTTCGAAGAGCTGCGCAACCGCTTCGAGAACGGCGGCAACATCACCGGCCTGCCGACCGGCTACGCCGATTTCGACGCGATGACGGCCGGCCTGCAGCCGACCGACCTGATCATCCTGGCCGCGCGTCCCGCCATGGGCAAGACCACGTTGGCGCTGAACATTGCCGAGTACGCGGCCATCAAATCGAAGAAGGGCGTGGCGGTGTTCTCGATGGAAATGTCGGCGTCGCAGCTGGCGATGCGCCTGATTTCGTCCAACGGCCGCATCAATGCCCAGCGCCTGCGTACCGGCCAGCTGGAAGACGAGGACTGGAGCCGCGTCACCGGCGCGATCCGCATGCTGAAGGAAACCAAGATCTTCATCGACGACACGCCGGGCGTGTCGCCGGAGATCCTGCGCTCCAAGTGCCGCCGCCTCAAGCGCGAGCACGACCTGGGCCTGATCGTGATCGACTACCTGCAGCTGATGAGCGTGCCGGGCAACAGCGAGAACCGCGCGACCGAAATCTCGGAAATCTCGCGTTCGCTGAAGGGCCTGGCCAAGGAACTGAACGTGCCGGTGATCGCGCTGTCCCAGCTCAACCGATCGCTGGAAACGCGTACCGACAAGCGCCCGGTGATGGCCGACCTTCGCGAATCCGGCGCAATCGAGCAGGATGCGGACATGATCGTCTTCATCTACCGCGACGATTATTACAACAAGGAAACGTCGCCCGACAAGGGCCTGGCCGAGATCATCATCGGCAAGCACCGTGGCGGACCCACGGGCTCGTGCAAGCTCAAGTTCTTCGGCGAATACACCCGCTTCGACAACCTGTCGCACGATTCGGTGGGGTCGTTCGAGTAACGCCGAAAGCGTTACGGTAGTGCCGGCCGCTGGCCGGCTTCGCGGGATGTACGGTTCGTCGAGTGCCGGCCGCTGGCCGGCTCCGCGTGATGTACGGTTCGTCGGGAGCCGGCCAACGGCCGGCGCTACCGCGCTTTCGTCGGCGAATGCCGGGTTTCGTCGCAAACCCGTTGAACCTGGCCGGGCAGGGCGGCAACGTGGACCCGCAGCGGCAAGGTGCCGCCCTGGAGACCGTCATGAAGACCCTGTTCGCGCTGGGCGTGTGGTGCCTGCTGTTCGTGCTGTGCTGGCCGCTGGCGATCCTGGCCCTGGTAGCGTGGCCGTTCGTGTGGCTGCTGAGCCTGCCGTTCCGGTTGGTCGGCATCACCTTCTCGGCGCTGTTCGCGTTGCTGGGCGCGCTGTTCATGCTGCCGGCACGCCTGCTCGGCGGTGGGCGCGCGGCAACGGCGTGATGCCGGGCGCACGACCAACGGTCGTGCGCTACCGGTCGTGCCAGGACGCGGTAGAGCCACGCCCTGCGTGGCTGCGAGGTGTATGGCACGGTCGCAGCCACGCAGGGCGTGGCTCTACGGCCAATCAAGATCATTCCCCCACCCACAAAAAACCCCGCCGAAGCGGGGTTTTTCGTTGCATCACGCCAGGGCCGGTCAGTTGGCCTTGTGGATCGCGCGCTTGCTCACGGCCATGGCGGCGTCGTGGACGACTTCCGACAGGGACGGGTGGGCGTGGCAGATGCGGGCCAGGTCGTCGGCCGAACCACTGAACTCCATGGTCAGCACGCCTTCGTGGACCAGCTCGGACACGTTCGCGCCGACCAGGTGCATGCCCAGGATGCGGTCGGTCTCGGCGTGGGCCAGGACCTTCACGAAACCGGACGGTTCGATCATGGCCACGGCACGGCCGTTGGCGGCGAACGGGAAGCTGCCGGCCTTGTACGGAATGCCTTCGGCCTTCAGCTGCTGCTCGGTCTTGCCGACCCAGGCCAGCTCCGGCTCGGTGTAGATGACCCACGGAATGGTGTCGAAGTTGACGTGGCCCGGCAGGCCCGCGATCAGTTCGGCCACCGCGATGCCTTCCTCGAAGCCCTTGTGGGCCAGCATCGGGCCGCGCACGCAGTCACCGACCGCCCACACGCCGTCCACGCCGGTATGGCAGTGGTCGTCCACTTCGATCTGGCCGCGCTCGTTGATCTTGACGCCGGTACCTTCGGCCAGCAGGCCCTTGGTTGCGGCGCGGCGGCCAACGGCCACCAGCAGCTTGTCCACCACCAGGCTCTTCTCGCCTTCGGCATCGGTGTAGGTCAGGGCAACTTCCTTCTTCTTGCCCTTGCCGGTCACTTCAGCCTTGGAGACCTTGGCACCCAGGCGGATCTCCAGGCCCTGCTTCTTGAATTCCTTGGCGGCGGTCTTGGCCACTTCGGTGTCGGCAGCGGCCAGGAAGTCCGGCAGGGCTTCCAGGATGGTCACGTCCGAACCCAGGCGCTTCCACACGCTGCCCAGTTCCAGGCCGATCACGCCGGCACCGATGACGGCCAGGCGGGCCGGCACTTCGGTGAAGTCCAGGCCGCCGACGTTGTCGACGATGGTCTCGCCGTCGAACTTGGCGAACGGCAGTTCGATCGAGTCCGAACCGGCAGCGATGATGACGTTGGTGCCCTTCAGCTCGACTTCCGAACCGTCGTGCTGCTTGACCTTGACGATGTTGCCCGGCTGCAGCTCACCGAAACCGTAGTACGCCGTGACCTTGTTCGCCTTGAACAGCATGGCGATGCCGCCCGTGAACTGCTTGACGATCTTGTCCTTGCGGCCAACCATCGCCTCGACGTCCATCTTGGCGTCCTTGAAGCTGATGCCGTGGTCGCCAAAGATGTGGCCCATGTTCCAGAACTGGCGCGAGGAATCCAGCAGCGCCTTGGACGGAATGCAGCCCACGCGCAGGCAGGTGCCGCCCAGGGCCGGCTTGCCATCCTTGCCCAGGGCAGCGTCGATGCAGGCGGTCTTCAGGCCCAGCTGCGCGGCGCGGATGGCGGCATGGTAGCCGGCCGGACCGGCACCGATGACGACGACGTCGAATTGTTCAGCCATTGAAATAATCCTTGATGCGGAAGGTCTTACAGGCCGAACAGCATGCGGCCCGGGTTTTCCAGCTGGTTCTTGATGTCCACCAGGAACTGCACCGAGTCCTTGCCATCGATGATGCGGTGGTCGTAGGACAGCGCCAGGTACATCATCGGCGCGATCACGACCTGGCCGTTCTGGGCGATCGGACGCTCCTTGATGGCGTGCATGCCCAGGATGGCGCTCTGCGGCGGATTGATGATCGGGGTGGACAGCAGCGAACCGAAGGTGCCGCCGTTGGTCACGGTGAAGGTGCCGCCCTGCAGTTCTTCCAGGCTCAGCTTGCCGTCACGGGCCTTCTTGGCGTAGTCGGCGATGGTCTTCTCGATGTCGGCGAACGACATGCGCTCGACGTTGCGCAGCACCGGGGTAACCAGGCCCTTCTCGGTCGACACGGCGATCGAGATGTCCGAGTAGCCGTGGTAGATGATGTCGTCGCCGTCGATCGAGGCATTGACCAGCGGGAAGCGCTGCAGCGCGTTGGCGGCGGCCTTCACGAAGAAGCTCATGAAGCCCAGCTTGATGCCGTGCGCCTTGACGAACTCGTCCTGCAGATCCTTGCGCGCCGCCGAGACCTTGGACAGGTCGACTTCGTTGAAGGTGGTAAGCATGGCCGTGCTGTTCTTGGACTGCATCAGGCGCTCGGCGATGCGCTTGCGGATGCGGGTCATCGGCACGCGCTCTTCCGGACGCGCACCGGCGGCCTTGCCGGCACCGCCATTGCGGGCGAAGTTGACGATGTCTTCCTTGGTCACCGCGCCGCGACGGCCGGTGCCGTCCACGTCGGCCGGGTTCACGCCTTCGGTGATGGCGCTGAAGCGGGCGCCCGGGGGCAGGGCGTCGGCAGCGGACTTCGCGGCCGGGGCCGGCGCAGCAGCAGCGACCGGAGCAGCCGCAGCGGCGGGTGCAGCGGCAGCCGGCTTGGCTTCAGCAGCCGGGGCCGGGGCAGCCGCCACCGCGCCTTCTTCGATGACGGCCACGACCTGGCTCGAGGTCACGGTGGCGCCCACCTCGAACTTGATCTCCTTCAGTACGCCGTCAACCGGCGACGGCACTTCCAGGACGACCTTGTCGGTTTCCAGATCAAGCAGGTTTTCATCGCGCTTGACGGCATCGCCGACCTTCTTGTGCCAGGTGGCGATGGTGCCGTCGGCGACGGATTCGGGCAGTACCGGGGCTTTGACTTCGGTGGCCATGCGGGAGCTTCCTGGTTTGTCTTTTTCTAGAATGAGGGGGAGGTTATTCGGCGAACGTGTCGTTGAACGGGTTGACCAGCGCATCGGCGACCAGCTTCTGCTGTTCGATGATGTGGTCCGCCATGTGTCCAGCGGCCGGCGATGCCGAACGGGCGCGACCGGCGTAGTGCAGGCTCTGGCCATCGGCCAGGCAGAACTGCAGGTGGTGGCGGATCTGGTACCACGCACCCTGGTTCTGCGGTTCTTCCTGCGTCCACACCACGTCGGTGGCCTTGCCGTACTTCTTGAGCTCAGCGGCCAGCAGCGCGCGCGGGAACGGGTACAGCTGTTCCACGCGGATGATGGCGACGTCGTCCTGGCCACGCTTGGTCTGGTCTTCCAGCAGGTCGTAATAGACCTTGCCCGAGCACAGCACCACGCGCTTGACCTTCTTGGCATCGGCGTTCGCGTCGCCGATCAGATGCTGGAATTCGCCGTTGGCCAGTTCGTCCAGGGACGACACGGCCAGCTTGTGGCGCAGCAGCGACTTGGGCGACATCACCACCAGCGGCTTGCGGGTGGTCAGGTGCAGCTGGCGGCGCAGCATGTGGAACGCCTGCGCCGGGGTCGACGGGACGACCACCAGCATGTTCTCCAGCGCGCACAGCTGCAGGAAGCGCTCCAGGCGCGCCGAGCTGTGTTCCGGGCCTTGCCCTTCGTAACCGTGCGGCAGCAGCAGGGTCAGGCCGGAGACGCGGCCCCACTTGGCTTCACCGGCGGCGATGAACTGGTCGATGACCACCTGGGCACCGTTGGCGAAGTCGCCGAACTGGCCTTCCCAGATGCACAGCGTGTTCGGGTCGGTGGTGGAGAAGCCGTATTCGTAGGCCATCACCGCTTCTTCGCTGAGCAGCGAATCGATGATGGTGGCCTTCTCCGGCGAATCCACCAGCTGACGCAGCGGCAGGTAGTAGTTGTCGGTCTTCTGGTCGTGCAGGATCGCGTGGCGGTGCGTGAACGTACCGCGGCCGACGTCCTGGCCGACCAGGCGCAGCGCGTGGCCTTCGTCGAGCAGGGTGGCGTAGGCCAGGTTCTCGGCAAAGCCCCAGTCGCCCGGGATCTCGCCGGCGGCCATCTTGCGACGGTCGTCGTACACCTTGGACACGCGCGAGTGCAGTTCCACTTCGGCGGGCACGGTGTTGATCAGCTCGGCAAGCTGCTTGAGCTTGGCCGGGTCGACCTTGGTGGACACCGGGTCGGACAGCTTGCCTTCCAGCAGCTTGGGCCAGTCGACGAACAGCGCGCTGGTCGGCGGGGTCTTTTCGACCTTGGCCAGCTCGGTGGTCACTTCGCCCGCGTCCAGCTTGTTGCGGTAGGCATCGACCATCGCCTTGCCGGCGCCGGCTTCGATCACGCCGGCCTGTTCCAGCTGGGCGGCGTAGAGCTCGCGGGTGGTCTGGTGCTTGCGGATCACCTGGTACATCAGCGGCTGGGTGATCGCCGGCTCGTCGGCCTCGTTGTGGCCCCAACGGCGGTAGCACATCAGGTCGATGACCACGTCCTTGGCGAACTTCTGGCGGAACTCGAAGGCCAGCTTCGCGGCGAACACGACCGCTTCCGGATCGTCACCGTTCACGTGCAGCACGGGCGCGGCGATCATCTTCGCCACGTCGGTGGCGTAGCGGGTCGAGCGGGTGTCTTCCGGGTTGGACGTGGTGAAGCCCACCTGGTTGTTGACCACGATGTGCACGGTGCCACCGACGGCGAAGCCGCGGGCCTGCGACATCTGGAACAGTTCCATGACCACGCCCTGCCCGGAGAAGGCGGCGTCGCCGTGGATCAGGATCGGCATGACCTGCTTGCGCGCGGTGTCCTTGCGGCGCTCCTGCCGCGAACGCACGGAACCGGCAACCACCGGGTCGGCGATTTCCAGGTGCGACGGGTTGAACGCCAAGGCGAGGTGGACCGGGCCACCTTCGGTGGCGATATCGGCCGAGAAGCCCATGTGGTACTTCACGTCGCCGGCCGAGGCGTGCTCGTCATGCTCGAACTTGCCTTCGAACTCGTCGAACAGCTTGCGCGGGTTCTTGCCCAGGGTGTTGACCAGCACGTTCAGACGGCCGCGGTGGGCCATGCCGACCACGACGTCCTTGACGCCGTCCTTGCCGGCATCCCGGATGATGGTGTCCATCATCGGAATCAGCGAGTCGCCGCCTTCCAGCGAGAAACGCTTCTGGCCGACGTACTTGGTGTGCAGGTAGCGTTCCAGGCCTTCGGCAGCCGTGAGGCGCTCCAGGGTCCGGCGCTGGGTGTCGGCGTCGAGGCTGTAGTTGCCACCGGCCAGTTCCAGGCGCTGGTAGATCCACTGGCGCTGCTCGACCTCGGAGATGTGCATGAACTCCGCGCCGATCGAACCGGTATAGGTCTTCTTCAGGCGTTCCAGCAGGTCGCGCAGCTTCATGCGCGGCTGGCCACCGACACCGCCCGTGCTGAAATCAGCGTTGAGGTCACCCTCGGACAGGCTGTGGAAGGGCAGGCCCAGGTCCGGCGAGTTCACGGCCTGCGCCAGGCCCAGCGGGTCCAGGCGGGCATCGAGGTGGCCGCGCGACCGGTAGGCGGTGATCAGACGACCGACATTGCGCTCGCGTTCGTCGCCGGTACCGGTGGCCGTGGCGCTGTTGCCAGCGTTTTTGGCCGCTTCGGTGATGTGGGCGATGACGGCCGAGTGCGGAATGTCACCGGCTTCGCGGCCCTTGAAGCCGTCGAAGTAGGTCTTCCATTTGGGATCGACACTGTCCGGAGAAACGAGGTACTGCTCGTACAGATCCTCGATATAGGAGGCGTTGCCGCCGGCGAGCTGCGAAGACTGCGCAAACTGCTTCAGTAGATTGTCCACGATGGAGGGTCGGATTCGCTTGTGGGGTAAGGCTTCAGTGATCCGGCAGGGAAAATGAATAGCCCTGCGCGGGCGGTATCTAACGGTCCAAATTGTACCCCCATCGGGACACGAAGGGGCACCGGCAGGTCCCGCGGAGGGTCCGCGGTGTCATTGCCAGACAGGTTCGAGACCCTGGCGTGACCTACAGGCCGAGCGCGCGAAGTTCGGTGCAATCGCGCGAACGTTCCCATACGCGCTGCAAACCGTCCTGCAACGGTCGCGAACGTGCAGGCAGCGCGAGCGCGGCTTCGCCGTCGAAGCGCAGGCCGCTCAGACGAAAGTAGTAGTCGCCCGCGTCGTTGAGCAGGCATGCCGATGCGAAGGCGCGGTCGATGGGATCGCACACCTGGCGCACCCGGAACACGGTGGGCAGGCGCTGGATCAGGCCGAGCAGGGGCGAGCCGGCCTGGGCGATGGCGGCCGCGTCATGCACGATCAGGGTGGCCTGCTTGTCACGGCGGGCGGTGGCGAAGCGGCGCAGCGCCTCCAGCACCGGCGGGGCATCGAGCAGGCCCGGGTCGAGCACCCGGCTGTGGATCCACAGCTGGCGGCGGGCGCGGTGGACCAGGGCGGTGGTGATGGCCACCGCCTCGTCGGCACGGTCGATGGTGACCGCGCCCTCCAGCACGCGGCGCATGTGCTGGTGTTCGATGCCGGCTTCTTCGAACACCTCGCCGTGGGGCAGGAAGCCCTGGCGGGCATAGAACGCGCGGGCCGGCAGCTGGGCGTGCAGGGTGACCTCGCGCCAGCCGCGCTGGCGGGCGGCGTCGATCAGGGCGAGCAGCAGCTGTTCGCCGACCCCCTGGCCGCGGGCGTCGGCCAGCACGGCCATGCGCCCGATCCGGCCATCCGGGGTGAGGCGGCCGGCCCCCACCGGCTGGCCCTGCGGGTCGCGGGCCAGGACGTGGATGCTGAGCGGGTCGAGCGCGTCGATCTCCAGGTCGGCCGGCACCTGCTGCTCGTCCACGAAGACGGCGTGGCGGACCCGGTGCAGCAGGGCGTGCTGCGCGGGGTAGTCGACCACCTCGACCTGGATGCCGGGCTGCGCCATGTCAGCGTGACGGGGTGCCATCAGGGGTGTCGGTGTCATCGCTGTCGTCGAAATCGACGATCACCTCGACGCCGTCCTCGTGGATGTTCACTTCGTGCACGTTGGCCTGGACGTCTTCATCCTCGACCACCTCGACGGTTTCGGCGGCGTCGATGATTTCGTATTCGGCCACCGCGTCCTCGGGGTAGTCGTCCTCGTCGTCGAACGCCTGGCCATCGAGCAGCTGGTAGTAGCCGCCGGCGACGAGCTGGTGCAGGGCGTCGCGGCCCTTGGCCGACAGCTTCTGGTACAGGGCGGAACCGACCTGTTCGGCGGCGGCGAGGGTCTGGGCATCCTTGACCGGCAGGGCGAACTCCAGGCCGCTGCAGTACAGGCTGGCGCCACGCTTGGCACGGCGCCAGGCGAGGCGGGCCCAGGGGTGGCGGCCGAGTTCGATGCCTTCGGCGAGTGCGGCTTCCACGGCGTCGCGCGGCAGGGCATCGCCGGAGGCCACGACCTCACCGGCGGCGCGGTAGGTCGTGATGAAGCGGCCGAACCAGTCGCCCAGGCGGTCGGGGTCGTTCATGCGGATGGCGTTGAGGGCTTCAACGACGCGGTTCATGGCGACGACGTCGATTTCGTTCGGGTCTTCGGGGACCTTGAGGTCGGGGTCCTGGTAGCGGATGGCCTCATCGGCATCCTCGATCAGGGTGTCCAGGTAGTCGCTGATCAGTTCGGCCGAGGCGGGGGCGCGCATGCCGAACGAGAAGGTCAGGCAGGGGTCTTCGGCCACGCCGTTGTGCGGGACGTTGGGCGGCAGGTACAGCATGTCGCCCGGTTCCAGCACCCAGTCGTGGGTGGGCTTGAAGCGGCGCAGCAGCTTGAGTTCGACGTCGTCGCGGAACTCGAGCGGGGGGCGCTTGCCCTTGATCGACTCGCTGGCGTCGATCTGCCAGCGGCGGTGGCCGTAGGCCTGCAGCAGGAAAACGTCGTACTGGTCGACGTGGGCGCCGACCGAGCCGCCGGTGGCGGCAAAGCTGATCATGACGTCGTCCATGCGCCAGCGCGGCAGGAAGTTGAAGTGCTGGATCAGGGCGCGCACGTCGGGGTCCCACTTGTCGACGTCCTGGACCAGCAGGGTCCAGTCGTGGTCGGGCATGCCGGGGAATTCGTCTTCCTGGAACGGGCCGGTGCGGACGGTCCAGCCATCGGTGGCGCGGTCGTGGCTGATCAGTCGCGACAGGGCGGTCTCTTCGCAGGCGAGGCCGGCGAGGTCTTCGGGTTGGACGGGGGTGTCGAAATCGGGGAAGGCGCCGCGGATGAGCAGCGGGCGCTTCTGCCAGTAATCGCGCAGGAAGGTGGCGGCGGGCATGCCCAGCGGCAGACCCGGACGGGCCTGGACTTCGATGACGGGGGTTTTGGTCTTGCGTGCGGCCATGGGGGAATCCTTGAAGCGTGTAGACGGAATGCGGTTGGCGCAGCAGACGAAGCGCGCGCTCGTCCCGCCATTGTCCGCTGGTTGGGCAGGATCTGCACCTGCGCCGCGCTGTCGCGGCTGTTCCCGGTAGCGCCGGCCGTTGGCCGGCCCAGAGGACCCCAAGCGAAAACGGGGCGCCGGACATGCCGACGCCCCGTTCGGGGTCACTGCTTTGATTCGCGGCTCAGATCGCCTTGGCCAGATCCGCCGCCAGGCCGATGTACCCGCCCGGGGTGAGGGTGCGCAGGCCCTGCTTGGCGTCTTCCGGCAGGTCCAGCGATTCGACGAAGGCCTTCATCGATTCGGCGGTGATGCCCTGGCCGCGGGTCAGGGCCTTGAGCTGTTCGTAGGGGTTGGGCAGGCCGTAACGACGCATGACGGTCTGCACGGCTTCGGCCAGCACTTCCCAGGACGCGTCGAGGTCGCCGTTCAGGCGCTCGGGGTTCACGGTCAGCTTGCCCAGCCCCTTGGACAGCGAGTCCAGCGCCACTTGGCTGTGGCCGAAGGCCGTGCCCAGCGCGCGCAGCACCGTCGAATCGGTCAGGTCGCGCTGCCAGCGGCTGATCGGCAGCTTGGCGCTGAAATGCTCGAACAGGGCGTTGGCGATGCCGAAGTTGCCTTCGGCGTTTTCGAAGTCGATCGGGTTGACCTTGTGCGGCATGGTCGAGGAGCCGACTTCGCCTTCCTTGAGCTTCTGCTTGAAGTAGCCAAGCGAGATGTAGCCCCAGATGTCGCGGGCCAGGTCGATCAGGATGATGTTGGCGCGGCGGGCGGCGTCGCCGATCTCGGCGATGTTGTCGTGCGGCTCGATCTGGGTGGTGTACGGGTTGAACACCAGGCCCAGGCTTTCGACGAAACGCTGGGCGAAGGCCGGCCAGTCTACATCGGGGTAGGCGATGGCATGGGCGTTGTAGTTGCCGACGGCGCCGTTGATCTTGCCGGTGAGCTCGACCGCGGCGATCTGGCGGCGCTGACGCTCCAGGCGGGCGACGACGTTGGCCACTTCCTTGCCCAGGGTGGTGGGCGAGGCGGTCTGGCCGTGGGTGCGCGAGAGCATCGGCTGTTCGGCCTGGGCGTGGGCCAGCGTGCGCAGGAGCGTGGCGATGCCGTCCAGCGAGGGCAGCAGCACGTCGCGGCGGGCCTGCTCGAGCATCAGGCCGTAGCTGAGGTTGTTGATGTCTTCGCTGGTGCAGGCGAAATGCACGAATTCCAGCGCGGGCCCCAGCTCGGCGTCGCCCTTGAGCTGTTCCTTGATGAAGTACTCCACCGCCTTGACGTCATGGTTGGTGGTGCGCTCGATCTCCTTCACGCGGGCGGCGTGCGCCGGGGCGAAGTCGTCGGCCAGGGCTCGCAGGCGGGCGGCGGCGGCCGGCGCGAACGGGGCGAGCTCGGCAATGCCGGGCTCATCGGCCAGGGCCAGCAGCCACTCCACTTCGACCTTCACGCGGGCCTTGATCAGGCCGTACTCGGAGAAGATCGGGCGCAGGGCGTCGACCTTGCCGGCATAGCGGCCATCGAGCGGGGACAGGGCGAGCAGGGCGAATTCGGACATGGCGGGCGCAGGCAATGACGGCGGGGGCCGTCATTCTACGCTGCCCCGGGCTCCTCGTCGGCGTCCTCGGGGGCCAGGCGCACGGTCACCGCCTGGATGCGGTGGCCGGCCATGCGCTTGACGGTGAACAGGAATCCGTCGATGCGCACGACTTCGCCCTCCTCGGGCAGCCGCTGCAGCTGATGCACGATCAGGCCGCCCACCGAGTTCAGGTGTTCCGGCGCGGCCAGGTCGCGGCCGAGCAGGCGCTCCAGGCGGAAGATGGAGGTGGACCCGGCCACCAGCAGGCTGCCGTCGGCCCCCCGGGTCGGGGCGTCCTTGACCACGTGCGGGTGTTCGTCCTCGATGTCGCCGACCACCACTTCCAGCAGGTCCTCCAGAGTGAAATACCCCAGGATGCGGCCATGTTCTTCCACGCACAGGGCCATGTGCGTGGTGCCGGTGCGGAAGCGTTCCAGCACCGATGTCACCGGGGTCTCCAGTGCGATCAGGTTGGCCGGGCGCAGCAGTGCACGCAGGTCGTCGGTGGGATGGCCACGGGCGATCTCCACCAGCAGGTCCTTCATGTGCAGGATGCCCAGCACCTCTTCGCCGTCGCGGTCGAACCACGGGTAGCGGCTGTAGCGGCTCTCGGCGAATTCGGCCATCACCTCGGGCAGCCCCATGCCCTGGCGGAACACGCGCATGTGCTCGCGCGGGCGCATCAGGTCGCCGGCCACCAGCTCGGGCAGCTCCAGCGCGTGGCTCATCAGGGTGAGGTCCTGGTCGGGGGCGCCGGCGCCGGGCTGCTGGCGCGCGACGATCAGCTTCAGTTCCTCACGCGAATAGCGGTGCGAGGTGTGTTCCACATCGCCCCAGCCGACCAGCCGCAGCAGTGCGTTGGCGCTGTGGTTGAGCAGCCAGATCGCCGGGAACATCGCCCAGTAGAACAGGTACAGCGGCGCGGCCGTCCACAGCGACATGGCTTCGGGGCGACGGATGGCCATCGACTTGGGGGCCAGCTCGCCCAGCACGATATGCAGGAATGAAATCAGGCTGAAGGCGATGATGAAGGCGGTGAGGCGTGCGCCTTCCGGACCCATGCCCAGCGTGTCGAACAACGGCTGCAGCAGGTGGGCGAAGGCCGGCTCGCCCACCCAGCCCAGGCCGAGCGAGGACAGGGTGATGCCGAGCTGGCAGGCGGAAAGGTAGGCATCGAGGTGCGAATGCACGTTGAGCAGCAGTCGGCCGCGCCAGCCGTGCCTGGCGGCCAGGCCGACGGCCTGGGTGTGGCGCAGTTTGACCAGGGCGAATTCGGCGGCCACGAAGAAGCCGTTGAGCACCACCAGGAACAGCGCCAGCAGCAGGAGCAGCAGGTTGCCAACGATCATCGCCGACCCCGGCGCAGGGCGCTGCAGGTGACGGCGGACGTGCGGGCCGCGGCGGCGGCATGCGGATCGGCAGGCCACAACCGTGGGGTGTGGCGCGCACTACAGTGAGGGTCGTCGCCCATGGGAGAGAGGTGATGCCTGAATGAACACGAATTCCGAGCATAGCCGAAGCGCAGCGCTGTTGGGTTTCATTCCTGCTTGGGAGTATCGTGCGTAGAGCCGCCAGCCAGGGAATCAGGCCCGTTGCCAGCCGCCGTTCCCTTTCCTACTGAAAGATTCGGAGTGATGCAATGAGCAAGGGTTTCAGGACCGAGCACGACAGCATGGGCGAACTGCAGGTGCCCGCAGACGCACTGTGGGGCGCGCAGACGCAACGCGCGGTGGACAATTTCCCGGTGTCGGGCCAGCGCATGCCGCGCGGCTTCATCCGCGCGCTGGGCCTGGTCAAGGGCGCGGCGGCGGCGGTGAATGCCGAGCTGGGCCATCTGCCGAAGAACATCGGCAAGGCGATTGAAGTGGCGGCGGACGAGGTGGCCGAGGGCCGCCACGACGCGCACTTCCCGATCGACGTGTACCAGACCGGGTCGGGCACATCCTCGAACATGAATGCCAACGAGGTGATTGCCACGCTGGCCAATCGGGCCGGCAAGACCGGCAAGACCGCGGTGCATCCCAACGACCACGTCAACCAGGGGCAGAGTTCCAATGACGTGATTCCTACTGCGCTGCGTGTGTCGGCGCTGCTGGGGGTGCAGGAACAGCTGCTGCCGGCGCTGGTGCACCTGCGCAAGACGATCGACAAGCGCGGCCGTGCGCTGCGCAAGGTGGTCAAGACCGGGCGCACGCATCTGATGGATGCGATGCCGCTGACGTTCGAGCAGGAATTCGGTGCGTGGTCGGCGCAGTTGTCGTCGGCGCAGGAGCGGCTGGAAGACAGCCTGAAGCGGCTGCGACGGCTGCCGCTGGGCGGCACGGCGATCGGAACGGGCATCAATGCCGATCCGCGCTTTGGCGAGCGGGTGGCCAAGCGCCTGAAGCAGCAGACGGGGGTGCGGTTCGACAGCGCGGAGAACAAGTTCGAGGGGCTGGCGGCGCAGGATGATGCGGTGGAGCTGTCCGGCCAGCTCAATGCGTTGGCGGTGGCGCTGATCAAGATCGCGAACGATCTGCGCTGGATGAATGCCGGTCCGTTGGCGGGGCTGGGCGAGATCGAGTTGCCGGCACTGCAGCCGGGCAGTTCGATCATGCCGGGCAAGGTCAATCCGGTCATTCCGGAGGCGACGGTGATGGTGTGCGCGCAGGTCATCGGCCACCACACGGCGATCACGGTGGCGGGGCAGACGGGCAACTTCCAGTTGAACGTGACGCTGCCGTTGATCGCGGCCAACCTGCTGGACGGGATCGGGCTGTTGTCGAACATCTCGCGGCTGCTGGCCGATACGGCCATCGCGGGGCTGAAGGTACGCGAGGACCGCGTGCGTGAGGCGTTGGCCCGCAATCCGATCCTGGTGACGGCGTTGAATCCGATCATCGGTTACGAAAAGGCGGCGGCCATCGCCAAGCGCGCCTACAAGGAGCAGCGCCCGGTGCTGGAGGTGGCAAAGGAAGACAGCGGTCTCTCAGAAGCGGAGCTGCGCCGCCTGCTCGACCCGGCCACCCTGACCGCAGGCGGCATCCACGCCGGTGGCGGCGGTGGCGGGGGTTGAGCGCTGATAGCTGAGCGCTGAGAGGCAAAAGCCAAAAGCCATGGCCAAGGCCAAGGCCAATGCAGCGTTTCCATTGCTACGGGCTGGGGCGGGCGTCGGGCAGCCCCGCTCCGGGACACGCCGCAAGTACGTCCTTGTAGGCTGCTAGAAAACATCCATGTTTTCTAGCGTCCCTCCGGGGGCTACCCGCCGCCCGCCCCCGACAGTTGGCTGTGTGCGGATGCGAGAAGCAGACACGCACGGCGTGTCCCTGCGTGTGGCGCGAATTCGGCATCTGCACACGGACGGCGTGTTGCTGGGGCCGATGCCGGTAGGTTGGTTCCCAAACAACCGCCGTTGGTGCGTCCACGTTCGGTAACGCATCGAACTGATCTGAACCGGTCTTGATCTTCCCAGGCCCCCGACCAACTGACAGAGGGTCGGCGGGTGCGGGGGTACGGGACCGTAGAAAACATGGGCCGGGCGCATGCGCCCGGCGGGTTGGGCAGGACGCCCAACCCAGGCCTTGCCGTGTATGCAGGATTGCATACACGTGCAAGTTTTCTACGAGCCTACATGGACGTATTTACGGCGTGTCCCGTACCCCCGTACCCGCCGGCCCTGTGCGCGGAGATACGCAGACGACAGCTTTTTCGTTTTGCGTTTTGCGTTTGGCGTACCAACCGACGGTCGGCACCCATCGCCTTACCGCCGGTCCGCCATCAGGTTGTCGAAGGTCTCGGTGTAGGCCTTGAACTCCGGGATGCGGGTGACGAGGTCCGGCGGGATCGGCTGCATGCCGGGCGGGACCTGGATCTTGATCGCGCGCTTGTCCGGGTCCGGTGGCGCGTCGGTGAGGGTGTTCTGGCGCAGGACCTGCAGCTGGCCGAACATCTGCTGGAGCAGGGCCTGCTGGCCGGCGTCGAGCGGGATTTCGATCTCGTCGATCTTCATGTGGCCGTTGGGCAGCACGATGATGTTGGGTGCCGGCGCGCGACGCACGGTGACCATGCCGTCGCTGACGGTGATCTTGGGCTTGCCGCGCTCGGCGCGGTGGTTGCGGTATTCCTGGTCGCAGCCGGTGGCGGCAAGGCAGAACAGGGCGAACAGCAGCAGGCACAACTTCTTCATGGCGGGCGAAGAATGAAAAAAGGGGAGGACTAGTGTAGTCCTCCCCCCGTACCGTTGGCCCGCCTGCGACCGAACGTCGCAGGCGGCGATGACTCAGTTGTGGCAGTCATCGATGTCGTGCTGGTCCATCGTGGCGTACGGCTTGAAGGCCGGCAGCGCCGCGGCCAGTGCCTGCTGCCTGGCCATCATCGTCGGCAGCAGCTCGCACAGCTGCTTGGCGCTGGCTTCGATCTTGGCCGCCTCGGCGTTCACCTTGGCTTCGATACCCTGGGTGTCGCCGGAGAACACGCCGCGCAGCGCCTCACCGGCGGCCTTCACGCCGAGGTTGGCACCGGCCACGCCGATCTCCATGCCCGCACCGGCCAGTTTTTCCACCTGCTTGCGGTAGTCCAGCAGCAGCGCGCGCTGGTTGGCGTCGATGGTTACCGCCTTGCCGTTAATCAGCAGGTCGCCTTGCGGCGTGATTTCGGCCTTGTTCGACTGCCCGTCGGAGATGTTGATGTTGCCCTGCGCGATCTCCTTGCGCGCCTTGTCCGTGGCGTCCTGCACCTTCTTGCCGATCGAATCCGCATCCACCACCGCCTTGCCGGTGGCCGGGTCGGTCTTGTTGGAATCGGCGTTGCCGCAGGCCGCCAGTGGCAGGCACAGCAGCAGGGTGGGCAGCAGCAGTCGAATGTTCATCGTCAGATCCCGTGTTGAGGCGTGTAGAGCGGACTGTCAGTCCGCTTGTCGTTGAGAGCAGCGGACCAACAGTCCGCTCTACCGTCCGCGCTACTTCCCGCGGGGCAGCTGCACGCGGCCGCCGACGCTGCTGTGGTTGATGTCGCCGCTGCCGCTGTTGGCTACCGTCAGGTCGCCACCGACGCCGCGCACCGTTACATCACCGGAACCGTGGCGCTCGACCTTGACACTGCCGCCGACATCGCGGGCCTCGAAATCGCCCGAGCCGATGTTGCCCATGCTGACAGTGCCCTTGACCTGGCGCAGGTCGACGTCACCCGAACCGACGGTCTTGATGTCGACATTGCCGGCCACCCCGTCCAGAGTGAGGTCGCCCGAGCCGATCGTGCCGACCGTGGCGTTGCCGCGCAGGTTGCGGGCGGTGAAGTCGCCCGAGCCCACCGACAGCAGGTTCAGTGCACCGGCACCGTCGAGCTCCACATCGCCGGAGCCGATCGCCGCGGTGACCAGGCCCTTGATGTCGCGCAGCTTGATGTCGCCCGAGCCCACATCCGCACTGAGCGACTGTGCGCCGGTAACGCCTGCATCGCCCGAGCCCACTTTCAGCTGGACCAGCACGTTGTCCGGGATCGTGCCGCGCAGGTCCAGGTAGGCGTAGCTGTCGCCGCCCATGTTGAACCGCAGCCCCTGGTTCTCACGCTGCAGGCGTACCACCAGCTTGTCACCCACCTTCTCCTGGGTGACGGTCAGCTCGCGCAGCCAGTCGGCATTGGACGCGCAGGCCCGGCCGCTGAGCTGGGGCGCGCCCGGCCCGGCCTGCAGCACCAGGTCGTGCTGGTTTACCTCGAACACGACGGCCTTGGCACCGGCCACGTTGAGCTTGAGGTCACGCGGCGCGTTGAACTTGCACTGCGGCTCATCGGCCAGCGCCGTCAGCGGCAGCAACAGCAGGGAAGCAAGGGCGATGGTGCGGATCATGGGCAGTTCCTCGAAAGGGATCGGGATCAGATTTCGCCGGCGCGGCGGCGCAGGCGGATGGCGACGATGATGAACACCACGCCGGCAGCCGCACCGATCCACAGCTCGGGCATCTGCAGCGCAGCCAGCTGGCTGGACGGCGACAGTGCCGCGGCCACGTTGTCGCTGTCGCGCATCACCGCCTGCAGCTGTTCGGTGCGGTAGAACAGGTCGCTGCCCGGCAGCGTGCCCAGCAGCAGGCGGCCCACGATGTGCTGCCAGAACCAGCCGCTGGTCATGTCGAACAGCTTCATGACATGGGTGCTGCTGACGATGATGCCCGCAAACAGCGGCAGCATCACCGCCCACAGGAACGGCTTGGACTTGGCCCAGGCCGACCACATCAGCAGCCAGCCCACCGTCGGCAGCGCCCACAGCAGGTAGACCGGCAGCCAGGACAGGTGGCTGACCACGAAGGTCAGCGGGCTGGCCGGGCCCCAGATCAGGGTCATCGGGTTGCCGCCGTGCGCCAGTGCAACGATGGACAGGATCAGCATGAAGCCGAACATGGTCAGCACCGAGGCGATCACCGCGATCACCGGCGCCACCAGCAGTGCGCTCAACGCCTTGGACAGCACGGTCTGGGTGTCCGACAGCGGCAGCGACTTCCAGAACAGGATGCTGCGGTCGCGGCGGTCGTCATACAGCGCGCCCAGGCAGTAGAAGAACACCACGAAGGCCAGCACCACGAACGGCCACAGCGAGCTGAGTACCAGCGTGGCATCCAGGGTGTTGCCCAGGTCGGCCAGGCTGTTGGCATCCAGCTGCTCGGTCAGCACCTTGAGGTCCAGGCCGTTGACGTTGACGTTGGTATTGTCGATATGCAGGTTGCCGCTTTCAGCCGCACGGCGCAGGCCCCACAGGCCGATCATAATGCCGATCAGGCTCATCACCAGCGAGATGCCGCCGGCGATCAGTGGCGCCCACAGGAAACCGCCGCGGTTTTCCCAGTATTCGCGCTTCAGCAGCCACTTGAAGGTGCTGGCCTTGCTGATGGGGTGGTTGACGGTGTTCATGCGTAGGTTCCCTTCATGATGGCCACGAACAGATCCGCCAGCCCCGGGCTGCGGAGTTCGCCAAGCGGTGTGAGCTGGGCGCGCGGCACCCCGTCGTACAGCAGCACGGTCTTGCCGAAGGGCAGGGAACGTTCGTCGATCGGCTTGAGCGCGCGTGCCGCCTCCAGCGTCTCGGCCGACACCAGTACTTCGGTGTAGCGCTCGCCGACGTCTTCCATGTCGGTGGTGAGCACGATGCGGCCATCGCGGATGAACATCACGTCGGTGAGGATGTGCTCGATCTCTTCCACCTGGTGGGTGGTCACGATGATCGTCTTCTGCTCGTCGAAGTAGTCTTCCAGCAGGCGCTGGTAGAACTCCTTGCGGTACAGGATGTCCAGGCCCAGGGTGGGCTCGTCCAGCACCAGCACCTTGGCGTCGATGGCCATCACCAGTGCCAGGTGCAGCTGCACGATCATGCCCTTGGACAGTTCGCGCACGCGCTGCTTGGGCTGCAGCTTGGTGCTGGCCAGGAAGCGCTCGCAGCGGGCGCGGTCGAAGCGCGGGTGGACCCCGGCAACGAAGTCGATCGCGTCGCGCACCTTCATCCAGCGCGGCAGCACGGCCACGTCGGCGATGAAGCACACCTCATTCATCAGTGCGTTGCGCTGCACGCTCGGGTCCAGCCCCAGTACGCTCAGCTCGCCTTCCACGGCGGTCAGGCCCAGCAGCGCCTTGAGCAGCGTGGTCTTGCCGGCGCCGTTGGGGCCGATCAGGCCGGTGATGCGGCCCGGGGCGATGGTGAAGCTGGTGTTGTCCAGCGCGAGGGTCTGCTTGTAGGCCTTGCGCAGGCCTCGGGCGGAGATGACGACATCACTTGCAACGGCATTCATGAGGATTTCCCCTGGGGCAGCAATTCGTCGAGATGCAGGCCCAGGCGCTGGATGCGCTCCAGGACCAGCGGCCATTCTTCATTGAGGAAGCGGTCGCGCTCGCTGCTGCGCAGCTGCGTGGCCGCTTCTTCGGTCATGAACATGCCCAGGCCGCGGCGCTTCTCGACCAGGCCTTCATCGGCCAGCTCCTGGTAGGCGCGCGAAACGGTGATGGGGTTGAGCTGGTACTCGGCGGCCACCTGTCGAACCGAAGGCAGCGCGTCGCCGGGCTTGATGATGCCGTCAAGCATCATGGCAATCACGCGTTCTTTCAGCTGACGGTAGATCGGAGCACCATCGCTCCATTGAATATCGCTCATGGTCAGCTCCGTGGGTTCAGCGACTGTGCGAATGAGAAGTAAGGCATGGACAGGGAGCTGTGCAGCCGGCGGGGGGGCGTGGGGGCGCCGTCGGCGGTCCCTGCCTCGATGACGCCTGCGTCCTGCGGGCCTTCAAACGCACCGGTGGCGGCAGCACTGCCACGGTCACCGGCGGGGATGCTGAACCAGCCCAGCAACAGCAGCGCGGACGCGGCTGTCAGGGCTTTGGCGGAGTGGTGGCGCATGCGGTTCATGGGCTTCCCCTGCATCAGGTGACTGGTGTTGTATGCAACTATAACACCGGCACGCCCAAGTGCAATACCCGACATCACCCAACTGATGGCAGGGGCATGACAAGGACGGTGCGCAATGTTCAAGTGCTTGATTTCCATGAAATTACCATCCGAACGGGCGGTTGAAGCCGGTCCGTGTGCATTCAGCGCGGTGACGGCCATGTGCGTCAACTGCAGCGAAATGCCCACCAGACAGGGCAATCGGCAGCGCGTGCCGGCACGCAGACACTCCGCCAAAACCCCCGGTGATATAGTCCGCCTGCCCCTGCAACGCAGGGTTTCCAGCCCCCGATCCGGAGTTCCGTGATGCCCCAGACCCACCGCGTGCCGTCCCCGTTCCATGCTGCGCGGGCGCGCGCCCGTCGTTGGGGCAGCGGTCTGCTGCTGGTCGGGCTGCTGGGCAGTGGCGCGGCCCAGGCCGCTGGCCTGTTGGACCTGAACTACCGGCCGCTGGCGGGAAAAACTGACGTCAACCTGCAGAAGCAGTACGGCGGCAAGGTGCTGCTGGTGGTCAATACCGCCAGCAAATGCGGGTTCACCCCGCAGTACGAAGGCCTGGAAGCGCTGCAGAAGAAGTATGCGGCGCGCGGTTTTTCGGTGCTGGGCTTCCCGTCCAATGACTTCAAGGGCCAGGAGCCGGGCAGCGAGGCGCAGATCCAGGAATTCTGCACGCTGACCTATGGCGTCAAGTTCCCCATGTTCCAGAAGGTGCAGGTGACCGGGCCGGAAGCGACGCCGCTGTATCAGCGCCTCGCCGCCGCCACGGGCGTGCAGCCGGGCTGGAACTTCCATAAATACCTGCTGGCGCGCGACGGTCGGGTGGTGGCGCAGTTCCCCAGCAAGATCACCCCCGATGATCCGGCGCTGGTCGCGGCCATCGAACGCGAGCTGTCTGTCACGCCCGCAACGCGCTGACATCCTCGACATCTCGCACGTGCGTGCGACAATGCTCGTTTCGCGCCGACGTCGGCGTCCAGTCACTTCCAGGAAAGCAGCGAATGAAGATGGGAATGCGCGGCGCCGCGGCGTCGGTTCTGATTCTGGCGATGGGTGCCACCGGTACCGCGATGTCGCAACAACCGGCCGCAGGTGCGGCTGCCAAGGAGACCTCCGTTTTGACCTCCCAGCGTGAAAAGCTCGGCTACGCCATCGGCATCGATGTGGCCAACTCGTTCGCCCCGATCTCCAGCGAGATCGACCTGGCGGCCCTGCGTCGCGGCGTGACCAATGCCTTCGACGGCAAGCAGCCGCTGATCAGCCAGGACGAAGCACAGAAGACCGACCAGGCGCTGCGCATGGCCATGGCGGCCAAGAGCGGCCAGCCGGTTCCGGGCGTGGCACCGGGCACCCCGGCACCGAAGGTGGACCGTGAAAAGGTCGGCCTGATGCTGGGCAGCTATGCGGTGGGCCCGTCGCTGGCACCGCTGAAGGACGATGTGGACCTGGATGCGCTGTTCGACGCGGTCAACACCACGTTCAACAAGGGCACGCCGAAGATGACGGCCGAGCAGGCCAAGGCCACGCTGGAGGGCTTCATGGCCGCCAAGCAGGCCGAGCAGCAGGCCAAGGCCGCCGCACAGGCCGGCACCAACCGCACCGAAGGCAACGCCTTCATGGCCAAGAACAAGACCGTGCCGGGCGTGGTCACCACCGCGTCGGGCCTGCAGTACCAGGTGCTGCGTCCGGGTTCGGGCGAACGCCCGATGCCGACCAGCAAGGTGCGCGTGAACTATGAAGGCAAGCTGCTTGACGGCACCGTCTTCGACAGCAGCTACCAGCGCGGCCAGCCGGTCGAGTTCGGCCTGGACCAGGTGATCAAGGGCTGGACCGAGGGCGTCTCGCTGATGCCGGTCGGTTCCAAGTACCGTTTCTGGATCCCGGGCGAGCTGGCCTACGGCGAACAGGGTACGCAGGGCGGCCCGATCGGTCCGAACGCGACGCTGACCTTCGACGTTGAACTGCTGAACGTCCTTCCGTAATCGGAACTGGAGTCACCACGGACATGCGTGTTGCGATTTTCGGTACCGGCTATGTCGGTCTGGTCACGGGTACCTGCCTGGCCGATGTTGGCCACCAGGTGGTCTGCGTCGATATCGACCAGGCCAAGGTCGACGGCCTCAACCGTGGCGTCATCCCGATCTACGAGCCGGGCCTGGAGCCGATGGTCAAGGCCAACCATGCCGCGTTGCGGCTGGCCTTCACCAGCGACGCCGCATCGGCGGTCACGCATGGCCAGGTGATCTTCATCGCCGTGGGCACGCCACCGGACGAGGACGGCAGCGCCGACCTGCAGTACGTGCTGGCCGTGGCCCGCACCATCGGCCAGCACATGACCGTGCCGACCGTGGTGGTCAACAAGTCGACCGTGCCGGTAGGCACGGCCGACAAGGTCCGCGCCGCCATTGCCGAGGTACTGGCCGCGCGTGGCCTGGACATCGCGTTCGACGTGGTCTCCAACCCCGAATTCCTCAAGGAAGGCGACGCGGTGGCCGACTGCATGCGGCCCGACCGCATCGTGATCGGTGCGTCCAGCCCCGATTCGATCGCGCTGATGCGTCGCCTGTACGCCCCGTTCAACCGCAACCACGACCGCGTGGTGGAGATGGACGTGCGCTCGGCGGAACTGACCAAGTACGCCGCCAACGCCATGCTGGCGACCAAGATTTCGTTCATGAACGAAATCGCCAACATCGCCGAGAAGGTCGGTGCCGACATCGAGCAGGTTCGCCAGGGCATCGGCTCGGACCCGCGCATCGGTTGGCACTTCATCTATCCCGGTGCGGGCTACGGCGGTTCGTGTTTCCCGAAAGATGTGCAGGCGCTGGCGCGCACCGCGCAGCAGTACGGGCATGAGCCCAAGCTGCTCAATGCGGTGGAGGCGGTCAACGATGCGCAGAAGGGTCACCTGTTCCAGCTGATCCAGCGCCACTACGACCGTGGCGAAGACGAGGGCGTGCGTGGCCGCACCTTTGCGGTGTGGGGCCTGGCCTTCAAGCCCAATACCGACGACATGCGCGAGGCGTCGAGCCGGCGCCTGCTGGCGCAGCTGTGGGAAGGCGGCGCGCGCGTGCGCGCCTACGACCCGGAAGCCACCGACGAGGCCCGCCGCATCTTCGGCGAGCGCGATGACCTGGTGTTCTGCGACAGTGCCTACGACGCGCTGGACGGCGCCGATGCGCTGGTCGTGGTCACCGAATGGAAGCAGTTCCGCAGCCCGGACTTCGTCCGCCTGCGCGAAACATTGAAAGACGCGGTGGTCTTCGACGGCCGCAATCTGTATGACCCGCAGGAGATCGAAGCCGCGGGCCTGGCCTATTACGGCATTGGCCGGGGACGTTCGCTGCATGCATGAGACCACTCCCTCCGCGCGTGAGCAGGCGCTGGAAGCGCGCCTGATCGAACTGGAAATGCGCGTGTCCTTCCAGGAACAGGCACTGGCCGAGCTGAGCGAAGCCCTCGCCGATGCCCGCATCGAGGGCACCCGCAACGCGGACCTGACCCGCCTGCTGCTGGAGGACCTGGGCAAGGTCCGCAACGCGCTGTATTCCGATTCGGGCGAAGAACCGCCGCCCCCGCACTACTGATCGATCTGACGCCATGAGCGATACCCTCCGCGACCAGCTGCTGGGCCTGGGCTTCAAGTCCGCGCCCAAGCCCGAACGCACCCCCGACGCCCGCCGCGACGGCCGGCCCCCGAACAAGCCGCACGGCGCCCGTCCGCCGGCCAAGGCCGAAGGCGCGCGTCCGCCGCGTGACGGGCAACGCCCCGCGCGTGATGGCGATGCCCGCCGTGGACCGCCGGGCAAAGGGCGCCCGGGCGGCGCCGCACGCCCCGGCCAGGGCCAGAACCCCGGCCAGGGCAAGCCGCGTTCGCGCGAGGATATCGACCTGGCCAAGGCCTACGCGATCCGCGCGCAGAAGGAAAAGGACGACCGCATTGAAGCGGAGCGCCTGAAGCAGGAAGAGGCGCGCCTGCGCCGCGAGGCCAAGGCAAAGCTCGACGTGCTGCTGGAAGGCAAGTCGTTGAACGACGCCGGCGCGGAGATTGCACGCCACTTCAACTATGGCGGCAAGATCAAGCGCATCTACGTGACCGCCGACCAGCTCAAGGCACTCAACGCCGGCGAACTGGGCGTGCTGCAGCAGAACGGCCGCTACATGCTGGTGACCGCCGCGGTGCTGGACGAAGCCGAGGCGATCTTCGCCCCGTCGGTGGCACTGCGCGTGGACCCGAATGCGCCGGCCGAAGACGATCCCTATGCGGATCCGGCCTACCAGGTGCCTGACGACCTGGTCTGGTAATCCGTCGCGTCGTCCACAGCTGGCCCGCGGGGTAGAGCCGTCTGTTAGACGGCTGCTTCGGACGCGGTAGAGCCGTCTGTTGGACGGCTGCTTCAGAGGCGGTAGAGCCGTCTGTTAGACGGCTGCTTCGGATGCGGTAGAGCCGTCTGTTAGACGGCTGCTTCGGAGGCGGTAGAGCCGTCTGTTAGACGGCTGCTTCGGATGCCAGCCGACTAACAGTCGGCTCTACAGTCGGCTCTACCGTCGGCTCTACCGTCCACCCAACCGTCGGCTCTACAGCGGACCCAACCGCCCTGGCTGCCGTGGCGGTCATTCCGGATCGTAGTCGAGATTGGAGGCCAGCCAGCGCTCGGCCTGCACACGGTCCACGCCCTTGCGCTTGGCATAGTCGCTGACCTGTTCGCGCGTTACCCGGCCGACCACGAAGTACTGGCTCTGCGGGTGGCTGAAGTAATAGCCCGACACCGCCGCCGTCGGCAGCATCGCGAAACTTTCGGTCAGCTGCATGTCCGCGTTGCGCTCGGCATCGAGCAGCCGGAACAGTGTGGACTTCTCGCTGTGCTCGGGGCAGGCCGGATAGCCCGGGGCGGGGCGGATGCCGCTGTATTTCTCGGCAATGAGGGATTCGTTGTCCAGCGTCTCGTCGGGCTGGTAGCCCCAGTAGTCGGTGCGCACGTGCTGGTGCAGACGCTCGGCGAGCGCCTCGGCCAAGCGGTCGGCCAGCGCCTTGAGCAGGATCGCGTTGTAGTCGTCATGGTCGGCTTCGAAGCGCGCCACGTGCGAGTCGATGCCGATGCCGGCCGTCACCGCGAAGCCGCCGATCCAGTCCTGCCTGCCGCTGTCGGCAGGCGCAATGAAGTCGGCCAGGCAGAAGTCCGGGCGCTCCACCGGCTTGTCCACCTGCTGGCGCAGGAAGTGCAGCACGGCCGGACCCGCGTCGGTGGTCAGGTGCACGTCGTCACCGACGCTGTTGGCCGGCCACAGCCCGAACACGGCCTTGGCGGTCAGCCAGCGCTCGGCGACGATGCGGTCCAGCATCGCGCGGGCATCGCGGTACAGCTCGGTAGCCTGGGTACCGACGATCTCGTCGGTGAGGATGGCCGGGTACTTGCCGGCCAGCTCCCATGCCTGGAAGAAGGGCGTCCAGTCGATCACCTCGACCAGGTCGGCCAGCGGGTAATCGTCCAGCACGTGCAGGCCCGGCTTGCGCGGGGTGGGGGGCTGGTAGTTGGCCCAGTCGCCGTCGAAACGCTGCGCGCGCGCCTTGGCCAGCGTGACCAGGCGCTTGGCGTCGCCCCGGTTGCGGTGGCGCAGGCGGATGTCGGCGTAGTCGGCCTCGTTGGCGGCCACGAAAGCCGCACGCAGTTCGGTGGAGATCAGCGACTGCGCCACGCCGACCGCGCGCGAGGCGTCTTTCACCCATACCGTGGGGGCCTTGTAGTGCGGGTCGATCTTCAGCGCAGTGTGCGCGCGCGAGGTGGTGGCGCCGCCGATCATCAGCGGCAGGGTGAAGCCCTGCCGTTCCATCTCGCGGGCCACGTGGCTCATCTCTTCCAGCGACGGTGTGATCAGCCCGGACAGGCCGATGATGTCGGCGTTTTCCGCACGCGCCGCGTCCAGGATCTTCTGCGCCGGCACCATCACGCCCAGGTCGATCACCTCGAAGTTGTTGCAGGCCAGGACCACGCCGACGATGTTCTTGCCGATGTCATGCACGTCGCCCTTGACCGTGGCCATGATGATCTTGCCGTTGCTTTTGGCGGTGTCGCCGCTGCGCAGCTTCTCGGCCTCGATGAAGGGCAGCAGGTAGGCCACCGCCTTCTTCATCACGCGCGCGGACTTCACCACCTGTGGCAGGAACATCTTGCCGGCGCCGAACAGGTCGCCGACCACGTTCATGCCATCCATCAGCGGCCCTTCGATCACGTCCAGCGGGCGGCTGGAGCGGATGCGGGCTTCTTCGGTATCTGCCTCCACCCAGGCATCCAGTCCGTGCACCAGCGCATGCGCCAGCCGCGCGTCGATCGGCTTCTCGCGCCAGGCCAGGTCCTCGCCCTTGATCTCGCCTTTCTTGCCCTTGTACCGCTCGGCGGCCTCCAGCAGCCGCTCGGTGCCGTCGCGGCGCCGGTTGAGGATCACATCCTCCACGCGCTCGCGCAGCTCCGGGTCCAGGTCGTCGTAGATCGGCATCGCGCCGGCGTTGACGATGCCCATGTCCATGCCCGCCGCGATGGCGTGGTAGAGGAACACCGAGTGGATCGCCTGGCGCACGGTTTCATTGCCGCGGAACGAGAACGACACGTTGGAGACGCCGCCGGAGACATGGCAGTGCGGCAGCGTGCGTTTGATGATGCGGGTGGCCTCGATGAAGTCCGCCGCGTAGTTGTCGTGTTCCTCGATGCCGGTGGCCACGGCAAAGATGTTCGGGTCGAAGATGATGTCCTGCGGCGGGAAACCCACCTGGTCCACCAGGATGCGGTAGGCGCGGGTGCAGATCTCCACCTTGCGCGCGCAGGTGTCGGCCTGGCCGTCTTCGTCGAAGGCCATCACCACCGCCGCCGCGCCGTAGCGGAGCACCTTTCGCGCATGATCGATGAACTGCGCCTCGCCTTCCTTGAGCGAGATCGAGTTGACCACACTCTTGCCCTGCAGGCACTTCAGGCCGGCTTCGATCACGCTCCACTTGGAGGAGTCGACCATCACCGGAATCCGCGCGATATCCGGCTCGGACATGATCAGGTTGAGATAGCGCGTCATCGCCTTCTCGGAGTCGATCAGGCCCTCGTCCATGTTCACGTCGAGGATCTGCGCGCCGCTGGCGACCTGCTGGCGCGCCACTTCCACCGCCTCTTCGTAACGCTCTTCCTTGACCAGCTTGCGGAACTGCGCGCTACCGGTGACGTTGGTGCGCTCGCCGATGTTCACGAACAGCAGGTCCGGGGTGATGACCAGCGGCTCGAGACCGGACAGGCGGGTGTGGCGGGAAGGCGTCATGGGCGGGCGGGCACGGGCTGGCGGAGGGAGGTCAACGGCAACGGGTGAAACGGTGGCTCAGGCGGTCATGCCGCATCCTCCAGCGCCGGCGCGGGCAGGGCGCGCGGCGGCAGGTCGGCGACGGCCTCGGCGATGGCCTGGATGTGCGCGGGCGAGGTGCCGCAGCATCCGCCGACCAGATTGAGCAGGCCGGCACTGGCGAACTCGCGCAGGGTGGTGGCCATTTCCTCGGGCGTCTCGTCGTACTCGCCGAAGGCGTTGGGCAGGCCCGCGTTGGGGTGCGCACTGACCCGGCAATCGGCCACGATCGACAGTGTTTCCACATGCGGGCGCATATCGCTGGCACCGAGCGCGCAGTTCAGGCCTACCGAGAGCGGCCGGCTGTGCGCCACCGAGGCATAGAACGCCTCGGCGGTCTGCCCCGACAGGGTGCGCCCGGAGGCATCGGTGATCGTGCCGGAGATCATGATCGGCAGTCGCGCCCCGCGGTCGTCGAATGCCTCTTCGATCGCGAACAGCGCGGCCTTGGCATTGAGCGTGTCGAAAATGGTCTCGACCATCAGGGTGTCGGCGCCGCCATCGATCAGGCCATCGATGGCCTCGCGGTAGGTCTCGCGCAGCGCGTCGAAACTGGTGTTGCGGAAGCCCGGGTCGTTGACGTCCGGGCTGATCGAGGCGGTGCGGCTGGTGGGGCCCAGCACGCCGATCACGAAGCGCGGTTTGTCGGGCGTGGTGGCCTCGACCGCGTCACAGCACGCGCGCGCCACGGCGGCGCCGGCCTTGTTCAACTCGTAGACCAGGTGTTCCAGGTGGTAGTCGGCCTGGCTGACCGAGGTGGCGTTGAAGGTGTTGGTCTCGATCAGGTCGGCACCGGCCTCCAGGTAGGCGGTGTGGATGCCGGCGATGACCTCGGGCCGGCTCAGCAGCAGCAGGTCGTTGTTGCCCTTGAGATCATGCCCCTCCGGTGCCGGCGCATCGGCGCCGTGCGCGCAGCCGGGGCGGTGGGCGGTGTCGAAGCCGCCGGCGAAGCGTTCGCCGCGGTAATCGTCCTCTTCCAGGCCGTGGCGCTGGATCATGGTCCCCATCGCACCGTCGATGATCAGGATGCGCTGCGCGAGTGCGTCTTCCAGGGCGCGGACACGATCGGGGTGCAACCAGGGCAGGGACATGGCAGGAACCTCAGGGCTTGCTGGCAATCAATGAAATGACTTCGAAATGCGGCGGACGCTTCTCGCGGGTCACGGTTTCCAGGCTGGACACGACCAGCCCGGCCTTCTCGACGAACTTGCGCAGCTCCTTGTCCGAGAAGCCCAGGTTGACGTGGCCGTAGGCATCCACTGCCGCCTTGTGCTCGTGGCGGGCCAGGCTGCACAACAGCAGGCGGCCGCCGGAGCGCAGCACGCGCGCGCCTTCGGCCACGGCCTGGGCGGGTTTGGCGGCGTAGGTGAGGGCGTGCATCAGCACGACCAGGTCGAAGCTGCGGTCCTTGAAGGGCAGGGCATGCATGTCGCCCTCGCGCACTTCCACGTTGGCCAGGCGGCGCAGGCGTTCGCTGGCGGCGGCCACCACGCGGGCGCTGGTATCGATGCAGACGTAGCGCTTGGCATGCGGGGCCACGAGTTCGGCGAGCACGCCGTCGCCCGAGGCGATATCCAGCACATCGCCGGTTTCCAGCAGGGGCAGCGCGGTCCGCGCCAGCGCCTCCCAGGTGCGGCCCGGGGAATAATGGCGTTCCATGTCGCCGGCCACGCTGTCGGCCCAGTTCTGGTCGGAGGCACGGCTGGCCAACACGCTGGCCACGCGTTCAGCATCCTGACGCAGCAGCGGGTCGTCGCTGCCGGTGCTGAGCGCGTGCCACAAGGCGCGCTGCGCCGGGTCCAGGGCGGCGTCGTCGAAGCGATAATAGGCAGACACGCCGGCACGACGGTCCCGGACCAGGCCGGCTTCCTTGAGCCGGGCCAGGTGGGTGGACACGCGCGGCTGCGCCAGGGTGGTGATGGCCGACAGCTCGGCCACGGTCAGTTCTTCCTGTTCCAGCAGCGCCAGCAGGCGTACGCGGGTGGCGTCGGCGAACACTTTCAGCCGGACCGACCAGTCCTCGAGATCCATAAATATCTACCTATCGCGATATAGAGATATTTTCGGTCCCGCGTGCGCTGCGGTCAAGTCAGCCGGGATTGGCCGGCCGCCGGTACAATCGCCGCACCTGGACGCGCGTTGCGCGGCCTATATCGACATGTTCCCGGGAGGGTGTTGTGGATTTCAGTTTCACCGAAGAGCAGCTGATGCTGCAGGACGTCGCGCGGCGTATCGCGCAGGAAAAAATCGCGCCGAGCGCCGAGCATCATGACCGTACCGGCGAGTTCCCGCTGGAGAACATCCGCCTGCTGGGCGAAAACGGGCTGATGGGCATCGAGGTGCCGGCCGAATACGGCGGCGCCGGCATGGATCCGATTGCGTACGTGCTGGCGATGGTGGAGGTCGCCGCCGGTGACGCCGCGCATTCGACGATCATGTCGGTCAACAATTCGCTGTTCTGCAACGGCATCCTGACCCACGGCAGCGAAGCGCAGAAGCAGAAGTACGTGCGCGCGATTGCCGAGGGCGAGGCCATTGGTGCGTTCGCGCTGACCGAGCCGCAGTCCGGCTCGGACGCCACCGCCATGCGCTGCCGCGCGGTCAAGCAGGCCGACGGTACGTACGTGATCAACGGCAAGAAGAGCTGGATCACCTCGGGCCCGGTGGCCAAGTACATCGTGCTGTTCGCGATGACCGACCCGACGGCAGGTGCACGCGGGATCACGGCCTTCATGATCGACACGGACAAGGCCGGCTTCCATCGCGGCAAGACGGAGCCGAAGCTGGGCATCCGCGCGTCGGCCACCTGCGAGATCGAGTTCCAGGATTACGTGGCGGCGGAAGAAGACATCGTCGGCAAGGAAGGCGAGGGCTTCAAGATTGCGATGGGCGTGCTGGATGCCGGCCGTATCGGCATCGCCTCGCAGGCCATCGGCATCGCGCGTGCGGCGTATGAGGCGACCATCGAGTACGTGAAGGACCGCAAGGCCTTCGGCGCGCCGATCGGCACGTTCCAGATGACGCAGGCCAAGATCGCCGACATGAAGTGCAAGCTGGATGCAGCGTTGCTGCTGACGCTGCGCGCGGCGTGGGTGAAGGGCCAGGGCAAGCGCTTCAGCAACGAGGCGGCGATTGCCAAGCTGACCGCGTCGGAAGCGGCCATGTGGATCACCCACCAGGCCGTGCAGATCCACGGCGGCATGGGCTACTCCAAGGAAATGCCGCTGGAGCGTTACTTCCGCGATGCCAAGATCACCGAGATCTACGAAGGCACCTCGGAAATCCAGCGCCTGGTCATCGCCCGCAACGAGACGGGCCTGCGCTGAGGCGGATTCTCGCCGCACAGACCAAAGCATCGGGGCCCTTCTTGGGCCCCGACTGCGTTCAGGGCGCTTGATTCTTCAGGCCCGTGGAAGCGTGGCGCATGGTCTTCGATCGGTGTCGTCGCGAGCGTTGAGGGCCCCGCCGCGGCCGGCAGGCCCCTATGCAAATGTCC
>NZ_DAMCID010000013.1:0-37285 GCF_032099025.1 Stenotrophomonas sp.
GGCGGCGGCGCAGGCCGACGCCGGGGGACATTTGCATAGGGGCCTGCCGGCCGCGGCGGGGCCCTCAACGCTCGCGATGAACCTGATCGAAGACCGTGCACCACGCTTCTACTGACCTGGGAATTGAGCGAAGAACAAAAAAAGGGCGGAACCTCTCGGTTCCGCCCTTCAATACCACCGGAAATCGTGAATCAGGCGCGGCGCGCGCAGTACATCGCCTGCGCCGGGAGGTGCAGCTGCGCCGCTTGGGCCTGCCCCGCATCCGGGCCCGGCACCTGCAGCGCGTGCCACTCGCCTTCGGGCAACGCCACCTGGGTCTCCTCCGCCGACAGGTTGAACGCCAGCAGCAGCGTTTCACCTGCGTGCGAACGCTCGAACATCAGCACCGGCTCGACGGTCTCCAGGAAGCGGATGTCGCCCAGCAGCAGCGTCGGCATCGTGCGGCGCCACGCCAGGAACTGGCGGAACGCGCTCAGCACCGAGTGCGGGTCGTGCTCCTGCAGGGCTACCGAGCGGGCGCGGTGATCGGCCGGAATCGGCAGCCACGGCTCCCCCGTGGTGAACCCGGCCAGCGGCGCGTCCAGCCACGGCATCGGCGTGCGGCAGCCGTCGCGGCCCTTGAAGTTCGGCCAGAAGGTGATGCCGTAGGGGTCCTGCAGCGCCTCGAACGGCACGTCCGCCTCGCCCAGGCCCAGCTCTTCGCCCTGGTACAGGCAGATCGAACCGCGCAGCGAACACAGCACCGCCACCAGCAGGCGCGCCAGCCGCGGCTGCGCCGGATGCCCGCCCCAGCGGGTCACCGCGCGCTCCACGTCATGGTTGGAGATCGCCCAGCACGGCCAGCCTTCGGTCATGGTCGCTTCCAGCCGCGACACGGTGTCGCGGATGTAGGCGGCGCTGTAGTCCTTCACCAGCAGCTCGAAGCTGTAGCCCATGTGCAGCCGGCCCGGCGCGGTGTACTCGGCCGTGGTCGCCAGCGAATCCTCGGCGGAGATCTCGCCCAGGCTGACCGCGCCCGGGTACTCGTCCAGCAGCGCGCGCAGGCGCTCGATGAACGGCAGGTTCTCCGGCTGGGTGTTGTTGTAATAGTGGTACTGGTACGCGTACGGGTTGTCGGTGCTGAAGCCGCGGCCCAGGCGCTTTTCCAGCGGCTTGGCCGGGTTGTCGCGCAGCTGCTTGTCGTGGAAGCAGAAGTTGATGGAATCCAGGCGGAAGCCATCCACGCCGCGGTCCAGCCAGAAGCGCACGTAATCCAGCGTGGCCTGCTGCACGGTCGGGTTGTGGAAATCCAGGTCCGGCTGGTCGGCCAGGAAGTTGTGCAGGAAGTACTGCTCGCGGCGCGGCTCCCACTGCCAGGCCACGCCCCCGAAGATGGACATCCAGTTGTTGGGCGGGGTGCCGTCTTCGCGCGGGTCGGCCCACACGTACCAGTCCGCTTTGGGATTGGTGCGGTCCTGGCGGCTCTCGCGGAACCAGGCGTGCTCGATCGAGGTATGGCTGAACACCTGGTCGATCATCACCTTCAGGCCCAGCGCATGCGCCTTGGCCAGCAGCCGATCGAAGTCGGCCAGGGTGCCGAACAACGGGTCCACATCGCGGTGGTCGGCGATGTCGTAGCCGAAGTCGGCCATCGGCGAAGTGAAGAACGGCGAAATCCAGATCGCGTCCACGCCCAGCGAGGCCACGTAGTCCAGGCGCTCGATGATGCCGGGCAGGTCGCCCACCCCATCACCGTTGGCATCCAGGAAACTGCGCGGGTAAATCTGATAGATGACGGCACCGCGCCACCATGGAGTCTGCGTCATCGAGGGCCCCCCTCCGGGCTTCCAGGGCACCCGCCAAGGGGCGCCAGAACATACCCGACAAGCTTAGCGGCGCACCCTTGGCGGTGGCGCTGCATGCATACGTATTCACGCCCTGCGTGCTGCCGTCGCCGCGCCGCCCGGGGCGGACGCGGGCCGCGCGGCCGGCCGGCGCGACCTTCGCGGGCGGAAGACGGCCGTACCGCCTATAATTCCGCCCACGCCTGAAAGTCAGACCGCATGACCATCACCGAAGACACCCGCCCCGCGCTGGGCCTGCCCCAGATCCAGTCGCTCGCCGCGCCCGACATGGCCGCCGTCGATGCACTGATTCGCCGCCGACTGTCCTCGGATGTCGTGCTGATCAACCAGATCGCCGACCACATCATCTCCGCCGGCGGCAAGCGGCTCCGCCCCATGCTGGTGATGCTGGCCGGCCACGCGGTCGGCCAGGCCGGCCCGGAACACCACCAGTTGGCGGCGATCATCGAGTTCATCCACACCTCGACCCTGCTGCACGACGACGTGGTGGACGAGTCCAGCCTGCGCCGCGGCCGCAGCACGGCCAACGCGCTATGGGGCAATGCGCCCAGCGTGCTGGTCGGCGATTTCCTGTATTCGCGCAGCTTCCAGCTGATGGTGGAGCTGGACCGCATGCCGGTCATGCAGATTCTGGCCGACACCACCAACCGCATCGCCGAAGGCGAGGTGCTGCAGCTGCTGCACGTGCACAACCCGGACACCGACGAAGCCGCCTACCTGCGCGTGATCGAGCGCAAGACCGCCGTGCTGTTCGCCGCCGGCACCCGCCTCGGCGCACTGGCCAGCGGTGTGGATGACGCCACCCAGCAGGCGCTGTTCGACTACGGCATGCACCTGGGCTATGCGTTCCAGATCGCCGACGATGTGCTGGATTATTCGGCCAATGCCGACGAACTGGGCAAGAACCTGGGCGACGACCTGGCCGAAGGCAAGGCCACCCTGCCGCTGATCCACGCGATGGCGCACTCCGATGCCGCCACCCGTGAGCGCCTGCGCGAGATCGTGCAGAACGGCGACGCCGATGCGATGCCGGAGGTGCTGGCCGCCATCCACGCCACCGGCGGGCTGGAGTACAGCCGGCGTCGTGCCGAGGAATATGCCGATGCCGCCGAGCGCGCGCTCGACGGCCTGGCCGACAACGATGCCGTGGCCGCACTGCGCGGCCTGGCCCGCTACGCGGTACAGCGTTCGCATTGATGCGAACGCGGTCGTTCGCATCAATGCGAACGGGTAGTGCCGGCCGCTGGCCGGCTCCAGCCAATACCAACCGAAAGCGGTAGTGCCGGCCGATGGCCGGCTCCACGCAATACCAACCGAACGGGTCGACCCCTTACCGCCGGTCGAACAGCCCCTCAAAGAACGCGTCCAGCGACTTCCACGCCCGCTTCGCCGCGCGCTCGTTGTACGCGCATCCCGGCGGGCTGTTGGCATCGGCCTCGGCGAAGCAGTGCACCGCCCCGCTGTAGTTGGTGAATTCCCAATCGACCTTGGCCGCGTTCATCTCCTGCTCGAAGCCGGCGATGTCGTCCTTGCTCACGCTCTTGTCGTCGGCGCCATTGAGCACCAGCACCGACGGATGCGTATCCCCCGCCTTGGCCGGCAGCGGCGAGCCCAGGCCACCATGCAGGCTCACCACGCCCGCCAACGGTGCGCCGGCACGGGCCAGTTCCAGCACCGTGGTGCCACCGAAGCAGAAGCCAACCGCGCCGATCTTCGACACATCCAGCGGCGCGCTGCCCGCCTGGGCTTTCAGCACCTCCAGCGCCTTCAGCGCACGCGCGCGCAGCACGGGCCGGTCATTGCGCAGCTTGGTCGCCACCGGGCCGGCCTCGGCATCGGTCTTCGGGCGCACGCCCTTGCCGTACACATCGGCGACCAGCACCACGTAGTCGTCGCCGGCCAGCTGCTTGGCCTTGGCGATCGCCGACGCATTGACGCCCTTCCAGTTCGGCACCATCACCAGGCCGGGGCGCGTGTCGTTGTCTTCGTCGTCATAGACCAGCACGCCGCTGAAGGTGGTCCCCTCGTGCTTCCACTCCACCGGCTTGGCCTGCATCGCGGCCACCGCCGGCAGTGCCGTCATGCCCAACAACACCGCCGCACCCCACTGCCATTGCCTGCTCATGCGTCTGCTCCTCCAGATGGAATCCGGAGTGTATGACGGCAGGCGTGACGGACTGGCGGTGGGATTGCGCCGACGGGTATTGCGGACGGGGTAGACCGACGGGGTACGACCGACTGTACGACCGACGGGATTGAGCCGACTGGGTAGAGCGGACTGTTAGTCCGCTACGCCGTTGGCGCGGTGCCTGCCGTCGCGAACGGCAGCGGACCAACAGTCCGCTCTACCCGATCCCGATCCCCGGGATCGCCGTGATCTGCTCCGGATCAAAGCCGCCCAGCTCGGCGAAATGTCGGCCGCGGGCGACGTAATCCCGGTAGACCCCGTAACTCGGGGCGCCCGGCGAAAGCAACACCACCCCGCCCTTCTCGCCCAGTGCCGTGCGGGCCAACCGCACCGCCTCGTCCAGGTTGGCCGCGGCGTGCAGGCCGAAGCGGCCCGCGTCGGCCAGCGGCTGCAGCAGTGCGTGGATGCGCGGCCCATTGGCGCCCATCGTGATGATCTCCACCGGCGGCATGTCGTGCGCCATGTGGGCGACGAAGTCGTGCCAGTCCAGGCCGCGATCATGGCCGCCGACCAGCAGCGCGATGCGCTGCCCACCGAAGCATTCCAACGCCGCCAGGCTCGCGTGCGGGGTGGTGCTGATCGAATCGTTGACGAAGCGCACCCCATCGCGGCTGCCCAGGGTCTGCAGCCGATTGGGCAGCGGGCGGAAATCCTGCACCGACGGGGCCAAGGCCACCGCATCCAGGCCCAGTGCTTCTACCGCCGCCAGTACCGCACACAGATTGCCGCGATTGTGCCGGCCCGGCAGCGGCGTATGCGCAGTGTCGAACACCGCCTGTTCGCCGCGATACACCACCTCACCCCGCATGTGCCAGCCGCGCGGCTGGTTGAACCACACCACTTCGCTGTGCGGCAACGACAGCGCGGCCAGGTGCGGGTCGGCCGCATTGAGTACCGCGATGCGCGGCGCGGCCTCGGTCACCAGCGCCAGCTTGTCGGCGATGTAGCGCGCCTCGCTGCCGTGCCAGTCCAGATGCTCCGGAAACAGGTTCAGCACCACCGCCACCTGCGGGTGCGCGCCACTGCGTGCCACTTCGCCGGTCTGGTAGCTGGACAGCTCCACCGCCCAGTACGCCGGCGCCGGCGTCGGATCCAGCACTTCCAGCAGCGGCAGGCCGATGTTGCCGACCAGCCCCGTGCGTGCGCCCGAGGCGCGCAGCAGGTGGGCCAGCAGCGAGGTGGTGGTGCTCTTGCCCTTGGTGCCGGTCACGCACACCGTGTCGCGCACCACGCCGTCGGCGCCGGCATGCTCGGCGAACCACAGCGAGGTACCGCCGATGAACTGCGTACCGCGCGCGGCCGCCTGCACGGCGGCCTCGCCATAGGGACTGATGCCCGGCGACTTGATCACCACGTCGAACGCGGCCAGCGCATCGCCGGTCAACTCCGAGCACACCTGCAGCGCCGTCCCGGCCTCGGCGCGCGCGGTGGCGGCCTCGGCCTCGGGACAGAACAGGGTCAGACCCAGCGCAGGCAGGCGGTCGCGCAGGACGCGGAACGCCGCGCGCCCCTCACGTCCCCATCCCCACAGCGCAACGCGCTTTCCCTCAAGCTGCGAAATTCGCACGCAGGCGCTCCCAGATCGCCGCCGGAATGCGGTGCTCGCCTTCCAGCACCAGCAGCGGCTCGATCTGCAGCGCGGTGGCATCCAGCTGCGGCTGGATCTCCTGCTGGAAACGCTTCACCAACGCGTCTTCGTTCCACTCCGCGCGCGCGGCCAGGGTGGCCATTGCCGCACGCGATTCGCGGCCTTCGCCCACGCATTCGAACGGCTTGTGGTCCTGGAACTCCAGCAGCGCATCGAAGCCGCCGGCCTGCTCCGGATCGTCCAGCAGGTTGCGGCCGAAGATGCCCACCAGCCGCGTCTTGGGCATGAACGGCGCCAGCGCCAGGAACACGAAGTGGCACTTCGGGCAGACCCCGCACCAACGGTTCACCGGCCGCTCGCCGAGGATGTGGAAGTTGCGGTTGCAGCTGGAGAAGTGCGCGTCGTAGAAATCGGTCCTGGCGAACTGCCGCGCCACCGCCAGCTCCGACAGCGGGCGCAGCAGCGAGTAGTAATGCAGGTCGGCGGCCACATGCTTTTCCAGGTGCTCGCCAAACGCCTGCTCGAAGGCCCAGCCCTTGGACCACTGGTGGTTCACCTCGCCCGTGCCCGGAATCTGGCTGCCATAGCTGGCCGAGCGCTCGTTGGAGAACACCACCTGGTCCACGCCCTGCAGCAGCGCGGCCAGCACCATGATCGCCGAGTTCACCGCGGTCACCGGGATGTGCCCGTTCCACGCGCCCTGCCGGTTGAGTTCGAACAGTTCCGGCGCCAGCGCCCGCCCGATGTTCAGCGTGGGCAGGCCAGTGCGCTCGGCACAGGCGCGGATCAGCTGCGAGGCACCGATCCAGGTGACGGTCTCGTCAATGCCCAGCGCACGCAGCGCCTCGATGCTGACCAGGGAATCCTTGCCGCCGCCGATGGCCACCAGCGCATGCTCGCGCAGGCCCACGGCCGGCGCATGGAAGACCTCACCGTCCACCGGCAGGCGGAAGCGCCCGCGCAGGTTCAGGTCGTTGCGGTAGGCGAACTCGCCCAGGCCGTTGAGGTAGACCATCTCCACCAGCGCGGCGGTGTCGGCATCGATGGTGTAGCTGTCGATCCGTACCTGCGCGGGCACGCCGGCCTTGTAGTAGCTGACGCCGGCAAACAGGTGCAGCAGGCGCAGCGCACGCTGCACGGCCTCGGCACGGGCACCCTCCAGCACGAACGGCGCGCCGGGAATGGTCACCGTCTCGGTCAGCTCGGGGCCGTCGTCGAAGGCGTAGACCAGCTGCGCCACGCCGGTATCCGCGGCGAGATCGCAGCGGACGAAGCGGAAGCAGGCAACCTGGTGTTTATCGAAAGCAGTCATGGCGTATCCGGTGAGGCATGGCGTTTTCGCGCCGGGGCGCGAAGGCGTTCAAGGGGAAAACCCGGGTGGCGCTCAAGGCACATCGTCGATGATGTCCTCGCGCGGCAGCTCGCGCTGGTTGTAGGTATTGGCCATGACGTAGCCGTAGGCGCCAGCATCGGCCACCAGCATCACATCGTCCGGCGCGGTCGAGACCGGCAGGCGGCGGCGCTTGCCGAACACGTCGCTGGATTCGCAGATCGGACCGACCACGTCGAACATCGCCTCGGCGTAACCGCCCAGCCGGCTCAGGTTCTCGATGTCGTGCCAGGCGTCGTACAGGGCCGGGCGCATCAGCGTGTTCATGCCGGCATCCAGGCCCACGCGGCGCACGCCGTCCTTTTCCACCACCTGGGTGGCGGTGGTCAGCAGCACGCCCGATTCGGCCACCAGATAGCGGCCCGGTTCAATGGCGAGGCGGAACGCCGGGTGCACCGCCTTGACCTCGGCCAGGCCCACGGCCCAGGCGTCCAGGTCGAACGGCTCGTCGTCGGCGCTGTACGGAATGGGCAGGCCACCGCCGATATCGATGGTCTCCACGCTGCCGATGCGGCGCGCGAACCCGGCCAGTTCATCGCACATCAGGCGCCAGTGCTGCGCGGTTTCCACGCCGCTGCCCAGGTGCGCATGCAGGCCCACCACGCGGGTACCCAGCTCGTTGGCCAGGCGCACGAATTCGTCCACGCGCGCGATCGGCAGGCCGAACTTGGAGTCCTTGCCGCCGGTGCGCACCTTGGCGTGGTGGCCTTCGCCACGGCCCAGGTCCACACGCAGCCACAGCTCGCGGTTGCGGAACAGCTCGGGCCAGCGCTGCAATGCCTCCACGTTGTCCACGGTGACGGTCACGCCCAGCGCGAACGCCGCCTCGTACTCGGTCCGCGGCGCGAAGCTCGGGGTGAACAGCACGCGGCGCGGCGACAGCGTGGGCAGCACGTTGAACACGTGCTTGAGCTCACCGTGCGAGACGCATTCGAGGCCGAAGCCTTCCTGCTCCAGCACTTCCAGAATGGCCGGATGTCCGTTGGCCTTGATCGCGTAGTAGCGCTGGTCGATCGGCTTGATCGCGGCCAGCGCACGGGCGCGGGCGCGCACCGTGGCCAGGTTGTACACGTAGCGCGGGGTGCCGGACTGGGCCAGGTGCAGCAGGTGCTCGCGATGCCCCCGCCACCAGGCGGTTTCGCGCGGGCGGATGGTGCCGGCGATCTCGCGCCAGCGCGGCCCGAACACCTCGCCCTCTTCCACCGGCATCGCGCCACTGTCGATCAGCTCGGCGTGCAGGATCGGCAGCAGGCCATCAGCGTCGGCCTCGTCGATCACGAAGGTCAGGTTGAGGTCGTTGGAGGACTGCGAAATCATGTGCACGCGCTCGCGCCCGAAGGTCGCCCACACGTCCGAAAGCTTGTGCAGCAGCGAGCGCATGCCGCGCCCGACCAGGGTGATCGCCGCGCACGGCACGATGATCTTGACCTTGCAGATCTGCGACAGGTCGGCCGACAGCGCGGCCAGCACATCGGTGTTGACCAGGTTCTCGGACGGGTCCAGCGACACGGTCACGTTGGTTTCGGCCGAACCGATCAGGTCCACCGACAGCCCATGCTTCTTGAACAGCCCGAACACGTCGGCCAGGAAGCCGACCTGCTGCCACATGCCGATGCCTTCCATCGACACCAGCACGATGCCGTTGCGGCGGCTGATTGCCTTCACCCCCGGCACCAATGCGGCGTTGCCGTCGATGCTGGTGCCCGGCAGTTCCGGGCGCTCGGTGTCCAGGATCGCCATCGGCACGCCGGCGTCGCGGCACGGCTTGATCGAGCGCGGGTGCAGCACCTTGGCGCCGGTGGTGGCGATTTCCTGTGCTTCGTAATAGTCCAACCGGGTCAGCAGGCGCGCGTCCGGCACGTCCCTGGGATTGGCGCTGAACATGCCCGGCACGTCCGTCCAGATTTCCACCCGGCTGGCACCGAGCAGCGCGCCGAAATAGGCGGCCGAGGTGTCCGAACCGCCGCGACCCAGGATGGCGGTGCCGCCGTCGGCGTGGCGCGAGATGAAGCCCTGGGTGATCAGCATGCGAGTGGGCTGGGCGCGGAAACGCGCCGCCCAGTCGGCGTCCGAGCGCCACTGGCAGTTCACCGACAGGCGCTGCGACCAGTCGCTCTGGTTGGGCTGCGGCGGCAATGCCTCCAGCCACTCGCGTGCGTCCATCCAGCCGAAATCCAGGCCACTCGCGCGCAGGTACGCCGCACCGACGGTGGAGGACAGCAGCTCCCCCTGGCCCAGCACGTCGGCCTGCCATTCCAGCGGACGGGCGGCGGCACGCGGGTCGTCCAGCAGGCCCTGCAGGGCAGCCAGGCGCACGTCGAGCGCGGTGGCGTCCAGGTCGAGCTCCACCAGGAATTCGCGGTGACGTGCCACCAGCGCGTCCACACGGGCGCGGCTGTCGGCGGCGCCATCGGCGATGGCGGTCAGCTCGTTGGTCACCCCGGACAGGGCCGACACCACCACCAGCACGCGCGCACCGGTTTCTTCCGCACGTTTTTTCGCCAGCTTCCCGATCGTGTCCCAGCGGTGACGACGCGACACGGAGGTGCCGCCGAACTTCAGTACGATCCAACGATCGACAAGGGGGGAAGCTGACATGGAGGTAGGAAAAGGTAGGTAGTGGGGGGAGATCGCCCGGTAGGCCGGGCCGAACCTCCGATTCTATGCCAACCCGGCCCGGGCAGGGCCGCGCAGGGGTGCGGGGGTGGCCGTCCGCCGCAGCAGGCAGTGCGACGGATTGCTAAGCTGCCCGACCGTTCCGCCTGATCGACCTGCCATGCGTACCCGCCGATTCCTGCAGTTGGATGTGTTTTCCCCCTACCCCGGCGCCGGCAACCCGCTGGCCGTGGTACTCGACGCCGAGGGCCTGGACGACGCGCACATGCAGGCGATCGCCCGCTGGACCCGGCTGCCGGAAACGACCTTCGTGTTCGCCCCGCAGGCGCCTGGCACCAGCTACCGGCTGCGCATGTTCAGCCCGCAGAAAGAGGTGCCGTTCGCCGGCCACCCCAGCGTCGGCACCGCGCATGCCGTGCTGGACGTCGGCCTGGCCGCGCCGGTGGACGGACGACTCGTCCAGGACGGCATTGCCGGGAGTCTGCCGTTGCGGGTGGACGGTGAAGGCAGCACGCGCAGCATCGCCATCCGCACGCCGCGCGCGGCGGTGGCGGAGGTGACCGACAGCCGCGACCCGCGCCTGCAGGCCGTGCTGGCCCACTGGCCGCTGGGAACGCTGCCGCCCGCGCGCATGTCCGGCGGCCGCAGCTGGTGGGTGGTGGAGCTGTCTGACGAGGCCAGCCTGCGGGCGCTGCAACCCGACTGGGACGCGGTGGCGCAACTTGCCGAAAGCACCGACAGCATGGGGGTGTTCGCCTATGCGCGTAGTGCCGGCCAGGAATACGACCTGGCGGTGCGCGCGTTCGTCGGCAACGGCCGCCGGTTCGAGGACGCGGCTTCGGGTGCCGCCAATGCGGTGCTGGCGGCGTGGCTGGACAGCCAAGGCGCGTTGCCCGGCCGCAACGGCCGCTATGTGGTCAGCCAGGGGCGCGAGGTGGGCCACGACGCCCGCCTGACCCTGCATGTGGACGCGGAGGGCGAAGTCTGGTCGGGCGGCCAGGTGCAGACGGTGATCGCAGGAACGATTGCCTGGTGATATCCGGCCGCAGGCTGCGCCAATGAATCACCCGGCGCCCCGCCCCCCGTAGAGCCACGCCCTGCGTGGCTGCGCTCCGACCCGGCACCACAAAGCCACCCATGGCGTGGCTGCGCTCCGATCCGGTACCAAAAAGCCCCCGACGGGCGTGGCTCTACCGAGGTAGAGCCACGCCCTGCGTGGCTGCCTTTCAGCCAGCCAGCTCAGCCTCCAAGTTGATCGGCACCGCGCTCAATGCCTTGGATACCGGGCAGTTCTGCTTGGCGTCATCGGCGATCGCGCGGAACTGCGTGGCGTCGATCTTGGGCACCACCGCTTTGACCTTCAGCGTGATCTGGGACAACTGCGGGCCGCCTTCCATCGACAGGTCCACCTGGGCTTCGGTGTCCAGCGAGGTCGGCACGAACCCGGCCTCGGTCAGCTTGGCCGACAGCGCCATGGTGAAGCAGCCTGCGTGCGCGGCAGCGATCAGCTCTTCCGGGTTGGTCCCCTTTTCGTCGCCGAAGCGGCTGCTGAAGGCATAGCGGGTCTTGTCCAGCAAGCCACTCTGCGGCGTGCTCAATTGTCCCTTGCCTGTCTTGAGGTCACCTTCCCAGTGCGCGGTGGCGTGACGCGAAATGCCCATCGGTTCGTCCTCTTTGCGTGAATGGCAGCACCAGACTAGACGGCCGGGCGTTAGCACCGTGTCTGGCCACGGCCGCCCGCGGCAGGACGGCCGCCGCGCTGCGCGTCTGCGTAGCCGCGCCCAGCGCGGAAACCGCTGTTTTCAAGAGGTTTTCCGGCAGACCAGCCGGCGCGGCGGGCGCGCGCGGCCACGCCGGGAGCGTGCTCTTGGCCCTGCTTCCCGGGCATGAACTGATGCACTGCAGTAACCGGAAACGCAAAAAACCCGAATATTTATGCGTTTGCCTATTGGCGGCAGTGCATAGTTGCCCTACATTTCGCTTGCCGATGGGTTCGGCGCGACCACACAACCAACCGATCACGGAACAGGAAACCATGGCAAAGACCGCTAAGAAGGCTGCCCCGAAGAAGGCAGTGAAGAAAGTCGCTACGAAGGCAGCCGCAAAGCCGGCCGCTCCGAAGCCGATCAAGGAAGTGCTGACCAAGTCCGGCCTGGTTGCACACATCGTCGAAGCCTCTGGCGTTGTCGCCAAGGACGTCCGCGCTGTGCTGGCCTCGCTGGAAACCGCCGTTGCTTCCTCGGTGCACAAGAAGGGCGCGGGCAGCTTCACCCTGCCGGGCCTGCTGAAGATCACCACCGTCAGCGTTGCGGCCAAGCCGAAGCGCAAGGGCATCAACCCGTTCACCAAGGAAGAGCAGTGGTTCGCCGCCAAGCCGGCCACCACCAAGCTGAAGGTGCGTCCGCTCAAGAAGCTCAAGGACGCCGCGCTGTAATCTGCGCGCTTCCTGCAGCACCCGGACGGGACGGCCTTGGCCGTCCCGTTCTTTTTTCCACGTTGCCCCGCAGCGAAACACAGCGTTGCCAAACCGCCCCTGCGCCAGGACGGCACGCGCAAACCCTGTCGCCACGGCACTCAAGCCGGGTACCGGCATGGCCGGAACGCACAAGGTGGAACACTGCGTGCGACCGCACCCGTCGCTCCGCCCCGCACCCGCGCCTAAGGTGGGCTTTCCCCCCTCAGTGCACGCAGCCATGGCCAGCCCTTCGCAACGCTACCGCATTACCGTTACCCCGATCGAAAAGGACGGGTTGCAGTGCAGCGGACGCTGCACGATCGAACTGGAGCATCGCGCCCAGCAGGACTGGATGCGGTTGCTGGAAGTGGCCCGCCGCCAGACCGGCCTGAGTGGCGACGAGCGCGCCGCCGCCATCGTGGCCACCCAGCTGCTGCATGACCTGGCGCGGCGCTACGCGGAGGAGCCCACGCATCCACTGACCGCGCTGCAGCCGCAGCTGGATGAGGTGCTCAACGCGCTGGACGCCATCCAGCGCGCACCCTGAACGATGGTTACACTCTGCCCTTCTCCGGGGAGAGTGCGCCATGCGTCGAGTCGTGTTCCTGCTGCCGCTGCTGTTTGCCGGGTGTTCCTGCCAGCCGGACCCGGACCGGGACGCCGCCGTACCCCGACCGGCGCCCACCGATGTCTCGGCGGGCTCGGCTGACCCCACGACGCCGACAGGTGATGGGCTGGCCGCCGCGCCCCCGCCGGCATTGAGCGCGGTAGCACCGGACGCGGTGAGCGAAACCACCACGGTGCGCAACTACGTCATCGCCCTGCTCGGCAGCGACCGCGCCTCGTCCGATGCGTACTGGAGCGGCGGCCGCACCGGCACGCGCCCCGACGACGCCGTGCTGCGTTCGATCCCGCAGCTGCGCAACCTGCGCGTGGACACCGACAGCCCGATTGCCCGCGACACCGCGCAACCCTCGCGCCTGCGCGAAGTCCCGGTGCGCATCCGCGCGACCAGCGCCGACGGCACCTTCAACTACCACGGCTGGTATCGCCTGCAGCCGCGCGCGGATGGCAGCGGCTGGGAGATCCACAGCGCATCCTTGCAGCCTACCCTCCGGTAGAGCCACCCCATGGGTGGCTGCACGTTGCGCCTGCATCGCGCAGCCAGCGATATCGGACCGCCACCCATGGGGTGGCTCTACGGCGGGTGCGGCGGCATCGGCATCGGCATCGGCAGTGCACCGCACCGCACCGCACTGCACCCACCCACACCATCGGTCGGTACCGATTCAGCCGAAAGCGCTATCGTGTCGCTGTCCCCCTTCCGCGCCCGCCTCCCATGAAGCTACGTCCGCTCCTGACCCGCATCGCCGCCTGCACCGTCCTGATCGCCGCTGCGGTCGGCGCGCAAGCCGCGCCCAGCATTTCCGGCAAGAAGCTCTCGGTGGGCGCCGGCGACGTCCAGCAGTATCTGGATGGCAGCTTCCCGCGCACGCAGGACGCCCTCGGCGGCCTGATCGCCATGACCATGAGCCACCCGAAGCTGACCCTGCCGCAGGGCAACCGCCTCGATCTCGGTTTCGATGTCGCCCTGGCCACCGCCGGCAGCACGCCGGCACCGCTGGGCAAGGTGAAGCTGAGCAGCGGCCTGCGCTACGACGCACAGACCCAGGGCTTCCATCTGGACCAGCCCACCGTGGACGACTTCACGCCGGTCAACAACGGCGGCAAGCTGGACTCGCGCACCCGCGGCCTGCTCAACGCCTTCCTGACCGATTACGCGCGCCGCGAGCCGATCTACAAGATCGACCCTACCGTGGCCGCCGTCCTCGGCGCCCTGCAGGTGCAGTCGGCGCAGGTCGAGAACGGCAAGCTGGTGGTCACCTTCAACCAGGACCTGGGCAGCCTCGTCCCGGCCGGCGTGCTGGGCAACTGACGAAGCCCCGCGTAGTGCCGGCCGATGGCCGGCTCCAAGGCAACCGTAGTGCCGGCCGCTGGCCGGCTCCAAGAAACACCCACCGCAACGAGGCGCCGGCCAGCGGCCGGCACTACCGCGGCGCTGGCGGTCTATGCCACCAGCGCCTTCGCCACCGCATCAGAGAACGCCGGAATGTCATCCGGCTTGCGGCTGGTGATCACGCCGTTGTCCACCACCACCTCGGCGTCGGTCCACTCCGCGCCGGCATTGCCCAGATCGGTCTTCAACGACGGCCAGGAAGTCAGCTTGCGCCCCTTGGCCAGGCCCGACTCCACCAGCAGCCACGGCCCGTGGCAGATCGCCGCGACCGGTTTGCCGGCCGAAGCGAAGGCCTTGATGAAGTCCACCGCCGGCGCCTGGGTGCGCAACTGGTCGGGGTTGATCACCCCACCCGGCAGCACCAGCGCGTCGTAGCTGTCCGCGCTGGCGCCCTGCAGCGGCTGATCCACCGGCACGCTCTCGCCCCAGTCCTTGCCCTTCCAGCCGCGGATCTCCCGGGCATCGCCGGGCGACACCACGGTGACCTTCGCGCCCCAGGATTCGAGCAGGCGCTTGGGCTCCTGCAGTTCGGACTGTTCAAAACCATCGGTGGCGAGGATGGCCACATGCTTGCCGTTGAGATCGTGTGCCATGGGAAGGCTCCTGCAAAAGGGAGCCTTCACCATGCAGATCCACGCATTGGCAGAGAGTGACTGGCATGTGGACGTCGCGTGGCCGGTAGGTACCGACCGCGCTAAGCGCCCGCGGGCGCTTACCGCTTGGGTTGCAACATCGTGCCCGTGCACTTCTTCGAGCCGCAGCGGCATTCCCAGATCTTTTTCAGGCGCGCGGTATGGCGCTCGGCCAGGGTGATGCCGTAGTTGTAGGTCAGCTCATCGCCCGGCTTGATGTCCTTGATGGCCTCGATGAACACCTTGTCCTCGCGGCGGTTGTCGCCCTCGGCTTCCTCGATCACCGCCTCGCAGTTTGGGTCGCAGCTGTGGTTCAACCAGCGCGCATCGTTGCCCTTGTAGTTGGCATCGATGACGTAATCATCGTTCAGGGTAAAGAGGAAGGTGTGACCGCTCTCCACATCCCCGGTATCATCGGCATCCACATCAGCGTGGCTGCGCAGCAGCCCCTTGTACTGGATGACCCGCTCGCCCTTCTTGAGCGGCGCCAGCGCGAACACGCCATTGCCGTGGATGGAGGACTTGCGGGCTTGGATCTTCTTGGGCATCTGGCTTGGCCGTTGCGATGGAATAGCCGATTCTCGCTTAATCTTTGTGATTGCCCAACCACGTCCGCCCCGCGCCGTTGCGGGACCCCGCTCCGGAGCAGCTGAACAGGACGGGTTGGATGCCCGGACATAAAAGCGTACAATTTCAGTCCGCTTTATGGCTCTGCCCTCCCCATGCTCCGCGTTACCAAGCTCACCGATTACGCCACCGTCGTCCTGACCGTGCTCGCCGCGCGCCCGGGCGAGGTGCTCAGTGCGACCGAGCTGGCCGAATTCGCCAGCCTTGAGCCGCCCACCGTCAGCAAGCTGCTCAAGCCCCTGGCACAGGCCGGGCTGGTGGAAGGCCTGCGCGGCGTGCGCGGCGGCTACCGGCTGACCCGCGCGGCCGACCAGATCAGCCTGTTCGAGATCGTCGAAGCCATGGAGGGCCCGCTGGGCCTGACCGAGTGCGCGCACGACCACAGCCAGTGCGGGCGCGAGCTGCAATGCGGCGCGCGCAGCAGCTGGCGGCTGATCAACGACGTGGTGTCAGAAGCACTGCGCAAGGTCAGCCTGGCGCAGATCCTGCCCCCTCTTCCCCTTGTTGACGCCCCCCGCCGCGTGATCGCGGCAGATGTCGTCTCCTGATACACAGGCAGCCCCCATGGCCACCGATACCCTCGACACCGTCGCCACTGGCGACACCCCCAACCGCGAGATCCATGAGCAGCTCGGGCGCAAGTACGCCGCCGGCTTCATCACGGACATCGAATCGGACTCGCTGCCGCCTGGCCTGGACGAGGACACCATCCGTGCCCTCTCCGCCAAGAAGGAAGAGCCGGAGTGGATGACGCAGTGGCGCCTGGACGCCTACCGCCACTTCCTCACCATGCCGATGCCGAACTGGGCCAAGCTGCAGATCGCCGCCATCGACCTGCAGGCACTCAGCTACTACTCCGCGCCCAAGGGCCCGAAGTACGCCTCGCTGGATGACGTGCCCAAGGAACTGCTGGACACCTACGACAAGCTGGGCGTGCCGCTGCACGAGCGCGCCAGGCTGGCCGGCGTGGCCGTGGATGCCGTGTTCGACTCGGTCTCGGTCGGCACCACCTTCCGCAAGGAACTGGCCGAGAAGGGCGTGATCTTCTGCTCCATGTCCGAGGCCATCAAGGAACACCCGGAGCTGGTCAAGCAGTACCTGGGCAGCGTGGTGCCGGTGGGCGACAACTACTTCGCCGCGCTGAACTCGGCCGTGTTCTCCGACGGCAGCTTCGTGTTCATTCCCAAGGGCGTGCGTTGCCCGATGGAGCTGAGCACCTACTTCCGCATCAACGCCGGCCACACCGGCCAATTCGAGCGAACGCTGATCATCTGCGAGGAGAAGGCGTACGTTTCCTACCTGGAAGGCTGCACCGCGCCGATGCGCGATGAGAACCAGCTGCACGCCGCCGTGGTCGAGCTGGTGACGCTGGACGATGCCGAGATCAAGTACTCCACCGTGCAGAACTGGTACCCCGGCGACGAGAACGGCGTGGGTGGCATCTACAACTTCGTCACCAAGCGTGCCGAATGCCGTGGCGCGCGCAGCAAGGTCACCTGGACCCAGGTCGAGACCGGCTCGGCGATCACCTGGAAGTACCCGTCGTGCGTGCTGCTGGGCGACGACTCGGTGGGCGAGTTCCATTCGGTCGCGCTGACCCATCATCGTCAGCAAGCCGACACCGGCACCAAGATGATCCACATCGGCAAGCGCACCAAGAGCAAGATCGTCAGCAAGGGCATCAGCGCCGGCCGTGGCCAGAACACCTATCGCGGCCTGGTCAAGGTGGACCGCAACGCCGACGGCGCGCGCAACTACACCCAGTGCGACTCGCTGCTGATCGGCAAGACCTCCGGCGCGCATACCTTCCCGTATATCGAGGTGAAGAACCCGAGCGCTACGGTGGAGCACGAGGCCACTACGTCGAAGATTTCCGACGACCAGCTGTTCTATTGCCGCGCGCGTGGCATCGACCAGGAAAACGCGGTGTCGATGATCGTCGATGGGTTCTGCAAGCAGGTGTTCCGCGAGCTGCCGATGGAGTTTGCCGTCGAGGCCAAGAAGCTGCTGGAAGTTTCTCTTGAGGGTTCCGTGGGCTGATAGGCCGCGGCTTCGTTTTGTATTTTTGCCACGCAGGGCGTGGCACTACGCGGGCCTTGGGTTCGCAATTTGGAAAGATCATCATGCTGAAGATTGATAACCTCCACGCCCGCATCGGCGACAAAGAAATCCTCAAGGGCCTGTCGCTGGACGTGAAGCCCGGCCAGGTGCACGCCATCATGGGCCCCAACGGCGCGGGCAAGTCCACGCTGGGCAACGTGCTGGCCGGCCGCGACGGCTATGACGTCAGCGAAGGCAGCGTGCTGTTCGAAGGCAACAACCTGCTTGAGCTGGCGCCGGAAGAACGCGCCGCCGCCGGGCTGTTCCTGGCCTTCCAGTACCCGGTGGAAATCCCCGGCGTGAACAACACCTACTTCCTGCGCGCCGCGCTCAACGCCCAGCGCAAGGCGCGCGGCGAGGAAGAACTGGACTCCATGCAGTTCCTAAAGCTGGTGCGCCAGAAGCTGGCCGTGCTGCACCTGAAGGACGAACTGCTGCACCGTGGCGTCAACGAAGGCTTCTCCGGTGGCGAGAAGAAGCGCAACGAGATCTTCCAGCTGGCCGTGCTCGAGCCGAAGCTCGCCATCCTGGACGAAACCGATTCGGGCCTGGACATCGACGCACTGAAGAGCGTGGCCGACGGCGTCAACGCGCTGCGCTCGCCGGACCGTTCGTTCCTGGTCATCACCCATTACCAGCGCCTGCTCGACTACATCAAGCCGGACGTGGTGCACGTGCTGGCCGACGGCAAGATCGTGCAGAGCGGCGGCCCTGAACTGGCCCTGGAACTGGAAGCCCACGGCTACCACTTCCTGAAGGACCGTGTGGTGCCGGAGGCAGCGGTCTGATGAGCGTCCTGCTGGATTCCCTCGCCAGCGGCTTCTGCGGCAGCGACGCCCGTCGCGCCGAACTGGATGCCGCCCTGCAGGCCGGCCTGCCCGGCCCGCGCTCCGAAGCCTGGAAGTACACCTCGCTGCGCCAGCTGGAGCGCCGCAGCTTCAGCCCCGCACCGCTGTCGGCAGCGCCGGTGGACACCGCCCTGCTGGCCGACATCGCCGCCCCGCGACTGGTGTTCGTCAACGGCCGCCCGTCCGATGCACTGAGCGACCTGTCGGCGCTGCCGGCAGGCGTGCAGGTGCAGACCCTGTCCTCGGCGCTGGGCGCCGGTGACGAGGCCCTGCGCTTCCTCGGCCGCCGCTTCGAACGCAGCGAAGAAGTGTTCGCCCGCCTCAACGCCGCCCTCGCCGACGAAGGCGTGCTGGTGCGCGTGGACGACGGCGTCCAGGTCGATATCCCACTGCAACTGGTTTTCATCAGCGTTGCCGGCGATACCGACCTGGCCTGGCACCACCGCCACCTGATCGAACTGCGCGCCGGCGCCTCGCTGGGCGTGGTCGAGCACCACCTGCACGCCGGCGATGCCGCGCACCTGGACAACACCCTGGTGCACGTCCACCTGGCGCAGGATGCGGTGCTCTCGCATGCCCGCGTGCAGGCCGACAGCGCCCGCGCCACCGCGTTCCTGCGCACCGACGCCGTGCTGGCCCGCAATGCGCGGTACCGCCGCATCGACCTGGAACTGGGTGCCGCCCTGAGCCGCCATGAGCTCAACGTGCGCCTGGAAGGCGACAACGCCCAGCTCACCGCCAACGGCGTGCTGCTCGGCAACGGCCGCCGCCACATCGACACCCGCCTGGGCATCGAGCACATCGCGCGCGACACCGCGTCGGAGATGGTGTGGCGCGGCGTGGCCGCCAACCGCAGCCGCGTGGTCTTCCACGGCGGCATCCACATCCGCGCCGGCGCCGATGGCACCGATGCCAACCTCTCCAACAAGAACCTGCTGCTCTCGGCCGACGCCGAGATCGATACCCAGCCCACGCTGGTGATCGACGCCGATGAAGTGAAGGCCGCGCACGGCGCGACCGTCGGCCAGCTCGACGCCAACGCGCTGTTCTACCTGCGTTCGCGCGGCCTGCCCGCCGACCAGGCGCAGCAGCTGCTCAGCGCCGCGTTCTGCCACGAGCCGCTCAACGCGCTCGATGCACGCCTCACCGCGCAGCTGCGCCAGCAGCTGGATCTCGCCCTGGCCCGCGCAGGCGTCGCATGAACCTGTCCACCCCGCGCCCGCTCGCCGACACCGTCGACGCGCCCGACTGGGACCGTGTCCGCCTGGACTTCCCGCTGTTGATGCGCGAAGTACACGGCAAGCCGCTGGTGTACTTCGACAATGCCAACACCGGCCAGAAGCCGGTGCAGGTGATCGGCGCGGTGGACGAGTTCTACCGCCGCTACAACGCCAACGTCAGCCGCGCCGTGCACGCACTCGGCACCGAAGCCACCGACGCCTACGAAGGCGCGCGCAACAAGCTGGCGCGTTTCCTCAACGTGCGTGCCAGCGAACTGATCCTGTGCAGCGGCACCACCTTCGCCATCAACCTGGTGGCGTACTCGTGGGCGCTGCCGCGTCTGAAGGCGGGCGATGTCATCCTGGTCTCGCGCATGGAGCACCACGCCAACATCGTGCCGTGGCAGCTGGTCGCCCAGCGTACCGGCGCGACGATCCGCGTGGCCGAGATCACCCCGGAGGGTGCGCTCGACCTGGAAGCCCTGCGCAAGGCCATGACCCCCGAGGTCAAGCTGCTCGCCGTGGCCCACGTCTCCAACGTGCTGGGCACGGTGAACCCGGTGCGCGAGATCTGCCGTGAAGCGCGCAAGCGCGGCATCATCACCGTGGTGGACGGCTCGCAGGCCGTGCCGCACCGCAAGGTCGACATCGCCGCCATCGGCTGCGATTTCTACGCCATCACTGGCCACAAGATGTGTGGCCCCACCGGCACCGGCGCACTGTGGGCGAAGCGCGAGCATCTGGATGCCATGCCGCCGTTCCTCGGCGGCGGCGAGATGATCAAGGAAGTGAGCTTCGAGGGCACCGTGTTCAACGACGCCCCGCACAAGTTCGAAGCCGGCACCCCCAACATCGCCGGCTTCATCGGCCTGGGCGTGGCGGTGGACTACCTCGAATCACTGGGCCTGGACCACGTGGAAGCACGCGAAGGCGAATTGCTGGCGCACTTCACCGAAGAGCTCAACAAGATCGACGGCCTGCGCATCTTCGGCACCACGCCGGACAAGGCCGCCGTTGTCTCGTTCCTGATCGAAGGCGCACACGCGCACGACCTGGCCACCCTGCTGGACCTGGAAGGCATGGCGATTCGTTCGGGGCAGCATTGTGCGCACCCGTTGCTGCAGTATTACGGCGTTGCGGCTACGTGCAGGGCATCGCTGGCGTTCTACAACACGCATGCGGAGATCGAGCGGTTCATTGCGGCGTTGAGCAAAGTCCGCAAATTGCTCGGCTGACGCTTGTGAGCGTTGCCGAAATGAAAGACGCCGCGGAAAACCGCGGCGTTTTTGCATGGCGCATCCCACCGCCTCATCCGTCACACCAGGCCCTGACCTGGTAGCGCGCGACCGTTGGTCGTGCGGCTCGCCATTCGTGTTTCGCGACCTTCCCGGGATGCCCGAGGCTGAGCCGCGCCTGTCCTTGCCACCCCATCCAGGCAGGAGACAGAACATCCAGATGCCAATGGCGACCTTGGATAGAACGATCAAGATACCCGATACATTCTTCACGGCACCATCTTCCAACCTCGCCATTAACAGCCCGGGACTGTTTGACTTCGGTCGGCCACAGGTGCAGGCTGCGGCCCAAGGGAGACAGCTACGCTCGCCTTATCTGCCTTTATGGCGTGATCGTAGTGATGACGAAGCGCACTTGTTTCATACGAAGCTGCCAGTGGACATGACATCCAACGTGGAGACGTAGCGAACATGAAAAGCATATGCCCGTCACTCCTTCTCGCTTTATCGATGATTGCAATCACACCACCTTCAACATCTCTCGCCAGCGGCACTGACGACGAGCCCGAGGCTAACGAGGCGTTGCGGGAGAAGGCCAGGAACTCACCAAGAGCGCTGGAGCTGGAAAAGAAATTTCACGAATGCGAAGCCAGGGTCAATCGAGAACCCACGACAAGCGAAACGTGCCAGGAAGAGTTGTCTGACTATCTTCAAGAGGTAGACCACCAACTGAGCAAAGCGCTCTTCAAGTAGATTCCGCATGAAGGTTGGGGCTGATACCAAACATGCCCCCTTGATCAACCTGGCTACTGTAAGAATGCCGTCTGCCTCTAAGCATGGCGACAGCGATGGCACCACCATCATCCGTGGTGCCATCGCCCTTGAAAAATACGTCGACGCATTGCTGGTGCTCCAGAACCAAGCGAAGGGTCATCCGGGCAGAGCGTACGACGAAGTAGCCGTGCAATAATGAGAACCCTTCTCATCAATACTGCTGGATGTTGCCGGTCGCTCCCAGTGCCGCGGGCACCCCATTGCAACACGCTTGCCTGCCGGGCCTGCACCTGGGTGTCCCGGTTCGTGCACGGGCACGCGCGTCGTTTACCGAACGCCACACCCGCAAACTCGCTGGCAGCTTGACCGTCCTGGCCCACGCCGCGGCCATCGCGCTGCTGTTCTGGACCCACTACGGCACCACCCTGGTACAGCCTCCCCCGCCGACCGAGCGCACCCAGCTGGTCCTGCTGCCGCCGCGCGCGCCGGAAGTGCCGTTGCAGGACATCGTCGCCCCTACGCCAAGCACGGCGGCCGCGCGCCAGCAGCAGAAGCCGGAACCCCCACGCGACCTGCCAAAAACGCCACCGCGCGAAACAGCCAAGTGGGTCGTCCCGCCGCCCACGCCGCCGCGACCGCTCACCGATGTGCCCGCTCCCCTTCAGCAACAGGTCTCGATTGCCGCCGCACCGCCCAGCCCACCGCTGCCGCCGGGACCGAGCGAGACCTCACCGGGCCGCGATAGCTGGGAGGGCCGCGTAATGGCCCGGCTCGAGCGCTTCCGCCGCTACCCGCACGCCGCACGGGCACGCCGCATTGAAGGCATCGTGCAGGTGCGGGTGAGCGTGGCGCGCGATGGCCGCCTGTTGTCACTCTCGGTGGAGCAGAGTTCCGGCCAGCCGTCGCTGGACCAGGCCGCACTGGATACGTTCCGCCGTGCCGAGCCCTTGCCGCCGGTGCCCGATGAGCGTCCCGCGCCGGTGGAACTCTCGTTCCCGGTCGAATTCTTCATGCGCTGACCGGCGCACGCTTACTTCTCCAGCGCCTTCACTGCCCTGGCGATCTGTTCGACCAGCAACTGCGTGGAATGATCGGGCTGGCTGGAATGCGAGCGCTTGGCCGCGTCATGCGCGTCCACCAGCAGCGTGTGGCGGATCTCCGCGTCGTCCTCGACCTCGGCAGCGGCAAAGCGCCGGGCCGCGAGGTAGTACAGCTCCTGCGCGTCACCAAGATCGCACGCCCGTTCGCGCCATCGCTCGGCCAGCACGTCGTTGCCGAGAGTCGCCTCGTAGTGCGCGATGAGCCGCTTGATCGCAGCCAGGTCGCCGGCATCGGCGGCCGCCATGACGGCGACCTTCTCCCGCCCCGAAATATGGTCGCCTTCATCGCCGGCAGTGCACGCCACCAGTGCCGCTGCCACTACCAGGATCGACACCTTCTTCATGACCTACCGCCGGAAGTGAAAGGGTGCTGCCCGCCGCGCGGCAGATTCGGCCTTTGCGCGCAGTGCCCCACCACCCGCGAGGCACGGCGCGCCATGTCGCAGCGGACGAGCAGCGGGCTCATCCTAGGGGCGTACACCCGGGGCGGCTAACGCAGTGTTTCAATCGTTTTCAGTGGCGTGATTCACAGAGCGAGTGGATTCATCAAATTCCGTACATCACCGGAAATGATGCGCGACACAGTGGGTCAATTGCGACACCAACGGCCGCCCCGACACCGCCATATGCCGTGCCGAATCTCCTCCACTCCCGCCTCGGCCCGCCTTAGAATGTCGCCATGAGCACCCTGACCTTCCGCGCCGCGACCGCCGCCGACATCCCCGCCCTGATCACGCTGGTCACCTCGGCCTACCGTGGCGACGCCAGCCGCGCCGGCTGGACCACCGAAGCCGACATGCTGGACGGCGCCCGCATCGACGCGCAGGGCCTGCAGGCCGACCTCGCCCGGCCGCGCAGCACCATCCTGCTGGCCGAGCGCGACGGGCAGCTGCTGGCCTGCGCGCACGTCGCCGATGACCAGGGAAAGGGCTACTTCGGCATGTTCTCGGTGGACCCGGCCCAGCAGGGCGGCGGCATCGGCAAGCAGCTGATGGACGCCGCCGAGGCCCACGCCGCGCGCGAATGGGGCGTTCCGGTGATGCAGATGACGGTCATCGACATCCGCGACGAGCTGATCGCCTTCTATGAGCGCCGCGGCTACCAGCGTACCGGCATCAAGAAGCCGTTCCCCTATGGGGACGAGCGCTTCGGCATACCCAAGCGCGATGACCTGCGCTTCGAGATTCTGGAAAAGCCGCTGGTTGCCGCGGCATGAGCGAGACCTGGACCTTCGTCTGCGCCAGCACCGAGCTGCTGCCGGGCGAGCTGAAGAGCACCTTCGACGAGGTCACCGGCACCCCGATCGTGGTGTTCAATCTGGATGGCGAGCTGTACGCACTGGAAGACCAGTGCACCCATGACGAGTTCGACCTGTCCTCTGGTACCTTCGACACCGCCGAGGGCAGCATCGAATGCGTGCTGCACGGGGCGCGCTTCGATATCCGCGACGGCCGCGCCCTGTGCGCCCCGGCCTATTCACCGGTGGCGAAGTTCCCGGTGAAGCGCGAGCACGACGGGGTCTGGACCCGCGACGACCGCGACTGAGGGTGACTGGAGTCGGCATGCGCGGACGCAAGCGATTGCCGCCGGTTCTGGCTGTTCGCGATCAATAAAAGCTCTGCGAACGCCACGGAAACTGTGCGGCAGTGCAGGCCGCGCGTCGGGGCCATCGAAGACAATTGCCGCTCGTGTACATATCGAACGCCATTGAACACCGTCATAGCCGCCACGTATGTTTTTACGGTCACCCTTCTAGTAGCAACACCAGGTCCTGTTGTCGCGCTGATAGTAAATACGGCAAGCACTGCAGGGGCACGACAGGCGTTTTTGACCGCGATAGGGACCAACCTGGCTTCGTTGGCTTTAATCTCCCTGGCCGCTTACACCGTCATCGCAAGCGTAGCCGTCAGCCCGGTGTTCATGAGTATTTTTGGCTTGTTCGGCTGCGTGTTCATAGGCTATCTGGCACTCGATGCCCTGAGCCGCAGGCCCGATCAAGCAAGCACAGTCGACAGCGACACTGGGAGCACCGTTCATGGTGGCCTATGGCGAGGGTTGCTCCTGGGAATCTCCAACCCGAAGGACATCATTTTCTTCGTCGCCTTCTTTCCGCAATTCATACAGATCACGCCCTCGCCGAAGCACAGCCTGCTTCTATTGTCGGTGCTGTGGGTCGTGATCGATCTGTCCGTCCTGGGCGCCTACATCCTGATTACCAGAAAGTTGGTCAGCCATATCAGCGAGCGCCTGATTTCCAGGTGCGCGGGAGCAGCCTTGCTACTCGTGGCGCTATCGGGAACAGCCTACAACGGCCGCGACCTTCTTCGACTGCTGGCTGTGGATTGATGACGGTGTCAGTACCGCGCCCTTTGCGCGCCGGCCTACGGCCGTGCCCAGATTCCCGGTGAAGCGCGAGCACGGCGGGGTCTAGACCCGCGACGACCGCGAGTGACGCGCGTTGGCCATAGGGAACGCAGATGACCAATCCGTGCCCTAGGCCACATCTGCAGATGCGAATCATTACTATTTCTGTTAATTTATCGTCATTGCCCTTCCGGCCTGACCGAACTGCCGCCACATGGCTCCCGCCCGTGACGCCCCTGCCGCCGCCCGACTGACCGCCCTGTTGCTGGGTGCGGTAGCAACGGCGTGCCTGCTGGCGGCAGTGCTGGGCTGGCGTACTGCGCCGCAAGCCGGCGGCCTTCAGGGGATGAACGCCGCTGGTGTCCCCGTCGCTGCGCTGCTCGCACCGGCGAGCACGCCGGCTGCGGCCGAACATCAGGCTGGAACCCCTGCACCACAGGGTCCCGCCGCTGGCATGCATGGCAGCGCACGGGCCGAACTCGACCCCGAATCCGGCCGCGCCACCAAGCCCGCGCCCCTGTCCGCCACCGCCCGCATTCAAGGCGGTCCTCCGGCCACAGCACCGCGTTTGGCGCGCGTCCTGCCGCCCCTTCCAGCGCGCGCGGCCCGCTCCCATCTTTCCCAGGCGCCGCCGGCGCGCGCCTGACCGTCGCTGTGCCGGCGTCCCTCTGACGCCGCGATCGGTTCCACGCCGTGCGCCTGCCGCACCACCGCCTTACGTCGCTCGTCCACGCCCTGCGCGCCCGGCCCCGCCCGTGCGCGTCAGTCCCGTATCCAACGTTCCGTTTCAGGTCCGTCATTCCCATGATCAAGAGCCGCAAGCACTCCACCCCTTCCCGCAGCGCCGCCAGCCTGGCTACTGCCAGCCTCGTTACCGGCCTGAGCCTGGCCGCGCTGCCCCTCGCGTCCCACGCACAGGCCAGCGGCAATGCCCCGCAGACGCTGGACCAGGTCCATGTACTGGGCGTGCGCGGCTTCAAGGCCGACAAGGTTGCCTCGCCGAAGTTCACCCAGTCGCTGCAGGACACCCCGCAGACCATCCAGGTGATCACCAGCGACCTGTTCAACCAGCAGGGCGCGACCACCCTGACCGAGGCGCTGCGCAACAGCCCCGGCGTGGGCACCTTCTACGTGGGTGAGAACGGCAACACCAACACCGGCGACAGCATCTTCATGCGCGGCTTCGACACCTCCAGCAGCATCTTCGTCGATGGCGTGCGCGACCTGGGATCGATCTCGCGCGATGTGTTCAACACCGAACAGGTGGAGGTCTCCAAGGGGCCGGCCGGCACCGACAACGGTCGTTCGGCGCCCACCGGTTCGATCAACATGGTGAGCAAGCAGGCCAACCTGCACGACGCCGTCAGCGGCACGCTGTCGGCCGGCAGTGACAGCCAGCAGCGCGGCACGGCCGACTGGAACCAGACGCTCGGCGCCACCGGCGCGGTGCGTCTGAACGCGATGTGGCAGGACAGCGACCAGCCCGGCCGCGACCATGTCAACAACAAGCGCTGGGGCATCGCCCCGTCGCTGGCGTTCGGGCTGGGCACATCCACCCGCTACATCCTCAACCTGCTGTACGTGGACCAGCAGAACGTGCCGGACGGCGGCGTGCCCACCCTTGGCCTGCCCGGCTGGACGCCGCAGCCCACGCTGGAACAGCTGGCCGGCCACCCGGTGGACAGCGAGAACTTCTACGGCACGCGTGCCGACCATGACGATGTCACCGCGAAGATGGCCACCTTCCGCATCGAGCACGATTTCAACGACGCCGTGCGCCTGACCAACACCGCACGCTGGGGCCGCACCGACCAGGACTACATGCTCACCGCCTTCATGGGCACCGGCACGCGCGGTGCCAACGGCGCACCGACCGGCAACATCCGCTATACCGACCGCAACAACCTGGACACCTACACCATCGCGCGCAGCCTGCCGACGTTCAAGGACCAGCAGAACACCATCCTGACCGACCAGCTGAACCTGCGCGCGGACTTCACCACCGGGGCCATCGTGCACAACCTGACCACCGGCCTGGAGTTCACCCGCGAAGAGTTGAAGAGCTTTGGCCAGGCCGCCACCAACGGCACCACCTGGTCGCCGGCCAATCTGTACAACCCGGACTGGAACGCCACTGGCCTGACGTGGGCGCACAACGGCGCCGACAGCCGCGGCAAGACCACCACTTCCTCGGTCTACCTGTTCGATACGCTGCACTTCACCGACAGCTTCCTGGTCACCGCCGGCCTGCGCGCGGACCACTACAAGACCGAGTACCAGAGCGCCACGGTGTGCGGCGGGCGCGGCCCGGCGTGTGGCAGCAATCCGGTGGGCACGGTGATCACCAACCCGTCGTTGGAACACGCCGACACCCTGCTCAACTGGAAGCTGGGCGCCGTGTACAAGGTGGGTGACATCGTCAGCCTGTACGGCAATTACGCACTGTCCCAGCAGCCCCCGGGTGGCAGCAACTTCCAGCTGAGCAGCTCGGCCAGCAGCGCCGACAACCCCAGCCTGGATCCTCAGAAAGCCAAGACGCTTGAAGTGGGCACCAAGTGGGCGTTCCTGGACGACACGCTGGCGTTCAACGTGGCGCTGTTCAAGACCGAGGTCAGCAACGAGATCAACACCCAGGTGCTGGACGACGCCGGCAATCCCACCCAGACCGGCAAGAAGACGGTGCAGGGCATCGAAGTTTCCACCGTGGGCCGCATCACCGACAACTGGTCGGTGTCGGCCGGCTACAGTCACCTGGATACCGAAGTGGAGGAAGGCGCCAACGTGGCCGCCGACGGCACCCGCAACCTGACCTACACGCCGGGCGCGACGTTCACCAGCTGGACCAGCTACACCTTCCCGTTCGGCCTGACCGTGGGCGGCGGTGTGCGCTACGCCGGCCAGATGCACCGTGGCACGGACGGCGCGGTGGGCACTCCGGCGTTCACCAAGTCCTACACGGTCTACGATGCCGTGGCCTCGTACGCGATCAACGAGCACCTGGTACTGCGCTTGAATGCCTACAACCTGTTCGACAAGCAGTACGTGGCCGCGATCAACAAGAGCGGTTACCGTTACACGCCCGGCGCACCGCGCAGCGTGCTGTTCAGCGCGGACTTCCGCTTCTGATGCAGCGGCGGCGGGGTACTGCCCCGCCGCCGGTCTTCCAAGGACACTGCCATGCTGCTGCACGTACCCGATGTGCTCACTGCCGACGAACTGGCCCACCTGCAGCGCGCGTTGGCCGGCGCCGAGTGGGCCGATGGCCGCGAGACCGTGGGCGCGCAGGGCGCGCAGGTCAAGCGCAACCAGCAGCTGCCCGACGCATCCCCGCTGAAGGCCGAACTGGGGCGGATAGTGCTGGCCGCGCTGGAGCGGCATCCGTTGTTCTTTGCCGCGGCCCTGCCGCTGCGGATCCTGCCGCCCCGCTTCAACCGTTACCAGGGCGGCGGGGAGTACGGCTTCCACGTCGATGGCGCAGTGATGATCACCGCCCAGGATGGCCACCGCAGCCATCTGCGTTCGGACGTGTCATGCACCCTGTTCCTCAATGACCCCGAGGACTATGACGGCGGCGAGCTGGTGATCAGCGATACCTACGGCGAGCATGAAGTAAAACTGCCGGCGGGCGACCTGGTGCTGTATCCCTCCAGCAGCCTGCACAAGGTCAATCCGGTCACCCGCGGCGCGCGGCTGGCCTCGTTCTTCTGGGTGCAGAGCATGGTGCGTGACGACGGCACCCGCAGGATGCTGCTGGAGATGGACGGGGCGATTGAAAAGCTCCGTGGGACCGGGGGTGATCCCGGCGCGGTGCTGCAGCTCACCGGGGTGTACCACAACCTGCTGCGGCGTTTCAGCGAGACCTGATACACCGCGCCAACCACGCATGGCGTGCGCCCCATGCCCGTACATTCAAGTAGAGCCACGCCATGCGTGGCTGATCGCGGGCGGCGTGGATCAAACCAAACCAATCTGTAAATCATTCCTATTTGCATTCGTGGCAGGCGCTCCCTACAATTCACGCCGCGCCGGAACGCTGGTGCCTTCGACAGGGATTCCGTCTTGCGCCACCCCCACCGCCACCGCAGCTTTGCCCCCGCCATGCGCGGGCAGCGTCCTGCGTTGGCGACGGTGTTGGCGTGGCTGGGCCTGCTGTCGATGCTGTTCGCCACGCTGCCCGTGCTTGAGCAGCATGTGCCTGGCAGCACCGCGCTGGTGCTGCAGCTACCGGCAGAAGAACGCCCGGCCGGGGAAGGCTCGCCGCGTGAGGAATCGCCGGCCAAACCACGCCGCCTCGCCAGTGCACGTCCGGCCGCCCCGCGCGATGCCGAGCCACGCCTGCCGGTATCGCTGGATGCGCTGATGGCCACGCTCGTGGATCTTCCGCCGCAGGTAGCGCCGTCCATCGACTCGGCGCCGGCCACGCCATTGCCGGCGGCCCCCGGGCTGCGCGTCCAGCGCGGCCAGGCGCCCCCCCAGGGCTGACCCCGGTCGTGTCCACGCCGGCGTTCGCGCCCGGCCCCGGCTGACCACGCCGCCCCGCCCGCACCTGCGGGCCTCCCGCTGATCTTCCGATTCCGCTGCGGCCGTCGGCCACGGCGTTCCCGCGTTCGCATCCTTTTCGAGGTAGCTCCCATGGCCCAGCGCCATCGTCGTCGCACGTCCCTGTCCCGCTGTTCGCTGAGCGTTGCCTTGCTGGGCGCACTCAGCGCGCCCGCCTTTGCTGCCGGTGATGCCGTTGGCGATCCCAAGACCCTGGACCAGGTGGTGGTCACCGCCTCGGGCTTCGAGCAGAAGATCACCGACGCCCCGGCCAGCATCAGCGTGGTCAGCCGCGAGGAGCTGAGCAAGCGCCCCTACACCAGTCTGGTGGATGCGCTGCGCGACGTGGAAGGCATCGACGTGGGCATGGAAACCACCGACAAGAACGGCCGCGCCACCATCTCCATGCGCGGCATGCCGTCGGAGTACACGCTGGTGCTGATCGATGGTCGTCGCCAGAGCAACGTGGGCCAGCTGTACCCGAACAACTTCGGCGGCGGCCAGTTCTCCTACCTGCCGCCGCTGGATGCCATCGAGCGCATCGAAGTGGTGCGCGGCCCGATGTCCACGCTGTACGGCTCCGATGCGATGGGCGGGGTGATCAACATCATCACGCGCCGCAACCAGGACAGCTGGCACGGCTCGGTCACCCAGGGCTTCACCGTGCAGCAGGACGACCAGTTTGGTGATGCGCGCACCACCGATGTGTACCTCACCGGCCCGCTGGTGAAGGAGCGCCTGGACGTGGCCATGCGCGGCAGCTACTACGACGCGAAGGCCTCCAACCCGGAATGGGACGACCTGCCGCTGCCGGATGGCACGCTGTGGGAGCGCAGCATCGGCTTTGGTGGCGGCGGCAAGGCGGTGGCCAATACCAACTGGAACACCGGCGTGCGGCTGAGCTGGGCCATCAATGACGACCACGACCTGTCGCTGGACTACGACGCGTCGCGCCAGAAGTACGACAACAGCGAAGGCCAGACCGGCACGCTGGACAGCCTGGCCAGCCTGTGGCGCGTGGGCAACGCGACCATCCCCAACCCGACCGGCACCGGCACGGTCACCCGCCGCGTGGTGCAGCCGCGCGTGGGCTACACCGCCTACCAGCGCTACGAGCGCGACCAGCTGGCGCTGACCCACCAGGCCCGCTATGCGTTCGGCACCTGGCAGACCACGCTGACCCACACCACCAGCAACAACCTGGGCCGCTCGCTGCCGTTGACCCTGGACGAGCGCGCCGACCTGCAGACGCTCTGGAATGACGTGTGCCGTCGCACCGGCGCCGCCAGCAACTGCGCCGCCGGCCGCACCAATGCGCTGACCGCATTGAACCCGGCCGAGCTGGCCCGCCTGGAAGCCTTCCTGCCGCGCCCGCTGCGCACGATGGAGCTGGAAGGCTACGTGCTGGATACGATGCTGGACATGACCTTCGGCGCGCACAAGCTCACCGTGGGCGGCCAGTACAACGACACCGACATGATCGACGGTGTGTTCGGCATGGACGGCGCCGGCTACCGCGACAACGTGAAGCAGCAGCACCGGATGTGGTCGGTGTTCGCCGAGGACAACTGGTCGCTGACCGACACCCTGACCGCCACCGTGGGCGTGCGTTACGACGACCACAACATCTTCGGCAGCCACGTCAGCCCGCGCGCCTACCTGGTGTGGAATGCCAGCGATGCCTGGACCTTCAAGGGCGGCGTGAGCACCGGCTACAAGACCCCGCGCCCGGACCAGCTGTTCCCCGGTGTCACCGGCTTCGGCGGCCAGGGTGTGCTGCCGCTGGTGGGCTCGCCCAACCTGCAGCCGGAAACCAGCACCAACTATGAAATCGCCAGCTACTACGAGGGCGAGCGCTGGGGCTTCAACCTCACCGGCTTCCTCAACAAGTTCGACGACAAGATCGCCAGCGGCGGCACGTTCCCGAACTGCGAAGTGGCCCCGGCCGGCAGTGGCTACTGCGTGGATGTGGGCCCGGGCTGGGCGGCGCTGGGCTACAGCACCTTCAGCCAGAGCGTGAACATCGACACCGCCGAGACGCGTGGCGTGGAAGCGGCGGCGCATGTGGACCTGCTGGACAGCCTGCAACTGCGCGGCAATTACACGTATACGAAGTCGGAGCAGACCAGTGGTGTGGACAAGGGCAAGCCGGTGGGCGGCACCACGACGCCGGCAAAGCATATGGCCAACGCGAGCCTGAACTGGCAGATCAGCGAGGCGGTGAGCGTGTCGCTGATCGGCGAAGGCCGCTACGACCGGTACCGCGACACGCTGGTGACCAACGTGGGCGGCGTAAGCAATTCGCAGGTGCGCTACTACGATGACTACACGATCTTCCACCTGGGCGGCAGCTGGGACATCAACCGTTGGCTGACCGTCAATGCACGGGTCAACAACCTGTTCGACAAGGACTTCGTGTCGCAGTCGTGCGTGTTGATCAGCGACAGCGAATACAACTGCGTGGACGATTACGCGACGAAGGACCAGCGCCGGAGCTACTGGATTTCGTTGAACGCCACGTTCTGATGGAGGCACGCTCGACGTTTGGCCCGGTGGGGGTTGAACGTCGGGCGGACCGCTTGGTGGATCGGCTTGTAGAGCCACGCCCTGCGTGGCTGCACTTCGTTCCGGGGTCATGAACGTCTGATCGGCCTCTTCGGTTCGGTATAAACGCCGGTTCGATAATCGGCGCCGCGTTGCACCGCCTTCGGATGCCGGTGCCGCGCTGCACGCGGTTGCCACGCAGGGCGTGGCACTACGTCGCCGTTACGTGGCGGTTGGGATCCGGATAGCCCTGGTGACGGCTCCGGATACCAATAATTGCGAACCATTCTCATCAATGGTGTAATTCGCTACTCGCTCCTTCTGTCGTGACCGTGGCCACCAGCGCTCCCCCTTCCGCCGTGCAGCAACAGCAGAGCCGCGGCTTCTGGCTGCGCACGCTGCACCAGTGGCACTGGATCAGTTCGGCGGTGTGCCTGATCGGCATGCTGTTGTTCGCCGCCACTGGCATCACCCTGAACCACGCCGCGAAGATCGAGGCCACGCCGCAGGTGGTCAACCGCCAGCTGGAGCTGCCGGCCGACCTGCTCGGCCAGCTCGGCGACCGCACCGACGGCAACGCCCCGGTACCGCGCCCGGCCGCCCGCTGGCTGGACCGTGCGCTGGGCATCTCGATCGGCCGCCGCCCGGCCGAGTGGTCGGCCGAGGAAATCTACCTCTCCATGCCCAGCCCCGGCGGCGACGCCTGGCTGAGCATCGACCGCGAAACCGGCGCGGTGGAGTACGAAGCCACCACGCGCGGCTGGGTCTCCTACTTCAACGACCTGCACAAGGGCCGCAATGCCGGCCCCGCCTGGGGCTGGTTCCTCGACATCTTCGCCGTGGCCTGCCTGGTGTTCTGCATCACCGGCCTGTTCCTGCTGCACCTGCATGCCCGCCAGCGCCGCATGACCTGGCCGCTGGTCGGGCTGGGGCTGATGGTGCCGCTGCTGATCGCCCTGATCCTGATCCATTGATACTGATCCACTGATCCTTCCCTTCCGGAGCCGCACCATGCGCGTCACCCTCACCATCGCCCTGAGCGGCCTGCTGGCCACGTCGCCCGCCTATGCCACCACGCTGGAGATCAACGTCGAGGTCCCCAAGCTCACCGTGGCCGAGTACCACCGTCCGTATGTGGCGGTGTGGCTGGAAGGCGCAGACCAGAAAGTCGCCGCCAACCTGTCGGTCTGGTACCAGCAGACCGGCAACGCCGAAGGCCATGGCACCAAGTGGCTGCCCGACCTGCGCCAGTGGTGGCGCAAGAGCGGCCGCGCGCTGGACGTGCCGGTGGACGGCGTTACCGGCCCGACCCGCCCGGCCGGCAAGCACGCGCTGTCGTTCAATGACACGCAACCGGCCCTGAAAGCATTGGCGCCGGGCAATTACACTCTGGTGGTGGAAGCGGTGCGCGAAGTCGGCGGCCGCGAACTGCTCAAGATCCCCTTCACCTGGCCGGCCACCGCGCCACAGACCGGCAAGGCGCAGGGCAGCACCGAACTGGGCCTGGTCACGCTGTCGACCAAGCCCTGATGTTTCACTGCCCTTCCGGTTGGGAGGGCGTCCCTCACCCGTACATGGAGTTGTTGATGAAGCGTTCGATCGTCCTAGCCGCCGCCCTGGCCGCCGTCCTTCCGTTCTCCGCCCTGGCCCACAAGGCCTGGTTGCAGCCCTCGCAGACCGTGATCGCCGGCAACAGCCCGTGGATCACCGTCGATGCCGCCGTGTCGAATGACCTGTTCTACTTCAACCACGTGCCGCTGCGCCTGGACAGCCTGGTCATCACCGCACCGGACGGCACCACCGTGCAGCCGCAGAACGCGTCCACCGGCAAGTTCCGCAGCGTGTTCGATGTCGAGCTGACCCAGCAGGGCACCTACCGCCTGGCCTCGGTCAGCAACGGTCTGTCGGCCAGCTGGGAAGAAGACGGCAAGCCCAAGCGCTGGCGCGGCACCGTGGCGGCCTTCGCCACCGAAGTGCCGAAGAAGGCCAAGAAGCTGCAGGTGAGCCAGTCGGTCAACCGCATCGAGACCTTTGTCACCAACGGGACCCCGAACGACACCGCGCTCAAGCCCACCAAGTCGGGCATCGAGCTGGTCGCGGTCGGCCACCCCAACGATCTGGCCGCCGGTGAAGCAGCCAAGTTCCGCGTGCTGGTCGATGGCAAGCCGCGCGCCGGCCTGGCCTTCGAGATCACCCGTGGCGGCACGCGCTATCGCAATGCCCAGGACGAGATCAAGGTCACCAGCGACAAGAAGGGCGAGTTCAGCGTGACCTGGCCGGAAGCCGGCATGTACTGGCTGGAAACCAGCAGCGAAGACAAGAAGGCGACGCTGAAGCAGGCCAAGACCCGCCGCCTGAACTACGTGGCGACGCTGGAAGTACTGCCGCAGTAATCCCGCCGGCAATCGTTGCCCGCGCCATGGGTGCCAGCCCCCTTCACCACGAAGGGGGCTGTCCACCAGACGCATTACGCAATGCCGGGCCCCGCCCGGCAACCAGGCACCACCCACCGCATTCCATGACCTCCTCCCTCGACATCGCCAGCCTCGGTGGCCACACCATGGGCACCACGTGGCAGGTGAAGCTCACCGCCGCGTCGGGCCGCGACCTGCACCCGCTGCATGCGGGCATCCAGGCGCAAGTGGACGCCGTGGTGGCGCAGATGAGTACCTGGGAGGCGGCGAGCGACATCTCCCTGTTCAACAACGCACCCGGCGGCACCTCGCTGCCGCTGCCCGCACTGTTCGCCGAGGTCGTGGCGTGCGCTCTCGACATCGCGCGACGCAGCGAGGGCGCGTTCGATCCAACCGTGGGGCCGCTGGTCGCGCTGTGGGGCTTCGGTGCCCACGCGCATGCCCAACGCGTGCCCGATCCCGCCCTGTTGGACGCCACCCGTGCACGCTGCGGTTGGCAGCGACTGCACTGGCAGCACGGTTGCCTGCTGCAGCCCGGTGGGCTGGAACTGGATCTGTCGGCGATCGCCAAGGGCTTCGCCGTGGACCGGGTCAGCCGCTGGCTGCGCAGCCAGGACATTGCCGCCGCGCTGGTGGAAGTGGGCGGCGAACTGCACGGCTACGGCCGCAAGCCCGATGGGCAACCGTGGCGCGTGCTGGTCGAGGCCGGTCCCGAGGAGGAAGCGGCACTTGCGCATCCGCCGCGCGTGCTGGCCCTGGATGACCTGGCCGTGGCCACGTCCGGCGACCGCTGGCACCAGTTCACCCGCGACGGTGCGCACTACAGCCATACCCTGGACCCGCGCGTGGGCGCGCCGGTCAGCCGCGCCGCGGCCGCAGTGACGGTGGTCGCGCGCGACGCCATGCACGCCGACGGCTGGGCCACCGCGCTCACCGTGATGGGTGCCGAGGCCGGCCTGGCCTTCGCCACCGCGAACGACCTGGCGGCGCGCTTCATCACCCGCGGCGCGCATGGCGTCGACGAACACCTGAGCCCGGGCTTCGCACGACTGCTTGAACGGCAGGCGGCGGCATGAGCCTGCGCCCCTCACGCGCCGTGTTCGGCAACCTCGTGGTCATGCTGCTGCTGGCGCTGGTGGCCTGGCTGCTGCTGCGCCTGCACCTGGAGGAAACCTGGTGGCAGGGTGCGCCGCTCGCATCGCACTGGCGCTGGGCGGCGGGCAGCGTGGCGGCCTATGCCGCGTGCTGCGCGCTGCTGTGGTGGCGCGGTCGCCGTCGCGACGACCACCCCCGTGAGGGGGACGAGGCACCGCTGCTGCTGGTGTGGGCCAGCCAGACCGGCTTCGCGCAGCAACTGTGCGAACGCAGCGCAGATGTCCTGCGCGCGGCCGGTGTGCCGGTACGCGTGCGTGGCCTGCACCAGGTGGATGCCGCACTGCTGCAGCAGTCCACGCGCATGCTGTTGATTGCCAGCACGACCGGCGAAGGCGATGCCCCCGACCACGCCCTGCCCTTCCTGCGCCAGGTGATGGCGCAGCCACTGGCAGTGCCGCACCTTCAGTACGGCGTGCTTGCGCTCGGCGACCGCAGCTACGGTCATTTCTGCGCGTTTGGCCACCAGCTTGACGCGTGGCTGCGCAGGCATGGCGCGCATCCGCTGTTCGACACGATTGAAGTGGACAACGCCGACCCGGCCGCGCTGCGCCATTGGCAGCAGCTGCTGGGCCAGCTTGGCGGCAACGCCACCGACCTGCCCGACTGGACCCCGGCGCAGTACCTGCACTGGCAACTGCGCGATCGCCGGTTGGAGAATCCCGGCAGCCAGGGCGCGGGCACCTGGCGCGTGGCGCTGGTGCCGGCCGACGGCGTGCTGCCGGCATGGGAGGCCGGTGACGTGGTCGAGATCGGCCCGCAGCATGGGCCCACCGACGTCGATGCATGGCTGGCTACGCATGCACGCGATGGGGCGACGATCATCGACGGGCAACCGCTGCGCGCCCATCTGGCGCGCGCGCACCTGCCGGTGCTGCCCGACTCGGTGCCGGCCGATGACGCGGCGCTGGTGGCCGCACTCAAGCCGCTGCCGCACCGCGAATACTCCATCGCCAGCATGCCGGTCGAAGGCGAGGTACTGCTGTTGCTGCGCCGCCTGCTGCGTCCGGATGGCACGCCGGGGCTGGGCAGCGGCTGGTTGTGCGACCACGCCGAACTGGGCGGCCGCATCGACCTGCGCTTCCGCAGCAATCCGAATTTCCATGCGCCCGCGCAGGACGCGCCGTTGATCCTGATCGGCAACGGCACCGGCATTGCCGGCCTGCGCGCGCACCTGCGTGCACGCGTCGATGCGGGCGCAACGCGCAACTGGCTGCTGTTCGGTGAGCGCACCGCCGCGCATGATCTGTACTTCGGCGACGACCTGCAGCGCTGGCAGCAGGCGGGCATGATCGAGCGGCTGGATACGGTGTTCAGTCGTGATGGCGGCGAGCACCGCTACGTCCAGGACCGGCTCACCGCGCACATCGACACGCTGCGCCAGTGGGTGGCCGACGGCGCCACGATCCTGGTCTGCGGCAGCCTGCAGGGCATGGCCCCGGCGGTGGATGCCGTGATCGAACACGCCTTGGGCCGCGACGGCAAAGAGGCGTTGATCGTGGCAGGCCGCTACCGCCGCGACGTATATTGATGACGCACACGGCAGAGCCGACGCGGTAGAGCCGACGGGGTAGAGCCGACTGGGTAGAGCGGACTGTTAGTCCGCTGGCTCTGGCTCTATGCGAACAGCAGCGGACT
>NZ_DAMCID010000013.1:37385-125525 GCF_032099025.1 Stenotrophomonas sp.
AACAGTCCGCTCTACCCGGTCGGCTCAACAGCAGCGGACTAACAGTCCGCTCTACCCGGTCGGCTCAACAGCAGCGGACTAACAGTCCGCTCTACACCGCCGGCTTCACCGCCAGCCGGATCGCGAGCAGTTCGCCGCCGCCATGCAGCGCATACCGGCGGCGCTCACCGGCGGCCAGCCACGCGGTATCGCCCTGCTGCAACGGCGGCAGATCGGCATCCGCGTCGAACGCCGCCTGCCCTGCCAGCAGGTGGATCGCCCACGCCGTGCCCGGTTCGGTGAAAAAGAACATGCTCCCCACCAGCGGCCGGTGCAGCAGCTCCGCCTCGATCGCGTCGCGCCGCCACATCAGGTTGAAATCGTGGGTCACCCCATCCACCAGCTCCCCGCTCACCTGCGCTTCGCCGGCAAACCGCAGGCGGTCATGTGGCGGCAACAGCGTGTGCACCGCGCCATCGGCGAAGCACAGGCGCAGCCCTTCGCCGCGCAGCAGCACCAGCTCGCGTTCGATGCCGGGGAACGAGGAGAACGCCGCGTCCTGTTCTATCTCGGCGATGGACAGGCGGACCTGCCACGCATCGGTGTCGGGCACGCGCAGGATTTCGCGCGTCCAGCCCAGGCCGTTGCGCCAGCGCTCGCGCCGGTAGTCGAAACTGGGAATGACGCGCGTGGCAGCGCCCAGGGCAGTGGTCTCGGACATGCCGCCATTGTGCCCCAGCGCACGCTCAGCCGGTGCCGCCGCCACAGTCCGGGCCGAGCAGCCGCGAACGTTGCAGCCATTCCTTGTCCGGGTAATAGGCGAACACCAGCGCACCGCCCTGCAGGCTGTCGATCAACGGCCGCGCCACGCTGAGGCGTACCGCCGGGCAGCCGAGACTGCGACCCAGCCGACCCTGCAGGCGCGCGACGGACGGGTTCACGTACGGCGCACCATGGATCACGATGGCGCGGTCGCGCGCCTTGTCATTGAAGCCGGGCTCCAGGCCTTCCAGGCGCAGCGAATAGCCGTTGCCGCCCATGTAGGTCTCCTTGGCGGTGAACGCGCCGAGGCTGGACATGAAGCTGCCATCGCGATTGGAAAAACGCTCGGTCTGGTTGCCGCCGCTGTTGCGGCCATGCGCCACCCACTCCTCGAACAGCAGCTTCTGCCGGGCCAGGTCGAACACCCACATGCGTTGCTCGGTGGACGGGCGCGAATAATCGATCACGCTCAACCGCGCCGGATCGACCCCCAGCTCCGGCCGCCGCAGGGCACAGGTCATCGCCCGCGCCGCCAGCTGCAGCACCTTGCGGTCCGCATTGGGGGCGGCGCGCGCAAGCATGTCGGCCAGCTGCGCCGGAGGCAGCGCGCGCGGTGCGGGCGCGGCGGCTGCGCGTGCGCCGGCGGCCGGCGCCGTCAGCGCCAGGCCGCACAGCACAACGGAGGCAAGGGGGAGCAAGCGCATCAACACGGTACCGGCGTGGGCATCCTTACAAGGTGGACCCGCCGGCGTCGGATTCCAACACCGGCTGCAGGTTCTGTTCATCCGCCACCGGCCGCACCGCCGGCAGGCTGGTCACCAGCAGCGTGGTCCCCGGTACCAGCGCCTTGTACAGCTGCGTGGCGAAGCTCGGCGGCAGCGCCAACGGCAGGCTGGGCGTGGCCAGCAGGTCCGGGCTGGCGTTGTCCGCGCTCTGGCCGAGCAGCGGATAGGCGGTCCACTTGTGCAGTTTCCGGGTGGCATCCAGCGGGCTGGCCGTCTCGGAATAGCCCTGCTGCATCACAAACAGCGTGGTGCCCTCGAACGCCGGCAGCGCCTTGGCTTCCAGGCGCGATTCGCCGATCAGCACGCCGTCGCGCAGCACGTACAGGCGCTGGTCGTGCAGGCTGACCAGGATGCCGACCTGGCCCGACGGCGCGGCGGCATCGTTCCAGTAGTGGTCCGGGGCAGCGGTGGTTTCCACCAGCGCCTTGCCCGTACTGTTCACCGGGGCCAGCACTGCCGGGTAGGCCAGCGTCATCGGCGCGGACTTGGCATCGGCCACCACCACGGTGTCACCGCGTTTGGTTTCGCCGAACAGCTTCTGCGCGAACGCCTGCGGCAGCCGCACGCAGCCGTGCGAGGCCGGGTGCCCGGGCAGATTGCCGCCGTGCAGCGCGATGCCGTCCCAGGTCAGGCGCTGCATGTAGGGCATCGGCGCGCTGTTGTAGAGGTTCGACTTGTGGTCCTTGTCCTTCTGCAGGATGGTGAACACGCCGGTCGGGGTTTCATGACCGGCCTTGCCCGAGCTGATGGTGCTCAGGCCGATGGCGATGCCGTTGCGGTACACGTAGGCGCGCTGCTCGTCGAGGCTGACCACCAGCACGATCGGCCCGGCCGGAGAGATCTCCGGATGCCAGAGGAACTGGCCGGGCTTGAGGTCGGTGGGGCCGGCGGGTTCGGGCGCGGACCAGGCAGGGAGTGCCATGGCGGCGATAAGCGAACCGGCGATGTACGTCAGCAGCGTGCGACGTGTAAGCATGTGGCCTTCCTTCGGGTGGGTCGAGGACACGCATGGCGTGTCGCTACGCATGATGCCGCGCATGATGACATCCGTGCGCCATTCCGATGAACGCGTCGCCACGCGCCCGGGAACATCCGCCTCATCGGGAACATGATTCTATTGCAGGTGCCAAACAACCCCCACAAAAGAAATTGCCCGGCTGCACATCCCTGTGCGAACCGGGCAATCGTCACATCCCTGTCGGCTTCCCGCCTTCCCCCTGTGCATCCTGCCCAGTCCGGGTGCCGGCCATGCTCCCTGCACTCGGCCGTATGTTTTTCCGGATGCCACCGTCCTGGTGGATCCGCGCCAGTCCTTCCGCGCCGCATCCCTGCGTGCCGCCTCCGTGCGGCTGTCGTGGTGGCCGGGCATCCTGCCTGGCCACCGTGACCGGCGTCATGCCAGTCGCGACCCATCCTGTTGATCAGCGCCTTGGTACGGGTGCCGACACTGCCCTCCTGGGCGGTGCCGCCGTGGGCGCCGTCATGGCCCCCACCGTCATCCGTCGTCGATTCCGTTCGACTGTTGCTGTCCCTATCCCCTTCACCCGTGCCAGGTCCTCGACCCGGAGGAAAGGTCCGTGTTGTCGCCGGTACGCAACGATCGCCTGGGCCTTGTGGGGCCCTACGTTCGTCAATCCCTGCTGCAGCGTCGACGCATCTGCCGTATTGATGTTGATGCGGTCGGCCGCAAGAGCGGCTCCGGTCAACAGCAGTCCCAGCGCAAGCGCCTTCCACGAAATCCAAGGCCCCACCGTGTAGCTCCCTGTGACCCGGAACCGACTGCTGCCGGCATCCCGTCGGTGCAGTCAGTGTCCCTCGCCACATACACACAGCCTATCGTCCACATCACCTTCACACAGCCAGCCAAATACCTGACGTGATGTAGGAAAATCCCTACCCCGCGCTCAGGCGTAGAATGTCGGGATCAGATCAATGCATTCGGAGTTGCAGATGGACAGCGCCAAACTCGGCCAATTCGTCAATGAAAAGTGGGACAACGAAATCGTCCCGCAGCTGGTCGAATACATCCGTATTCCCAACAAATCGCCGATGTTCGACGCAGATTGGGTCGCCAACGGCTACATGGAACAGGCCGTCACCCTGATGGAGAACTGGGCCAAGGCCCAGAACCTGCCGGGCCTGAAGGTCGAGGTGGTGCGCCTGGAAGGCCGCACGCCACTGCTCCTGCTGGAAATCCCCGCCACCGGCACCGAGACCGGCGACGACACCGTGCTGCTGTACGGGCACCTGGACAAGCAGCCGGAAATGACCGGCTGGGACGCCGACCTGGGCCCATGGGTGCCGGTGCTGCGTGACGACAAGCTGTATGGCCGCGGCGGCGCCGACGACGGCTACGCGATCTTCGGCTCGCTGGCCGCGGTGCTGGCGCTGCAGGAACAGAACCTGCCGCACGCGCGCTGCGTGGTGCTGATCGAGGCCTGCGAGGAGTCGGGCAGCTACGACCTGCCGGCCTACGTGGACCACCTGGCCGACCGCATCGGCAAGCCGTCGCTGGTGGTGTGCCTGGACTCGGGCTGCGCCAACTACGACCAGCTGTGGTGCACCACCTCGCTGCGCGGCCTGACCGGCGGCAACTTCTCGGTGAAGGTGCTCAATGAAGGCGTGCACTCCGGCGACGCGTCCGGCGTGGTGCCGTCCAGCTTCCGCCTGCTGCGCCAGCTGTTGTCGCGCATCGAGGACGAGAACACCGGCCGCATCCTGATCGACGGCATGCACGTGGAGATTCCGGAAGAGCGCCAGGCCCAGGCCAAGCGTGCCGCCGAGGTGGTGGATACCGAGATCTTCGAGAAATTCCCGATGGTCGACGGCCTCACGCCGATGAACGATGACCTGACCGAACTGGTGCTCAACCGCACCTGGCGCCCGGCGCTGTCGGTGACCGGCGTGGACGGCATGCCGCCGCTGGCCTCGGCCGGCAACGTGCTGCGCCCGCATACGGCGGTGAAGCTGTCGCTGCGCCTGCCGCCGACCGCCGACGGCAAGGCCTGCGGCGAACTGCTGAAGGAAGCGCTGCTGCGCGACCCGCCGAATGGCGCGGAAGTGAAGCTGGACCTGGAAAAAGCCTCCTCGGGCTGGAACGCACCGGCCATGGCGCCGTGGCTGACCGACGCCATCGATGCGGCCAGCCAGACCTTCTTCGGCAAGCCGGCGATGTACATGGGCGAAGGCGGCTCGATCCCGTTCATGGGCATGCTGGGCGAGAAGTTCCCCGGCGCACAGTTCATGATCACCGGCGTGCTCGGCCCGCACTCCAACGCGCACGGCCCGAACGAGTTCCTGCACATCCCGATGGGCAAGCGGGTTACCGCATGCGTATCCAAGGTGATCAGCGAGCACTACGCCGCCAGCCTGCGCGGCGAGACCAGCGGTTCGCCGGTTGCTGCCGACAGCGGCACCCGCCACGGCGGCCACGGCTGCTGCTGAACCCCGTTGCCGGGCAGAGCCCGGCGGCACGGTGCACGCGGAGGGACGCAGCCTTTTGATAGGCTGCGTCCATCTCCTGCAGGAATCATGCGATGGACGGTCTGTTCGGCAGCTCCAGCTGGCTCTACATCATCCTGGTCGGCTTCATCGTCGGCCTGTTCGGGCGTTTCTTCATGCCCGGCAACAACCGCATGGGCTGCCTGCTGACCATCGTGCTCGGCATCGTCGGTGCCGTTGTCGCGGGCTGGTTCGGTCAGTACATGGGGTGGTATTCGCGCGGTGAACCGGCCGGCTTCATCGGCGCCATCCTCGGTGCGATCGCGGTGCTCGCCGTGCTGCGGCTCTTCAGCAGCAAACGCTGAACAACATTCCCCTCCTTCCCTTCCACGCGCGCCACCCGGCGCCGCTTCGACGCACCTGTCCATGAACGATCCTGCTTCCGATCCGCTGCGCGCCGACCACCGCCGACAATGGACCGTCGCCGCGCTGGGCGACCCCGACCTGCACCTGGACCGCGCGTCGGTCGATGCCGGTTTCCGCAGCTACTGGCGTGCCACCAGCACGCGCGGCAGCCACATCGTGATGGACTCGCCGCCAGGCCTGGAGGATGTGCGCCCGTGGCTGCGCATGCACGACCTGCTGGAACCCAACGGCGTACGCGTGCCGCGCGTGCTCGCCCGTGACGAGGCGCAGGGCTTCCTGCTGCTGGAGGACCTGGGCGGCCCGACACTGGCACGCCACATCGACGACGACAACGCCGATGCATGGATGGATGCGGCCTTCGCGCAGCTCATCCGCCTGCAGTCGATCCCGGTGCCCGAGGGCATGGGCTCGTTCGGCGAGGCGCTGCTGCAGCGCGACGCGGGCCTGTTCGACGAATGGTTCCTGCAACGCCACCTCGGCCTGGCGCTGGACTGCGGCGAGCTTGAAACACTGCAGCTGGCGCACCGCCGCCTGATGGACAACGCCCTGCAGCAGCCGCAGGTGCTCACCCACCGCGATTTCATGCCGCGCAACCTGATGCCGATCGACGGCGGCCCGGCCGTGCTGGATTTCCAGGACCTGGTGCGCGGGCCGATTGCCTACGATCCAGTGAGCCTGTTCAAGGATGCGTTCCTGAGCTGGCCGCTGGAACGCGTGGACGCCTGGTTGGCGCGCTACCACGCACAGGCACAGGCCGCAGGCCTGCCGGTGCGGCCGTGGCCGCAGTTCCTGCGCGATGCCGACTGGATGGGCGTGCAGCGCCACCTGAAGATCCTTGGCCTGTTCGTGCGCCTGCGCGACCGCGACGGCAAGGGACATTACTTCGATGACGCGCCGCGCTTCATCCGTTACCTGGACGAAGTGCTGCCGCGCCACCCGGAACTGGCGGGCTTGAATACCCTGTTGCAGGACCGGATCAAGCCGGCCATGGCCGCGCTGGCGCTGCCGGTGTCCAGTCGCGCATGAAGGCGATGATCTTCAGCGCCGGCAAGGGCGAACGCATGCGTCCGCTGACCCTGCACACCCCCAAGCCACTGCTGGTGGCCGGCGGCAGGCCGCTGATCGCGTGGCACCTGGAGCGGCTGGCGGCGGCGGGTTTCACCGAGGTGGTGATCAACACCTCGTGGCTGGGCGACCAGTTCGAACCCGCGCTGGGCGATGGCGGACGCTGGGGCCTGCGCCTGCACTTCCTCGACGAAGGCGGGGTGCCGCTGGAAACCGGCGGCGGCATCCTCAATGCGCTGCCGCTGCTGGGTGACGCACCGTTCCTGGTGGTCAACGGCGATGTCTGGACCGATGTGGATTTCAGCACGTTGCCTTGGCAGCCGCAGGGCGATGCGCACCTGGTGCTGGTCGACAACCCGGTGCAGCACCCGCGCGGGGATTTCATCCTGCGCGCGGATGGCACGGTCAGTGATGACGGCGATGCACCGCGGCTGACGTACGCCGGCGTTGGCGTGTACCGCCCCTCGATTCTCGACGGATGGCGCGAGGTCATCGGCGCGACGGAGGGCGCCTCAGCGAACCCGCCGCAGTTCGGCCTGGCCCCGCTGATGCGCCACGCGATGGCAGACCGCCGGGTAACCGGGCAGCATCATCGCGGACAATGGACCGACGTAGGTACGCCAGAACGCCTGGCAGCGTTGGACGCAACCCTGGCGTAGAGCCACGCCCTGCGTGGCTTTACAACCGGTGCGAACCTTCTTCCACCACCTGCCGCAAAAACGGCACGGTAATGCGCCGCTGCGCGGCCAGCGACTCGCGATCCAGCCAGTCCAGCAGGCTCACCAGGCTGCCCAGCTCCCGCCCGGTGCGGGTCAGCAGCCACTCAATAGCGGCCTCATCAATCGACAACCCGCGCCGCGCCGCGCGCTCACGCAGCACCGCCGCGCGGCCTTCGTCGTCCAGTGGCTGCAACACCACGCGCACGCACTGCTGCAGGCGCGAACGCAGGTCCGGCAGCACCAGGCCGAGCTGGTCCGGTGCGTGCTGCGCGGTGTACATCAACGTAATGCCGGTACTGCGCGCGCGGTTGTGGAAATCGAACAGCGCCACTTCGTCATCGCGATGTCCGGCCACCGCATCCAGCCCATCCAGCGCCACCAGGTCGCGGCCTTCCAGCGATTCCAGCGCCGCGCGGGTGCGCCCCACCACCGCCTTCAACGGCAGGTAGGTAGGCTGCCGCCCGGCCTGTTCGGCCAGCGAACACATCGCCAGTGCCTGGTGGGTCTTGCCGGTGCCGGCCGCCCCTTCCAGGTAGACCCAGTGCTGATCCTCGCCCACGGCGATGGCGCGCAGCTGCGCCAGCGCACCGTCCGGTGCGCCGATGAAGGTCTCCAATCGCTCGTCCTGCGGGTAGCGCAGGGCAAGCGGCAGCTGCGGAACCACGCTCACTTCAGGTCCGGGCCCTTGGGCGTTTCGACGACCAGGGTCGGCTTGTCGATGTAGGAATCGAGCACGATCGCGGTCTTCTCGCCGGCATACAGCTCGCTCTCGCGGTAGCGAAGGTGCGCATAGCGCAGCAGCACGTTGCTCACCGCCGCCACCGGCAGCGCCAGCAGCATGCCCAGGAAGCCGAACAGCTGGCCACCGGCCATCACCGCGAAGATCACCGCCACCGGATGCAGGCCGATCTTGTCGCCCACGATGCGCGGGGTCAGCACATAGCTTTCCAGCAGCTGGCCCACGGTGAACACCACGCCCACCAGGATCAGCAGCTTCACGTCGAAGCCCTGTGCCTGCACCAGCGCGGCCAGTACGGCCATCACGATGCCGGTGGTGGCGCCCAGGTACGGGATGAAGCTGATCAGGCCGGCGATCAGGCCGATCAACAGACCCAGCTTCAGGCCCACCAGCGACAGGCCGATGGCGTAGATCAGGCCGAGCGCCACCATCACCAGGAACTGGCCGCGGATGAACGCACCCAGCACCTCGTTGGACTCACGCGCCAGCTTGGTGATGGTGCCCACATGGTTGCGCGGGATGGTCGAAGCCACCCGCTCCACCAGCTTGTCCCAGTCGCGCAGGAAGTAGAACGCCAGGATCGGCAGCAGCAGGATGTTGACCACCCAGGTCACCATCGCAAAGCCGGAACGCGACACGTACCCGAAGAAGGTCTTGGCGAAACCGCCGGCCTGTTCCCAATGGCTGCGCACCCAGTCGATCAGGCGGTCCGGCTCCAGCCACGGCATGATTTCCATGCCGGTCTTCTGCTCGAACCACGGAATGCCGGTCTGCATCAGCCACTGCTGGGCCTGCGGAATGGCCGCGATCAACGTGGCGATCTGGCGTTCGATCATCGGCACCAGGATCAGCAGCGCGGCGGTGATGGTCAGCACCATCGCCACGAACACCAGCACCACGCCGGTATTGCGCGAACGGCCGGTGGCCTCGATCCGGTCCACCAGCGGGTCGCCCAGCCAGGCCAGGGCCAGCGCCAGCACGAACGGGGTCAGGATCGGGGCCAGCAGCCACACCACCCAACCGATTGCCAACGCCAGCAGGATGTATTTGACGCGGCGCAGGAACTGCGCGATTTCGGCTTCGGGGGTGAGGATCATCGCAGGCGGTACTCGTTGCTGGCCGGCGGCGGCGGGGTGCCGGGCGCCGCGTCTTCGTCGATCGGCACCGGCAGCGGGGCCAGCGGCGCAATCACGCCGTTGTCGCCCAGCATGCGGTTCAGCCCGGCCAGGCCGGTGGTCATCTCCAGCGCCAGCTCCAGGCGGTTGCCCGACGCGCGCAGCGGGGTGATGTTGCGCACCACCGGGTTCTCACGCAGCCCAGCCGCCAGCCGCATGTAGTCCTCGGCGCTGTCCAGGCCGGTCACCGCGATGGTGTAGGTCCCGGCGGCACCGGTGGCCGCACCGGCCTTGGCGTAACGGCGCACCAGCGCATCGGCGGTGCCGTCGGCGCCCCCGGCCATGGCGCGGCGGGCATCGCTGTCCTTGGTGGTCCACTTGTTCAGTTCCTTGCCACCGTCGACGAACACCCAGTCGGCGACCCAGCCGCCGCTCTTGTCGCGGTACAGCTTGCCGACCAGCTGCATCGGCGGGGCATAGCGGGACGAGGCCCGAGCCACCGCAGCGGTGTCCTGGCGCCAGATCGCCCCGACCAGGGCCTGCTCGGCGGCGCTGCCGGTGGGCAGCCCCAGCTTGTAGCCGCGCTCGATGGCGCGGTTCAGCAACGGGCGGGCCGCATTGGCCTGCTGCACGGTCACCAGGCGCGGGCCGGAGCCATCGTCGATGGCCAGCCAGATCACCGGCTTGGGCCGGGGCTGCGGCCACAACGGCAGGCCCAGGGCCGAGATCAGCCCGTCCACGTCGTCCTGGCGGAACCGGGCCACCAGCATGGTGCGGTAGCTGGGCGCCCCGCTGGCCGAGGTGCTCTGGTCCTGCCGGTAGTCATAGCTGGCCACGTAGTTCTTGGCATCGCGCAGGGCCTGCATCACGCCCGGGCGGGTCATGACACTGCGGTCGCCCGACAACTTGGCCAGCACATTGCCCAGCGCGCGGGACAGGGCCCCGTTGCGGTCGGCATCGGCCTGGCTGTTGACCGGCACTTCGGCCTCGTAGGCGCCGCTGGCCGTAGCCACGTCACCCTCGGTGCGCATGCCGCTCTGGGCCATCGTGGCCACCGGCAGGCACAGCGCGAGGAACATAATCAAAATGAGGCTGCGGCGCATCAGGACTTCCATTGAGCGTATCCGGGGGGAATTGTTGCCCGAATAGGGCCTGCGCGCCAACGTGGCCTGTTAAAATCCCGCTTTCACCCCAGCGCAGCGCCGACGCCCGTGACCAATTCCCCGTCCAACCCCTCCCCCCTGACCTACCGCGACGCCGGCGTCGACATCGACGCGGGCAACGAACTGGTCGAGCGCATCAAGCCGCTGGTGAAGCGCAGCTTCCGGCCCGAGGTGATGGGTGGCCTGGGCGGTTTCGGCGCCCTGTTCGACCTCTCCAACAAGTACCGCGAGCCGGTGCTGGTGTCGGGCACGGACGGCGTGGGCACCAAGCTGAAGCTCGCACAACAGCTGGGTCGGCATGACACCATCGGCATCGATCTGGTGGCCATGTGCGTGAACGACGTGCTGGTGCAGGGCGCCGAGCCGCTGTTCTTCCTGGACTATTTCGCCACCGGCAAGCTGGACATCGACACCGCTGCGGCGGTCGTGGGCGGCATCGCCAACGGCTGCACCGAGGCCGGTTGCGCGCTGATCGGCGGCGAGACCGCCGAAATGCCGGACATGTACCCGCCGGGCGAATACGACCTGGCCGGCTTCACCGTGGCCGGCGTGGAGAAGAGCGAACTCAAGGACGGCGCCAGCGTGGCTGCCGGCGACGTGCTGATCGGCATCGCCTCCTCGGGCCCGCACTCCAACGGCTACTCGCTGATCCGCCGCATCTACGACCGCGCCGGCCGCCCGGCCGAGCTGGAGCTGGACGGCGGGGTCAAGCTGGTCGACGCGCTGATGGCCCCCACCCGCCTGTACGTCAAGCCCATCCTGGCGCTGCTCAAGACCCACGGCGCGGCGATCCACGGCATGGCGCACATCACCGGTGGCGGCCTGACCGAGAACATCATCCGCGTGGTGCCCGACGGCCTGGGCCTGGACATCGACGCCTCGTCGTGGACCCTGCCGCCCGTGTTCCAGTGGCTGAAGCAGGAGGGCGCGGTCGCCGACAGCGAAATGTGGCGCACCTTCAACTGCGGCATCGGTTTCGTGCTGATCGTGAGCCCGGACCAGGTCCCGTCGGTGTCCGCCGCCGTCGAGGCCCAGGGCCTGGCGCAGTGGACCATCGGCACGGTCACCACGGCCGAAGGCACCGAACGCGTGCGGATCGGCTGACCCACGAGGAGACCTGCATGGACGCACCGCCTCTTTCCACACCGACGCTGTCGCTCGAAGACGCCTCGCAGCTGCGGCTGCTGTCGATCTTCCATTACGTGGTGGCCGGCCTGACCGCGCTGTTCTCGCTGTTCCCGCTGATCCACGTGGGGATCGGCATCGCCGCCCTGAGCGGCGGCATGCCGATCGAGAGCAATGGCGGCCCGGCGTCGCTCGCCGAGACCCGGCTGTTCGGCTGGATCTTCATCGTGATCGGCTCGGTCCTGATCCTGTGCGGACTGACGTTGGCCGGGTTCATGGCCTATGCCGGGCGCTGCCTGGCGCGCCGTCGCCGCCACACGCTGTGCCTGGTGGTGGCCGCGCTGTCGTGCATGCTGATGCCGCTGGGCACGGTACTGGGCGTGTTCACCCTGATCGTGCTGCTGCGCCCGGCGGTCAAGGCCGCATTCGACGCGCCTTCCCTTACCCACCCCTGAGGTTCCGATGTCTTCCACGCCCCCACCGCTGCCCGTCCGGGGTCGCTGGACGCATATCCAGGTCGCCTCGCACCTGCATTCGCTCAAGATCATGTTCTATGTACTGGGCGCCGTAGAGCTGCTCATCGCCCCGCTGTTGCTGCTTGTCGCCGTGGCCGGCTACATCAGCGAAGGCAAGAGCACCGACCCGGATGCCGCGCCATTGCTGTTGCTGGTGCTGCTGGGCGTGGGCGCGGTGGTCTACGCCGCGCTGGGCACGCTGAGCATCATCGCCGCGCGACGGCTGGCCGCCCGCCGGCAGCACCGGTTGTGCATGATCGCCGCCGGCCTGGCCTGCCTGGCCGGCGCACTGGGCATCGCACTGGGCGCCTACGCGCTGTGGGCGCTGCTACGGCCGGAAGTACAGGCCAGCTTCCTGCCACCGGAAAGCACGGTCATTGCATGACCAGCGCCCACGCAGCGCTTGCCAAGAAGGCCGCCTTCGCGGGCGTGCTGGCGGTCTTCGTCGCCACCTGGATCCACCCGCTGTGGCCGCTCGAACAGACGCTGCATAGCACGCTCACTGTCGTCGGGCTGGCCGCGCTGTGGTGGGTGGACCGGCGCTGGCCCCTCGGCAGCGGCGCGTTCGCGGCCATCTGCGGCTTCATCGCCATCCATTGCATCGCTGCGCGCTGGCTGTATTCCAACGTCCCGTATGACGCCTGGCTGCAGGCCGCCGTGCACTGGTCGCCGAACGCCACCTTCGGCTGGCAGCGCAACCATTTCGACCGTCTCATCCATTTCCTCTACGGCGCCTGCTTCACCCCGGCCCTGGTGCAACTGACGCGGCACGCCTGGCCGCGCCTGCGCATCGGGCAGGCGTTCGCGCTGGCGGTGATGACCATCATGTCGTCCAGCCTCGTGTACGAATGGTTCGAGTGGGGCATTGCCCTGCTGCTGTCGCCGGAAGCCGCCGAGTCATACAACGGCCAGCAGGGCGACCTGTGGGATGCGCATGCCGACATGCTGCTGGCTACCGTGGGCGCGCTGCTGACCTGGCCACTGCTCACGCGGAAGGCACTGAAATGAGTTCACCCAGCCGCATTGCCGTACTGGCCTCGGGCCGCGGCAGCAACCTGCAGGCGATCGTGGACGCGATTGCCGCCGGGCAGCTGGATGCCGAGGTGGTGGCCGTACTGTCGGACAAGCCCGACGCCTCCGCCCTGCTCAAGGTGGCCCCGGAGCGGCGCTGGGCCCGCTTGCCGAAGGACTTCGCCGACCGCACCGCGTTCGATGCCGCGCTCGGCGATGCACTGGAAGGCTTCGCACCGGACTGGGTGGTCTGCGCCGGCTACATGCGCATCCTGGGCGAAGCGTTCGTGCAGCGTTTCAGCGGCCGGCTGGTCAACATCCACCCCTCGCTGCTGCCGCTGTACAAGGGCCTGCACACCCATGCCCGCGCCCTGGCCGCCGGCGATGCCGAGGCCGGCGCCAGCGTGCACTTCGTCGTGCCCGAACTGGATGCCGGCACCGTGCTGGCCCAGGCCAGGGTGCCGGTCCTGCCCGGCGACAGCGCCGAACGGCTGGCCCAGCGCGTCCTGGCGGTGGAACACCCGCTGCTGATCGCCAGCCTGCACTGGCTGGTGGCCGGCCGCGTGGCTGAACGCGACGGCCAACTCCACGCTGACGGCCACCCCCTGTTCAGTCCGCTGCGCCTAGATTGCGCTGGCCAGCTGAATCGATAGCCAGGGCGCACACGCGCCGCTGACCCGGACGCTGGCATCCTCCTTCCTCCCCCGTTGCTGCGCGCGCATGAAAACGACCCTGTCCAAGCCAGTGCTGCTGTTTGCATCCCTGCTGTGCACCGTGGCCATTGCCCAGGCGCAGGAGCCGCCGCCGCCCGAACTACCGGCGCTGCCCCCGGTGTCGTGGGAGGCGCCGCCGCTGGAACCGTTCACCGCCACCTACCAGGCCCTGTACAAGGGCAAGGAAGCGGGCGATGCGACCATGCGCGTGACCCACACCGGGGGTGACCAGTGGCGGGTGGACATGCAGGTCATCGGCCGGAAAGGCTTCGCCAGCGTGCTCGGCTTGAACCTGGAACAGAGCACCGTGTTCGAGAAGCACGGCACCACTTACGTACCGATCAGCCAGGCCACCGTGCGCAAGGGCCTGTTCCTGGGCAAGAAGGTCTCGGGCACCTACAACTGGCAGGCGGGCACGGCACAGTGGCTGGGCGACCTCAAGAAGGAACGCACCCAACCCATTCCGCTGCAGCCCGGCGACCAGAGCGCGCTGCTGATCAACCTGGCGATCATGCGCGACGCGCGGCCGGGCGGGCAGATGCATTACCGCTATGTCGACGTCGGCCGCGTCCGCCAGCACGACTACCAGGCCGCACCGGATACCGAGAACGTCCAGGTCGGCGAGCTGTCCTACAACGCGCTGCGGGTCCATCGGACCAACGGCGGCAATGACGAAACCATCCTCTGGATCGCCAACGGGGTTCCTACCCCGGTGCGCATCCTGCAACGTGAAGACGGCGAAGATCGGATCGACCTGCGCCTGATCGAATACCAAGGAGTCTGAGCATGACCACCCTCACCCGCCCGCTGTCCTGGATCGCCGTTGGCGCACTGGCCCTGACCAGTCTGCCCGCACTGGCGTTGGAGCCGTTTTCCGCGCAGTACCAGGCCAACTACATGGGCGTGCAGGCCCCGGGCACCATGACCCTGGCCAAGGCTGACGGCAACACCTGGAAATACAGCCTGGACGTGCGCAGCCCGATGGCCACGCTGAGCCAGAACACGGTGTTCGAGGAAGCCAGCGGCCGCCTGCGCCCGCTCAGCAGCAAGGACAGCTCGGTGCTGCTGGTGAAGAAGCGCAACGTGCAGGCCAACTACGACTGGGCGAAGAACCAGGCCACCTGGACCGGCGACATCAAGCCGGACCGCGCCGGCCCGGTCGCACTGAAGCCCGGTGACATGGACGCCCTGCTGATCAACCTGGCGATCGCGCGCGACCTCGCCGCCGGCAAGCCGCTCAAGTACCGGATGGTGGACGAAGGCCGCATCAAGCAGCTGGGCTACACGTCCGAAGGCAAGGAAAAGGTGACCATCGCGGGCAAGTCCTATGACGCCACCAAGGTCTCGCGGGTGGACGGCAACAAGCAGCAGATCGTGTGGATCGTGCCCGAATTCCCGGTGCCGGTGCGCCTGCTGCAGCGCGAGGGCGGCAAGGATGCGTTGGACCTGACCATCAAATCGTTCAAATGATGCACCGGTACCGACCATCGGTCGGTACTGAAAACGCCCGCATCGCGGGCGTTTTTCTATTTCGAAACGGGGACGTACCCTGTTGATCGCTCGATTGACAGGGTACGTCCCCTTTTTTACTTCGCGGGGGCGTCGGCCTGGAATACCGTCTTGCAGTCCACGCGGATCTGCCCGCCGGTCTTGCGCCAGTAGAACGCGCTGCAATGGCGGTTGCCTTCCTCGGTCTTGGTCACGCCAACGGCGTAGAACGACTGCAGCACCTCGGTGCGGCTGACCGTGCCATCGCCATTCCAGTCCATGTCCTGCTGTTCCAGGCCCTGGGTGATGGCGATATCGGCGTACCAGGCGTAGCCCAGCCAGCCCAGCACCACCAGTATCAGGACCAGCAGTGCCTTGCGGCGGCGGGTGAACTGGCCGCGCAGGATCATGCGACGCGCCGGATGGTCGCGCCGAGCGACGAGAGCTTCTCTTCGATGTTCTCGTAGCCGCGGTCGAGGTGGTAGATGCGGTCGATGGTGGTGTCACCGTCGGCCATCAACCCGGCCAGGATCAGCGACGCCGACGCACGCAGGTCGGTTGCCATTACCGGCGCACCGCTGAGCTGGTCGGCACCACGAACAATCGCGGTATGCCCTTCCACCTGGATGTCCGCGCCCAGGCGCAGCAGTTCGTTGACGTGCATGAAGCGGTTTTCGAAGATCGTTTCATTGATCACGCCCACGCCGTCGGCCACGCAGTTGAGCGCCATGAACTGGGCCTGCATGTCGGTCGGGAAGGCCGGGTACGGCGCGGTGGTCAGGTTGACCGCGCGCGGGCGCTTGCCTTCCATGTCCAGCGTGATGCTGTCTTCGGTGGTCTCGATCTTCGCACCGGCTTCCACCAACTTGGACAGCACCGCGTCCATGGTATTGGGACGCGCGCGGTTGACCGTGACCTTGCCACCGGTCATCGCCGCGGCCACCAGGAAGGTGCCGGTTTCGATGCGGTCGGGCAGCACTTCATGACGGCCGCCGGACAGCTTCTCCACGCCTTCGATCACCAGGCGGGCGGTGCCCAGGCCTTCGATCTTCGCGCCGAGTGCGATCAGGCAGTGCGCCAGGTCGGTGACTTCCGGCTCCATCGCCGCGTTGTCCAGCACGGTGGTGCCTTCGGCGAGCACGGCCGCCATCAGCACGTTCTCGGTGCCGGTCACGCTGACCATGTCGAAGGTGAAGTGCGCGCCCTTGAGGCGCTTGGCCTGCGCTTTGATGAAGCCGTTCTCGACGGTGATGTCCGCACCCAGCGCCTGCAGGCCCTTGATGTGCTGGTCAACCGGGCGCGAGCCGATGGCGCAGCCGCCGGGCAGCGACACTTCGGCCGCACCGAAGCGGGCGAGCAGCGGGCCCAGCACCAGGATCGAGGCGCGCATGGTGCGCACCAGCTCATACGGCGCCACGTGCTGGTTCACCGGACGCGGGTCGACCACGATCGCGCTGCCACGCGACAGCGTGCCCTGGTCGATGGTGACCTTCGCACCCAGCTCGCTGAGCAGCTTCACCGTGGTGACCACATCGTGCAGGTGCGGCACATTGGTGATCTCCACCGGCGCATCGGCCAGCAGTGTCGCGCACAGGATGGGGAGGACGGCGTTCTTGGCGCCGGAAATGTTCACTTCACCGTGCAGCGGCTTGCCGCCGGTCACTACGATCTTGGCCATGGAGTCCGGGAAAATAAGGAGAAAAGGGTAAAGCTCAACCAGCCTCGGCCGGCGTAACAGTCTTGAGCGCCAGCGCATGGATCGCCCCGCCCATCAGGTCGCCCAAGGTGGCATAGACCATGCGGTGGCGCGCCAAGGGCAGCTTGCCGGCGAAGGCATCGCAGACCACGGTGGCCTCGAAATGCACGCCATCGTCACCCTGCACGTCCGCGCGGGCGCCCGGCAGGCCGGTTTCGATCAGATTGCGGATGGTCTCGGCGTCCAACGGGCTTTCCTAATAAAATGAGCGCTCATTCTACTCTTCCGCGTGGCGCCCGCATGGCTGTATCGCCCCTGCCCCCCCAACCCGCCGACCCCGCAGCGCTGGTCGCCAGCGGTCGCCGCGTGTTCGAGATCGAGCGCGACGCCCTGGTGGCGGTCGCCGAACGCCTGGGCGACGACTTCAGCCGGGCCTGCCAGCTGGTGCTGGAAAGCCGCGGCCGGGTGGTCGCCACCGGCATGGGCAAGTCCGGCCACGTGGCACGCAAGATCGCCGCCACGCTGGCCTCCACCGGCACCCCGGCGTTCTACGTACACCCGGGCGAGGCCGGCCACGGCGACCTGGGCATGATCACCGACGCCGACGTGGTGCTGGCGCTGTCCTACTCGGGCGAATCGGACGAAGTGCTGATGCTGCTGCCGGTGCTCAAGCGCCAGGGCAACCGCCTGATCGCGATGACCGGCCGGCCCGGCTCCTCGCTGGCCCTGGCCGCCGACGTGCACCTGGACGTGAGCGTGCCGGCCGAGGCCTGCCCGCTGGCGCTGGCCCCCACCTCCAGCACCACCGCCTCGCTGGCGATGGGCGACGCGCTGGCGGTGGCCCTGCTGGACGCGCGGGGCTTCACCGCCGACGACTTCGCCCGTTCGCACCCGGCCGGCAGCCTCGGCCGCCGCCTGCTGCTGCACATCACCGACGTCATGCACAGCGGCGACGAGCTGCCGTGGGTGGGCGAATCCGCCAGCCTCAGCGAGGCCCTGGTCGAGATGAGCCGCAAGCGACTGGGCATGACCGCCGTGGTGGATGCCGACCAGCGCCTGATCGGGCTGTTCACCGACGGCGACCTGCGCCGCGCCCTGGACAGTGACCTGGACGTACGCAGCGCGCGCATCGTCGATGTGATGACCCGCCAGCCCCGCACCATCGGGGCCGACCAGCTGGCCGTGGAGGCCGCACGGGTCATGGAAACCCAGAAAATCAATGGCCTGATCGTGGTCGATGGCGAGGGACGCGCGGTGGGCGCCCTCAACATTCATGACCTGTTGCGGGCCAGAGTGGTTTAAACCACAGTGACCCTCCTCCATTCAGCTGACCTGCGCGCCTAGATGCCCTACTCCCCGTTGCCCGGTTTCCCGTCCCACCTGCATGCCGTCGCTGGCCGCATCCGGCTGGCCTGTTTCGACGTGGACGGCACGCTCACCGACGGTCGGCTCTACTACGACCGGGACGGCAACGAGAGCAAGGCGTATTACGTGCAGGACGGACTCGGCCTGAAACTGCTGCAGCAACACGGCATCCACCCGGTGCTGATCACCGCGCGCAACAGCCTGTCGGCGCTCAAGCGTGGCGCCGACCTCGGCATCGACACCCAGATCGCGGTCGGCGACAAGCTGGCCAGCGTGCAGGTGTTGTGCGAACAGCACGGCATCGGCCTGGACCAGGTGGCGTTCATGGGCGACGACCTGCCCGACCTGGCACCGCTGTGCGCGGTCGGGTTGGCGGTGGCGCCGGCCAACGCGCATCCGTGGATCGCCGAGCGCGTGCATTGGCAGACCCGCGCCGATGGCGGCCGCGGTGCCGCACGCGAGCTGTGCGACGTGCTGCTGGCCGCGCAGGGCCATGTGGACGCGGTGTTGAAGAGGTTCGGCGCATGAACTGGCGCAACGCACTCGGCGGACTGCTGCTGGTGGCCGCATTGCTCAGCGGCTGGTCGCTGCTGCGCAATCGCGACAAAGCGCCGGTCGCCGCCGGCGACGATGGCAGCAAGGACTACGTGCTGCACGACTTCCAGATCATCGCGCTGGACGAGCAGGGCCGCGAATCGACGACGCTGCGCGCGCCGCTGCTGGAACGCACCCGCAGCGACGAGACCATGACCATCAAGACGCCGCTGTTCCTGCTGCCCGACCGGGACGGCAACCACTGGGAACTGCGCAGCGACACCGGCTGGGTCAGCGCCACCGGCGACACGCTGCGCCTGACCGGCAACGTCAGCGGCGACAGCCCGCGCGTGCCCAGCGTACCGCCCACCACCTTCCGCACCGAGCAGATGGACGTGTTCCCGAAGGAAAACCGGGGCACCTCCGACGGACTGGTGACCCTCACCCGGCCAGGCATGACCCAGTCCGGGGTCGGGTTCGCGCTGAACTCCAGCGACAAGACCTACCAGTTCCTGAGCCAGGTCAAGACCCGTTACACGCCCCGTCAATGAAGCGCCCCGATACTCCAGCAACGGCCTTGGCCGTTTCCCCGAATCTGGCAGGAAAGCCCCACGTCATGAAGATCCTCCACGCCGCTGCATTCGCCCTCATCCTGATGGTTCCCGCCGTCGCCGTGCAGGCCAAGAGCACCGACCGCAACCAGGAAATGACCATCGAATCCGATGCGCAGTCCGGGTCGTTCCTCGGCGACGGTGTCATCACCCTGTCGCGCAACGTGGTCATCACCCAGGGCACGCTGGATATCCGCGCCGCCCAGGCCGACGTCCACATGAAGGATGGCGAAGCCGTCCGGGCGATTTTCACCGGCAAGCAGGCCACCATGAAGCAGCAGCTGGATGACGGCAGCGCCATGAACGCCCGCGCCGACAAGATCGACTACGACATCAAGGGCGAGATCATCACCCTGACCGGCAACTACGAAGTGGTCAGCGCCCAGGGCACCAACAGCGGCCAGCGCATGGTCTACAACACCCGCACCGGCGAGATGAACAGCGGGGGTGGTGGCGAAGCGGGCCGTGTGCGCACGGTCATCCCGCCCAAGAACAAGGGTGCCGCCCCGGCCGCCAAGCCGGCCACCCCGGCCAAGGCCACCGTCCCCACTGCCGGGAGCAAGAAGTAATGCTCGTCGCCAAAGGCCTGCGCAAGCGCTACAAGCAGCGCGAAGTGGTCAAGGATTTCGGCCTGACCCTGGACGCCGGTGAAGTGGTGGGCCTGCTCGGCCCCAACGGGGCCGGCAAGACCACCTGCTTCTACATGATCGTCGGCCTGGTCGAGGCCGACGCCGGCAGCATCGTGCTCGACGGCAAGGACATCACCGCCGACCCGATGTACACCCGCGCCAAGCAGGGCGTGGGCTACCTGCCGCAGGAACCGTCGGTGTTCCGCAAGCTGAGCGTGGCCGACAACATCCGGCTGGTGCTGGAGCTGCGCGAGGACCTGGACAAGGCCGGCCGCGAGAAGGAACTGAACTCGCTGCTGGACGAACTGCAGATCAACCACGTGGCCGACCAGATGGGCGCCAGCCTGTCCGGCGGCGAGCGCCGTCGCTGCGAAATCGCCCGCGCCCTGGCCGCGCGACCGCGCCTGATCCTGCTGGATGAGCCGTTCGCCGGCGTCGACCCGATTTCGGTCGGCGAGATCCAGCGCATCGTCACTCACCTCAAGCAGCGCGGCATCGGCGTGCTGATCACGGACCACAATGTCCGCGAAACCTTGGGAATCTGCGACCGCGCGTATATCCTCAACGAAGGCAGCGTACTGGCGCAGGGGGCACCGGACGCGATCCTGGACAACGCCGACGTCCGTCGCGTCTACCTTGGAGACACCTTCAAGCTCTGATGCCCGGCCGCTGCGTCGCCTTCCCTCCGTTCGGCACAGGCATGAAAGCACGGCTGCAGACATCGCTGGGACAACAACTGGTCATGACGCCACAGCTGCGTCAGGCCATCAAGCTGTTGCAGATGTCCAGCGCCGAACTGGAGCTGGAGATCGCCGAAGCGGTGGAAACCAATCCGCTGCTGGACTGGGCCGAGAACGCCGAGCCGACACTGGAGATACCGTCGGGCGACGACGAACGCCCCCCGGCAAGCGCCGAAGGCAGCGACGACCACGGTGAACAGGCGCCCTCCGGCGCCGATGACTGGGCCCCGGGCGAAGGCGACTGGAGCAGCGGCAGCAGCGGCGGATCGTTCGACGATGACGACAACGGCAGCGCCGCCGAACGCGTGGCCGAGACCGAAACCCTGGCCGACCACCTGCTGTGGCAGCTGCACCTGTCGCATCTGTCCAGCCGCGACCGCAGCATCGGCGCGGCCCTGATCGACGCCTTCGAAGAAGACGGCTACCTGCGCGAGCCGCTGTCGGCCATCGCCGAGACCCTGCTGCCGGCCATTCACGCCAACGAGGCCGAAATCGTCACCGTGCTGCACCAGATCCAGCGCTTCGACCCGATCGGCGTCGGCGCGCGCAGCCTGGGCGAATGCCTGCTGCTGCAGCTGGACGTGCTGGACCCGCAGACGCCCGGCCTGGCCCTCGCCCGCCGTATCGCCGACGGCCCGCTGGAGCGCCTGCCGCGCAGCGGCGTGAACGGCATCGCCCATGAACTCCGCGAGCCGGTGGAGGCGGTGGAAACGGCCGTGCAGCTGCTGCGCTCGCTGGATCCCCGCCCGGGCACCCAGATCGGCGAACTGACCCACGACAGCTACGTGGTGCCCGACTGCGTGGTCTGGCGCCAGAACGGCACCTGGCGCGCCGCCCTGGCCGGCCACGCCGGTCCCAAGGTCATCATTCACCGCGGCTATGAGCAGATGATCCGCCGCTGTGGCGAAAGCGACGCCGGCTACCTGCGCACCCACCTGCAGGAGGCCCGCTGGCTGCTCAAGGGGTTGGAAGCCCGCGGCGAGACGCTGCTGCGGGTCATGCGCTGCCTGCTCCAGCAGCAGGCCGCCTTCCTGGAGTTCGGCGGGCAGGCGCTGCGTCCGCTGACCCTGCGCGAGGTGGCGGCCGAGCTGGGCCTGCACGAATCGACCATTTCCCGGGCCATCGCCCGCAAATACGTGCGCACCCCACGCGGCACCCTGCCCCTGCGCGCGTTCTTCGCGTCAGGCATCGACACCGACAGCGGCGGCGAGGCCTCCAGCACCGCCATCCAGGCCATGATCCGGCGCCTGATCGACGACGAGAATCCGCGCAAGCCGCTTTCTGACGCCAAGCTGGCTGACCTGCTCAAAACATCGGGAATACCGGTGGCGCGGCGCACTGTTGCGAAGTATCGTGAGGCCATGAACATTTCCGCCTCGCACGAAAGAGTACGCATCGCCTGACGCTCCACCGCGCCGGGCGGGAAGGTTCATTGGCACATCCGAAGAGGAGAAGAACCGATGGAAATCCAGACGTATGGCAGCAACGTGGAAGTTACCCCCGCCCTGCAGAGCTACGTGCAGGAAAAGGTGGGCCGGGTCGGAAAGCACTTCGACCAGCACTGCCAGATCCGGGTGACACTCAAGCTGGACAAGACCCAGCATCACGTGGACGCCGACGTGACCCTCGCCGGAAAGGCCCTCCACGTCAAGGCCGATGGCCAGACCATGTATGCCGCCATCGACATCCTGGCCGACAAGCTCGACCAGGCGGTGATCAAGTACAAGGAGAAAAAGCACCTGCACGCCCCGGTTCCCGCTCCCTTGGGCGACAATGTCGGCTGACGCCCTCGTTCCCACCCCGATATGCCCTTGACTGATCTACTGGCGGCCGTGCGCACCCAGGTGCTGCCGGCCGCCGATCGCGACAGCGTGCTGAAGGCCGCCGCCAGACTTCTGGCCTGCCGCGAAGCCAACGCCGAGCTGATCTACCAGAACCTGTGCCAGCGCGAACAATTGGGCAGCACCGCGATCGGCCACGGCATCGCCATCCCGCATGGCCGTGCACCGCTTCTGGAACGCCCCCGGGGCGCCCTGCTTCGGCTGGAGCAGCCGGTGGAATTCGGTGGCGACGAGCCCGTGGACCTGGTGTTCGCCATTGCCGTTCCCGCCCACTACACCCATCAACACCTGATGCTGTTGTCCGAGCTGGCCGAGCTGTTCTCCGAGCCGGCCATCCGCCAGGCGCTGCGCGACGCGCGCGACGGGCAGGCACTGCGCCAGGTCATCGAATTCCCCCCGCCGGCGAGTGCCGCATGAACACCAGCATCACCGCGCGTGAGTTGTTCGAGCAGCAACGCGACCGCCTTGCCCTGCGCTGGGTGGCCGGCCAGAAAGGCGAGCGCCGCGAACTGGAAGCCGGCAATACCGTCTCGCGCCGCCCCTCGCTGGCTGGGTACCTGAACGCGATCTACCCCAACAAGGTGCAGATCCTCGGTACCGAAGAGCTGTCCTGGCTGGACTCGCTGGATTCGCGCCAGCGCTGGGAGACCATCGAGCGGATCATGCAGTCGCACCCGCTGGCGCTGGTCATCACCCGCAACCAGCCCTGCCCCGAAGACCTGCGCGCGGCGGCCGACGAATCGCAGACCCCGCTGTGGATTTCACCCAAGCGCGGCCACGAACTGCTCAACCACCTGTCCTACCACCTGGCCCGCACACTCGCGCCCCGGGTGATCCTGCATGGCGTATTCATGGAGATCTACTCCATCGGCGTGCTGATCACCGGCGAGGCGGGCTCGGGCAAGAGCGAGCTGGCCCTGGAGCTGCTCAGCCGCGGCCACCGCCTGGTGGCCGACGATGCGCCCGAATTCACCCAGATCGCCCCGGACGTGCTGGATGGCACCTGCCCCGAACTGCTGCAGGACCTGCTGGAAGTGCGCGGGCTGGGCGTGCTCAACGTGCGCGAGATGTTCGGTGATACCGCCGTAAAGAAGAACAAGTACCTTCGGCTGATCGTGCACCTGACCAAGCCCATGACCGAACCCACCCCGCATGGTTACGAGCGTCTCACCGGCGACTCCGGCACCCGCCACGTACTGGACCTGGACGTGCCGCTGATCACCCTGCCGGTCATGCCCGGCCGCAACCTGTCGGTGCTGACCGAGGCGGCCACCCGGCTGCACATCCTGCGCACCAAGGGCATCGACCCGGCGGCCATGTTCATTGCCCGCCACAGCAACCTGCTCGAGCGCCGCACCCCATGAACACCCCCGCCCCCGAAGTGACCGCCGCCACGCTGATCATCGTCAGCGGCCTGTCCGGCTCCGGCAAGACGGTCGCGTTGAAGACCTTCGAGGACCTGGACTACTACTGCTCGGACAACCTGCCGATCAACCTGCTGCCCGACTTCGTGCGCAGCCTGCTGGCCGGGCATGATGCCGATGCACCGCGGCGTCTTGCCGTGGGCATCGACGTGCGCGGCCAGAGCGACCTCAGCCAGCTTTCGCACTGGCGCGAAGACGCCAAGGCCGCCGGGCTGGACGCGCAGCTGCTGTTCTTCGATGCCACCGATGAAACCCTGCTCAAGCGCTACGCCGACACCCGTCGCCGCCATCCGCTGAGCCAGCTGGGGCTGTCGCTGCCCGAGGCCATCGCGCGCGAGCGCGAGCTGACCGCGCCGCTGCGCCGCGCCGCCGACGCGGTGATCGACACCACCACGCTCAACGTGCACCAGCTGCGCCGCAAGGTGGTGACCGAGTTCGCGCTGAGCCACGGCAACAAGCTCTCGCTGCTGTTCGAATCGTTCGCCTACAAGCGCGGCGTGCCGGCCGAAGCCGACTTCGTCTTCGATGCCCGCGTGCTGCCCAACCCGCACTGGGACCCGGAGCTGCGTTCCTTGTCCGGGCGCGACGCCGGCGTGCGTGATTACCTGGAAGCGCAGCCGGACGTGCAGAAGTACGTGGCCCAGCTGATCGATTTCCTGGACACCTGGCTGCCTCGGCTGGGCAACGACACCCGCAGCTATGTGACCGTGGCGTTTGGCTGCACCGGCGGCAAGCACCGTTCCGTGTACCTGGCCGAACGGCTGGCACGGCATGCGCGTGACCAGGGCTGGCCGGAAGTGGCCACATTCCATCGCGAACAGGAATAGCCCCAATTCATCTTGGGATGTTAACGTTCGACAATGACCTGTGGCATTCTCCTCGTAACTCATCCCGGCGTTGGCACGTCGCTGCTGGACGTGGCTACCCGGCTGCTGCGGCACCTGCCGCTGAAGACCGAAGCTTTCGAAGTACCGTTCGACGCAGATATGGACGTCCTGCTCCCGCTCGCCTCGGCCGCCTTGCGCCGGGTGGACAGCGGACAGGGCGTGCTGATCCTGACCGACCTGTACGGCGCCAGCCCCAGCAATCTGGCCGGGCAACTGGCCCGTCTGGGCACCCCGGCTCGCCGGGTTTCGGCGCTGAGCCTGCCGATGTTGTTGCGGGTGATGAATTATCCGGAACAGGGACTGGATCAACTGCCCGCCACTGCCGCGGCGGGCACTCGCAATGGAGCGATTGTCGACGATGCTTGAACGTGAACTCACCGTATCCAACCGCCTGGGCCTGCATGCCCGCGCCACTGCAAAGCTGGTGCAGGAGCTTGCGCCCTTCCGCAGCAACGTGACCATGACCGCACGCGGCCGCCAGATCAACGCCAAGAGCATCATGGGCGTGATGCTGCTGGCCGCCGGCCAGGGCACCCCCGTTACCGTGCGCATCGATGGCGAAGATGAAGCGGCCGCCATGGACGCCGTAGTGGCCCTGTTCGAGCGACGCTTCGACGAGGACAACTGAGCATGCCGGGGCCGCCGTCGCGATCGGGTTCCAGCGCACCGGCACGGACCGCGTCCGGCGCCCTGCTGCTGTCCGGCCACGGCGCCTCGCGCGGCAACGCCCTCGGCCGCGCCCGGGTTCGCCTGCCGCACGCGCTGGACGTGGCCGAACAGCGTATCGCCCCGGCCAAGGTCGAGGCGGAGCTGCAGCGGCTGCACCAGGCCGTGGACGCGGCCCGTGCGGAAATGCACGACCTGCGCCTGCGCCTGCATGGCGCCCTGAACCAGGAAGTCGGCGAATTCCTCGACCTGCACGCCTTGCTGCTGGACGACCCGGAGCTGCTGTTCGGCCTGGATGAGCTGATCCGCAGCGGCCCGTACAGCGCCGGCTATGCGCTGCGCGTGCAGCGCGACCGCCTGGCCAAGGTCTTCGACGGCATGGACGATGCCTACCTGAAGAGTCGCATGGACGATCTGGACCATGTGATCGGGCGCATCCATGCCTTCCTGCAGAAACGGCCGCCGGACGTGAAGGGCCTGGCCGGGGAAATCCTGGTCTGCGACAACATCGCCCCGTCCGAAGTGGCGCAGCTGCAGGCCCACGGCGTGGTGGGCATCGTCACCGCCGGCGGCAGCGCGCTGTCGCACAGCGCCATCCTCGCCCGCAGCCTGCACCTGCCGTTGATCGTCAACGTGCCCGGCGTGCTGCAGCGGATCGCCGATGGCGACGTACTGGGCATCGACGGCAGCACCGGCGGCATCACCGTCAACCCGCTGCCGCCGGACCTGCGCGACTACCGCGCGCGGCTGCGCGACCAGGCCCGTGAACAGCGCGAACTGGGCCGGCTGCGCAGCAAGCCCAGCCGCACCCGCGACAACGTCGACATCGCCCTGCTGGCCAATGCCGAATCGGGTGACGACGTCACCGAGGCGCATGCGCTCGGCGCGCACGGCCTGGGCCTGTACCGCACCGAATTCCTGTTCCTGCAGCGCGACGAACTGCCCGACGAACAGGAACAGTTCGAGACCTATCGCGACGCCGCGCTGGGCATGAACGGCCGTCCCGTGACCATCCGCACCCTCGACCTGGGCGCGGACAAGGCCGACCGCACCGGCCTGACCCTGAGCAACGAGGAAAACCCCGCCCTGGGCCTGCGCGGCGTGCGCCTGTCGCTGGCCCGGCCGAAGGTGGCCGACACCCAGCTGCGTGCGATCCTGCGCGCCTCGGCGTACGGCAAGGTGCGCATCCTGATTCCGATGGTCAGCACCCGCGAGGAAGTGCTGGCGGTACGCCGGCGCTTGAGCAGGCAGGCCGAGCTGCTGCGCGCCGAAGGCCTCGAGGTCGCCGAACGCATTCCGTTCGGCGCGATGATCGAGGTGCCGGCCGCGGCGATCGCGCTGGAAAGCTTCATCGACCTGGTCGACTTCCTGTCGATCGGCACCAATGACCTGGTGCAGTATCTGCTGGCCGCCGACCGCAACAACGAAGCAGTGGGCGAGCTGTACTCGCCGCTGCATCCAGCCGTGCTGCGGTTGCTGTCGCACATCCTGCGCACCGGCCGCGAGCACGGCAAGCCGGTGGCGGTCTGCGGCGAAATCGCCGGCGACCCGCGCATGACCCGGCTGCTGCTGGCCCTGGGCTTGACCGAGTTCAGCCTGCACCCGGGCACGCTGCTGGAAGTGCGCCGCGCCGTGCGCGAGAGCGACCTGGGCGCGTTGCAGGCCGCCGCGCCGAAGCTGCTGGCCGCGCGCGACCGCCGTGGTATCGAACGCTGGATCGAGACCCACCAATGAACACCCCGGTAGGTCACGACCGTTGGTCGTGACCCGCTGCGCGTCCGCACCAACAGTGCTGACCTACCTGTTTGTCATGCATCCAAGCGATAATGACGCGGTGACCACCCCCTCTGCCGCATCCTGTACGGGATAGCGGCCTTTTTCTTTCCCCGCGGGAGCTGTGCATGGCCGAAGCCGTACGCCACGACAAGACGGCGCGCCAGTTGCGACTGTTGTCCGATGCACTGGACAGCGGGCGACTGGGTCCGGTGCGCCGGCTGGTCAATACGCTGGCGCCGGCCGAGATCGGCAACCTGCTCGAGTCGCTGCCGCCGGGCAAGCGCGAGGTGGTGTGGGGGCTGGTCGATCCGGAAGACGACGGTGAGGTGCTGGTCCACGTCGGCGAAGAGGTGCGCGAAAGCCTGCTGGCCGACATGGACCCGGACGAAATCATCGCCGCGGTCGAAGACCTGGACATCGATGACCTTGCCGACCTCGTCGAAGACCTGCCCGATACGGTCATCGATGAAGTGCTCAAGTCGATGGACCGCGAGAACCGCGAACGGCTCGAGCAGGTCCTGTCCTACCCGGAAGACAGCGCCGGCCGCCTGATGAACCCGGACGTGGTGACCGTGCGCGCCGACGTCAACGTGGACGTGGTGCTGCGTTACCTGCGCCTGCGCGGCGAACTGCCCGACCACACCGACCACCTGTTCGTGGTCAGCCGCCGCCACCAGTACCTGGGCCGGCTGTCGCTGGCCGCGCTGGTGACCCACGAGGACAACACTCCGATCAACCGGCTGATCGACGACGAACAGCCGGCCATCGACGTGGGCGAGAGCGCCGACGAGGTCGCCCGCCAGTTCTCCGACCATGACTGGGTGTCGGCGCCCGTGGTGGACGACAACAACATCCTCCTCGGCCGCATCACCATCGATGACGTGGTCGACATCATCCGTTCGCAGGCCGAGCACCAGGCGCTGGGCGCCGCCGGTCTGGACGAGGAAGAGGATCTGTTCTCGCCCATCAAGCGCGCCGTGCGCGGCCGCGTGGTCTGGCTGGGCATCAACCTGTGCACCGCCTTCCTGGCGGCCACCGTGATCGGCCAGTTCGAGCTGACCCTGCAGAAGGTGGTGGCGCTGGCGGTGCTGATGCCGATCGTCGCCGGCGTCGGCGGCAACGCGGCGGTGCAGGTGCTGACCCTGATGGTGCGCGGCATCGCGCTGGGCCAGGTGGGGCAGAGCAACGCGCGCATCCTGCTGTGGAAGGAATCGCGGGTCGCGCTCATCAACGGCACGCTGATCGGCACCGTGGTGGGCGTGATCGCCTACATCTGGTTCCATAGTTTCCTGCTGTCGCTGGTGATCACGATGGCCTTGATCATCAACTTCTGCGCTGCGGCGCTCGCGGGCGTGCTGCTGCCGCTGCTCCTCAAGCGCATGAACGTGGATCCGGCCGTGGCCGGCACCGTGGTGGTCACCGCGGTCACCGACGTCATGGGCTTCTTCAGCTTCCTCGGCCTGGCCACCCTGATCCTGCTGCACTGACCTGGTAACCACGACATGGCCCTGACCCTCGACAACTACTTCGCCGCCGGCTGGCGCGAGCAGACCCATACCTGCCCCGCCTGCGAATGGCAGGGCACCTCGCGCCAGATGAGCATGGAGCTGCACGACGACGAGGCCGAGTTCGACTGCCCGCAGTGCGAGAACCCGATCCTGCTGGTGGTCCACCCAAGCCTGGCCCAGGTGCAGGCCGCTGCCGCCGACGGCCACCCCGAGGCGATTGAACACCTGGACATCCTGGCCGCAGCACCGCGACCGGACTGATGCACTGCAAGATGCCTGGGTGCCCGTCGGGCTCTAGACTGAAAACGCTTTCAGTCGAGGACAGGCAATGGCACGACAGCGCGCGGGATGGTGGGTGTGGGTGGTTGCGATGCTCGCCTTGAGCGGATGTGCCTCGACCCGTGCACCCGACAAGGGTCACTTCGTGGAGCGCACCGTGACCGTGGACGGCCATGCGTCGCGCTACCAGGTGTTCGTGCCACGCGACGCACAGGCGCAGCGCGGCACGCTGCCGGTGGTGCTGTTCCTGCATGGCTCCGGTGAACGTGGCAGTGACGGCCGCCGCCAGACCCAGGCCGGCCTGGGGCCGTACCTGCGTACGCAGGCGCGGACGTTCCCGGCCCTGGTGGTGTTGCCGCAGGTGCCGGATGACGGAGAGTGGTCCGGCCTCAACAACCGCATCGCGCTGGCCGCGCTGGATGCCACGATGGCCGAATTCGGTGCTGATCCCGCGCGCCAGTACCTGACCGGCATGTCGATGGGCGGTTACGGCAGCTGGAATATCGCGCTGGAGCAGCCGACCCGTTTCGCCGCGATCGTACCGGTCTGCGGCGCGGTGCTGGCACCGCATGCGGTGCGCGCGTCGTTGTTCGTCGAGTCGGTGGCGGACGAGGCAGATCCGTACGCAGCGATCGCCGACCGCCTGAAGTCCACGCCGATCTGGATGTTCCATGGCGCGCAGGACGACGTGGTGCTGCCCGACGACGACCGCAGGCTGAAGGCCGCGTTCGACCGTGCCGGCGCGGCAGACGTGCGATACACCGAATACCCGCAGGGCAACCACAACGCGTGGGACGCAACGTATGCGGATGCCGCGATGTGGGAATGGGTGTTCGCGCAGGCACGCCGGTAGTGCCGGCCGCTGGCCGGCTCCAGGCACACCGTAGTGCCGGCCGCTGGCCGGCTCCACGCACATCCGGACACCCCCTGAGGAGCCGGCCAGCGGCCGGCTCCACGCACGTCCGGACACCCCCTGAGGAGCCGGCCAGCGGCCGACTCCACGCACGTCCGGACACCCCCCTGAGGAGCCGGCCAGCGGCCGACTCCACGCACGCCCGGACACCCCCTTGAGGAGCCGGCCAGCGGCCGGCACTACGGGTCCATGGGTGCTTTGGTGACTCAACGCTGCGGCGCTTACCGACTAGGGCGCTTCTCCGATGCAATCCAATATGCGGCATGAGCTCGTCAAAACTACGCCGAGGTCGATGCTCGATGGTCGGCCACACTTACATCCTGACGACGGTCTGCCACTACCGGCGGCGATGGTTCGATGACCCTGCGGCAGCCGAAATCGTGATGGACCGTCTCCGCGACATTGACCACGGTGGCCATGCGCGATCGCTCGCTTGGGTGGTGATGCCCGACCACGTCCATTGGATGCTGGAACTGGGTGAAACGCCATTGGCAGACGTGGCAAGGCGTTTCAAATCGTCGAGTGCGCTGGGACTGAACCGACTGCATTCGCGTGGCGGCACGCTATGGCAGCCTGGATATCATGACCATGCGGTTCGTTCTGACCGTTCACTTCGCGAACATGCCATGTACATCATGGCCAATCCCATCCGCGCCCACATGACAGAACAGTTGGGTGACTACCCCTATGCATGGTGCATCTGGCCAATCACCCCATGAACCGTCGCCCGTAGTGCCGGCCGCTGGCCGGCTCCTCGCGATGATGGGTTCATGTGGAGCCGGCCAGCGGCCGGCACTACGCGCATCCTGATGCAACCCTTGGAGCCGGCCAGCGGCCGGCACTACGGGCATCCTGATGCAATCCTTGGAGCCGGCCAGCGGCCGGCACTACGGGCGTGTTTCACCCCAACAACGTCTCCAGCACCGCCATGCGCACGGCCACGCCGTTGGCGACCTGGCGCAACACCCACGATTGCGGGCCGTCGGCCACCTCGTCGGTGACCTCCACGCCGCGGTTGATCGGGCCCGGGTGCAGCACCGCGGCGTCCTGGCCGGCGCGCTTCAGGCGCTCGGCGTTGAGCCCGTACTGGGCGTGATACTGCTCGATCGACGGCACCAGACCCTCTTCCATCCGCTCGCGCTGCAGGCGCAGCATCATCAGCGCGTCGGCGCCTTCCAGCATCTGGTCGAAATCCTGCCCGACGATGCAGCCCTTCAGCGTCTCATCGTCCGGCAGCAGCGACTGCGGGCCACACACGCGGATCTCGCCCACGCCCAGCGTACGCAGCGCATGCAGGTCGGTGCGGGCCACGCGCGAATGCTTCACGTCGCCGACAATCACCACCTTCATCTTCGAGAAGTCACTGCCCTTGGCCTGGCGCAGCGTCAGCATGTCGAGCAGGCCCTGGGTCGGGTGCGCGCTGCGGCCGTCGCCGGCATTGATCAGTGCGGTGCCCTCACCCGCCGCGGCCGCCAGGTCGGCCACCGCGCCGTCGTCGGGGTGACGCACCACAAAGCCGCGCACGCCCATCGCTTCCAGGTTCTTCAGCGTGTCGCAGGCCGTCTCGCCCTTGCGCGTGGACGAGGTGGAGGCGTCGAAATTCAACACGTCCGCGCCCAGCCGCTGGGCGGCCAGCTGGAATGAACTGCGGGTGCGGGTGGACGGCTCGAAGAACAGCGTGCACACCGCCGACCCGCCCAGCACATGGCGCTTGTTGCCCACCCGGCCGACCGCCGCATCGCGGATCTGGCCGGCGCGGTCGAGCAGCGCCAACAGGGTTTCGCGGGGCAGACCCTCCAGGGTCAACAGGTGGCGCAGGCGTCCGTCGGAATCGAGTTGCGAGGCGGTCATGGCAGGGTCTGTGCGTCAGGAAACGGGAGTGGCATCGTCGGGCGAGGACAACCAGCGCTCGATGATCACCGCAGCGGCCACCGCGTCCAGCGTCGCCGCGTCGCGACGACGCTTGCGGCCTTCGGCGCGTTCGACCGCGAACCGGCGTGCCGCCTCGACGGAGCTGGAACGCTCGTCGATCAGCACCACCGGCAGCTTGAAACGTTCCCGCAGCTGGCGGGCGAAGCCCTGCGCGCGCTTGCGGTTGGGCTGGTCCTGGCCGTCCAGGGTGAGCGGGTCGCCCACCACCAGTCCGTCCGGACGCCATTCCTTGATGAGGCGTTCAACGGCCGTCCAGTCCGGGCCATTGCCGTGCACGTCCACCACCGCGATGGCGCGGGCATGGGTGCCGAACGAGCTGCCGATCGCCACGCCGATCCGGCGCGAGCCCACATCGAAGCCCAGCACGGTGCCGTCGCGGCGGATGGTGGCCGGCTCAGACATGGCCGCTGTAATCGGTGAGCCGGAACAGGTCCACCCCGATGCGCGAGGCAGCTCCCTGCCAGCGTTGTTCCAGCGGCGTGGCGAACAGAAGTTCCGCATCGGCGGGGACGGTCAGCCAGCTGTTCTCGGCGATCTCGCTTTCCAGCTGGCCTTCGCTCCAGCCGGCGCAGCCCAGCGTGACCAGCGCGTGGGACGGGCCCTCGCCACGCGCCATGGCTTCCAGGATGTCGCGCGAGGTGGTGAGAAACACGCCCTCGCCGACCTCCAGGCTGGACTCCCAGCTGCGCGCGTCGTCATGGATCACAAAGCCCCGCTCCGGGTGCACCGGGCCGCCATTGAGCACCACCTGGCCACGCAGGTCATGATCGTCGGTCTGGATGTCCATCTGCGCCAGCACATCACCCAAGGTGTATTCCGACGGCTGGTTGACCAGCACGCCCATGGCACCGCTGGCGTCGTGCTGACAGACGAGCGCCACGCTCCGTGCGAACGTGGGATCGGTCAGCGACGGCAGCGCGACCAGGAGGTGATGGGCAAGGGAAATGGACAGCTCGGACATGGGCCCATTCTAACCGCTGGGCATCGGCACGGGCGTGAGCCCTCGGCTACGATGCCACCACTCAAGCAAGGATGCGCATCATGAATCACCACCCGCCCCTCCCGCTGGCCTCGCGCAGCACCATCGTGCTGATCGCGCTGCTGCAGGGCCTGATGCTGTACGCCGCGCAGGAAGTCGCAGACAGCTGGCCGTTCAATCACATCAGCGGGCGCTACTGCTGGTACAGCTGGGTATTGACCATTCCCACCGCGCTGGCGCTCACCCTGGTGGAGCTGCGCGACCGCCGGCTGTGGCTGCACGCCGTGGTGGGGTCGGCGGTGGTGCTGGCCCTTGCCAGCTGGATTGGCTGGAACCTGGGCGGCGGTGCTACCGGGCTGAGCGATGGCGCACTGCTGTGGCCCTTCTCGATCAGCATGGCCGTTGCCGTATTCGTCACCCTGCCGTGGTGGCAGTTCCGCCTGCAGCACGGCCATTGGCGCGCCAGCTACGATGCGCTGTTCGAACGCGCCTGGCAGAACGGGCTGACCCTGGCGCTCGCCGTGGCCTTCACCGGCCTGACCTGGCTGCTGCTGTGGCTGTGGTCGGCGCTGTTCCAGCTGGTCGACGTGCGCTTCTTCCGCGACCTGTTCCGCGAGGAGGCCTTCATCGCACTGGCCACCGGCTCGCTGTTCGGCTTCGGCGTGCTCATCGGCCGCACCCAGCACCGGGCCATCCAGGTCACGCGCCAAGTGCTGTTTGCCATCTGCCGCGGCCTGCTGCCGCTGCTGTCCTTCATTGCCGTGCTGTTCGTGCTCAGCCTGCCCTTTACCGGGCTGGACGCGCTGTGGCGGACGCGTTCCGCCACGACCCTGTTGCTGACCGTATCGCTGCTGCTGGTGGCATTCGTCAATGCGGTGTACCAGCATGACAACGACCGCGCGGCCTACCCGCTGTGGCTGCGCCGCCTGGTGGATGCCAGCCTGCTGACCTTGCCGCTCTATGCCGGGCTTGCGCTGTATGCCGTCGGCCTGCGCATCGCGCAGTACGGCTGGACGCTCGAACGCTTCTGGGGGGTGCTGGTGGTGCTGCTGGTCTGTGGCTATGCGCTGGGCTATGCGCAGTCGGTGCTGCGCCGGCGCGGGCGTTGGCTGCAGCCGATCGAAACGGTCAACCGCTGGATGTGCTGGACGGTACTCGGCGCGGCCCTGCTGGCCAACTCGCCGGTACTCGATGGCGTGCGCATCAGCGTGGCGAGCCAGCTGGCACGAATGCAGGCGGCCGCACCCGCCGTCGATACCCGGGACGTGGTCGCCCTGCGCTTCGAGCTGGGGCGGCGTGGCGTGGAAGCGCTGCGCGATCTGCAGCGCGACCCACGCTTCAGCGGCGATGCGCGTGCGGCGAGGGTGATCAGCGCGGCGCTGGCGCAGGAATCGCACTGGAGCGGCAGCCAGATGGATGACATCGACGACGGCGTTCGCGACCTGGGCGTCCTGCAGCGCCAGGTCACCGTGCCCGGCAGCCTGCCGGCACCCGATACGGACTGGTGGCACGCGCTGCTGGACCGCAAACTGAATGCCGCGGAGTGCCTTGAGCTGGGCGCGACGTGCGTCGCCCTGCGGCGCGACCTGGATGGAGACGGTGTGGACGACGTGCTGCTGTGCAGGGTGCCCGAGCATCTGGCGCCAGGCTGCAGCCTGCATACCCGCGACAACGGCACCTGGCGGGATGCAGGGTCGCTGATGTTCTACGGCAGCCGCGCCGGGGATGACGCAGAGGCCAGCAGGGAGTCCCTGCTCGCCGGCCAGATCGAACTGTCCCGCTCCCGCTGGCCCCGCATCACGGTTCCCGGTGGCAGCGCGCAGAATGTCGACGAACCTGCCCCCAAGGAGCAGCACCCATGAGCGGCTACTGCCTCATCGCCCCCGGTCACCCGGTGCACGGTCACTACCATGACCACGAATACGGCTTCCCGCAGCGCGACGAACGCGAACTGTTCGAGCGGCTGCTGCTGGAAATCAACCAGGCCGGGCTGAGCTGGGAAACCATCCTAAAGAAGCGCGAGGGTTTCCGCGCGGCCTACGACCAGTTCGACGTGGACACCGTGGCTGCCTACGGCGAACGCGACGTGGAACGCCTGCTCAACGATGCGGGCATCATCCGCAACCGGCTGAAGGTGCATGCGGCCATCCACAATGCGCAGGTGATCCAGCAGTTGCGGGCCAGCCACGGCAGCTTTGCCGGCTGGCTCGATGCACACCACCCGCGCGACAAGGCCGAGTGGGTGAAGCTGTTCAAGAAGACGTTCCGCTTCACCGGCGGTGAGATCACCGGTGAGTTCCTGATGAGCCTGGGGTATCTACCGGGCGCACACAGCCCGGATTGCCCGGTCTACAAACGGTTGGCAAAGATTCCCCCGCCGTGGGCCGAACGGTAGTGCCGGCCGCTGGCCGGCCCCGCACGGACCCGGATGTGCGAGGAGCCGGCCAGCGGCCGGCACTACGCGGGCTGCAGCGCGAGGGGCCGGCCAGCGGCCGGCACTACCGCCGCGGGGGCCGCTTCACACCCCCATATACCGCCCGGGCCGGTGGTTGAACATCAGCACCAAGCTGAGCACCACCGCGCCGATCGCCGAGTACATCACCTTGTCGGGCGAGAGCACGAAGAAGGCCACGCCCATCAGCAGGGTGTCGAACGACATCTGCACCTTGCCGGCGCTCCAGCCGCGGGTGCGCTGCAGGTACACCGCCAGGATGCCGATGCCGCCCAAGCTGGCGCGGTGGCGGATGTAGAACAGGATGCCCAGGCCGGCCAGTGCACCGCCGACCAGCGCCGAATACAGCGAGCTCATGTGCGCGAAGTCGGCCCAGCGCGGCAGCAGGTCGGTCAGCACGCCGCAGGTAGTGACGGCGGCGAAGGTCTTCAGCGTGAACTCCCAGCCCATGCGCCGCACGGCGACCCAGTAGAACGGCAGGTTGACCAGCACGAAGACCAGGCCGAAATTCCAGCCGAAGGCGTAATGGGCCAGGAAGGCCAGACCGGCCATGCCGCCGATCATCAGCCCGCCCTTGGCGAAGATGGCCAGGCCCAGCGAGGCCACCAGCGTGGCCAGGATCATGCCCTGCACGTCCTCGGCGACGGAATGGCGCAGGGCCTTCTCGTCGGCCACGGTTCCGGCGCTGTCCGGCGGCGGGGTCAGCGGACCGGCGGTGACCAGATGGCCGTCGGCGTCGTCGCACGGCGCGGGGCCATGGGATTCAAAGGACATGGGGGGTGGGGCCAGACACGTGGGGAGCGGTATTAGACACGATCAGCGTGACAGTTGCAGGTGAAATCGATTCATACCGCAACGAATGCCGTTTTCAGCCACTTCGCTCCCCCGCGAGGAGGCGTACCGGCGCGGGTGGGTGGCTACCTCGGCCCCGTCTTGAGGTGGTGGGCCACCAGTGCATTGGCGTGCCCATGCCCCAGGCCGTGCTGTTGCTTGAGGAAGGTCACCAGCGACATGTGGGTGAGACCGCCCTGTGTGGCCAATAGGGCCAACCAGTGCGCGACCGGCTGGCCATAGGTCTTTTCGATGGAGGGGAAGTACGAGGCGGGGCCTTTGACCGGGGCGGTGTCGCTCATGACCTGTTCCTTTTGAGAGGTTCATTCACTACGACGTTGGACCGGGCATGGAATCGACAGCCGTAGCCACCCACGGTGGCCCCTGCCGCCCCATCCGGCAGCGCACGACCGTGGGTCGTGCGCTCGCTCTCACCGCGTGACCTGCTTCTGCCGCTCGGCGTTGTAGCGATCGCCCACGATGGCGATGCTGTCCAGCGCCACCGCGATCTGCTGCAGGTCGGCCGCGCCCAGCACCAGCTCCACCGCCCCCAGGTTTTCCTCCAGGCGATGCAGCTTGGTGGTCCCGGGAATCGGCACGATCCACGGCTTGCGCGACAACAACCAAGCCAGCGCCACCTGGGCCGGCGTGGCCTGGCGGGCGGTGGCGATCGCGCCAATGGCGTCCACCAGCACCTGATTGGCACGGCGCGCCTCCACCGCGAAGCGTGGCAGCGAAGCGCGGAAGTCGGTGGCCGCAAACTCGGTGTCGGCGGTGATCGCACCGGTCAAGAAGCCCCGGCCCAGCGGACTGAACGGCACGAAGCCGATGCCCAGTTCTTCCAGCACCGGCAACACGCTCTGCTCCGGCTCGCGCCACCACAGCGAATACTCGCTCTGCAGGGCCGCCACCGGCTGCACCGCGTGCGCGCGGCGGATGCTGTCTTCGCCGGCTTCGGACAGGCCGAAGTGCTTGACCTTGCCTTCGGCGATCAGGTCCTTCACTGCTCCGGCAACGTCCTCCATCGGCACGTTCGGATCGACACGGTGCTGGTAGAACAGGTCGATGCGGTCGGTCTTCAGGCGCTGCAGGCTGGCCTCGCAGACCGCGCGGATGTTCTCCGGGCGGCTGTCGAGTCCGGCATCGGCGTTGCCGCCCTTGAAGCCGAACTTGGTGGCAATCACCAGCTGGTCGCGGTACGGGGCAAGCGCCTGCCCGAGCAGCGCCTCATTGCGGAACGGGCCATACACCTCGGCCGTATCGAAGAAGGTGACCCCCCGCTCCACCGCCGCGTGCAGCAGAGCGACGCCGTCGCTCACGTCTGGTGCCGTGCCGTAGGCGTGGCTCAGTCCCATGCAGCCCAACCCAAGCGCGGAAACGCGCAGGCCGCTGTTGCCAAGGATTCGTGTCTGCATGAAGTGCTCCTTCCGGCGAACGCCGGGTGGTGGATGGGGGCGGCACCGGGCGATTGCCCGATGCGACCCCGTCACCATACGCCGCGTGCCAGCCGCGATTGCACAGCTCCACGCGCTGTTGGTCATGAGCCGATTTCATCAATGAAACCAACGCTGCAGCAGCTGACGTCCCGACATCTGCCTTCGACGAACGCGCCGATCAGGGCCTGGCCCAGCGCTCGTCCCCTGCTGCGGGCACCGGCGGCAGCGGCGGCGGTACCGGCACGCTGGCCTGCGACCACACCGGCTCGGCAACCCGCGCCATGCCCGTCCTGCGGATCCGGCCGATATCCGCGCGGCGCAGCACGTAGGTCCGGGCCAGCATGTCGCCCAGGCGCTGGCGGTTCGATGAGCACAGCACAATCAGGCCCGCCGGAATCGCGCCCATCAGGAACGGATTCACCTCGATCAGGCGCAGCAGGGTACGCACGATCGACTGCCACCCGCTGGGCCGTTCGCCACGGATGTTCACCACGCGGGTACCGGTCGCCAACTTGCCCAGTGACCCGCCGAACCGGGTTTCCATTACGGGAAAATACGCCACCAGCAACGCCACCGACAGCCAGATGACCTTTTCCGCCATGGCCCTGTCCAGCACCAGGATCGGCACCACGAAGATCATCAGCAGTACGACGGAATCGATGATGGTGGCCAGCCACCGCGCGGCGATGATCGACGATGTGTAGCCCGCCGCGATGGTGGCCGCGCTGGAGACCGTGTCGTCGCTGCCGAACGCGATACCCGACATATCCACCGGTGTGACCGGACCCTTTGACGCGACAGCCCGCGCAGGCGCGCGGTACGGATCATGCAGTTCCATATGCATTCTCTTCAGTGGCAGTGCTACCGGCACGGTGCCGGCCCCTTGAAGCACCACGTACAACAAAGGCGCGCCGGCATTGCACCGAACGCGCCCCATGTCCGTCCCCGCCGTTTCAGCGGACTTCGGAAATCTCCACCCCATCCAGGCCCTGCGACAGCGTGCGTGCGTCACCGCCCTGCGACAGCTTGATGCGCAGGCGCACTTCGTTCTGCGAGTCGGCGTAGCGCAGCGCGTCTTCGTAGCTGATCTCGCCGGCCTGGTACAGCTCGAACAGGCTCTGGTCGAAGGTGCGCATGCCCAGCTGCACCGACTCCTTCATGACTTCCTTGAGCTTGTGGATCTCACCGTCGCGGATGTAATCCTGCACCAGCGGCGTGCCCAGCATGATCTCCATCGCGACCTTGCGCGACTTGCCGTCCGGCGAGGGCACCAGCTGCTGCGCGACCACGCCCTTGAGGTTCAGCGACAGATCCATCAGCAGCTGGTTGCGGCGGTCTTCCGGGAAGAAGTTGATGATGCGGTCCATCGCCTGGTTGGCGTTGTTGGCGTGCAGGGTACACAGCACCAGGTGACCGGTTTCGGCGAACGCAATGGCGTGGTCCATGCCTTCGCGGGTACGCACCTCGCCGATCATGATCACGTCCGGCGCCTGGCGCAGGGTGTTCTTCAGCGCCGCGTCCCAGCTGTCGGTGTCGATGCCGACTTCACGCTGCGTGATGATGCAGCCCTCGTGCTTGTGCACGAATTCGATCGGATCTTCGATGGTGATGATGTGGCCGGTCGAATTCAGGTTGCGGTAGCCGATCATCGCCGCCAGCGAGGTCGATTTACCGGTACCGGTCGCGCCCACGAACAGGATGATGCCGCGCTTGGTCATCGCCAGCGTCTTGATGATCGGCGGCAGGTTGAGCTCTTCGACGGTGGGAATGCGCGTCTCGATCCGGCGCAGCACCATGCCCACCTGGTTGCGCTGGTAGAAGCAGCTCACGCGGAACCGCCCCACGCCCGACAGGCCGATGGCGAAGTTGCACTCGTGGGTCTTCTCGAATTCCTCGCGCTGGGCCGGCGTCATCACGTTCAGCACCATGTCGCGGCTCTGCTGCGGCGTGAGCGGGGTCTGGGTGATCGGCGAGATCTTGCCGTTGACCTTGATCGCCGGCGGCATGCCCGCGGTGATGAACAGGTCCGACGCTTTCTGGTGCGCCATCAGCTTGAGGAACGAGGTGAAGTCAATGGTGGTGCTGGTGGTGTTCATCGCGGTGTGCTCCGAAGATTGCCTGGAGCCGGCCAGCGGCCGGCACTACCGATTGCGCGTGGGCCGGGGCCCATCATTCGAAGATGCGCTTGTCCTTGGCGTATTCCTTGGCCTGGTTGCGCGTGATCAGGCTGCGCTTGACCAGGTCCTGCAGGTGCTGGTCGAGCGTCATCATGCCCATCTGCTGGCCGGTCTGGATCGCCGAGTACATCTGCGCCACCTTGTCCTCGCGGATCAGGTTGCGGATGGCCGGGGTGCCCACCATGATTTCCCACGCAGCGGTACGCCCGCCACCGACCTTCTTCAGCAATGCCTGCGAAATGACCGCACGCAGCGATTCGGACAGCATCGAGCGCACCATCGGCTTCTCGCCGGCGGGGAACACGTCGATGATGCGGTCGATGGTCTTGGCCGCCGAGCTGGTATGCAGGGTGCCGAACACCAGGTGGCCGGTTTCCGCGGCGGTCAGCGCCAGGCGGATGGTTTCCAGGTCGCGAAGTTCGCCCACCAGGATGATGTCCGGATCTTCACGCAGTGCCGAGCGCAGCGCTTCATTGAAGCCATGCGTATCGCGGTGCACTTCGCGCTGGTTGATCAGGCACTTCTGCGAGGTGTGCACGAATTCGATCGGATCCTCGACGGTGAGGATGTGGCCGTATTCGTTCTTGTTGATGTGGTCGATCATCGCCGCCAGCGTGGTCGACTTGCCCGAACCGGTCGGGCCGGTCACCAGGATCAGCCCTTGCGGCTGGTCGATCAGCTCGCGGAAGATCGGCGGCACCGCCAGGTCTTCCAGGGTCAGCACCTCGGACGGAATGGTACGGAACACCGCACCCGCGCCCCGGTTCTGGTTGAACGCGTTGACGCGGAACCGCGCCAGGCTCGGAATCTCGAACGAGAAGTCGACTTCGAGGAATTCCTCGTAATCGCGGCGCTGCTTGTCCGACATGATGTCGTAGACAAGCGCATGCACCTGCTTGTGATCCAAGGCCGGAATATTGATGCGACGGACATCGCCGTCCACGCGGATCATCGGCGGCAGGCCTGCCGACAGATGAAGGTCCGACGCTTTGTTCTTCACGGAAAACGCCAACAGCTCGGCGATATCCATACGCTGCTACTCCCCATAGACTGCTGCGACTGGAAGGATCTTTCCCCGGGCGGCAGTATAGCCTTCCTGATCCACCGGGATATCTCCCTTGAGTGCCTGCTCGTGCCCAACCTTCCCCTGACTGCGATCCTGCTGAACCTGCACAACGCGGCCGCTGCGGCCGGACGGCCAGATCCCCGCCTGCTGGCGGTCTCCAAGACCCAGCCGGCCGAGGCGGTGGCGGCACTGGCGGCGCAGGGCCAGCGTGCGTTCGGCGAAAACTACGTACAGGAAGCCGTGGCCAAGATCGACGCGCTGGCAGCGCTGGGGCTGGAATGGCACCTGATCGGCCACCTGCAGTCCAACAAGGCCGACCTGGCCGCGCAACGCTTCGACTGGGTGCAGAGCGTGGACCGGCCCAAGCTGGTGGCCGCGCTGGCCGCGCACCGGCCGGCCCGCCTGGCCCCGCTTAACGTGCTGATCCAGGTCAACATCGACGATGAAGACAGCAAACACGGCTGCAGCCCGGACGGGCTGCCCGCGCTGGCCACCGCCATCGCCGCCGAACCGCGGCTCTGCCTGCGTGGCCTGATGGCGATTCCCGCGCCGTGGCCGCAGGTCGAGCGACGCCAGCAGGCGTTCGAGCGCATGCACGCGCTGTTCGTGGCGCTCGCCGCCGCCCATCCGCAGGTGGACACGCTGTCGATGGGCATGAGCGGCGACTACGCCGAGGCCATCGCCCACGGCGCAAGCATGGTGCGCATCGGCACGGCATTGTTCGGTGCGCGTCATTGAACGGCGGTGCGCACCGCTGCCCCTTGCCCCGCTCATACCCGGCAGCCGGGCATCGCCCGGCGCTACGACACTGATCGAGGAATTCCCATGAACGCTCCTTCCATCACTTTCATCGGCGGCGGCAACATGGCCCGCAGCCTGATCGCCGGCCTGGTCCGCCAGGGCATCGCCCCCGGCCACCTCCACGTGGCCGAGCCGGTCACCGCACTGCGCACGCAGCTCACCGCCGAGTTCGGGGTGAAGACCTACGCCAGCGCGACCGAAGCCGCTGCGCAGGGCAGCGCATGGGTACTGGCGGTGAAGCCGCAGGTGTTGCGCGATGTGTGCGCCTCGCTGGCCGACATCGCGCATGGCAAACAGCCGTTGGTGGTGTCCATCGCCGCCGGCATCACCAGTGCGCAGCTGCAGCGCTGGCTGGGCGGCAGCACGGCGGTGGTGCGTGCGATGCCCAATACCCCGGCCCTGCTCGGTGCGGGGGTGACCGGCCTGTTCGCCACCGCCGGGGTGAGCGATGCCCAGCGCGCGCAGGCCGATCAGGTGCTTGCCAGCGCCGGACGCACGGTCTGGATCGATGACGAAGCGCGCATGGATGCGGTGACCGCGGTCTCCGGCAGTGGCCCGGCCTATGTGTTCCTGCTGGCCGAGGCCATGGAAGCCGCCGCCATTGCACAAGGCCTGCCCGCCGATGCCGCACGCACGCTGGTGGTACAGACCCTGTTGGGTGCCAGCCGCATGCTGGACGAATCGGGCGAGGCGCCCGCTGAACTGCGCCGCCGCGTCACCTCGCCCAATGGCACCACGCAGGCGGCGATCGAGAGCTTCCAGAGCGAGGATTTCGAAGCGATCGTAGGGCGTGCGATCGATGCGGCGACGCGACGTGGGCAGGCGTTGTCGGCCGCGAACGAATAGTTCCTGCGGCCTTGCCCACCGGGCAGCCACGCATGCCGGGACTGCCGTGCGGGTGCTGGCTCACCCCCAGCGCTGCGCGCCTTCCCCCTGCTCGCCCAGCGTGTCGCCGGGGTTGGCCAGGCGGCAGCGTTTCAACGACAGGCAACCGCAGCCGATGCAGTCGGTCAGCTGGTCGCGCAGCAGCAACAGCTGCTCGATGCGCTCGTCCAGTTCGGTACGCCACAGCGCGGACATCTTCGCCCACTCGGCGCGGGTCGGGGTCTTGTCCTGGGGCAGCGCCGCAAACGCATGCGCCACGGCGTCCAGCGGCATGCCCACGCGCTGGGCGACGCGTATCACCGCCAGCCGGCGCAGCACCTCGCGGTTGAATCGGCGCTGGTTGCCTGCCGTGCGCAGGCTGCGGATCAGCCCTTTGCGCTCGTAGAAATGCAACGCCGATACCGCCACCCCACTGCGGCGGGACACCTCGCCTACACTCAGCTCCTGCGCGATCACGCTTGACCTCAACCATGGTTAAGGTCCCATCGTGCGGGACCGCGCCGCGTGCTGCAAGCGCCGCGCGCCCTTCGTTGCCTGGAATCCGCATGTCCTCCGATGTTGCCGCCCCCGCCGCCCCCACGGCTGCCACCGAGACCCCACCGTCGATCCTGTCGCCGGCCTACCGCGCCACGACGGTGGGCATGGTGGCGCTGGTCTCGCTGCACGCCTTCGAAGCATTGGCCGTGGCTGCCGCGATGCCCACTGTCGCCCATGACCTCGACGGCCTGCGCCTGTACGCGCTGGCCTTCGGCGGCACCCTGGCCACCAGCGTGATCGGCATGACCCTGGCCGGGCGCTGGAGCGACCAGCAGGGTCCGGCGCGGCCGCTGTGGCTGGGCCTGGCCTGCTTCATCGCCGGCCTGCTGCTGGCCGGCCTGGCCCAGCACATGCCGGTGCTGGTGCTGGGCCGCCTGTTGCAGGGCCTGGGCGCGGGGGCGATTTCGGTGGCGCTGTATGTGCTGGTGGGGCGTACCTACCCCGAGGCGATGCGGCCGCGCGTGTTCGCGGCGTTCTCCGCCGGGTGGGTGGTGCCGTCGCTGATCGGCCCGGCCATCAGTGGCCTGATCGTGCAGCACGTCGGCTGGCGCTGGGTGTTCCTGGCGGTGCCGGTGCTGGCCATTCCCGCGGCGCTGCTGCTGCGCCCTGCGCTGCGCCATGTGCGCGCACTGGACACCGCGCCGGCGCCGACAACGCAGGTGGTGCGCTGGGCGGTGGGCGCTTCATTCGGCGCCCTGCTGCTGTACGTGGGCGGCCAACAGGTGGGCTGGCAGGCCGCCGCGCTTCTGGTGCCGGCGGTGCTGCTGTTGGCGGTATGCAGTTGGCGGCTGCTGCCGGCCGGCACCCTGCGCCTGCGCCACGGGCTGCCCAGCGTGATCGCGCTGCGCGGCATCGCCGCCTCGGCGTTCTTCGGCTGCGAGGCATTCCTGCCCCTGCTGCTGCAACGCGAACGCGGGCTCACGCCATTGCTGGCCGGCGTGGCGCTGAGCCTGGGGGCGTTGGGCTGGTTCGGCGGTTCGTGGTTCCAGGGCCACCAGCGCCATGGCTGGGAGCGGCGCCAGCTGCTGCATGTGGGCGCGTTGCTGATGTGCGGCGGCATCATCGCCACATCGCTGGCGCTCCAGCCCGGGGTACCGCTGTGGTGTGCCTTGGCCGGCTGGACGCTGACCGGGCTGGGCATGGGGCTGATCTACCCCAGCCTGTCACTGCTGACGCTGTCACTCTCTCCGCCGGCCCAGCAGGGCGCGAATACCTCGGCGCTGCAGCTCAGCGAAGCACTGGCCGTGGCCACCACGCTGGCGGTGTCCGGTTCGCTGTTCGCGCTGCTGCTCACGGCCGATGTGATGCTGGGCTACCTGCTGATCTTCGCGATCATGCTGCTGCTGGCCGCGGCCAGCGTGGTGGTGGCGCGGCGGGTTTGATGGCGCGATGCGGAACCTGCACCGCGCAGCCACGCAGGGCGTGGCTCTACACGCAAACGGCGACACCACGTAGCGCCACGCCCTGCGTGGCGGGGCTCCGTCCGGCACCGCGCAGCCACGCAGGGCGTGGCTCTACACGCATACGGCGACACCACGTAGCGCCACGCCCTGCGTGGCTGCGGGATGCCGGCTACGCGCGTTGATCAAGGCGTCACTTGTTCCAGGTCCTCCCTGAGGATCCGCCGGATCTCCAGCACCGCCTGCGGGGTTTCCTGCACGCTGTGGCCGGAGATGATCACCTTCTCCGACACCGCACCCTCCAGGTGCGCACTCCAATACGGCACCAGCCCATCGTCGGACTGCTCCAGCGGGACACCTGGTTTGCGCTGGGCAATGATGGAGTGGTACTTCAGGCCCGGCATGATCGGCAGCGCGCTGGACGCCTTCACGAACGGATCGCTGGCCTTGAGGTTGTCGATGCTGTTGGGAATCTGCAGCTTCGTGGCCTGCGCCGACTGCACTTCGGACTGCTGCAGGGTCTGGAACACGTCCTCGAACTTGCCCAGGATGGTGATCGGCAGGCGCACCAGGCGACCGATGAACCGCCCGACCCGGTTGCCGGCGATATCGGTGCCCTTGTGCGGCGCGGCGATGAAGATCGCCCGCTCCACGTTCGGCTCCGCGTCGAAGTGCAGCAACGGCCCCAGTTTGGCTTCCACCCGCTTCAGGCGCTCGCCCTTGAGGTCGTAGTTGGCCAGCAGCTGGTTCCACAGCGTGTCGCCGGAACTGGTGACCAGCAGGCGTGCCAGCACCCCGCCCATGCTGTGGCCGATGAACACCATGTCCTTGGACGCCGCCGAGGTGCCCTTCGGATCGAAATGCCGCAGCGTGTTGTCGAACGCCTGGTCGATCTCGAAGCGGTTCAGCGCAATCGGAGCATTGGTCGGGTAGTACACCTGCCACACCTGGAAGTGCCTGCGCAGCTCGGGGTCGCCCAGGATCTCGTTGGCCACGTTCACCCACGCCTCCGGGCTGCTGCCCAGGCCGTGCAGCATGAAGATGATGCGGCGGTTCGGGTCCCACGGCTGCATCAAATACATGTGCGGTTCGGCAATGCCCTGGCTCAGCCCGAAAAGCGTGCGCAGCGACTGCGTGGCGAAGCCGGACTGCGCCAGCCACATGCCGTAGGCCGCGGTGAAGTTGCCGGCCAGCGGCACTTTCTCGCCGTGCAGGTTCACGCTTTCGGTGGACTCGGGCGAATACACATCGAACAGCACCTGGGTGGTATCCAGCACCTGCTGCAGGCTGTCGCCCTTGAATCGCAGCAACGCGGTGGCGTTGATCGCCGACATCTCGCTGTACTGTGGAATCTCGGTCTTCTCGCCATCCACCGGTGCGATCAGCTTGGGCGGGTCCATCACCACCACCAGCTCGGCGCCGAAACCATCGCGGCGGTAGGTGCTGCGCAGCCCGGCAAAGCTCACCGACGAGGCCGAGACCATGGTGCTGGGAATGCTGGTCATGCGCAGCTCGTCGAAATCCGAGGTCAGCGTCCAGCGCTCACCGGCGACGGCGGCGTTGTAATCCTCGCCTTCCAGCGCGCTTTCGCGGCTGCGCTTGAACACCACCGTCGCCGTCTGCTCGGCGGCGTAGTTGTAGTAATCCCGCACCTGGGTCTGGCGGTCCTCGAAGGCCCGGTCCGACGGCGTGCGCCCGCTGAAGAACAGGTAGGCATAGGCATACCGCGCCGCCTCCAGCCAGGCATCCAGCGCCGCGTCGGACATCGGCGTCTTCTCGCGGTCCTTGGGCTTGGGCGTGAGTGCCAGCGCGTTCTTCACCCACAACTCGGACAGCGCCGAAAGGCGCTGCTCCTCCGGCAGGTCGCGGGTGTCCTTCAGGGTCTTTTCGCAGGCGGCAATATCCTTTTCGCACAGCGCCACATCCAGCCCGATCACGCTCAGCGTCTCCTGCGAGGCCATGCTGAACCTGCCGGAGGTCAGCACGTCACCGCGCTTGTTGGCCAGGTAGTCGGTGGGCGACACCTGCTTCATGGTGACCATCGCGCAACCGCTGGAGAGCAGCAGCGACACCAGCACCGCCAGCAGCGGTAGTCCACGGCGCAGGAACAGGCTCATGGCTGCGCCTCCGCGTCCACGCCGGGTACGCCCTGGCGGATGCGCTGCGAGAAGTGCGGGTCGTTGCCGGCGGCGCGCGCACGATCGGTGATGCGCCCGCGTGCCTTGAGGGTGGCGAAGTCCACGCCCGGCGCCAGCACGCCCAGGTCGCGTGCGTATTCGGCGAAATAGCCGGACGCCAGCAGCCGGTAGTCCAGGGGCAGCCCGGGCGCGATCTGCTTGGCCAGCTCATACACGATCGTGGTGCAGTTGCTGGTCAGCGTGTTGTAGAACGCGGGGGCGGCATCCAGTTTGCGTGCCTCACCCAGGTAGGACACGAACAGGCCCTTGAGCTGCTCACGGGTCATGCCCTGCAGCCGGTAAAGATAGACGTCTTCGCCGCGCACGTTGCTGCGCACGCGCACGATGTCGGTCTCCTCGGCCGCCACCAGGGTCATCTCGAACTTGCGGAAGAAGCCGCCCAGCGCCGAGAACGATTCGCCGCGCTCCTTGCGGATCTCCAGCGAGAACACCAGCTGGCGGCCGTCGGCAAAGCCGAACGACACCAGGGTGTGGGCGATGGTGGGCCCCATCCAGTACGACAGGATCAGGTCGGCCGAGCGCAGCTGGTCCAGGTCGTATTCGCGGCGCTCCCAGCGCACGTCGTGGTCGTCATCGGTTCGCCAGGCGAAGTTGCGCACGTTGTCGAGCACCACATGCCGGCCATCGAAGCTCACCACCTTCAGGCGTTGTGCCACATCGTCTGCCCATACCCGGTCCTGGCGCGGCGTAAGCAGCAGCCACCAGACCCCTGTGACCACCAGCGCGGCCAGGAACAGCAGACCCGGCCAGCGCCCGACGCGCGCCCGACCCACTGCCACCGCTGTCATCAGCGCAAAGCCGCCCCACAGGGCCATCATCACCCCACGCAGCCAGCCCGGCCCGGGCAGCTGGTAGGCCAGCATTCCCGCGACCCACAGTGCCGCCACCAGCATCAGCAGTGCCAGTCCCCATCGTCCTGCAGTCTTCACGCATCGTTCCGTCGGTTGGTCGGGGCGCTAGTTAGCCACAACCACGCGTGTGCAGCATGTCTGCCTGTTCAGCTTGGGCCGGGACCGGCGAAACCGACCGCCTGGAGGGTCGCTTCAGCGGCGTCCGCCAGCGACCTTCTGCCAAGGCGCCATGCCCTTTCGGCCATGCAGCAGCGGGCGTTTCAGCGGCGCACGGCGCGGCATGGGGATGCCCACACCGGGGGCCGCGGTGTCATCCCGGCGCAGTGCCTCGGCACGCTCGCCAACCAGCAGGGCCGCCACTTCCTCCAGCCCGTTGCGCATCGCGCGGGCGGCTGTCTGCAGGGTATTCATGGGGTGTCTCCAGATCCGGCGCGGGGACGGTCTACGTTAGGGCCGGTTCCGCGTAGGTGCCGTGCAGGCGATGTGGCAGGAAGATGAAACCGCCCCTGCGGCCACGCAGCTGAGATTCATTTGCGTTCGCATCCTCACCTCCCGATAATTCCGGCCCTCAATCCCCGGGATTCCCGTCATGCCCGCCATGTCGCGCCGCTCTGCCCTGCTCCTGCTGGCCCCCACCCTGCTGGCCGCCGCCATCGCCCATGCCCAGGACGACACCAGCGCCCGCACCCTGGACGCGGTGACCGTGGTGGCCGACCGCGCCAGCACCGCGACCAAGACGGACACCCCGCTGACCCAGACCCCGCAGGCGATCAGCGTGGTGACCAACGGCCTGTTCACCGACCGCGGCGCGCAGAACCTGCAGGAGACCCTGCGCTACAGCGCCGGCGTCACCGCCGATGCCTACGGCCTGGATACCCGCAGCGACGGCAGCACGGTGCGTGGCCTGGACCCGGTGCAGTACCTGGACGGCCTGCGCCGCAGCTATGGCTTCAACCCGCTGGCGCGCACCGAGGTGTACGGCCTGGAGCGAGTGGAAGTGCTGCGCGGCCCGTCCTCTGTGCTGTACGGCGCTGGCGCAACCGGCGGCATCATCAATGCCATGACCAAGCGCCCGACCTTCACCGACCTGAGCGGTGAGGTGGGCGTGCAGCTGGGCACCTTCGACCGCAAGCAGTTCCAGGCCGATGTGGGCGGCGCGCTCAACAACGATGGCACCCTGGCCGGCCGCGTCGTCGGCCTGGTGCGCGATGCGGGCATGCAGACCGACTACATCAGCGACGACCGCCTCTACCTGGCACCGTCGATCAGCTGGCGCGGCGAGCGCAGCACCCTGACCGTGCTGACCAGCTACCAGCACGACAAGACCGCCTCCAGCCAGCAGTTCCTGCCGGTGGTGGCCACCCTGCACGCCCCACCGGGCACGCCGCGCCTGGACCCGTCGACGTTCCTCGGCGACCGCGACTTCGACATGCTCGATTCGCGTGTGTACAGCGTTACCGCGCTGTTCGACCACCGCTTCAGCGACACCGTCAGCCTGCGCTCGTCGGTGCGCTACCTCGACGGCAAGACCGAATTCCGCGAACTGTACCCGGACACCTACAGCAACCCGACCGACCCGTTCATCGACGCCGACCGCCGCGTGCTCAACCGCAACGCCTACGGCGTGCGCCCGGACGTGCGTTCGCTGACCAGCGACACGACGGTGCAGTTCGACTTCGCCACCGGGGCCTTCCAGCACCTGCTGCTGGCCGGCGTGGACTACAGCGATTACCGCGAGACGTCCTACACCCTGGACGCCACGCCCACCCCGATCGACATCTACACCCCGGTGTCCACCGGCGTGACCATCAATGGCTGGGACCGCCTGCCCGACCAGCAGACCACCCAGCTGGGCGTGTACCTGCAGGACCAGATCCGCTGGGCCGACCGCGTGTCGCTGGTGCTGGGCGCACGCCGCGACCACGCGCGCAGCAAGACCGAAGGCCTGCCCAGCCAGACCGACAACGCCACCACCTGGCGTGCAGGCCTGATTGGCGAGGTGGGCGGCGGCGTTTCGCCGTACCTCAGCTACAGCGAGTCGTTCCTGCCGGTTACCGGCCAGGATCTTTACGGCCGCGCGTTCAAGCCGATGCAGGGCGACCAGTGGGAGGGCGGCATCAAGTGGCAGCCGGCATCGAACATGCTGGTGACCTTGGCGGCCTACCGCATCACCGAGACCAACCGCCAGACCAATGATCCGGACAACGTACTCAACGTCATCCAGACCGGCGAGATCCAATCCAAGGGCGTGGAGCTGGAGGGCCAGTTCCAGTTCGCGCACGACGTTACGCTGACGGCGGCGTATTCGCGCAACAAGGCCGAGGTGACCCGAAGCAACTTCGCCATGGAAGTGAACCAGCGCCTCAACGACACCCCGCAGGAGCTGGCGTCGCTGTGGCTGGGCAAGGGCGTGCAGCTGGATGCCGACGCGCGCCTGCGGGTGGGCCTGGGCGGGCGCTACGTGGGCAACACCCAGTCGCTGGGCTACGGCGGCTTCATCCGCACGCCGAGCTACGCGCTGGTGGACGCGCTGTTTGAAGTGCAGGTCGTGGATTGGACGATGGCCCTGAACATCACCAACCTGAGCGACAAGAAGTACTTCGCCCCGTGCCGCAACTTCGGCGACTGCTTCACCGGCAACCCGCGCACCGTGACCGGCACGATTTCGTACCGCTTCTAAGCAGTGACGGGCCACGCCCGCCAGCCTATCTCCAGCCGCCGCCAGAGAACCCAATGCAACGCACCACCATCAAAGCCTGGTTCCTGGTCCACAAGTGGACCAGCCTCATCTGCACCCTGTTCCTGCTGCTGTTGTGCCTCACCGGCCTGCCGCTGATCTTCGCCGAGGAAATCGACCACCTCGGCGAACCGCATGTGGAGCATCCGCAGGACAACGCCCCGCACCGCAACCTGGACGACCAGGTCCGTACCGCGCTGGCGCAGTACCCTGGCAACGTGCCGCTGTTCGTCGGCTGGGACTGGGAAGGACACACCGTGTACGTGAACACCGGTGCGCGCGTCGACACCCCGCCGCCGCAGATGAAAACGGCGCTGCTGCACACCAGCAGCGGCGAAGTGGTGCCTGCCGCGCAGTTCAACGAAGGGGTGATGTACTTCCTGCTTCGCCTGCATACCGACCTGTTCCTCGGCCTGCCCGGCCTGCTGTTCATGGGCGCCATGGGCCTGCTGTTCGCGGCGGCCATCATCTCCGGCCTCGTGCTGTACGGCCCCTTCATGCGCCGCCAGCGCTTCGGCACGCTGCGTACCGGTCGCAGCCGTCGGCTGGCGTGGCTGGACCTGCACAACGTCGTTGGCGTGGTCACCCTGGGCTGGGCGCTGGTGGTGGGCATCACCGGCGTCATCAACACCGTGGCCAAGCCGCTTGAAACGGCATGGCAGAGCGAGCAGCTCGGCGAATTCGCTGCCCGCTACGCCGGCCAGCCGCGCCCCACCACGCTGGCCTCGCTGCAGGCGGCGGTGGACACCGCGCGCGCCGCCGAACCCGATATGCGCCCGGCGTTCGTCAGCTTCCCCGGCACCGGCTACAGCGGCGACCACCACTACGGGGTGTTCATGCAGGGCAATACCCCCATCACCGAGCGCATGTACCGCCCGGTGCTGATCGACGCGGTCACCGGCAAGCTCACCGCCCAGCCACAGCTGCCCACCTACATGACCGTGCTGCTGCTCAGCCAGCCGCTGCATTTCGGCAACTACGGCAACCTGCCGCTCAAGATCCTGTGGGCGGTGCTGGACCTGCTCACCATTCTGGTCCTCATCAGCGGCCTGTACCTCTGGTTCAAACGCGGCAGCACCGAAGCGCGCGTGACCGAGATCGAGCGTGCCGAAAAGACGGGGGGCGCCGCATGAGCCGTCCGACTGCTCCGAATGGCAGCCCCTTCACCGCGCCTGCGTGGATCGCCGCGGCCAGCGTGCTGGGACTGGTCAGCGCCCTGATCGGCGATGGCCTGTTCGACGTGGTGTCGTGGGTGGTGTTCGCTGCCCTGATTGGCTTGGTCGTCAGGGCGTGGCTGAAGCGGACGCGTTGATCAGTCTGCTACGGCCTGCTCGAGGAAGGCGGCCACCGCCGGCGGCACGACGCCGCCGCGCGCACATAGTTGAAGATCGAACGCCGCCTCCACGCCCTCCAGATTTCGATAGACGATCTCCCCGCTGCGGAACCCACTCATGCTGGCGGGCACGATCGACACGCCCGCCTCCACCGCCACCAGCGACAGCACCGCGTGCATGCCGTGCGCTTCCTGCACCACGCGTGGGGTGAATCCCGCAGCGGCGCACAGCTGCACCACCTGCGCGTGGAAGCCCTTGCCCTCCCGGGAGGGCCACAATACAAAGGATGCGTCGGCCAGTGCCGCCACGGTGATGTCGCTCGATCGCGCCAACGGGTGCGCACGCGGCAGTGCAATCGCAAGGCAGTCGCCGTCGAAGGCCTTCAGTTTCATCCCCTCGGCCTCGTGTACCGGCGGAATCACCACCCCAATGTCCAGGCGTTGCTCCCGCAGCATCTGCACCTGGCGCGCGGAGGTCGCTTCGATCAACTCCAGGCGCACGTCCGGGCTGGCCTGCCGGAAGGCGCGGATCACCCCTGGCAGCCGTCCATACAGCGCGCTCCCCACGTAACCCAGGCGCACGGTGCCGGTGCGGCCCGCGGCGGCGTCGCGGGTCGCCATCAGCGCATGGTCGGCCTGCAGCAGCAGCAGCCGCGCTTCGGCCAGCAGTACCGTGCCGGCCGCCGTAAGCCCCAGCGTGCGGTTTCCGCGCTCGATCAGTGCGCTGCCGATCTCGTCTTCCAGCTTGCGGATCGCCGCAGTCAGCGGGGGCTGCGACATGTGCAGCCGGTCGGCGGCACGATGGAAGTGCAGCTCCTCGGCAACGGCGACGAACTGGCGGAGCAGGCGAAGATCGACCATGTGTGGTGCGTGCGCGGATGGGGGCAACCGGGCCAGTATGACCTGCCCTAGCGGCGCGGCTCCACCGTGGGCTGCGCGATGCGCGACCACTGCATGGCGATGTCCTCGATGCTCCCGGCCGCGGTGGCACGCAGGTCGCGAGGGTAAGCGACCTCTTCAGCCTCCACGCTCCGCGTGGCATGGAACTGGCCATTGCTGGCACGCAGGATCCAGCCAGCTTCAGTACATGCTGCCGAGGCGAGGAACGCTACGCCGGGCGCGACCGCATCCGGATGCAGTTCATCCGGCTCGCCCTCCACGCCCCACATGCGCGTCTTGGCCACCGGCGAGATGGCATTGACCAGGATGCCGTGTGGGGCGCCCTCGGCCGCCAGCACGTTGACGATGCCCACCGCCGCCATCTTCGCCGCGGCATAGGCAGCCAGCCCCTTCTGCACATACTGCGGGTACAACGCGCGGTCGGAGGTGGTGAGCACGATGCGTCCGTGATGGCGCGACCGCATGGACGGCCACGCCGCCTCGGCCAGCCACAGGGGCGCTTTGGCGGCGATGCTCATCATGCTGTCGAACCTGTCTTCCTCCAGCACATCGATCTGCTGGTACTCCACCCAACCGGCGTTGTGGATGATGAAGTCGATTCGGCCGTGCTGTTCCAAGGTGCCGGCAACCAGCGCCCGGCAGCCGTCGCGCTGGTCGATCGCCGCGTGCGCGGCCTGCACATCCAGGCCGGTGCCGCGCAGCAGCGCGACCTTCGCATCGATCCGGCGCGGGTCCTGCCCGTTGCCATCCAGCCCGGCCCCGACGTCATGCATGACCACCCGGGCGCCACGCGCTGCCAGCAGCCGGCTGTAGGCCAGGCCCAAACCACTGGCCGCGCCGGTGACAAGCCCAACCTGCCCTTCGAATGAGATATCGCGGTGCGTCTGCATCCGCACAGGATCAGGGCGAACGCGCACGCAATGCCAATACCGACTACAGGGGGCTGCGATACGCCGTACGTATCACGCCCCCGCCCGCGTCAGCGCACCGGCTCCACCACCACCGCCGTGCCGTAGCACAGCACTTCGGTCAGCCCGGTCATGATGTCGGTGGCGTCATACCGCATGCCGATGATGGCGTTGGCGCCCAGCATCCGCGCGTGCTTGGCCATGTCGCGGTAAGTCTCCTCGCGGGCCTGCTCGCACAGCTCGGTGTAGATGGTGATGTTGCCGCCGAACAGCGTCTGGATGCCGCCCAGGAAGTTGCCCACGATCGAACGCGAGCGCACGGTGATGCCGCGCACCACACCCAGATTGCGGGTGACGCGGAAGCCGGGCAGGTCGAAGGCGGTGGTCACCATGGAATCATCGAGACGAGGCGCGGTGGGTGGGCGTGCTGCGCTGTTGTAGGGGTCTGCCATCGTGGTCTCGGTGATGGGCGCGTACGCCCGCGGATAGGTGGATTCGCCCCCTAGGACGACCTGGCTCCAGCGTTCGGCACGGCGGAATCGCGCAGGCGAAGCACTTCCTCCCGATCCTGCAGCGGAAGCATGAAGAGGCCGGGCTTGATGCCCTCGAAGTGCGGTCCTTTCAGCAGGATCAAGCGTTGATCGCTGTCTTCTGCGTGGGCGGCCCGAATCTGCCCGAGGCTGTAATGCAGGTGCGACGCCAGCGGAACATGGAGCGTGCTGGGCACGCTTGCCGCGTTCGTGGCCAGCACCTGATCGACGCTGATCTGAAGGCGGATCTGGTTGCTCAGCCCAGGACCGGTTCGCGCCTGTGGATCGCGCACCTGCTTTCCCGAGCGGTCGATCATGTCCACGCCGGTCACCCGGCCGATGAGCACGTGGTCGGCCTGGGTGGCCATCTCCTCGACGGAGGCGTCGAAAGGAAAGCCCGCCAGCGCAACGGCAGGCAGAAACGCGGCCAAGGCAAGCAGTACGCGACGCATGTGTGGCTCCCTCCCTGGTGCTCAGTTGATCCGGCCCGCAAGACGGGTGTCGAATAATTGCACACTCGCCAGTGGATTCCACCGGAGCGCCGACAGCGCCAGCAGATCAGACCGCCGCCGGGCAGCGCATGGATCCTGAACCGTTCATCATCTGGCACAGTGAGGTGTGCGGGGGGAAGCGCTTCACCCCGCCACGTTTCATGTGACCATTACCGGTCTATGCCTGACCCAACTCCCCTGCCCCCCCTGTCCGATCCCGCGCTGCTCAGCGATATCGCCGAGATCGGCCGGATCAAGGCTGTCCCGCGCATCCTGGAGACGGTGGCCCACATCACCGGATCGCGGTTCACGGCCATTGCCCGCGTGACCGATACCACGTGGACCGCCTGCGCGACCTACGACACGCTGGGCTTCGGCCTGGTGCCCGGGGGCCAGCTGATGCTCGAGACCACCATCTGCGACGAGATCCGGAACTCGGGCACGCCCGTGGTGTTCGCGCATGCCAGCCAGCACCCGCGGTTTTCCCAGCACCACACCCCGCGCATCTATGGACTGGAAAGCTACGCGTCGGTTCCGATCTTTCGACCTGACGGAAGCTTCTTCGGCACCCTCTGCGCCATCGACTCGGCGCCGGGCGACTTCGACGAGGCGCACATCCTGCGCTCCATGGAATTGCTGGCCGAGCTTGTCGGCAACTACCTGGACACCGAAGAGCGCCTCGAGAAGGCGCAGGTGGAACTTTCCGATGCGCACCAGGTGGCGGAGCTGCGTGACCAGTTCATCGCCGTGCTCGGCCATGATCTTCGCAACCCGCTCCAATCCATCAGCATCGTGACCGAGTCGCTCGAACTCGAGCCGCATTCCGACCGCCAGCAGCGCATGTACGACCACATCACGGCAAGCGTGACGCGCATGGAGGGACTGGTCAGCGATGTGCTGGATTTCGCGCGTGGGCGCCTGGGGGGCGGCATTCCCCTGGCACTGCGCACGGCCGACAGCCTCGACAACGCCCTGCAGCAGGTGGTGAACGAAGTGGCCACGGCCACCGGCCGTTCCGACATTGCCGTGCACATGCAGGTCGCGGGCAACGTGATGTGCGATCCCAACCGGCTGGCGCAGCTGCTGGCGAACCTGCTCACCAACGCCGCGCAGCATGGCGACAGCACGGCGCCCATCGAGCTGGATGTGCAGGCCGATTCGGATGCGCTGGTGCTGACGGTCCGCAATGGGGGCCACATCCGTTCAGACCGGCTGGCCAGCATCTTCAGCCCGTTCTCGCGGGAGAAGGGCGAACGTCCACGGCCTGGGTTGGGACTGGGGCTTTACATCGCCGCGGAGATCGCGCGGTCGCATGGCGGCACGTTGACGGTGGCATCGAGTGAGGGTGCGGGGACTGCGTTTACGTTCCGTATGCCCAACGTTGCTGCTTGACGTCATGGCAGCCACGCATGGCGTGGCTGTACGCGGTGTTTGGGCCCGACGGGGACCTGGGTCCCCGTCGGCCGTTTCGCTCAGGACTTGATGAAGGCCAGCAGGTCCGGGTTGATGACATCGGCGTGCGTGGTCAGCATGCCGTGCGGGTAACCCTTGTACACCTTGAGCGTGCCGTGCTTGAGCAGCTTCACCGACAGCAGGGCGGCGTCTGCGATCGGCACTACCTGGTCGTCGTCGCCGTGCAGTACCAGCGTGGGGACGGTGATCGCCTTGAGGTCGTCGGTCTGGTCGGTTTCCGAGAACGCCTTGATGCCGTCGTAGTGGGCCTTCGCGCTGCCCATCATGCCCTGGCGCCACCAGTTCTGGATCACGCCCTGCGAGATCTTCGCGCCGGGGCGGTTGAAGCCGTAGAACGGGCCGGTCGGGAAGTCGACGAACAGCTGGGCGCGATTGGCCGCGACACCGGCACGGATGCCGTCGAACACCTCGATGGGCAGCCCGCCCGGGTTGGACGCCGTCTTCAGCATCAGCGGCGGTACGGCGCTGACCAGCACGGCCTTGGCAACACGGCCCTGCGGCTGGCCGAACCTGGCCACGTAGCGCGCCACTTCGCCACCGCCGGTGGAATGCCCGATGTGCACCGCGTTGCGCAGGTCGAGGTGTTCGGCCACGGCGGAAGCGTCGGCGGCGTAATGGTCCATGTCATGCCCGTCGCTGACCTGGGCCGAACGCCCGTGGCCGCGGCGGTCGTGCGCGATGACGCGGTAGCCGTGCTGCAGGAAGAACAGCATCTGGGTGTCCCAATCATCCGAGGACAGCGGCCAGCCATGGTGGAAGACGATGGGCTGCGCGTCGCGCGGGCCCCAGTCCTTGTAGAAGATGCGGACGCCATCTTTGGTGGTGACGAAGTTCTCGGACATGTACGTGGTTTCCGGTGGGGGCGTAGGGGTGCGCGCCGTGGCGAAACTCGGCAGCGCCATCACGGCGAGCGCCGAGGCGCCGACCTGAAGCGCCTGGCGGCGGGTAAGCGTCAGCGTATCCAGCTGGCGTGGGGGCATCGGTGCATCCTCCTCATGGGCGGCAACCCACATGGAACCAGACGCCGCAGGCCGGCGCTTGTACGCCGTTGCGCTTTACCGCCGGACGCGCTTGAACACGGCCCGCGCCCGATCACGCAGCCCTGCAAAGCCCGGGCGGAACGCGCTTTGCCACGCGAGTGCAGCCGGTATCTGCAGGTCGATCTCGGTGCCGCGTCCCGGGCGGCCGGAGAGAATCGTCAAGGTACCGCCCGCGCGGGCAGCGCGCTCGCGCATGCCCTCCAGGCCCCAGTGCCCCTCGAGGGCCTCGGCGTCCTGCGAGAACCCGCGCCCGTCGTCATGGATGCGAAGCCGGAAGGCGTGCCGCCCGTAGCTGATGGACACCTCCACCGACGTCGCGTGTGCGTGCCGGAACGCATTGAGCATCGCCTCGCGGCCGATCATGTACGCCTCCTCGGCGGCGCAGCGCTGCATCGGGCGCGGCGTACCTTCGACGACCAGCCGCACCGCCGGCGTCTCAAGACCATGGGTCTCCTCCAGCACGCCCATCAACGCCGCGCCCAGGTCACGCGCATGTTCAACATCGCCCCGCAGCCCACGCACGCGCTCGCGGCCATCCGCAGCCACGCGCTCGGCCATGGTCATGGCCGCGTCCAGTTCGAGGCGGACCGGGTCGGCCGGGTCCAGCTTCCTGCTCGACGCGTGCAGTCGCAGGATCAGGCCCTGCGTGCTCTGCAGCAGGGTGTCGTGCAGGTCCCGGGCAATCCGCTCGCGCTCACGATGGCGCTCATCCAGCCGGCCGCGGATGTGTGCCGCGACCTGGCGCAACCGGGCAAGGTACAGCAGCCACAGCAGCGCCACCGCCGCGACGACGCACAGCACGCGAAACCAGCCGGTTTCCCAGTAGTGCGGTGCGATCGAGACCACCAGCCGTGCGCCCTGTTCGTTCCACACGCCATCGTTGTTGCTCGCCGCAACGCGGAACACATACCGCCCCGAACCCGGCGCGTTGTAGAACGCCGAGCGTGCCGGCGATGCCTCCAACCACTGCGAATCGAAGCCATCCAGCCTGTAGCGGAAGCGCACGCGCTCGGGAATGGACAGACTCAGCGCCGTGAAGCGTATCCCCAGGTTGCGCGTGCCGGCAGGCAACCTCACCTCCCCACCGTTGAGGGGCACCGGAGCACCGTCGACCGCCAGCGAGAGAATCTCCACCGGGGGCGCCACCGGATTGCGCACGATCTGCCGGGGGTCGATAGACACCAGGCCGCTGGTCGTCGCAAACCAGAGCCGCCCGTCCTGCGTGCGCGCCGCGGTGGGCAACGGCCGGAACTGCGCCGCGATGCCGGGCAAGGCGTCCAGCGCGTCGAACCGCTCGTAGCGCGGCCGGCCCCGCCCACCGAACAAACTGGCGATGTCGGCCGCACGCACCCGCACCACGCCTCGCGCGCCGTTGAACCAGAGGTCGCCCGCATCGTCGGCCACGATCCCGCTGATGCCACGCAGGTCCTCGCGCACCGCCGCCACCACGTTGCGCAGGCGGCCACCGGCGACCTGCGCCAGGCCGCGCTCGCCGCCGATCCACATGCCCCGGCTGTCTTCGAACAGCGCGGTGACGTTGCCCACGTCCAACGCCTCACCCGACCACGGCGTTGAGAACCGGCCGTTCTCCATGACCGCCACGGCATTGCGTGCAAAGCCCAGCCAAAGGCGGCCATGCGCATCGGCCTGCATCACCAGCGGCGAATCGCCGGACGGCAGGCCGTCCTGGTCGTGCAGGTGCGTCCAGCGTCCCTCTTGAAACCGATGCAGCCCGGGGGTGTTCAAGGACAACCAGAGCGCCCCATCCGGTGTGGTCGCCATGGCCTGCACCCCCGAGCGGGCGGAAACCGGCAGGTCGGATACCTTGTCGAACCGCGCGCCCGCCTTCCGCCACACGCCCTCGGGACCGGCCAGCCAGGTGCGTCCGCCAGCATCCCGGTGCATCGCCGTGATGGCCGACGACAGCGCAAGCGCCTGGCGCGACGCCATGTCCACGTGCTGCAGCGGATGGTTGCGGGTACCCACCAGCAGCGCATCGCCGTCCGCGGCGATGGCGAACTCCTGCGCGCCCTCCGGCATCGCCACCGGGATCAGGTTGGCATGCCGGAACCGGTCCAGGCCGCGGCTGCTGCCCACCCACAGGTTGCCCTCGCGGTCCTCCAGCAACGGCTGCAGATAATCCGAACTGAGTCCGTCCACCCGGCGGAAGGACTCGAACCCTGCCGCACTTCGCTGCGGAGATCGACGCAGCAGCCCCGTGCCCAGCGTGGTCGCCCAGAGAACCCCGTCGCGGTCGAAGAGCAGGCCGGCAGAGGCACCGGGCTCGCCCTTCTCCCGCAGCGCGCGCACGCCCCCGTCCGCCTCGGCCACCCAGAGGGCGCCGTCCGGTGCCTGCGCGATCTGGCTGATGCGACCCACGCTGCCCGGCACGCTGGCAAACGCGCGGGCGCCGCGTCGCAGGACCACCAGGCCGTTTTCGGTTGCCACCCAGAGCGTGCCGTCGCGATCGGTGAACAGCGTGCGCGCCTGGCGTCCCGGGTAGGCCATGGCGGGCGTCGGCCGCGCCCAATGCTGGCCGTGCAGCGCAACGGGGCCCGTAAACGTGGCCGCCCACAACCGGCCGTCGCCATCTTCGGCGAAGCGGAACACCGTACTGGTGGGCAGGCCATCGGCAGGGCCGTAGTGGCGGACCCGGCTGCCCTCGATCAGGCTCACCCCGCCGTATCGGAAGCCGACCCACAGGCCGCCGCTGCGCGACGTATACAGGGTTGAAACGCTGGTGGCGGGGAAGGCGTGGCTGCCCGGGGGCACGAAGCGGGTGAACCGCGCGCCGTCGAACCGATACAGCCCGATCTCGGTACCCAGCCAGAGGTAACCGTCCGCCGTCTGCGCCAGCGCGGTCACCTGGCCAGGTGCGCCCTGATTCACCGTCCAGGCGGTGTGGTGGAACTGCGCCACACCGCGTGCAGGATCAAGCGCAGCGGCATGTCCACTGAGGAACAGCAGCCACGCGCAGGCAAGGCCCCGGAATATGAACGTCATCATCAGCCCCTTGCGCCCGCGCCATCATACAAAAACGCCCAGGCAAGGCGGACCACGGTGTTCCGCCCCGATGGCCGTCACGCCACCGGCAATCGGGAGGGCGCTTCGCCCCGGACGTACGCGGACGGCGTGCAGCCCAAGGTGCGGCGAAACCAGCGCACGAAGTGGCTCTGGTCGTAGAAGCCCAGTTCGCTGGCGATCTGGCCGATGCGCTGGCCATCACTGCGCAGCAGATGCCGCGCGCGCTCGATGCGTCCCAGACGCTGGTACTCCATGGGACTGACCCCGATCTGGTGGCGGAACAACCGCGCGAAGTGACAGCGGCTCATGCACGCCACGGCCGCGATCGCACTGAGCTGCAACGGCTCACACAGGTTGGCGTCGATGTAGGCCACCGCCCGCCCTATCGCCGGCGAGCCGACCGCTGGCACAGGCACGGCCATGCCCATGCAGGGCCCGATCACGGGTTTGACGGGGAATGCCGTAGGGCGGGTGTGCACGGGCGGCGACCTCGGGAGAGTTGCTGTGCATGCTGGTCGCATGGGCCTCGCGTCCAAACCCCCAATTGGCGCATCGCGCACCTACTCTTTCGGGTCGTCATCGGGCCGATGCGCCTGGTGACCTGCCCCTCCGGAGGCCGGCCGCTGCAGGACCCGCCTGCCGAACAGCATCGCGTCCACCGAATAGGCCCCCGGCCCCAGCAGCAACAGGGCCACCAGCAGGCCGGCGAACGGCCAGCCGTCCAGGCCCGCATCCAGCCAGCCCATGGCCAGCGAGCCCCCTATACCCAGGGGGAGCAGGCTGCCGCTGGCCAGCAGGACCGCCGCCAGCCACGCCCAGGCGAGCAGGTCAGCCCCGGGCATCGCCATGCGCAGGCCCCAGTGCCAGACCAGCATCGAGGACAGCAGCAGCCGCAGCGTGAGCAGGCCCACACCGGGCAGTCGATCAGGAAATGTCGCGTACAGCAGCTGCACCGGTCGCCTCCCGCGTTCGATCTGGCTGCCCACATTGGGGACCCATCACCGCTGGGGCGCATGCCTCGAAAGAGGGGGTCTTCACTCCCCCGCACCGCCACACGGGCGCGTCAAACGTCATGTCATGCCGGTCGCCGCCATGGCGCTGGGCAGGGGCATCATTTATCGTGCCACCGTCAGCTCCTTCTTACCTGGAATCACATGCCCCGCAAGTCATCCGCCTCCCCGTCCCCGCACGCCGTGCTGCGTGCCGCCACCAAGGAGGCGTATACGCGTGTGACCGTGCTGCTCAACGCCAGTTATGCCGATTTCAGCCCCGAACAACAGCGCAGCATCCGCGCGCTGGTGGCAGGTGAGGCCCCGGTGCGCCCCGCCAAGCGCGCCAAGCCGGCGAAAGTCGCTGGCGAGGAACTGCCGCCGCGCTATTGGCTGCCGCACAGCCAGGAAACCTGGTCAGGTCGCGGGCGCCCGCCGCAGTCCTTCATCGCCTGGGAAGGAACCGTGGCCCACACCGAATGGAAGAAGCGCCACCCGGACGAGCGCTTCCCTGCGTTTCCGGGTTGATCGGTCCAGATGAGTCGCGCCATCAAGATGCGCAGGGCCGTTGGAACACACGGCACCCTGCACCGCATCGCAGACCTTCAGAAGCGCCATGACACAAAGCAGACGCTGCCCACGCTGTTGTGCGACAGCCCTGGCTGCGGCGCCTCGGTGAAGTTCGTGGCCGAGCACGGCTACATCGGCTTGAACAAGGGCGCCGAGCACCAGCCGGGCTGCCGGTACAACGCCCCCAGCTACCTGCAGTCCCTGCTATCCACGGGTGCCGATCCCGATGTCCTGCTGGCGATGGGGGACGGAAAGTACGAGCTGCGGCTGCTGATCCTGCAGCAGGCCCTGAAGCGTGCCGGCGGCGGGGAGCCGGGGGCGAGCCCGCTGGAGGGTTACCTGCGCACCCTCGCCGACCTGCTCGTGCTGGGGGCGATGTGCGAAAGCGACGCTCTGCTCGCGGCGCAGGTGACGCTGCGCCTGGGCAAGAAGAAAGTCGATTGGGACAACTTCTTCCATACGCAGGAGCGCTATGACGCCGCCTGGGAGCGGCTGGGTTCGAGCACGACCGACCTGCCGATGGCATTGGTCGGCACGGTCAGGTCGCACCGATCGCCGCAGCCCGGTTCCATGTTCCTCAACTGCGCGCCGAAGTACCAGCAGACCGGCGTGGCCGACCGCCGGGACTTCTATGAAGTCAGCGTGGGGCACGCCGACGCCGCGTGGCTGCAGTCCTTCCCCGTTGGCGCTGAGATCGTGATGTTCGGGCTGTGGCGCCAGGGCAGGAGCAGCACCTCGTCCAGGCCGCACCCCACCGACCCGCGTCGCACCATCACCAGCGTCACCCACAAGCTGGCGTTGTGGCCGAGCTTCAAGCAGCAGCTGGCGAGGGTGGAATGAGGCGCGTGCGTGGACCGTTTACGGCCACGCGGTAGATCAGCAGGATGCTTCCTTCGCCAGCGCGCCGTACACCAGCGCCGCCGGAACGACGTAGAGGTTGGATTGCCCGTTCAACACAACTCGCCTGCGCGAACCAGATGTGGCTGTGCTTCAATTCCCCCATGGCCAATGAAGTCAGCCTCGACGACCTGCGTCGCCATGCGGTGGCGCGCACCCTGTTCACCCCGACCACGCTGCCGGCGGCGATACGTCGCCTGGGCTTTGTGCAGGCCGACCCCATCCGCGCGCCGGCACGAGCGCAGGATCTGACGCTGCGCCATCGCGTCAAGGGCTACCGCGCCGGCGACCTGGAGCGCTGCTACGCGCGCCTGGCGGTGGACGAGGATTACCTGGTCAACTACGGCTTCCTGCCGCGCGCGCACCTGGCGTTGATCCACCCGCGACAGGCGAAGAATGTCTGGGATGCCGGGACACGGCGCAAGGCCGCCGATGTACTGGCCTTCGTGCGTGAACGCGGCGCGGTGCATCCCCGCGAGGTCGACCAGCACTTCGCGCACGGGCGCGTCACCAACTACTGGGGCGGCTCAAGCAACGCCAGCACGCACCTGCTGGACGGCATGCACTACCGCGGGCTGCTGCGGGTGAAGCGACGCGACAGCGGCACGCGTGTCTACGAACCGGCCATGCACGCCGACCCGGACGAGGGTCCCGCTGCACGCGCGCTGCGCGCCGCGGCCTTGATCGAGCTGGTGGTGCGCAAGTACGCGCCGCTGCCCGCCGCCAGCCTGACCTATCTGGTGCGGTTGCTCGACTACGGCGCACCACATCTCGCTGTGGACACCCGGATAGCGCTGCGACTGGCGCACGAACACCTGGCAAGCTGCCGCATCGATGGCACTACCTGGTACTGGCCCGCCGATGAGAACCCGCGCTCGCGCCGCTACGCCCTCGATGACCAGCTGCGGCTGCTCGCCCCCTTCGACCCCGTGGTGTGGGACCGCAGGCGGTTCACCCTGCTCTGGGACTGGACGTACAAGTTCGAGGCTTACACGCCAGCCGCAAAGCGCCAGTTCGGCTACTACGCGCTGCCGATGCTCTGGCGCGGCCAGGTGATCGGCTGGGGCAACCTTGCGGTGCGTGACGGCCGGCTGGAATCCACGTTCGGCTATGTGGCCGGCAAAGCGCCCAAAGGCACCGGATTCCGCAATGCCCTGGACGACGATCTGGAGCGCATGCGGCAGTTCCTTGCGCCGCGTTGAGGCGGAAATGGACCCTAGTGACCGGCCACCGCTGAGCGCTCGCCCGCCGCAAACCCATGGCGTCGGGCGCGCCATGCGATGACGAATCCCACCGCCAGCAAGAGCGCCATGGCCGCCGGGAAGGTCTGCGCGCCCCAGCGGTCCAGCAACAGCCCGCCGGCCACGCCACCGCCGGCGATGACGCTGTTCCATGCCACCACGTTTAGCGACAGTGCCACATCGGCGCCTTCGCCTGCACTGTCGGCCAGTGCGGTCTGCAGCAGCGTCGCTGCGCCACCGAAGGTCAGGCCCCATATCGCCACGCACACGTAGACCACGGCCGGCAGCGACTGCAGCACTGCCAGCACCACGCAGATCGCGAAGAACGTCGCCAGCGATACCAGCACGGTACTGCGCAGGTGGCGCTCCACCAGCTTCCCCGTCAAGGCGATGCCTGCCATCGCCGCCGCACCGAAGATCAACAGCAGCATGTCCACCCGATGGCCCAGCCCCGCGTGTGCGGCGAATGGCGCCACGTAGGTGTACAGAATGTTGTGCGCCAGCATCCACGCCATCACCGTGGCCAGTACGGGACGTACGCCCGGGGTGCCCAGCACCTTGCGCAGCGGCACGCGTTGCGATGGCGATTGCCCGGGGTAGTCGGGCACCTTCACCAGCACCCAGACGATCAATACCACCGTCAGCGCAGACATGGCGGCAAACGCGGTGCGCCAACCCAACATGCCCCCCATCCAGGTGCCCAGCGGTACGCCGAGGGAGAGGGCAATGGGGGTTCCCACCATCGCAATCGCCATGGCCCTGCCCTGCTGTTCCGGCTGGACCATGCGCCGCGCATAGCCGGCAAGCAGGCTCCATGCCAGGCCTGCTGCTGCGCCGGCGAAGAACCGCGCCACCAGGGTCAGTGTGTAGTGGTTGGACAGCGCGGTGACGGAGTTGAACAGCAGGAAGCCGACGATGGTGAGCAGCAGGACGTTGCGCCGCCGCCATTGCTGGGTGGCGATGGTCAGCGGGATTGCCGCCAGCACCGAACCCAATGCGTAGGCGGTGACCGTCTGCCCGGCCAGTGCGGGTGTAACACCAAGACCCTCGGACATATAGGGAAGCAGGCCTGCCGGCAGGGTTTCGGTCACGATGCAGATGAAGCCGGTCATGGCCAGCGCAAGCAGCGCGGTGACCGGCAGCGGCGCAGGGATCGCGCTGTCCGTTGATGCGTTTGAGGAGGTCACACACTGTCCTTCATTGGGGGGAGCCAGGCCGGCAACTACATATATATCGCTCGGTACATATATACGCCCGGCATGCCGTGTGGTCAACCACATGTGTATCGACTAGTATTTATGTAGACATTGGAGACCGCCATGGCACAGATGGGCAGGCCACGCAGCTTCGACCGGGACACGGCGGTCGAGGAGGCACTTCACCTGTTCTGGGAGCAGGGCTACGAATCCACGTCCTTGAGCCAGCTCAAGGCCGCCATCGGCGGCGGCATCACCGCGCCCAGCTTCTATGCCGCGTTCGGCTCCAAGGAGGCGCTCTTCAAGGAGTGCATGGAACGCTATCTGGCAACTTATGCGCAGGTGACCCACTGCCTGTGGGACACGGCACTCGGCCCAAAGCAGGCCATCGAGCTGGCGCTGCGTCGTTCGGCCAGGATGCAGTGCGAGCGCGGCCACCCCAAGGGCTGCATGGTTGCACTGGGCGTGATGAGCGCGCCGTCGCCGGAGCTCACGGCACTGTCTGCCCCGCTGACGCGCTCGCGCGCTCACACGCGCGCGGGGATCCGCGCCTGCGTGGAACGCGGCATCACAAGCGGCGAACTCGCCCCGGCTACCGACGCACCTTCGCTGGCGTGCGTGTTCGACAGCTTCCTGCTTGGGCTGACCACGCTGGCCAGGGATGGCGTGACCTTCAAGGCGATGGACGCGGCCATCACCCAGGTCATGTGCCTTTGGGACGCTCAGGTCAGCTGACTACCGCGCACTCCCGTCCACGTACGGACGCGACTGCAGGACCAGCACCTCATCGCCCACCACGGCCCACTCGATGTCCTGGTCCACACCGCCCAGCGCCTGCTTGGTCGTGGCGCCGATCTTCGCCAGCCGCGCGATGAGCGCGTCGGTCAGCACCTGGCGTGAGCCGGTGATGGGCACTTCGCGGACGCCGCCTGCTGCGTTGGTCACCAGCTGGGTATCTTCCGCCGAGCGGCTCAGCACCTGCACCGCCTTGGACCAGGTGGAATACATCACCTGCTCGGCCTGGCGTTTGCCCTCCACCACGCGGATACCGAGGCCACGCTTGGCCGATATATAGGTGATGTGGCGGCGCGCCGCATCGAACGGATCGCGGGTGATCATCACCCCCGAACTGTCCGACGGCGCGGCAACCTGCACCAGCACCGCCATGGCCACCGCGTCCTGCCCCAGCCCGGCCGCCGTGCGTGCCTCGTACGCCTCGAAGTTGTAGACCGACGCCCACACCGTCTGCACGGCCTTGGCCACCGCATCGGCGCGGGTCACGTTGGGCACGGTGGTGTACAGACCCGCACCACTGAAGCCGGGCAGATCCTCGGAGTTGGACGAGCTGCGCACGAATACCCCGGCACCCTTCAGCTGCCCTTGCCACTGCGTGGTCAGCGCGCGGACGAACGCGGGGTCCGGCGCGGCGTTGGTGATCTCGGTGCGAAGCACGGCCAGCGCCTCACGGCGCACGTTGGGGTCGGTGCTGAAACCGGGGCGGTTCTGCAGCGCCTGCAGACGCTGCGGAATGTGCATCCGCTGCGTCATGGCCTGGTAGTGCGAAAACGGGATGCAGAAGCCATCCGGTACGCGCGCGGCCGGTGGCAACACCGCCTTCAGCGCGCCCAGATTGGCGGCCTTCACCCCGCAGTGGCTGCTGTCGCGCGCACGCAATGCTGCCAACGGCTTGAGTGCCACCACCGAGAGGTCTGGGCGCGGCAGGTTCTTCGCCACCGGGCGGGGCGGGGTGGCAGGCGTCCTTGGCGGACCCGCCAGGGGGGTCACCCGGTAATCGTTGTTCGTGACCTCCAACGCGACCCAGCGCCCGTCGTAGTGGCGCAGTGCCGCCACGGCATCGCGCACATAGACGTTGGGAATGCCCCACCCCTTGGCCAGCAGGTTGACGTGCGACAGCAGCGTGGACGGGCGCTGCGTCACCAGCCCGGCCACCGGCGCCAGCGCGATCGGCACCTCATCCAGTACCGGGATGTCGCGCGGCGACAGCGTGCGCAGTTGCGCCTCGGTGCGCACGATGCGCAGCCGCCCTTCGGCGCGCCCCGTGTTGAGCGGCAGGAAACGCTGCTCGCGCAGCAATGCCTCCTGGGTCACGAACGGCAACCCCGTGGCGCTTGCCACCTGCTCGTGCTGGGTGGAGTTGGTCTTGAAGCGGATCGGCTCACGGAACGAGGCATGCAGCACCTGATCGGTCTGCCGCAGCAGGGGAGCGGTGAGCTTGTCGCCTTCCCAGAACTCATAGGTGTAGCCCGGCAGATCGCGCTGCCAGCTCAGGGTGCCAAACAGGAACCGCCGCTGCGGGTCGCGGTACTGCGCGTTGAGCGTGGCCTTGTCCAGCGAACGCACCAGCCGCTGGCTGCGCACGAACTGCTCGTGCAGCGCGTGGCGCGGCGTGTTGATGTAGTAGACCCGTGCGGCATTCTGCCGGTCGATCACGAAGATCAGGTGCGGCATCTCCAGCGCCGTACCGGCGTTGTAGACCCGCGCAAGCTGCATGAACTGCGCGCGGCTGTCGATGCGCGACAGATAATCCGGCCCGGTCGTGGGTTGCGCGGGGGCGGCGTCACTGCCCGGGCGGTACTCGTAGGGCGATGGCTTGCGCGCGGTCTGTGCCAGCGCGGGTGCGGTACACCACAGCAGCATCAGCAGGGCGGTCCACCGCAGCAGCGGCTGTCGCCATGCAAGGTACGTACGGGCTCGGTCCATGATGCCGCTGCGGGAATGAAGTGGGTGGATCATAAGCCAGTAACGCCGACTTTGGATGCCGCCCCCGCCCACCGGTGCCGGGAGCGGACGCGGGCTCTACTTGCCGCTCATGGGATACGACCCCGCACAGACATCCCCTTCTTCCGTCCCGGCCACCCACGCGTTGAGCTGTTTGACCCTGTCGCGCGTCAGCTGCTCGTACTCATTGCTCTGGCACATAGGAAGAACGCTGCCGTAGTCCGCCGGGCTGGGGTAGCGCGCCGCGATCTGCGCGTCGCGGAACGCCACCCAGGCACGCTGGGCGGCCTTGAATTTTTCAAGGAACACCTTGTCGTCGGCATTGGCGGCCAGCACCTTCGCATAGACCCGGTTGAGCTCGGCGTCAGCAGTTTTTGCACCGTTGCTGGCGCATTGGTTCAGCCCCGCCTGCGACTGGTTGGGGCTGTCACAGGACATCCCATCGGAGGTGCGCGGGGGCGGCGCGGCCGCGGCTGCAGCGGGATAGGCGCATGCGAGTACGAGAACCGCAAGCAAGACTCTCATCTGGGTAACTCCGGCGGGGTCGCTGTAGCCAGGAATCCGAACGTGCTGAGGGGAAGCTTCGGTCGAATCGGGCGATGGCGCTGATCGGCCATACACGGATTAGCGGCGCTATCCGGTGAAATACCCGTGAACCTTCTCCGCCAATGGGCGGCGGCTGGATCCTTCCCGCGCTTGGCTAGCGCATCCCACACGTAGGCCACCAGCAGCTCCCCACCCCGGGTTCTTCAGTCCTCCGCGGGCCGCGCCGCTTCCCCAGTGGGGGAGACGGTGTAGTGGACGACCACGTAAACCGTCCCGCTCGATGAGTGAAAGTCCTCCAGGGCTGCCGCTGCATGGTAGAAGCGGGTTAGCCGAGGCTTCTCACTGTCGGGCGCATCACGCGCCTGCATTTCGAACGTTGCCGGTGCATCTGGCGTGAGCGTATAGCGAACCATGACGCCAAAGCTGGCCGGGCTATCAGCGAATGCAGCCGCCGCCAACGGTTTGATTGCCGCATGAAGCTTCATGAGTTCGTCATGCGCGATGTTGCGCGCGCAGGGATCATCAGGACTGGTGGACTGAAAATCAGCCAGTTCGATGTTGGGTGCCGGCGTTCCTTGGGGCGTGGGCAGATAGATACCGATCGCCTCGCCACAGAATTCTTCACCGCTGCTCGCATGCGCTTGGACGGTCGCGGCAGCGGGTATGAGCAAGGCAAGCGCAAGTGATCTGATCATGGCGGCGTTTGGTCGTCAGGCGGATGGTTGGCTGCAGGAGTTACAAGGAGCGCAGGACATCCTCAAGCAAGCCACGCGGGAGGATGGATTCGCAGCGCGTGTTCCATGATGGGGACTGCCCACGTAGGGGTTGCGACGAGCGCATCCACATCGGCCGGGTAAAGCATGATGCCATGCTCGAGTTCCAGCACTAAGCGAGGCTCGGCGACACCGTCTTCCATCGGGACGCTGTTGTCGTAGAGATGAAGCGTGGTCAGCCCACCCAGTAGTGCGACCAGGTTCTGTCGAGACGTGTCGAAACGCTCCCTGATCTTGTGCTCCGGAATATCGTGTCCGCCCTGAGCTACCCGCTCCGACACCCGCTCGATGTGCAGATCCACATTGGAGAGGCCACAGAACCAGACATGGACCTCATGACTTTCCATGGCCTCACGCAGCAACGCTGGAATAGTAGTGGCGCCCAATGTGGACTCGAAGGCATAGTCCTCGGCGTTGACCATGGCCCGGACAAGCCGGTTCTTGCCCTCCTCCCACGCCTTCGCATTGGCCTCGTGATGCGGGTACCCCGCAGCCTCAAGCTCACGGGTGAATGCGTCGGGATTGAACCATGTCAGCCTTTCCTCCCTCATCCAGGCGCCCAGCAGGGAACTCTTGCCGGCCCCGTTCACGCCGGCAAGGACCAGTATCCTCGGCATGCGTCAGACGGACGGTCCGAGGGTGACCTTTCCACGACGCGCACGCTTGCCTGTCGCAGCACCCAATGACTTGCCATCCTTGAGCTTGGCCAACCGCTGATCGAACGCACTCTGCAGTCGCGCCAGCGCGACTTCCTTGGACGCCGTATCGGACGGTGCAGGCCTCCCCGACCCCTTCGGCGTTGATGCCCGTTGCACGAGCGATTCGTATTGCCCTGCCGTAAGTATCACGGCCTCGGTCCGGTGATGGTTGGTCACCGCCACCGCGGCCGCCTTGTTCACTTCCGCCATCACGCCAGGCCATCCACCTTTCTTGAGCTGGCTGGCCGTCATGGTGGGCAGATTCAACAGGTGCACCTCCGTGGCCTTCGACCCCTTCTCCCTCACGGAGGCGAAGGAGCCCGTCTTGGCGTTGCGCCGAAGAGCGATGTCAGTGGGCTTCATGGCAGCCGACCCGAATGTGGTTGGAAAGGGCATCGTACACCAGTGGGCAAAATGTGCCTTTTTGGCACCGACCTCTACTTTGAACCACAGAGTCAGCCCGATCCATCCGGGTTCAACCTCATGGTTTGTAAGGAAATACCTCGATAACAGGTGCCACCCATGAGCCAAGCCATGGTTGCGCTGGGTTGACGCTATTCGCATGCGCCACCAAGGGCCATCAAACCCGTTCGTCGCCCTGCTTCCTCTCACCTCAGCAGGCGTCAGTCCTCAAACGGCGTATAGATGTAGAACGCCTTGCCGGCGACTGGCTGGATGATCAGCGTGCCACCATCGCCAAACGCGTAGTAGCTCCCGGGTTGGTTGATCGCCACTTCGATCTGGCGCGACACCTCCTCGTGACGACGGTGCATGACCCATTCCCGTTGACTGAAGTAACCCGACACCGAAAAAGAGCCAGTGTGCGCGTCCAACTGCCAACGCTGGCTGGGTACGATCGGCGTTCGCCGCCAACCACCGTATCGGGAATAGTCCCCCCGCCAACTTTCCAGCCAGCGGTTCTTGTTTGGAGGAAGCGAGGACAGGTACGTCTCCCCGCCGGCAATAACGTTTCTGATGGCCAGACCCGGTAGCGCGTACACACGAACGCCGGCATCGTCCGGCGACCAGTTCGCGCCGCCGTCGTAAAGGATGGTGCTTACACCCAGCCCACGGGGCACGTCCTTCAACTTGGAGGCATGCGACACGATGACGTACGCTGCCAATGGAACCCCGAGCAGGACGAGGAGCGACGCCACGAACAGTGGCTTGTGGCGCTGGTAGATGGCGATGAGCCCGGCCAACGCAAGCCCCAGGATCACTGCAATGAACAGCAACGTGGCGTAGACCGTTCCCATGAGCGAGGCATCCGCGCGAAAGTGGATCCACTCTGTCTGCGCCGCTTGAAACCGCGATGGGCTGGCAGTGAAGCGGGCGTGAAGCGGCCCGTAACGCGCTACATCCACATCGCCGTGAGTGGGCATCGGCTATGCTCCCTGCCTTGACCCGAACACGGAATCAGCCGCATGCCTCCCACCGATACGCGCGCCGGATGCGCCCTGTGCCGGAATGCGGATCCGCTGCAGTTCGAATTCAGTTACGCATTCCAGCCCATCGTCGATGTGCATGCACGCAAGGTGTTCGCGCATGAAGCACTGGTGCGCGGCCCGGCGGGCGAACCGGCGAGTTCGGTACTGTCACGCGTCACTGCCGAGAACCGGTATTCGTTCGACCAGGCCTGCCGTGAGAAAGCCATCCGGATCGCAGCGTCGTTGCAGTTGCGCTCCCATCTTTCAATCAACTTTCTGCCCAATGCGATCTACCGGCCCGAGGTGTGCATACGCTCCACGCTTGAGGCCGCCGATCGGCATGGGTTTCCGGTCGATCGCATCATATTTGAAACCGTGGAGGGCGAGCAGGTCAGCGATGGGAAATGGCTGGCGGAGATCCTGAGCGAGTACAAGCGTATCGGCTTCAAGACGGCCATCGATGATTTCGGTGCCGGGTTTGCCGGCCTGAACCTGCTGGCGGATTTCCAACCGGACATCGTCAAACTGGATATGGCCTTGATCCGGGGCATCGACCACAGCCGGTCACGACGCGCGATCGTGGCCGGCGTGGTCTCCATGTGCGAGGCGCTGGCGATAGACGTCATTGCCGAAGGCATCGAGACCGGTGATGAGGCGCACTGCCTGTCCGACCTCGGCATCCGGCTGATGCAGGGCTACTGGTTCGGGCGGCCGCAATTCGAGTCCGCCGTGACCGACGCCGATATCCCCTGGAGCAGATCGACGTAACCCGTCCGGTCCATACCGTCCAGAGCCACCAGCCCTTTCATGGCCGCGCCATTTCGCCCCCCGTCCGCGACTCAGCGACCGGCTTCCACGCCCTGGCGCACCTCGCCATCCCCGGCCTCCAGCCGCTGAATGATCGCAGCCACCACGCCCCGGGTGGACTCCCAGTTCATGCCGGTGACAAGCCGGCCATCGGCTTCCACATGCGCAGTTCCGCGGGCGCCATGGCTGAACTGGCCGCTGCGTTCGCGTAGCCGCTGTTCGATCGAAAACGGGAACGTCTTGTAGTAGGCCGCGCTCATGTCCTCGAACGCATCCGGATAGCCGGTGACGCGCTTTCCGCCTACCAGCGCGGAGCCGTCTGACAGGGTCAGGTTCACCAGCCCCGCGCTGCCATGGCACACCGCCGAAACGATGCCGCCCGGTTGCTCATACATGCGCACCGCCAGCGACTGCAAGCCTGGGTGCTCGGCAACGCCGTACATGGCCGCACTGCCGCCGATGTACATCAGCGCCGCATAATCCGCCGGATTCACCGCGTCGGGCCGGCGCGTGTTGGCCAGCGCCCACATGAAGTCGCTGTCGTAGACCCTGGCCTTGTGCTCGGCGTTGCGGGTATCGATGTAGGCCAACGGCACGGCGCCGCCGTCGGGGCTGACGAACTGAACGCCGTAGCCCGCCTCACGGAAGCCGGCATAGGCATGGATCAGTTCGGAGAAACTGTTGCCGGCGCTGAGCCGGGTGCCGGGCATGGTGTCCACGTTGGACACCACCAGCAGCACCTGGCGGCCATGCGCTGGCGCCGTCTGGCGGGTGGCGGTCTTGCTGATGATCATCCAGTGCCCGCCCAGCTTCTTCAGCAGGAACAGATCGACGAACCGCGCCTGGTCCTTGCCGACCAGAATTTCCGCCTTGGCGGTGGCGATGTTGCCTTCGACCTGGACGCCCAGCAGGCGACCAATACGGCCATTGAACTGCCCCGGGTTGCTGGCAAACCACCCGGCGTACTCGGCGATACCCACCTCGCGCATGCCGTCGGTTCCCTGGCTCAGGTACAGCCGCGCCTCGGGATGGAACGCCCACCGGAGCTGGTCGTGCTCGTTGTAGGAACTGCCATGCAGATAGTCCTGAATGACGGCGGCGATCTCACCCCCATCCGTCACCGGATTGGCATACGCGAGTTCGCCGAGCAACAGCCCGAGGCAGGCGATGGCGAACCCTCTGATGAGGCGTACTGGCAGTGACAAGGAGCCGGTAGGGGACGGCGTGGGACGCGTTTGCGACATGAGCGGGACTCCGGTGGACAAGTGCCCGGAAGTCTGTCGAATTCCCTTTTGAATCAATATGCTGAAGCGCGTTTGGTGAGTCGCAGAACGCGTTTCAGGAGCCACTCTCCAGGCGCAGTTGGGCCTGCCGCCAGGCGGCGGGCGTGGTTCCTTCCACCTTGCTGAAACTCCGGTGGAAGGTGGACGTGGACAGGAAGCCGGATGCTTCCGCCACTTCCTCCATCGACGCCGCCGCCTGCGCACGCAGCAGCTGCTTGGCGGCCTCGACCCTGATCTGCGCCAGGTACGGCTTGAAGGCGGTCTTGTGGTTGTCGTTGAGCAGCTGCGACAGCCGTGCCGGGGGCATGTTCAGGCGCTTGGCCAGCTTGGCCAGGGTCAAGCCAGCGTCCTTGTACAGGCGCTCGTCGGTCATCAGCGCCTGCAGGGCGCGCAGTGCCGCGTCGGCATCTGTCTGCGCGATCTTGCGGTCCCGATAGGGCTCGGCGGTGGGACGAGGCGTGCGCCAGGCAAGCGCCAGGCTGGTGCTCAGGTACAGCACCAGCGAGAACGACAGCGCGCCGACGATGTACGACGTCAACCCGGCCGTGGCATAGGCCAGCCAGATCACCGCCACGCCCACGATGACCGATGCGACATGGGTGCGGGTCAGCGCGCCGGGCGCCTCATCGATGCAACCGTGCCTGGACGCGCGCAGGAACAGCCCAGCGGCCGCCCCCAGGCAGGCCAGCCAGCACACCTGGATGGAGGCCCAGACCGGCCCCGCCCACAGGCGCACATGGTCGGTATAGGGGAAGGCCACGCCGAAGGCGATCGCAAACACCAGCAGGCCCAGCGCGATGACCGGATCGTTCCGGGTCTGCCGGCGCTCGGGATCCATCCAGGCGCGGACGAAACCGATCAGGCAGACGCCGATAAAGAAACAGGCGGTCAGGCCGACCTGCAGCACCAGCTTGGAGATGTCCGGCCAGAAGTAGAACAGGACAGACTTGCCGGTGCGCAGGCTCAACATCAGCACCACGGCCGCCAGCCAACGCTGCGCCGGCCGGGCCGGTCGTCGCCACAGCAGGTAGACCGCCAACGCCGCCCCATTGAAGACGCCCAGACCGGCGAAGAAGAAGAGCAGGTAGGACGCCGGGCCGGTCCCATCCATGTGGTCTCACCTCGAAACGTGGAGGGGCGCCTACGCGCAGCTGAGTTGAACGGGCGAAGTATGCCAGTGTATTGAAGCTGCCCTGCGGCAGGTCATCCAAATGCGCGAAGCAGCCAGCCCGCTCGCCGGCACTGTACAAGCCGCCGCCGGAGAACGATCCTGCCTGGGAGCCCGGCAAGAGGAACTGCGAATGACCTACAACAAACGCGTACTGCTTTCCCTGCTGCTGTCCGCCGCGTTCGCGCAGACGGCGCCTGCATGGGCCGACACCGCCGGCCACGCGCATGAGACTGCTGGGCAACCTGGAGCGGCCCAGTGGACACCCATCGCGGCACAGGGTGATCTCGAAGCGCGGCATGAGAGCTCCGCTGCGCTGCTGGGCAACCGGATGTATGTCCTGGGCGGCCGCGGAGAGCGCGCCATGCAGTACCTGGATCTCGGCACCTCCACCTGGCACCCGGCCGCATCCCCGCCGCTGGAGGTACATCATGCGCAGGCCGTGGCCCACGCGGGCAAGCTGTACATCATCAGCGGCTTTACCGGGGGCTTCCCCGATGAGCAGGCGCTGACCCATGTGCTCGTTTACGATCCGGCCGCGGACACCTGGTTGCAGGGCACGGAGATTCCGGCGGAACGTCGCCGGGGCGCTGCTGGCGTCGCCGTGATCGATGGAGTCGCCTACGTGGTCGGTGGAAACACCCAAGGCCACAACGCCGGCTACGTCGCCTGGCTGGATGCGCTGGATCTGACCGACGGCACGTGGACGCGCCTGGCAGACGCGCCACATGCAAGGGACCATTTCCATGCAGCGGTCGTCGGCCGACGTATCTACGTGGCGGGTGGGCGCCAGTCCTCGCACAACACCGGCGAGGCATTCTCGAAGACCGTGTCCCCGGTGGATATCTACGACCCCTCGCAGCGGCGATGGATCAACAGCGACATCCGCCTCCCAACAGCACGGGCCGGTTCAACGTCCGTTGAGTGGAATGGCAAGCTGGTCGTACTGGGCGGAGAGAGCGCCAGTCAGACCGCCGCGCATGCAGAGGTGGAAGCGCTGGACGCGACCTCCCGCACCTGGTCAACACTGCCACCGCTTCCAAGGGGTCGCCACGGAACCCAAGCGGTGACGCGCGATGGAAAGCTCTACGTAGCCGCAGGAAGCGGCAACCGGGGCGGCGGCCCGGAACTGAGTGACGTCGTTGTGCTGGACATCGAATAGCCGCTCAGTTGCATCAACAGACTGACGCGAGCGCGTTGCCTACCTGCACACGGCGATCGCAATCGTCTGCCAGCGCCGTGGCGCACGGCAGCCTTACTTCTGCTCGCGAATCACCTGCACCAATGCCCTCAAACCCGCCGGCACGTGGCGGTGCCCCGGGTAGTACAGAAACAGCCCCGGGATCTCGGGGCACCAGTCATCCAGCACGGTCACCAGTTGCCCTGCGCCCAACGCACTCTGCGCCGCATCCAGCGGCACATACGCAATTCCCAGCCCGGCAGAGGCTGCCTGCACCATCAGGCCCGGGTGATCGAGCGTGATCACGCCCTGCACGTCCATCCGGATCTCCTGCCCTGCCTTCTCGAACTCCCAGCGATACGGCTTGCCACTGGGCAGCCGGTGGCGGATGCACAGATGCGCCGCCAGTTCCTCCGGCAGCCTGGGCGTTCCCCGTGCCGCAAGGTACGCAGGCGCTGCAACCGTCACGAACCGGGTAGCACGAGTGATGGCAACTGCCACCATGTCCTGCGGCACCGATTCGCCCAGGCGGATACCGGCATCGAAACCTTCGGCCACGATGTCGACCAGCCTTCCTTCCGTCACCAGGTCCAGCGTCACGTGCGGGTAGCGCGCCACGAAGGCCGGCACGATCGACTGCAGAAGCACCTGCACTGCCACCTCGCTGGCGTTGATGCGCAGCGCGCCCGACGGTGCCTCGCGGAACGTGTTGACCTCGTCCAGCGCTTCATCCAGCGCATGCAGGATCGGATGCAGCCGCGCCAGCAGGCGCTCGCCGGCCTCGGTGGGGGCAACACTGCGCGTGGTTCGATGCAGCAGCCGCACGCCCATGCGCGCTTCCAGGCTGCGCATCATGTGGCTCAACGTAGACGGCGCCAGCCCCAGCTCATCGGCCGCCTTGCGAAAGCTGCGGTGTTGCACCACCGCCGCGAAGGCACTCAGCTCCGACAGCGCAGGCCGACCATTCATGGGTACTTTTCACTGATTCATGCAGGATTGATCGCATAGCAACAGCAATGTGTCGGGCGTACGTTGGTGGGGAAGCGCCGACACACTGCGGCGCATGAGAGGAGTTTCCCCATGGCAACCTGGTTCATTACCGGCGCATCCAGCGGCTTCGGGCTTGGCCTGACCCAGCAGCTACTCGCGCGCGGCGACCGCGTCGCGGCCAGCGTGCGCAACGCGAAAGCACTCGATGCGTTGAAGGCGCAGCATGGCGATGCCCTGTGGGTCGCCACACTGGATGTCACCGACAGCGCGGCCGTCACCCGGGTCATCGGCGAGGCGTTCAGCCGGCTCGGTCGGATCGATGTGGTGGTCAGCAACGCGGCCTATGGCCTGTTCGGTGCCGGCGAAGAAGTGAGCGACGCGCAGCTCCGCAAACAGATCGATACCAATCTGGTTGGCTCGATGCAGGTGATCCGGGCCGCGCTGCCGCACCTTCGCGCGCAAGGCGGCGGCCGCGTGCTGCAGATGTCCTCCGAAGGCGGGCAGATCGCCTATCCCAACTTCAGCATCTACCACGCCAGCAAATGGGGGATCGAGGGCTTCGTGGAAGCGGTGGCCCAGGAAGTGGCCCCTTTCGGAATCCAGATGACCCTGATCGAGCCAGGCCCGACGGCCACCGGTTTTGCGAGCGCGCTGGACCAGGCCGATGCCCTGCCCGCCTACGCCGACACGCCCAGTGGCGCGATCCGCAGCGCGTTGTTTGGCGAAAACGCGGGGGAGTTTGCGATCGATGGGGACGTAGCCAAGATGGTGGATGCCATCATTGCGTGTGCGGATGATGCAGTGGCGCCGCGGCGACTATTGCTGGGGAGCAGTGCGTACACGCGGGTGCATGCGGCGCTGCATGATCGACTGGCGGAGCTGGAGCTGAACCGGACGATCACCTGCGCCATGGATGTGGACAGGTAGCAGTCTGCAGGGGTGCCACAGATGCCTGGAGCGACCCGCCGGGCATTCCGCCGCTCCATTGCTAGACTGGCGGGCCGCCCACCCTGCACTTCACGATCAAGGATCGACAATGACGCTGCTCACCAACCAGGTAACCGACAGCATCCGCCAAAGCGTGGACCGCGAGGACCATCCGTTCGACATCCAGTCCATCCACGTTTCCAAGGACGGAAAGAAGGCGTTGCTGCTGGGCTGCTTCGAGGACCTGGATTTTCCGGAGGTGTTTGTCTACAGCGCGAAGACCGGCAAGGCCCGGCGGGTAGTCAGCGAGAGCACCTTCATCGATGTGCCGCTGGGCAAGGCGTTCTGGGCAGCCAACGGCCGCGACTTCTACATGAACTGCTACGACGTCGACACCATCTACAAGGTCGAACTGGACAGCAAGTCCTACCGGATCAAGCAGTTCGAGGAAGTGGAAGAACGCGACGACTACATCGAGGCCAAGCTCAGGGAAGTGCTGGACCTGATCCGCGACGACAACAACCCTCCAGATGCCGTGGCTGCACCGGTCGTCTTCGAGAACAAGCACCACGAGTTTCTGGTGAAGCTCCTCGAGGGATTCCTGTCTGGCATCCAGTTCCAGATCACATGGATCAAACTGTGGTGGAACAACCATCCGCCGGAAGTCTCGATGGAACGGGCGAAGGCCGCCAAAACACAGTTCCAGGGCCACTACGGGACCATCGAAGACCTCAAGCGAACACTTGGCGTTGAGCTGGACACCAGCGCAATCAAGGACGCATTGGACAGGCTTGAGCTGCTGTACAAGCCGCCGGCTGACAACGCGCCGCAATGACACCCGCTCGGGCGTGGAGGACGTTGCAGCCCGTCGGATTCGACCCGCCAGCCCTGCTCCGGTACGCCAGGGAATACGAGACAACCCCGGCGTTCAGGTGGCCGGGCGTGTACCCGCGCCAGGTGACTGCGTCATGCGGCATCGAACTGCAGCCCGCGAGCATCAACAGGACTACCGTGGTGATTGCTCTGACCATACGGACTCCTCAGACCGGTCTGGCGGATGGCTGGATACCGGCCCCGGCCATCGAAGCCGCAGCATCCGCAAGCGGCAGCACCTCGCCCATACGCGTGGCCAAGTCATACACCACCACCGCCTCCGCCGCCGTATCCGCGCTGCGTACCAATGCGCCGTCGTCGCGCCACACAGCGGAGCGGCCCGGCATCACGAAGTCATCGGCCGGCCCCACGCCGTTGGCCATCATCACCGTCAGCCCGTGTTCCCGCGCAACGGCGGGGTAATGCCGGTAGGCGATTTCGACACCACGCGCTGACTTGGCCACGCTGGCGAGGTAAACCGTAGCGCCGGATGCCAGCGCGGCATGTACATGAGCATCCTGGAGCGACTCGTAGCAGATCGCCGGGGCGATCACCTCGCCACCCAACGGGAAGACCTCGCTCTTGGTGCCCGGGCTGAAGAACGGCAGCTCATCCGCGTGCAGGATCTGCTTGGAATAGACCACCGGCGCTTCACCGCAGCGGAACACGAACATCCCGATCTCTGTGCCGCGATGTCCGCGGAACGGCGCGCCGACCGCGATCAGCAACCGGTAACGATCGCTCAGCGTCTGGAATACCTCCAAACGCGCATCGCCCGGCGTCATCGCCAAGCGCCCTGCCATGCTTGGCTCGTAGCCACTGAGAGACAGCTCCGGGAAGAAAACCGCCGCTGCACCGTGGGAAGCGGCCAGTTCGATGAACAGGATATGCCGCTGGAGGTTGCCTTCAACATCACCGGCAATCGACCGCATCTGGGCAGCGACAAGCTTCATGGGGGCCTCCTCTCCAACAACCAGGGCAGGATGTAGCGCGGTCGACAATGCCGACGATCATGCATCCGATGGCCCCTGTCTGCGACCAGGAAGTCACCCACCGCATGGGTCACCCGCTGCGCGACCCCTCGCCATGCTACGCTGAACGGTTGCCTCCACCCTCCTGCCAGACCATGACCTCCACGCCCAAACCCCGCTCTTCCAGCCAGGCCGGAACCGCCTTCCGCACGCTTTGGCCACTGCTGGCGGTCATGCTGTTCTTCCTCGGCAGCGGGTACCTGGCCGGCAAGAACATCCGCACCATCCGTGAGGGCAGCGCGCTGGTGATCCGCTCCCAGGAAACGATGACCGCCCTGGGCGATGTGCTCTCGGCGGTGCAGGATGCCGAGACCGGCCAGCGTGGCTACCTGCTCACCGGCGACGACAGCTATCTGGAGCCCTATCGCACGGCGCTGGGGGTTGCCAGCACGCGGCTGGAGGCCGTGGAAGACGCACTGGCCGATGACGCCGCGCAACGGGACAGGCTCAAACTGCTGGCACGCAGGGTCCAGGACAAGCTGGACGAGCTGCATGAAACGATCGAAGTACGCCGCACCCAGGGGCTCGAACCCACCCTGGCCGTGGTCGGTTCCAACCGCGGCAAGGCAGCCATGGACGATATCCGTGCGCGCCTGGCCTCCATGGGCGCCATCGAACTGGACAAGCGCGCACGTCGCCTGGAGGAGATGGAATCGGCGTACAGCGCGGCCCTGAGCTCTGGCGCGGCCAGCGCCGTGCTGGGCGTCGTGCTGACGATCTTCATCGCCATCCTGCTCCGTCGCCATACCCGCGCACGCGAACGCGATGCCTGGCTGCAGCGCGGCCGGCTCGAGCTGGCCACCGCGACCGGCGGCGACCTGGACAGCGGCGCCCTGGCGCGCGCCAGCCTGGGCTTCCTCGCGCGCTTTACCGGCGCCGAGGCCGGCATGCTGTTCGAGCCGGCGGCCACGGGTTACCGGCAGATCGGCGCGGTGGGCACCGCGTCCGCGCCCGACGGCACCGACCAGGTCCGCGACAGCGGCAGCCTGCTCGGCCGCGCCGTGGACGAGAAGCGCGTTCTGGTGGTGTCGGATGTGCCGCCGGGTTACTTCACGGTCGGCTCGGGACTGGGCCAGGCCCAGCCACGCCACCTGGTCATCGCCCCCAGCATCCACGAGGGCGAGGTGAGCGGGGTCATCGAACTCGGCTTCTTCGGTGCGGTGCCGGCCGAAGTGGTCGAACTGCTCGAGCTCGCCTCCGGCGACATGGCGGTGGCCCTGCAATCGGCGGCCTACCGGGCCAAGCTCTCCGAGCTGTTGATGCAGACGCAGCGGCAATCCGAATCGCTGCAGGTGCAGAGCGAGGAACTGCGCGTCTCCAACGAGGAACTGGAGGAACAGAGCCGGGCGCTGCGCGGCTCCCAGCACGAGCTGGAAGAACAGCAGGCCGAGCTGGAACAGACCAACAACCAGCTCTTCGACCAGTCGCAGCAGCTCGAGAGCGAACGCGACAAGCTCGCGCGCGCCAACGCCGCCATCCTGGCCGAATCGCACAAGGTGCAGCGCGCCAGCCAGTACAAGTCCGAGTTCCTGGCCAACATGTCGCACGAGCTGCGCACGCCGCTCAACTCCGCACTCATTCTTTCCAAGCTGCTGGGCGACAACCGCGACGGCAACCTCAGCGCGGAACAGGTGAAGTTCGCGCGGACCATCCATTCGTCCGGCACCGACCTGCTCAACCTCATCAACGAAATTCTCGATCTGTCCAAGATCGAGGCCGGTCACATCGAGGTACACGCCGAGCGCTTTGGCGTGGAGAAGCTGCTGGTGGATATTGCGGCGCTGCTCGGTCCGGTAGCCAGCGAGAAGGGCCTGACACTGGACGTCTCGATGATGGCCGACTGCCCCGCCGTGATCGAATCCGATCGCCAGCGCATCGAGCAGATCCTCAAGAACCTGCTGTCGAATGCATTGAAGTTCACCGAAGCAGGCGGCGTAACCGTATCGGCGTCGGCGACGCGCGACGGCAAGGTAGCGTTCTCGGTGACCGACAGCGGCATCGGCATCGCGCCTGAGCAGCAGGTGCGCATCTTCGAGGCGTTCCAGCAGGCCGACGGCTCCATCAGCCGGCGCTACGGCGGCACGGGCCTGGGCCTGTCCATTTCCCAGGAGCTTGCACGCCTGCTGGGGGGCGACATCACCGTGGAAAGCGAGCCGGGCAAGGGCAGCTGTTTCCGCCTGGTGGTTGCGGCAAGGCTGGCGACCGCCGAACGCACGGCCGCTCCGGTAGCGGTGCCGGCGGCTGCGCCTGCTCGCCCCGCGTACGCAAGCACTGCCCAGACCATGACGCAGGAAGCGCGCCCGGCGAGCAGTGCGAGCGGCCGGGCGACCAACAACGGACGCGGCCTGATCCTGATCGTCGAGGACGACATCGCCTTCGGCCAGATCGTCAGCGACCTGGCGGCCGAAATGGGCTTCCGCGCGCAGGTAGCGCACACCGCGAGCGAGGCCCTGGCCGCCGCGCGCGCGGAGCTTCCGCACGCCATCGTGCTGGACGTTGGCCTGCCCGACCAATCGGGCCTGTCAGTGCTGGACGTGCTCAAGCACGACATGCGCACACGCCACATTCCCATCCATGTGGTGTCCGCAATGGATCATTCGCGCAAGGCACTGTCGCTCGGCGCCGTGGGTTACCTCGGCAAGCCGGCCACCCGCGATGAGCTGGCCAACGTACTCCTCTCGCTGGAGCGTCGCCTGTCGCTGCGCCCACGGCTGGTACTGGTGGTCGAGGATGACGCCGTCCAGCTGGATGCCGTGCGCGACCTGCTGGCCTTGGCCGATGTGGAAACGATCGGCGCGCGCTCCGCATCGGAGTGCCTCCAGGCGTTGGCCGAACATACGTTCGACTGCATGGTGCTGGACCTCACGCTCTCCGACGCCTCGGGGTTCGAGCTGCTGGAACTGCTCAGCGAGCAGAGCGCGCAAGCCCTGCCGCCGATCATCGTCTACACCGGTCGGGTGTTGTCACCCGCCGAAGAGGTGCGACTGGGCCGCTACTCAAGTTCGATCATCATCAAGGGTGCGCGCTCACCCGAGCGCCTGCTCGATGAGGTCACGCTGTTCCTGCACCAGGTGGTCAGCGACCTGCCCGAATCCAAGCAGGGCATGATCCGCACGGCGCAACACCGGGATACGGCGTTGGAAGGACGTCGCGTGCTCATCGTGGAAGATGACGTGCGCAACATCTACGCGCTGATGAACGTGCTTGAGCCGCACGGCTGCAAGGTGACCATCGCGCGCAACGGCCAGGAGGCCATCGACGCCCTGACCACCGCCGTTGGGGGGCCGGAGGCCATTGAGCTGGTGCTGATGGACATCATGATGCCGGTCAAGGATGGCCTCACCGCCACCCGCGAGATCCGGCAGGACGGCCGCTTCGGCAAGCTGCCGATCATCGCCCTCACCGCCAAGGCCATGCCCGACGACCAGCAGCAGTGCATCCAGGCGGGCGCGAACGACTACGTCGCCAAGCCGCTGGACGTGGACAAGCTGGTGTCGCTGATCCGGGTGTGGTTGATGGCGTGACCCGTGCAGGGGGCATCGCGTTGGGCGTTGCCCCTGCAGTCAATCCTATGCCGCGTGGAAAGTCCCATCGGCGAACGCACGCTTCAACCGCGACTGCCGCACGGCGAAATCGGCGTCAGGGTCGAGCACATCCTTCAGCTGAGAGGTTGTGCGGAAGAGCACGCCATCCCCCATCTCGCTGCTTTCTTCTGCGGCGTCACGCATGCGGGCGTCGTACACCGCGGACCCGATATCGGCGCCACGCAGATCCTGATTCCAAGGACAATTCGGGGCTTCATACGGCTTTCGTCAGAGGATGCGAGTGCAACATGGCTCACCCAGATACTGCATGCCCGCCTCGCTCGACAACGCGAAACTCACGACCGCACCATGACAGGTTCCGACATCACGGAGAGCGAACTTTCCATAACGTCGTCCACGGTCCCATATATACCGTGCTCCGCCAGAAGAAGCTCATCATCAAGCAGATCGAAGTCTTGATACGCTTGGGAATCGGGACAGGTCGACGATGTAATTTGACGCGCCATGTTCAAGGAGGATCTGAGCGAAAACTGGCCAAGCCGAAGCTGGTCATGCAGTGTGGCTAGAAGCAGACGACCAGCGAGAACCAGGTCGGCGTCTGGGGCGACAGCCCTTAGGCAGCTGATAGCCGTCTCACGCCGGTCAGCAGTTGCGACCTCGATGATCTGAATGCTCGGATGGCTACGATCAGCTATGAGAGAGAACGCCCATTCCCTCGCCGCTTCCAGCGGCAGCAGGCCGGCCTCAATTCCATAGAGAAAGTAGGCCGACGCCGTTGCATCGCTTAATGAAATCAGTGTGTCTTGGCTGCCAGGCATTTGACTGCGTCTTCCTGACGCCGCTTCAGGGTAGGGGGATACGTTGGCACGTTCGCGCTGTCTCCAAGCGGCGCTGGAACCGAGAGCATCTTCACGCGGCCTGGCAAGAGCCTAGCATTTGGTCTGGCACTCGTCAGTAGCGAACGAATATTGCGGACAGGGCACCCGCCAAAGCGACCTACCACTGCCCGCATCAGTATCCTGCCTCACCCTGCTCCGAACGGATTGTTGTGCCACCCGTACTGACGCTGGGCAACATCATCCAGATCGCGGTCGTCGCCGTCAGTGAGCGGCGCAGGCGGCGGCGCCAGACTGACCACCGCCCCTGCCGCACGACGCACCGCCGTGCTGCGCCTCCGTCCGTCATTCGCGTCGGGCTCGGATTGCGCCGCCACGTACGCCTCCATCAACTGCCGCAACACCTGCGCGGCAGGCCGGCATTCGCGCGCCGCCGCTGCCTGGAAGCTGGCCCGCAGCTGATCTTCCATCCTGGCCTGAATCAGAACGTTCCTGCTCATGACTGCCTCCCGCGGGCCATTTCCCGCTGTAGTTTTCTGGGAATCTTCGGAACTACCGGTGCCGGCCGCTCGATCACCGTGAGGGTGATAACACCCTCTTTGGCCTCCACCGCCAGCTTGGCGCCAATGACGAAGCCAATGTCATGCAGCCAGCGACCGCGCAGCTGGAAGCGAGGCAGGAGTTCACCGCGACGCATCGAGTCGGGATCCTCGTACCACTGCGCACAGACCTTGTAGGTGCGTGCAGGGCGGGAATAGCTTGCCCTGCGCTTGGGGAGTTCATCGAGGGGCGTGTCCGCCCACTGAGTAAGCATGTTGGACCTCCGGTATTGAGCACCCCTCGCCGGGATGGCAAGGGCGTCGGGAGGCTAGAAAACCGTTAAGCAGCAACCGGCGTGACGTATTTCCACAGGGGGTGTTGTATTAGCCACCCTCCCGACAAAGGAACGTCCAACATTTTGCTGCCTTTAGAGTTTCTAGACTCTGTAGAGCACCATGCGGGATGATGTGGAAGATGGGAAATCGCTTGTTTCTGTTGGTCGTCTGAGTTTGATGGGCTAGACCTACACTGTGACGCGAGTAGCCAAATCGAAGGACTCAGGGTCCTTCAATGGAAGCTGTCATTGATCGCTGGCGGTCCCGGACTCTGCTTCCAATGGCCGCTTGTGCGGCTCTTCGATGATCCGCTTGTTGAGGATGCGCACAGCACCCACCATCAGCAGCCGCATATCACGGACGATGTACTCCGCGAGCGCGTCGTCATCGATGTCATCGCCTTCGATATCAAGACGAAAACCTTGGCCTTGGATTCCGCCACCGTTGCTGAACTCGATTTCAAAATCGAAGCAGACACGCTTTTCCATTGAAGTCATCCGGTCCGTGCGGCCATGTTCCGCGAATTCTCGCACGCAACCAGTGCCAGCGGATGCCCCGGCTGCCATGCCACGTCTTCTCCATATTCCCGCTGGATCCAGCACCATCGGTCACGCCTTGCGGGCGAACATCCACATGACAAGAAAGACAGGTAGCGGCGACAGCATCATGATGATGCCCAGGCCGATGTTGGCGCCGCCGCCGGTGTTCATCAGGCCGTCGGCGTAGTACCAGCCCCACAGGGCGAGCGAGGCCAGCAGCCCTGCGATGTAACCTCTGCGCGGGTACGGTGGCCGTCGCACGGCGACCCATAGCGAAAACAGGGCAAATGGCGCCAGGGCAAGTGCGGTACGCACCCAGCGCGGATGCACTTCGGGACCCATGCCAAAGGTGCGCGACCTCAGATGATCGAGCAACCATTCAACGCCCCATACGATGGAGATCGCGTACACGATGGAGAGAAGCATCAACTTCGCGGCAGTGGTACGCATGGCGGTCTACCTTCTGAGTCGTTTAAGCCTGGGCAGATTCAGCCCATCCGCATGCTCCGCGCTTCAAGGTCGCGTTGGTCCTGCTGGGTGCGCTGTTCGGCGTGCACTGCCAGAGTCTGCTGCTCCTGTGAGGCGACGTCCAGCCGCCGCAGGGACTGCTCCACCGGCGTCTGCACGGCCACATCTGTCTGCATCGAAGCGCGCTGCTGTGCCGGGTCCCCAAGGGCGCCCTGTACGACGAATACATTGCGCCCGGCAGCCGCGTCTGCGGTGGCCTGACTGAATACCACATGGTCGGCCCGATCCAGCCTGTTCTCAACCGCCAGCGTCGTAAGGCTGGCGGTAAGCCGCTCGCTAGTTTCGTCAAAGCTGCGCCCGTGCGTGGCGTCCAGCCCAGCTACATGCTCGCGAATCTGCTGGTAGAGCGGGTAATGCTCATCGCCGGGTCGCAGACCGGCAAAGCGCGGACTGTGCTCCTGTCCGGGCGTTTCATTGAGGACCACCTTGGGAGTTTCGATCCGCTGCCGGTAAGGATCATCCTCATGGAACTGGGTCGCCTTGAGCTGGCGCTCCACACGCACGTCGCGAGCATCGTCAAGCTCTTGCAACATCTTCGGATTCCGCTCCTGAATGGGGAAGCCGCCCTCGGCCTGGTGGTACCAGGTGCCTGCCTTCTCGTCATAGATGTGGAACGAGCTGCGAATGCCGATGACGTTGGGGTCCTTGGCGGGGAGGGCCTGATCTATCATGCCCACTTCATGCAAAGTCAACGTCCCAATGTATGCTCCGGCCTGTTCAGGCATGGCAGCCCGTGCATGACCAATGGTCTTTGCCGCCCTGATTACACCACCCCAGTCGTTGTTGAGCATGTCTTTCCAGACCTGCTCGGCCGCATCTTCACTTAGATTCTTGCGTGATGCCTCCAACAGGATGCGGGGCGTCCAGCAGTTCGGGTCCAGGTTATGGCGCTCAAAGGCCAGATCATGCGCCTTTTGCACATCGCGACCTGGCAGATTCAGCGCCAGCGAAGGATTTCCAGCTTCCAACCAATGCTCACGGCGCTCAAGATCGCGCTTGAGAAGCGTTTGGCCAAAGTCCTCCCACTCCCGCTCTGTCAGAGTGCGGTCTGTCAGGGCGGGGTTACGCGCGCTCTGGCTCCTGGCCTGAGACTGCGCGTACGAATTGGCCACCTGCCCAGGTACGTTGTCATTGCGCACCACGCCCAACGCAAGCAGGCCATAACCGTCATTGCCAGGCTTTTGTGCGAGGTAGTTCCAATACAGTTCGCGGTTGCCCTGATCGGCATACGACCGCAGGATGTCTAGATCCTTCTGATTCAATCCGCTCACGCGTTGTTCCTCCTGAACGTTCCGGTTTACTCAACCTTGTACTGGGCAAGTACGCCGCGTGCAGCGGCCTCAATCGCCTTCCAATCCTTCAGGAAAACGCGAGGGTAAGAAAGGGTCACCGAGAGGGCGTTGTCAGCATCCACAAAATAGTGGCTGCAACCGGACACAGCGATCTGCTCATCAATTTCAATGCGATCCCCGTCAAGGGCCAAGCCGTCTCGCCCATCAATTAGTTGATCGCACTTGATGAAACTCGCCAGCTTCCCATCCGCACTGCGAGCGATGTACCAGTCGTCCTCGAAGTTGGGGTTGCGCTTGGCGGGCATGCCGGTCTGTTGTTCGTATGCCCTGCCAAACTGAGCCATCCGATCTTCATCAACCGCGTAAGGCGTGAGGCCGTACTGCTCAGGCCCAGGTTTTCGAAGGTCCAACCGACGGCGGGGATCATTCCTATATACGGAACCTTCTTCGCTGGTGGCATCCGTACTGGTCTTACGATCCAGCAACTCAGAGACCGGCACGCGATCTATGTAGTCCACCGCCATGGAAATTGCACGATGGTGGTCGACCATCGTGCGGGATCCACGCGTGCCAGGCGAAGCTGCCTTCAGCTCAGGCCACATCAGCGTCAAGCCAATGCCGCCGCCAACGGCCGGCCCGATCTGGTCTTCGTAGAGATTCGCCGGGAAGGCGTAACGGTGCGGGCCGAGCGTCGCTACCACCGGTGCCGTGGTGTAGGTGTAGCCATCAACAGTGCGGCTCTGGCTGGCATCTTCAAACATGGCAGTCTCCTTGTGTCCCTTCTCCGTGGGTGGTGCCTTGGCACACGCGCTGGCGCTCAGGGCGATGGCGAGTGCAACTGTCAGGCACCTGCCGGATGACATCGCGCTCATGGGCCATTCCATTGCATTGGTTGGGGTTCACTATAGGCAAAATCTTGGCGACGGGACAGGAGCCGGGCCACCCTTAAGAGCCTGAATCGCACGAATACGGGCTACCACGCCTTGCCTCAGCCGGTTAAAGAGTGACGTATGCGGCCCATCTGCGAAGGCGGCCCCGATAGCCCTTCGATCCCAATTAGTTGGGACGGGGAAGGCTCGCTTGCGACCAGTACCGACTTCCGCACATATTTCGCTAAGCGGCCCCAAGTTTGCGCACATTGGAACCGATCATCGCAATGATGAGAGAAGGTCAAGGGTTGAACTGAAGCTTCCCTGCTTACGGAATCGAAGACTATGCACACGTCTTTAAAAGTCGCAGTGAACCTGCCCCCTTGAATCGGACGCCTTAAAGCACGGATTTAGGCGGCGGATTT
>NZ_DAMCID010000014.1:0-8008 GCF_032099025.1 Stenotrophomonas sp.
CCTTGCGGTCGTTGGTGCGCGGACTATATGTCTGGGCCGGATCAAGCCCGCGTGACCATCCCGATTTGCCCGATCGGGTCGGCGGCCGCAGAATAACGGGCTGACCGGTGCCGCCTGGCGCCGGCAATCTCCTGCGGAGCTTTACCCCCATGCGTACCCACTTCTGTGGCCTGGTCGACGAGACCCTGATTGGCCAGACTGTCACCCTCGCCGGCTGGACCGACGTTGCCCGCAACCTGGGCGGCGTGTGCTTCATCGATCTTCGCGATCATGAGGGCATCGTGCAGGTGACCGTTGAGCCGGAAAACGCGGAGGTATTCAAGGTCGCCGCCAGCCTGGGCTACGAGGACGTGCTGCAGGTCGAGGGCGTGGTGCGCAAGCGCCATGCGGTGAACGACAAGATCGCCACCGGCCAGGTCGAGATCGTGGCCAGCCGCATCACCATCCTCAACAAGGCCGAGCCGCTGCCGTTCCACGCCCATGAGAACCCGGGCGAGGAAACCCGCCTCAAGTACCGCTACCTGGACCTGCGCCGCCCGGAAATGCAGCGCATGCAGCGCACCCGCATCAAGCTGGTGCAGGCGCTGCGCCGCCACCTGGATGGCGAGGGCTTCCAGGACATCGAAACCCCGATCCTGACCAAGGCCACTCCGGAAGGCGCGCGCGACTTCCTGGTGCCGGCGCGCATGCACCCCGGCGAGTTCTACGCCCTGCCGCAGAGCCCGCAGCTGTTCAAGCAGATCCTGATGGTGGCCGGCTTCGACCGGTACTACCAGATCGCGCGCTGCTTCCGCGACGAGGCACTACGTGCCGACCGCCAGCTGGAATTCACCCAGCTGGACATGGAGTTCGCCTTCGTGCGCGAGCGCGACGTGCAGGACTTCGTGGAGGGCATGATCCGCGCCATCTTCAAGGAAGTGGTCGATGTGGAGCTGGCCGCCAGCTTCCCGCGCATGACCTGGGCCGAGGCGATGCGTCGCTTTGGTTCGGACAAGCCGGACCTGCGCATCGCGCTGGAGCTGGTGGACGTGGCCGACCTGGTCAAGACCAGCGAGTTCCCGGTGTTCACTGCGGCCGCCAACGATGCTGACGGCCGCGTGGCCGCGCTGCGCATTCCGGGCGGTGCCAGCCTGTCGCGCAAGCAGATCGACGACTACGCCGCGCATGCCGCCAAGTACGGCGCCAAGGGCCTGGCCTACATCAAGATCGCCGAGAACGGCGAGGTCAGCTCGCCGATCGCCAAGTTCTTCAGCGAAGACGCGTTTGCCGCGCTGGTGGCCCACGTCGGTGCCGGCAACGGTGACATCGTGTTCTTCGGTGCCGGTGGCTACAACAAGGTGTCGGACTTCATGGGCGCCCTGCGCCTGAAGGCCGGCAAGGACTTTGGCCTGGTCGCCGCCGGTTGGGCGCCGCTGTGGGTCACCGACTTCCCGATGTTCGAGTACGACGACGAGGCACAGCGCTACGTCGCCCTGCATCACCCCTTCACCGCGCCGGCGGTGGACGACATCGCCGACCTGCGCGCCAATGCGAAGACCGCGGTTTCGCGCGGCTACGACATGGTGCTCAACGGCAACGAAATCGGCGGTGGCTCGATCCGTATCCACCGCTCGGACATGCAGAGCGCGGTATTCGAACTGCTCGGCATCGGTGCCGAAGAGGCCGAGGCCAAGTTCGGCTTCCTGCTCGATGCGCTGCGTTTCGGCGCCCCGCCGCACGGTGGCATCGCCTTCGGCATCGACCGCATCGCCGCGCTGATGGCCGGTACCGAATCGATCCGCGACGTGATTCCGTTCCCGAAGACCACCGGCGCGCAGTGCCTGATGACCGGCGCCCCGTCGCCGATTCCGGATGAGCAGCTGGCCGAAGTGCACATCCAGGTCCGCCCGCGCAAACAGTGATCCTGCAATCACCCAGTGCCGGCCGCTGGCCGGCTACCATCGGGCCATACGATCCGGTAGTGCCGGCCGCTGGCCGGCTCCCATCGGGCCACACGATCCAGTAGTGCCGGCCGCTGGCTGGCTACCATCGGGCCACACGATCCAGTAGTGCCGGCCGCTGGCCGGCTCCCGTCACACACACATCGTCCAGGAGATCCAGGCAATGACCGAGTTTGCGTTCGTGTTGGAATGGGAAAAGCTGGGCAATGAAGGCGCCGATGCCAATCTGGTGACCGAACGCGCCCGCGTGTTCGGTGGCTGGCTGGTGCGCGTGGGGACCAACCCCGCCGCGATGGCGCTGACCTTCGTCGCCGACGGCGAAGGGCGCTGGGACGGTGAAGACTTCGGCGTCGAGGATTACGAGGACGACGAAGAGGACGAGGACGACGGCGAAGAGTACGAAGAGGGCGACGAAGAAGGCGAGGAAGAGGACGAAGACGAGGAAGAGTACGAGGACGAGGAAGACGAGGACGGCGAAGAAGACGACGCCGCCAAGGGGACGCAGGCCTGAGGCCTGCCCCGATCCCGTCCATGTACACCATCCGCCGCGCCGGCCCCGAGGACGCACCGACCCTGTCGGTGCTGGCCACCCGCACCTTCGTGGAAACCTTCGGCCACCTGTACCCGCCGCAGGACCTGCAGGACTTCCTGGCCGAGTCCTACGCGGTGGAACGCCAGCGCGTGATCCTGTCCCACCCGGACTACGCGGTGTGGCTGCTGGAGCTGGACGGGGTGGCCGTGGGCCACGCCGCCGCCGGCCCCTGTGGACTGCCGCATCCGGACGTGCAGCCCGGCGACGGCGAGCTCAAGCGGCTGTACCTGGTCAAGGACCAGCAGAGCTGTGGCTGGGGCAGCCGCCTGCTGGAAACCGCGCTGACCTGGCTCGAACGCGACGGTCCGCGCACGCTGTGGCTGGGCGTGTGGTCGGAGAACTTCGGTGCGCAGCGCTTCTATGCCCGTTACGGGTTCCAGCGGGCGGGCGAGTACCTGTTCCCGGTGGGCCAGATCAACGACCTCGAGTTCATCCTGCGCCGTCCGCCGCAGGCCGCCTGAACGGCGCGCACCCCCTCACTGCCTGGCGGCGACGGCTTCACTCGCCGTTTCCCGGTCCATTTGTCTAATAGAACCGTATCCAATCACTGGAACGGTTTCGCACCGGCTACGCTGAGCATATGAATCCCCCCGTTTTACTGCTGCACGGCATCTGGAATGCCCGCGCCTGGGTTGGTCCGTTGGCCTGGCGCCTCCGCGCCCGCGGGTTCAGCGTGGACACCTTCGGCTATTCGAGCGTCTTCGGCGGGCCGGATGTCGCGGTGCCGCAGCTGCTGGAGCGCCTGCAGGGCAGCGGTCCGGTGTCGCTGGTCGGGCACAGCCTGGGTGGGCTGGTGGCACTCGAAGCGCTGCGCCGCCAACCGGACCTGCCGGTGTCGCGGGTGGTCTGCCTGGGCTCGCCGCTGCGCGGCAGCGGGACGGCGCGCTCGCTGGCCGACCACGGCTGGGCACTGGCCCTGGGCCGCAGCAGTGGCATGCTGCTGGACGGCCTGCCGGCCTGGGAGGGCAGGGCGCGGGTGGGCCTGGTGGCCGGTTCGGTTCCGCACGGCCTGGGCAGCCTGCTCGGGGCCATTGGCGACGCGTCCGACGGCACCGTGGCGCTGGACGAGACCCGCCTGCCGGGCCTGGCCGACCATTGCGTGGTCCCTGCCAGTCACAGCGGTCTGGTGTTTTCCCCGGACGCGGCGCGCCAGACCGCCGCTTTCCTGCGTGACGGCTGCTTCCGCCACGACCGGGCGGCACACGCCGCCTGAGGGTGCGACACCCTGCTGCGGGGGGATCTAACACGTTGCCACCGGCCGATCAGGTAGAATCCGCGCCCTGTTCCTGACGCAAGCACGGAAACACCCATGGGTAGAGGCCCTTCCATCGAAAACCGCAAAAACGCGTCTGACGCGAAGCGCGGCAAGATTTTCACCAAGATCATCCGTGAGATCGGCGTAGCCGCGCGCGGCGGTGGAGGCGACCCCAACAACAACCCGCGCCTGCGCGTGGCCATGGACAAGGGCCTGGCCTCGAACATGTCCAAGGACGTGATCGAACGCGCCATCAAGAAGGCCACCGGCGAGCTGGAAGGGGTGGAGTACGAAGAGATCCGCTACGAGGGCTATGCGCCCGGTGGCGTGGCGGTGATCGTGGACTGCCTGACCGACAACCGCGTGCGTACCGTGGCCGATGTCCGCCATGCGTTCAGCAAGTGCGGCGGCAACATGGGCACCGAAGGCTCGGTGTCCTTCATGTTCAAGCGCGTGGGCGTGCTGCACTTCGCCGCGGGCGCCAATGAAGAGACCATCACCGAGGCGGCCATCGAGGCCGGCGCGGACGATATCGTGGTGTACCCGGAAGACGGCGCCATCGACGTGCTCACCGCCGCCGACAGCTACCACGCGGTCAAGGAAGCGCTGGAAGCGGGCGGGTTCAAGCCGGACCACGCCGAACTCACCTTCCGCGCCGACAACGACATCAAGGTCGAGGGCGACACCGCCCTGCAGGTCAAGAAGCTGCTGGACATGCTGGAAGACCTGGACGACGTGCAGGACGTGTTCTCCAACGCCGACCTCGGCGCGGACGCCTACGCCTGACCGTTTCGCCCCCGTCTCGCCAAGTGCGACGCGGGGGCGGACAATGCGGACCATGATGACTCCTGACGTACCCTGCCATCGTTTCCGCACGTCTCCGCTCCGGCCCGCTGGCGGCCGGGTGCGCCGCGCATGATCCGCATCCTCGGCATCGACCCCGGTTCCCAGCGCACCGGGGTGGGCATCATTGACGTGGACCCGACCGGCAAGGTGCTGCACGTGCACCACCTGCCGCTGGTGCTGCTGGGCGCGGACGACTTCCCGCAGCGGATGAAGGTGCTGGTCGTGGGCCTCAATGCGCTGGTCGAGGAGTACCGGCCGGACGAAGTCGCCATCGAGAAGGTCTTCATGGCGCGCAATCCCGATTCGGCGCTGAAGCTGGGCCAGGCGCGCGGCGCGGCCATCTCGGCGGTGGTCATGCGCGACCTGCCGGTGCACGAGTACGCGGCCAGCGAAATCAAGCTGGCTGTGGTCGGGCGCGGCGGTGCGGAAAAGCAACAGGTCCAACACATGGTCGGGCTTATGCTCAACCTGAGAACCAAGCTGCAGGCCGACGCCGCCGACGCGTTGGCCGTGGCCATCACCCATGCCCACGTACGGGCGACGGCACAGCGGCTGGGCGTCAATACGCGCCAGGCGTGGAGCCGGAAATGAGGACATCTGCATGATTGGTCGTCTGCGCGGGATCGTGGCGTACAAGGCGCCGCCGTGGCTGCTGATCGACGTCAACGGCGTCGGCTACGAGCTGGAGGCGCCGATGAGCACCTTCTACGACCTGCCCGAGCTGGGCCGCGAGGTCACGCTGTTCACCCACTACGCGCAGAAGGAAGACAGCGTTTCGCTGTACGGCTTCCTGCGCGAGGGCGAGCGCCGCCTGTTCCGCGATGTGCAGAAGGTCAGCGGGATCGGGGCCAAGATCGCGCTGGCGGTGCTGTCGGGCGTGAGCGTGGACGAGTTCGCGCGGATGGTGCAGGCCGGTGACATCACCGCGCTGACCCGCATCCCCGGTATCGGCAAGAAGACGGCCGAGCGCATGGTGCTGGAGCTGCGCGACCGTGCGGCCAATTTCGGGGGCGGCGGTGCGCCGATCGCCGGGGCGGTGGCCACCGACCCGGTTTCCGAGGCCACCGTGGCCCTGCAGCAACTGGGCTACAAGCCGACCGAGGCCGCCCGCATGGCGCGCGATGCCAATGCCGACGGCGACGATGTCGCCACCGTGATCCGCAAGGCCCTGCAGGCCGCGCTGCGCTGACCCGCGCGCCGGCCCCTTCCTTCACCGACCGACCTCTGTCCGGAGCTCCATGTCCACCTCTCCCACCCAACACGACAACGGCCATGCCGGGCACGGCCACGCGCCGGCCGCCGGTGGTCTGGCGCTGATCGTCGGTGCCATCGGCGTGGTGTTCGGCGACATCGGCACCAGTCCGCTGTACACCCTGAAGGAAGCGTTCTCGCCGCATTACGGCCTCAACAGCGACCACGACACCGTGCTGGGCGTGCTGTCGCTGGCGTTCTGGGCGTTGAACATCGTGGTGACGCTCAAGTACGTCACCATCATCATGCGCGCCGACAACGACGGCGAGGGCGGCATCATGGCGCTGATGGCGTTGACCCAGCGCACCCTGCGGCACGGGTCGCGCTCGGCCTACGTGGTGGGCATCCTGGGCATCTTCGGTGCGTCGCTGTTCTTCGGTGACGGTGTGATCACCCCGGCCATCTCCGTGCTGGGTGCCGTTGAAGGCCTGGAGGTGGCCGCGCCCGGCCTGCATGCCTTCATCGTGCCCATCACCGTGGTGGTGCTGCTGGCGGTGTTTGCCGTGCAGCGCTTCGGTACCGAGAAGATCGGCAAGCTGTTCGGGCCGATCACCTCCATCTGGTTCATCTCGCTGGCCGCGATCGGCATCTGGAACATCATCGATGCGCCGGAAGTGCTCAAGGCGTTCAACCCGATGTGGGCGCTGCGCTTCTTCATGGACCACGGCTGGCACGGCGTCTTCATCCTTGGCGCGGTGGTGCTGGCGGTGACCGGTGGTGAAGCCCTGTACGCCGACATGGGCCACTTCGGTGCCAAGCCGATCCGCCATGCGTGGTACTTCTTCGTGCTGCCGTGCCTGGTGCTGAACTACCTGGGGCAGGGCGCGCTGGTGCTCAACAACCCCGAGGCCGTGAAGAACCCGTTCTTCGAGGCCGTGCCGGAGTGGGCGCTGTACCCGATGATCATCCTGGCCACCATGGCCGCCGTGATCGCCTCGCAGTCGGTCATCACCGGCGCGTTCTCGGTCTCGCGCCAGGCCATGCAGCTGGGTTACATCCCGCGCATGCGCATCACCCACACCTCGCACGACACCATCGGCCAGATCTACATCCCCGGCATCAACTGGGGCATCGCGGTGATGGTGATCGGCCTGGTGCTGGCGTTCCGCAGCTCGTCCAACCTGGCCGTGGCCTACGGCATCTCGGTGTCGGCCACCATGCTCATCGACACCCTGCTGCTGGCGCTGGTCGCCCGCGCGCTGTGGCCGACCTCGCGCTACTGGATCATTCCGCTGTGCGTGGTGTTCTTCATCATCGACCTGGGCTTCGTAATCGCCAACGGCGCCAAGCTGCTGCAGGGGGCGTGGTTCCCGGTGGTGCTGGGCATCGTGCTGTTCACCATGATGCGGACCTGGCGCCGTGGCCGTGAGCTGCTGCGCGATGAGATCCGCAAGGACGGCATCCGCATCGACACCTTCCTGCCGGGGCTGATGCTTGCCCCGCCGGTGCGCGTGCCCGGCACCGCGGTGTTCCTCACCGCCGACCCGTCGGTGGCCCCGCATGCGCTGATGCACAACCTCAAGCACAACAAGGTGCTGCACGAGCGCAACGTATTCCTGCACGTGAAGACCCTGCCCATTCCCTATGCGATGGAAGGCCAGCGCCTGAAGATCGAATCGGTGGGCGACGAGTTCTACCGCGTATACGTGCGCTTCGGCTTCATGGAGACCCCGGACGTGCCGCTGGCGCTGATGCGCTCGTGCGACCACGGCGGCATCTATTTCGATCCGATGGACACCACCTTCTTCGCCAGCCGCGAGACCATCGTGGCCACCGCCAACCGCGGCATGCCGATCTGGCGCGACAAGCTGTTCGCGCTCATGCACCGCAATGCGGCCCCGGCGACCGGGTTCTTCCGGATTCCGGGGAACCGGCTGGTAGAGCTGGGCGCGCAGGTAGAGATCTGACGGCGTCGGCGCGCTACGTGGGCCGCGGGCGGCACTCCGCCTTCGGCGCAGGGACGCCGGTAGTGCCGGCCACTGGCCGGCTCCTCACGACGCCCGATGCAGTCCGGGGTAGTGCCGGCCGCTGGCCGGCTCCTCACGACGCCCGATGCAGTCCGGGTAGTGCCGGCCGCGGATCGCGCCGCTTTTGCCGCATAATTGCGGAATGACCGACGACCGC
>NZ_DAMCID010000014.1:8108-120651 GCF_032099025.1 Stenotrophomonas sp.
CCGGCCGCGGATCGCGCCGCTTTTGCCGCATAATTGCGGAATGACCGACGACCGCATCATTGGCGCCGGTGCCACCCGCGAGGATGACACCACCGACGCCAGCATCCGCCCCAAGCGCATGGCCGATTACCTCGGCCAGGCCCCGGTGCGCGAGCAGTTGTCGATTTACATCGAAGCGGCCAAGGCCCGCGGCGACGCCCTCGACCATGTGCTGATCTTCGGGCCGCCCGGCCTGGGCAAGACCACGCTGAGCCACGTGATCGCCAACGAACTGGGCGTCGCGTTGCGCGTGACCTCCGGGCCGGTGATCGAAAAGGCCGGCGACCTGGCCGCGCTGCTCACCAACCTGCAGCCGCACGACGTACTGTTCATCGACGAGATCCACCGCCTCTCGCCCGTGGTCGAGGAAGTGCTGTACCCGGCGATGGAAGATTTCCAGATCGACATCATGATCGGCGAGGGTCCTGCGGCCCGTTCGATCAAGATCGACCTGCCGCCGTTCACCCTCATTGGCGCCACCACCCGGGCCGGCCTGCTCACCGCGCCGCTGCGCGACCGTTTCGGCATCGTGCACCGGCTGGAGTTCTACACGCCCGAGGAACTGACCAGGATCGTCCGCCGCTCGGCAGCCATCCTCGGCATCGACTGCACCGGCGACGGCGCGGCCGAGATCGCGCGGCGCTCGCGCGGCACGCCGCGTATCGCCAACCGGCTGCTGCGCCGGGTCCGCGATTTTGCCCAGGTCCGCGCGGCCGGGCATATCGACCAGGACGTGGCGCAGGCCGCCATGCAGATGCTCAAGGTCGACCCGGAAGGCTTCGATGACCTCGACCGGCGCATGCTCAGGACCCTGATCGATTTCTTCGACGGCGGCCCGGTCGGCGTGGAATCCATGGCCGCGGCGCTGTCGGAAGAGCGCGGCACCCTGGAAGACGTGGTGGAGCCGTACCTGATCCAGCAGGGCTTCCTGGTGCGCACCGCGCGGGGCCGCATGGCCACCCAGAAGGCCTACCGGCATCTGGGGCTGAAGCCGAAGAATCCGCCGGCGGACCTGTTCGCGGAGTCGATGAATGGCGATTGATCCCCGGTTCAGTTGGCCGACACGCATATATTGGGAAGATACCGACGCTGGCGGGGTGGTCTACCACGCCCGCTACGTGGCCTTCATGGAACGGGCGCGCACCGAATGGATGCGGGCCCTGGGCTTCGGCCAGGAGCGCACGCGCATCGAGCATGGCCTGGTGTTCGCGGTGCGTTCGATGACCATGGAGTTCCTCAAGCCGGCGCGGCTGGATGACGCGCTGGACGTGACCGCCCGGCTGGTGCAGTGCAAGCGCGCCAGCATGGTGTTCGAACAGGCGGTGTGTCGCGGCGATGAAACGCTGCTGACCGCGCAGGTGAAGATCGCGGCATTGGACGCCTCCACATTCAAACCGCGCGGCATGGACGATGCTCTCCATGCCGTGTTGAAACCCCACGTAATTCAAATAGACGCATATTGAGGAACAACGGATGATCGGAATGCTCCTGGCCCTGCAGGCCACGGTGGTCGAAGCGCTGCCGCAGGAAGTCACCAGCGCCGCGTCGCAGACCGTCGCGCAAGCCGCGCATGGCGGTGGCATCAATTACCTGGACCTGATGATCAAGGCCAGCCTGCCGGTGAAGATCATCGTGCTGCTGCTGCTGGCCGGTTCGTTCATCAGCTGGGTGATCATCTTCCGCAAATCACGCGTGTTCAACGTCGCCAACCGCGAGGCCGACGAGTTCGAAAGCCGCTTCTGGTCGGGCGCGGACCTGGGCAAGCTGTACAGCGCTGCCACCGACCGCAACCGCAAGGTGGGCGGCCTGGAGGCGATCTTCGAAGCCGGCTTCCGCGAATTCACCCGCCTGCGCGACAAGCGTCGCCTGGACGGCCGTGCCCAGCTCGAAGGCGCCCAGCGCGCCATGCGCACCACCTACACCCGTGAAGTGGACCAGATGGAGCGCAGCCTGGAGCTGCTGGCCAACATCGGTTCCACCGCGCCGTATGTGGGCCTGGTCGGCACCGTGTTCGGCATCATGGTGACCATGCACGACATGATCAACAGCGGCGAGCAGGCAGGTATCGCCTCGGTGGCGCCGGGCATTTCCGAAGCGCTGTTCGCCACCGCCATCGGCCTGTTCGTGGCCATTCCGGCGGTGTGGGCCTACAACCGCTTCACCACCCGCGTCGAGCGCATGTCGGTCCGCTTCGAGACCTTCGCCGAAGAGTTCAGCTCGATCCTGCAGCGCCAGTCCGCAGGCGACGAGTAAGCGCCGAGCACAAGGATCCTGCCATGACTGCTGCCATCGGCCGCCGCAAGCGCCGCAAGCTAAAATCCGAAATCAACGTCGTGCCGTACATCGACGTCATGCTGGTGCTGCTGATCATCTTCATGGTCACCGCGCCACTGCTCACCCTGAGCTTTGAAGTGGACCTGCCCAGTTCGCAGGCCAAGGCCCTGGAGAGCAAGCAGGACCCGGTGATCGTCTCGGTTCGCCTGGACGGCCAGCTCAGCCTCAAGCTGCCCGAGGCCAAGGAACCGGCACCCATGGACGCCGCCCAGCTGCAGGCGCAGCTCGCTGCGCTCGCCGCGCAGGACAAGAACCTGCGGGTGATTGTCGCGGCTGACAAGGCCGTGGCGTATGAAAAGGTGGTCGCGGCCATGGATGTGATCAAGCGCGCCAACGTTGAAAAGGTGGGTCTGGCGACCGATGCACGCTGAAGCCCTGCCACCGCAGCGCCAGCCGGAAGGCGAGTGGGGCCTGCCGCTCGCGCTTGCGATCCTGGTCCATATCCTGCTCGCACTGGTGTTCATTGCCGCGTGGCTGTGGTCGCCACAGCGCAGCACCGAGGCCGCCGCCGGCGACCCGGCCATCGAGGCCAGCCTGCAGCTGTCGGCCTCCGAGGCCGCCGCCGCACGCCAGGCCCTGCGCGCCTCGGAAAGGCTGCCTGACCTGCCCGAACCGGTCGCCGAGCCGACCCCGGTGGAAGAAGACACCGTGCCGCCGCCGCAGCCGATTGCCGAGCCGCGCCCGCAGGACGCACCCACCCCGCAGCAGTCGCAGGCCCAGGAACGCATCGCCCAGCCGGATACGGTGGACCAAGCCGCGGTCAACGCGATGTCGATCTCGGCCGAGAAGGCCAAGCAGGAACAGGAAGCCAAGCGCCGCCAAGAGCAGATCGACCTGACCGAGCGCAAGCGCGTGGAAGAGGCCGAGCAGAAGCTTCGCCTGGCCAAGCAGCAGCAGGAAGCGGACCAGAAGAAGAAGCTGGCCGAGCAGGAACAGAAGGCCAACGACGCGAAGGCGGCGGACACCGCGAAGAAGCTGGCGGAAATCCGCGCCAAGCGTGCCCAGGCCGAGACGGAAGCCAAGCGAGCCGAGCAGAAGCTTCGCGAAGTGACCGCTGCGCGGGCCGCCGCAGGCGCAGCCACGGCCGGTTCCAGCGGGGCGGCACAGCCCGCCGCCGGTGGCGGTGGCACCAGTGACGACCTGGCGGCCAAATACGCTGCCGCCATCCAGCAGAAGGTGCTGGCGCAGTGGCAGCGCCCGGATTCCGTGCCGCAGGGGCAGAGGTGTCAGATCGTGATCACCCAGATTCCGGGTGGTCAGGTGCTGCAGGCCAAGGTGAGCCCCAGCTGCCCGTTCGATGAGGCCGGCAAGCGCTCGATCGAAGCGGCCGTATTGAATGCCCAGCCCTTGCCCTATCGCGGGTTCGAGACGGTCTTCGCGCGCACGATCAACTTCAACTTCACCGCCCAGGATCGTTGATTCCGGGCGGGTATCGGCACGGCCGCGCTTGTCGCAGGTGCTTCGGCGGGGGTCAGTTCTGTTAATGAACCGTGATTTTCCGCAGGGTAAGCACTCGGATTTCACACCCTGTTGGTTCATGATTGCGAAACTGTTCACCGCACTGCTGTTATCCCTCGTTCTGGTTTTCCCCCTATAGAGCGCCCATGAAGAAGATGCCTCGCTGGTTTGCCGTGTTCGCGGCCTTGTTGTTACTGCCTTTTGCCGCCGTCGCGCAGCAACGTGGCCTGGATATCGACATCATCGGCGGCAATGCCTCCGCCCTCCCGATCACCGTGGTGCCCATGGCCTACCAGGGCTCGGCGGGTGCTCCGCAGACCGACGTGGCCGCCGTGGTGCGTGCCGACCTGGAGCGGTCCGGCCAGTTCCGCAACCTGCCCGAAGCCCAGATCATCGAAAAGCCCACCCGTGGCAGCGAGATCCAGTTCGCCACCTGGCGCGCGCTGAAGCAGAACTACATCGTCGTGGGCCGCGTGATGGACGCCGGTGCCGGCGCCTACCGCGTCGAGTACGAGCTGTATGACGTGCCCAAGGGCGAGCGCCTGCTGGGCCTGGCGATGACCGCCCGCGGCAATGCCATGCGCGACGTTGCCCACCAGATGGCCGATGCCATCTACGAGAAGATCACCGGCGTTCGCGGTGCCTTCTGGACCCGCATCGCTTACATCACCTCCAGCGGCAAGGGCGACGCCATGCGCTACGCGCTGATGGTGGCCGACTCGGACGGCTTCAACCCGCAGACCATCGTCCGCTCGGCCGAGCCGCTGCTGTCGCCGTCGTGGAGCCCGGATGGCAACCGCCTGGCCTACGTCAGCTTCGAGCGTGGCAATTCGGCGATCTACATCCAGAACATCTCCACCGGCGCCCGTGAGCTGGTCACCAGCTTCCGCGGCATCAACAGCGCCCCGTCGTTCTCCCCGGACGGCCGTCGCCTGGCCCTGTCGCTGTCGCGCAGCGGCAACCCGGAAATCTACGTGATGGACCTGGGCAGCAAGCAGCTCACCCAGCTCACCAACCACTTCGCCATCGACACCGAGCCGACCTGGAGTGCCGACGGTTCCAACGTCTACTTCACTTCCGACCGTGGCGGCCGCCCGCAGATCTACCAGGTGCCGTCCAGTGGCGGCAGCGCCTCGCGCGTGACCTTCCAGGGCAACTACAACGCCACCCCGAGCCTGTCCTACGACGGCAAGAAGCTGGTGGTCGCCCAGGGCAGCGGCAACACCTACAAGATCGCGATGATGGACAGCAGCCTGGGCTCCCCGCGCTGGAGCACGCTGTCGCCGGGTTCGCTGGACGAATCGCCCAGCTTTGCCCCCAACGCAAGCATGGTGTTGTACGCCGCCCGCGAGGGTGGACGTGGCGTGTTGTATGCCGTCTCGGCCGATGCGCGCGTGCGCCAGCGGCTGGTGCTGGCTGACGGTGATGTTCGTGAGCCTTCTTGGTCGCCATACCGTACAAAGCGCTAACAGAGTGTTAAGATTTCCACCGTATTCATCCCACATCCGGCTTTAGGAGCCTCAAAAGGTATCGCTATGAACAAGACCTCCCGTGTTCTGCTTGTCTCCCTGTTGTCCGTGGCTGTCCTGGCCGGTTGCTCCAAGAAGGTGAAGGAAGTGCCGGCTTCGTCGGTTGACACCGGCAGCAGCACCACCCAGCCGTCGGGTCCGTCGACCTCCGGCCTGTTCGGCCCGGGCGACCTGGACACCAACGCCTGCCTGCGTCAGCGCGTGGTCCTGTTCGATCTGGACCAGGACACCCTGCGTCCGGAATTCCAGGAAGTCATGGCGTGCCACGCCAAGTACCTGCGTGACCGTCCGTCGGCCCGCATCACCCTGCAGGGCCACGCCGATGAGCGCGGTTCGCGCGCTTACAACCAGGCCCTGGGCGAGCGTCGTGGCAATGGCGTGTCCTCGGCTCTGCAGGCCAACGGTGGTTCGGCTTCGCAGCTGACCGTCGTGTCCTACGGTGAAGAGCGTCCGGTCTGCACCGAGTCGAGCGAAGGTTGCTGGTCGCAGAACCGTCGCGTCGAAATCGTCTACACCGCGCAGTAATCCATGCGCATTGGCATCAAAACACTGATGCTGGTCGTTGCGGCAGCCCTCGTGGCTGCCGCACCGGCGCAGGCCCAGCGGCAGAGCCTGGCCGATCGCGTGGGCGCGCTCGAGCAGCAGGTCAACAACAACAGCTCCGCCCAGGATCTGTTGAACCAGGTGACTCAACTTCGCCAGCAGATGCAGCAACTGCAGAGCACCGTTGAGCAGCTCCAGCACGAAAACGCCCAGCTGAAGCAGACCTCGCAGGACCAGTATCTGGACCTCGACGGTCGCCTGAACCGTATTGAAGGTGGTGCCGCTCCGGTACTTCCGGCCGCTCCGGCCGCGAACGCCCCGGCTGCCCCCAAGCCCGCCGCACCAAAACCGGCAACGGCCGCTACCGAGCGGCCGCCGTCCGTCCACGGAGACCCGGGCAGTCTCGCCGCCACCGGCGACGAGCGGACCGCGTACAACGTTGCCTTCGACTCGCTCAAGGCCGGCAAGTACGACGATTCGGCGCAGTTGTTCCTGAGCTTCCTCGAGCTCTACCCCAACGGCGTCTATAGCCCCAACGCGCTGTACTGGCTGGGCGAAAGCTACTACGCCACCCGCAATTTCCCGCAGGCTGAGGCGCAGTTCCGCGACCTCATCTCGCGCTATCCGACCCACGACAAGGCGTCCGGTGGCCTGCTCAAGATCGGCCTGTCGCAGTATGGCGAAGGCAGGATCGACGAGGCCCAGGCGACGCTGGAGCAGGTCACCAGCACCTATCCCGGCTCCGACGCCGCGCGCACCGCGCAGGACCGCCTGCAGGCCATCCGCCTCGGCCAGCAGATCCGCTGAGGCCCCACCGGCCAAGGCCGGTATAATCGTCAGTTACGCGCCGGCCAAGCCGGCGCACCCGTGCGGCTGAAAACGCCCGCGCGGCCCCGTAGAGCCAGGCCCTGCCTGGCTGCTCTCGTTTCCGTAACCGCATTTCCAGACGCCCACGATGACCACCACCCTGTCCGCCGCCGCCGCGCTCCCCAGCGAGATCGTGCAGTCGCCCCTGCCACGGCTGAAGATCACCGAGATCTTCACCTCCCTGCAGGGCGAAGCCGATACCGCCGGCTGGCCGACCGTGTTCGTGCGTCTGACCGGCTGCCCGCTGCGCTGCACCTATTGCGATACCGCCTACGCCTTCCACGGCGGCACCTGGTGGGACATCGACGAGATCGTGCGCGAGGTATTGGCCCAGGGCGTCCACCACGTCTGCGTGACCGGTGGCGAGCCGCTGGCGCAGAAGCGCTGCCTGGTACTGCTGGAGAAGCTGTGCGACGCGGGTTTGGATGTGTCGCTGGAAACCTCCGGCGCGCTGGACGTCAGCGCCGTGGATCCGCGCGTCTCGCGGGTGGTCGACCTCAAGACCCCCGGTTCGGGCGAAATGGCGCGCAACCGCCTCGACAACCTGCCGCTGCTGACCCGCCGCGACCAGATCAAGTTCGTGCTGTGCAGCCGCGAGGACTACGACTGGGCCCGCGCGATGGTCCGCGAGCACCGGCTGAACGAGCGCTCGATGGTGCTGTTCTCGCCCAGCAAGGGCCAGATCAGTCCGCGCCAGCTTGCCGACTGGATCGTCGAAGACCGCCTGCCGGTGCGCTTCCAGATGCAGCTCCACAAGATTCTCTGGGACGACGAACCTGGACGATGACCGGCGACCGAGCGGCCGCCAGGCGGGCGCGGCCGGTGCTCGGAATCCTCATGTACGCTTTGTACACTCCGGTTCCTCCGCGCCGTCCGCACCCGCCTGACGACCGCTCGCTACGCCTTGCTTTTTGATTACCTCCGGCGCGGGACAGCGTGCTGGCTTTCCCGCAACCCACCGGAAACACCCCCCATGAAGAATGCAGTTGTCCTCCTGTCCGGCGGCATGGATTCCGCCGCTGTCGTCGCCATCGCCCGGGAGCAGGGCTTCGCCGTCCACGCGCTCAGCGTAAGCTACGGCCAGCGCCACACCTCTGAACTCGACGCGGCGGCCACCGTCGCCAAGGCACTGGGCGCGGTAGCGCACAAGACCGTCAACGTGGACCTGCGCAGCATCGGTGGCTCGGCCCTGACCGACGACATCGACGTGCCCGAAGCGGGCGGCGAGGGCATTCCGGTCACCTACGTGCCGGCCCGCAACACCATCATGCTGTCGGTCGCCCTCGGCTGGGCCGAAGTGCTGGGCGCCAACGACATCTTCTGTGGCGTCAACGCCGTGGACTATTCGGGCTACCCGGACTGCCGCCCCGAATTCATCACCGCCTTCCAGACGCTGGCCAACCTGGCCACCAAGGCCGGCGTGGAAGGCGCGGGCATCCAGGTGCATGCGCCACTGCAGTTCCTGAGCAAGGCCGACATCGTCCGTGAAGGCGTGCGCCTGGGCGTGGACTTCGGCCTGACCGTGTCCTGCTACAACGCCGACGCCCGTGGCGCCGCCTGCGGCCACTGCGACGCCTGCCGCCTGCGTGCCCAGGGCTTCGCCGACGCCGGCGTGGCCGACCCCACCCGTTACGCCTGATCCACACGGGTTACGCCTGCGCGGCAAGATGGGTTAGAATGCGCACCCCCGGCGCGAAGTCGGGGCATGCAATGGGCCGTTAGCTCAGTCGGTAGAGCAGAAGACTTTTAATCTTTTGGTCGATGGTTCGAATCCATCACGGCCCACCACTGCACCAAGGGGTTTCGGAGCGATCCGAAGCCCTTTTGCGTTTCTGGTAGAGCCACGCCCTGCGTGGCTGCGAAAGGTATGAAACCCTCGGCATCGGCATCGGCGTCGGCAGTTAACCACTTGAATGGAGCGCGAAAGTCCGTCTACAGCCGTTGGCAGTAGCGCGGATGCGCGCGGAGAGGCGTGCCACCCAAGCGGCCGACGCCTTGCGCATCCCGGCCACCCCGCTGCTTCGTCGATGATGCCCAGCTGCCGTTGAGCGTCTGGGTCTTGCAGGCGCGAGGCAGCGGTCGGCCACTCCCGGCCTCTGTCAGTATGCCCGGTGACGTGCGCGCAAGCGGCTCGGCATTTCCAGAAGGGGGCGCTCAACCCAGCGGTGAACTGCGTTGCCGACCACGCAGCATGCAAGCACGGTGGCTGCAACGAAGATGAGATGGCTGACCGAGCCTGAAACTGGTACCCACCACGCCCACGCGCGACCCACAACGGCAATCACGAACATGTGGGACAAATATATGGAGTAAGAGCTGTCACCCAGACGCGTGAGCCACGCTGGAACGCTCAGGCGGTCGAACCCCTCCAGGCTTACAAGGCCGGTGAACACAAGCAGCATGCAGCTTCCGAAGATGGCAACGCGGTGCCACTCGTTCAGCGTCTCAAGGCCTGTGGTCGGCAGCAGCGTTGCCGCGCACACATACATTCCCACTCCTGCCGCGAGCAGCGGTACGGCAAGTGGCGGGGGAATGCGCCGCCAATGCAACCCGATCAAGGCACCGGCAATGAATTCGATGGTCAGGGGGCTGGTGACCAGAATATGGACAGGCGTTGCATCGGTGTCATGCCAAAGGCTGGCTAGACCGATCAGTGCCGCCCAGGCGGTCAGACCGTGAGAGACGAATCGCTCGGGGACAATGGCAAGAAACGCCGCGAAGACGAGGTAGAAGTAGGCCTCGTGTTCAAGCGTCCAGCCGACGGAGAGCAGGGGCATCTGCGCGTGCGGGACAAGGAAGTAGGACAGCGCGTAGCTTTGCTCGGCGTAAGTGCTGTTGATGATGGAGGGAGCGACAGCCATCAGCACAACCACTGTAGTGGTAAACAGCCAGTACAGAGGGACTACACGCCAAACGCGTTTCATCAAAAAATTCAAGCCAGCGCCGGGTGAGGTGTATCGGCCGGCCGCCAGGGTGGTCATCACAAAGCCCGAAATGATGAAGAACAGATCGACGCCCGCACTTGCATGTCGCGCGAGATCCTCAAGGACGGCGGGGCCGGCGAGATATTTCAGTTCGCCGGTTCTCAGGTGGAAGAGCACGACAAGTAGGGCTGCAACTGCTCTAAGCGCCTGCACAGAGAGCAGCCTCTGGCGTACACGGCTCGCAGCAGGTGCGAAATCATGGGGCGGATGCTTCATTGAATTCATTCATGAGAGTTGGAGGGACGTGGCGTGGTTGAAGAGCTAAGGCCAGGTCCTTGACGAATCTCTTGGGCCGTTGGATACGGCTATTGATCCGCTCGGCGATCGCTTCGCCGGTAGTGAAAGGTTCTAAGTCGATGCCTTGACGAGCTCACGCAGGCAAGGCATCGAAGAGAAGGCAGCTGCGCATTGCTATCCACCTCGCTCTAGCAGCGAGGTGTCGAGATGGGCTGCCGACGACGCTAGGCGCCGTGGCGCTAGTAGTTAGAGGAAGACATAGCCAAGTGGACCATCGTTGGTTCCCAGAGCGACGTTCTCGCAGTTGGCTTGTAGTGTGTCGAAATGCTTGAGCTGCCTTTTGTGGATGTAGTTGCAGCGGTACAAGGGGGCGGTGTTGGGAAGTGGCACTGTGCTGATGTAGCCAATCTGCCCGAATACAGTGAGGAAGTGACCCTCGCAAGCGACGTCGGCGGAGGTGAAGTAGCCCCAATGAATGTTATTGAGTTGGCACATGTAGAGCGGGCGCGAGTTCTCGAAGGCTGTCGCCGAAATGAACCCCAGTGTTCCGTCGACGCTCCAGTTGATATCCCCCCAGTTCTGCGGAAAATAGAACAGCGTAGTGTGATGTTGTCCGCGCTTGTAGAGGCGGAAAATCTCCCGAAGATTGACTCCCGCGGGCAGGGCTCGGCTCGCAAGTTGCATGAGATCTGTCTGGTCCTCAACTCCTGCCGGGACTTCGACCCGTTGGTGGAACGCATCTTGATCGTTGTTTGAGGCTGCAGCAGCGGGTGAAGTGAGCAGAAAGGCAGCGGCTATTGCGTAATGTTTCAAGATTCTTCCTTGCTATCGACGGACCAAGTGCCGGTTGAAGAATGCTAGTCACGTGCTCAGCCGTTGGCGTTGATCAATGTTGCAGTTTGGATGCGATGCGGACTTCCCTTAGTGTGGATGTTGGACATCACCACGCCGTAAGCGGGCGATCGGAAATCCAGTTGCGCGCATGGCGGATGCGGCCGTAGCATTCAGGAACGTGGCGGCACGCTGTCAGTGCGAGCTGGCCAAGTCTCTCCATGACGGTTGGAGAGAAGCAGCACGCTTAAGGGCTCTGGTCATGGCTGCGATACATCCCTGGACTGTCATCCGGTCAATTCATTTCCGGAGCAAGCAACTCGCTACAATCCCCACATCCCGGTAGCTCCCGGGCGCTGACATGTGCATACCAGTGAAGATTCTCCTGACAGGAAGTTCAGGCCGGGTTGGTCGCGCCATCTTCGGCGCGCTGGCCGCCCGCCACGACGTGGTGGGTATCGACCGCAGTCCCTTTGCGACCACCCGCCACGTGGCCGATTTCACCGATACCCGCACCCTGGCCAAGGCACTGCAGGGCGTGGATGCGGTGATCCATTCCGCGGCGCTGCACGCACCCCACGTGGGCCTGTTCAGCGACGGCGAATTCCAGCGCATCAATGTCGAAGGCACCCGCACGCTGGCCATGCTGGCGCGCGAGGCGGGCGTGCAGCGTCTGGTGTTCACCAGCACTACGGCGCTGTATGGGCATGCGATCGTGCCGGGGCGTTGCACGTGGGTAGACGAACACACGCCGCCGCAGCCCCGTACGGTGTACCACCGCTCCAAGCTCGCGGCCGAACATTGGCTGGAGCAGGCCGCCGGCGACGCGCTGCAGGTGCGGGTGATCCGCATGTCGCGCTGCTTCCCGGAAACGCCCGACCGCCTGCTGCTGTACCGGCTGCACCGCGGCATCGACGTGCGCGACGTGGCCGATGCGCATGTGGCCGCACTGGTCAACGATGGTCCGGCGTTCCAGCGCTATGTAGTGAGTGGCCGCACGCCGTTCCTGAAGGACGACTGCGAGGCACTGGTGAGTCGTCCCCGCGAGGTGCTGGCGCTGCGGTGTCCACAGTGGCTGGCCGAGTACGACCGGCGTGGCTGGACGTTGCCCGTGGTTGACCGCATCCATGATGCGCGCGCGGCCAGCATCGGCCTGGGGTGGCGCAGCCAGCGCGGGCCGGAGTCGGTGCTGGCGCAGCTGGCCGCCGGCAGCATCGAGGTGCTGCCCGATACGGCGCAGGTGGCCGATTGCACGATTGAGTAGGCCATACACGCGGCGTGAGCGGCGCGGCGGGCACACTGTGCCGGTCTGCAGTGAATGTCCTGTTGGAGGTGCCATGAACCGTTTCATCCTTCTGGGCCTGTCCGCGCTCGCGCTGGCGGCCTGCTCCAAGCCGGCACCGACCGACCCGGCTGCCCCGGCAGCTCCGTCGCCGCCGCCGTCAGCCTCGACTCCCGCCACGCCGGCAGCGCCCGCTGTTGCGCCAGGCACGGGGACCACCGAGGCGCAGGGGCCGTCGTTCGACTGCGACAAGGCCGCGTCCGATGCGGAGACGATGATCTGCGCCGATCCGAAACTGTCTGCGCTCGACCGCCAGCTTGCCGCGCTCTACAAGACCCTGCAGACCAGCCCGGACGAGCTGGATATCGCCGCCGAACAGCGCGGCTGGGTGAAGGGCCGCAACGCCTGCTGGCAGGCGGTGGACGCCAACCGCTGCCTGGTGGAGTCCTACCAGACCCGCATCGTCGAGCTGCGTCTGGCGGCGGCGACGGGTCCGGCACCCACTGCGGTGCAGTACCGCTGCGACGACGCCAGCAAGCCGCTCTCGGTGGTCTTCCACAATGAAGTGGACCCGCAGGCGGCGGTGATCCGACTGGGCCGCGACCAGGCGATCGCCTTCGCCGCACCCTCGGCAAGTGGCAGCCGCTACACGCGCGAAGGCGTGGAATTCTGGGAGCACCAGGGCGAGGCCACACTGGCGTTCTACGGCACGCGGCTGAGCTGCAAGGTCGGCAGCTGAGTCAGGTGCCGGCGCGCCGCCGGCACCCGGGCACGGCTCAGCGCACGCGGCGGTAGCGCACTTCGTTCTGGCGGTCGCCGACCTCGGTGGTGACGAAGCCATCGCGACTCTGGTCGATGTCGAACACGCTGTTGCCGACGTTGAGCTGCGCACCGTTCACCCAGCCCGACAGGTTCTGGCCGCGCGCCTGCGCCGACATGCGGCCGTCGGACTCGATCCGCATGCGGATGTCGGCGTTGTACATCGGGTTGTAACCCTCGAACTCGCCGACCATCCAGTTGGGCACATACGAGGTGTGCCGCGCGCCCTGGTAGTTGTTGTCGTCGTAGCGCTCATCCTGCTTGTTGGCGTTGTGCACCAACGCGCCGAGGATCGCCGCGCCCACCAGCACGCCGGCGGCCACCTTGGCATCATGGTTGTCGTCATCGCGGTCATGGTGACGGTCGTCGCCGCGCACCCGGAACGACGCACGGCAGCCGTCATCGACCCACACGTTGCGGCGGTCGTAGTCCCAGCTGCGCCCTTGGCGGCAGTCGGCGCCGGAGAGCTTGCGGTCCAGGCTCACGTAGCCGGCGTAGGGCAATGCACAGGACTGATAGCGGTTGTCGCGGCTTTCGCAGGTGACGAAGTCATCGGCGCGCGCGTCGGCGAGCGTGGCCAGCAGCAACAGGGGGGTACCAAGCAGCAATCGGGTCTGCATGTCGAGGATTCCGGCAGGGAGGTCGGTCGGGATGCAACGCGTCCCAGGGCCGGGCATCCGTCCCTGTTCCGCGCACGATGCGCAGCCTTCGATGAAATCCTGATGAAAGCCGGCCGCGACCCGCGCTCCCTGCCGCTTGCGCCGCTCAGGCGGCGCGATCGACGTCCTGGTCGCCGAAGCAGGCGCGGATGGCGTCCAGCAGCTCGCTCATGGAGTATGGCTTGGGCAGGAAGTGGATGCCTGGCGCGAGCTGGGGGGTGACCCGGTCCGGCTGCAACCCTGAGGTGACCAGTACCGGCAGGCTGGGCTGGTGCTGGCGGATACGGTGGGCGGCTTCGATACCGCTCAGGCCGCCCAGGCAGACGTCGGTGAACACCAGGTCGAAGCGCTCGCCGGCCAGCAGCAGGCCCAGGGCGGCTTCGGCGGAGCTGACCGCAGCGACTTCGCAGGCCTGGCTTTCCAGCGCCATGCGGCTCAGTTCGCGGGTGTCCTCGGTGTCTTCGATCAACAGCACGCGCGGTGCAACATGGCGCTTGGACAACAACATGACGCGGGTTTCCCGTGCAGGATGGGTGGAAAGGCGGCGCAGTATGGGCAGCGGCAGGTGAGGGGATCGTGCAAATGATGTAAGCCCGGCGTTGGCCCGTTGTGCGGCGGTCAGCTGGCACACGGTACAGTCGCTTCCTGACCCCGAATGGAGCCATATCGATGCAATGCCCCGTATGCAACACCCAGGCGCTGGTGATGTCCGAGCGCCAGGGCATCGAGATCGATTACTGCCCGCAGTGCCGAGGGGTATGGCTGGACCGTGGTGAGCTGGACAAGATCATCGAGCGCTCGGCCGGTGCTGCCGCCCCGGCGCCGGTGCGTGCAGCCGCTCCGCCGCCGCCGCAGCACGTGCCGCACCGCGACACCCGCCATCTGGGGCAGCAGCCGTACGGCGACCAGCACGGCTACCGCAAGAAGAAGAAAGAGAGCTTCCTGTCGGACCTGTTCGACTTCTGACCGCCGCAGGACGATTGCGCCGGTCCCGCTCAGGGCCGGCGCAGGATGAACTCGAGATCGCGGCTCTCGCCGACGACGAACGTGTACTCGCCGACCGGGACACAACCGTAGCGTGCATAGAAACGCTGCGCACCGTGGTTCTCCGACCACACGCCGACCCACAGGGTGCGGCGTGCGGGATGATCCAGCCAGCCAAGGAATGCCTCCATCAAGCGCGCGCCGTGTCCGCCGCCCTGGTGGCTGGCCAGCACGTACAGCCGCTTGAGTTCGATATCGCCTGGCTGTGCGTCGGCGTGCGGCAGCCCGTTCGGGCCGGCCGCCAGATAACCCACCGCGCGGCCGTCGTCTTCCAGCAACCACACCGCACTCTGCGGATCCTCCAGCTCGCGCCGCTGCGGCAACGGGCTGTAGTGGTCGTGCAGGAACTGGCTGAGGTCCTCGGGCGGATACGAGTCGCCGAAGGTGTCGGTGTAGGTCTGGATGGCAATGGACGACACGGTGTTCGCATCGTCCACGCCAGCGCGGCGGATCTGCAGGGTCATGCCTAGAACCATACCCGTACGCCGGCCACCCAGCGGGTATCGCGCGCGGCCTCGCCAGCCGCCACATGGTAGTCGGCGGTATCGCCGAACAGGCGTTCGTGGCTGATGCCGATGTAGGGCGCGAAGCGGCGGTTGAACTCGTAGCGCAGGCGCAGCCCGGCCTCGACCTTGTTCAACCCCGCACCCATGCCACGCGCCGGTTCGTCCTTCGCCGCCAGCGTCGCCTCCACCAACGGCTGCAGGATCAGCCGGTTGGTGAGCAGCAGCTCGTATTCGACCTCCAGCGTGGCCGCGAGTTGCCCGCCTTCGCCCACATACGCGGTGGCCGAGGTTTCGAACTTGTACGGCGCCAGGCCCTGGATCCCGAACGCGGCCCAGGTGCGCGAGTCCGCCGGCCGGAAGTCCTGTTTCACGCCCACCAGCACGTCCCACCACGGTGACACGCTGCGGCCGTACAGCACTTCCAGGTCGGACGATCCGGTGCGCCCACCGCTGCGTTCGCCTTCGCTGCGCAGCCACAGGCGGTTGATGTTGCCGCCTACCCAGCCAGACGCTTCCCAGGCCTGGCCGGCGCCGTGCTGGCCGTCCCAGTGTTCCAGGCGGTTGAGCAGCACCATGCTGTGCACGCCCGGGGCATGCTCCATCGCACCGTGGTCGATGGGCGGGAACGCGGCGGCGCGGTCGGCGTCGGTGACCACGGGAATGGGTTCGCGCGGCGCGCTGGGCGTTGCGCCATGGCCCATCGCGGAATGGTCCATCGTCGAGTGATCCATCGTCGAGTGATCCATCATCGAATGGTCCATGGCAGGAGGGGCTGCCGGGGCGTGCCCCATTGCCGCGTGATCCATGCCGCCGTGATCCATCGTCGAATGATCCATCATCGCGTGATCGACCGGCTCCGTGGTGTCCGTCGTCGCTGCATCAGCATGTGCGTGTGCGTGCGACTGCGCCCATGCAGGAGCGGACAGCGCCGCCAGCAGCGCAGCGCCGAGCAGGCGCGGGGTGAGGAAACATGGAGCGCTCATTCTTCGATCCTCACTTCGCGCATCATGCCCGCTTCCATGTGGTACAACAGGTGGCAGTGGTACGCCCAGCGGCCAAGCGCGTCGGCGCGCACGCGGTAACTGCGGCGCGTGCCCGGCGGCATGTCGATGGTGTGCTTGCGCAGCTGGAAGTCGCCGTCGGCGTTTTCCAGGTCACTCCACACGCCGTGCAGGTGGATGGGGTGCTGCATCATGGTGTCGTTGACCAGCACGATGCGCATGCGCTCGCCGTAGTTCAGGCGCAGCGGTTCGGCGCTGGCGAAGGGAACGCCGTCGAAGGACCAGCTGAATTTCTCCATGTGGCCGGTGAGGTGCAGCTCCACCTCGCGGCCCGGCTCGCGTCCATCCGGGTCCGCGAACAGGCTGCGCATCGCGCCGTAGGTGAGGACCTGGCGGCCGTTGTCGCGCAGGCCGATGCCCGGATCATCAAGCTTGGGATCGGTGGCCATGCTCTGCATGTCGACCAGCGGATTTCCCTTCTCGCTGGCCGGATGACGGGGCGGGGCGGCGCCGCGTGCGGCGTGGTCCATGCCGTGGCCGCCGTGCATGCCGGCCATGTCATGCCCCATTCCAGCCATGCTTCCCATGTCGCCCATGTCATGGCCCATGTCGCCCATCGTCAGCAGCGGGCGCGGGTCGCGCGCGGGGATCGGCGCCTGCAGACCGTGCCGCACCGCCAGCGTGCCGGCGGCGAATCCGGTGCGGCCCATGTCCTGGCAGAAGATCGTGTAGGCGTCCTGGCCGCTGGGTTCGACGATCACATCGAAGGTCTCGGCCGGGGCGATGCGGAATTCGTCGATGCTGACCGGATGGATGTACTGGCCGTCGGCGGCGACCACGGTCATCTTCAGGCCGGGAATGCGCACGTCGAAGTAGCTCATCGAGGCGCCGTTGATGAAGCGCAGCAGCACTTTCTCGCCGCTGCGGAACAGGCCGGTCCAGTTGCCGGCCGGTGCGGTGCCGTTGAGCAGGTAGGTATAGGTGTGGGCGTTGATGTCGCTGATGTCGGTCGGCGTCATCCGCATGCGGCCCCACATGCCACGGTCGGCGGTGGCGGCGGCCCAACCCTCGCGGCGCACATCGCGCAGGAAGTCCGGCAGCGTGCGCTTGTAGTAGTTGTCATGCTCGGCAAGCTTCTTCATGCGCCGGAACAGGGCGCCCGGGTCGAGGTCGGTCCAGTCCGAGAGCAGCACCACATGCTCGCGATCGAACCGGTAGGGCGCCGGCTGCAGCGGGTCGATGATGAGTGCGCCGTACAGGCCGGCCTGTTCCTGGAACATGGAGTGGCTGTGGTACCAGTACGTGCCGGATTGCTTGAGGGTGAAGCGGTATTGGTAGGCCTCGCCCGGGGCGATGCCGTTGAAGCTCAGGCCGGGCACGCCGTCCATGTTGGCCGGCAGCAGTATGCCGTGCCAGTGGATGGAGGTGGGGTGCGCCTGCAGGGTGTTGGCCACGCGCACGCTGACGGTGTCGCCTTCGCGCCAGCGCAGGATCGGGGCCGGCAGGCTGCCATTGACGGTGATGGCCGGGCGGGTACGGCCGGTGAAATTGGCCAGCGACTCGCCGATGCTCAGCTCCAGCTGGGGGCCGCTGAGCACCTGTGGGGCAGTGGCCAGGCCGGGGCCGGCAGCGGCGAAGGCGCGCGCGGGCAGGCCGCTGGCGGCCAGGCCGGCGACCACGCCACCGGCGGCCATGCCCTGTACGAACAGGCGCCGCGACGGCAGGGGCGGAGCGCCCGTGCCGGGGATGTTGGGGAAAGACATTGCAACTCCGAATCCGATTCGAATGGCACACACGGTGCCGTCAACGCCACGCACCGGGGGCGCGCGGACAGAGCCTCAGGCCTGCGCTCACAGAGCGCGGCGGATCAGGCGATCGGAGGGCGGGTAATACGGTCCAGCGGCGGCATCGGCTGCGACGGATGCGCGGCCAGGATCGGCGCCACGGAGAGCGGCGGCGGGGTGGCGATCCAGGCGATCTGCACGGTCAGGCTGGGCTGTTGGGCGCAGCTGCGCAGGCAGTCCTTGATCCTGCAGTGATCGCCGTCGTGCGGCGCCTGTACGCCGGTCTCGGCGCCTGCCATCGCGTGGTGCGCATGGGCCGCGGCAACCGGTGCACGGCTGTGGCACGGCGGTGCGTCCGCTTCGACGGGCGTGGACGGGAGCATCGCCAGCGTCATCGGGCCGGCCATGGCCGCGTTCAGCCCGTTGAGCAACAGGCTGAGCATCAGTACCACTCGCAGGAGCAGGCCACCGGCGGACATGGGCGCCACCTTAGCGCCAATGCGAGGGCGGCGCATCCGTGGCTGAATGCCGGATTCAAGTCTGGAGCCCGGTCCGTTGGGGCGCGTGGGCATCAGCCTTCCTCGCGGACGATCTCGACCAGCCGCTCGCCGTAGCGGGACAGCTTGGTGCCGCCGATTCCACCCACCCGGCCAAGCGCGTCGACGCTGGTGGGGCGCTGTTCGGCGATGTTGCGCAGGGTGCTGTCGTGGAAGATCACGAAGGCCGGCACGTTCTGCTCGCGGGCCAGTTCAGCGCGCAGGCCACGCAGGGCGTTGAACAGGGCCAGGTCCTGCGGCAGCACCGACAGGCCGGTGCGTTGCCCGCTGCGCTCGCGTTCGCGGGTCTTCGGGCTTTCCCGGCGCATCATCACCTTGCGCTGGCCCTTCAGCACCTCGCGGCTGCCGTCGGTCAGGCGCAGGCCGCCGTAGGCGTCGCTGTCGACCTCCAGCAGGCTGGCGGCGACCAGTTGGCGGAACACGCTGCGCCAGGTGCGCGTATCCAGATCCTTGCCGATGCCGTACGTGCTCAGTTCGGAATGCCCGAACTGACGGATCTTGTCGTTCTCGCCACCGCGCAGGATGTCGATCAGGTGGCCCACGCCGAACCGCTGCCCGCTCCGGTACACGCAGCTGAGCGCCTTCTGCGCAGCCACGCTGGCGTCCCACGCATCGGGCGGCAGCAGGCAGTTGTCGCAGTTGCCGCACGGCTGGGGGTAGGTTTCACCAAAGCCGGCCAGCAGTACCTGGCGGCGGCACTGCATGGATTCGCAGTAGCCGAGCAGGTGATCGAGCTTGGAGCGTTCCAGCGCCTTGCGCTCTTCGCCTGCCTCGGACTGCTCGATCATCTGCTTGAGCAGCACCACATCGCCCAGGCCGTAGCAGAGCCAGGCTTCGGCGGGTTCGCCATCGCGGCCGGCACGCCCGGTTTCCTGATAGTAGCCTTCCATCGACTTGGGCAGGTCGGTGTGCGCGACGAAGCGCACGTCGGGTTTGTCGATGCCCATGCCGAAGGCGATGGTGGCGCACATGACGATGCCATCCTCGCGCAGGAAGCGGCGCTGGTTGGCGGCGCGGACCTCGGCGGGCAGGCCGGCGTGGTAGGGCAGGGCGTTCATGCCCTCCTTGCACAGGAACTCGGCGGTCTCTTCGACCTTGCGCCGCGACATGCAGTAGACAATGCCGGCTTCGTCGCGATGACCGCGCAGGAAATCGAGCAGCTGGCGCTTGGCGTTGTCCTTCTGGACCACGGTGTAGCGGATGTTGGGCCGGTCGAACGAGCTGACGAAATGCTGGGCGGTGGTCAGGTCCAGGCGTTCGGCGATCTCGCGCTGGGTCGGCGGATCGGCGGTGGCGGTCAGCGCGATGCGCGGCACGTCGGGCCAGCGCTCGTGCAGGACGGTGAGCTGGCGGTACTCGGGCCGGAAGTCATGCCCCCACTGCGAGACGCAATGGGCCTCGTCGATGGCGAACAGGGCGATCCGGCTGCGCGACAGCAGCGACAGGAAGCGGCCGGTCAACAGCCGCTCGGGCGCGACGTACAGCAGTTCCAGTTCACCGGCGAGCAGCTCCCGTTCCACCCGCGCGGCGGTTTCCGCATCCAGGGTGGAATTCAGGTATTCGGCGCGCACGCCCAGCTGGCGCAGGGCCTCGACCTGGTCCTGCATGAGCGCGATCAGCGGCGAGATCACGATGCCGGTGCCGTCGCGCAGGAGGGAAGGCACCTGGTAGCACAGCGACTTGCCGCCGCCGGTGGGCATCAATACCAGTGCGTCATTGCCGGCCGCGACATGTTCGACGATCGCCTGCTGCGGACCGCGGAAATCGTCGTAACCAAAAATGCGGTGAAGCAGCTCGTGCGCGGGGCGGGATGACATCGCGGTAGTTTACAGGGCTGGGCGACCCGAGACAGGTCATCCAAACCCGGATATGAACGTAGGCGGGAGCCATCAAGCCCGGTACTGCCGGCCGCCGGCCGGCTCCCGGGGAATGCAGGGTGCGCCGGGAGGGCCCGGCGTCACCAGAGAAAAACAGCCGGCCAGCGGCCGCAAAAGGAACAGCAGCCGGCCAGCGGCCGGCACTACTGGAGCAGGGAGCGGAGCATCCAGGCGTACTTTTCGTGGGTCTGAAGGCGCTGGGTCATCAGATCCTCGGTCGGGGCGTCGTCGGCGTCATCAGCCACGTCCAGCACCTTGCGGGCGGTCCGGCACACGGCCTCGTTGGCGGCGACCAACTGGCGTACCATTTCACGCCAGTCGGCGCTGTCGGTCAGGCCCGGTTCCTCGGCGATCGAGGTCAGGGCGGCGAACTCGCGGTAGGAGCCCGGGGCGTTGAAGCCCAGTGCGCGGATGCGTTCGGCAACGTCGTCCAGGGCTGCCCACTGCTCGGTGTACTGGGTTTCGAACATGGTGTGCAGCGAGTTGAACATCGAGCCCGTCACGTTCCAATGGAAGTTGTGGGTCTTCAGGTAGAGCGTGAACGCGTCCGCCTGGAAGCCCGCCAGCCCGTCGGCAATCTTCTTGCGATCGCCTTCCTTGATCCCGATATCAATGTTCGGGGCCGACGGAGCCGCCGTTGCCAGTTTCTGCTTGCCGGTCTTGGGTTTCGCCGGCGTCTTGGTCTTCGCCATGGGAGAGTGCTCCTTGTGGATTGGATGGCCTTCACAATAGATCAGACTACTCTTCAAGTAGTACTCAAAGTTTTAAACGATTCGATTGATGACCTCTATCAGCAAACCTTCCGCTTCCACCCTGCACCTGCAGCAGACCGCCATTGACGGGGCCATGAGCCGCGATCGAGGGCGATTGCTGGGGATGCTCGCGCGCGTGCGCGCCAAACCGACGGATGCGGGCGTGGCAGCGGCGTTCGAGCAGGCCCTGCAGGCGTCGGTACAGCGGCGGGCGGCGCGGGCGCTGAACCAGCCGTCGATCAGTCTGGACGACAGCCTGCCGATTGCGCGTGAAGCCGAGGCCATCACCGCCCTGATCCGCGACCACCAGGTCGTGGTGATCGCCGGCGAGACCGGTTCGGGCAAGACCACCCAGCTGCCCAAGCTGTGCCTGGCGGCCGGTCGCGGCGTGGCCGGCATGATCGGCTGCACCCAGCCGCGCCGGATCGCCGCGCGTGCGGTGGCCACCCGCGTGGCCCAGGAGCTGAAGTCGGAGCTGGGTACCACCGTCGGCTACCAGGTGCGGTTCACCGACCGGGTCGGCGACGACACCCGCATCAAGTTCATGACCGACGGCATCCTGCTGGCTGAAATCAGCAGTGACCGCTGGCTGTCGCAGTACGACACCCTCATCGTCGACGAGGCGCACGAACGCAGCCTCAACATCGACTTCCTGCTCGGCTACCTCAAGCAGCTGCTGAAGAAGCGGCCCGACCTGAAGCTGATCGTCACCTCGGCGACCATCGACACCTCGCGCTTCGCCCAGCATTTCGACGATGCCCCGGTGATCAGCGTCGAAGGCCGCACCTTCCCGGTGGAGGTGCGTTACCGGCCGCTGGAAGGCGAGGGCGGTGGCGATGAGGACGGCGGCCGTGACGGCGAACGCACCGTCAATGAAGCCGTGGTCGGTGCGGTGGACGAGATCACCCGGCTGGATCCACGTGGTGACATCCTGCTGTTCTTCCCGGGCGAGCGCGAGATCCGCGACGCCCACCAGGCCCTGGAGCGGCGCAAGTACCGCGAAACCGAAGTGCTGCCGCTGTACGCGCGGTTGTCGGTGAAGGACCAGGACCAGGTCTTCAGTCCCGGCAGCAAGCGACGCATCGTGCTGGCCACCAACGTGGCCGAGACCTCGCTGACGGTGCCGCGCATCCGCTACGTGATCGACCCCGGCCTGGCCCGCGTGAAGCGCTACAGCCCGCGCCAGAAGCTGGACCGGCTGCATATCGAAGCGATCTCGCAGGCCAGCGCCAACCAGCGCAAGGGCCGCTGCGGTCGCGTGTCCGAAGGCATCTGCTACCGGCTGTATTCGGAGGCGGACTTCCAGTCGCGCGCGGAGTTCACCGATCCGGAGATCCGGCGCTCCAGCCTGTCCGGCGTGATCCTGCGCATGCTGCAGCTCGGCCTGGGCCGGATCGAGGACTTCCCGTTCCTGGAAGCGCCCGACGAGCGTGCCGTCGCCGATGGCTGGCAGCAGCTGGGCGAACTGGGCGCGATCGACGCCGAGCGCCGCCTGACCCCGATCGGCCGCCAGATGGCGCGCCTGCCGGTGGACGTCAAGCTCGCCCGCATGCTGGTCGCCGCGCAGGCGCAGGGCTGCCTGCGGCCGATGCTGGTCATCGCCTCGTTCCTGGGCATCCAGGACCCACGCGAGCGCCCGCCCGAGGCGCGCGCCGCGGCCGACAACGCGCACGCGCTGTTCGCCGATGGCCGCTCCGAATTCGTCGGCGTGCTGCGCCTGTGGGAAGGCTACCGGCAGGCCCACGAAGACCTCACCCAGTCCAAGCTGCGCGGCTGGTGCGAACGGCATTTCCTGGGCTTCCTGCGCATGCGCGAATGGCGCGAGCTGCACCGCCAGCTGCGCGTGCTGTGCGAAGAGCTGGGCTGGAGCGAGGAGCCGGCGGATGCCGCCATGGCACCGCTGCTGGCCGGCTCGTCCGCGCCCACGGCGCCGCGCGACGACGAGGCCAAGGCCAAGGCGACCCGCGGCCAGCAGCATCGCGCCGCGCGGCTGGCCCGTGAAGGCAAGAGCGAATCACCCACCGCCGCGCCCGTGGTGGCGCCGGCCGCAGTGCAGGAAGACCGGGGCGGTTTCAGTGAGCGCGTGCGCGCCAACGCCTACCAGACCCTGCACCGCGCGCTCATCGCCGGCCTGCCCACCCAGATCGGGCACCGCAGCGACAAGGGCGATTTCCTGGCGCCGCGCCAGCGCCGGTTCCTGCCGTTCCCCGGCTCGGTGCTGGCCAAGAAACCGCCGCCGTGGCTGCTGGCGGCCACCCTGCTGGATACCCAGAAGGTGTGGGGCATGACCAATGCGGCGATCGAGCCGGACTGGGTGATCGCCGAACTGCCGCACCTGCTGCTGCGCAAACACTTCGACCCGCACTGGTCGCGCGCGCAGGGCCAGGTGCTGGCCTCCGAGCAGATCAGCCTGTTCGGCCTGGTGCTGGCCCCGAAGAAGCCGGTCCACTACGGCCGCATCGCGCCGGGCGAGGCGCATGACATTTTCGTGCGGCAGGCGCTGGTGACTGGCGAGATCAACACCCGTGCCAGCGTGGTCGCCGACAATCTGAAGGTGCTCGATCAGGCGCGCGAGGAAGAGGCCAAGCTGCGCCGTGCCGGCATCGTCGCCGATGAAGGCTGGCAGGCGCGCTGGTACCTGGATCGCGTGCCATCGGAGATCCACTCCGCGACCGGGCTGGATACCTGGTGGAAAGGCCTGGCACCGGAGAAGCGGCATGCACTGGCATGGTCGCTGGCCGACCTGCTGCCGGGCGAGGGCAGCGACGCCGAGCGTTATCCCGCCTACCTGCCGCTGGGCGACGCGCGATTGGCGCTGCACTACCGCTTCGAACCGGGCAGCGAGGAGGACGGCGTGAGCCTGGATGTGCCGCTGCACCTGCTCAACGCGCTCGATCCGGCGCGGCTGTCATGGCTGGCACCCGGCTTCGTGGCGGACAAGGCCTCGGCGCTGATCCGCAGCCTGCCCAAGGCGATGCGCCGCAACTACGTGCCGGCACCGGATTTCGGGCGTGCCTTTGCCGAAGCGTTCCCGGCGCCCTCCGCCGATGACCTGCGCGGCGAGCTGGCGCGGTTCCTGTCGCGTGCGACCGGTGTGCAGGTGGCAGCGACCGACTTCGACGAGACCGCGCTGGAGCCGCACCTGCGGATGAACCTGCGTCTGCATGATGCGCAGGGCACGTTGCTCGCCGCCTCGCGCGACCTGGACGCCTTGCGTGCGCGCTTCGGCGAGAAGGCCGGCGATGCCTTCGCCGCGCGCGCGGGGCGTGCACTGGCCGCCGAAGGGCTGCGCGACTTCCCGGCCACGCCGATCCCGCTGCAGGTGCCCGGCGAGGCAGGCGTGCCGGCCTACCCGGCACTGGTAGACGCCGGCGAGTCGGCGTCGCTGCGCATCTTCGCCGATCGCAACGAGGCGCTTGAACAGCATCCGCGCGGGGTGCGCCGGCTGCTGGAGATCGCGCTGGCGGAGAAGGCCAAGCACGCCCGCAAACAGCTGCCGGTGCCCGCCAAGACCGGCTTGCTGTACGCGTCGATCGAGTCGCAGGAACGGCTTCGCGGCGACCTGGTGGATGCGGCGATGAATGCCGTGCTCGCCGACGGGCTGGGCGAGATCCGCGATCCGGCGGTATTCGCCAAGCGCCGTGATGCGGCAGGCCGTGAGCTGTTCGGCGAGGCGATGGCGCGATTGAAGCTGGCCGAGAGCATCCTGTCCCACGTCGCCGAGCTCAAGCCGCTGCTGGAGTCTCCGCTGATGGGCTGGGCGCGCGGCAACCTGGACGATCTGGAGCAGCAGCTGGCGGGGCTGGTACATCCCGGGTTCCTGCGCGAGACCCCGGCCAATGCCCTGGCCCAGTACCCGCGCTACCTGCGCGCGATGATCCTGCGCAGCGAGCGTGCCAAGCGCGATCCACCGCGCGACCAGGCGCGCATGCTCGAGCTGCGGCCGTTCATCGACGCGTTGGCCGACGCCCAAGCGCGCGGCCTGCGCCAGCGCACGCAGTGGCAGGACCTGCGCTGGGACCTGGAGGAACTGCGGGTGTCGCTGTTTGCCCAGGAACTTGGGGCTCGCACCGGCATTTCCGCCAAGAAGCTGGCCCAGCGCGTGGCGGCGCTGCGCCAGGCCTGACCCACCCATACGGCCCCGTGCCCTTGCGGCGCGGGGCCGTACGCTTACTTGACGCGCTGGACCTTGGCGCGGGTGTTGCTGCCCTTCACCTGCATGTACCAGGTGCCGACCACGCCCGGCGAGATCGACACTTCCGGGTTGGTCTTGCGCACGCCGGCCAACGTGACGTCGTCGGTCTGTTCCCATTCCTGCTTGTTGGCCAGCACATAACGGCGGCCCTTGCCGAAGCCACGGAACTCACCTTCCAGCGTGCTCACGATCGGCTCCTTGGTGCCGAACGCGAAGAACCCGCGGTTCTTCACGATCACTTCCTGGCGGCCTTCTTCGCGCGCTTCCTCGCGCACCTGTTCGCGGACCTGCTCGCGCACGTCGGCGCTGACCGCAGCTACCTTGCCCTGCAGCCAGCCGTTGAGGGCGGCCAGCTCGGCCGGGCTGAGCTTGTCCAGGCCGGCCGCCTTGAATTCGGCCGACGACATCTGCTGCTGCAGGTCACCGTCGACCACGCGCTGGGCCAGGGCCGGGCCGGCCATGCTCAGCAGGACGGCCGCACAGGCCAACACTCTCAGACGGGAAAAACGCATGGCAGGTCTCCGTAAATGGGATGGCGCCGGATGTTGTCCGGCAAAAAAACATTGCAAACGCCGGTGGTGATTGTCCGGCAGCGGTACCGGCGCTAGTGTAGGGCTCTCTGCCTTGTCTGCACGATGCTGTGAACCGCGCTTCTCTCCCCGGCCTGGATGCCCTGTTGAACCGACCCTCGGCGGCATCGCTGCCGCCTGTGCTGCGCGAGGCGCTGCTGCAGCGCTGGGGCGCGGCCGATGCCGACCACGCGATGCAGGCCGGCTGGCCGGTGCTGGCCGACACGCTGGATGCGCTGGCCCTGCTGTCGGCCGACGACAGCGCGCTGCTGGCCGCGCTGCTGTTCGACCTGCCCGGGCTGCGCACCGGGCTGGACGCGCTGCCGCTGGGTAACCACAAGGCCGGCGTCGTCGGGCTGCTCGAGGGGCTGGATGCCGCCGACCAGGTCTGGGCGCTGCATGCGGGGCGCGACGCGGGGCGCAACAGCGAAGGCCTGCGCCGGCTGCTGCTGTCCATCATCCAGGACCTGCGGGTCGTGCCCATCCTGCTGGCGCGGCAACTGGCACGCATGCGGGCGGCCGACCGGCTGCCCGAGGAGGAGCGGCGCGCCCTGGCCCAGCTCACCCGCGACATCCACGCGCCGTTGGCCAACCGGCTCGGTATCTGGCAGTTGAAGTGGGAGCTGGAGGACCTGGCGTTCCGTCACCTGGAGCCGGATACCTACCGGCGCATCGCACGCGAGGTCGATGAAACGCGCCTGGCGCGCGAGCGCTACGTGGAAACGGTGAAGAAGGCGCTCTCGCGCGAGTTGCTGGCGCAGGGCCTCCAGGCCGAGGTCAGCGGTCGGCCGAAGCACATCTACAGCATCTGGCGGAAGATGCAGAAGAAGCGACTGGCCTATGAGCAGCTGTACGACATCCGCGCCGTGCGCGTGATGGTGCAGGACGTGGCCGCCTGCTATGCCGCGCTCGGCGTGGTGCACTCGTTGTGGGCACCGGTGCCAAGCGAGTTCGATGACTACATCGCCCGGCCCAAGGCCAACGATTACCGGTCCCTGCATACCGCCGTGATCGGCCCGGAAGGGCGCACCATCGAAGTGCAGATCCGCAGCCACGACATGCATGCGCAGGCCGAACTCGGCGTGGCCGCACACTGGCGCTACAAGGAAGGCAGCAAGGGCGCGGAGAAGGCGTTCGACCGCAAGATCACCTGGATGCGCCAGTTGCTGGAGCAGTCGCAGGAAGGCCACGGGGGGGAGCTGGCCGGTGCGCTGGACGCCGAGCTGACCGAGGACCGGGTCTACGCGTTGAGTCCGAAGGACGAGGTGATGGACCTGCCACAGGGGGCCACGCCGCTGGATTTTGCGTACCACGTGCACACCATGGTCGGGCATCGCTGCCGTGGCGCGAAGGTGAACGGCCGCATCGTGCCGCTGACCTACCGCCTGCGCAGCGGCGACCGCGTGGAGATCCTCACCGGCAAGGAGGCCGATCCGCGCCGCGACTGGCTGCTGGCGTCCAACGGCTTCCTGGCCAGCAACCGTTCGCGCGACAAGGTGCGTGGCTGGTTCCACAAGCTGGACCGCGCGCGCAACGTGCAGGCCGGCCGTGACCTGCTCGACCGCGAATTGAAGCGGCTCGGCCTGCAGCACGCCGACCTGGCCGTTGCCGCCAGGAAGTTCCATGCCGACAGCGTGGATGACCTGTACATCCAGGTCGCGCTGGGCGACACCGGCCCCAACCAGGTCAGCCGCGCGCTGCTCGAAGCCGAACGCGCGGCCAGCCAGCCGGCGGCGCCCGCACTGCCGCGCCCGACCGCACGCCGGGACGGCCTGGGCAAGTCCAAATTCACCGTTCAGGGCGTGGGCAACCTGCTGGTGCAGTTGGCGCGGTGCTGCCAGCCGGTCGCCGGGGAGCCGATTGTCGGCTACCTGACCCGTACCCGCGGCGTCACCGTGCACCGCACCGACTGCGCCGCGCTGGCGCGCCTGTCGGCGGCCAGCCCGCAGCGCATCCTTCCTGTTGAGTGGGGGCAGGCGGGCAGCGGCTACGAGGTGGACGTGGTGGTCGATGCCGTGGACCGGCGCTGGCTGCTCAAGGACATCACCAACCTGATCGCGCAGGAAGACGCCTATGTACTCGACATCCACAGTGACAACGTGCGCAACAGCGGCCGCGCGCACCTGCGCCTGCGCCTGAAGGTGAGCGACTACGGCCAGCTTTCCACGCTGCTGGGCAAGCTGGATGCGCTGCCGGGCGTGAGCGACGCGCGACGTCTGGGCTGAAATCACGTGAACAGCGCCAGGCTCACGGAATGAGCCATCACCCCGACCGCCAGGATGCCGCGCATGCAGCGCTCCGCCGCGTGCGCCGTGAAGGTCGCTGGTGGTGGCTGCAGGCGTGGCACACACGGAAGATCTGGCGGTGGGCAGCGCTTGTGGCCGTGCTGGTGTTCGCCTTGCTGGTGCTCGCGAGGCGTCCGTTGGCGAACTGGTTCTGGAACGAACCGCAGGTGGAGCAGCTGCTGGATCGCGGTGACCGTGCGCTGGCCGCCGGGCGGCTGAGTGCGGCCGATGGGAGCGGTGCGCGTGAGTGGTACCAGGCGGCGCTCGCGCTGGATGGCGACCGCACGCAGGCGCGCACCGGCCTGGTGCGCACCGCGCAGGCCGCGCTGCAGCAGGCGCGCGATGCCTTGGCCGCAGGTGATCCCGACGCGGCGCAGCGCGCCCTCGCCCTGGCCCGCGAACTGCAGGTGCCACAGCGCGACGCGGACGCGGTGGCGCGCCTGCTGCGCGAGCACCAGCAGAACGGCGCCGGTTTCGGTGTGCTGCTTGGCCGCGCCGAGGCAGCGTTGCAGGCACAGCGGCTCGATGGCAGCGACGACAGCGCGCTGCCGTTGTTCCAGCAGGCGCTGGCACTCGCGCCCAACCACCTGCGCGCGCTGGAAGGGCGCGAGGACGCGTTGTCCGACCTGCTGCAGAAGGCGCGCGAGGCGGCCGCGCGCGGTGATGTGGCGCAGTCCTCGGCAGTGCTGCAGCGTGCACGCGGCTTCGATGCCGGCCACGTCGACCTTCCGGCCAGCGAGGCCGCACTCAATACCGCGCTGGAGCATCGCCAGCGGCAGGGGCAGGCGGCCTTGACCCGACAACGCTGGGAGGCGGCCGGGTCCGACTTCCAGGCCGTGCTGGCCGTCCGCCCCGACGATCCGGCGGCACAGCAGGGCCTGCAGCGCGTCATCGATGCGTTGTTGGCCGCGGCGACGCGACAGGCCGCGGATTTCCGCTTCGGCCCCGCCGAGCAGGCGCTGGAGACGGCCCAGTCGCTGGGTGCCTCCGACCGCGCGCTGGTGGCGGCGCGGCAGGCGATGGCGCAGGCGCGCCAGGCCGAGCGCGCCTTGAATACGCCGGCCGCCACTCCGGCGCGGCGCGAGCGTTCGTTGGCGCGGTTGCTGGAGAATTTCGCCGACGCCGAATCCCGCGGTGACTTCCTCGCCCCGCCCGGCCGCAGCGCCTACGATGCGTTGCGCGAAGCACAGGCGCTGGCCCCGCGCGACGCGCGCGTGCGCGCGGCAGCGCAACGCCTGCTGCCTGCAACCCGCGCGTGTTTCGAGGACCGGCTCCGCGAGAACCGCGTGCAGGCTGCCGGCGCCTGCCTGGAGGCATGGCAGACCCTGGCTCCCGGCGCGGACGCGATCGGCCCCGCCCGGCAGCGGCTGGCCCAGCGTTGGCTGGCCATCGGCAGCGAGCGGTTGGGGCGGGGCGATGTCGAGTTTGCCCGTACGGCATTGCAGGCGGCCAAGGCGTTGGGCAGCAGCGCAGCGTCGGCCGACCACCAGGCGCTGCAGCAGCGGTTGAACGACATCGACGCGTCGCGCTGAGGCCGCGGCGGGCCTCAGCTATAGTATGGGGTCCATATCCAGCTGGGGCCGGCATGACCGTCCTTGTTTCCGGTGCGACCAGTCAGATCGGCCGTTTCCTGCTTGCACGCCTGTCGATGGCAGGGATTCCGGTGCTGGCCATCAGCCGTAAGCCACAACCTCCCCAAGAGGGGGTGCAGTGGCGCATGGGTGATCTCGAGACGGTCCTGGCAGCACACCCCGGAGAAACCTGGCAGGCGATCGTCAGCTTCAGCCCGATGGAGGCCTGGGCGGACTGGCTGGCCGGTCAGGCGCTGGCACCGGCGCGGAAGATCATCGCCACCAGTTCGATGAGCGTGGTCACCAAGCAGGCGTCCGCGCAGACCGATGAGCTGCGCGTGGTTGCCCGGCTGCAGCGGGGCGAGCAGGGGCTGGCCGAGCAGGCCGGGCGGCTGGGCATGCAGTGGACCGTGCTGCGGCCCACATTGATCTACGGTGCCGGTATCGACCGCAGCCTGAGTCCGATCGTGGCGCGTGCACGGCGCGTGCGCATGTTCCCGATCCCCATGACCCACGGTCTGCGACAGCCCGTGCATGCCGACGACATCGCCAGGGCGGTCATGGCCGCCCTGGACACCGATGCCGCCGCGTCGACGGTGCTGGAGATCGGTGGCGGCGAGCGCCTGCAGTACCAGCGCATGTTCCAGCGTGTGCGGGCAAGCATGGCCGAGCGGACGTTGCCGTTGTACCTGCCGGCGCACGCGCTGCGGCTGCTCGCGGCGCTGCTTCCGCGCGCCCGCGGGCCGGTTTCCCGGCTGGAGCAGGACCTGGTCGCCGACAACGCACCGCTGCAGCGCCTGCTGGGCGTTCATCCGCGGCCGTTCCAGCCCGATGCGGCCACGTGGTCGCCGATGCCGCTGTCGGCTGCCGGGGAACGCATCCGCCTTGCGCCGCAGCAGCAGGGTGCGGCCTGATGTCCAGTGCCCACACCGGTTCCGCAGCGGCGCCTCGGTTCGGCGTGGCGATGTGCACGTACAACGGCGCGCCTTACCTGCAGGCGCAGCTGGACAGCATTCTGGCGCAGACCGTGCCTGTGGATGAAGTGGTCGTGGGTGACGATGGCTCCTGCGACGCTACGCTGGCCATGCTCGATGCCTTCGCCGTGCGTGCATCGGCCCGCGGCATCCGGGTGGAGGTGGTGCAGCATCCCCGCAACCTGGGTTATGTCGCGAACTTCTCCGACGCGCTTCAGCGGTGTCGCGCCGACGTCCTGTTTCTGTGCGACCAGGACGACGTCTGGGATCCCGATCGCGTGGAGGCGTTTGCCAGCCGATTCGACGCGGACCCCACCCTGCTGATGCTGCACAGCGATGCACGCCTGGTTGATGGCGAAGGCGCGCCGCTCGGCGCCACGCTGCTGGAGGTGCTGCGGGCGCATCCAGCCGAGATCGCGCTGGAGCGCTCCGGACAGGCGATGGATGCCATTCTGCTGCGCAATTTCATCACCGGCGCCACCTGTGCGCTGCGCCGCTCGTTGTTGGCGGAGGCCCTGCCCGTCGCGCCGCGCTGGAGTCATGACGAATGGTTGGCGGTGATCGCATCGCTGAAGGGTGGGCTGGACCTGCTGCCGCGCTCGACCATCGACTACCGCCAGCACGGTGGCAACCAGATTGGTGCATCGCGGCGCTCGATTCTGCATCAGTTTCGTGCGTTGAATCTGCGTGATCGGGGCGGGCAACAGCGCACCGCCGAACGACTGCGCGGCTTGCAGGCGCTGTTGCAGGCGCGTGGGGTGACGTTCGCACCCGACGACCTGCAGGGGCTGGCCGCGGTCGCATGGCGCATGGCCTGGTCGCGCCTGCACGTGTATCGCCGGGTGGATGTGGACTGGCGCTGGATCGCCCATGACGCGCCGCGGCTGGTGGCGCGCATCGCCAATGCCTGCCTGGCGGGCGGTGGCTGGCGGGGCGGGGTTGCCGCCTGCAGGGGTGCCTGGACCGGCTGGCGGGGCGGGGTTTGACCTGATTGAACTGCGGTGAAACGGCGGATCGCCTGGCGCCTGCTGCAGCGGCAGCTGCGCTAGACTCGGCAAAGTTTATTCTTCCGAATGCCCGTGCCCCCACGCTACGATTCCGACGACATCGACGAGTTCGAGGACGACACCGAAAGCCGCTGGCCGCGCTGGCGTCGTCGCCTGATCACCTGGGGCATGGCCGCGTTCGCGCTGGCGCTCGGATTCCTGATCCCTTACACGGTCTACCTCAATACGCAGGTCACGCAACGTTTTGGCGAACTGCGCTGGCAGATCCCGACGCGTGTCTATGCGCGACCGCTGGCGCTGGCGCCGGGCGTGGCCATGGATGTGCAGACGCTCAAGACCGAGCTGGCGGCATCGGCGTACCGGGATGACGGGACCGGCAAGTCACCGGCCACGTTCAGCCAGGATGGCGGTCGCTTCGTCATCTCCAGCCGCGGCTACAACGACGTGGACGGTCGGGTCGCGCCGCGTCGGGTTGAACTGAGCGTCTCCGGCGGTCAGGTCGCCTCGCTCCGCGACGCCGACAGCCGCAAGGCAGTCAAGGCCGCACGCCTGGATCCGGCGCGTATCGCCACGCTGTACGGACAGAAGCAGGAAGAGCGCCGCCTGGTGCGCCTGGAGGAAACGCCGGAGCTGCTGGTCACTGGCCTGCAGGCGGTGGAGGACAAGGACTTCAACCGCCACCACGGCATCGACCTGAGTGGCATCGCGCGCGCGGTGTGGGTCACCATTCGTTCCGGCGGCCAAAGCCGCCAGGGCGCCTCCACGCTCACCCAGCAGCTGGCCCGCAGCGGCCTGCTGGGGATTGGCAAGGAACAGACCGTCACCCGCAAATTCAACGAAGTGCTGTACGCGCTGATCATGGAGGCGCGCTACGACAAGCGCACCATCCTTGAGGCTTACCTCAACCAGGTTTACCTGGGCCAGCGCGGCAGCCAGGCGATCCACGGCATGTCCTCGGGTGCCGAGTTCTGGTTCGGGCGCGATCTGTCCTCGCTTAATACCGAGCACGTCGCGTTGCTGATCGGCCTGGTCAAGGGCCCGTCCTACTACGACCCGCGGCGCAACCCGGAACGCGCGCTGGACCGGCGCAACTTCGTGCTGGGCAAGCTGCACGAGAACGGCCTGATCGATGACGCCGAGCTGCAGCGTGCGCTCAAGGCGCCGCTCGGGGTGCCGAAGAATCCGGGGCTGATCGCCGCCAACCGCTTCCCCGCCTATGTCGACCTGGTGCGTCGCCAGCTGGGCCATGATTACCCGGAATCGGTGCTGCAGGGCGCCGGGCTGAGCGTGATGACGGGCATGGCGCCGTCGGCGCAGGCCTATGCCGAAGGCGCCGTCACCAAGACGCTGAAGTCGCTGGAAAACAAGCGACGCCCCGAACTGCAGGCCGGACTGGTGCTGACCGACGTGCACAACGGCGACGTGCTGGCTGTGGTCGGCAGCCGTGATGTATCCGAGCCGGGCTTCAACCGCGCCATCGAGGCGCAGCGGCAGGTGGGTTCACTGCTCAAGCCGTTCGTGTATCTGCTGGCGCTGGCGCAACCGGACAAGTATTCGCTGGCCAGTTTCGTCGATGACTCCCCGGTCACCGTGCAGCTCAGCCGCGGCAAGCGCTGGACCCCGGGCAACGCGGACAATCGCAGCCACGGCACCGTGCGATTGATCGACGCGCTGGCCAACTCCTACAACCAGGCCACCGTGCGCGTGGGCATGCAGGTGGGCCCGGAGCGGGTCACCCAGCTGATCCATGTGCTGGCCGGACTCAAGGCGGAGAGCAACCCGTCGGTGATCCTGGGCGCGACCGACCAGAGCCCGTACGCGATGGCCCAGCTGTACCAGTTCCTTGCCTCGGGTGGCGAGATCCAGCCGCTGCACGCCGTACGCGGCGTGCTCGACCCGCAGGGCAAGCTGCTCAAGCGCTACGACAAGACCCCCGCGCCGGCGCAGGAGGGCGACTCCATTGCCGCCAACCTGATCAGCATCGGCCTGCAGCAGGTGGTCTCCAGCGGCACCGCGCAACGGCTCAACGCCGATGGCCTGGGCCGTCTGCAGGCCGCCGGCAAGACCGGTACCTCCAACGACGGGCGCGACAGCTGGTACGCCGGCTACACCGGCGACCACCTGGCGGTGGTCTGGATGGGCAACGACAAGAATGAACAGACCGGCCTGTTCGGTGCGACCGGTGCGATGCGGGTCTGGTCGGGCATCTTCAGCCGCCTGCCGAGTTCGCCGCTGAAGGTCAGCAACAAGGGCCTGGACTGGCAGCCGGTGGAGGCCAGCGGCACCGCTGCCACCGACGAATCCTGCCCGGGTGCGCGTCGCTTCCCGTTCGTGGTCGGCTACGCGCCCGCCTATACCGCCTGCGTGGCGCCGACCGCCTTGCCCGAAGGTGAGGGGGGCGAAGGCAATGAAGGCGGCGGCTGGCGCAGCTGGTTCGGTCTGGACAAGAAGCCCGAGCCGGCCGCAGAGCCGGCCCAGGCCGCGCCCGCGGCCACTCCCCCCGCTCGATGAACCGCACCAGAGGCTGGCCCGCATGATTCCTTCCCGCACCGTGATCCGTACCTCTGCCGTGCTTGCGCTCGGCGTCGCCCTGGCCGCCTGCGTGTCCACCGCGCCGCCGGTCAAGGTGCCGGTCGACACCACCACCCCGGCCCAGCGGCTGGCGGCAGTGGACGCGGCTGCCGGCAACGATGACAAGGAACTGGCCGTGCAGCCGCTGCGCGACGCGGGTATCGAAGACCTGCGCGTGGTCGCGCTGGCCAAACGCCAGGCCAACGACCTGGCCGGCGCGGCTGAAGCGCTGAACGAGGCGCTGCTTATTTCCGAAGGCGACCCGTCGATCCTGCAGGAACGTGCCGAGATCGCCCTGCTGCAGGGCGATTGGGCCCGCGCCGAAACGCTGGCGCGCAAGGCGGTGGACCTGGGCTCGAAAACCGGCCCGCTGTGCCGCCGCCACTGGGCCACGATCGAGCAGTCGCGTCTGGCCCGCGGTGAGAAGGAAAACGCGGTATCGGCGCACGCCCAGCTGGAAGGCTGCACGGTGCCGGCGATCAAGCGCTATTGAGGGTAGTGCCGGCCGCTGGCCGGCTCCTCAAGCGCTATCGAGGTAGTGCCGGCCGCTGGCCGGCTCCTCAAGCGCTATCGAGGCAGTGCCGGCCGCTGGCCGGCTCCTCGGTGAAGTCCGGATTGTGCAGAGCCGGCCAGCGGCCGGGCTCTTCGGGTTGCCATTGTTCCGAAGAGCCGGCCAGCGGCCGGGCTCTTCGGGTTGCCATTGTTCCGAGGAGCCGGCCAGCGGCCGGCACTACAATAGCTGCATGTCACGTCTCGCCCATGCCAGCAGTGAAGCCCTCAGCGAGGGCGGCACGCTCGCCAGCCAACTCGATGCCTTCGTCGCGCGACCCGCGCAGCTGCGCCTGACCACGGCCATCGCCGAGGCATTCGACCAGCGCGAAGTGCTGCTGGCCGAAGCCGGTACCGGTACCGGCAAGACCTTCGCCTACCTGGTGCCGGCGCTGTTGTCCGGGCTCAAGACCATCATCTCCACCGGTACCCGCGCCCTGCAGGACCAGCTCTACCACCGCGACCTGCCGCGCGTGCGCGCCGCGCTTGGCGTGGGCCACAGCAGCGCGCTGCTGAAGGGGCGCGCCAATTACCTGTGCCGCTACCGCCTGCAGCAGGCGCGGGGTGAGCCCCGCTTCGTCTCGCCGGAACAGGTCGCGCAGTTCCAGCGCATCCTGGCGTGGTCGGGGCGCACGAAATTCGGCGACATGGCCGAGCTGGATGCGCTGCCGGAAGACTCGCCGCTGTATCCGATGGTCACCTCCACGGTGGACAACTGCCTGGGTACGGAGTGCCCGTTCTGGGACGACTGCTTCGTGGTCCAGGCCCGGCAGCGTGCGCAGGCGGCCGACGTGGTGGTGGTCAACCACCACCTGCTGCTGGCCGACCTGGCGTTGAAGCAGGAGGGCTTCGGCGAGATCCTGCCCGGCGCGCAGGCGTTCGTGATCGACGAAGCGCACCAGCTGCCCGAACTGGCCGCCAACTTCTTCGGCGAGAGCTTCGGCATGCGTCCCTGGCAGGAGCTGGCGCGCGACTGCCTGGCCGAAAGCCGCAGCGTGGCGGGTGCGCAGGCCGCGCTGCAGGCATCGGCGGCGACGCTGGAGCAGACCCTGCGCGACCTGCGTGAGGCAATGGAGGGGCTGCCGCCGCGGGGTACGCAATGGCGTGCCCTGGCCGTGCCACAGGTGCGCGATGGATTCGATGCGGCGATGACTGCGCTGGTGACGGTGCGCGACGCATTGGACGGGGTGCGCGAGGCGTCGCCGGGGCTGGATGCCTGCCATGCCCGCGCGACCGAAGCGGTGTCGCGGCTGTCGCGCTGGCTGGGCGACGATGCGCCGCTGCTGGACTTCGACGCCGAGCCGGATGGCGCGCCGGCAGCGGCCGAGGTGCTCTGGTACGAGCTGACCCCGCGCGGTTTCCGCTGCCAGCGCACGCCGATGGATGTGTCCGGGCCGCTCCGCGAGCACCGCCAGAAGTCGATGGCCGCCTGGGTATTCACCTCCGCCACGCTTACCGTGGATGGGCATTTCGAGCACATCGCGCAGCGCCTGGGCCTGGATGACCCGATCACCCTGCTGCAGCCCAGTCCGTTCGACTGGTCCCGCCAAGCGCTGTGCTATCTGCCCACCGATCTGCCGGATCCGGCCGCGCGCGGCTTCGGTACCGCGCTGATCCGGGCATTGACGCCGGTGCTGGAGGCGTCCGCCGGCCGCGCGTTCCTGTTGTTCGCCTCGCATCGTGCGCTGCGCGAGGCGGCCGAGGCGCTGCGTGATGCGCCGTGGCCGCTGTTCGTCCAGGGCGAGGCGCCGCGCGCCACGCTGCTGCAGCGCTTTCGTGAGTCCGGCAATGGCGTGCTGCTGGGCTCGGCCAGCTTCCGTGAAGGCGTGGACGTGGTCGGCGATGCGCTGAGCGTGGTGGTGATCGACAAGCTGCCGTTCGCGGCGCCGGACGACCCGGTGTTCGAAGCGCGGCTGGACGCCATCCGCCGCGACGGCGGCAACCCGTTCCGCGATGAGCAGTTGCCGCAGGCCGTCATCGCGCTCAAGCAAGGGGTAGGGCGGCTGATCCGCAGCGAGACCGACCGGGGGGTGCTGGTGCTGTGCGACCCGCGCCTGGTCAGCCGCAGCTATGGGCGCACCTTCCTGGATTCGTTGCCACCCTTCCGCCGCACCCGCGCGCTGGACGATGTACGTGCCTTCTTTGCGCCACAATGGGCTGTCGCCGATCCGGCCGCCGTTGCCGCTGCACCCGTCTCCGCGCCGGTGCCGGCCACCGCCGACGATGTCTTCCCCACTTCCCTGTTCTGACCGCCATGAAACTGCTCGCCTTTGAAACCGCGACCGAAGCCTGTTCCGTTGCCCTGTACGTGGATGGGCAGGTGCTTGAGCGCTTCGAGATCGCCCCGCGCCGCCACGCCGAGCTGAGCCTGCCGTGGGCCGAGGCGCTGCTGGCCGAGGCCGGCCTGGCGCGCGGGCAGCTCGACGCGATCGCGCTGGGGCGTGGTCCCGGCGCATTCACCGGGGTGCGGCTGGCGATCGCCATCGCCCAGGGCATCGCGCTGGCGCTGGACCGCCCGCTGATTCCCGTGTCTACCCTGCAGGCCCTGGCGTTGCGCGCGCCGGCGGATGCCACGCATGTGCTGAGCAGCATCGATGCGCGCATGGGGGAGGTGTACGTGGCGCGGCAACTGCGCGTGGACGGCAAGTGGCAGCTGCAGGGCGAAGAAGTGGTGTGCGCGCCCGAATCGGTGGAGCTGCCCGATGGCAGCCGCTGGTTCGGCGTGGGCACCGGCTTCGGCGCGACCGAGGGCCTGCTGGCCACCCGGTTGGCGAATCGTCTGGATGGCGTGGATGCGCAGGCCCTGCCGCGCGCGTCGGACGTGCTGGCGCTGGCGGTGCCGATGTTCGAACGTGGCGAGGCGATGGCCCCGGAGCGGGTCGAGCCGGCCTACCTGCGCAACAACGTGGCCCTGACCCTGGTGGAACAGCAGGCCGCAAGGGCGGCGAAACAATCCGTGTAACGCCCCAGCCACGCAGGGCGTGGCTCTACGCGCGGCGGGTGCTGCATCACCGGTCGTCCCGCAACTCCCCGCCCGGCAGGAACACCCATGTCCGCGTGACCTGCAGGATGTCCACACCGTCATCGGTCTTGGGCAACGGCGGGAACGGCTGGGCCAGGCGGATGACCCGCAACGCCGTCTCATCCAGCAGCGGGGTGCCGCTGCTGCGCAGGATCCGGCTGCTTTCCACGCTGCCGTCGCGGCGCACGCCCACCGTGATCACCACTTGGCCGCCGAGCCGGCGCTGGCGGGCCTCGTCGGGGTAGTTCAGGTTGCCCACGCGCTCGGCGCGATCTACCCAGGCACGCAGGTAGCCGGCGTAGGCGTACTCACGCGTGCTGGCCGAGACGAACTTGCGGTTCGGGCGCTTGGCGTACTGCGCTGAGCGCAGGTGCACTTCGGCGGCCAGGCGCGCCATGTCGGCATCACGCTGCTCGCGCGCCGTCATGGGGGCGTCCGGTTGCGGGTGGTCCGGCAGCGGCTGCGGCTGGGCGTCGGCCATCCGGTCGGCACTGTTGCGGGTGGACACCACCCGCGCCTGCGGGGGCGGCGGGCTGGCCGCATCCTGGCGCCGCTGCGGCACTGGCGACACGCCGGCCTGCGGCTGCGGCACGATACCGGTCTGGTTGTCGCGAGGACGCTGCGCCTTGTCGTGGTCGCCGCCACCCTGCTGGTTGGCCTGCGCCAGGAAGTCGGCCTGCTTCGGCGTCAGCGGTGTCTGGGTCTGGCTGAAGATCACATCCAGGGTCGGCACCAGCGCGGCGTTGTCGCTCACGGCAAAGCCCACGCCGAGGATCAGCAGCGCATGCACCAGTGCCGACAGCGCCAGGGTGGCACCCAGGCGCTGCGATTCGCGTGCCTGCAACGGCACCATCGGCGCGACCACGGTGCTCATCGCGGCAGGCCGGCCTCGATCGCGTCGAACAGGGTGCCGGCGATGTTCAGGCCGAACTGGGCGTCCAGCTCGCGCACGCAGGTGGGGCTGGTGACATTGACCTCGGTCAGGTAGTCGCCGATCACGTCCAGGCCGACAAAGCGCATGCCGCGGCGCTTCATCTCCGGCCCGACCTGGGCGGCGATCCAGCGGTCGCGCTCGCTCAGCGGGCGGCCTTCGCCGCGGCCGCCGGCGGCCAGGTTGCCGCGGAATTCGTCGCCCTGCGGGATCCGGGCCAGGCAGTAGTCCACCGGCTCGCCGTCGACCAGCAGGATGCGCTTGTCGCCGGCGGTGATGTCCGGAATGAACTTCTGCACCAGGGCCAGCTTGCGCTCGCCGTCGGTCAGCGTCTCCAGGATCACGTTGAGGTTCGGATCGCCGGTGCCGCTGCGGAAGATCGAGCGCCCGCCCATGCCGTCCAGCGGCTTGAGCACGGCCTGGCCGTGTTCGAGCACGAACGCCTTCAGGTCGGCATGGCGGCGGCTGACCAGGGTCGGCGGGCAGCACTGCGGGAACAGCAGGGCGGCCAGCTTCTCGTTGTAGTCGCGCAGGCCCTGCGGGTCGTTCACCACCAGCGCGCCGGCCTGCTGGGCGACGCCCAGGACCTGCGTGTCGTAGATGAATTCGGCATCCACCGGCGGGTCCTTGCGCATCAGCACGACCTGGCCGGGGCCGAACGTGGTCTGGCTGAATTCGCCCAGCGTGAACCAGTCATGCGCGTCGTCGCGGACCTGGAGCGGGGCGGTACGGGCGACCGCCACCCCGTCACGCAGCGCCAGCCCACCAGGGCTGACGTAATGCAGGGCGTGGCCACGGCGCTGGGCTTCCAGCAACATGGCGAAGGTGGTGTCCTTGGCGATCTTGATATGGGCGATGGGGTCCATCACCACGATGACATTCAACGGCATGGTCGCAACCTGGCGGGCAGGCGCTGATGGTAGCGGCAATGCGCCCGCGCTGCCTGCCCTGGCGACCGGAACGCAGCGTCCGGAGGCCTTCACGGTTTGCGCAATTCCGGGCGCGGCGCCGACCCGGGGGGCGCACCCGGCTTGGCTTGGGAAGCACACCCTTGATGACGGCCGCGTGGTGGGATATAGATACGCTTTCGCAGCGGCGCCGGACCAAAGCAGAAGCGTCGCGCGCTCGGGGAAAGGTAATGACTGAAAACATGGCTGCGGGTGGGGAACTCGCAGGGCTCAGAGTCATGGTCATCGATGATTCGAAGACCATTCGCAGGACCGCGGAAACACTGCTCAAGCGCGAAGGCTGCGAAGTGGTGACTGCGACCGATGGTTTTGAGGCGTTGGCCAAGATTGCCGACCAACAGCCCCAGATCATCTTCGTGGACATCATGATGCCCCGTCTCGACGGGTATCAGACCTGCGCGCTGATCAAGGGAAACCAGCTGTTCAAGTCCACGCCGGTGATCATGCTGTCCTCCAAGGACGGCCTGTTCGACAAGGCGCGCGGACGCATCGTGGGCTCGGAGCAGTACCTGACCAAGCCTTTCACACGTGAAGAACTGTTGGGTGCCATCCGCACATACGTAAACGCCTGACCAGGGGGGAAAGGCACAATGGCTCGAATCGTTCTGATCGAGGACTCACCGACCGACCGGGCGGTGTTCATCCAATGGTTGACCAAGGCCGGGCACGAAGTGTTCGAGGCCGGCAACGCCGAGGACGGCCTCAAGCTCGTCCACGAGCTCGACCCACGGCCGCAGCTGGTGCTGATGGACGTGGTGCTGCCCGGCATGAGTGGCTTCCAGGCCACCCGCGCGCTGAACCGTGACGAGACGACCAAGGGCATCCCGGTCATCATCGTGAGCACCAAGGCGATGGAAACCGACAAGGCCTGGGGACTTCGCCAGGGCGCGTCCGCCTACATGGTCAAGCCACCGCGCGAGGACGAGCTGATCGCGCAGATCAACGAACTGGTGTCCTGATGCGTTCTCCTTTCGACATCCTCGAAGCCTACGAACGGCGCAGCCTGGCCCATGCGGTGCAGCTGCCCGAACGGCAGTTCGCCCAGGACCTGTGGCGCGGCGTGGGGTATCGGGTCGGCAAGCGCCACCTCGTTTCGGACTTCCGCGAAGTGGTGGAAATCGTGCCGATGCCGCCCATCACCCCGGTCCCCGGCGCACAGCCGTGGCTGCTCGGCGTGGGCAACCTGCGCGGCAACCTGTTCCCGGTGGTCGACCTGAAGTACTTCATGGAAGGCGAGCGCACCGTGCAGCAGGAAGGCCAGCGCGTGCTCATCATGCGCCAGGCCGGCGGCGACGTCGCCCTGACCATCGATGAACTGTTCGGCCAGCGCAGCTTCGAGCAGCAACAGGACACCGGCACCGGTGACCTGGCCAGCGGTCGGTATGCCCACTTCATCGACCGCGCGTTCCACGGCGACGGCCATGACTGGGGCGTGTTCTCCCTGTCGCTGTTGTCGCGTACCCCCGAATTCAGGCAGGCCGCGGCGTGAACGCTGCTGCCTGCCTCACTGCATTTGAAGATCGAGGTTGAACGATGAGTACTACTTCGGAAACCGCCAAGGCCGGCAAGCTGGGCACGGTGGGAACCAATTTCTGGCTGGGCCTGCTGGCCGTGTCGATGATCCTGTTCGGCCTCAATACCGGCGTGGCCACCTGGCAGGGCAGCCGCCTGGCCGGCGCCAGTACCGGTGCCGCCGATCTCCAGGTGTTGTCCCAGCAGCTGGCCAACCAGGGGCGTGAAGCGGTTTCGGGTAACGCCCAGGCATTCACCGCCTTCAAGGACACCAAGACGCGCATCGAAAGCACCGTGAGCAGCCTGCAGGGGCGCTACGGCAGCGAAACCAACGTTTCCGGACCGCTCAACCAGCTCAGCCAGACCTGGGAGCCGCTCGGCAAGAGCGCTGCCCAGCTGGTGGCCAGTGAGCCGGCTGTGCTGGCCCTGGCCGGCAACGCCAACAACTTCGTCAACGGCGTTCCGGCGCTGCAGGCACAGCTGAACGAAGTGGTGCGTGCCATGTCGGCCGGTGGTGCACCGGCCTCGCAGGTCTACAACGCGCTGCAGCAGGTGGTGGTGGTGGGCTCCATGGCCCGCCGCGTCACTGAAATGCGCGCCGGTGGCGCCAATGCCGCCGCCGCCGGCGACGCACTGGCGCGTGACTCGGTGGTGTTCACCCAGGTGCTCGAGGCGCTGCGCAACGGCAATGAAGAGCTGGGCATCGCGCCGGTCCGCAATGCCGGCGCGCTGGCGGCGCTGGAGCAGTCGCAGAAGCAGTGGGACACCATGAAGCAGGACGCCGACGCGATCCTGGCCAGCTCGCGCCAGCTGTTCTCGGCGCAGTCCTCGGCGGCGGCCCTGACCGGTGGTTCGGGCAAGATGCTGGACGACAGCAAGAAGCTGTTCGAGGCGTTCTCCTCGTTCGGCTCGGTGCGCGACACGCGCCCGTTCCCGAACTTCTGGCTGGGCGTGGTGTCCGGCGCGCTGTCGCTGTTCGCCATCATCGGCTTCGTCAGCAGCACCGTGCGCAGCCGTTCGCGTGAACAGGAACTGCGCTACCAGACCCAGGTGGAATTCAACAGCCGCAACCAGCAGGCCATCATGCGGCTGCTGGACGAAATCAGCTCGCTGGGTGAAGGCGACCTGACGGTGAAGGCCTCGGTGACCGAGGACATGACCGGCGCCATCGCCGACGCAATCAACTACGCCGTGGACGAACTGCGCCACCTGGTGACCACCATCAACGACACCTCGGCCAAGGTCGCCGTGTCGACCCAGGAAACCCAGGCAACGGCGATGCAGCTGGCCGAAGCGGCGGGCCACCAGGCCAACCAGATCACCTCGGCGTCGGACCGCATCGGCGAAATCGCGTCGAGCATCGAACAGGTGTCGCGCAACTCGGCCGAGTCGGCCGACGTGGCACAGCGCTCGGTGGTCATCGCCGCCGAAGGTGCCGGTGTCGTGCGCGAAACCATCCAGGGCATGGACCAGATCCGTGACCAGATCCAGGAAACCTCCAAGCGCATCAAGCGCCTGGGTGAGTCGTCGCAGGAAATCGGCTCGATCGTGGAACTGATCAACGACATTTCCGAACAGACCAACATCCTGGCGTTGAACGCCGCGGTGCAGGCGGCCTCGGCCGGTGAGGCCGGTCGTGGTTTCGCGGTTGTGGCCGACGAAGTGCAGCGCCTGGCAGAACGCACTTCCGGTGCGACCCGACGGATCGAAGGCCTGGTCCAGGCCATTCAGGCCGATACCAATGAAGCCGTCAGCTCGATGGAGCAGACCACCGCTGAAGTGGTGTCCGGTGCGCGCCTGGCCGAGGATGCCGGTACCGCACTGACCGAAATCGAACGCGTGTCCAACGCGCTCAACAACCTCATCAAGAACATCTCGATCGCCGCCCAGCAGCAGTCGTCGGCCGCGTCGGACATCACCCGCACCATGGGCGTGATCCGGCAGATTACCGGCCAGACCTCGCAGGGCGCGGGACAGACCGCCGAGTCGATCGGTCATTTGGCACAGCTGGCGGCCGACCTGCGCCGCTCGGTTGCCGACTTCAAGCTGCCGGCGTGAGCCGCGGGCAGGGCGGAGAGGGAAGGAATCAGCAGATGATGCATCGCGAGAAATCACAGCACGACACGCGCGCCCACCTGCCGGGAGACCCGGCATGAGCACGCTGCGCGATGCCATGAGCCACGCCGCCCTGGGCTGGGTCAAGCCGGAGCTGGACGAGACCCTGCGCCAGGTGCGCAACGAGGTCGAGTACTACGCCGAAGATCCTGCCGATGGCAGCCGTATGCGCTTCTGCGCCGGTTACCTGCACCAGGTGCAGGGCACCCTGCGCATGGTGGAGCTGTACGCCCCGGCGATGGTGGCCGAGGAAATGGAGCAGCTGGCCAACGCCATCGGCGCCGGCGAGGTTCCCGACCGCGACGAAGCCTGCGCCACCCTGATGCGCGGCAGCGTGCTGCTGCCCGACTACCTGGAGCGCCTGCAGAACGGCCACCGCGATATTCCTATCGTGTTGCTGCCGCTGCTCAACGACATCCGTTCGGCGCGCGCTGCGCCGGGCATCAACGAAAGCGTGCTGTTCGCCTTCGCGCCGGACAGCGCCAGTGCCACCGAGGCCGAGCTGGACCATGCGCGCGGCAGCCTGAGCGGCCGCAACCGCGAGCTGCTCGACACCGTGGGCAACGCGGTCAAGGAAGAGCTGCTGCGCATCAAGGATGCGCTGGACCTTCACCTGCGTACCAGCGGTGACCCGACCCAGCTGCAGACCCAGGTCAATGAACTGGGCGCGGTCGCCGATACCCTGGGCATGATGGGCCTGGGCGTTGCCCGTGGCGTGGTCGTGCAGCAGCGCGACGCGCTGCGAAGCGTGGTCCAGGGCGACCAGCAGATCGATGAAACCCTGTTGCTCGATATTGCCGGCGCGCTGCTGTACGTGGACGCGTCGCTGGACGACCAGGTCGCCCACCTGGGCGCCGGCGGCAGTGGCGAAGACGACCCGAGCGCGGTGGAAGGCCGCCGCACGGTCGAAGTGCTGGCCCACGAGGCCATCGCCAACTTCTCCGCCGCCCGCGAACACTTTGTCGCCTTCATCGAAACCAACTGGAACCACCAGCAGCTGCATGAAGTGCCGCGCCTGCTGGGTGAGGTCGCCGGCGCACTGCGCATGCTCGACCTGGGCACCCCGGCGGACTACCTGCAGGGCGTACGCCAGTACATCGCGGTCGAGCTGATCGGCCGCCAGCGCGTGCCCAGCGGCCGCCAGCTGGACACCCTGGCCGACGCCATGGCCAGCCTGGAGTACTACCTCGAAGCCCTGCGCGAACGCCGCCCGGGCCGCGAGGAAATCCTCGACATCACCCGCACCAGCCTGGAAACCCTGCGTTACTGGCCGCTGCCGGATGAGCACGCCGCGCCGGCCGATGTCAGCGCGGAAGCGCTGCCGGTGGCACCGGAGCACGTGGAACTGAGTGCATGGGACGAGCCGCCGTCGCTGGCCCCGGTAGAGACGCCGGTGACCGCGAGCGCGCCGCCGCCCGGCAGCGTGGCGGACCTGCCGCTGCCCGATTTCACCTTCGAGCCGCTGCCCGACGTGGCGCCGCAGGCACCGGCCGAGCCGGTCGCCAAGGCGATGCCGACGCTGGTCTTCGAGGCGTCCACCGCACCGGTCGCCGTCGATGCGCCGCAGTGGACCCTGTCCGCCGAAGCCGCGCGTGATGATGCGGCACCGACCTTTGCCAGCTTCGATCCGGTGCTGGCCGAAGACGCCGGCAGCGCCAGTCATTGGGACGCCGCACCTGCGGTCGAGATCGCGCCCGTGGCCCTGGATGGCTTCGACACGGGGGCGACCGACATCGAGAGTGTCGACGCCTACATCGCACCGACGATCACCGCTGGGTCGGCGTTCGATCCGGTCGCCGCAGAGAGCGACACGCTCGAGCTGAGCGACGAGCCGATCGAATTCACCGTCGACGACGCCCTGCGCAATGCCGGCGACGTGTTGTCGCTGGCCATTGACGATACGCCGGACGCGTCGGTCAGCGTTGTCGTGGACAGCGTGGAGATGGATGCGGCCAGCGGCACCGGGCTGGACGTCCAGGCCCTGCCGTCGTTCCTGCAGGCGCAGGCCGAACCGGCCGAAGCACCGGCGGTGGTCAGCGCCGAGCAGCCGATCGACGACGTCGTGGCAGCCGCCGACGACACCGTTGCCGCCCAGGAAGAGATCACCCCGGTCGACGCCGCGCCGGTCACCACGTCCGCCGTTGGCGGCGTGCACGAAGCGGTCATCGGCACGATTGAACTGGACGACGAATCGACCCGGTTCCTGGCCGAGCTGGATGCCGCTGCTGCTCAGTTCAGCACCGCGCCGGTGGTCGAGGCCGCGCCCGTTGCCGCGAGCGAGGCCAGTGCGGTCGATGCCGCGGCCGACGAGGTGGGCAGCATCGAAGCGGGCTTCGAGGACGATGGCGAGAACATCGACCAGGACATCCGCGAAGTGTTCATCGAAGAGTTCGACGAAGAACTGGTCAACCTGGGCAACCTGCTGCCGGTCTGGCGCATGGCCCCGGACAACATGGACCGCCTGCGTCCGATCCGCCGCGTGTTCCACACCCTCAAGGGCAGCGGCCGACTGGTCGGCGCGCGCACCCTGGGTGAGTTCAGCTGGAAGGTCGAAGGCATGCTCAACCGCGTGCTGGATGGCAGCCGTCCGGCGTCGCCGGCGGTGGTGGCCATGGTCACCCAGGCCTACGAAGTGCTGCCGCAGCTGAATGCCGCGCTGCGCGACGGCAGCCGTGTCACCGCCGATCTGCAGGCCATGCAGGCCATTGCCGACCGCGTTGCGGCCGGCGAAGAAACCTTCCACGTCCCGCTGCAGCGTGCCGTGCCTGTCGCCGCCGCTCCCGAAGCCGTCGTCGTCGAGGACACCCTCGCCACCGACGCCGTGCAGGAGGCCCCGGAAGCCACCGGTACGCCGGCCAACATCGATGAAGTGCTGCGCGAGATTCTGGAGGCCGAAGTCGAGGCCCACCAGGCCACGCTGCAGGCCTGGCTGCAGGAGGCCAACGTGGCGCCGCAGCCGGTCACCGACTCGCTGCTGCGCGCCGTGCACACCATGAACGGCGCGTTCGCGATGACCGACGTGCCGGAGATCACCGCCGTCACCGGCGGCGCGGAAAGCTACATCAAGCGTTCGCTGGCGGCCGATACCACGCCGGATACCGAAGGCGTCGACGCGCTGTCGGCCACCGCCGCGGCGATCCGCGCCACCATGACCGCCCTGCAGGCCGACGCGCCGCGGATTCCGTCGCAGCATGCGCTCGCCGCGCGTCTGCAGGCGTTGGCCGATACGCTGCCCGAAGCCCGCTGGCCCGCGTTGGCCACCGACGACGACCTTGATCTGGACGCGGACGAGGCAGAGGCGCTCGACGTCGATGCCATCACCGTGGAGGAGGCGCAGGACGTCACCGCGCAGGAACTGGCCGCGCTGTCGGCGCAGTTCGAGACGCGCGACGGTTTCGCCGTTGCCGACGACAGCACCGATGCCGACGTGCAGCAGGCCATCGTCGACGCCGATGGGTTGTCGGTGCTGGAGTCCGATGCCGCAGTGGTGGAAGAACTCACCGGCAGCGACGATCTGTCCGCATACTACGATGCCGATCTGCCGACCACGTTCGACGCCCCGGCCGTGGTGCCGCAGGCAGACGACGTGGTCGCGGCGGAGGCACCGGCCAACAGCGGGCTGAACGCCGTTGAGCTGACCGGCGCCGACGACCTGTCGCGCTTCTACGAACACACCCTGCCGACCTTCGGCACGCCGACCACTCCGGTGGCCGACGCCGCCGACAGCGAGCCGGCCGCGGACGCCGCTGGCGCCGTGGTTGCGGACGACAACGTGCATGCGGTCGAGATCTCCGTCGAGCAGGAACAGGCGATTGGACTGCAGGCGGCCGAATCGGATGCGCTGCAGGATCACGTCGCGCTCGACGCGGTGCCCGCCGTGGATGACGTCGTCGCGCTGGATGCCGATGTTGATGCGCCGGCGGACAGTGGTGCCCAGGCCGAGCTTGAGGCCGAGACCGAGGTTGAAGCCGACGCCGAAGCCGCCGTTGCAGCCGACGCCGATGTTGAGCCCTCGACCGACACTGAGTCCCAGGCCGACGTTGAGACCTCGACCGACACTGAGTCCCAGACCGACGTCGAAGCCTCGATCGACACTGAGCCGCAGGCCGACGTGGAAGCCGGCTCCCTGCCCGGGCAGATGGACGAAAACAGCCTTGACGGGGCCGCCGGCGATGACGTCGCCGAGAGCCTGGACGAGGTGCTGCCGCCGACGCCGGCGTTCGGCGAGGCCGTGGATGAGCAGCAGGCGCTGGACGATGGCCTGACCATCATCGACGCACCGGATGCAACGGGCGACCAGGCGAATGCCGACGACACCGGCGTGCTTGGCCTGGATGCCACGCACGAGGGATTGGACGAAGGCGATGCCTTCGCCGAAGACGACGTGGACGCCGAGGCGGCCGCGGACGCGCGTGCCCCCCTGTTCGAACTGGAAGACGCACCGGTGGCTGCGGTCAGCACGAGTGCTGCGTCGGCCGACGAGGCCGGCAACGAGCCGCTGGATGACGCCGAATCGCTGGACTTCACTGTCCTGGATCGCGAGCTGGTCGACATCTTCGTCGAGGAAGGCAAGGACCTGCTGGACCATTGCGACGGCCTGATCAGCGAGCTGCGTGCAGCACCGCAGGATCGCGAAGCCGTGGCCGGCCTGCAGCGCGACCTGCACACCCTCAAGGGTGGCGCGCGCATGGCAGGCATCAACCCGATCGGCGACCTTGGTCACGGCATCGAATCGCTGCTGGAAGCCGTCGCGGCCAACCGCACCGACATCGACCGCAGCGACGTGCACCTGCTGGAGCGTGGCTTCGACCGCCTGCACCAGATGCTGACCCGCACCGGCCTGCACCGCAGCGTAGCGATGCCCGACGACCTCATCGCCGCGTTCGAACAGCGCACGCTGGGCCGTGTCGAAAGCGTGGACGCGCAGGACGCCGTCGATGCGCCGGACCAGGCTGCGCCGGTCGAGGTGGATATCGCCGTCGCCGCCGCGCCGCTGTCGGCGCCGGTGCCGCTGGATGCCGCCACCGACGACGACAGCCTGGCCCGTCCGCAGCAGGAACAGGTGCGTGTGCGCGCCGATCTGCTCGACCGCCTCGTCAACCACGCCGGTGAAGTGGCCATCTACCGCTCGCGTCTGGAGCAGCAGCTGGGTGCGTTCCGCGGTGCCATGGGCGAACTGGATCGCACCAACGCCCGTCTGCGCGACCAGCTGCGTCGTCTGGACCTGGAAACCGAAGCGCAGATCGTCGCCCGCTACCAGCGCGAACAGGACCAGGCCGACCACAAGTTCGATCCGCTGGAACTGGACCGGTTCTCCACGCTGCAGCAGCTCAGCCGTGCGCTGAACGAGTCCGCGGCCGATCTTGGCGGCCTGCAGGGCGTGCTGGACGATCTGTCGCGCCAGTACGACGTATTGCTGCAGCAGCAGTCGCGCGTCAGCTCCGAACTGCAGGATGGCCTGATGCGCGCGCGCATGGTGCCGTTCGACGGCCTGGTGCCGCGCCTGCGCCGTGTGGTGCGCCAGGCGGGCCAGGACACCGGCAAGCAGGTCCACGTCACCCTGGAAGGAACCCACGGCGAACTGGACCGCAACGTGCTCGACCGCATGGTCGCGCCGCTGGAACACATGCTGCGCAACTCGGTCGCACATGGTCTGGAAACCCCGGACCAGCGCCGCGCTGCCGGCAAGCCGGAGGAAGGCGAAATCGCCATCCGTCTGCGCCGCGAAGGCTCGGAAATCGTGCTGGAAGTGGCCGACGACGGTGCCGGGCTGAACCGCGAGGCGATCCGTCGCCGTGCCGAACAACGCGGCCTGATCGCCGCCGAGGCCGTCCTGAGCGAAGCCGAACTGGACGCGATGATCTTCGCCCCGGGGTTCAGCACCGCCGACCAGGTCAGCCAGCTGGCGGGCCGTGGCGTGGGCATGGACGTGGTGCACAACGAAGTGCGCCAGCTCGGCGGCTCGGTGGACATCCACTCGGTGCCGGGCAAGGGCGTCACCTTCACCCTGCGCCTGCCGCAGACGCTGGCCGTCACCCAGGCGGTGTTCGTGCAGATCGGCGAGACCACGTTCGCGGTGCCGGTGGCATCGGTCAGTGGTATCGGCCGCATCTCGCGCGAGCGCTTCGAATCGGCCAACGGCGGTTACCACTACGGCGGCGAAGAGTTCGCGCTGCATGACCTCGGTACGCTGGTCGGCCAGGGCCAGGCCCGCGCCGAAGGCCAGGCCCAGGTCCCGCTGCTGCTGGTGCGTGCGGGTGAACTGCGCGCGGCCGTGGCGATCGACCAGGTGGTCGGCAACCGCGAAATCGTGGTCAAGCCGGTCGGCCTGCAGATCGCGTCGGTGCCGGGTATCTACGGCGCCACCATTACCGGCGATGGCCGCGTGGTGGTGATCCTGGACGTGGCGCCGCTGGTGCGTCGCTTCCAGGCCAACCCGCTCAAGCCGGTTGCCCCGGCCGCCCAGGCCAGCGACCGCCAGGCACCGGTGGTGATGGTGGTGGACGACTCGCTGACCATGCGCAAGGTCACCGGCCGCATCCTGGAACGCCACAACTTCGAAGTGGTCGTCGCCCGCGACGGCATCGAAGCGCTGGAGCGTTTGGACGAGCGCGTGCCCGACCTGATGCTGCTGGATATCGAAATGCCGCGCATGGATGGCTATGAGCTGGCCACCACCATGCGCGCCGACCCACGCTACAAGGGTGTTCCGATCGTGATGATCACCTCGCGCAGTGGTGACAAGCACCGTCAGCGCGCCTTTGAAATCGGTGTCCAGCGTTACCTGGGCAAGCCGTACCAGGAGCTGGACCTGATGCGAAACGTGTATGACCTGCTGGGGATCGCCCGTGCCCGTGAATGACCTGACCTCGCTGTTGTCGGTCGCGCTGTTGGCGCGGGTCGGCCCGGCGCGCGATCGGCTGCGCGACGCGCTGGTCCAGGCCGGCGCCACCGTGGTGCTCGAAGAAGATCCCAACAGCCTGCAGCCCGAAACGCTGCGCGATGCGGACGTGGGCGCGGTGCTGATCGCGCTCGAGCCGGCGATTGAAGATGCGCTTGAACGCCTGGATCCAGTGCTGGCCTCGCCGGGCCTGACCCTGATCTTCGACGAGGCCGAACTGGCCGCGCGTCGCGAAGGCTGGGAAGCGCAGCGCTGGGCCCGCCACCTGGGCGCCAAGCTGCACGGCCATCAGGATGTGCTGCCGCCGGGCTCCGAGCAGGACGGCCTGCTGCAGCCCGAACCGGGCCTGCCGGTCACGCCGGCCGAACTGCACGCCGACGCGCCGCTGGAATTCCACGTGCGCGAAGCCTTCGACGCCGCCACCGACGTGCCTGCCGACGGCCTGTACCAGGCCCCGGAAGGCTACAGCGAGCCGATGTCGCTGGAAGAGGCGCTGGCCGCCATGCAGGCGCCCGCCGCGCCGCCGCCGTCCAGCGTGCCGCCGCCGGTGCCTGTCGCGCCGCCCGCACCGCTGGGCGATCACAGCAGCTGGTCGCTGGTGGATGAAGACAGCACGGTGGCCGCTGCCCCCGCGCCGGCAACACCGCCGCCGAGCGCGCCGCCCGTACCCACTGCATTCGATATCGAACGCCTGTCGCTGGTTGAGCTGGAGCCGGAAGGCATTCCCAGCGACGCCGCGCCGGGCGCGGTCCTTGTACTGGCCGGCATTGGTGGCCCCGACGCGCTGCGCCGCCTGCTGGCCGCGCTGCCGGCCGGGCTGGCGGTGCCGATCATGGTTTACATGCGCCTGGATGGCGGTCGTTACGGCAACCTGGTCAAGCAGATGGCGCGCGTGTCCGCGCTGCCGGTGCTGCTGGCCGAAAGCGACCAGCCGGTCGTGGCCGGCAATGCCTACATCCTGCCCGACGACGTGGGGGTGGCGGTGCAGAACCGCGGCCTGCATTTCAGTGCCGATGCACAGGGCATCCGGGTCGATGCGTTGCCGCCCGCGCACAGCGGCGTGGTGATGCTCAGCGGTGGCGACGCCGCGCTGGTGGACGATGTGCTGGCGCTGGCCGTGGCCGGTGCATGGGTCGCCGGCCAGACCGGTGATGGCTGCTATGACCCGTTGGCCGCCAGTGCCGTGATCGCCGCCGGCATGGCCGCCGGTGATCCGCCGCAGCTGGCTGCCGCCATCGCCGAACGCTGGGGCGTGAGCGAGTAATCGCCGCGCCGTACCCCCTTCCAGGAATCAGATCATGAGTTACGCCAGCAACGACGAAATCCGCGGGGTCCTGATCCAGGCCGGGCATGAACGGGTACTCCTGCCCAACGCAACCGTGGCCGAAATGATGTCCAAGGTCGCCGTGCAGCCCATTCCGGACACTCCAGCATGGCTGGTGGGTCAGATCGGCTGGCATGGCTGGGAGGTGCCGCTGCTGTCCTTCGCACGCCTGTCCGGGCTGGGCGACGAGCAGGTGCTGAGCAACAACAAGGTGGTGGTGCTCAAGGCGCTGGGCGGCAATGCCAAACGCCCGTACTTCGCCCTGCTGACCCAGACCTTCCCGCAGCTGATCGCGGTACCGCGTGACGGCCTGCTGGCCGACGCCTCGGAAGAAACCCTGCCGCAGGGCGTGCACATGCGCGTGCTGCTGGGCGAGCAGAGTGCCTTGTTGCCGGATCTGGATGCGCTGGAAGCGGCGCTGGATGAAGTGCTTCCCGTAGTTTGACATCGCCTGCAGCCACGCAGGGCGTGGCTCTACGGGCGATGCGGTAGAGCCACGCCCTGCGTGGCTGCGCGGCGCCGAATCAGCCCAGATCCCCCAACCGCGCCTGCACTGCCGCGATCGCGGCCAGGCCCGCAGTCTCCGTGCGCAGGATCCGCGGCCCCAGCTGCAGGCCCTGGAAACCGGCCGTCGCCAACGCCTGACGGTCGCGCGGCGACCAGCCACCCTCCGGGCCGATCGCGATCACCACGCCGTGTGGCGCCGCGTCCAGCGTGGACAGCCGGTGCTCCCCTTCCGGATCCAGAGTCAGCTTCAACGCCTCGGCCGGCACGCGGCGGGCCGCCTCCAGCACCCCCTGCGGCGCTTCCACGCCTGGCACGCGCGCACGCCCGGACTGGCCACACGCCGACACCACCACGCTGCGCCAGTGCGCCAGGCGCTTCTCCGCGCGCGCCGCGTCCAGCTTCACCTCGGTGCGCTCGGCGTTGACCGGGACGATGGCGGACACGCCCAGCTCGGTGGCCTTCTGCAGGATCAGGTCCATCTTCTCGCCGCGTGCGATGCCCTGCAGCAGCGTGATCCGCAGGGGGGATTCATTGTCCAGTCCAGAGGCGGCCTCGATCCTGACCTGCGCATCGCGCTTGCCCACCACGGCCAAGGTGGCGCTGTAGTCGTGGCCATCGCCATTGAACAGCACGCAGGCGTCGCCCTCGCGCAGGCGCATCACCCGCACCAGGTGGTTGGCCACTTCTTCGGGCAGGGACAGGGTCTGGCCCACGGCCAGCGGGGCATCCACATAGGAACGGGTCACGCGCATGCGACAGCTTCCTCGATCGCGGCCAGGGTGGTCTGGGCCAGCAGGTCCAGGTGTTCGTCCTCCACGCAGTACGGAGGCATCCAATACAGCACATTGCCCAGCGGGCGCAGCACCACCCCGCGCCGGAGCGCGGCATTGTAGGCGTGCAGCCCCACGCGGGCGGCGGCGGGGAAGGGCGTGCGCCGGTCGCCGTTTCGGGTCAGCTCGAAGGCCACCACCATGCCCGCCTGGCGCACGTCGGACACGTGGGGGTGGTCGGTGAAGGGCGCGGCCAAGGTGCGCATGACCTCCGCCGTGCTGCGGTTGCGGGCGATCACATCGCCGGTGGCGAAGATGTCCAGGGTCGCCAGCGCCGCCGCACAGGCCAGCGGGTTGCCGGTGTAGCTGTGCGAATGCAGGAAGGCGCGCTCGCGGCTGTCGTCCAGGAAGGCGTCGTACAGCGCCTGCGTGGCCAGCACCGCGGCCAGCGGCAGGAAGCCGCCGGTGAGTCCCTTGGACAGGCACAGCAGGTCGGGCATGACCCCGGCCTGTTCACAGGCGAACAGCGTGCCGGTGCGCCCGAAACCGGTGGCGATCTCATCGGCAATGAGGAAGGCGCCATTGGCGTCGCACAGCTCGCGGGCGCGCTTGAGGTAGACCGGGTCATGCATGCGCATGCCGCCGGCGCACTGCAGGCGGGGTTCCAGGATCACCGCACAGATCTCGCCGGGATGCTGGTCGAACAGGTCGGCCAGGCGGTCGGCGGCCTCGTGCGCGCGCTGCGCGGCGCTCTGCCCCGGTTCGGCAAGGTAGGCGTCCGGCGAGGGCGCGAACAGTGCCTCGGTCAGCAACGGCGCGTACACGCGGCGGTACAGCGGAATGTCACCCACCGACAGCGCGCCCAGCGTTTCGCCGTGGTAGCCGTTCTCAAGCGCCACGAAGCGGGTGCGATGGCTCTCGCCGCGGTTGTGGAAGTAGTGGAAGGCCATTTTCAGCGCCACCTCGACCCCGGCCGAGCCGTTGTCGGCGTAGAAGACCTTGGCCAGCGGCGCACGTCCGGCCTGGCGCGGGGCGATCGCCAGCAGGCGTTCGGCCAGTTCCACCGCCGGCTCGTGGCTGAAGCCGGCCAGCATCACCTGCTCCAGCCGGGTGGCCTGGGCGGCAATGGCCGCGCCGATGCGCGGTTCGGCGTGGCCGAACAGATTGGTCCACCAGCTGCTGACCGCATCCAGATAACGGTGGCCGTCGTGATCGATGAGCCAAGGCCCCTCACCGCGCGCAATCGGCACCAGCGGCAAGGTGTCGGGGTGCTCGCGCATCTGCGTGCACGGATGCCACAACACGGCCAGGTCGCGTTGCCGCCACCGGTCGGCCAACGTAAAGGGGGCTGGGTCTGCTAGCATTTCAAGCTCATGAACACGTTTTCATCTGCCTGCATTCTATCGGTCTCCAAGAGTCAGTTCGCATGAGCCGTCCGCTGCCCACCATTCACCAGATCACGGACGAGGAAAGCGGCCCGTTCCAGCGGCAGCATCTGGACCTGGAGTTCTCCAATGGCGAACGCCGGCGCTTCGAGCGCCTGGTGAGCCATGGCCATGGTGCGGTGGTGGTGGTGCCCATGCTGGACGACGAGACCGTGCTGCTGGTCCGTGAATACGCGGCCGGCGTGCATCGTTACGAGCTGGGCCTGGTGAAAGGCCGGATCGACGCGGGGGAAACCCCGGTGCAGGCGGCCGACCGCGAACTGAAGGAAGAGGCCGGTTACGGTGCCCGGCGCCTGGACGTGCTGCGCGCCATGACCCTGGCCCCCACCTACATGAGCCATCAATCGTGGCTGGTGGTGGCCCGTGACCTGTACCCCGAGCGGTTGGTCGGCGACGAACCGGAGGAGCTGGAAGTGGTGCCCTGGAAGATCGCCGAGCTGGACCAGCTGATGTTGCGTGAGGACTTCTCCGAAGGTCGCTCGCTGGCGGCGCTGTTCATCGCCCGGCAGTGGTTGGGACGCGGGGAATGATCAAACTCACCACCGATCTGCGCGAAACCGTCATCGCCATTGCCCAGGACGCGGCCGCCGCCATCATGGCGGTGTATGCCACGCCGTTCGATGTCGAGATCAAGTCCGACCGCAGCCCGGTGACCGCGGCCGACCTGGCCGCCAACGCGGTGATCGAACGCGGCCTGGCCCAGCTCACGCCGGACCTGCCGATCCTGTCCGAGGAGTCCGCCCAGGTGCCCTGGGACGTGCGCCGGCACTGGGGCGCGTACTGGCTGGTGGATCCGCTCGATGGCACCCGCGAGTTCGTCAAGCGCAACGACGAATTCAGCGTCAACATCGCGCTGATCTACCAGGGCGCGCCCGCCTTCGGCGTGGTGCTGGCGCCGGTCAGCGGCGTTGCCTGGCACGCCATGCGGGGCGAGCTGGCCTACCGCCGCGACGGCATGCATGACTCGGTGCTGCGCACGCGCACCCCGGCGTTGCCGCCGTTGCAGGTCGCCGCCAGCCGCTCGCACCGGAGCGCGGAAACCCAGGCGCTGCTCGACCGCATGGGCGAGATCGACGTGGTCGCCCAGGGCTCGTCGCTGAAATTCTGCCGGCTCGCCGAGGGCACGCTGGACGTGTACCCGCGGTTGGGTCCCACGTCCGAATGGGATACCGCTGCCGGCCAATGCGTGCTGCACGCTGCCGGGGGCGCGGTGCTCTCGGCCGCCACCGGCAAGCCGTTCCGCTACAACCGCCGCGAAACCCTGTTGAACGGCGATTTCATCGCGCTGGGCGACTCCCGCCTGCCGTGGCGCACCTGGCTTCCCGCCTGACCGGAGCACCGATGTCCGCACCTGCCGAACTGGACCGCCTGCTGGGCATCATGGCGCGCCTGCGCGACCCGCTGCAGGGCTGCCCCTGGGACCTGCAGCAGGACTTCGCCAGCATCGCCCCGTACACCATCGAAGAAGCCTACGAGGTCGCCGACGCGATCGACCGTGGCGATCTGGACGACCTCTGCGACGAACTGGGCGACCTGCTGCTGCAGGTCGTGTTCCATGCGCAGATGGCCAGCGAGCAGGGCGCCTTCGCCTTCGCCGACGTGGCCCGTGCGATCAGCGACAAGATGCAGCGCCGGCACCCGCACGTGTTTGCGCAGGTGCAGGTCGATGGCGCTGAAGACGTCAACCTGAACTGGGAAGCGATCAAACGCGCCGAGCGGGCGGCCAAGGGCGAGTCCGATACCTCGGCGCTGGCGGGTATCTCGCGTGGCCTGCCGGAGTGGCAGCGTGCGCTGAAGCTGCAGTCACGCGCGGCGCGGGTGGGCTTCGATTGGCCGGGACCGGCGCCGGTGCTGGACAAGGTGCGCGAGGAACTGGACGAGGTGGCGGCTGAATTCGCCCGCGGACCGGTCCAGGACAACCACGCCCGGCTGGAAGAAGAACTGGGCGACCTGCTGTTTGTCTGCGCCAACCTGGCCCGGCATGCCAAGGTCGATGTGGGCGCGGCGCTGCGCCAGGCCAACCACAAGTTCGAGCGCCGTTTCCGCGCGATGGAGGCGCAGGCCGCTGCCGATGGCCAGCACATGGCCGAGCTCGACCTGCAGGCGCAGGAGCGGCTGTGGGCGCTGGCCAAGGCGGCCGAAGCGAAGCCGTGAAGACGGCCCTGCTGTTCCTGCTGACGGCGGTGGCCGAGATCGTCGGCTGCTATCTGCCCTGGGTGTGGTTGCGCCGCGATGGCAGCGCCTGGCTGCTGTTGCCGGCGGCGCTCAGCCTGGCGCTGTTCGCCTGGTTGCTGACGCTGCACCCGGCCGCCAGCGGACGCGTCTATGCCGCCTACGGCGGCGTCTACATCGGCACGGCGCTGGCATGGCTGTGGGTGGTGGATGGCATCCGTCCCGATAAATGGGACCTGCTCGGGGTCGGGCTGTGCCTGGCCGGCATGGCCGTGATCATGTTCGCCCCGCGCGCCGCATAAAAAGGGGACGGAGGACGTTAAGTGGAGCACTTAACGTCCTCCGTCCCCTTTTGTGAAGCGGTATATTCGGCGTGACCCAGGGAAAGGAGTGCGTGATGTTTCCGACCGTGCTGTTCTCGTTGATTCTCGCGTTCGTCGCCGTGGTCATCCTGTTCAAGGCGGTGCGGATGGTCCCGCAGGGCTATGAGTGGACGGTGGAACGCTTCGGCCGCTACACCCACACCATGTCGCCCGGCCTGCATTTCCTCATCCCCATCGTGTACGGCGTGGGGCGCAAGGTGAACATGATGGAACAGGTGCTGGACGTGCCTGGCCAGGAAGTGATCACCAAGGACAACGCTGCGGTGCGCGTGGACGGGGTGGTGTTCTTCCAGGTGCTGGACGCCTCCAAAGCGGCGTATGAAGTGGCCAATCTGGAGGTCGCGATGATCGCGCTGGTGCAGACCAACATCCGCACCGTGATCGGTTCGATGGACCTGGATGAATCACTCAGCCAGCGCGAGGTCATCAACGCCAAGCTGCTGAGCGTGGTGGACCATGCCACCAACCCGTGGGGCGTGAAGGTCAACCGCATCGAAATCCGCGACATCCAGCCGCCACGCGATCTGCTGGATGCCATGGCGCGGCAGATGAAGGCCGAGCGCGAAAAGCGTGCGCAGGTGCTGGAAGCGGAAGGCTCGCGCCAGTCGGCGATCCTGCGCGCCGAAGGCGAGAAGCAGGCGGCGGTGCTGGACGCCGAAGGCCGCAAGGAGGCGGCTTTCCGCGATGCCGAGGCGCGCGAGCGCTCGGCCGAAGCAGAAGCCAATGCCACCCGGATGGTGTCTGACGCCATCGCCCACGGCGACGTGCAGGCCATCAATTACTTCATCGCGCAGAAGTACGTGGAAGCGTTCAAGGAACTGGCGACCTCGCCGAACCAGAAGCTGGTGCTGATGCCGATGGAGGCCAGCGGCGTGATCGGCTCGATCGCCGGCGTGGCCGAGCTGGCCAGGGAAGCGTTCGCCAAACAGGAAGAGAAGAAGTCCGCCCGCGCGGTGCCACCGCGCATGGGAGGCTGAGATGCGCTGGGAAGTCGTGGGATGGGGCGCGCTGGCGCTGCTGCTGTTCGCCGCCGAGGCGTTGGCACCGGGCGCCTTCATGCTCTGGATCGGGCTCGGCGCGGCGGCCGTGTTCGTGCTGGTGGCGGTGTTCGCCGATATTCCGCTGCTATGGCAGGTGGTGGCCTTCGTGCTGCTCAGCGTGGTCTCCATCCAGTGCTACCGGCAATGGGGGCGCACGCGGGTGCGGGAAAGTGATGCGCCACTGCTGAACCGCCGGGCCGAGCAGCTGGTTGGGCGGGTGGTCGCGCTCGACCAGCCGATCGTGGCGGGCATCGGTCGCGCCAAGGTCGACGATGCGTTCTGGACGGTGGCCGGCCCGGACCTGCCGGCGGGCACGCCGGTGCGCGTTGTGGCGGTAGACGGCATGACGTTGAAGGTGCAGCCCGCCTGATGGCGCAGCCACGCAGGGCGTGGCTCTACCCATGCACGGTTTGGCGCCGTAGAGCCACGCCCTGCGTGGCTGCGCCGTGCCGGATATCCCGCGATGGCGCACCGCCGCAGGCGTTGATGGGGCGCTTCTGGGATAATCGCGATCTTGCTTTCAATCCCCCGGAATCCGGTCATGACGCAGAAGACGCTTCTCAACGATACCCACCGCGCGCTCGGCGCCAAGATGGTCGATTTCGGCGGTTGGGACATGCCCATCCACTACGGCTCGCAGCTCGACGAACACCATCTGGTGCGCGCCGGTGCCGGCATGTTCGACGTCAGCCACATGACCGTGGTCGACCTGCGTGGTGCGCAGGTGAGGCCATTCCTGCGCCGCCTGCTGGCCAATTCGGTGGACAAGCTCAAGGTGCCGGGCAAGGCGCTCTACTCGTGCATGCTCAACACCGGCGGCGGGGTCATCGACGACCTGATCGTCTATTACCTGGCCGATGACTTCTTCCGCATGGTGGTCAATGCGTCCACCCGTGAGAAGGACCTTGCCTGGATCCGCGAGCAGGCCGCCGCGTTCGACGTGCAGGTCACCGAGCGCGAAGACCTGGCGATCATCGCGGTGCAGGGCCCGGATGCGCGCGAGCGCGTGATCGGTCTGGTCGGCGAGGGTGACCGTGCGACGCTGCAGACGCTGGGCCGGTTCGCCGCGGTCGACGCCACCGGTGCAGCGGGCGAGGCCCTGTTCGTGGCGCGCACCGGCTACACCGGCGAAGACGGCTTCGAAATCCTGGTCGCCCAGGACAACGTGGTGGCGTTCTGGAACGCGCTGGCGGCCGCCGGGGTGAAGCCGGCGGGGCTGGGTGCGCGCGATACGCTGCGCCTGGAAGCCGGCATGAACCTGTATGGCCAGGACATGGACGAAACCATCAGCCCGTACGAGGCCGCGCTGGCCTGGACGGTGGCACTGGATGACGGCCGCGACTTCATCGGTCGCGACGTGCTGGAGGCGCAGAAGGCGGCCGGCACCGCGCGTCAGATGATCGGCCTGGTCATGGACGAGAAGGGCGTGCTGCGGCACGGCCAGGTCGTGCTGACCGCAGGCGGTGAGGGCGAGATCCTCTCCGGCACCTTCTCGCCGACACTGGGCAAGGGCATTGCGTTCGCGCGCGTCCCGGCCGGCGAGCTGGGCGAGGTCCGCGTGGACATTCGTGGCCGGCACGTCCCGGTGCGCGTGGTGAAGTTCCCGTTCGTGCGCGAAGGCCAGGCCCAACCCGGCGTGCTGGTCGACGGCTGAGTGCGGCAGTTCCCGGCGCGGCCTGTCAGCGGTCCGCACCGGTTGGTTACACTATCCCCGTTTTCTTGACCCCCTGAAATTCTTCGGAGCAGTCCCATGAGCGAGATCCCCGGCGACCTCAAATTCCTCAAGTCCCACGAGTGGGCGCGCGTTGAAGGCAACGGCCGCGTCACCATCGGCATTTCCGACCACGCCCAGGGCCTGCTCGGCGACCTGGTCTATGTCGAGCTGCCGGACGTCGGTGCCGAAGCCAAGGCGGGCGAGCAGATCGCCGTCGTGGAATCGGTCAAGGCGGCCTCGGACGTGTACAGCCCGGTGTCGGGTACTGTGGTCGAGGTCAACACCTCGCTGGCCGACAAGCCGGAAACCATCAACGAAGACGCCTACGGCGATGGCTGGATCTGTGTGATCGAGTTGTCGGCCAAGGAAGAGTTGAACGACCTGCTGGCACCGGACGACTACGCCGACGTGCTGGAAGACGACGACCACTGATCGTCGTCGTCCCGACGAAGACGGCCGCCACGTGCGGCCGTTTTTTTTTGCGCGCGCGCCGGCGGCGTTAGTGGTACGTGATGATCAACGCGGCGCGCGGCAGCGTTCGGCCAGGTGCACCCACGCTCATGACGATCGGTTGGATCTCGACGTGGTCGCCTCATGAGCGTGGAACGGACGCCGACAAGGTCGACGCGAAGGCATCGCTGCATCCACTCGAGGGTGCCCGAAGGCGATCAACGCGGTCGGAAGAGGTGGTCGTGGACCGGGAAAAGTTTGCGCAGTTGCGCGAATCCGGCGTCAAAAAACGCGCCGGCGTGTGAAAAGTTTTGCAGTCTGTTTAGCGCCCGCTCGGGTGGTCGCGGCGGGCGCACGCGCGCACCGCGAAGGTGCCGGCCGTTGCGCGCGTGGTTTGCAGGAGCGTTACACCAAAGTGCTTCTTTTAAGTGCTTTTCTTTTCAACGTTGTGGCCTTGGTGGCGATGCGGGTGTTCGCCGAAGGGCGGTCGCGGTGGCGTGCGGGAGGTCGGCGAGGGCGTTCGAGGCGGTGCGCGACCGAGCTCCGGCGTGAAAATTTTTCGCCGGGGTTGTTGACAGTGAAAAAAAGCGTGATTAGGTTTCGCCCAGCAGACCTTTCCTGCGAGCAGAGTGAGCAGAATCGACATCAAGTCGCGAAGCACAACCTGGACATCCACCTCGCGTCCGATGACGGTGGAGATGGCTTCGCTTCCTTCGGCGAACCGCACCCCCCTTTCTGATTCGACACCTGCCCGATCGGTCGCGGCAGGTGTCCCCGTATCCGTCACGACGCGCACGACGCGACGGCGGTCCCCGCGCAGCACCATTGGCGGGTTTGCTTTACCTGGGCGTTTCAACTCCATAGATCACTGACGAGGAGCCATCCCATGGCAACTAAGAAAGCTGCGAAGAAAAAGCCGGCCGCCAAGAAGGCCGTGAAGAAGGTCGCCAAGAAGGCGGCTGCCAAGAAGGCCGTGAAGAAGGTCGCCAAGAAGGCGGCGGCCAAGAAGACGGTAAAGAAGGCAGCCAAGAAGGCGACTGCCCGCAAGGCAGTAAAGAAGACGGCAAAGAAGGCGGTCCGCAAGGTCGCCAAGAAGGCCGCCGCCAAGAAGACCGCGAAGAAGGCAGTGAAGAAGACGGCGAAGAAGGCAGTCCGCAAGGTTGCCAAGAAGGCCGCCGCCAAGAAGACCGCCAAGAAGGCCGTCCGCAAGGTAGCCAAGAAGGCGGCTGCCAAGAAGACTGCCAAGAAGACCGCCAAAAAGGCTGTCCGCAAGGTAGCCAAGAAGGCCACCGCCAAGAAGGCCACCGCGCGCAAGCCGGCAGCCAAGAAGGGCTCGGCCAAGAAGGCAGTGAAGAAGGTCGCCAAGCGCAAGCCGGCGGTCCGCAAGAAGAAGGCTGCACCGGTCGCCCTGCCGGCAACCCCGGCACCGCTGATCTGATCCATTCCCGATAGCCGTACCTGAAACCCCCTTCCCGGCAGCCCAGCGGGAGGGGGTTTTTTTTTTGCCAGCAGAAAAAAGTCCCTCCCGCGAGGGATCAACGAATGTTGATCCCGACATGTAGCGCCGGCCGCTGGCCGGCCCAGGCGGTGTCGGGAGCCGGCCAGCGGCCGGCACTACCCTGGTTCAGACGATGCGCCGGCCAGCCGCCGGCACTACCAGACGAAAAAGGCGGCCATTGGCCGCCTCGTTCTTTTCATACGTCCAACGTCGCTTACCTCGGCGACGCCACCGCGCGATCTGACGACACACCCTTGCGCTTGCCCGGGCCCGGGCTGCTGTCTTCGGTCATCAGGTTGTCGCTGCCGAAGTCGGTGTCCACGTCCAGCCAGCGCTGGCTCGGCAGGCCCATCGCCGCGTCCAGCACGGTCGGGAGCAGGCCGCTGGGCAGGCTGCTTTCGCCGTTCCACATGATCGCGATGCCGAGGTCGCGTTCCGGGATCAGGGCGACCAGGCCGCGATAGCCCTGCACCGCGCCGGCATGGAAGATCACTTCATGCCCGGCGTAGTCGAAGTTGCGCCAGCCCAGCGCGTAGCCGGCCGAATTCAAGCGTTCGCGGCGCCAGCCCGAACGCATCTCGCCGGGCGTGTTGATCAGGGTCGAATGCAGCGTGGCCAGCAGCGGCGCGGGCAACACGTCGGGGCGGTGGCCGGTGTGGGCCAGCAGCCACTGCGCCATGTCGCTGGCACTGGCGTTGACGCCGGCCGCGGGGGCGAGGCGGTAGTACGTCGGCTTGGGAGACAGCGATACCCAGCCGTTGCGGCTGCGTACGTGCGGACGCGCCCAGCGCGAACTGGCCTGGATGCCGGCCAGGCCCAGGCTTGCATCGTCCATGCCCAGCGGCTTGAACAGACGGCGCTCGACCGACTGCTCGTAGAAGCTGCCGGAGGCGGCGTAAACCACGTCGCCGATCAAGCTGAAGGCCACGTTCTGATACGCGTAGCAATCGCCCGGCTGGCACTTGAGCGAGGTCGAGGCCAGCTTGTGGGTGAGCGTGTAGTACTCGGCGTTGGCCTCCACATCGCGGTCGTAGGCGTTGTACGGCAGGCCGACGCGATGGCTGAGCAGGTCGGCGACGGTCAGCCGCTCGGTCGCCTCCGGCGAGCTGAGCTGGAAGCCCGGCACGTAGTCGGTGACCTTGCTGTCCCAGCGCAGGGTGCCATCGTTGACCAGCAGGCCGGCCATGGTGCCGGCGAACGCCTTGGACAGCGATGCCAGGCGGAACACGGTGTGCGCGTCGACCATCTGCGGGTTGTTGACGTCGGTGACGCCGTAGCCGCGCGCGCTGAGCACGCGGCCGCCCTGCACGATCGCCACGGCCATGCCCGGCACGCGCTCGCCATAGGTGAGCTGCTGGGCCATCGATTCGATCGCGGCGACGTTGAAGCCGGGCGCCGGCGGCAGCACCTTCGGGTTGGCCACCGTGGCGCGATAGGCGGCCGGCTGGGTGTGCGGCACGTTGGCCGCGGCGCTGTTCTCGATGTTGACGGGGAACGCGGCCGGCGCGGCACTGGACGTCTGTGCGGTGGAAGACATTGCGATGGGCATCAGCATGCCCAGCAACCCGGTTGCCGCCGAACGGATCGGTCGGCGCCTGCTGTTCTGTTTCATCGTGTGGGGCCCGTGCGCAACTGCTGTGACCGATTCTAGCGCTGCTTTTCCTGATTGCACAAACGAAGCGAAGATGAATGCGTATCGCATTGAAAAGGCCCGGTTTTTGCATCGAATGGGAGGGGCTCGAGCCAGCGTCGCGGCGCAGCCCTGTTCAGGTTGGCGTGGCGGCCGCACGGATCCAGTGCGCGGCCCGCTCGGCCAGCATCAGGGTGGGCGCGTTGGTGTTGCCGCTGACCAGCTGCGGCATCACCGAGGCATCCACCACGCGCAGCCGGCGCAACCCGTGCACGCGCAGGTGGGGATCGACCACGGCGTCGGCATGGGTGCCCATCGCGCAGGTGCCCACCGGGTGGTAGATGGTCTCGGCCTTGGCCCGGATGAAGGCGGCCATCGCGGCACCGTCCAGGTCATCGCGGTCCGGGAAGATCGGCGCGCCCCGCCAGCGGTCGAACGCCGGTTGGCGCAGGATCTCGCGCGACATGCGCACGCAGGCCTTCAACATCGCCATGTCGTGGCCGTCGGCGTCGCCCAGGTAGTTGGCCTCGATCCGCGGCGGCGACGCCGGGTCGGCATCGCGCAGGTGGATGCGTCCCCGGCTGCGCGGATGCAGCGCGCAGGCGTGCAGGGTGTAGCCATCGCCAGGCAGGCGGTGGCGGCCGTGGTCATCGAGCATGGCCGGGACGAAGTGGAACTGCACGTCCGCGCGGGCATCGGGCGCCAGCGGCGAGCGCGCGAAGCCGCCGGCCTCGGCGATGTTGCTGGTGCCCGCGCCGCGCCGTCCGCGCAGGAAATAGTCGAAGGCGATGCGCGCCTGATTGCTGCGGTCGTAGCTGACCCCGGGCTGGGTGTGCACCAGGGTGCAGATGTCCAGGTGGTCCTGCAGGTTGCCGCCGACCCCGGGCAGGTCTACGCGCGGGGTGATGCCGTGGCTGCGCAGGCGCCGTGCCGGGCCGATGCCGGACAGCATCAGCAGGTGCGGGGAGTGGATGGCACCGGCGCTGAGGATCACTTCGGTGCTGGCGCTGGCATGCCGATGTGCACCGGCATGGCGGAAGTAGATGCCGCTGGCGGTGTCGCCCTGGAAGGTCAGCATGCGCGCGTGGGCGCCGGTCAACACGGTGAGGTTGCGCCGTCGGCGCGCCGGGCGCAGGTAGGCGGTGGCGCTGGAGCAGCGGGCGCCGTCACGCTGGGTGACCTGGTACAGGCCCACGCCGAGCTGCTGCGCGCCGTTGAAGTCGTCATTGCGCGGGTGGCCGGCCTGTACGGCTGCGTCCAGGAATGCGTCGGAGAGGGGGTTGTGGTGGCGAAGGTCGGACACCGACAGCGGTCCGGCATCGCCGTGCAGCGCGCTGGCACCGCGGCTGTTGGCCTCGCAGTGCAAGAACCACGGCAGGACCTGCGCCCAGTCCCAACCGAGGGCGCCGTCCGCTGCCCAGGCGTCGTAGTCGGCCGGCACGCCGCGGACGTAGCACATTGCGTTGATCGAGCTGGAGCCGCCCAGCACCTTGCCGCGCGGCCACCACAGCCGCCGTCCGTCCAGCGCCGGTTCGGGTTCGGTGTACAGGTTCCAGTTGATGCGCCGGTTGTTGACCAGCCGGGCCAGCCCGGCCGGCATGTGGATGAACGGGTTGCGGTCGCGGGGGCCGGCTTCGAGCAGCAGGACGCGGCACTGCGGATCCTCGCTGAGCCGGTTGGCCAGCACGCAGCCGGCCGAGCCTGCGCCGACGATGATGTAGTCGTACATGTCCGTTCCCCAACGGTGATGCCACGAGCATAAGCCAGCGCGCGGCACTGCGTTGCACGGGTGCGCACGCCGACCACTGGCGATGTTGCGGTGCATCGTTTACCTTGCGCGCTTTGCTGCCCGGAATCCCCACGATGCTGCCGTTGCGACGCCGCCTGCGCGGGACCCGCGTGCAATGACCGCCCCGGTGCCTTCCCCGTCCGCGCGCCCGGGCCTGCGCGCGTCGCTGCGCCAGTCGCCGCCGCTGCTCTGGGCCAGCGTGTACTTCTTCTGCCTGCTCAGTGGCTACTACGTGCTGCGGCCGGTGCGTGAGGCGATGGCGGCCTCGGCCGACCTGCAGACGGTGTTCCCGGCGTCGTTGATCGGCTGGTTCTCCGCCCACGGCATCGCGCTGCAGGACTTCGTGCTGCAGTTCCTGTTCACCTGTGTGTTCGCGATCATGCTGGTGCTGCAGCCGCTGTACGGGGCGCTGGTGAGCCGCTACCCACGCCGGGTGTTCCTGCCGGTGGTCTACGGCTTCTTCATTGTCACGCTGCTGGGCTTCTACGCGCTGTTCGACAGCGGGGTGCCGGGGCGAGGCATGCTGTTCTTCTTCTGGATCACGGTCTTCAACCTGTTCGCGGTGGCGGTGTTCTGGAGCTTCATGGCCGATGTGTTCTCCAATACCCAGGCACGGGCCTTCTACGGTTATATCGGGGCGGCGGGCACGATCGGGGCGTTCCTCGGCCCAACGTTGACGTCGACGCTGGTGCAGCGGGTGGGCATCGCCAACCTGATGCTGGTATCGGCCGGGTTCCTGAGTGTGTGCCTGCTATGCATCTGGCGGCTGCGGTTGTGGGCGGTGGCGCGCGAGCGTGAGGAAAGCCGGGTCTCGGGCGAGACCCCGATGGGCGGCGGGGTGCTGGATGGGCTGAAGCTGATCGCACGCGAGCCGCTGCTGCGCTGGCTGGCGGTAATGGTGGTGTTCGGGGTGGGCATCGGCACGCTGCTGTACAACGAGCAGGCGTCCATCGTGCGCAGGCTGTACACGGACCCGGCGGCCAGTACGGCATTCTTCTCGCGTGTGGACCTGGCGGTCAATGCGCTGACGCTGGTGCTGCAGCTGGGGCTGACCCGCTGGCTGCTGTCGCGTTACGGAATCGCGCCGGCGCTGCTGATTCCGGGCTTTGCGATCATCGTCGGTTTTTCGGTGCTGGCGGCGTCGCCGCTGCCGTTGATGGTGGCGATGGTGCAGGTGATGACGCGCGCCAGCGAGTTCTCGCTGGCCAAGCCGGCACGCGAGACGATCTACACGCGTGTGGACCGGCAGTGGCGCTACAAGGCCGGTGCGGCGATCGACACGGTGGTGTACCGCGGTGCGGACCTGACCTTCGCCTGGGTGCACAAGGGGCTGTCGCTGTTCGGGTCGCACGCGGTGTTCGCGGGCGGGTTGGCGGTGGCGGGGATCATGACCGCGGCGGCGTTCCGGGTGCTGCGCGAAGAAAAGAAGCTGCCGGCCGAGCGGCCGGAGTAAGCTCTCTTCATCTTGTTCGAGGGTTGCGCATGTACTGGACCGCACTGATCCTGACCCTGGTGGTCGCGTTGTTGCACGTGTACTTCCTGGTGCTGGAAATGTTCCTGTGGACGCGTCCGCTGGGCCTGAAGACGTTCCGCAACACGCCGGAGAAGGCGGAGCTCACACGGGTGCTGGCGGCCAACCAGGGGCTGTACAACGGCTTCCTGGCCGCCGGTCTGTTCTGGGGCCTGTTCGACCACCTGCCCATGCTGGTGAACTTCATGCTCGGCTGCGTGATCGTGGCCGGCTGCTATGGCGCGTACAGCGTCAACAAGCGGATCTTCTTCATCCAGGCCGTGCCTGCGATCCTGGCCGTTGTTGCGTGGCAGTTCGTGCCGGCCTGACAGCTCGGGTTGTATGACAGCTCGGGTTGCATGACGTCCGGTAGAGCCGGGCGTTGCCCGGCTGCTTCATGCATTTGGGCGAACAGCCCAGGTCTGCGAACGTGCTCGCGCTGGGCCGGCGGGTGCGGGTTTGCGGGACACGCCGTGAATCCGTCCATGGGGTAGAAAACTTGCTCGTGTACGCAATCCTGCGTACACGGCAAGGCCTGGGTTGGGCGTCCTGCCCAACCCGCCCGGCGCATGCGCCGTGCCCATGTTTTCTACAGTCCCGCAAACCCACCCCCGCCGACCCTTTGACGGTTGGCGGGTGGCCTATGGAGATCAACGGCGACGGCGGTTTCCGTTTTTTTAGGCGTCGCCATGCGATCGGCATCGCGGGCGGTTGTTTGGGAAGCAACCCTACCGGGGACGCGTGCGCGAGCATGCGTGCATGCTGCCGGGGTCGCGGTGGGCTCGGCGTCCCTCGTAGAGACACGCCATGCGTGTCTGCACTTCGTTCGCGGACCCTGCTGGGGGAAGAGCCCTCTTCTTGTTGAAGGGGGCGCGCCAACGGCGCGGGGATGAGGTGGAATGCGCGGATATCGCGGGCCGAAGGCACGGGATATCCCGGAGCGGGGCTGCCCGACGGCCGCCCCAGCTCGTATGAATTGAAACGCTGCCCTTCGCGTGGAGCCTCAAGACTTCTTGACCGGCGACACCCACATATCAATCCGCGCGTCGAACACCGCAGTGCCCGAGGTGTCGCGGATCTGCACGTTGACCGGCAACGCGTAGCCTGCCTCGGCCGCGACGATCGGCTGCGCAGGCGTAGCCACCGCGTGCTGCGGGCCGGTGGCCTTGGCCAGGTACTTCACTTCCATGCCCTTGGGGATCCAGCGCATGCCTTTGGGCAGCGAGGCATCCACCATGAGGCCCGCCGTGAGTTCGGCCAGGTTGCACAGCGCGATCGCGTGCACCGTGCCGATGTGGTTGGTGACCTTGCGCCGGTGCGCGATGCGGCCCTCGCAGCGACCGGGTTCGAGCACGGTAATGCGCGGCGCGATGCTGGCGAAGTACGGGGCCTTGAAGCAGACCGCACGTGAGAAGAGCCATTGGCCGGCCGGCCAGCGCTGCATGCGGTGGTACAGGTTCAACAGGGGAGCGGCCATGGATGTGTCTCCTCAAAAAAAACGGCGGACCGAAGTCCGCCGTATGGGGTGCGTCGATGCGGAATTACGCCGCTTCGGACTGCACGTCCTTCTGTTCGCGGTCGTAGTACCCGGCCGAGCGCAGTTCCTTCGGGTCGAAGTCGTCCACCGTGATCGTTTCCAGGGTGATGGCACGCAGCTCTTCGAGCAGGGTGCGTTCGTCCTGGGTGATCACGCCTTCGGCCACGGCTTCGTCCAGCTGCGTGACGAAGTCCAGCGCCTCGATGCCCTTGGTCTTGAGCGCCTTGATGAACTTGCGCTCCACCGGCTCGGCCATGATCGCCTTGGACAGGTAGCTGTTGATGCGACCGCCCGGGTTGTTCTCGCACGGGGTCAGGAACACGCCACTGGCCAGACGGTCGCGGGCTTCGTTCGGGGCCATCAGCAGCGCCGCCACACGGTGGCCCAGGCGGTCGCCCGGCGCTTCGGCACGGCGGCCGAACGGGAAGATCAGCAGCCACATCAGCCAGCCGATCGGACGGATCGGGAAGTTGCGCAGCGCTGCAGACAGCGACTCTTCGATCTTGTGCACGCTGTCATGGAAGGCCCAGGCCAGCAGCGGCTGGTCGGCCGTCGGTGCGCCTTCGTCGTGGTAACGCTTGAGCATGGCGCTGGTCATGTAGATGTGGCTCAGCACGTCGCCCAGGCGGCCGGACAGCGATTCCTTGAACTTCAGCTTGCCGCCCAGCGTCATCATCGAGATGTCGGCCATCAGCGCCAGGTTGGCCGAGTAGCGGTCCAGCTTGCGGAAGTAGCGGCGCGTGTAGGCATCGCCCGGAGCGGCGCCGAAACGGGCACCGGTCAGGCCGAACCAGAACGAACGTACGGCGTTGGAGATGCCGAAGCGGATGTGGCCGAACAGGCTGCGGTCGAATTCCTGCAGGCCGGCACGGGTGTCCGGATCCTGCGCGGCCTTCATTTCCTTCAGCACCCACGGGTGGCACAGGATCGCACCCTGGCCGAAGATCAGCAGGCTGCGGGTCATGATGTTGGCGCCCTCGACCGTGATCGCGATCGGTGCGGCCTGCCAGCTGCGGCCGGCGAAGTTGCGCGGCCCCAGGATGATGCCCTTGCCGCCGATCACGTCCATCACGTCCGAGATCACCTCACGGCTCATGCTGGTGCAGTGGTACTTGGCGATGGCGGAGGGCACCGACGGCACGTCGCCGCGATCCACGGCAGCGGCCGTGGCCTGGCACAGCGCGCTGATCGCATAGGCCTTGCCGCCGATGCGGGCCAGCGCTTCTTCCACGCCCTCGAAGCGGCCGACCGACAGGCCGAACTGCTTGCGGATGCGTGCGTAGGCACCGGTCACCACCGCGCCGGCCTTGGCACCGCCGCTGGCGGTGGAGGGCAGGGTGATGGAGCGGCCCACGGCCAGGCACTCGTTGAGCATGTTCCAGCCCTTGCCGGCCTTCTCGGCGCCGCCGATCAGCTGGGTCAGCGGGATGAAGACATCCTTGCCGCGGATCGGGCCGTTCTGGAAGGTCGAGTTGAGCGGGAAATGGCGACGGCCGATTTCCACGCCGGCGGTATCACGCGGCAGCAGGGCCAGGGTGATGCCGATGTCGCGGGTGGTACCAATCAGGCCATCCGGGTCGTACATGCGGAAGGCCAGGCCGATCAGCGTGGCCACCGGGGCCAGCGTGATGTAGCGCTTGTCGAAGGTGAGCTTGACGCCCAGCACCTGCTCGCCGTTCCACTCGCCCTTGCAGACGATGCCGTAATCGGGAATGGAGGTGGCATCCGAGCCGGCGAACGGGCCGGTCAGGCCGAAGCAGGGCACTTCACGGCCATCGGCCAGGCGCGGCAGGTACTGGTCCTTCTGCGCCTGGGTGCCGTAGTGGTTGAGCAGTTCACCCGGCCCGAGCGAGTTGGGCACGCCGACGGTGGAGCTCACCACGCTCGACACCGACGCCAGCTTCTGGATCACCTTGTGGTGGGCCAGCGCGCTGAAGCCAAGGCCGCCGTATTCCTTCGGGATGATCATGCCGAAGAACTTGTTCTTCTTGATGAAGCTCCACAGTTCCGGCGGCAGGTCGGCGTAGACGTGGGTGATCTCCCAGTCGTTCACCATGCGGCACAGCTCTTCCACCGGGCCATCGAGGAAGGCCTGTTCTTCGGCGGTGAGCTGCGGCTTGGGGTAGCTGAGCAGGATGTTCCAGTCCGGGTCACCGGTGAACAGTTCGCCTTCGAAACCGACCGAGCCGGTTTCCAGCGCGATGCGCTCGGTCTGCGACAGCGGCGGCAGCACCTTGCGGAACACCTTCATCATCGGCGCGGTCAGCAGCGGCTTGCGGATGAACGGCAGCAGCAGCGGAACGGCGATGACGGCGACGATGGCGGCGGCCACGATCGTTGCGGTCTGGTTGATGTAGGGAATGAACCAGCAGGCCGCCAGCAGCACGAGGCTGGTGAGCGTCCAGGTGATCAGCCGCATCCGATGGTAGGCGACGACTGCGCCTGCCAGCAGGATGGCGAGGAAGGGGACGACAATGCTCATGAGCGTGCTCCGGTGACGTGCTCGGTTGTGGCGGACTGTGCCACGGCGGAGGCCGAGGGCAACACGTCCAGATAGTCCAACACAGTAGCGGTAAAGGCGTTGTTGTCGTCGCCGGCGACCATATGCGTGGCCTCCGGCAACTGCACGTGGCGTGCGTGCGGCACCAACGCCAGGAACTCGGCCACCGTCTGCGGGGTGACCAGGGTGCTGCGCCCGCCGCTGACCAGCAGCACCGGACATTTCACCTGGCGCGCCGCGTCGGCGAGCGCATCCTGGTGGTGTTCACTGTCGCGCGCCAGTTCGGCGACCAGGCGCGGGTCCCAATGCCAGCGCCAGCGTCCCTGACCGTCCTCGCGCAGCAGGGCGCGCAGCGAATCATCGGACTTGCGTGGACGATGCGGCATATAGGCGGAAATCACGTCGGCCGCCTGCGACAGCGAGGCGAATCCGTCCGGATGGGCGGTCATGAACATCAGGATGCGTTCGACCCCGGCCGTGTCCCAGCGGGGGGTGATGTCGACCAGCACCATCGCCGAGAACAGCCCCGGCCAGCGTGCCTCGGCGAGGAGGCCGAACAGCCCGCCCATCGATGCTGCCACCAGAATGGGCGGCTGCGGCTGTTCGCCGGCCAGCACGATCAGGTCGTCGGCGAATTGTTCGCCGTGGTAGGGCAGGTCCGCCGCGTTCCAGTCGGAATCGCCGTGACCGCGCGCGTCGTAGGCCAGCGTTTCATAGCCGGCCCTGGCCAGCGACTCTGCAGTGGCGGTCCATGCATGACGGGTCTGGCCAAAGCCGTGCGCGAACAGCACGGTACCGCGACGACCGGGGCCCGAACAGGTGGCGGCCAGCACGGCCTCGTGAGCGGCGGTCAGCCTCTCGTCGGTGGTGGCGGGCAGGGAGGGGGTCGGGGTTACCATACTTGCTAGTATGGACCTGGCTTTTGGCATGTCAATACTCTCTAGTATGGTTCGGGTGGTGGGGCAGCCACGCAGGGCGTGGCTCTACAGGGTCTGGGGTCCCATGGGCGCGCAATTCCATACAAACCGACCCCGGCGTATGGTTAAATCATGACCATGAATGAACCTGACGCTTCCGCCGGCGAGCCACGTGCCGGCCGCAACAGCCGCCTGAGCGCGGAAGACTGGGCCCAGGCCGCCCTGGACCTCATCGCTGAACAAGGCGTCGGTGCGGTGGCGGTGGAGCCGCTGGCCCGCCGCCTCGGCGTGACCAAGGGCAGTTTCTACTGGCATTTCCCCTCGCGCGATGCGTTGCTGCAGGCCGCGCTGGAGCGTTGGGAGCTGTTCGAACAGGAACAGGTGTTCGGCAGCCTGGAAGACGTACCGGACCCGCGTGCGCGCCTGCGCCAGCTGTTCCAGGTGGTGGCCCATGAAGTGCAGCCGCACATCATCTACAGCGAACTGCTGAAGGCGCTGGATCACCCGATGGTGCGCCCGGTCATCGACCGCGTCTCGCACCGCCGCCTGGAGTACCTGGTGGCATCGTTCCGCCAGGCCGGGTTGAGCCGTACCGATGCGCAGCATCGCGCGCGTCTGGCGTACGCCGCCTATGTGGGCTTTCTGCAGTTGTCGCTGCAGCTGCAGCAGCCCAAGCCGGCGCGCGAGGACTTCGAGGCGTATGTGGAGCACGTGATCGAGACGTTGATTCCGATCGGTTGAGGTATCGCCGACCACCATGCAGACGAGAAACGGCCCGCGAGGGCCGTTTTTTTCGTCGCGGTGCTCGGAGCACTGCCTGCCGCACAAACAACAACGGCCCCTTGCGGGGCCGTTGTCGTCCAACACTACACGGTTACAGCCAGATCAGAACTTCTGGTTGTAGCGCATGTAGAGGAAGCGACCCGGGATTTCATACTGCGGGTCGAAGCTGTTGGCAAACGTGGTGAACGACTTCGGCGGATCGCGGTCGAAGGCGTTGTTGACACCCACGGTGATGCGGGCGTTCCACGGCGACTGCCAGTAGGCGCTCAGATCGGTATACGTGACGCTGGAGATCTTGCGCTGCGGATCCGGTTCACCCTTCAGGCCAATATGATCGGCGTCCGAGCACAGCAGAGCGAAGTTGGCGCCACCGAAAGCGGTGCCGGTGCAGTCTTCGTTCTGACGCGAGTAGTAACGTGCCGATGCGGTCGCACCGAAGTCACCCAGCTGCCAGGCAACCAGCAGGTTGGAACGCACACGCCAGTAGTTGTCGCGGCTCAGGTAGTTGCCGACGCGGTTGTAGCCTTCGGTCACCGGATCTTCGATGGTGTACTTCGAGGTGTACGCGGTATCCAGCACGAAGCTGAAGCTGCCGTAGGTGGTATCCGGCAGGCGGTAACCCAGGGTCACGTCCCAGCCTTCCACTTCCATCGTACCGACGTTGCTCGGCACGGCCAGCAGGTTCGAGATCTGGCCGGTGCTATCACGCTCGATCAGGTCGCACTGCGAAGCCACGCCCTGGTCATAGCAGGAGTCCAGCGTCTGCTGGGCGGTCTGCGCGTAGATGGCACCTTCGATCTTGATGTTCCACCAGTCAACCGAAACGTCCAGGCCCGGTGCGAAGCTCGGGCTGTAGACGAAGCCCAGGGTCTTGGAGGTCGAGGTTTCCGGCCCGAGATTCGGATTGCCACCGGTGGTGGTACGGATCTGCGAGTTGGACTGGTTGTACGCCGGCACGCCTGCGCAGCTGGCCGGCGGGGTGTTGGCGTTGCCCGTCTGGACGCCGGCGCAGGGATCGGCCACGTCTTCGAAGGTGTCGCTGATGCCCGAGTACAGTTCGCTGATGGTCGGAGCGCGGAAGCCCTCGGACCAGTTACCACGGATCATCAGGTCGTTGATCGGCTTCCAGCGGAAACCGAACTTGCTGTTGGTCGTGTTGCCGAAGTTGCTGTAATCAGAGAAGCGGGTCGCCACGCTGAAGTCCAGCAGCTGCGCGCCGGTCACGCCGGACAGCAGCGGGATTGCCAGTTCGAGGTACGCTTCGTCCAGCTTGTAGCTGCCGTCGGTCGCAGTACGCGCATTGCCGGTGGTGTCGCCGGAGTTGATCAGGGCGTCCGGGCCGTCAAAGCCGGACTCTTCACGGTGTTCGGCACCCAGCGAGAAGGCGAACGCGCCGCCCGGCAGGTCGAACAGCTCGCCACCGATGCTGCCGTAATAGGTCTTCTGCTCGTAGCCGTAGACGTCATGCGCGGTGAAACCGGCGTAATCGATCATTTCCGGGGTCAGCGAGCCGGCGCCGCTCAGCATGTTCATCGGCACGCAGCCGTCGACCGTGTTGGCTGCGGTGCCGCAACGTGCCACGCCGCCAGCATCGATGAACGACGGGCCCAGGGCGTTACGCAGCGCGGAGATGTTGAAGAAGCCAGTGGTGACGTCGGTCTGGTCGTTCTTGCCGTAGAACATACCGGTTTCCCAGTTCCAGAACCGGCTGCCGACTTCGAAGTCACCTTCGAACGCACCGTTGAACGCGTAGGTCTTCACGTTCTGCTTGTAGATACGACCGCCAGTCTCGTTTGCACGGTACTGGATGTAGTCGATATCACGGCCGGTGTTGTTGTAGATGTTGTCGGCGTCGATGACGATATTGGCGCCGTTGGTGCCCGGTGCGGCGCGACCCAGCACGATCGGCATGGCCGCCAGGATCTGCTCGGACTCACGCTCGTTGTAGGTCACCGTGGTCTTGAAGCGCACGTTGTCGGTGATGTTCAGACCGGCGTCGGCGAAGATCGAGGTGCGTTCCTGCGGGGTGATCAGCAGGTTGCCCGGCGCGTGGTTGAAGCTGTCGGCCTGGGTGTAGTTACGGAAGGTGCTGCCACCGTTGCCGGTGATGAAGTAGCCTTCCGTGCCATTCGGACGCGCAGCGCCGAAGCGCGGCGAACCGTCGGGGTTGGTGCCGACCTGCTGGTAGAAGCCGAAGCGGCCTTCCGGGGTGGTGGAGCTGTTGCCCGTGTACGGCACTGCGCCGTAGACCGGCACGGAGGAGATGGCACGGTCGCCCGCCCACACGGCCTCTTCCTTCACGTAGCCGACACCCAGGGTGGCGTGCCACTTGTCACCGGCCGAGCCGATGGTGAAGTCATAGGCTTCACGCGAACCGTCGCCCTTGTCGTACTGACCAAAGTAGGCGTTGGCTTCGGCGCCGTCGAAGTTCTGGCGCAGGATGATGTTGACCACGCCGGCGATGGCGTCCGAACCGTAGATGGTCGAGGCGCCGTCCTTCAGGACTTCCACGCGCTCAACAGCGGCCGACGGAATGGTGTTCAGGTCGACTGCGCCACCCAGGCCGGTACCACCGACCCAACGACGACCGTTGACCAGCACCAGGGTGCGGCTGGAACCCAGGTTGCGCAGGTTCACGCGGGTTTCGCCGTTGCCGCCGTTGTTGTAGGTGCTGTTCAGCGTCGAGCCGCTGGTGGCGATGTTCTGGATGATGTCGCCGATCGAGGTCTGGCCCTGGGCTTGGATCTGCTCGCGGCTCATGGTGAAGACCGGCTGCGAGGACTCCAGGTCAGCGCGCTTGATGCGCGAACCGGTGACTTCGATCTTGTCCAGGGTCTGGGTGTTGTCCTGTGCGAAGGCGGCGCCGCTGCTGCCAGCGGTGACCACCAGCGCGAACGCGATGGCGTCGCGCAGCTTGTTTGTCCTGCAATTCATTGGCTCTCTCTCTCCAAGGGGACTTGGGTGCTACGTGGTATTGGATGGGCTTCGACGCGGAGGCGAAAGGCGACTCCAAATCGTGAAGCTGACTCGATAGTAACCACGTCGTCAGAGAAATTAAAGACCCGTTAATACTTCATGTGTTTTGGGTGAAATTCGGCAAAGTCCTTGCGGGACAAGGCTTTCCGTCACCGAGGGGGGCAAATGGGGTCTTGAGGGGGTCAACTTGAGACATGACTTTCAGCACATTTTTTCAAATCTGGCGCCATCGGCCCTGTCTGAATGGAGGGCCGGTCACAGGCGACGCGCAGAAAAAAGGCGCGTCGGAGACGCGCCTTGGTCAGCAGACTGGAGGGGCGACCCTCTCAGAGATCCTGTTCGTAGCGGACGTAGGGCACCGTGCCCTCGTCGGTGCTTTCATTGCGCGGGGCGAAGGGGTTCTTGCCGCGGGTGATGACGTTCTCCGCACCCACAGTGAGCTGGCCGCTCCAGGGCGTACGCCAGGTCAGGCCGACGCCCAGGCCTTCCCACTTGCCGGGCTGGCCCGGCACATCGACCACGCGGCCGATGATGTTGCCGCTGAAGTTGCCATAGCCGGCACCCAGAGTGAGGCTCTTGCTGTCCCAGCGGTCCACCAGGGCAGGGGAGACATCGGACAGGGGCACCAGGCGCGCCTTGGCGTAGGTGCCGCCAATGGATACGAAGCCCTCGCGGCCGATGTTCTTCTGGCCGAACACGGTGAGGTCGTTCTGCTCGGCGCGCAGCGCCGGCGACTTGTTCGGGCCGGCCAGCCAGGCCGGGAGCGTGTCCTTGCCGGTCCCGGCGGTGATGCCGAGGCGACCGCCCGGGCGGTTGAACGCCGCCGTGCCGGTGACCCGGCGACTCAGGGTGTTGTCGTCATCGTCGCCCAGGCTGGCCAGCATGCAATGGCTGGCCAGTCCGCTGATGCTGGTGCCGCGGCTGCTGTTGCACAGCAGGCCCAGCGAATCGCCGGAGGACAGCCCGAAGGCCGCGTCCAGCGAGCTGCGCCCGAAGTGCCAGCGCGCGCCGGCCGCCTGCTCACCGGTGGGTTCCAGGTACAGCAGGGCCTCGACCTTGCCGCTGCCCTTGTTCCACACCGGAATCACCGTGCTGTCCTGGCGTGCCTTGGATTGCGCATGCGCGCCCGGGATCGCGGCGAGGGCGATCATCAGGGCCAGCGGTAGACGCAGAAGGGCACGCATGGGAACTCTCAGACAGCGGTGATGAACACAAGTTCCCGCCGAAGCGGGACACTGATCCTAGGGCGTTTATGATTTCTTAACAAGTCTTGGTTCTCCCCAGAACAAAACTCGCGCGGCGATTACTGAAGCCGTTCAGGTGCCGGCGATGAAACGACGGCGTCGCTGAACAGTATGTCGAATTCCGTCAAGGGAAAGTGATACTCCTGTCCGCAGAATTCGCAACGGATATCGACTGAACCGGTGGCCTCGGCGGAGGCCCGGGCTTCCTCCTCGCCCAGCGACTGCAGCATGCTCTCCACGCGCTCGCGCGAGCAGGAGCAGGCAAAGCGCAGCGGGCGGGCACCCAGCAGTTCCGGGTTCTCCTCGTGGAAGAGACGCACCAGCAGCGTTTCGGCGTCCACGTCGAGCAGTTCCTGCTTGCCGAGGGTCTCGAACAGGGCGCTGGCGCGGACCCAGCCATCCTCGTCACCCCCGTCGCCGGGCAGCTTCTGCAGCAGCAGGCCGGCGGCGCGGGTGCCGTCGGCGGCCAGCAGCAGGCGCGTCGGCAGCTGTTCGGACTGGCGGAAGTAGTCTTCGAACGCCTCATCCAGGCCCGGCGCGCCCAGTCCGACCAGGCTCTGGTAACGCTGCGGCTCGCGCGGGTCCAGGCCGGGGTTTTCGATGGTGATGGCCAGCAGCGCGTCGTCGCCCAGGGCGGTCAGGTCGCGTGGGGCATCGCCCTCGTCGGACATCTGCACGATCCCGCGCAGGGTCCCGGCGGCGGTGCACTCGGTGAACAGGGTGCGCATGGCGGTGCTGCTGCGCAGCTGGATGGACAGGCGTCCATCCACCTTGGTGTGGCCGGTGAACAGGGCCGAGGCCACGCTGGCTTCGCCCAGCAGTTCGGCCGCCACGGGCGGATAGCTGGCGTGGGACAGGATTTCCTGCCAGGTGGCGTCGAGGTGCACATGCACGCCGCGGACGCCGGCATCGGGGAGCAGGAAGCGGACGAGGGAATCGGTCTGGGCGGTCATCGGGTCGGTGGCTGCGCTTATTTAAATGGGGGCGTGTTGCCGGATAATGCGCCGACAACCATGCAAGCAGAGGATGCACCAGTAATGGGGGCAGAGCGCAGCAACCACAAGGCCGATCCGGGCCTGGAACCGTCACGCCCACGCCGCTGGCGCTGGAAGTACCTGCTGTGGCTGCCCGTGCTGTTCGTGGTGGGCAGCGTGCTGCAGGTCGTGGTGCTGCGCGTGGTCGATCCGCCGCTGTCCACGGTGATGCTCTGGCGCTACGGCGAGGCGCTGGGCCAGGGCGACTGGCGCTACCGGCTGCACCATCAATGGCGCGACCTGGACCAGATGGCGGCCAGCCTGCCAATCTCGCTGGTGGCAGCGGAGGACCAGCGCTTCCCGGAGCACAACGGGTTCGACCTGCAGGCGATCGAGAAGGCGCGTGACCACAATGCGCGCGGTGGCCGGCTCCGGGGCGCCAGCACGATCAGCCAGCAGGTGGCCAAGAATCTGTTCCTGTGGCAGGGCCGCAGCTGGATCCGAAAGGGCCTGGAGGTCTGGTACACGGTGTTGATCGAGGCGCTCTGGCCGAAGTCGCGGATCCTGGAGATGTACGCCAACATCGCCGAGTTCGGCGATGGCATCTACGGCGCCCAGGCCGCGTCCCGGCAGTTCTGGAACAAGGACGCGGCGCGCCTGACCCCGGGCGAGAGCGCGAAGCTGGCGGCGGTGCTGCCCGCGCCGCGCCGCTACAACGCCGCCAGGCCCGGGCCCTACGTACAGCGCCGCGCCGCGTGGATCCAGCGCCAGGCACGCCAGCTGGGAGGCGGTGCCTACCTCGATGACAACTGACGATGCATGCGCGTGACGGCGCAACGGTACACTCCGCGCATGCCTGCCCAACGCCTGACCCTGGTCATTGCCGCCCACAACGAAGCCATGGCGCTGCCCCTGCTGCACCCGCGGCTGCGTGCGGTGCTGGATGGGCTGGACGGTATCGATGGCCGGATCGTCTACGTGGACGACGGCAGTACCGATGCCACCTGGCGGGTGATGCAGCAGCTGGCGGCCGATGATGCGGCGGTGGGCCTGCTGCGCCTGTCGCGCAACTTCGGCAAGGAAACCGCCTTGACCGCAGGGTTGGACAGGGTCGAGGACGGTGCGGTGATGATTCTCGACGCCGATGGCCAGGATCCGCCGGAACTGATTCCCGACTTCGTCGCGCTGTGGCAACAGGGGTACGACAACGTCTACGGGACGCGCCTGGTGCGCGACGGCGAGGGCTGGCTGAAGCGCAGCACCGCGGCGGCGTTCTATCGGGTGATCGGGCGTCTGTCGAAGACGCCCATTCCGGCCGATACCGGCGATTTCCGCCTGCTCTCGCCGCGTGCGCTGCAGGCGCTGGGTCAGTTGCGTGAACGCCACCGGTTCATGAAAGGGCTGTTCGGCTGGGTCGGCTTCCGGCGCAAGGCGCTGCCGTACCACCGGCAGGCGCGGATGGTCGGCAACAGCAAATTCGGGCTCTGGAAGCTGTGGAATCTGGCGCTGGAAGCGATCACCAGTTTCTCCACGGTGCCGCTGCGCGCCGCCACCTATCTCGGGCTGGCCACGGCCACCGCCGCGTTCGTGTTCGGCATGTGGGTGGTGGTGAAGGCGGCACTGTACGGCGACCGGGTGGCCGGCTATCCCACCATGATGGCGGTGATCCTGTTCCTGGGGGGCGTGCAGCTGATCGCGCTGGGCCTGATCGGTGAATACCTGGGCAGGCTGTATGAGGAATCCAAGCAGCGGCCGCTGTACCTGATTGACACCTGGCAGGCACCGTTCGTGGCAGACTCGGCCCTGCATCCCATCGGTGGAGAGCAGCGAGATGACCACGGTACGACAGCTGTTGGAAGGCAAGTCCCCTGAGGTTTTCGCAGTAGCCCCGGAATCGGCGGTGATCGACGCGATCCGGCTGATGGCCGAGAAAGGCATCGGCGCGGTGCTGGTGATGGAAGGCCGGCAGCTGGTCGGCATCCTGTCCGAGCGCGATTACGCACGCAAGATCGTGCTGCACGAGCGGTCCTCGCGCACTACCCGGGTCAGCGACATCATGACCGCCAAGGTCGTCACCGTTGCGCCGGGCGAGCAGGTGGAGCACTGCCTGCAACTGGTCACCGACTACCGCATCCGGCACCTGCCGGTGGTGGACGGCAGCGGCGTGATCGGGGTCATCTCGATCGGCGATCTGGTGAAGTCGGTGATCGACGAGCAGGCGCAGAAGCTGGACCAGCTGCAGCAGTACATCGTGGCGGGCTGATCGCCGCCCGCCAGCGCCGGTCGTGGACCGGCGCGCGGGACGTGTTCATTTCGCGTAGCGGCCACCACAGTTCGAATCTTCGCCCGGCCCGGTTTCGATCGTGGCCAGCAGGGCGGCAGGCGGGGCGATGCTGCCCAGCGTGAGCGCGATCACGCCGCGCACGCCCAGTGCCTTGAAGTCGGGGCGGAACGAGGGATCCTTGAACGTGCCGCCGATGCGCAGCGGCGAACGCAGCGCCAGGATGCTGATGTCCTTGGGGCGCGGACGCAGCAGCAGGTCGAGCTTTTCCTGCTTGAGGTCCACTGTGCCTTCGCCAAGGATCAGCGTATCGGTGGTGTCGAAGGCCAACTGCTGCGAGGTCATGACGCCACGTGCCAAGCCGAAGTCGCCCCAGGCGCAGCGCAGCGGAATCTGCTTGTCGCCGGTGAACAGGAACTTCAGCGATTCGGCCACATCCAGGCCGGCCAGCTCCATGATCAGGTTGCCGACATGGCCGCGGCCGATGCCGATCGCAACGGAGCCATCCGAGCTGCCAAGCATCGCCGCGACGGAGTTGCCGGTCCCGCTCAGGTTGACCTCGCCACTGATGCCGCCGGACGCCTGCTCGGCAAGCTTGGCATCGGGGAACAGGCGGCCGAGCTGCACCTTGCGGATGCTGGCCTTGAATTGGGTGGCAATGGTCGGCTTGCGCGCATCCATGCGGATGGTGCTGCGGATGTCGCCGCCCGCAACGCCGAAGTTCAATGGCTCCAGCCGCAGCAGGCCGTCGTCGAGCTTGAGGTGCGCATCCATGTCATCCAGCGGCAGTACCGGAGAATTGATGCGCTGTGCCTTCCACCGCACATCGGCGTCCATCGCGCGCAGCTTGCCCAGGTTGTACGGCGTATCCGGCAGTACCTTGGCCTTCACGGCGAGCGCAGCGGCCTCGGCCTTCTGCTCGGCGTTTGCCGATTCACCGGCACCGGTCTTGGGCGGTGCACCGATGAAGCCGGCCAGATCGTCGAAGTCGAGCCGCTTGGAGACCAGATCGGCCTTCAGCAACGGGCGATCTCCACCCACTTCGATCTGGGCGGTGCCGCCAAGATCGCTGTCGCCGGCCACGCCGGTGAAGTTCTCGTAGCGCCAGATATCGTTGTTGCGCTTGAGCCTGCCCTTGAGCCGGTACGGTGGGGTGGACGGAATGGCCAGGCCGATCAGCGGATACAGGTCTTCCATGTCCTGGCCACTCAGGGCCAGATCAAGATCGAAAGTGCGCAGTGCAAACGGGTTGGTGAGGGTGCCGCTGGCAATGGCGTGGGTATTGCCGGCGCGGCCGTCCAGGTGGATGCGGAACGGATGATCGCTGTTGGTCAATTCCAGCGGCGATTCGGTATTGCCTTCCAGGGTGAACGGATTGCCCTGCCAACGGCCCTTGCCGTTGACCAGCAGGGGCGGGGCACTATCCGCGTTGCGCGGCTTGCCGCTGGTGAGGGCAACGAGAATGTCGGTCTTGCCGGCAGCATCCAGGAACTGCAGTCTACCGTCCTCGACCAGCAGACGACGCAGCACCGGCGGGTTGCCGTCGCTGGGCCCCAGGAAATCCCAATTGCCGGGCTGATCCTTGCCGGGCGCGGTTTCAAGCAGCAGGTCCGGGCGGGTCAGGCGAATTTCGGGAATCTGGATATCACCCCGCAGCAGCGGCCAGGCGCGCAGATCAATCTCGGCCCGGTCGGCACTGGCCATGCGCGGCTTCTTGGACCATTCGGCGTTGGCAAAGGTCAGCCCATCGGCGCGCACGGTCAGGGTGCGCCCCAGGTCAACATCCAGGTTGCCGCCAATATGGAATTCGCGCCCGGTTTTGGCCTGCACGGCGCGCTCGACTGGCCCCTTGAACCAGTTCCAATCCCACACCGCGATGACCACCAGCACCAGCGCAAACAGGAACACCAGCACCGCCAGCCAGCGTTGCCCCCGCTTGCCAGGGCGGCGCAGGCGCCAACGTGAGCGGGAGGAGGGAGTAGGCGACGCAGGAGCGGGAACGGTATTCACCCACCCATCCTTGCCCGTTCATCGTGCACGTAACGCGAAGCTTACGTAAGCGATACGTCAGCGAGGTGAGCTTGCAGAACGCGCAAGCCCCCTTTTGTTAAGGGGGCGCGCCGACAGGCGCGGGGATAGGTGGCACGCCCACGGGGCCCAATCCTGCGAAGCAGGATCGGGTGTCACTTCATAGCGGAAACCGCGCCGGTGCTACAGCACCTGCGCGGTTACCGCTATGAAGTGACATACGCTTCCCCCGATCACGAACAGGTGCCAGATGGCGTGGGAGTAGGGGATCGATTCGCGGTGGTAGAAGTAGGTGCCGAGCGTGTAGGACAGGCCGCCGGCGAACAGCCAGCCCAGTGTCCAGCCGTCGATGGAGGACCACATCGGCTTGATCGCCACCAGCACCATCCAGCCCATCGCGATGTAGATGATGGTCGAGAGCAGCTTGAAGCGGCCGGTGAAGAAGAGTTTGAAGATCACCCCCGACAGCGCCAGCGCCCAGATGGCCGTGAACATGCCCCAACCCCACGGACCGCGCAGGCCGATCAGGGTGAACGGCGTGTAGGTGCCCGCGATCAGCAGGTAGATCGCGCAGTGGTCGAACACCTTCAGGCGACCCTTGGCGACCGGGTGCTGGATCGCGTGGTAGAGCGTGGAGGCCGTGTAGAGCAGCAGCAGGGCCACGCCGAACACGATCGCGCTGGCCAGCTGCCAGGCGTCGCCGTAGATCGCGGCAAGGGTGATCAGCACCGCGCTGCCAGCCAGTGCGGCAACGGCGCCCAACCCGTGGGTCAGGGCGCTGGCGATTTCTTCACGTACGGAAGCAACTGAGGTCATGGCGATGAGATTGCGCGGGGAGGGGGACCCGCTCCCCCCTATCATCGCCGTGATGACGCGCGCTTGCACGCGCCATCGTCCAGCACCCGGTCAGCCGTCAGCCGACCGAGACGCTGTGGGCCGCTTCGCGGGTTGCCGCGAAGCGCACGTCCGGCGCGCGTTCCTGCGCCAGCTGCAGGTTCACCCGGGTCGGGGCCAGGTACACCAGCTGGCCGGCAGCGTCGATGCTGAGGTTGCTGGCGTTCTTTTCGCGGAACTCTTCCAGCTTCTTCTCGTTGCTGCAGGTGACCCAGCGCGCCGTCGTGACGCTGACCGGCTCGAAGCTCGCTTCCACGCCGTACTCGTCCTTCAGGCGGTAGGCCGCCACGTCGAACTGCAGTACGCCGACCGCGCCCAGGATCAGATCGTTGCTCATCAGCGGGCGGAAGAACTGCGTGGCGCCTTCCTCGGACAGCTGCGCCAGGCCCTTCTGCAGCTGCTTGAGCTTCAGCGGATCGCGCAGCCGCGCGCGGCGGAACAGTTCCGGGGCGAAGTTCGGGATGCCGGTGAAGCTCACCGCCTCACCCTCGGTGAACGTGTCGCCGATGGAAATGGTGCCGTGGTTGTGGATGCCGATGACATCGCCCGGCCAGGCCTCGGCCGCGATCTCGCGGTCGCTGGCCATGAAGGTCAGCGCATTGGCCAGCTTCATGTCCTTGCCCGTGCGCACGTGGAAGGTCTTCATGCCCGCCACGAAGCGGCCCGAACAGATCCGCATGAAGGCCACCCGGTCGCGGTGCTGCGGGTCCATGTTGGCCTGGATCTTGAACACGAACCCGGTCAGCTTGTTTTCCTGCGGAGCGATTTCGCGGCCCGTGGTGGCGCGCGGCTGCGGCGACGGCGCGTGCTCGACGAAGAAGTCCAGCAGCGGCTGCACGCCGAAGTTGTTCACGCCCGAGCCGAAGAATACCGGCGTCTGACGGCCCGCCAGGTAGGCCTCCAGATCGAACGGATGGCTCGCACCCTGCACCAGTTCCAGTTCGTCGCGCAGATCGGCCAGCATGCGCTCACCGATCTTCTCGGCCAGGCCGGGCGAGTCGATCGATGGGAAGATGGTCGAGTCCTGGCGGGTGAAGTTGCGGCCCTGTTCGTACAGATGCACTTCGCCGCTGATCAGGTGCACCACGCCCTTGAGGCGCTGGCCCATGCCGATCGGCCAGGTCACCGGCGCACACTGGATGCCCAGCACGCTCTCGACTTCATCCAGCAGGTCGATCGGCTCCTTGCCTTCGCGGTCGAGCTTGTTGATGAAGGTCATGATCGGCGTGTCGCGCAGGCGGCACACCTCCATCAGCTTGATCGTGCGCTCTTCCACGCCCTTGGCGACGTCGATCACCATCAGCGCCGAGTCGACCGCAGTGAGCACGCGGTAGGTGTCCTCGCCGAAGTCGGCGTGGCCCGGGGTGTCGAGCAGGTTGACGATCTTGCCTTCGTACGGGAACTGCATCACCGAGGAGGTGACCGAGATTCCGCGTTCCTTTTCCAGCGCCATCCAGTCGGAGGTGGCATGGCGGGCCGCCTTGCGGCCCTTGACCGAACCGGCCATCTGGATCGCGCCGCCGAACAGCAGCAGCTTTTCGGTCAGCGTGGTCTTGCCGGCGTCAGGATGGGAAATGATGGCGAAGGTGCGGCGGCGCGCAGCTTCGGTAGCGACTTCGGACATGGCGTGACGCGCCCGCCCGGGGCGCTCTTCAAAGAGATAAGCCGGCGATTATACCGGGCCGCCGCGGTCGGCGGGTCAGGGCGACGCGGCCCGGCCGGGGTCGGCCTCTTCACGCGCGAAGTGGAGCTCACCCTGCGGGGCCACGATCCGTACCGGAATCGAGCGCAGCTGCATGCCCACATTGGCCTGCACCACGAAGTGCAGGTGCGGCGCGGTGCTGTAGCCGGTGTTGCCCGAGACCCCGATGCGCTGGCCGGCCTCGACCCGCTGCCCGCTGCGGACCAGCACCCCATTGGCCTGCAGGTGGGCGTAGACGGCCATGCTGCCGTCTTCGTGCAGCACCCGGATGAAGTTGGCGCGCTCGCGGTCGCGCGCCGGGTCGCGGCCATTGGCGGTGAAGTTGCCCTGTACCTGCATCACCTTGCCGGCGCGTGCGGCCAGCACCGGCGTGCCTTCCGGCAGCGCGAAGTCGACCGCGTCGCGGTTCTCGGCGTCGGTATGGCTGAATCGCCCCTGCGGCGCCTGGGTCACCTGGAAGCGCTTGGCGTCGAAGGGCAGCTGGTAGGCCACGTCGCGCGGCTGCGCGGCCGGGTCGCCCGGTACCGCATCCAGCAGCAGGTTGAGGCCCTGGGTGTCTGGGGGCAACTGCAGGCGCACCACCACCACGCTGGCCGAACCGGGCAGCACCGCCTGCATCGGCAGCCCCGGCAGCAGCGCGGCCCCGCTGTCCTGGCGCAGGGCGACCTGCACCGGCCCGGCCAGATGGTTGTCCACCCGGGCCTGCCAGCGGCTGGCGCCGCCTTCCAGCTTGATCGACGCGATGTTGCCGGCGGTCGGACCCTGCGTGGCCCCATCGGCCGGCCTGACCAGGCCCCAGCCGGAGCGCCACTCGGGTGCCGCAGTGGTGCCGGCCGCCAGCGAGACCAGCGGGCACAGTATCAGGGACAGCAGCAGGATCCGGCGCATCGTCGATCTTCCAGTGAGGGTGCGCGGACTCTACGCAACTGCATTCGTTCAGGAAAGAGGCCCGTCAGCCGCCGCATCCGGCCTGATGAGAAAAAACTATATCGCTTCATCCCGATGAAAGGATTGACACGGTGCCGGGAGGCTGGCATCGTGGCTCCACCATCGAGACCGGCAGAGGGACAGGCCCTTTGAAGCCGGGGCAGCCCGCAGGCGCGCAAGCGACCTGCGTAGGTGCCAAATCCTGCGGGGACCGTGGTGTCTTCCGAAAGATGGTTCGAACCGTGCACCGTACGTGCGCTTCGAACGCGAGCTCCGCGAAAGCTCGATGGCCGTTTCTCCTTATCGGGATACCGCCATGAGCTTCGCCACCGCCGCTGTTGCCACCGACTCCTTCGCCCCCTTGAGCGTTCCGGTTGATGCCGGGCGCAGTGCCGTGCGCGGTGAACTCGGCGCGATCCTGTCGATGCGCCATGGCGGCCCCCGTCCGGTACGACTGCGCTACGAACTGGTGGGCCGTCCCGACGCACCGGTGGTGGTCCTGGCCGGTGGCATCTCGGCGCACCGCCACGTTGCCGCCAACACCGAGTTCCCCGAAAAGGGGTGGGCCGAGGGCCTGGTCGGTGCCGGGCGCACGCTCGATCCTGCGTCGCTGCGCATCCTTGCCTTCGACTTCATCGGTGCCGACGGTGCACTGGACCTGCCGATCGATACCGCCGACCAGGCCGATGCGCTGGCGCTGCTGCTCGACCATCTCGGGATCGCCCGGTTGCACGCCTTCGTGGGCTACTCCTATGGCGCGCTGGTCGGCCAGCAGTTCGCGGTGCGCCATCGCCAGCGGCTGCTGAAACTGGTGGCGGTCAGCGGCGCGCATCGCCCGCATCCCTATGCCGCCGCCTGGCGCGCGCTCCAGCGCCGGGCCGTTGCACTGGGCCAGCTGCAGTGCGCCGAAAGCCATGGGCTGGCGTTGGCCCGGCAGTTCGCCATGCTCAGCTACCGCACGCCGGAAGAATTCGGCGAGCGTTTCGATGCGCCACCGGAAGTCGTCAACGGCCGTGTGCGCGTGGCCGCGGAAGACTACCTGGATGCGGCGGGCGCGCAGTATGTCGCCCGCACGCCGGTCGAGGCGTACCTGCGGCTGTCCGAATCCATTGACCTGCACCGGGTCGACCCCGCCGCGATCAGCGTGCCCACCGTGGTGGTGGCCGTCGAAGGCGATCGCCTGGTGCCGCTGGCCGACCTGGTCAGCCTGGTCGAAGGGCTGGGCCCGCGCGGCAGCCTGCGCGTGCTGCGCTCGCCGTACGGCCACGACGCCTTCCTGAAAGAAACCGATCGCATCGACGCGATCCTCGCCACCGCATTTCGTACCCCGGGAGAAAACGCATGAGCCTGTCCGCCGGTTCCGAACCGTCCTGTAGCCGTGTCACCGCCGCCGTGCGCGCCGGTATCGACCGCGATACCGCGCATGGGGCGGTGACCCCGCCGATCGTGCTGTCGTCGAACTTCAGCTTCGACGGCTTCGGCAACAAGCGCCAGTACGACTACACGCGCAGTGGCAACCCGACCCGTGACCTGCTGGGCGAGGCGCTGGCCGAGCTGGAAGGCGGTGCCGGTGGCGTGATCACCTCCACCGGCATGGGCGCGATCAACCTGGTGCTCAACGCGCTGCTGCAGCCGGGCGACACCCTGGTGGTACCGCACGATGCGTATGGCGGCAGCTGGCGCCTGTTCAACGCGTTGGCCAGGAAGGGTCACTTCAACCTCGTCACCGCCGACCTGACCGACCCGCGTTCGCTGGCCGACGCGCTGGCCGGGTCGCCCACGCTGGTGCTGATCGAAACCCCGTCCAACCCGCTGCTGCGCATCACCGACCTGCGCTTCGTGATCGATGCCGCCCACAAGGCCGGCGCGAAGGTGGTGGTGGACAACACCTTCCTGTCACCGGCACTGCAGCAGCCGATCGCCTTCGGGGCCGATGTGGTGCTGCACTCGACCACCAAGTACATCAACGGCCATAGCGACGTCGTCGGTGGTGCGGTGATCGCGCGCGACCCTGCGCTGCACGAGCAGCTGGTGTGGTGGGCCAATGCGCTGGGCCTGACCGGATCGCCGTTCGACGCGTTCCTGACCCTGCGCGGACTGCGCACGCTGGGCGCGCGCCTGCGCGTGCACCAGGAAAACACCGTTGGCATCGTCGCGCTGCTGACCGCCAGCGATGCGGTGGCGAACGTGTACTACCCCGGCCTGCCCGAGCATCCGGGCCATGCCATCGCCGCACGCCAGCAGAGCGGGTTCGGCGCCATGCTGTCCTTCGAACTGGCCTCGTGCCCGGGCGACGATCCGCACGCGGCGGTGCGCGCCTTCGTCGATGGCCTGCGCTGTTTCACCCTGGCCGAATCGCTGGGCGGCGTGGAAAGCCTGGTGGCCCATCCGGCCACCATGACCCACGCGGCCATGACCGCCGAAGCGCGTGCGCACGCCGGCATCGGCGAGGGCCTGCTGCGCCTGTCGGTTGGCATCGAAGCCGTGGAAGACCTGGTCGCTGACCTGCAGGCCGGGCTGGAGCGCGCGCAGGCCGTGATCGACCTGCAGTCGCAGGCGGCACGGCGCAAACAGGTGGACGCATGAGCGCGGTGATCCCGTTCGCCCGTGAGCTGCCGCTACGCCTGGCGTTGCTGGGCACCGGCACGGTCGGTACGGCGTTCGTGCATCGGTATCAGTCGCTGCAGTCGCGCGGCATCGAGCTGCCGCGGTTCTCCTGGCTGGCCAACTCGCGCACGGCACGTGCCTGCGAACAGTTGCCCGAACACGCGCTGGAACAAGCCAACCGTGCCCAGCGCGGCACGCCGGCGCTGCAGCCCTGGGCCGAGGCCGACGGCCTGCAGCGTGGGGACGTGGTGGTGGATGCCACCGCCAGTGACGAGGTGGCCAACTGGCACGAGCACTGGCTGGCGCGTGGCGTGCACGTGGTCACCGCCAACAAGCTGGGGCGGGGCGCGCAGCTGGCACGGGCGCAGGCCATCGCCGACAGCGGCCATGGCGGCGGCGCGCGCTATGGCGACAGCGCCACTGTGGGCGCCGGCCTGCCGCTGCTCAGCAGCCTGCGCAGCCTGGTCGCGGGTGGTGACCGCATCCACCGGGTGGAAGGGGTGTTGTCCGGTTCATTGGCCTGGCTCTTCCATCACTACGATGGGCAGCGTCCGTTCTCGGCCTGGGTGCGCGACGCCGTCGACGCGGGCTATACGGAACCGGATCCGCGGGTGGACCTGTCCGGCGAAGACGTGCGGCGCAAGCTGCTGATCCTGGCACGCGCCAGTGGCATTGCGCTGCGGGCCGAGCAGGTGCAGGTCGCATCGCTGGTTCCCGATGCACTGGCCGTGTTGCCCGTCGCCGCGGCCATCGACCAGCTGTCGCTGCTGGATGCACCACTGCAACGGCAGTGGGAGCAGGCCCAGGCGCAGAACGGCTGCCTGCGCTTCATCGGCGGCTTCGACCGTGATGGCGCCCGTGTCGGCCTGCGCATCGTGGCGCTGGACCATCCCCTGGCCGGTGGCGCCCAGACCGACAACCGCGTGGCCATCCACAGCGACCGCTACAGCGGCCAACCGCTATTGATCCAGGGGCCAGGTGCAGGCGCCGACGTAACCGCCGCGGCGCTCCTCGACGATGTGCTGCGGATAGCTGGCGCGTAGAGCCACGCCCTGCGTGGCTGCTCTTCGTTCAGGCACCGCGCAGCCACGCAGGGCGTGGCTCTACGCCCGTGGTATTCCGGACACTGCGGAGGCGGGCGCGATCACTTCCTGCCCGACAACGCCTTCAACAGCGCCGCATTGAACCGCTCGGGCTCCTGCACCTGCGGCGAATGGCCGAGCTCGTCGAAGCTCACCAGCACCGCGCCGGGAATCGCCGCGGCGGCCGCCTTGCCCAGGGCGGGGTAGTCGCCCAGGGTGGCCTTCAATGCGGCGGGTGCCAGGTCACGGCCGATCGCGGTCCGGTCCTTCTGGCCGATGAAGAGCGTGGTGGGCACCGTGATCCTGTCCAGCTCGTAGACCACCGGCTGGTTGAACACCATGTCCGAGGTCAGCGCCTGGCTCCACGCAACGGCTTCTTTACCGGGACCGGCGTACATGCCGGCCTGCATGCGTGCCCAGTGCTCGTACTCCGGCGTCCAGTCGCCGTTGTAATACACATCCAGCTGATACTTCTTGATGCTGTCGAAGCTGGTCTTCAGCTCGTTGGCATACCACGCATCCACGCTGCGCCACGGCACGCCCTTGGCCTTCCAGTCCTCCAGGCCGATCGGATTGACCAGCGCAAGCTGGCGCAGCCGCTGCGGGTACATCAGCGCATAGCGTGCCGCGAGCATGCCGCCCATCGAATGCCCGACCAGGTCCACCTGGGTCGTGTCCAGCTTGAGATGGGCGAGCAGGGCCTGGGTATTGGACGCCAGCTGGCCGAACGAATACTGGTAGCGCAGCGGCTTGCTGGACTTGCAGAAGCCGATCTGGTCAGGCGCGATCACCCGGTACCCGGCCGCGCTCAGCGCCTTGATCGTGTCGCGCCAGGTGCCCGCGCAGAAGTTCTTGCCATGCAGCAGCACGACGGTACCGGCCATTGCCCGGCCGGCCGGCGGCACGTCCAGATAGGCCATTTCCAGCGGCTGGCGCTGCGATTCGAAGCTGAAGGTCTTGACCGGCCAGCCGTAGTCGAACGTCTGCAGGCGCGCGTCGTAGGTGTCGGCGGCAAGGCTGGTCAGGGGCAGGCAGGCAAGCAGGGCGGCGGCCAGGATGCGCATGGCGGTCTCCAATGGGGGAACCCCGAGGATAACCGCCTGCCGCGACGCGCGGCAGCCCGCGCGTGACCGATCAGCACTCGATGACGTTCACCGCGAGGCCGCCGCGGCTGGTTTCCTTGTACTTGTCCTGCATGTCGCGGCCGGTGTCGCGCATGGTCTTGATCACCTTGTCCAGCGACACCTTGTGCTTGCCGTCGCCGCGCATCGCCATGCGCGAGGCGTTGATTGCCTTGACCGCGCCCATGGCGTTGCGCTCGATGCACGGAATCTGCACCAGGCCGCCGATCGGGTCGCAGGTGAGGCCAAGATTGTGCTCCATGCCGATCTCGGCGGCGTTCTCGATCTGGCTCGGATTGCCGCCCAGCGCGGCGACCAGGCCGCCGGCGGCCATCGAGCAGGCCACGCCGACCTCGCCCTGGCACCCTACCTCGGCGCCGGAGATCGAGGCGTTTTCCTTGTACAGGATGCCGATGGCGGCAGAGGTCAGCAGGAAATCGAACACGCGCTGCTCGTTGGCGCCCGGGCAGAAGCGGTCGAAGTAATGCAGTACCGCCGGCAGCACGCCGGCCGCGCCATTGGTCGGCGCGGTGACCACGCGGCCGCCGGCGGCATTTTCCTCATTGACCGCCAGCGCGTACAGGTTCACCCAGTCCAGCGTGGTGAGCGGATCACGCATGGCCGCTTCCGGCTTGGACGACAGTTCGCGGTACAGCGCCGGCGCACGGCGCGAGACCTGCAGGCCGCCGGGCAGGGTGCCTTCCTGGCGGATGCCGCGGGCCACGCATTGCTGCATGGCCTCCCAGATCTCGCGCAGCTGCTCGCGGATCTCGTCCTCGGTGCGCCAGCATTTCTCGTTCTCGAACATCATCTGCGCAATGCTCAGGCCGCTGCGGGCGGTCTGTGCGAGCAGCTCGTCACCGCTCTTGAACGGATAGGGCAGCGGTGTTTCATCCGGCACGATGCGATCGTCGGCGGCGTCGTCCTGATTGACCACGAAGCCCCCGCCGACCGAGTAGTAGTCACGGGTGGCGATCACCTGTTCCTGTGCGTCATACGCCGTGAAGCGCATGCCATTGGTGTGGTAAGGGAGTTTCTGGCGCTTGTTCAGGCCCAGGTCGCGTTTCTCGTCGAAGGCGATCTCGTGGGTACCCATCAAGCGGATGCGCTTGCTGCCGCGGATGCGTTCCAAGGTGTCGGGAATGATGTCCGGGTCGATCAGGTTCGGGCGCTGCCCCTCCAGGCCGAGCAGGACCGCCTTGTCGGTGCCGTGACCGCGGCCGGTCAGCGCGAGCGAGCCGTAGACGTCGGCGCGGATGCGCACCACGTCCTGCAGGCAACCGGGGTCCAGCAGCCAGCGGTGCACGAAGCGTTCGGCGGCCTTCATCGGTCCCACGGTGTGCGAGGAGCTCGGGCCAATGCCGATCTTGAAAACGTCGAACGTGCTGACAGCCATGATTGCCAAACTGCGGGTATCGGATGGAGCGCTATTCTATGCTCTTCGCGGCAGCCACCCTGGCTGCGGCGCACCATTTCGGCGTGCCGCCTTCCCCGGGTGCCACGGCCTGCCTGGCAAGGACCCGACCGATGTTCACCCTCTACCAGCGTGACGACTGCCATCTGTGCGATCTGGCCCTCGCGGTTCTGGCCGAGGCGAGGGTGCGTGGGCTGAACAGCGTGTTCATCGACGAGGATCCGACGCTGGACCAGCGCTACGGTGCGCGCGTCCCGGTCCTGCGTGACGCGCAGGGCCGGGAGCTGGATTGGCCCTTTGACGCCCGCGCGGTGGCTGCGTTTGTCGCGGTAGTGCCGGCCGGGGGCCGGCTCGCCTGATCGTTGACCGCGGGCAGCCGGCCAGCGGCCCCACCGGGTCTACTTCGCCTGCAGTTTCACGATCGTGCTGATGGCGGTGTCGTCCGGGATGGTCTTGATGTCCTTCCAGTCGCCTTGGCCCACGCCGAAGTCCAGGCGCTTGACCGTGGCCTTGCCGGTCAACACCGGGTTGGCGCCCGGCGTCCACGCGAAGGTGAAGGTGACCGGCTTGCTCACGCCGCGCAGTTCCAGCGTGCCATTGGCTACGTACGTGTTGTCACCGCTCTTGGTAAAGCCCTTCGCGGTGTACTTCGCGGTGGCGAATTGAGCCACGTTGAAGAAGTCCGCCGTCTGCAGGGTCGAATCGCGGTCACCGTTGCCGGTCTTGGCGCCCGCCAGCGGAATGGTCACGTCCAGCGTACCGGCGGCGGGGTTGGCCGGATCGAAGCTGACCCGGGTGGAGAAGCCCGGGAAGCTGCCGGAGAAGACTTCGCCGTCGTACTTGGTGGCGAAGGCCAGGTGCGAACCTGCGCCCGGCGCCTGCACGTAATCGGCGGCCAGCACCGGGGCGGTGGCCATCAATCCGGCCAGGGCAGCGGCGACGGCCGCGGGGGAGGTGAGCTTGATGTTCATCGTCAATCCTTCTGGGGGGAGGCGAGCCATCCCTGCGGCAACATGCGCGCAAGGGTGGCATCGCGTTGGAAGAGGTGGTGGTACAGCGCGGCACCGGCATGGGCGACCACCACGGCGATCAGCACCCAGAAGCCCCACTCGTGGATGGCATGGGAGATATCACGTGCGGCCGGGTCCGGGGCGACCAGCTTCGGCACATCCACCAGCCCGAACCAGCGGAACGGACGCAGGCCACTGGCCGAATCGTAGATCCAGCCGGACAACGGCAGCGCGAACATCAATGCATACAGCAGCCAGTGCGTGGCCGAGGCGATACGTTCCTGCCACGTGGGCGTGCCGGGCACCGGCTCGGGGGCACCGGCATACAGGCGCCAGCCCAGGCGCAGCGCCACCAGCGCCAGCACGGTGATGCCCAGCGACTTGTGCGCGGTGTAGACCCAGAAGTACTTCGGGGTGCGCGGCAGTTCGCCCATGGTCAGGCCGACGATGCCCAGCGCGAGAATGAGCAGCGCAATGAGCCAATGCAGGCCCTGGCTGATGCCGCCCCAGCGGTCACGGGTGTTTCGGGTGGTCATGGCGAGCGCTTCCGGGCGGGCGAGGAGGATGGGGTGTCGGAGTCATCGACCGGTGCGGGAGTTCCCGCGTCGTCGACGGACGGTGTGTCCTGCGGATCGGTGGCGTTGCGGTCGCGCAGTGCTTCGGCCTCGATACGCAGCTGCACGTCGTCGCCGATCATCGACGGCCACCCATCCACGCCGAATGCGCTGCGGCTGAGCGTGGCGGTGGCCGAGAAGCCGGCGGTACGACGGAACGGCGGCAGCGGGTGGCGCTTCAGTGCGTTGAGGGTGACGGCCAGCTCAACCTCACGGCTTACCCCGTGCAGCGTCAGCTGCCCGATCACGCGGGCGTGCTGCGGATCGACCGGCTCGACGCGGGTGGAGACGAAGGTTGCGTCGGGATGGCGCTCGGCATCGAGCAGGTTGCGCGCCAATGCGGCCTTGTTCCATTTGTCATCGCCCAGATCGAGCCGCTGCAGCGGCACGCGCACCGACAGGCTGGCCGTGGTCCAGTCGTCCGGATCGAACGACAGCGTGCCTTCACTGCCCGACACGGTGCCCAGCGCATGCGAGAAGCCGGCATGTTCCACCGCGAACATCACCCGGGTATGCACCGGGTCCAGACGATAGGTTTCGGGCGCGGCGGCGGCCGCCGTCGAGGCAGCGCACAGCAGCAGGGCAAGGGTCAGGCGTTTGATCACGGCCGGCTCCAGAAGCGGTCGGGCCGATAATACGCGCTGTTCCGTGATGGCTGGCAGCTCCATGGATGCAACAGATCGTGGTGGCCCCGGCGCGTCCAGCGGGACGGTGCAACGGCCGCTGTGTGACAATCGCAGGCTACAGGGAGAACTCGATGGCAGTGGGCACGCGCGGCTGGCGGGCAGGCATCGTGCTGCTGGCACTGGCGTTGTATTCGGTGTCATCAGTGTTGTGGGCCGCAGGGACATCGGCAGAAACACCCCGGATGCGCCGCCTCGGTGCGGCCGAAGGCATGCCCTCGCGCATGGTGCTGGCGCTGGCGCAGGATCGCCAGGGCTATATCTGGGCGGCCACCGACGATGGCCTGGCCCGTGTCGATGGCGTGGGCCTGCGCGTGTGGCGGCATGAGCCGGACGACCCGGGTTCGCTGCCCGGCAATGAGATCGAGACGCTGCTGATCGATCCACTGGACCGGGTCTGGGTGGGCAGCAATGGCGTCGGGCTGAGCATGCTGGGACCGGGGCGCGAGCGCTTCGAGCGCTTCCCCGAGCTCAACGAGCGCTGCGAGGGACAGTTCTGGTCCCTGGCCTACGCGGCCAAGTCGCTGTGGATCGGTACCAACCGCCATGGCATCTGCCGACGCGACGAGGACGGCACGCTGCTGCAGTACCGCGCCGATCCAGCCGATCCGCGCAGCCTTCCCGACGACACCATCTACAGCCTGCTGACCGATCCCCAAGGGCGCGTGTGGGTGGGTACCGGCAGCGGCGTGGCACGGTGGGACGGCCGCGGCTTCACCCGCATCGCACCGGCCGTGCTGGGCAGCAAGAGCGTGTTCCGCCTGACCCGCGACCCGGACGGCACGGTCTGGGCCGGTACCGAAGGCGGCCTGTTCCGTATCGGCGTCGACGGCAGCGTGCGCCCGGCACCGTGGACGCTCGGTGCCGACGTGCGCGCCGCCACGGTCGTGCATGACCGCAACGGCGGCTACTGGCTGGGCACCGCAGACGGCCTGTATCGCGGCGATGAGCACACCCTTCGCCTGCTTGCCGGCGATGGTGGCAGTGGCTTCCTGACCGAACGCAGCGGCGTGCTGGACATGCTGCAGGACCACGAAGGCGGCCTGTGGGTGGCCATGCTGACCCAAGGCCTGGCCTACCTGCCACCGGACTGGAAGCGCTTCTCGACCTGGTACCAGCTCGAGGGCAAGCCGCTCGACAGCGTCTACCTGCTCGGCGTGGCCGCCGCGGGCAATGCGTATTACATTGCCGGCGCGCATGGGCTGTACCACCTGGACGACACGGGGCGCCTGCGCCAGATCGCGGACGACAAACAGCTCGGTGTGGGCGCCATCTGGTCCGTGCTGCCGCGTGCCGACGGCGCGCTGTGGATCGGCCGTGCCGGCCGGCTGGGCTTGTACCAGCCACAGTCGAAGCAGCTGCGCGAGTGGAAGATCGGCGGGGGAGCCGATGTGCGCCAACGCATCGACCTGATCCGCCAGGCGCCCAATGGCGACCTGTGGCTGTCGATCATGAACTTCGGCATCCAGCGCCGCGATGCACAGGGCAACCTGCTCGACTCCATCCGTATCGAAGAGGGCCGGGGGTTGACGGAGAACCCGGTGGAGCAGATGGCGTTCGACCCGCGCGGCCAGCTGTGGATCATGGGCGACATGGGCCTGATGCGCTGGCAGCAGGACCGTTTCGAACGCGTACCCGGGGTCTCCGAGGGCATGGTCTACGACATCGCGTGGGCGGGTCCGGATGACGTGTGGATGGCGCGCGACGGCAGACTGGAGCGCTACCGCTGGGACGGATTGAGCATGACCCTGCGCGAGCGCGTCGGGGCCGCGCAGGGCCTGCCGCCGGTGTCGATGGGCGGTGTGGTGCTCGGTCGCAATGGCCAGGTCTGGGCGACCACGCCGCGTGGCCTGGTGTGCTGGCATTCCACGGAGCGGCGCCTGCGGCTGTACGGCGAACGCGATGGGCTGCCGGATGTCGAGTTCAGCGGACGCCCGCCGGTGCGCGCCGCCGATGGGCGGGTGCTGGCCGTGACGGCGACCGGGCTGGTGGGGTTCGACCCGGATGCCGCCGACCTGCAGCTGCCGCCCTCGCAGCTGGTGATCGACACCATCCAGGTGCGCCGCGACGATGCCGAGGGGCAGCAGTCGCTGCCGGTCAATGCGCCGGTGCTGCTGGGGCCGGACGATCGCGACCTGATCATCTCCGCGCGGTTGCTGTCGTATGCCAGCCCCATGGGCAACCGTTACCGTTACCGCGTCTCGGGCTACGACCAGAACTGGGTGATGCAGAGTGCCGAGGGCGAGCGCCTGCTTTCGCGGCTGCCGTCAGGCCAGTACGCCATCGACGTACAGGCGGCCACGCCACACGGCGCGTGGACGCCGTCGCGCACCATCAGTGTGCAGGTGCAGCCGCCCTGGTGGCGCAGCGGCTGGGCCATTTTCGGTTACCTGATCCTGTGGCTGCTGTTGATCGCGGTACTGCTGCTGGTCGCACGCGCACGGCTGCGCCGACGCCAGCAGTGGCAGTTGACCGTGCACAAGCAGCAGATCGCCGAACAGGCCTCGCAGGCCAAGAGCCGCTTCCTGGCCACCCTGGGGCACGAAGTGCGTACACCGATGACCGGTGTGCTGGGCATGAGCGAACTGTTGCTGGCCACGCCGCTGGACGAGCTTCAGCGCGGCTATGCCGCGTCCATCCAGCACGCCGGCACCCACCTGCTGCGGCTGGTCAACGATGCGCTGGACCTGGCACGCATCGAGGCGGGCCGGCTGGAGCTGGACATCCGTCCGTTCGACCTGATGTCGATGCTGACCCAGGTGGAAGCGCTGATGGAACCGATGGCGCATCACCGCGGCCTGGCCTTCGAACGCAGCTTCAACCTGCCCGGTCCGGTGCAGGTCAGCGGCGATGAGATGCGGGTCCGGCAGATCCTGATGAACCTGCTGGGCAATGCCATCAAGTTCACCGAGCAGGGCCACGTCGGCCTGGGGATCGAACTGCTCGGCGAGGGCCTGGGCGTTGTGTTCGAGGTGTCCGACACCGGACCGGGCATCAACGAGGACCAGCAGCATCGGCTGTTCCATCGCTTCGAGCAGGCCGACGGCCCGCGCACCGCCTCGCGCTATGGCGGCAGTGGGCTGGGCCTGGCCATCTGCCAGGAGCTGGCGGTGGCGATGGGCGGACGCATCGGCATCGACAGCCAGCTGGGGCAAGGCGCGCGGTTCACCGTGCACCTGCCCCTGCCGTGGCGTGTCCGGGGCGGTGCGGACAACCATGCCCCTCAGGATGGGGCGCGGATCGAGCTGCCGCCACTGCGCATCCTGCTGGTCGAGGACGACGCCACGGTCGCCGAGGTCATCGCCGGCCTGCTGCGCGCGCGCGGGCACACCGTGGTGCACGCGTTGCATGGTCTTGCCGCGTTGTCGGAAATAACGGCTGGCGCCTTCGACGTGGGTCTGCTCGATCTCGATCTGCCCGCGCTGGACGGCATTGCCATTGCCGGGCAACTGCGGGGGATGGGCTATGAGTTGCCGCTCATCGCGGTCACCGCGCGCTCGGACGCGTATGCCGAGCAGCAGGTGCTGGCAGGCGGCTTCGACGGTTTCCTGCGCAAGCCGGTCACCGGCGACCTGCTGGTCGATGCCATCGCGCAGGCCCGTGCGTCCCGCGCGGCCCGCATGCCCGACCGCTGAGCGCGGGCGTCGCCCTTTCATAGTCTGCGTGTTGTCGAATCCTGAAATTGATTTGAAACTTGATTCGCGCTGGTGTGATCTCTTTACAGAACGCATCGTGCAACCTGGCACGGGTGCCTCTACCGTGGCAGGAATGAGAATGATGCCGCTGCGTTAGACGGTGACGCGTCCGCGAGTCGCCCCGCGTGGGCAACTGGCCACCCTGCTGCTGGTCGCGGGGTTGGCCTGGCCGGGTCTGGTCTCCGCCCTCGTCGTGCAGGTGCCGTGGCCGCGCCAGCTTGGCGCCGCCGATGGCCTGCCCGATCCCCACGTACGGGAGATCGCCGAAGATGCGACCGGCTATCTGTGGTTGGCCGGCAGCGATGGGCTGATGCGCTTCGATGGCCAGCGCTACCGTCTTTGGCGGCACGACGAAGGCCTGCCGGACGCCGACGTTCGCACGCTGCACGTCGACGCCCAGGACCGGCTGTGGCTGGGCACGGCGACGCGCGGCCTGGTGATGATGGGCCCCAGCCGCAATGGCTTCCAGCGCGTCGATGCGTCGGCACCGGCGGCGATCCGTACCGGTCACGTGCGTCAGGTGACGGGCACGCGCGACGGCTGGGTCTGGGTGATCGGCGACGACCGGCGCCTGTATGGCTTACCCCCGCGGCAGGCGCGCTGGCAGCATCATCCGTTGAAGGACGACGCGGTGGGCATGCTCGCCCGCGATGCCGCCGGCGCGCTCTGGGCGGGCGCAGGAACGACACTCTGGCGCTGGGACGGGAACGCGTTCGTGACTGTCCCGCTGCCCGTGGTGGCGCCGGTGCAGTCGCTGTGGCCGGACCCGCAGGGCGGCATCGAAGTGGGCACCGCGCGCGGAACCTGGGCGCTTGATGCCGGGCAGCGGGTGCGGGCCGGGCCGCTGCGGACGCGCAGCGTGCTGCGCAGCGCGGATGCGGTCCTCTGGCAGCAGCGCGATGGCGTGCTGCAATGGCGCGATGGTGACCAGGCGCGTCCGGTTGCGCTGCATCCGGCGCCCGGGCCGGTGGTCGTGCGCCAGGCACTGCAGGACCGCCATGGCGATCTGTGGTGGGTGACCGAGCGGCATGGGGTGTGGTGGCTTTCCGCACGCTGGCGGCAGTTCAGCGCATTGCCTGGCGTGCAGGCAGGCGGGCCTGGATTACGCAGCCCGCCCGCAGTGGCGCTGGCCGCATCGGGCGAACACCATGCCTGGGTGATGGGCAGGGGGGGCCGCCTGCAGCGGTTGGACCTGCGCGACGGGCGCAGCAGCGAGCACATCGGTTACGCGCACGCAGGTGACGGCGCGCTGGCGATCGGCCTGACCGAAGACGCTGCCGGCCGGGTCTGGACGGCCAGCGCGGACCGCCTGGCCCGCTACGATCCCGCTCGCCGCCAGTGGCAGGAATGGCGCACGGGGCTGGGTACGCGCCACGCCGCGATCACCCTGCACCGCTGCGCGGACACGCAGCTGTGGTTGTCGCATCCACAGGCGATACAACAGTGGTCGACCGCGGGAACGTTGCTGCGCAGTACCGTGCCGGCGGCGCTCGGATTGACCGCCGACGTGCCGGCGCGGCAGCTGCTGTGTACCCGGGATGGCAACGTGTTCGCCACCGATCCGGAGGGAATGATGCGCTGGTCATCGGGCCGTGAGCGGTTCGAGCCGCTCGACGGGGACAGCGGGGGCATGGCGGCGGCAGTAGCCGAAGCCGACGATGGCACGCTATGGGTCAGTCGCCACGGCGCATTGGAACACTATCGCCTTGATCGGGGCCGGCTTCAGCGGCTGCGTCGTGTGGCTGCGGCGGAAGGTTACCCGCAGCTGCGTGCGGACGCGCTTGCGGTAGGCACCGACGGCGCCGCCTGGGCAGGCACGGCGCGTGGACTGGTGCGGGTAGGACCACGCCGGGGCGACGTGCGGCTGCTGGGACATGCGCAGGGGCTGCCGGTGCAGGAAGTACTGGGCCAGGCGCTGCTGCGGCTGGGGTCGGGCGCGTTGCTGGCGAGGATGGGTGAAGGTGGCCTGCTGGCCTTTGATCCGCGTGCGCTGCGTGAGCCCGATCACGTGCCGGTGCTGGTGATGGAGGCCATCAGCCGGCGTCGCCAGGGCCGTCTCCTGCCGGTACCGCTGGATGCAGCGCCGGTGTTGCTCAGCACCGCCGACCGCACGGTGCGGGTGGCCGTCAGCCTGCTCGGTCGAGGCGATCCGGATCGCATCCAGTACCGCTTCCGGCTGCTCGGGCAGGACCCCGGCTGGATCGATACCGGTCCGGTCGCCCAGCGGCTGTTCGCGCGGCTGCCGCCGGGCGAGCACGTGCTGTTGATGCAGGCACGGCATGCCGAGGGACCCTGGTCGGCGGTGCGGCAGGTATCGCTGCGGGTGGTGCCGCTGTGGTGGGAGACCGGTGCCGGTCGCGCGACGATCGTGGGTGCGCTGTGCACGGTGGCGATCCTGCTGGCCCGCCTGCACCAGCGCCAGCGTCGGTGGCGCGACCGGCGAAGGCAGGCGCGCGCCGGGCGGATACGCGCCGAACAGGACTCGGCGCAACGCAGCCGCTTCCTGGCCGAGCTGGGCCGGCAGGTCCGTTCCCCGCTTACACCCGTGCTGGGGTGGAGCGAGTTGCTGCTGCACTCCCCGCTGTCGCCGATCCAGCGCCAACAGATCGGCAGCCTGCAGCAGGCGGGCCACCACCTGCTGCACCTGATGGACGATGCACTGGACCTGGCCAGTATCGAGTCGGGCCGGTTGCAGCTGCAGGGCGCGCCGTTCGCACTCGAGCCCTTGCTGCGCGAGCTGCATGCGCTGCAGCTGCCGGTCGCACACGGCAAGGGGTTGTCACTGCACTGGAGCAGCACGTTCGATGGGGACGCGTGTTTCCACGGCGACGTGCAGCGCCTGCGCCAGATCCTGCTCAACCTGCTGGGCAACGCAGTGAAGTTCACCGCCCGCGGGCAGGTCTGCCTGAGCGCGCGCGCGGGCCGCGATGGGCAGGGGGTGGTGCTGGGCGTCGACGACACCGGTCCGGGCATGAACGCCGACCAGGTGCACGGGCTGTTCCAGCGCTTTCGTCAGGCCGAAGGCGCGCAGACGGCGGCCCGGCACGGCGGAAGCGGCCTGGGGTTGGCCATCAGCCGCGACCTCGCGCGGGCGATGGGCGGCGACATCGAGGTCGAAAGCCATCCCGGGCGTGGTACCCGGTTCCAGCTCGTATTGCCGTGGTCGCCAGCGCCCTCGTTGGTGGCGTCGTCGGCGGCGACCGGGACGGCGTGCGGCGGCGACGCGGAGGCGCGCAGCCTGCGGGTGATGGTGCTGCTGCCGTCCGCCGATGCCGCCGACGTGGTCTGTGCGCTGCTGCGTGCACAAGGTCACCGGGTGACCGGGGTGGACGACCTGGACGGATGGATGCGCGATGTCGATCCCGGACCGTGGGACCTGATCGCCGCCGACCCGGACATGCTGGCCGGCGGCGCGCGGCTCAACGCCCGGCTGCCGTGGCTGTGGCCGGGCGTGCCTCGGCTGGCCCTGACACCGCGGGCCGACGCATGCGCCGAACGGGATGCGCGCGCGGGAGGCTTCGATCTGTTCCTGCGTCTGCCCTTGACCAGCGCGCGACTGGCGGCCGGTATCGCGCGATGCCGGGCGCCCGCGTGAGGGAGACATGGGCTGCCGTCGGGAGGACGCTGTGCGGCGTGCTGTTGGGGCTGGTGCTCAGCGGCGCGGCACATGCGACGCCCCACGACGCACAGCGCTTCACCAGCGCCGATGGGCTGCCCTCCAACGCCGTGCACCAGATCGTGGAAGATCGCCATGGTTATCTGTGGTTCGCCACGGAGGACGGCTTGGCGCGTTTCGATGGCCATCGTTTCAAGGTCTGGCGGATCGAGCAGGGATTGGCCGACAACCAGCTGCTGGCCATTGCCTCCGACGCACGCGACCAGTTGTGGATCGGTACCGGCCATGGCCAGCTGATGCGGATGTCTCCCGATCGGGCCCATGTCGAGGTGTTCGACGGCGCGCGTTTCCCGTCGCTGGCGGGCACCGCGATCAGCGTGGTGCTGCCCGCCCCGGACGGCACGATCTGGTTCGGCACGCGCGACGCAGGCCTGTTCCGGCTGGGCCCCGAGCGGCGGCTGCGCCAGTACCTGCCCACCCGGCGCGGCGATGGCGTGCCCGATCGCACGGTCGAGCACCTGACCATGACCGCCGATGGCTCACTGTGGGTAGGGACCCCTCGTGGGCTGGCGCGCTGGCGCGACGGACGCTTCTTCGCGACTGAACCTGGCCTGCTGGGCACCGCGCCGGTGACGGCGCTGGTGGTCGATGCGACGGGGCGGCTCTGGGTGGGGGGCGCGGCAGGGCCGTGGCGATCCGTGCAGGGCGGGCGCCTGGAGCCAGTGGATGCAGGCACCGACACGCGCGCGCTGGGCGCCGCACGCCGTGGCGGGCCTTGGCTGGGTGACGGGGCACTGCTGTGGCACAGCGATGGCGAACCGCTTTCCAGGGTGGCCCTTGCGCCGGCCGGCAGTCCCGTGCCGCAGTTCCGCGCAGCCCTCGAGGACAGGCACGGCGGCGTATGGCTGCTGGGAGTCCAACGCGGCGTGTGGCGTTTGCCGCCGCACTGGCAGCACTTCATGCCGGCCGAGGCTGCCGTGTCGGCACGGCCGGCCGTGGCGGGGATACGGCTGACACCCGGGCAGCCGATGCAGGCGCTGGTCTGTACCGATGGCAGCCGCTGGCGGATCGGCACGCGGGAGATGGAGCGCCTTGCCCCCGGCGGTGGGCGGGTACGGCGCTGGGCCCGGGAGGATCCGGACAACGCCTGGCCGGAAGGCGCGTCGGCCGTGCACTGCGATGGGGCGCAAGGCCTGTGGTGGGGCGGGCGGCATGGCCTCGCGCGCTGGAGCGCAGGGCGCTTCCATCCAGTGGCCGGCGTGGAGGGCGAGATCAGTGCGCTGCACGTTGCCGACGACGGGGCACTGTGGGTGGCCGGCGCGGGCCGCGTGGTGCGCTACCAGATCAACGGCAACGTGGCGCGACCCGGCGTGGTCGTGGATGCGCGGCACGGCCTGCCGATGGTGCAGCTGAACGCGTTGGCGACCGACGCGCACGGCGCGGTGTGGGCCACCAGCGCGCGAGGGCTGCTGCGGCTGCGCCCGCGCGAGGGTCAGGTGCGGCTGTACACGCGCAGCGATGGTGTTCCCGAGGCCGTGTTCAACGCAGCGTTGCGGGCAGACGGTGCACATATGCTGGCGCTGCCGGAGGAACGCGCGGCGGTGCGCTTCGATCCCGCAGGATTGGCTGCGTGCCCCGGCGAACCCGCGCTGGTGGTCGAGCGGGTGCAACTGCACCGCGATGGGCAACTGCAGGTGCTGGCGCCGCAGCCCGTGCTGCAGTTGCGACCGGGCGACCGCGACATCCAGGTCGGCATCCGGTTGCTCGGCACGGCGATGGAGGCGGGCCAGCAGTATCGCTTCCGCCTGGGCGGGCTCGACCGCGACTGGATACGCGTGGGAACCACCGGCACCCGCGGATTTCCGCAGCTGCCGCCAGGCGAACACCGCCTGGAGTTCCAGGCACGGCTGCCTGGCGGCGGCTGGTCGGCCACCCACTCCTTATTGCTACAGGTAGACCGTAGCGGCTGGCATCACCCGACGACTGTCGGCTTGCGCGCGACTGCCGGCGCATTGCTGCTCGGGGGTGGTTCGTGGGCCGCACTGCGGCGACTGGCGCGGACCCGTCGCGCGCAGGCCTCGGAGCAGCGGCTGGCGCTCGCGCTGCGCACGGCGCACGCCAAAGAGCAGTACCTGGCCACGCTGGGCCATGAGGTGCGGACGCCACTGACCGGCATGTTGGGCATGAGCGAACTGCTGCTCGCTTCTCCGCTGCATGCCACCCAGCGGGCGCAGATGGAGCGCATCCGGCAAGGGGGGCTGCGCGTGCTCCAGCGGGTCAACCAGGCCCTGGACGAAGCACGGCTGGAAGCCGGCTGCGCGCCCGTGCAGTCGTTGCCGTTCGACGTGGCGCAGGTGCACCGCCAGTGGCTGGCCCGGCGGGTGCTGCCCTCGTGCAGGCATGGCACGGCGTTGAGCCTCTGCGTGCATGTGGCGCCGGGGGCGCGCGCGCACGGTGATCCTGACCGTCTGGTCCAGATGCTGGACAGCGTGTCACGCACACTCGGGTCGCGGACGGGGGCCGGGCGCATCATCCTGCAGGTGGGGTGGCGGCCAGGTCGCGAGGGCCTGCTGCTGGACTTCGCGGCCAGCGGAACGGCCGGTCGCCGGATGCCATTCGCACCCGGTGCGGGGAGGGCCATACCGGCGCCGTCGCCGGCGGCCTTGTCCACGGCGTTGGCGCGCGCCAGGCGCATGGCCCGGGCGCTGGGAGGCACGCTGCGTGTCCATGCCGGTGCGGGGCGGCAGTGGCGGGTGCTGGTCAGCCTGCCGATGCCGGCCGACGCGTGCCTGCCGGCGCAGCGTGGGGCCCACGCCGTGGCCCCCTCCGGCCCGGGTCGCCGGGTGCTGCTGGTGGACGGTGATGCGGCCGCCGGCGCGCGCGTTTGCGGGCTGTTGGCCGCGCAGGGGTACCAGGCCGTGCATGCCGCGCACGCGCTGGCGGCGTTGACCGAACTGGCGTCCGCGCCCGTGGACCTGGTGCTGTTGGATCTGGCGTTGCCCGGTGTCGACGGGCTCTCGCTGCTCGGGATGCTGCGCGCCCAAGGGGTGAGTGCCCCGGTGCTGGTGATGAGCGACCGGGACACGCCCGGGCTGGAGGGGCAGGTCACCGCCGCCGGGGGCGCGGCACTGCTGCGCAAGCCCGCCTGCACCGCCACGCTGCAGGCCGCGCTGGACAAGGCCTGGCCTGGCTGACGGTTCGTCGCCGCCGGGCGAAGCGTTTACCATCTACCCCAGCGGACCCGCGCCACGTGCGGCGGGTCCTGCCCGGTCGGCCGTGCTGCGCGGCCCGACCTTGAACCGCTCCGGGAGATCCATTGGTGGTGCCTACGCGTTGGCTGCTCCTGTTCGGGATGCTGTGGCTGTGGCCGTCGCTGGTGGCGGCGCAGCCTGTACCGCCGACGCCGCGACAACTGACCGTGTTCGATGGCCTGCCGTCCAACACCGTCAACCGCATGGCCGAGGACGGCTACGGGTACCTGTGGCTGGCCACCAATGACGGGCTGGCGCGGTTCGACGGGCGCAACTACCGGATCTGGCGCGCCGAAGATGGTCTGCGCGACAACCACGTATGGAGCGTGCACGTGGATGCGCGCAATCAGTTGTGGATCGGTACGGAGAACGCAGGCCTGGCGATGATGTCGGCAGACCGGCGCGAGCTGCGTTTCTTCGACCGCACCAGCAACCCGGTGATCGGCAGCAACACGATCTGGAGCCTGGCCTCCACCGGTGACGGTGCGCTGTGGTTCGGGACCTATGGCGGGGGGCTGCACCGGCTGGATCGCAACGGTGCGATCACCCGCTTCATGCCCGAGCCGGGCAATCCGCGCAGCCTGCCGGCGGACTCGATCTCGCACATGGCCACCACCCGCGATGGCAGCCTGTGGATCGGCACCAATGCCGGTCTGGCGCGCTGGACCGGGCATGACTTTGAACGGGTGCCGGCATCGAAGCTGCCCACGCCGGTGGTCAACGGACTGACCGCCGAGCTGGACGGCAGCCTGTGGATCAGCACCAATGCCGGGGTGGTGGTGCGGCGCCCCGACGGTCGCTTTGAACCTGCGCCGTGGAAGGTGGGCGAGGGCGACCAGGTGCTGGGCATGATGCTGCGCGACGAGCAGGGCGGGCACTGGCTCGACACGCGCTCGGGACTCGGCCGGGCCTACCAGAACCAGTTCCAGCAGGTGCCGTTGTACAGCGCGGTTGCACGCGGCCAGGTCCGGCCCAACTGGACCGGCGCGTATGAAGACCGCGAGGGCGGCATCTGGCTGGCCAGCACCAACAGTGGCCTGTGGCACCTGCTGCCGCGCTGGTGGCAGTTCTCGGTGCTGTCGCGGCTGGAAGATGATCCCGCCTCGCTGCGCAACGGCTATGTGCTGGGCATGGCGCCGTCGTCCAACGGCGGGGTGTGGACGGTCGGCACGCATGGTGCGCTGGACCGTTTCGACCCGGTCACGGGCCGCGTTGAACAGCATCGCACCTGGGTGGATGGCTCGCAGTGGTTGCAGTCGGTGGTGGAAGACGCACGCGGCCAGGTGTGGATCGGTTCGCATGATGCGCTGCTGCGCTATGACCCGACGGATGCCTCGTTGCGTCGCTGGGGGCGTGATGCGCCGGCGGATGCCGTGCTGGAAGGCGTGGTGGAATCGCTGGTGCTGTGCGTTGGGGGAACGGTGTGGAGCCATGCGTCCGGTGGCCTGCAGCAGCGCGACCTGGACGGACGCGTGCTGAAGCAGATCGGGCCCGGCCAGGCCGGCCTGGCGGCAGGGCAGCTGGTGCAGGGCCTGATGTGCGGCCCGCAGGACGAACTGTGGCTGGCCACCAGCCAGGGAGTGATGCGGTGGGTATCCGCGCACGCGAACTTCGCGCCGATGCCCGGCGGCACCACGACCAGCATCCTTGCCATGGCGCGTGCCAACGACGACAGCGTCTGGGTGTCCGAGGAAGGGCGGCTGACCCGGTACCGCTGGAGCGGCGGCCGGCTGCAACGCCTGGCGCAGATCGGTGGGGCCGCCGGCTACCCGGAGCTGTCGGCGACGGGCCTGGTGGTCGACACACAGGACATCGTATGGGCCGCCAGTGCGCGCGGCCTGATCCGGGTGAACACCAAACAGGACAGCGTGCGCCAGTACGGCGTGCGCGATGGCCTGCCGAGCCAGGAATTCCGCCGGGGCACGTTGATCCGGACCGCCAGTGGGCACATCGCCGGCGGTACCCCGGCCGGCGTGGTGCTGTTCGACCCGGACCAGGTGCGGCCGGCAACGCGGCGGGCGCCGCTGGTGATCGAGCGGGTGGAAGTGCGCCGTGGCGAACGCGTGCTCGACCTGACCCACCTGGCCCCGCTGGAGATCGCAGACGCCGATCGCGACCTGCGCATCGTGGCGCGGCTGTTGTCCTTCGCCGATTCGTCGTCCAACAGCTACCGCTACCGCCTGGCCGGCTACGACCCGGACTGGGTGGACGTCGGGCCCGGTGGCGAGCGCGTGTTCTCCAGCCTGCCGCCGGGGCGCTACCGGCTCGAAGTGCAGGCGCGCTCGGCGGACCTGGTCTGGTCGCGCGTGCAGGTCCTTGATTTCCGCGTGTTGCCACCATGGTGGCGCAGCCTGTCCGGCCTGCTGGTGCTGACCTCCATCGCGCTGCTGCTGATGAGCCTGTTCGCGTGGCTGTACCGGCGTCGTCTGCAGCGTCGACATGCGTACCAGCTGGCGCTGCACAAGCAGGAACTGGCCGAGCAGGCATCGGCGGCCAAGACCCGCTTCCTGGCCAACCTGGGCCACGAGGTGCGCACGCCGATGACCGGCGTGCTGGGCATGAGCGAACTGCTGCTGAGCTCGCCGTTGAACCCGCAGCAGCGCAGCTATACCGAGTCCATCCGGCATGCCGGTGAGCACCTGCTGCACCTGGTGAACGATGCGCTGGACCTGGCACGGATCGAATCGGGGCGCCTGCAGCTGCAGACGCAGCCGTTCCCGCTGCAGGGATTGATCGACGATGTGTGCATGCTGATGGCGGCGCTGGCCGAGCAGAAGAAGCTTCGCTTCGTGGTCGACAACGCATTGCCACCCGGTATCTTCAGCGTGGGTGACGCGGTGCGGGTGCGGCAGATCCTGCTCAACCTGCTGGGCAATGCGGTGAAGTTCACCAGCCACGGCGAGGTGCGCCTCGCGGTGCGTGCGGCGTCGCCCGAGCGCGGGCTGTATTTCGAGGTGTCCGACACCGGGCCGGGCATCAGCAGCGACCAGCAGCAGCGGCTGTTCCGACGTTTCGAGCAGGCCGACGGTGCGCGAACCGCGGCGCAGTATGGTGGCAGTGGGCTGGGCCTGGCGATCTGCCGCGAACTGGCGCTGGCGATGCAGGGGCAGATCGGCGTGGAGAGCCAGTTGGGCGTGGGAACGCGTTTCAGCGTGAGCCTGCCGCTGCCGCTGCAGATGGCGGACGCGAGCGTGGGCGCGGCCGGTGTTTCCGAAGGGCAGCCGCTGCCGCCGCTGCGCATCCTGCTGGTCGAGGACGACGAGACGGTGGCGAGCGTGATCGTGGGCCTGCTGGGCGCGCGGGGGCATGAGGTGGTGCATGCCATGCATGCGCTGGCGGCATTGCGCGAAGTCAGTGATGCACCGTTCGACGTGGCGCTGCTCGACCTTGACCTGCCTGGACTGGGCGGGATGGAGCTCGCCGGGCACCTGCGCAACCAGGGCTATGACATGCCGTTGGTGGCCGTCACGGCGCGCACGGACCCGGGCATCGAACAGCAGGTGCGCGATGCCGGCCTGCAGGGCTTCCTGCGCAAGCCGGTGACCGGCGACCTGCTGGAGCAGGCAATCGCGCGGGTGCTGGTGGACGCGCGGTTGTAACGCATCGGACCGAAGGTCCGATGCCGTTCAATCCGGCCTTGGCCGGTTATTCCGCGACTTCCTCCACGTCCCGCGGGGAGGGGCGGGTGTCGGGGAGCTGCCAGAAGATGACGGTGGAGGTCAGGGTGATGGCGCCCACGCAGACGAAGGTGGCGTGCAGCGCGGCTGTCGCCCCGTGCAGGGTATCGAGGTGTTCGAAGGCGGCCAGCAGGCTGCCCGCGGCGGCGGCGCCGAAGCCGGTGGCCAGCATCATCACCATCGACAGCAGGCTGTTGCCCGAACTGGCGAAGTCGCGGTCAAGGTCGCGCAGGGTTACGGTGTTCATGACGGTGAACTGCAGCGAGTTGACCGCACCGAACACGGCCAGCTGGACCACGCGTACCCACAGCGGCTGGCCGGGCACCATGAAAATGAAGCTGGCCATGGCAAGGCCGACCAGCACGGTATTCACCATCAGCACACGGCGGTAGCCAAACCGCTCCACCAGCCTGACCGCGTAGCGCTTGGCCAGCATGCCGGCGGCGGCGACGGGGATCATGAGCAGCCCGGCATTCATCGGGCTCATGCCCATGCCCACCTGCAGCAGCAGCGGGATCAACAGCGGCATGGCGCTGCTGCCGATGCGAGAGAACAGATTGCCGAGGATGCCGATGCGGTAGCTGGGCACGTGGAACAGGGCCAGCGAAAACAGCGGGGCGGTGGAGTTGGCTGCATGCAGCCAATAGCCGACCAGCGCGGCCAGGCCGGCCACGGTCATCAGCATGACCAGCGCGTGCGGGGTGGCCATGCCGGAGATGCCGTCCAGCGCGAGGGACAGCACCACCATGCCGAAGGCAAGCATCAGGTAGCCGGCCATGTCGAAGCGGGTGCGGTGTTCGGCGTAGTGGTCGGGCATGACCTTCACTGCGGCGATGTAGCCGATGACGCCGATCGGCAGGTTGATCAGGAATACCCAGTGCCAGGACGCCACTTCGACCAGCCAGCCACCGAGGGTGGGGCCGATCAGCGGGCCGATCAGGGCGGGGATGGCAATGAAGCTCATGGCGCGCAGGAACTGTTCGCGCGAGACCGATCGCATCACGGCCAAGCGGCCCACCGGCAGCAGCATGGCGCCACCCACACCCTGCAGGACGCGGGCGGCCACCAGCTGGTGCAGGGTCTGGGCGAGCGCGCAGGCGAGCGAGCCCAGCGTGAACAGGATGATGGCGGCAAGGAATGTCCGCCGCGTGCCGAAGCGGTCGGCGATCCAGCCGGAGGCCGGAATGAAGGTCGCCACCGCCAGCGCGTAGCTGAACACCACCGACTGCATCTGCAGCGGGCTCTCGCCGAGGCTGCGGGCCATGGCGGGAAGGGCGGTGTTGACGATCGTCGAATCCAGCATCTGCATGAAGATCGCCAGCGACACCAGCCACAACAGGGGCCGGAACGAGGCGTAGCTGGGCGTCGTCATCGTGTGCACCGTCATCAACGAGGTGCACATGATCGCAGAAGCAGGGCAACGTCCGGTGACGGACGCCCAGGACACGCATGGCTCGGTTACGTGCGCAGGATCATGGCGTTGACACGCATGGCGTGTCACTACGATCCTTGGTCGACCGGGTTGGGGGTCGAACGTTGATGTTTGGCAAGGTCCGGCCTTTCGATCAACGTCGGCTGTGGGCGTGCACCGCCTCAACCAGTACCTGCACGTGCTCGGGATTCATGTCCGGCGACATGCCATGGCCGAGGTTGAACACATGACCCTCGCGCGAGCCGCCGTTGCCCTGGGCGTAGCTGTCCAGCACCTTGCCCGCCGCGCGTTTGATCGCCTCCGGGTTGCCGTACAGCGTGGCCGGGTCAAGGTTGCCCTGCAGTGCGACGCGGCCGCCGGTGCGGGCCACCGCGTCGGCCAGGTCGAGGGTCCAGTCCACGCCCAGCGCATCGGCGCCGGTGTCGGCCAGGTCGGCCAGGTGCAGGCCGGTACCCTTGCCAAACAGGATCAGCGGGGTGCGCTGGTCGCCGTCGCCACGCTCAAGTTCGCGGGCGATGCGGGTCAGGTAGCGCAGCGAGAATTCGCGGTACATCGACGGGCTGAGCACGCCGCCCCAGGTGTCGAACACCTGCAGGACCTGGGCGCCGGCCGCGCGCTGCGCGGCAAGGTAGGCCACCACCGCATCGGTCACCACCGACAGCAGCTGGTGCAGCGCGGCCGGCTCGTTCAGCGCCATTGCCTTGATGCGGGCGAAGTCCTTGCTGCCGCCGCCTTCGACCATGTAGCAGGCCAGCGTCCACGGGCTGCCGGAAAAACCGATCAGCGGCACGCGGCCATCCAGCTCGCGGCGGATCACGCGCACCGCGTCCATGACATAGCGCAGTTCGGTTTCCATGTCCGGCACGGCCAGCCGGGCGATCGCGGCGGTATCGCGCACCGGGTGACGGAACTTCGGACCCTCGCCCTCGACGAAGTACAGCTCCAGGCCCATCGCATCGGGAATGGTCAGGATGTCCGAGAACAGGATTGCCGCGTCCAGATCGAAGCGGCGCAGCGGCTGCAGCGTCACTTCGCAGGCAATGTCGGGGTTCTTGGCCATGGCCAGGAAGCTGCCGGCCTTGGCGCGGGTGGCGCGGTACTCCGGCAGGTAGCGGCCGGCCTGGCGCATCAGCCAGATGGGGGTGCAGTCCACCGGTTCGCGGCGCAGGGCGCGCAGCAGGCGATCATGGCGGGAAGGGCTGGTCACGGGATGCTTCCTTGGAATCGGGTGGCGCAGGGCCGGGTGAAGGCGGGGCGCGGCGCGCGGTTCAGCGCGGCGGCACGCCACTGGTATAGGTGATCTGGTAGCCGCGTTTGAGTTCGGCATCGCGCGCCTTCTCGAACGCGCCCTGGGCCTGGTCGACCTGCAGGAACAGCTCGCGGCGCAGCTTGGACGCGCCGCCGAGCACCCCCGACTCGCGCAGCAGCTCCCAGCCACCGAACAGGTCCGGTTGCAGGGTCAGCTGGAGGTATCGGGCCGGATCGGCCCCGCCCGGGGATTGCTGCAGGAAGACGCGCATGCCGGCGATTGTAGCCGCGAACCGCGAACCGCGAACGTGGCCGTCACCACGCCGCTGGGCGGCTGCGGCCAACGGTCGCAGTTCAGCCCGCGCCGAGCACGCGCAGGACGTCGGCTTCGTCGACGTCAGCCACCACTTCGGCGCGGCCGATGCCCTGCCACAGCACCAGGCGCAGGCGGCCGGCCACGTTCTTCTTGTCCAGGCGCATCCGCGCCAGCAACGCCTCGGCGGACAAGCCGGCGGGAATCTCCACGGGCAGTTCATAGCGCAGCAGCAGCTCGCGCAGGCGGCGGGTATCGTCGTCGTGGCTCATGCCGAGCTGGGCCGACAGGCGCGCGGCCAGCACCATGCCGACCGCCACCGCTTCACCGTGGTTGAGGTTGTCGTTGTCCGGTGCACCGTAGCCCTGTTCGGTTTCGATGGCGTGGCCGAAGGTATGGCCCAGGTTCAACAACGCGCGCTCACCGCGTTCCAGTGGATCGCGCGCGACGATCTCGGCCTTGTGCTCGCAGCTGCGGGCGATGGCCTGGGCCAGTGCGGCATCGTCGCCGGCCAGCAACGCAGCCTGTTCTGCCTGCAGCCATTGGAAGAAGAGCGGGTCGCGGATGGCACCGTACTTGATCACTTCGGCCAGGCCGGCACGCAGCTCGCGCGGCGGCAGGGTACGCAGGGCCGCCGTATCGGCAATCACCGCACGCGGCGGATGGAAGGCGCCGACCAGGTTCTTGCCTTCGGGGATGTCCACGGCGGTCTTGCCGCCTACCGACGAGTCGACCATGGCCAGCAGCGAGGTCGGCAACTGCACGCAATCCACCCCGCGCATCCAGCAGGCGGCGGCAAACCCGGCCAGGTCGCCAACCACGCCGCCGCCGAGCGCCAGCACGCAGGCGTCGCGGGTGGCACCCAGCGTGGCCAGCGCGGTGACTGCCGCGCCGAAATTGGCCAGGGTCTTGGACGCTTCGCCGGCGGGCAGCACCAGTTCGCCCACGTGCAGGTCGGGGCGCTCGCCGAGCAGTGCCTGTTTCACGCCGGCCAGGTACAGCGGCGCCACCGAGGTGTCGCTGAGCAGCAGCACATGGCGGCCGCGCACGTGACGCGCCAGCAGGTCGCCGCGGGCGAGCAGGCCCGGGCCGATGTGGATGGTGTACGGCGTTTCGCCGCCGACGGCGACGGTGCGGGGGGCGGATGTCATGCGGAAGTGTCCAGTCGCTGCCACTGCGCGGCCAAGCGCAGTACCAGCTGCGCGGTGGCCTCGGCGGGCGTGTAGAGATCGGTGTCGAGGGTGAGGTCGGCCAGGCCATGGTAGAGCGGGTCGCGGGCCGCGGCCATGTCGTGCAGCACCGCCTCGCGGTCGGGGCGTTGCAGCAGGGGGCGGCCACGGTCGCGGGCCAGCCGCTCCAGCTGCGCCGGCACGCTCACCCGCAGGTACACCACGAAGCCGCGGCGCGCGATGGCCTCGCGGTTGCCGGCGTCCAGTACCGCACCGCCGCCCGTGGAAATCAGCTGGCCGGTGCCCGCAAGCAGGTCCTGCAGCACCTCACGCTCGTGCTGGC
>NZ_DAMCID010000015.1:0-73085 GCF_032099025.1 Stenotrophomonas sp.
CTTCGCCACCGGGCACGCTGTGGTACCAGTCCACCGCTTCGGCATTGCGCTTCAGGTATTCGGCGATCTTGCCCAGCAGCAGGCGCTGCGCGGGGTCCGGCCTGGTGGCCTGCTTGGAGAGGTCCGCGTACAGCGCGGCCAGGGCCACGTCGTCTTTCTGTTTGGCCAGCAGCGAGGCACGCATGCCCCAGGTCTGCACGTTCTGCGGGCCCACCGACAGCACGCGCGCGGCCGCGCCGGTATCGCCCATGGCGTCGTAGGCAATGGCCACCGCATTGCGCAGCTCGGGGTCTTCGCGGGTGCGCGGCTCGACCGTGCGCAGCGCGGCCAGCGCCTCGTCGGCCTTGCCGGCCTGGAACAGCAGGCTGGCGTTCAACAGGGCCACCCGCGGTTCGTTCGGGAAGCGGCGCACCACTTCATCGACCATCCGCTTGGCCAGCTCCGGCCGGTCCATGCGCATCGACAGCCGGCCGAACTCCTGCCACGGCTCCAGCTGGTCCGGAATGGCGTTGTCGTCGACCAGCAACGCCAGCACGTCCGCGGCGGCAGCCGGGTCGCGGCTGCCACCCACCAGGGCGGCCAGGGCGAACTTCCAGCCACGCGGATCCGGATCGCGCAGCAGGGCTGCCAGCTCGGTGCGCGCGGCCTTCACATCACCCTTGCGCAGATCCAGCGCGGCGGCGCTGCTGCGCATGGCCAGCGTGCGCGGGGCGCGCTGCTCCCACAGGGCGAGGGCGCGCGCGGCGCGGGTGTCATCGTCGGCCAGCATGGCGATGCGGGTGGCCCGCTCGGCCAGGCCGGCGTCGTCGCGGCCGGCCTCGGCCGCCTCCAGGTACCAGCGCGCGGCGTCGGCCAGCTTGCCGGCCTGCAGCGCGAATTCGCCGGCCATGACCGGGGTCAGCGATGCCGGTTCGGCCTGCGCGGCCTTGCCGGCAGGCGCCTTCGGCACCGCCGCGACGGCGCTGGCGGCGACAAGGGACAGCAGCAGAACGCTGGAGATGCGAATCAATGCGGGCATCGGGGGCTTCTGGCCTTAAAATGACGACTTGAATGGCCAGCAGCTTATCGCAAGCAACTGAACAATGACCCTGTGGGTGCTCGGACTGAATCACCAGACCGCGCCAGTGGAACTGCGCGAACGCGTGTCCTTTGGCGGCGACGCCCTGCCCCAGGCATTGGCGTCGCTGCGCGATACCCCACAGGTGGCCGAGGCGGTGCTGCTCTCCACCTGCAACCGTACCGAGCTCTACGCGGTGGCCGAATCCGGCGATGCGCTGGCCCAGTGGCTGGAGTCCCATGCCGGGCAGCTGCAGGGGTACCTGTACCAGCACGCCGATGCCGACGCGGTGCGCCACCTGTTCCGGGTCGCCACCGGACTGGACTCGATGGTGCTGGGCGAGCCGCAGATCCTGGGCCAGGTCAAGGACGCCTGGGCCACCGCGCGCGACCATGGCCTGCTCGGGCAGCGGCTGGACCGGCTGTTCCAGCAGACCTTCTCGGTGGCCAAGCGGGCCCGCACCGACACCCGCGTGGGCGCCAACCCGGTCTCGGTGGCATCCACCGCAGTGCGCCTGGCCCAGCACTCGTTCGCACGCCTTGAGGATTCAACGGTGCTGCTGGTCGGTGCAGGCGAGACCATCGAGCTGGCGGCCCGGCACCTCAGCGAGGGCCGCGTGCGCCGCCTGCTGATCGCCAACCGCACCCTCGCCCACGCCCAGGAGCTGGCCAGCCGCCACGGCGGCGTGGCGCTGCCGTTGACCGAGCTGGAGCGCCACCTGGGCGACGCCGACGTGGTGTTCTCGGCGACCGCCGCGCGCGAGCCGGTGATCACGCGCGCGCAGGTCGCCGCCGCGCTGCGCTCGCGCAAGCACAAGCCGATGCTGCTGTTCGACCTGGCGGTGCCGCGCGACATCGAAAGCGGCGTGGGCGAGCTGCAGGATGCGTTCCTGTACACGGTGGACGACCTGGAGCGCGCGGTGGAAGACAACCGCCGCAGCCGCCGCGAGGCCGCCGCCGAAGCCGAGGCGATCATCGAGCTGCAGGTCGCGCGCTTCGTCGAAACGCTGCAGGCCAGTGCCCACCAGGCGCCGCTGCTGCAACTGCGCGCCTACGGCGAGGCCACCCGCGTGGAGATGCTGGAGAAAGCCCGCCAGCAGCTGGCCCACGGCAAATCGCCGGACGAGGTGCTGGAGCTGCTCGCGCACGGCCTGACCAACCGCCTGCTGCACCCGCCGACGGCGGCACTGCGTGCGGCCGCCCTCACCGGCGATACCGAACTGACCCGCGCCGCCGAGCGCCTGTTCCCGGCCAAGCCGGGTTACCAACACCCTCCTGTTTCTGTGAGCAACGATGACGCCGACCCTGCGCCGTAAGCTGGAAGCGCTGGCCGAGCGCCGCGAAGAACTTGAACGCCTGCTGGCGGACCCGGCCGTGGTAAGCGACAACGACCGCTTCCGCAGCTTCTCGCGCGAGTTCGCGCAGCTGCAGCCGATCGCCACCGCCCTGGCCGATGAATCGCGCGCGCTGGCCGACCTGGCCGCCGCCGAAGCGATGCGCGCCGACCCGGACCTGCGCGAGCTGGCCGAAGAAGAAATCACCGCCGCGCAGGAACGCCTGCAGCAGCTGGACCAGGACCTGGCGCTGCTGCTGGTGCCGCGCGATCCGCGCGATGAAGGCAACCTGTTCCTGGAAGTGCGCGCGGGTACCGGTGGCGACGAAGCGGCGATCTTCGCCGGCGATCTGTTCCGCATGTACGCACGCTACGCCGAGCGCCAGGGCTGGAAGGTCGAGATCGAATCGGACAGCCCGGGCGAACACGGCGGCTACAAGGAGATCGTGGCACGCGTGGTCGGGCGCGGCGCGTACTCGAAGCTGAAGTTCGAGTCCGGCACCCACCGCGTGCAGCGCGTTCCGGCCACCGAATCGCAGGGCCGCATCCACACCTCGGCGGCCACGGTGGCGATCATTCCCGAGGCCGACGAGGTCGATGAGATCGTGATCAACCCGGCCGACCTGCGGGTGGATACCTTCCGTTCGTCCGGCGCCGGCGGCCAGCACGTCAACAAGACCGAGTCGGCCATCCGCATCACCCACATGCCAAGCGGCGTGGTGGTGGAGTGCCAGACCGAACGCAGCCAGCACGCCAACCGCGACAAGGCGATGAAGCGCTTGAAGGCGCAGCTGCTGGACAGCGAGCGCAGCAAGCAGGCCGCGGCCACCGCCGAAAGCCGCCGGCTGCAGGTGGGCAGTGGCGACCGCAGCCAGCGCATCCGCACCTACAGCTTCCCGCAGGGCCGGATCACCGACCACCGCGTCGAGGGCCTGACCCTGTACGACCTGCCCAACATCATCGCCGGCGAGCTGGATACGCTGGTCGAACGCTTGATCCACGAACACCAGGCCGACGAACTGGCCCAGCTCTCCGCAGGCGCGTGAGCATGGACCCGCAGCGCGAACAGCTGCGCGGGGCGGTGCAGCGCAACCCGCACGACTTCATCGCCTGGGTGATGCTGGCCGATGCCGAGCTGGAGGCCGGCGACATCAACGCCGGCGACCACGCCGCCACGCGCGCGCTGCAGCTGCGTCCCGGCCACCCCGAGGCGCTGGCGCGGCAGGGTCGCACGCGCTGGATGCAGGGCCGCCACGACGAGGCTGCCGCGCTGCTGCGGCAGGCCGCGCGTCTGGTGCCCGAACACCCGGGAATCGCGCTGTGGCTCGGCCACGCACTGGAAGACGCCGGGCAACCGGAAGCCGCCGCCGATGCCTACCGGCATGCGCATCGCCTGCTGCCCGGCGAGCCCTACATCACCGCGCAGCTGCTCAACTGGCAGCGCCGGCTGTGCGACTGGCGCGGGCTGGAGGCCCTGTCCAACCAGGTCCGCCAGGCCGTGGCGCAGGGCCATGCGGTGGTCGAGCCGTTCGCGTTCCTGAGCGAAGACGCCAGCGCCGCCGAGCAGCTGGCCTGCGCGCGGCAACGCGCGGCGGGAATTGCCGACGGGTTGCGCCCGCTGCCACCGGCACAGGTGCGCCGGCAGGGGCGGCTGCGGGTGGGCTTTCTGTCCAATGGCTTCGGCGCGCACCCGACCGGGCTGCTGACCGTGGCGCTGTTCGAGCAGCTGCGCACACTGGGTACGCTGGAGCTGCACCTGTTCGCGCTCAACGGCGATGACCGCAGCGCGATCCGTGCCCGCCTGCAGGCCGCCGCCGATACGCTGCACGATGTTGCGTCGCTGCCGCACCAGTCGATCGCCGCGCGCATCCGCGACACTGGCATCGATGTGCTGTTCGACCTGCGCGGCTGGGGCGGTGGCGGCACGCCGACGGTCCTGGCGATGCGCCCCGCCCCGGTACAGGTGAACTGGCTGGCCTACCCCGGCACCTCCGGCGCGCGCTGGATCGACTACGTGCTGGCCGATCGCTTCGTGCTGCCCGACGCCCTGGCAGCCGCCTTCAGCGAAACGGTGCGCCGGCTGCCGCGTGCGTTCCAGCCCTCGGACAACACCCGCGCGCTGGAGGCCGCACCCGCCCGCGAGGCCTGCGGGCTGCCGTCACGCGGCCTGGTGTTCTGCTGCTTCAACAACAGCTACAAGCTCAACCCGCGCAGCGTGCAGCGCGCGTTCGCGGTGCTGCACGGCGTGCCGGGCAGCGTGCTGTGGCTGCTGTCCGGGCCCGGCAACGCCGATGCACGGCTGCGTGCGGCGGCGAGCGAGGCCGGGCTGGATGCGGCCCGGCTGGTGTTCATGCCGAAGCTGCCGCATCCCACCTACCTGGCGCGCTACCAGCACGCCGACCTGTTCCTGGACACGCATCCGTACAACGCGCACACCACCGCGTCCGACGCCCTGTGGGCCGGGTGCCCGGTGCTCACCTGCCCAGGAGACACGTTCGCCTCGCGGGTGGCCGGCAGTCTCAACCACCACCTGCAGATGGCGGAGATGAATGCCGCCGACGATCGCGCCTTCGTCGCCACGGCGATCGCGCTTGGCAACGACCCGGCGGCCCTGGCGGCGCTGCGCGACAGGTTGGCCAGCGCACGGGACACCAGCGGCGTGTTCGACATGGCGGCGTTTGCGCAGGACTTCCGTGTGCAGGTCGAGGGGATGGCCAGGGAAAACGGCTGGCAGGGCCTCTGATCGGCTCTGCCGGGCGGCATCGGCGAGCCGTTCGCCATGAACCGTTACAGGCCCATCAGGTGCTCCCGTGTAACCTTGGAACTCCTGTTCACCATGAGGCACGCATGGGCAAGCTCAAGCGCAAGGACTATCAGGAACTGCTCGAACCGATGCAGCTGGAACTCACCACGATGGCGCGCTGGGTGCAGCACACCGGGCAACGCGTGCTGGTCCTGCTGGAGGGGCGTGACACCGCCGGCAAGGGAGGCGCGATCCAGGCCATCGCCGAACACCTCAATCCACGCCAGTGCAAGGTGGTGGCGCTGCCCAAGCCCACCGACCGGGAAAGCAGGCAGTGGTACTTCCAGCGCTATGTGTCGCACCTGCCGGCCGCCGGCGAGATCGTGCTGATGGACCGCAGCTGGTACAACCGCGCCGGGGTCGAGCACGTGATGGGGTATTGCACGGAAGCGCAGTACCACGCCTTCCTGGCACAGACGCCGGTCTTCGAAAAGCTGCTGGTGGACGACGGCATTCTGCTCTTCAAGTACTGGCTCACCGTGGACCAGGTGCAGCAGGAAAAGCGGTTCGCCGAGCGCCACATCGACCCGCTCAAGGGCTGGAAGCTGTCGCCGGTCGACCTGAAGTCGCGCAGCAGGTACACCGCCTATACCGAGGCGCGCGAAGCGATGCTGCGCGCCACCCATCGCGAGGAGGCGCCTTGGACGCTGGTGGACTTCAACGACCAGAAGCGCGGCCGGCTGGGCCTGATCCGCAACCTGCTGGATCGCCTGCCGGATACCAGCGTCGATGAGCCGATCCTCGAGCTGCCGCCGTTGAAGGGCAAGCTGCATGAGGAACACTTCGGGGTCTTGAAGCCTATCAACGTCTGAGCAATGTGGCGCGTTGATGGAGGGCAGCCGACTAACAGTCGGCTCTACCCAGTCGGCTCTACCCAGTCGGCTCTACCCGGTCGGGCCGTCCCGTCGGGTCTACGCCTTCGGTCTAGCGCTGCGCGATCCGCTGTTCAATGTCATGCGCCGTTACCGGGCCCAGGAATTCCTTGGCGACCTTGCCGTCCGGCGCAATCAGGTAGGTCATCGGCAGGCCGCGCGGGATGGCGAAATCTTCCGGCGGGTTGTAGGTGTCCACGATCACGATCGGATAGGTGACGGGACGCTTCTGCAGAAACGCCTTCATCTCGCCCGGCTCGATGTCCTCGTAGGCCAGGCCCACCACCTCGATCTCCTCGCGCATGGCATGCAGCGCGGACAGCTCCGGCATTTCCTTGCGGCACGGTGCGCACCAGGTGGCCCAGAAGTTCACCACCACCCACTTGCCACGGTGCGCGGCAAGGTCGTAGGTGCTGCCGTCCACCGCCGGCAATACCAGCCGCGGCTGGTCGACGGTCTTGCGCTCGGCCTCGGGCGCGGCGTCAGGCGCGGCAGGCGTCGCCGGCTCGGTGACCGGCGCAGGTGCCGGCGCCGGCGGGGTGGCATCAGGCTGGGCGGTCGGCTTGTTGCAGCCGGCCAGGGCCAACAGGCTGACGGCCAGCAGCAGGGGCTTGAGGGTCATGGTGTGTCTCCAGGCGTGGAATAGATATCACTGACGCGGCGCTTGAGCAGCTCGCGCAGGGGCAGCCGCAACGTGTCCAGCGCGGCCACCGAGGCCGTGCCGAGGCTGTCGTCGCGGTACGGCAGGTAGGCTTCCTTCACCGGAATGCGCATCTGCGTGGTTTCGTAGAGATCGGCCAGGGTGAGCTTCTCCAGGTCGCGCGAGAGCAGCCATTCGCCCCGCTCGTCGCGGCGTACCACGCGGATCGCCTCGAGGTCGCAGAGCATGGTCTGCAACAGCGAATCGGTCAGCATCGGCTCCAGCCGCATGATCTCGTCCTCATCCAGCCCGCGCCCATCGACGCGCGCCTGCTGCAGGCGCCCGATCAGGCGCAGCAGGCCGTAGATCTCATAGCCGGTGGGCAGGCGCAGCTCGGCCGGCTGGTAGCGGAACGCGGCGATCGACGACGCCAGCGAAGCGCCAAGCAGCACCGAGACCCAGCACAGGTAGATCCACAGCAGCAGGATCGGCACGAAGGCCACCGTGCCGTAGAGCTTCTGGTAGGACTGGAAGCTGCCCAGGTAGGCGCCCATGCCCCACTTCACCAGCTCCAGCATCACCGCCGCCAGGATCGCGCCGGGGATGGCATGCCGCCACTTCACCACGTGATGCGGAACCACGCGGTAGACGAGCATGATGCAGACGAATTCGATCAGGATCGGCGCCAGCGTCAGCGAGGCGTTGGCCAGCAGGCGGCCTTCGCTGGTGCCGAACAGGGGCAGCGCAAACACCCGTGCCGACACCGCCAGTGAGGCGGCGGCAAGCATCGCGCCCAGCGTCAACACCGTCCAGTACACCAGGAAGCGGGTGAGCCTGGGTCGCGCCGAACTGACGCGCCAGATCTGGTTGAAGGTCTGCTCCACGCTGTTGAGGGTGATCAGCAGCGACACCACCAGCGCGATGAAACCGGCGGCGGTGAGCTGGCCGGCGCTGGCCGAGAACTGGCGCAGGTAGCCCTCGGCGGCGCGCGCCGCATTGGGTACGAAGTTGGAGAACACGTAGTCGCTGAGCGTGTCGCTCCAGCGGTCGAACACGGGGAACGCCGAGAGCACGCCGAAGACCACGATGGCCAGGGGCACCAGCGCGAACACCGTGGTGTAGGCCAGCGAGGCGGCGGCCTGGAACAGGCGATCGTCCAGGAAGCGGCGCCACAGGAAGCGACCGAAGCTGGCGGTACGCGCGCGGTCACGCACGCGCTCCATCCACAGGTTGAGGGTATCCAGGGGTTCCATCGGGGCAAGCGTACCCGATGCGGGGAGACGGATACGTATTCGCAGCACCGTACGCTCGCCCTTGGCGACCGGCATTGCCATACTGCGGTTCGACTGGACACAACGGAAGCGAGATGGCGGAGATCCTGGTGCTGTACTACAGCCGCGGCGGTTCGGTGGCACGGCTTGCCCGCCAGATCGCGCGCGGCATCGGCGAAGTGCCCGGCATGGGCGCACGCCTGCGCACGGTGCCGCCGGTCGCGGCAGTGACGCAGACCGCACGGCCGCCGGTGCCCGACGAAGGCGCCCCCTACGTAAGCGTGGACGACCTGGCCGAGTGCGCCGGGCTGCTGCTGGGCAGCCCCACCCGTTTCGGCAACATGGCCGCGCCGGTGAAGCACTTCCTGGACGGGCTGGGCGCCGAATGGGTCAACGGCACTTTGGCCGGCAAGCCGGCGGGGGTGTTCACCTCCACCGCATCGCTGCACGGCGGCCAGGAGTCCACGCTGCTGTCGATGCAGGTTCCGCTGCTCCACCACGGCTGCCTGATCGTGGGCATTCCCTTCACCGAACCGGCGCTCAGCCATACCACCACCGGCGGCACGCCCTATGGCGCCAGCCATGTAGCTGGCGCGGACGACAACCCGGTACCCAGCGAGGACGAGGCGATCCTGGCCAGGGCGCTGGGCCGCCGCGTGGCCGACATCGCCCGGCGGCTGGGATGAGCCCGCGCGCGCAGAAGGGAACGTTGGCCGCGCTGCTGCTCGCCTTGGCGGTGGTGTTCGCGGTCTGGTTCGCCAACGACCGGCACTGGCTGGCCAGCCAGCTGGTTTTCACGGCACCGCCGCTGCTGCTTGCCATTGGCGTGCTGAGCGGACGCGGCAAGGCCGAGTTCTGGGCGGGCGTGCTGGCCCTGTTCTGGTTCAGCCATGGGGTCATGAGCGCCTGGAGCCATCCCGACACCGCGCGGTGGGCCTGGCTGGAGCTGCTGCTGGCACTGGCCGTCATCGGTGTCGCCAGCGCGCCGGGCCTGCGCCGCCGCTTCGGGAAGCGCAACGCGTAGACCCGCCGTATCATTGGCGCATGGCGCGGCGTCTCCGCGCAGCTCACCGTCAACCAGGATTGCTGCAATGGAAGAACTACTGATCATCACCACCGGTGGCACGATCGACAAGATCTACTTCGACGACAAGTCGGACTACCAGATTGGCGATCCACAGATCGGGATGATCCTGCGCGAGCTTGGCGTGACCTTCCGTTTCAACGTGATTCCGATCCTGCGCAAGGACTCGCTGCACATCACCGACGAGGACCGGGAACTGATCCGCGCCACCATCGCGGCCCAGCCGACCCGCCACGTGCTGGTGACCCACGGCACCGACTCGATGGTGCAGACCGGCCAGGTGCTCAGGAGCATCACCGACAAGACCATCGTGATGACCGGTGCGCTGAGCCCGGCGCGCTTCCGTGGTTCGGACGCCGAGTTCAACATCGGCTGCGCGATCGGCGCGGTGCAGTCGCTGCAGCCGGGCGTGTACATCGCCATGAACGGCCGCATCTGGAATCCCGAACACGTGCGCAAGAACGTGGCCGCGAATCGGTTCGAAGACGCGTGAGGCGGGAACCGCCTCCAGCGTCGGTAGCCACCGACCGCTGGTCGGGCGACCTTTGAACGGTATGTGTGCCTACCGACGGTGGGTGCCCACGCGTTCTCGTCCATCGTACCGATGAACAAGAACGCCCCGGCCGAGGCCGGGGCGTTGCCCACTGGAGAGGGGCTGGGCTCAGTACTGCGCGGTCAGCGTCACGCCGGAGAAGGTGCTGTACGCCTTCAGCCGCACATGCCAGGTGCCGGCGGCCGGCGCGCTGATGGTGCAGGTCTCGTTGTTGCCGCTCAGGTACGGGCGGCAGTTGTAGACGGTGTCGGTCGGCGCGCTGCCCGAGCGCACGTACAGGTCGGCATCGCCGCTACCGCCGGTGATGGTCACCTTCAGCTGCGAACTGCCCGACGGGACGGTGACCGTGTAGGCCAGTGCGGCACCGCTGGCCGCGCCCAGGCCGGTGACCGGCACGTTGTTCTGCAGCACGGTGCCGGTGCCCGGGTTCGGGTTGGTGCCGTTGAGTGCGGCGGTCACGGCGGCGTCGGCATTGACGATGCCCGCACCGCAGCCGCCACTGCAGGCGCCCGGCAGGGCCCGTGCGGTGCTCTTGAGCAGGGTCTCCACGGCCGCCGGCGACAGCGCGGTCGGCGCGACCGACTGCACCAGCGCAACCACGCCGGCCACATGCGGCGCCGCCATCGAGGTGCCGTTGTAGGACGCGTAGGAGGCGGTGCCCGGCACCGTGGTGCCGCTGTTGAGCGTGGACAGGATCGCCTGGCCCGGGGCCGAGATATCGATGCCGGCACCGTAGTTGGAGAAGCTGGCACGCGCACCGGCCGAGGTGGTGGCCGCCACCGCGATCACGTTGGCGCAGTTGGCCGGTACCGACGAGGACACGTTGGCGTTGCTGTTGCCCGCTGCCACCACCACGGTGGTGCCGCGCGACACCGCGCCGTTGATGGCGTTCTGGTAGGTGGTGGAACAGGTGCCACCGCCGCCCAGCGACATGTTGATCACTTCGGCCGGGTTGGCATTGGCCGGCACGCCGCTGACGGTGCCACCGGATGCCCACACGATCGCATCGGCGATGTCGGAGGTGTAACCGCCGCACTTGCCGAGCACGCGCACCGGAACCACCTTGGCGTTGTACGCGGTGCCCGCCACGCCGGTGGTGTTGTTGGTCACCGCGGCGATGGTGCCGGCCACGTGCGTGCCGTGCCAGCTGGAATTGGAGGCCGGATAGCCGGCGCCGCATTCGTTGGCGGCGTACCAGTCGCCTTCGTCGTTGGCATTGTTGTCACGGCCGCCACCATCGCGCGCCATTGCCGCGTCGCTGATGAAGTCGTAGCCGGGCAGGATGTTGGCGTTGAGATCGGGATGGTTGGTGATGCCGGTATCGATCACGGCCACCACCACGCCGGTGCCGGTGGCCTTGTCCCACGCCGGACGCACGTTGATCGAGGCATTGCTGGTGCCGAAGCCCCACTGCTCGGACAGGCGCGCGTCATTGGGCACCAGCGTGGCCTGCATCAGCTGATCGACTTCCACGTACTCCACGTTGGGATCGGCCGCCAGGCGGCGCATCAGCAGTTCGGATTCGGCCGCGTCCAACGGACGGTCCGCCTTGACCACGGTCGGCCCGATGGCCAGCTGGCGCAGCTTCTGCAGGCCCAGCGCGCGCCCCTGCGCAGCCGGTACCGCCGATGCCGCCGCCTTGAGCGAGCTGGCCAGCACCGTCGGGTTGGCCACGTCGGTGGCGCCGTTACGGTACTTCACGATGAAGCGCTGATGGGTCGGCGCGGACGACAGCCCGCTCAACTGCACATCGCCGGCGAAGGCCGGGGCGGCAAGCAGCAGGGTCGAGAGAACCGAACCACCCAGTACAACCAATGCGCGCTGACGCAAGCGGTGCTGCGAATCATGAGACATCGGATTTCCCTTTAAGACTGAAGGATGCCGTCAATGCGGCGGAGGTCGGCGCAATCCGGTCGCTGTGGAGAGATGGCGCGGATCGAGCCTGAAAGATGGATCGGTTTCCCCTGATGAACCGCCCGATCCCGGACGCTAGTGGTTTCGACCCACCCCAACAACGTTTCAGCCCGCTTTCAGTGTTGTGAAAGTTTCGATCTGAGACATCCAGGGTCAAGGGTTTGTGAATGTGAAGAAACTTTTTGATAGGCGGCGTGTCTGCGGGAGGGAATTCCGTGTCCTGCGTCACTGTCTTGTGCGTCAGGGGCAAGACATTGCTTGCGCATCAATTGGTTAGGGAGATTTGGATCGTTTAGAGGCGTGTTTCGGCGGGAGGGCGTCAGCCACGCAGGGCGTGGCTCTACCGGGCACCGCGCAGCCACGCATGGGCGTGGCTCTACCGGGCACTGCGCAGCCACGCAGGGCGTGGCTCTACCGGGCACTGCGCAGCCACGCAGGGCGTGGCTCTACGGGCGCCCATGAAAAAGGCCCGCCTGTTGCCAGGCGGGCCTTTCAGGTCCAGCGGCGGATCGACCGATCAGCCCAGGCGCACCAGCCAACCGTGGCGGTCAGGCAGGCGGCCGTACTGGATGTCGGTCAGCTCCTTGCGCAGCGACATCGTCACTTCGCCGGCCGGGGCGTTCAGGTCGCCCACCGCGAAGCCGTCGCCTTTGAGCTGGCCGATCGGGGTGACCACGGCGGCGGTGCCGCAGGCGAACACCTCGGCGATCTCGCCCGAGGCCACGCCCTGCTTCCACTCGTCGATGGTCACCTTGCGCTCCACCACCTTCATGCCGCGGTCGCGGGCCAGCTGCAGGATGCTCTCGCGGGTGATGCCTTCCAGGATGCTGCCGGACAGTTCGGGCGTCACCAGCGTGCCGTCCTTGTAGACCAGGAACACGTTCATGCCGCCCAGTTCTTCCAGGTACTTGCCCTCGACCGGGTCCAGGAACAGCACCTGCGAGCAGCCCTGCGCCTGCGCCTTCTGCTGCGGCAGCAGCGACGCGGCGTAGTTGCCGCCGCACTTGGCCGCGCCGGTACCGCCCTTGGCCGCGCGCGCATACTCGGTGGACAGCCAGATCGACACCGGCGCCACGCCCTTGGCGAAGTACGGGCCCGCCGGGCTGGCAATCACGTAGTAACCGGCCTTCTGCGCGCCGCGCACGCCGAGGAAGGCTTCGTCGCCAATCATGAACGGGCGGAAGTACAGGCTGGATTCGTCGGCCGACGGCACCCAGTCCGCATCCACGGCGATCATCTGCTTCAGCGATTCGACAAAGATGTCCACCGGCAGCTCCGGCAGCGCCAGGCGCTGCGCCGAACGCTGCAGGCGGCGGCCGTTGGCATCGGGGCGGAAGGTCCAGATCGAGCCGTCGGCATGGCGGTACGCCTTGATGCCTTCGAAGATTTCCTGGCCGTAGTGCAGCACGGCGGCGGCCGGGTCCAGCTGCAGCGGGCCGTACGGGCGCACGCTGGCATCGTGCCAGCCGGTGTCCTTGTCCCAGCGCACTTCCACCATGTGGTCGGTGAAGTGCAGACCAAAACCGGGGGCGGCCAGGATGCGATCACGCTCCTCGCTGCTGCGCGGCTGGGCGGAACGGGTGGTGGTGAAGCTCACGGAAGACTGGGACACCGGATATTTCCTGTTCTGGTTACGGGGAACACACGCCGCCGGCACAGCTGCGGCGGGTCAATTACAGCATGCCGGTTTCGAGGCGTGCGGCCTCGGACATCATGTGCTGGTTCCACGGCGGGTCGAACACCAGCTCCACATCCGCTTCGGCAACGGTCGGGATCATTTCCAGCTTGCTGCGCACGTCATCCACCAGGATGTCGCCCATGCCACAGCCGGGCGCGGTGAGGGTCATCTTGATGTCCACCTCGCGCTGGCCGTCGTCCAGGTGCTTGAGCTCCACTTCGTACACCAGGCCGAGGTCGACGATGTTGAAGGGGATCTCGGGATCGAAGCAGGTGCGCAGCTGCTGCCACACCAGTTTTTCGACCTCCTCGTCGGAGGCGTCGGCGGGCAGTTCCAGGGCCGGCGGCGGTTCCTTGCCGATGGCGTCGCCGTCCTTGCCGGCGATGCGGAACAGATTGCCTTCGACGAACACCGTGTAGCTGCCACCCAGTGCCTGGGTGATATAGCCATAGCTGCCGGCCGGCAGGGTGACCGTTTCGCCCTGCGGGACCATGACGGCCTCGCAGTCGCGTTCGAAGTGGACAGGTTCGCTGCTACGGGAGTACATGTGGATCGATATGGGGGTCGCGGCCAATTCCCGCAAGGCGGACATTTTAGCCCAGTGGCCGCCCACGCGCCGGTCACCACGCAAGCCGGTATCCTGTGGGGACTTACAGGAAGAATGCATGTCGCCCACGTCTGCGCCCGCCAGGTCCGTCCACTGGCTCTGGCCCCCGCTGTTGCTGATTGGAGTCGTCACGGCCACGCTGGCCTGGTTGTTCATCGCGCTGCTGAGCGGCCGCCAGGCCGGCTGGATGGCCGTGCTGGCCGCACTGGAGCTGGGTTTCATGCTGCGCCTGGGCAACCTGCGGGCCGGTCCGCTGCGGGTCGTGCTGACCCTGGCCTTCACCCTGCTGGTGGCCGTGGCCGCCAACTGGGGCATCGCCTCGGCCTACCTGGGCGGCTCGATGGGGCTGGATCCGTGGGATTCAGCGTTGCGCATGGGCCCCTTCATGGCGTTCACCCTGGTGCAGCTGGCCAATGGTGCCGGCGAGCTGCTGTGGCTGGGCGTCGCCCTGGTCGTGGGGTGGTGGGTCGCGCGGTAAGCGCCTCATAAAAAAGGGGACGTACCCTGTTAATCCGGGAATTAACAGGGTACGTCCCCTTTTTTCGCGGCAATGGGTCAATGCCCGCCATCCAATGCCTTGAGTTCGCTGACCAGGGCGCTGGCCGCGCCAGACCCGTCGCCGTAGAGCATGCGGGCGTTGTCGGCGTAGAACAGCGCATTCTCGATGCCGGCAAAGCCGGTGCCCTTGCCGCGCTTGATCACCACCACGTTGCGCGCGTTGACCACGTCCAGGATCGGCATGCCGTAGATCGGGCTGGCCGGGTCGGTGCGCGCGACCGGATTGACCACGTCGTTGGCGCCGATCACCAGCACCACGTCGGTGTTGGGGAACTCCGGATTGATGTCGTCCATGTCGGCGATCAGGTCGTACGGCACCCCGGCTTCGGCCAGCAGGACGTTCATGTGCCCGGGCATGCGCCCGGCCACCGGGTGGATGGCGAACTTCACCTTGATCCCGCGCTCGATCAGCCGCTGCGCCAGCTCCCACACCTTGTGCTGGGCCTGGGCCACGGCCATGCCGTAGCCCGGCACGATCACCACCCGTTCGGCGAACGCCAGCATCGCGGCCACGTCGCTGGCCTCGATCGGCTTCTGTGCACCGCTGATTTCCTGCGCGGTACCGCCGCCGCCGAAGTTGGAGAACAGCACGCCGCTGATCGGCCGGTTCATTGCCTTGGCCATCAGCCGGGTCAGCAGGATGCCGGCGGCACCCACCATCATGCCGGCGATGATCAATGCCTCATTGCCCAGCACGTAGCCCTCGAAGGCCACGGCCAGGCCGGTGAACGCGTTGTACAGCGAGATCACCACCGGCATGTCGGCGCCGCCGATCGGCAGCGTCATCAATACGCCCAGCGCCAGCGCGACCACGAAGAAGCTGACGATCGCCACCGGGCTCAGGCTTACCCCGGCCCAGATCCCCAGCCCGACCATGGCCACCGCCACCAGCAGGTTGAAGGCCTGCTGGCCGGGGAAGGTCACGCGCCGGTCCAGCCGCCCGTCCAGCTTGGCCCAGGCAATGATCGAGCCGGACAGCGACACCGCACCGATCGCCGAACCGATGATGGCCAGCACCAGCACCGTGACCGAGGGCTGGCGCGCGGCCAGTTCGGCGATGGCCTGCTCGCTCCAGTGGCTCGTATCGCGGCTGGCCAGGAACGAGAAACGCAGCAGCTCCACCGCGCCGATCGCAGCGGCCGAACCGCCGCCCATGCCGTTGTACAACGCCACCATCTGCGGCATGTCGGTGATCGCCACCCGCTTGGCCGACCACCAGGCCACGCCGGTACCGATCGCCACCGCCGCCAGGATCAGCGGCACGTTGTGCAGCTCGGGCAGGAAGAAGGTCGCCACGGTGGCGATCAGCATGCCCAGCCCGGCCCAGCGGATACCGCTGCGGGCGGTCATCGGCGAGGCCATGCGCTGCAGGCCCAGCAGGAACAGGGTGGCGGCCACCAGGTAGCTCACCTGCACCAGCCACTGCAGCAGTTGCGCCGTAGTGACGTTCAAGGTGCCTTCTCCCCGGTATCCCGCTTCTGGCTGGGCTTGAACATGTCCAGCATGCGTTCGGTCACCACGTAGCCGCCCGCCGCGTTGCCCGCGCCCAGCACCACGGCGATGAACCCGATGATCTTCTCCAGCGGGGTCTGCGCGTGGCCCAGGACCACCATCGCACCGATCAGCACGATGCCGTGGATGAAGTTGGACCCTGACATCAGGGGGGTATGCAGGATCACCGGCACCCGCGAAATGATCACGTGGCCCGCGATCGCGGCCAGCATGAAGATGTACAACGCCACGAACCCGTCGCTCATTGCAGTCCCTCTTCCAGGCGGTCATCCCGTCCCCTGCATCATAACCATGCGCTGAACCGTTCTGCAGCGCGGTCAACCGTTGCCGCCCTGGCGCGTTGTCACCGTATCCCCCCTGCGCGAGCGCTACCCTGTGCTGGTGAGCCCCTCCCTGCCGACGCTGCCCGCCGATGCCGACGCCGACACCGTGCTGCCGGTCTCGCTCGACGTGTTCCTGGCCGGGATCGGCCCGCGCGCGTTCCGCTTCGCCGAAGCAGGCCTGCGCCAGCGCGACGATGCGCTGGATGCGGTGCAGGACGCGATGCTGCGCATGCTGGCCTACCGCGACAAGCCCGCCGGCGAGTGGTCGCCCCTGTTCTGGAGCATCCTGCGCCGCCGGGTGGTGGACCTGCAGCGCCGTCGCGGGTTCCGCCTGCGGTTCTGGCGCAGCAACGACGATGTGGCCGGCGACCACGACATCGACTGGGCCGATCCCGCGCCGGGGCCCGCCCAGGCGCATGAGCAGCGCGACCAGTACGCCCAGCTGGTGAAGGCGCTGCGCGAACTGCCGGCACGCCAGCGCGAGGCCTTCACCTTGCGCGTCCTGCAACAGCTCGATGGCGCCACCACCGCCGCCGCCATGGGCTGCAGCGAAGGCGCCGTCAAAACCCACCTTTCGCGCGCCCGGCAGGCGCTGCAGCAGCACCTGGAGATCGAACTGTGAGCCGCCCGCTTTCCCCCACCCACGACGACGCCTCCCTGCAGCAGCTGCACGCGCAGGCGGTGGCCCAGCTTTCCCCGGCCACGCTGGCGCGGCTGCGCAGCGCGCGCCACGCCGCCCCCCGGCGCACGCGCGCACACGGCTGGTGGCTGGCCACCGCCTGTTCGGCGGTGGTCGCACTGGGCCTGGGCTACAGTTTCACCCTCCATCCGCCGGTGACGCCGCCGGTGCAGGTCGCCGCCACCGCGACCGATGACAATGGCGACGTGCTCGACGAAAATCCCGACCTGTACGTGTGGCTGGGCACGACCGACCTGGCAATGGAGTGATCATGAAACTGCAACTGACCCTGGCGTTGCTGCTGGTGTCGCTGAGCGCGACGAGCGGGGCGCAGAACCCGGCACTGCCCGACTGGGACCGGCTGACCCCGCAGCAGCGCGAGGCGTTGATCGCGCCCGTGCGCGACCGCTGGAATGATGCCCCCCCGCCGCAGCGCGAGCGCATGCTGCAGCACGGCCAACGCTGGCAGAGCATGACGCCCGAGCAGCGCGAGCTGGCCCGGCGCGGCCGCCACCGGTTCGAGAACATGAGCCCGGAGCAGCGCGAACAGGCCCGCGCATTGTTCGCGCAGATGCGCGGAATGACCCCGGCCCAGCGCGATGCCCTGCGCGAACGCTGGGCGAGCATGAGCCCGGAGCAGCGCCAGGACTGGTTGAAGGCCAATCCGGTGAAGGATCTGCCGCCGAAACGGTGATCCGTCTCCGCGCAGCCACGCAGGGCGTGGCTCTACCGCCGCCCATCTGTAGAGCGGCGCAGCCACGCAGGGCGTGGCTCTACCGCCGGCCATCCGTAGAGCGGCGCAGCCACGCAGGGCGTGGATCTACCGCCGCCCGTCCGTAAGGCCACGCCCTGCGTGGCTGCGCGGTATCAATTGGCAATCCACCGCGTCTTCGCCAGCAGCTCATCGTCCCAGTCGAACGCCAGCGCACCGTCCTTCACGAACAGCGCCACGAAGTTGTACAGGTTGCGCGCATACATCTCGCTCGCGTGCACCGCGCCCATGCTGGCCAGGTCCAGTGGACCGTCCACGGTCACCCCACCCACCTCCACCGTTTCACCCGGACGGGTGGCCTCGCAGTTGCCGCCGGTCTCCGCGGCCAGGTCGACGATCACGCTGCCCGGGCGCATGCCTGCCACCATCGCGCTGCTGATGATCTTCGGCGCCGGACGTCCGGGAACGGCCGCCGTGCAGATCACCACATCGACCAGCCGCAGATGCTCGCCCAGCCGACGCTGCTGCTCCGCCCGCTCCTCCTCGGTCAATGGCCGCGCATACCCGCCCTCGCCCACCGCGCTCACACCGAGATCCAGGAACTTGCCGCCCAGCGATTCGATCTGCTCGCGCGTTTCCGGGCGCACATCAAACCCTTCCACCTGCGCCCCCAACCGGCGCGCGGTGGCGATCGCCTGCAACCCGGCCACGCCCGCGCCCACGACCAGCACCCGCGACGGCCGGATCGTGCCGGCGGCGGTGGTCAACATCGGAAAGAAGCGCGGCGCCAACTGCGCGGCGATCAGCGTGGCCTTGTAACCGGCCATGCCGGCCTGCGAACTGAGTACGTCCATCGACTGCGCCCGCGTCGTGCGCGGCAACCGCTCCAGCGGGAAGGCCTGCAGCCCGCGCGACTGGATCATCCCGGCGCGCCCGGCATCGGCCTGCGGATGCAGCATGCCCACCAGGCTGGCACCGGATTTGAGCTGGCCCAGCCGCGCCGTTGCCGGCGGCTGCACGCACAGCACGATATCGGCCTGGCCAAGCCGGGCGTCGTCCGCCAGCTGGACGCCGACGTCCAGATACGCCTGGTCGGTGAAGCCGGCGCGCGTACCGGCACTGGGTTCGACCCACACCGAGGCACCCAGCGCGATGAATTTGCGCGCCGTTTCCGGCGTCAGCGCGACGCGCCGTTCGCCCGGCGCATGTTCCTTGACCCCCAACACCTCGACAGCCATGCATGTCCCCGAGCAGCGGTAAGTGAGGGGATCGTAACCCGATTGATCGGCTACGGAGCCCTTCCGCGAGACGCACCGCGTGAAATCCGGCGTCGCGAGCGTGCCGGCCGTTGGCCGACAGCATCATGCATTTGGGCGGACAGCCTGTAGCCAGCGGTTCACTGGAGTTGGCGGGACGGTGTGGGTTTGCGGGGGACGCTGCAAGTACGTCCATGTAAGCTCAGTCGCCGCATCCATGCGGCTCATGCCCCCGCAAACCCACCCCGACCCGCCTTTGACAGTGGGTCGGTGGCCATGGTCGAGAGCGATTTCGATCAATTCAATGCGTTATCGGGCGGGGAATGTGCAATGGCAGTCGTTCCGGAACCGACCCTACATCGCCCTCGCAACCACGCGATGACGGGACCGCGTAGGGACACGCCGCGCCCTATGACCGGCGTGCGCCATCGCGATGAACGCGTCGCCACGCGCCCAGGGGTATCCGCATCAACGGGGCATGATTCTGTTGCGTGTCTGCTCTTCCTTACCGCATGCGGCCATCCATCGGGGGCGGCCGTCGGGTAGCCCCCGGAGGGACGCTAGAAAACATGGATGTTTTCTAGCAGCCCCCATGGGTGAAGGCGCACTGCTTGCGAGGCATACCTCGCGTGCGACTGAACGCACAACCGCTTGCGGTTGGGCCGGGGCCCGGAGGGCGGTTCACGGCGTGTCCCGGAGCGGGGCTACCCGACGGCCGCCCCAGCACGCAGCACCTGAAACGCTGCCTTCGGACGTTGACGTTGAACGCAACCTCAGTGAACCGTAGCGCCCTTGGTGTCCAGGCGATCGATCACACCCTGCATGGCGCTGTCGAACGCGCCGTCGTCGATGTGCGCGCGCAGGCGGCCCAGGCGCACCATGACGGCCAGCTCTTCCGGCGAGGCCACGCAGAAGCGCACCCCACGGCGGTTGACGAACAGGAGGCGCTGGGAGATCGGGCTCACCCAGGACAGCTTGCCGGCCTGGACCTTGCCGTCCTTGTCGACGAAGTCGAGCCAGCTGCCGATCTCCAGCCCGCGGAAGCGGTCGGCGTCGGCATTATCGAAATCGCTGACATCCACTTTGCTGCCCAGTTCCACCCCACCGCTCTCCGGTGCCGGCGGCGCGGGCAGCACCACCTGCGGCAGCTCGGGCAGCGCGCGCTCCAGTTCCGGGCGCGATTCCGCAATGGACTGCAACGTGTCGTGCAGCGTATCGATCGCAGCCGTGGCCGCATCCGCATGCACGCCGACACTGGCGAACACCTTGCGCAGCGCCGGCTGCCAGGCCTGCAGCCATGGCTTGCCGACGATCTGCCGGCGCGCCTCGGACACTTCTTCCAGCACCCCATCGGCCAGCGCGAGCGCCTCACTTACCGACGGACCGTCGTCGCCTTCGCGCAGAACGGTCAGGGTCACATGGTGCTGCCACGGCTGGCGCAGGAACTCGCCAATGGCCTGCGGCAGCGCCGTATCGTCGATGCGCCAGTCCAGCTCCATGGCCGCGCGGGTGCGCGCCATCTCCAGCTTTTCCTGGCCGCGCTGGGTCTCCGCCGCACGGCGCTCGGCAATCTCGATGCGGCGGCGGTGCTGGGTCAGGAAATCGCGGAATTCTTCTTCCAGCGTCAGGAAGATCGCCAGGTTCTCGTTGAACTCGGCCACCAGGCGCTCGATGATCTCTTCGACCTTGCCCATCAACACGCGCTCGGCCTGGCTTTCGCCCGTATTGCCTTCGCAGGCCTCGGCCAGCGAGTTGAGCAGCTTGCGTGCCGGGTGGGTCTTCTGCACGAACATGCGGCGGTCGAGCATGGCGACCTTGACGAACGGCACTACCAGCCGGCCGATCAGCTCACGCGAGCGGCCCTCCAGGTCGCGTTCGTCCAGCATCACATCGAACAGCATGCCCACCAGGTCGATCGCGTCCTCGTCCTGCGGGTCCAGGCGTGCCTGCGCCGGATCCACGCCGAGCCGGGTCGCTCCGGACAGCACTTCGCTCTTCAGCCGCTGGGCCAGCGATTCACCATCTTCGCCAATGGCCGCGCGCAGCGTCGCGCTCGGCGTGGCCTGCAGCAGCGACAGCACCGACATCATCTCGCGCTGGCTGAGCGGGCGTTGCTGCCCCACCGCCACGCTGGCGGCGGAGGTGGCGTCCTCGCGCACGTGCCGGGTCTGCTGCAGCAGCTCGTGCAGCGCCTCCAGCAGCATGCCCTGGTTGCCGCTGAGGTTGTCGCCGCCGTCGGCGTGTTCATGCGCGGCCTGCGCGGACTGCATGCGGCCACGACTGGCCGCCCACCGGTCCGCGAAGCGCCGTGCCCACGCGGGCGCTGCGGCATCGTCGGCGTTCTGCGCGTCCGGATCGAGCGCATCGACCAGCTCGTCCAGCTCCTGGCGTGCCGTCGGCGGCCGCGGGGCAGGACGGCGCGGCGCGGACATCTGCGGCATCACCCCGGCGGCGGCCAACTGCTCGTCGAGCTTCTCGTAGCGCTTGCCGATCGGCGCGTGCAGGTCGCGCTCGCACAGCTTGATCAGGACCAGACGCACTTCCGGCGCCAGTTCACAGTCTGCGAAGGCCTCGTGGATCGCCACGCCGATATGCTCGGGGCTGATCGGGTTGAGGTCTGCCGTGAGTTCCAGGCCGCCGGCGATCCAGCCCAGGCGACGGTCCAGCCGTCCCAGCACCGGCTTCCAGTCGCGCAGCAGCACGGTGGCGAAGTTGCGGACCGCCAGGCGGGATTCCAGCACGTGTTCGGGCACCAGGCTCAGGCCGTCCTCGACCTGGCCGGCCAGGGTGGCTTCCGCCGACAGCGGCTCGCCGCGCTCCAGCGCCTCCCAGGCCCGCCCCAGATGACCGCGGAACCCGCCCACGATGTCGTCCCGGCGGCGGCGCAGCTCGCGCATGCCATCCAGGAACAGCAGCTGCGACGCGCCAGCGGTACCGGCACGGTCGAACAGCACATCGTCAAAGCGTGCCAGCACGGTCGCAAACGACTCGACCAGTCCGGGAAGGGCGGCCTCGCGCGCAAGCTTCAACAGCGCCGGGTCACGACCCGGCTGCCCTGGTACGTTGGGCGTGGCGTTCATGCGAGAAGGCTCCCCACCTTCGCAGGTACAGAATGCAACATGGATACAACGGGTACGGGCGTCCCCAAGACACCGGCACACGGATGGTAGGACGGCCCACCGGTCAGGGACAGTGAAACAGTCCGCACTTTGAACCTCATGACCCGGGCGCCGGCAGGCCTTGTATCGTAAGGCCAGCGCCCTTGGGAAGCGAGTACAGCGACGTGAAGGATTGCCATTAATTAAGTGCGGTTCATCACGCTTTGTCGCAAATGGACCAGAGATTGCCCAAGTCCGTGTCACAAACTGCCCCGACTATAATCAACGGCACTGCGACGCCTATTGAGATCCCATGCTCGACTCCCCTGCCCTGCACGCCCTGGACGCCCGCCGCTCGGTCCCCGCCCTTCAACTGGGCGCGCCCGGACCGGACCCGGAAACGCTGCTGCGCATGCTGGCCTCGGCGGTGCGCGTGCCCGACCACGGCAAGAAGGTGCCGTTCCGTTTCCTGCGCATCGCCGGGGATGCCCGAGCGCAGCTGGGCGAGTTCCTGGCCCGGCGCAGCCGCGAGCGCGATCCCATCGCCTCCGACGCACAGGTGGAGAAGGACCGGCAGCGCTTCTCGCACGCCCCACTGATCATCACGGTCATCGCCCGCCCCACGCCAAGCCCCAAAGTGCCCGAGCTGGAGCAGCTGATGACCGCCGGCTGCGTCTGCTTCGCCCTGCTGCAGGCCGCACAGGCGCTGGGCTTCGGCGCGCAGTGGCTGACCGCCTGGATGGCGTTCGACCCGGCCGTGCATGCCCACCTCGGCCTGGCCGCCGATGAGCGCATCGCCGGCTTCATCCACATCGGCACGCCCAAGACCGCCGTACCCGAACGCGAGCGTCCCGACCCGGCAGCGCTGCTGCAGGACTGGGTGGGCTGAGATGTCGGTCGTTGCCGTTCCGCCGCCACGCCAGCCGCTGTACCTGGTCGACGCCAGCCTGTATGTGTTCCGCGCCTGGCATTCGATGCCGGATGAGTTCCAGGACCAACAGGGCTGGCCCACCAATGCGGTGCACGGCTTCGCCCGTTTCCTGCTCGACCTGCTGGAACGCGAGCGCCCGCGGCACATCGCCATTGCCTTCGACGAGGCACTGGACAGCTGCTTCCGGCATGGGCTCTACGCCGCCTACAAGGCCAACCGCGACCCGGCCCCCGATGCGCTGCGCCGCCAGTTCGCGCATTGCAAGGCGCTGTGCGTGGCGCTGGGCCTCACCGTACTGGCCCACCACGAATACGAGGCCGACGATCTGATCGGCAGCGCGCTGCACGCGCGCCGCGACGCCGGCATGCGCGGGGTGATCATCTCCGCCGACAAGGATCTGTCCCAGCTGCTGTACGAGCACGACGAGCAGTGGGACTACGCGCGCAACCAGCGCTGGGGCATGGCCGGGGTCAAGGCGCGCCACGGCGTGCACGCGCACCAGATCGCCGACTACCTGGCGCTGTGTGGCGACGCGGTCGACAACATCCCGGGCGTGACCGGGGTGGGCGCCAAGACCGCTGCAGTACTGCTGGCCCACTTCGGCAGCCTGGACACCCTGTATGAACGCCTGGACGAAGTGCCGTTCCTGCGCCTGCGGGGTGCCGCCCAGATGGCCGTGCGCCTGCGCGAGCAGCGCGAACATGCGCTGCTGTGGCGGCAGCTGACCACCATCGCGCTGGATGCGCCGCTCGACGCGGCCCAGGCCGACTTCAGCCGCTCCACTGCCGACGCACAGATGCTGCAGGGCCTGTGCGACGCGCTGCGCTTCGGTCCGTTGACCCGTCGCCGGCTGTTCACGGCCGCCGGCCTGTCCGACGCCTCTTCCCCTTCCAGCGAGTTCGCATGAGCCCCACTACGCAAGCCCCCAAGATCGTCTATGAAGGCAAGTACCAGCGCATGGTCGTGCGCGGCACCTGGGAATACAGCGAGCGCACCCACGCCGGTGGCCTGGCCGCGATCATCATCGCCGTGACCCCCGAAGACAACGTGCTGTTTGTCGAGCAGTTCCGCGTGCCGCTGCAGGCCAGCACCATCGAGATGCCGGCCGGGCTGGTGGGCGACGTCGATGCGGGCGAGTCGATCGAAGACTCGGCGGTGCGCGAGCTTGAGGAAGAAACCGGCTGGACCGCCGCGCACGCCGAGGTGCTGATGATCGGCCCGACCTCGTCAGGCGCCAGCAGCGAGAAGATCGCCTTCGTGCGCGCCACCGGCCTGCGCAAGGTTGGCGAGGGCGGTGGCGATGCCAGCGAGGACATCATCGTGCATGAGGTGCCACGCGCCCGCGCCGCCGCGTGGCTGGTGGAAAAGATGGGCCAGGGCTACGAGCTCGATGCCAAGTTGTGGGCGGGGCTGTGGATGATCGAGCACCACCTGGACGGCACCCCGCGTGGCTGATGCGCTGGCCCACCCGCTGCATGCCACACCGCTGCTGGGGACCGCGGACCCCGCACCGTTCACAGTGCACCAGGCACACGGGCGCTCGCCGTTCGTACTGATCGCCGACCACGCCGGACAGCAGGTCCCGGCGGCACTGGCGGAGCTGGGCCTGGCGCAGGCCGAACGCGATCGCCACATCGGCTGGGACATCGGCATCGCCGGCGTGACCACCGCGCTGTCGGGCCTGCTCGATGCGTGGGCGATCACCCAGACCTATTCGCGCCTGGTGATTGACTGCAACCGCCCGCTGGCGTCGCCAACGCTGATCCCCGAGATCAGCGACCACACCGTGGTTCCCGGCAACGCGGGGCTGTCGGATGCACAGCGACAGCAGCGCATCGCCGCGATCCACGCGCCGTACCACGCGCGCATCGCGGCGGAACTGGACGCGCGCGCCAACGACAACCGGCCAACGCTGCTGGTGATGATGCACAGCTTCACCCCGCGCATGAACGACGTGCGGCGACCGTGGCATGCCGGCGTGCTGTACCACCAGGACACGCGGCTGGCGCATGCCCTGCTGCAGGCGCTGCACGATGAAGGCGACCTGGTGGTGGGCGACAACGAACCGTATTCGGTCAGCAGCACCAGCGATTACGCGGTGCCTGTGCACGGCGAAGGCCGTGGCCTGCTGCATGTGGAGCTGGAGATCCGCCAGGACCTGATTGCGGACGCGAAAGGGCAGCAGGCGTGGGCGGAACGGTTGGCGCGCGTGTTTGCGCGGTTGGAGACCGTGCGCGGATAAAACCGACGGGGTGCGCGCCAACGGGGGGCCCACACGGGGTACCGATGGGCTAACGACGGGGTAGAGCCGACTGTTAGTCGGCTGATCTCCGCGCAATGACCCAACACCCCGCCGACGGCAGCCGACTAACAGTCGGCTCTACCCAGTCGGCTCCAGGACATCCTGCGGGTGCGCAGCGTTTTTTTCCGGCCGCAACCACACTGCCACGCCCACCCCCAGCAGCGCGAACAGCGCCGCGCCGTATTGCGCGTTCACTAGGCCCTGCAATGCCTCTGGGCCGGTGCCGGCGGAACCTGCGGCGCGTCCCGCGTTGGCCAGCATCACCAGCAGCGCCAACCCCAGCGCACCGCCAATCTGCTGCGCCGTGGCCGCCATGCCCGAAGCCACGCCCTGCTGCGCGGCGGGCACGCCCTGCCCGGCCACGATCCACATCGCCGTCCAGGTCATGCCCTGGCCGATGCTCAGCACCACGATCCCCGGCAAAAGCGCCCAGTAGGTGGCACCAAACGGCAACGCCACGGCTACCGCGCCGATGCCGAGCGCGCCTGCGCCCATGCCCAGCGCCAGCACCTGGCGCGGCGAACGGCGGCGCAGCATGTGTTCGCTGATCCGTATGCCGAACGTGCACACCAGCGTCGGCGGCAGGAACGCCAGCCCGGCCTGCAGCGCGGTCCAGCCGTACCCGTCCTGGAAGTACAGCGCCAGGAAGTAGTACTGCACGCCGAAGCTGCTCATGAACACCATGGTCAGCAGCATCGCCGCACGCAGGCTGCGCAGGCGCAGCAGCGAGAACTGCATCAACGGGTCGCGGCTGCGCTGTTCGATCACCACGAACGCGGCCAGCAGCACCAGCGAAGCCAGCAGGCAGGCCAGCGTGCGTGGTGCCAACCATCCCCATTCCGGCGCCTGCACCAGCGTGGTCACCAGCAGGCTGCCACCCACGGTCACTGTGATGCAGCCGGCCAGGTCGAACGAACGTCCGCGCGTTACCGCCGCGTCGCGCGGCAGCCACCAGCCGCCCAGCACCGCGCAGGCGCTGGCGAAGGGCACGATCACCAGCAGCACCGACGACCAGCCGAAGCTCTGGGTCAGCACGCCGCCCAGCAGCGTGCCCAGCGCCAGGCCACCGGCACTGGCCATCGACCAGATCGCCAGTGCGCGGTTGCGCGGCGCGCCTTCGGCGTAGATCGTGTTGATCAGCGAGAGCGTGGCGGGAAACAACAGCGCCGCGCCAATGCCCTGCACCGCGCGCGCCGCGATCAGCAGCAAAGCGCTGTCGCTGAAGCCGCCGACCAGCGAGGCCAGCGCGAACACGGCCATACCGGTGCGATACACCCGGCGCCGGCCCAGCAGGTCCGCCGCGCGACCGCCCAGCAGCAGGCAGCCGCCGAAGGCCACCGTGTAGGCACTGACGATCCACTGCAGCTGCTGCGCGTTGATCTGCAGCTGCACCCCCATCTCGTGCAGCGCGACGAAGATGATGGTGGCGTCCAGCGCAATGATCAGCTGCGCCATCGCCAGCAGGGTCAGCGCCAGGCGCGGCGGGAAGGAAGACGGAGAGTGGGTCATGCCGGTCGGTGCGAGGGGGAGGCGGGCAGTCTCATTGATGACGCTCAACAAATAAACCCGGATACTTCGATTTCTGTCATGCATTTTCGCATCAATCGGAGACCGCCATGGATCTCAACGCCGTGCGCATGCTGGTGCAGGTGGCCGAAGCGCGCAGCTTCACGGCGGCCGCGGGGCAGCTGGGCATCAGCCAGTCGGGGCTGTCGCGCGCGATCGGTCGCCTCGAAACCGAGCTGGGCGTGCGCCTGCTCCACCGCACCACGCGCGCAGTGAGCCTCACCCCGGACGGGCGCCAGTTCGTGGAGCACTGCACGCCGTTGCTGTGCGGACTGGAAGATGCCGAGCGCCGGCTGGGCGATCGGCCGTGCACGCCGTCGGGCGTGTTGAAGGTCACCGCACCGTCGATGTTCGGGCGCAAGGTGCTGGTGCCCCTGGCCGGAACGCTGATGGCGGCTTACCCGCACCTGCAGTTCGAGCTGGTGCTCAACGACCGGCTGGTGGACCTTGCCGAAGAAGGCTTCGACGCCGCGCTGCGCACCGGTCCGATCAGCGACGTGCGCCTGGTGGCGCGGCCGCTGCGGCCGCTGCGCTGGGTGACGGTGGCATCACCCGCTTACATCGCCCGGCACGGCGCGCCGGCTACGGTCGATGCCCTGCACGATCACGCCTGCCTGGCGGTGCGCAACCTGCGCAGCGGCCGGCTGGTGGATTGGCAGTTCCGCGAAGGCGGCGAACTGCGCGAGTTCACCGCGCCGGCGCGGATGGTGTTCGACAGCGGCGATCCGCTGGTGGAAGGTGCACTGGCCGGCATCGGCATCGTGCAGGTCATGGACTTCGCGGTGGCCGACGCACTGGCGGACGGACGCCTGAAGCGCGTGCTGGAACCGTTCGAGGGCCGCACCCGCGCGCTGTCGCTGGTGTATCCACCGTCGCGGCAGGCGTCTCCGAAACTGACGGTGCTGGCGGAGGCATTGTCCGCCGGCACCTGGTGACGCCAGCCACGACCAACGGTATGCACGGCGTTGCCGTGCACCCCTTGGGGGCCGTCGCGATGCGACGTTACTCGCGGCTGCGCCGCTCCTTTCGTGGCCTACCGGCTGGTGGCGCCACGACACGCCGGCAGGTGCCGACCGTTGGTCGGCACGCCGGATCAACCGGCGAAACGATCCGTCGCGCGCACCAGCGCGTCGATGTTCTCCGCTTCGAACGCCGAGTGGCCCGAGGCCGGGCTGATCTCCAGCGTGGACGTCGGCCACGCCTTGTGCAGTTCCCATGCATTCTGCAGCGGGCACACCACGTCGTAGCGGCCGTGCACGATCACACCGGGAATGTCGGCGATGCGGTGCGCGTCGCGCAGCAGCTGTTCTTCCACCTCGAAGAAGCCGCCATTGACGAAGTAATGGTTCTCGATCCGGGCGAACGCCAACGCGAACTGCGGGTCCTGGTGGCTGTTGACGAAGTCGTCGTCGACATGCAGGAAGCTGGTGGCACCTTCCCACACGCTCCACGCCTTGGCCGCTGCCAGCCGGGTGGCTTCGTCGTCGCTGGTCAGGCGGCGATGGAAGGCGGAGATCAGGTCATGCCGCTCCACCACCGGGATCGGTGCGAGGTAGTGCTCCCACGCGTCGGGGAACAGGCGATTGGCGCCTTCCTGGTAGAACCATTCCAGCTCCCAGCGGCGCAGCATGAAGATGCCGCGCAGCACCAGTTCGGTCACGCGCGCCGGGTGGGTCTGTGCGTAGGCCAGTGCCAACGTCGAGCCCCAGCTGCCGCCGAACACCTGCCAGCGCTCCACCTTGAGGTGTTCGCGCAGCGTCTCGATGTCGGCCACCAGGTCCCAGGTGGTGTTGTCCACCAGGTCGGCGTGCGGGGTGGAGCGCCCGGCACCGCGCTGGTCGAACAGGATGATCCGGTACTTGGCCGGGTCGTGGAACTGGCGCATCTTGTCGCTGCAGCCGCCACCCGGGCCACCGTGCAGCATCACCACCGGCTTGCCGTCCGGGTTGCCACACTGTTCGAAGTACAGCGTGTGGCGGTCGTCGACCTTCAGGCTGCCGACGTCGTAAGGGGTGATGGCGGGATACAGCGTGCGCATGTGGGTGACTCCATGTGGAATGAACGGCCGCAGCGGCGATCAGGCCATGCCCCGCTGCGGGCCTTCATTCTAACGTTGCGCGCGGCGGCTGCCGGCGCCGGGCGTGCCCGGCAGCCGGCCCAGGCTGACCCGGTCGCGCTGCTCCAGATCCACCTCGGTGGCGACATCGACGAAGCCGTGAGCGTCCAGCAGCGCGCGGATCGCCCCGCCCTGGTCCCAGCCATGCTCGAGCAGCAGCCAGCCGCCCGGGCGCAGATGGTCGGGGGCGCCGTCGATGATCTGTCGGATGTCATCCAGCCCGTCGGGACCCGAGGCAAGCGCGGTGGCCGGCTCGAAGCGCAGGTCGCCACGCGCCAGGTGCGGATCGTCGCTGGCGATGTACGGCGGATTGCTGGCGATCAGATCGAAGCGCTCGCCCGCCAGCGGCGCATACCAGCCACCCTGCCGGAAGCCGACGTTGCCCAGCGCGTGCTGGCGGGCGTTGGCACCGGCCACGGCCAGCGCCTCCGCGCTCAGGTCGGTGGCCAGCACCTGGGCCAGCGGCCGCTCGCTGGCCAGCGCCAGCGCGATGGCACCGCTGCCGGTGCCCAAGTCGGCGATCCGCAGCGGCTGGTCGCCGGGCAGGCGGTCCAGCGCCAGTTCCACCAGCCGCTCGGTCTCGGGCCGGGGAATCAGGGTGGCAGGGCTGACGGCGAGGTCCAGCGTCCAGAAGCCACGCCGGCCGAGCAGGTACGCCACCGGTTCGCCGGCCGTTCGGCGCTGGAGCAGCACATGGAAGGCGGTCGCGATGTCGGCGTCGACCGGGTCGGTGGCATGCGCGAACAGCCAGCTGCGGTCGCGGCCCAGCACGTGCAGCAGCAGCAGTTCGGCCTCATGCCGCGCCTCCACCCCGGGCAGGTCGCGGGCGGCATCGGCAAGCAGCTGGCGGATCTCCTGCGGGGCGGCGGTCATCGGCGGGTCCGGGCAATAGTGGGGCGGCAGTGTAGGGCAACGCCCGGTCTGCGACCGAAGGTCGCGACGGCCACGGCCCGCGCGCGGCTGTTCAGCCTGTTCAACGCCCGGATAAGCAAAAACTATCGGCTGCTGTCAGCGGTCATTTTGCCAAAACCCTTGCGGCATAAAGGATCTGGTTGAAATAGCCATTGATGTTCATCTACCGATCAGGCCTTTTCAATAGACTGTATCTATTGCATAGATGGAATCAATGGATTGTCCTTATGGGAATGGAGCCGCTAACCTGTGTTGGTCGCTCCACCCATGCCCTTCACCAAGAGGAATATCGATGTCGCTCATCAACACCCAGATCAAGCCGTTTGAAGCCAATGCCTACCAGAATGGCGAGTTCATCAAGGTCTCCGACAGCACCCTGAAGGGCCAGTGGTCCGTGCTGATCTTCATGCCGGCCGCCTTCACCTTCAACTGCCCGACCGAGATCGAAGACGCGGCTGACCATTACGCCGAGTTCCAGAAGGCCGGTGCCGAGGTGTACATCGTCACCACCGACACCCACTTCTCGCACAAGGTGTGGCACGAAACCTCGCCGGCCGTCGGCAAGGCCCAGTTCCCGCTGGTCGGCGACCCGACCCACCAGCTGACAAATGCCTTCGGCGTGCACATTGCCGAAGAAGGCCTGGCCCTGCGCGGCACCTTCATCATCAACCCGGAAGGCGTGATCAAGACCCTGGAGATCCACTCCAACGAGATCGCCCGTGACGTCTCCGAGACCCTGCGCAAGCTGAAGGCTGCCCAGTTCACCGCCGCCAACCCGAACCAGGTGTGCCCGGCCAAGTGGAAGGAAGGCGAGAAGACCCTGACCCCGTCGCTGGACCTGGTCGGCAAGATCTAATCCCGCAACGCCTCATCCCCATTCCCGTCCCGACGGGGGTGGGGGTGAACCGAAGCCGGTGCGCGCCGCGCCCGCTTCGGTTCACCCCTACGCCGCCCAGATGTACCGTAGCGGTACGTCGACGCCGTTCCTTTGCCTGAATCAAGGAGTTTTTCGATGTTGGATGCCACCCTCCAGTCCCAGCTGAAGACCTACCTGGAACGCGTCACCCGTCCGATCCAGATCACCGCCCATGCGGACGACGGCGCGAAGTCGCAGGAAATGCTGGAGCTGCTCGAGACCCTGGTGAGCCTGTCGAACCAGATCACGCTGGACGTGCGCCGCGATGGCGCCGAGCGCACCCCCTCCTTCGCATTGACCACGCCCGGCCAGGACATCCACCTGGCGTTCGCCGGCCTGCCGATGGGCCACGAGTTCACCTCGCTGGTGCTGGCCCTGCTGCAGGTGGGCGGCCACCCGTCCAAGGCGACGGCCGAGGTGATCGAGCAGGTGCAGGGGCTGGAAGGCGACTTCAAGTTCGAGACCTATTTCTCGCTGTCGTGCCAGAACTGCCCGGACGTGGTCCAGGCACTGAACCTGGCCGCCGTGCTGAATCCGCGCATCCAGCACGTGGCGATCGACGGCGGGCTGTTCCCGGCCGAGGTCGAGGCCCGCCAGATCATGTCGGTGCCCACCGTGTACCTCAACGGCGAGATCTTCGACCAGGGCCGCATGAGCCTGGAGCAGATCGTGGCCAAGCTGGATACCGGTTCGGCCAAGCGCGACGCCGCGAAGATCGCCGCCAAGGCTCCGTACGACGTGCTGGTCATCGGCGGCGGTCCGGCCGGTGCGGCGGCGGCGATCTACGCCGCGCGCAAGGGCATCCGCACCGGTGTGGCCGCCGAGCGCTTCGGTGGGCAGGTGCTGGACACCATGGCGATCGAGAACTTCATTTCGGTCAAGGAAACCGAAGGCCCCAAGCTGGCCACGGCGCTGGAACAGCATGTGCGCGAATACGACGTGGACATCATGAACCTGCAGCGCGCGAGCGCGCTGGTGCCCGCCAGCGACGACGGCCTGGTGGAGATCAAGCTGGAGAACGGCGCGTCGCTGAAGTCGCGCTCGGTGATCCTGTCCACCGGTGCGCGCTGGCGCCAGATGAACGTGCCCGGCGAAGACCAGTACCGCAACAAGGGCGTGGCCTACTGCCCGCACTGCGACGGCCCGCTGTTCAAGGGCAAGCGCGTGGCGGTGATCGGCGGCGGCAACTCCGGCGTCGAGGCGGCGATCGATCTGGCCGGCCTGGTGACGCATGTGACCCTTCTGGAGTTTGATGAGACACTGCGCGCCGATGAAGTGCTGCAGAAGAAGCTGCGCAGCCTCGGCAACGTCACCATCATCACCAGCGCCCTGACCCAGGAAGTGCTGGGCGATGGCCAGAAGGTGAACGGGCTGGTCTACAAAGACCGCGTCGGTGGCGATGCGCACCGGGTCGAGCTCGAAGGCATCTTCGTGCAGATCGGGCTGCTACCGAACACCGAATGGCTGAAAGACTCGGTGGCGCTGTCGCCGCGCGGCGAAGTGGTCATTGACGACCGCGGCCAGACCAGTATTCCCGGCGTGTTTGCAGCAGGTGATTGCACTACCGTGCCGTACAAGCAGATCATCATCGCGATGGGCGCCGGTTCGACGGCCGCGTTGAGCGCCTTTGATCACCTGATCCGTACATCCGTTCCCAAGAGCAGCGGCGCTGTCGCCGAAGCTGCCTGAAACGTCGGGTTCCCGGTTCGCCGGGAACCTTTTTTACCTGCTGGGTAAACCACGCCATCACCCGGTCCATTACCGTCTAGAGGTACAAGGAAATGAACCTACGTGATCTGAAATATCTGGTGGCGCTGGCCGACCATCGACACTTTGGTCGGGCTGCTGCTTCCTGCTTCGTCAGCCAACCCACGCTGTCGACCCAGATCCGCAAGCTCGAGGATGAGCTGGGCCTGCCGTTGGTCGAGCGCGCACCGCGCAAGGTCATGCTCACCCCGGCAGGCGTGGAGGCGGCCGCTCGCGCCCGCTCCATCGTGGCCGAAGTGGAACAGATGAAGGAAGCTGCACGGCGCAGCCGCGACCCGGAAGCGGGCACGGTACGGCTGGGCATCTTCCCCACCCTCGGCCCGTACCTGTTGCCGCACGTGATCCCCAACATCCGGGGGCGGTTCCCGAACCTGGAACTGCTGCTGGTGGAAGAAAAGAGCGACGAGCTGCTGACCCGGCTCCGCGAGGGTCGGCTCGACGCGGCCCTGCTGGCGCTGCCGCTGGACGATGACCAGCTGCATGCGGAGTTCCTGTTCGAAGAGCCCTTCCTGCTGGCCGTTTCTGGCCAACACCCGCTGGCGCGTCGCCACCACCTGGACGTGCAGGAGCTGTCGTCGCAGAAGCTGCTGCTGCTCGAGGACGGCCACTGCCTGCGCGACCAGGCACTGGCGGTCTGCCGGCTGTTCGGCGCGAACGAGAAGTCCGAGTTCCGGGCCACCAGCCTGGAGACGCTGCGACAGATGGTCGCGGCCGATGTCGGCATCACCCTGCTGCCGACGCTGTCGGTAAAGCCGCCGGTACCGCGTTCGGAGAACATCCGCCTGCTCGACTTCAAGGGCGATGACCGCCCCAGCCGGCGCATCGCGATGGCCTGGCGGCGCAGTTCGGCCATGACCGGGTTCCTGGAACAGCTGGCGGAGCAGTTCAAGAAGTTGCCGCAGGGCCTGTTCTCGCTGGACAGCAGCGATACCGCGCTGGCGCCCCCGCGGGCGCGGCCGAGGGCCTGACCGCCAACGCTGAACCGGCTGTATCAAGGCGACCCGGCGACGGGTCGCATCCGTTCACGATAGGCAGCACAATAGAACGAGGCGGTGCCAGCAGGCGCCGCCTTTTGCATGGGTCTTCCACACACGTAAGGAGCTTCATATGTCCACTTCCAGCGGACTACCCCCATCCATCACTGTTTCCAGCCGCGACATGGACCGTCTGGACGCCATGCTGGAATCGCCCGCCAACGGCCAGAGTCCGGCCGGCCAGGCGCTGGCCCAGGAACTCAACCGTGCGACCGTCGTGGCGCCGGAAGAGATGCCTGAGGGCATCGTCATGATGCATTCGCGCGTGGAGTGCGAAGATGAGCTGCACGGCGACAAGCACGTGCTGACGCTGGTCTATCCGCGCGAAGCCGATGTCGACCAGGGCAAGGTGTCGATCCTTGCGCCGGTAGGCACCGCCTTGCTGGGCCTGGCCGTCGGCCAGTCGATGGACTGGGATGCGCCGGGTGGCCGCAAGTTGCGCCTGCGGGTCACGGCCGTCCACAACCCCACCCCGAATTGACCGTCCCTGCCGCGCATCGCGCAGGGCCCACGTTCCGCTCCAGGAGTCGCAATGAGCACCGCATCGCCGTCCAAACTCACCCAGCTGCGTGATCTCTCCGTTGTCGTTGCCGATACGGGCGACTATGAGGCGATCAAGCGCTTGAAGCCGGTCGACTGCACGACCAACCCGACGCTGGTGAAGAAGGCGTTGGACCTGCCGGTATACGCGGACCTGATCGAACGCGCGCTGGCCTGGGGCCGGGAACAGCAGGGTGAGCGCGAGACGATCGTGCACGCCGTGGCCGACCGTCTGACGGTGGGTGTGGGCACGCTGCTGAGCTCGCTGGTGCCGGGCCGCGTATCCACCGAGGTGGATGCGGACCAGGCCCACGATACGGCTGCCACGGTGGCCAAGGCGCGGCAGTTCATCGCGATGTACGAGGCGGCCGGCGTACCGCGCAGCAAGGTGCTGATCAAGATCGCGGCGACCTGGGAGGGCGTGGACGCAGCGCGCCAGCTGCAGGCCGAAGGCATCGACTGCAATCTGACGCTGATCTTCAACCCAACCCAGGCACTGGCCTGCAGCGAGGCCGGCGCGTTCCTGATCTCGCCGTTCGTGGGCCGCATCCTGGACTGGTACGTGGCCAATGGCCAGGCACCGGCGGACATCGATGCGGACCCGGGCGTGGTGTTCGTGCGCGGCGTGTACGCCGAGTTCAAGCGTCGCGGTTCGCCGACGGTGGTGATGGGCGCCTCGTTCCGTTCGACGGCACAGATCGAAGCGCTGGCCGGTTGCGACCGCCTGACGATCTCGCCGGACCTGCTGGAAAAGCTGGACGCCGACCACGGCGAGCTGCCGCGCAAGCTGGTGGCCGGTGCAGCCGAATCGATCGCGGTCACGCCGATCAACGCCGCGCAATTCGCCGCCGACCTGGCCGCCGATCCGATGGCCACCGAGAAGCTGGCCGCCGGCATCGACGCCTTCGCCAAGGACCTGGAAGCCCTGCGCCAGACGATCCGCGAGCGGCTGTAAGCACTGGTTGTTTGACGATGTAAAAGCGGGACGGATGCTGAGATCGCATCCGTCCCGTTTTTTTAGGGTTTCCGCGAACGGCTGGCATTTCAGTTCATCCGAGCAGGGCGGCCGTCGGCCAGCCCCAGATGGTGAGTCGCGCCCGGATGCAACAGGCAGCCACGCAGGGCGTGGCTCTACGCGGAATGGACCTGGGGGCGGTAGCGTCGATTCCCGAACGGCGGCACGGAACGCCACCGCGCCCGGTAACGCATGAAAATCATCGGCACCGCGGTTGAACTTCCGTGGCTACCTACGCACCCGCCGGCCCAACTCAGACCATGCAATGGACAGCGGCTGTTCGCCCAGATGCATGCAGCTGCCGTGCGACAGCCCGGCAGCCCGGCAGCCCGTCAGCCCGTCAGCCCGTCAGCCCGTCAGCCCGTCAGCCCGTCAGCCGCAGAATCATCTGCAATCCGGAGCTGTCAAGCCCCAACGCCGATTGGGCAACTAACCCCGGTCCCACCAATCCCGCAATAGCCATTCGGATTCTTGGCCAGATACTGCTGGTGGTAATCCTCGGCGTAGTAATACTCCGGGGCCGGGAACACGATCTCGGTGGTGATCTCACCCAGGCCGGCCTCGGTCAGGCGCTGCTGGTAGACATCACGGCTGGCCAGGGCGGCATCGAACTGGGCCTGGCTGGTGGCGTGGATCGCCGAGCGGTACTGGGTGCCGGTGTCGTTGCCCTGGCGCATGCCCTGGGTGGGATTGTGGTTTTCCCAGAACACCTGCAGCAGCGCGTCCTGGCTGATGATGGCGGGGTCGAACACCACGTCCACGATTTCGGTGTGCCCGGTCAGACCGGAGCAGACCTCTTCATAGGTCGGGTTCGCGGTCACCCCGCCGGCGTAGCCGACCGAGGTGGAGTAGACCCCTGGCAGCGTCCAGAACATGCGCTCGGCGCCCCAGAAACACCCCATCGCGAAGCGGATGCGCTGCAGGCCCGCGAAACCGTCCTTGAGCGGGTGGCTGTTGACGTAGTGCTGGTTGTGCAGCGGCAGCGCGTGCTCACGGCCCGGCAGCGCCTCTTCCGGCCGTGGCAGGCGCTGCTTGAACGCACCGATGCCCAACAGGCCCTTGGCAATTCCCAACATGGCGGTCTCCTAGGCCGGCAACAGGCCGGCGCTTTCGTCACCATCGAATATGGGGTCGTCCAGCGGCCCGCCCAAGTCCAGCCCGGCCACGATCTGCTCCGCCTCCGGCCGCGCCAGATCAGGAACGCAGACCCGCAGCACCCCGAACAGCGGCAGCTCGCCCATGCCGCCCAGCAGCGACTCACCGAACACGAACGCCGGGATCCCCGCCGCCTCCAGCGCATGCTTGACCAGATGGGCGTCGAACAGGTTGTCGGCCTGGTAGATCACGTGCATGGGCGGGGCTCCGGAAGGGGGACAGGGCCAGCATACGCCGGAGACCGTGTAGTGACGGCCGCTGGCCGGCGCCAGGCGGCACCGGAAATTCGCGTAGTGCCGGCCGCTGGCCGGCTCCAGGCGGCACCGGAAATTCGCTGTCTAACGCGTCCCGGAGGGACGCGTTAGACTGGCGATCTTTCTGCCTTCTGCCTGCGCATCATGTCCGAGCCTATTGCCGCCCCTACCGACGCCCTTCCGGAAACCCTCGAAAAGCGGGATTTCATCCGTCAGATCGTCCGCGAGGACCTGGCCGCCGGCAAGCATTCCGCGATCAAGACGCGCTTCCCGCCGGAACCCAACGGCTACCTGCACATCGGCCATGCCAAGTCGATCTGCCTGAACTTCGGCATCGCCGGCGAGTTCAGCGGCGTGTGCAACCTGCGCTTCGATGACACCAACCCGGCCAAGGAAGATCCCGAGTACGTGGCCGCGATCCAGGACGACGTGCGCTGGCTCGGTTTTGAATGGAACGAGCTGCGCCACGCCTCGGATTACTTCGACGCCTATTATCTCGCCGCCGAGAAGCTGATCCGCGACGGCAAAGCCTATGTCTGCGACCTCTCGGCCGAGGAAGTGCGCGCCTACCGCGGCACCCTGACCGAACCCGGCCGTCCGTCGCCGTGGCGCGAACGCAGCGTTGAAGAAAACCTGGACCTGTTCGCGCGCATGCGCGCCGGCGAATTCCCGGACGGCGCACGCACCGTACGCGCCAAGATCGACATGGCCAGCGGCAACATCAACCTGCGCGATCCGGCGCTGTATCGCATCAAGCATGTCGAGCACCAGAACACCGGCAATGCCTGGCCGATCTACCCGATGTACGACTTCGCCCATGCCTTGGGTGATTCCATCGAAGGCATCACCCACTCGCTGTGTACGCTGGAGTTCGAAGACCACCGCCCGCTGTACGACTGGTGCGTGGACAACGTCGATTTCGCCCACAACGATGCGCTGACCCAGCCGCTGGTGGATCGCGGCCTGCCGCGTGAGGCCGCCAAGCCGCGCCAGATCGAATTCTCGCGCCTCAACATCAACTACACCGTGATGAGCAAGCGCAAGCTGATGGCGCTGGTCACCGAACAGCTGGTCGACGGCTGGGAAGATCCCCGCATGCCGACCCTGCAGGGCCTGCGCCGCCGCGGCTACACCCCGGCGGCAATGCGCCTGTTCGCCGAACGCGTGGGCATCAGCAAGCAGAACTCCATGATCGACTTCAGCGTGCTGGAAGGCGCGCTGCGCGAAGACCTCGACAGCGCCGCCGCGCGCCGCATGGCGGTGGTCGATCCGGTCAAGCTGGTGCTGACCAACCTGCCCGACGGCCACGAAGAGACCCTGACCTTCTCCAATCACCCCAAGGACGAAGCATTCGGCACCCGCGAGGTTCCGTTCGCACGCGAACTGTGGATCGAGCGCGAGGACTTTGCCGAGGTTCCGCCCAAGGGCTGGAAGCGCCTGGTGCCGGGCGGCGAAGTGCGCCTGCGCGGCGCCGGCATCATCCGCTGCGATGAGGTGATCAAGGACGACGCCGGCACCATCACCGAGCTGCGCGGCTGGCTGGATCCCGAATCGCGCCCGGGCATGGAAGGCGCCAACCGCAAGGTCAAGGGCACCATCCACTGGGTCAGCGCCGCGCATGCCGTGCCGGCCGAGATCCGCCTGTACGACCGCCTGTTCTCGGTGCCCAACCCGGACGACGAATCCGAGGGCAAGACCTACCGCGATTACCTCAACCCGGACTCGCGTCGCACCGTGACCGGCTACATCGAACCGGCCGCGGCCACCGCCGCACCGGAGCAGTCGTTCCAGTTCGAGCGCACCGGCTACTTCGTCGCCGACCGCCGTGACCACACCGCCGCCGCGCCGGTGTTCAACCGCAGCGTCACCCTGCGCGATACCTGGTCGGCGTAAGCCGCCCGGGCCGGCGTGCTGCGCCGGCCCTGCCATCTCCACCGCGCCGATCCTGCCCAGGCAGGGTTGGCCGGGCGCGCCTGCGTGCCAGCGTTCAGCGCGGACACGGCGGCGCCACGCCCGGCCCGATACACTGCGCCCGCCCCACCCGAATACCCATAGGCCCCATTCCGATGCTGTACGCGCAAGTCCACCTCACCCTGCCCGCCTGGATCCACGACCAGATCGACCTGGGCCGTGCCTATCCCGGTGACGCCGACAAGGTCGCGCTGGCGATCGAGCTGTCGCGCCTTAATGTCGAGGCACAGACCGGCGGCCCGTTCGGCGCGGTGGTGTTCGGCCCGGACGACCGCGTCATCGCCGCGGGCGTGAACCGCGTGGTGCCACACAGCACCTCGCTCGCCCATGCCGAGAACATGGCCTACATGCTGGCCCAGCAGCGCCTGCAGACGCCGCGCCTGAACGATGTGCTGGCCCCGATCACCCTGGCCACCTCCTCGCAGCCGTGCTGCCAGTGCTATGGCGCCACCATCTGGGCCGGCATCGACCGGCTGCTGATCGGCGCCAGCGCGCAGGATGTCGAAGAACTCACTCCGTTCGACGAAGGCCCCCTGCCGGCCGACTGGATCGGTGAACTCAACACGCGTGGCATCGAGGTCGTGCGCGACATCGAGCGCGATGCAGCGCGCGCGGTACTGCGCCAGTACGGAGAGACCAACGGTGCGCATTACTGATCTCCACGCCACGGGCGTGCGCCGATGAGCGGGCTGCTGTGCCTGTGCCGGCAGGGATTCGAACCAGAACTGGCCGGTGAGCTCAGCGAGCGCGCCGCCTACGCGAACATCGCCGGCTATGCGCGTACGCAGCGCAACGATGGCTACGTGCTGTTTGCCACCGAAGAAGGCGCCGCGCTGTCCAAGGCCCTGCCGTGGCGCTCGCTGATCTTCGCCCGGCAGAAGCTGGTGGTGCTGGCCGAGCTGCGCGAACTGGATCCCACCGACCGGATCACCCCGATCCTGGCGGCTCTGGAGGGCCAGCAGCGCTTCGGCGACATGTGGGTGGAACATCCCGATTCGGACGAAGGCAAGCCGCTGGCCGGCCTGGCCCGCGCGTTCGGCAATGCGCTGCGCCCGGCGCTGCGCAAGGCCGGCCTGCTCACAGACAAGCCCAATACCAGCCTGCCGCGCCTGCACGTGGTATTCGTGGATGGCCGCCACGCCTTTGTCTGCGTGGCTGACACCCGCGACAGCGCGCCGTGGGCCCTGGGCATTCCGCGCCTGAAGCTGCTGACCGAAGCGCCGTCACGCTCGGCGCTCAAGCTGGACGAGGCGCTGTTGACCCTGATGAGCCCGGAAGAACGCGAGCAGCTGGTCAAACCCGGCATGCGCGCGGCCGACCTGGGCGCGGCGCCCGGCGGCTGGACCTGGGTGCTCACCCGCCAGCACATGCACGTGATCAGCGTGGACAACGGCCCGCTGCGCGAGCACGTGCTGGAGACCGGCCTGGTGGAACACCTGCGTGCGGACGGCTTCCACTGGCAACCGGAAACACCACTCGACTGGATGGTCTGCGACATGGTCGAGCAGCCGCGCCGCGTGGCCGAACGCATGGCCACCTGGTTCCGCGAGGGCTGGTGCCGGCATGCGATCTTCAACCTCAAACTGCCCATGAAGAAGCGCTGGGACGAAACCCGCCTGTGCCTGGAACTGTTCGAAGCGCAGGCGGGCAAACCGCTCAACCTGCGCGCCAAACAGCTCTACCACGACCGCGAAGAGATCACGGTGCTGGCGTGGAGGGGACGGTGAGGCGCCTGCGGGCGCTGATCCTGCTTGCACTGCTGCCGCTGTCTGCGGCAGCCCAGGTGCGCACGCCCGCGCCGGCGATCAGCGAACCGCTGCGGGACGTCCCGGCCAGCGTACGCACCCAGCCGCTGTCCAGTGGCGAGGTCACCCATGCAGTCACCCTGCCACCGATTGCCGGCGAAGCCACGGTGACGGTGCGGTCTGTTCGCCCGGACAGCGTCGTCGGCCAGTACCGCTTCGCCTTCGAAACGCTGGACCTGGACGGGGATGGCTTCATCAGCCGCGATGAGGCACAGGCCAAACCGGCCCTGGCCGACGAATTCACGTCGCTCGACACCCTGCACCGCGGCCGGCTGGACCGCGCTCAGCTGCGCGGCTGGCTGCTGCCCTGAGCCGCGACTAGTCCGGGAAGCGCTGCAGGCGGACCGTCAGCGCCAGTGCCTCCTGCAACACCTGCCGCGCCGCATCGGTCTGCGCGGCGCCCAACTGGCGCCGCAGGTCTGGCTCCAACTGTCCGACGTGCATCAATTGGGTCTCGAAGAACTCCGGTGTCAGCGGGGTTGCATTCGTTCTGCGTTCGTCGACAACACGCTGCAGCTCGGTGCCGGCGTCGAGTGCGGGCCGGCTTGTGTAGCCGACGCCGTGCTCGTGGCCCTTGTTGGTGATCAACAGCACCAGGTCGCCCAGTTTTTTCACCGCCTCGTCAGGGCTCGCCGCCATGGCCTTTGCGGCTTGGGGGTGAGTGTCCGTGCGCACCTTCTGCCAAAGCGCGCTGAAAGGATTGATGGAGAGGCTCATGGAACTCCGACAGGTCCTGGAAGACGGAATGCGCCGCCGATCCATCCGATCCACATCGACGACGCGAACTCAGTCTGCCGGTTGCATAGGCGCTGCCACTTTCAGGTTTCGATCACTGTGGGCGAATTGCGACATCGGCGTGCGCACTACCGCACGCCAGAATCCGGCTCACTTCTTCAACAGACGCTTTGCATCGCGTGACTGGGCGACGAGTTCGGCCAGGTCCCTGCAGCGCTGGTGCGACGTACTGCCTTGCTGGCCACGCTCCCGGCGCGCCGCGCTGAGCTGTGCCTTCAGTTCGCCCTGGATACCGCGCATCTGCTGCGCGGCATCGTCGCGCACGGCCTTTGGCAATGCCGGCGAACCGTTCTGCTGTGCGGCCGCCGCCTTGGCAACGAAGGCCTGGAGCGCGATCTCCCGCTTGAGCATCGGGGTGGAACGGTACGTATTCTTCACCTCGGTCAGCAGCCCGTTGACCGCCCGGAGCTGGTCAGCGGAGCGATCCTTCGGCTGCGCGGTGCGCGTGGGCCCCCAGTTCATCAGCTTGTGGAAGAGTTGCTGTGCGGATGGGTGGGTCTTCATGGATATTCCAGATCGCTGGCGGGGCTGCTAGCCCGGGAAGCATCCCCCAGCTGGCCCAACACCGCTTCCATGTTTCCATCACCCGGCGCGCGGACGCGCCTACAGCCCCGCCGCGCGTTTCCACAACGCCGACACCAGCGGCGGCCACTTGCCGACGCAGCCGAGCGCGCGCCCGCGGGCAAGGGTCACGTGCATCTCGTCGTTGGAGAACACCGTGTTGATTGCGTCAAAGCCGTACGCGGACACCGTATTGTCGCTGCGGCGCTCGCGCGCCCAGCGCTGCAGTTTGTCCGGCGACGCCCAGTCCTGGCGACGCTGCTGCGCGCGCAGCACCAGCGCATGCAGCGCGGCCACATCACGCAGGCCCAGGTTCACGCCCTGTCCGGCCAGCGGATGGACCACGTGGGCTGCATCGCCCAGCGTCAGCACCCGGCCCGCCACGTACTCCGTGGCGAGCTGGCGCCGCAGCGGAAACGCGGCCCGCACCGAGGCCAGCCGCATGGCGCCCAGTCGCGCACCGAACGCGCGGGTCAGCTCCTGCCCGAACGCCGCCTCGTCCAGGGCGAGCACACGTTCGGCGTCGGCGTCGGGCAGCGTCCATACGATCGAACTGCGCCGGGTGCCGGTCGGCAGGACCGCCAGCGGACCGGTCACCAGGAAGCGCTGCCAGGCGGTCGCTTGATTGTCGTGCTCGGTGTCGACGTAGGCCACCACGCCACGTTGCCCATAGTCCTGCCGGGTGACCTCCAGCCCGGCCAGCCGGCGCAGGGTGGATTCGGCGCCGTCGGCGGCGATCGCCAGCGCCGACTCCAGCCGACGGCCATCGTCCAGGCGCAGGCGCACTCCATCGGCGTCCTGCTCCAACGCCTCCACCCGGGCCGGGCAGCAGATCTGCACCCCCGCTGCCGGCAACGCCGCCCACAGGCGATCGACCAGCAGGTCGTTCTCGATGATCCAGCCCAGTTGTTCGCGGCCGAGCGTGTCGGCATCGAAGCGCAGCTCCTCACCACCGGCAGCGTCCCAGACGCGCATGCGCCGGTAAGCGCAGGCGCGTGCCGCCAGTACCGATGGCCACACCCCCAGGGTGCGCAGCAGCTGCGCGTTGTCGGGAGCGAAGGCATAGACGCGCAGGTCCGGTTGCTGCGGCTGCCACGCCGGTGGCTCGCGGCCCTCGACCAGGGTCACCTCCAGCCCGGCGTCGGCCAGGGCCAGCGCACAGGCGGCCCCCACCACGCCCCCGCCCACCACGGTCACATCGCGCGCGCGGCGGTTCATGCGCCCGCTCCACGGCACAGTGCGGGAACCTCACCGCGGAAGCCCATTGCGCCGCCCACCAGCATCGACTGCATCGGCGTGGCCTGCGCGGCAAGCAGGCCGAGACTGCGCAGCGGACGCAGCAGCGGCGCCGGGTTGCTGGTCACGCGGGCCAGCCCGCCGGAGAACGCGATGGTCTGGCGGCGATCCTCTTCGCGGCGCGCGACGTGCGCCTGCAGCAGCGCGTCGCTGCCGGCGTCGCCGGCCTCGGCGACCAGCTCGGCCAGCGTCAGCGCATCGCGCAGGCCCAGGTTGAAGCCCTGCGCGCCCAGCGGATGGATGGTCTGCGCGGCATTGCCGAGCAGCACGCTGCGCTCGCCGGTCAGCGCGCGGGCCAGCACCTGGATCAGCGGGTAGGCGCTGCGCGGGCCGCTCTCGAGCAGGCGACCGGCACGCCAGCCGATCGCGCCCTGCAGCCGCTGCAACCAGGCCGCGTCATCCAGCGCCAGCACCGCATCGGCCTGGTCGCGTGCAACGCCGTGCACGGCACCGTAGTGGCGGTCGCCGCGCGGCAGCAGCGCCGTCGGCCCGGTATCGGTGAAGCGCTCGTAGGCGGTGCCATCCGGCGCGCGCGCCGCACGCACCCGCGCTACGAACAGGGTCTGCTGGAAATCGTGTTCGTCCACCCCGATGCCGAGCGCCTCGCGCACCGCGCTGCGGGTGCCGTCGGCGCCCACCACCAGCCGCGCCAGCAGGCAGCGTTCACCGCCCTCATCGGTGATGAACACCTGGCGATGGCCATCCACCGTCGCCCCCAGCCGCACGAAGCGGGCCGGCCGATACCGGGTCAGGTGCGGCAGCGACTGCAGCCGGGTCTCCAGTGCCTGGCCGACATCGCGCGCCACCACCACCTGCCCGAACCAGGGCCGCTGGTACTGCGCGGCGTCCATCTGCACCCGGCCGAAATCACCCGCCCGGCTCACATGGATGCGTGTGATCGGCCCCACCGCCGATCCCAGCAGCGGCATCACCCCCAGCGCCGTCAGCGCGTTGACCGTGGCGGCGGCAAAACTGAGGTTGCGCTGGTCGAATACAGGCGGCAGCACCCCGGCCGGCGCGGCCTCGACCAGCCCGACCGTGCGTCCGGCCCGGTCCAGCGCGATGGCCAGGCTGGCACCCACCAGCCCCCCGCCCACGATCACTACGTCATGACGTTCACTCATGCCGCCCATGATAGTGCGTGCGACCTGCCGGGAGATGAGCGCCGGGACGCCCGGCACCGCCCCGGCGCCACAGGCGCTAGAATGAATGCTGGACTCCCATCGCCGCTGCCATGACCACCCACGCCCAACGCGCCTTCGTCCTGTCCGTGCTCGTGCTGCTCATGGCGGCCAGCCGGGTCAATCACTTCGCGGCGATCCCCGATGCATCGTGGGCCGTGTTCTTCATCGGTGGCTTCTACCTGCGCAGCTGGACGCGCTGGGCCTTCCCGTTGCTGATGGTGCTGGCGATCGTGATCGACGTGCTGGTGATCCGCGCCAGCGGCATCGGCTACTGGCAGCATTACTGCGTTTCGCCGGGCACCGCCCTGCTGGTGCCGGCCTACTTCGCCATGTGGGCGGGGGGTGCGGTGCTGCGCCAGGGGTATCGCGGCGCCAGCTGGGCGGCACTGGGCAAGGCGGCGGCATTGCTGATCGCGGCCGTGGCGGTCTGCCACCTGTTCGCGCAGAGTGGCTTCTACTGGACCAGCGACGTGGTCGCCGCGCCGACGCCGGGGGGCTGGCTGAAGAACTATGCAGACTGGTTCCTGCCCTACCTGCGCACGGCCTCGATCTATGTCGGCTTGGCGGCCGCGCTGCAGCTGACCACCGAACAGGTGACCAAGCTGCTGCAGGCCCGCCGCGACGCCCTGCACTGAGCTGCGCCAGCATGGGCAACCGGCTGTCGCGCATCTATACACGCACCGGCGACGACGGCACCACCGGTCTGGGCGACGGCAGCCGCGTGCCGAAGGACGCGCTGCGGGTCAACGCCTTCGGCACCGTCGATGAGGCCAACTCGGCACTGGGCGTGCTGCTGGCCGTGGCCCTGCCCGACGACGTGCGGGCGCTGCTCACCACCGTGCAGCACCAGTTGTTCGACCTTGGCGGCGAGCTGTGCATCCCGGGCCACGCCGCCATCCAGGCCGCCGACGTGGCGGCACTGGAACGCCAGCTGGACCAGTACAACGCCGACCTGCCCGACCTGAAGGAATTCATCCTGCCGGCCGGCGGCGAAGCGGCCGCACGCTGCCATCTGGCGCGCACCATCGTGCGCCGGGCCGAGCGCGAGACCGTCAGCCTGGCCCGCCACGAGCCGGTTCGCGCCGAGGCGCTGCACTACCTCAACCGCCTCTCCGACCTGCTGTTCGTGCTGGCGCGGGTGCTGGCCCGTGCCGACGGCCACGGCGAAGTGCTCTGGCAGCACACGCGCCGCCACGGCTGAGCCGCCCACCGGAACCCTGTCCGCATGCTGGTTTTCACCCATCCTGCCTGTCTGCAACACGATCCCGGCCGCGGCCATCCCGAATGCCCGCAGCGCCTGCAGGTGGTGCTTGATGCCCTGCAGGCGGCCTACCCGGACCGGCTGGACTGGCGCCAGGCCCCGCCGGCCAAGTTCGGTGAGCTGGCGCGGGTGCACGACAGCGAACTGATCGACCTGGTGCTCAAGCCGCAGACCGCGCCGCTGCGCCTGATCGACATGGACACGATGACCTCGCCCGGCTCGGCCAACGCGGCCCTGCACGCCGCCGGCGCCGGCGTGGCCGCCGTGGATGCGGTGATGCTGGGCGACGACCCCGTGGCGTTCTGCGCGGTCCGCCCGCCGGGCCACCACGCCACCGCCAGCACCGCGATGGGCTTCTGCCTCTTCAACAACATCGCCATCGCCGCCGCCTATGCACGTGACCGCTACGGCCTGGAGCGCATCGCGGTGGTCGACTTCGACGTGCACCACGGCAACGGCACCCAGGACATCTTCGTTGCCGACCCGCGGGTGGCCTACTACAGCACCCACCAGGCCGGGCTGTTCCCCAATTCGGGGCTGCGCCGCGACCGTGGCGCGGGCAACCTGCTCAACATCCTGCTGCCCCCGGGCAGCGGCAGCTTCCGCTTCCGCAATACCTGGGCCGACGAGATGCTGCCGGCGATCGATGATTTCCGGCCGCAGCTGCTGCTGATCTCGGCCGGCTTCGACGCCCACCTGCGCGATCCCCAGGCCGACCTGATGCTGGAGACCGACGATTTCGCCTGGATCACCGCCGAGCTGCGGGGCCTGGCCCGGCGCCATGGCGGTGGCCGCGTGGTGTCCATGCTGGAGGGCGGATACGACCTGCAGGCCTTGGCCGAATGCTCGGTCGCCCACGTCGGGGCGATGCTGTGATGGGTGCCGGCCAACGGCCGGCGCTACCGCGCTCCGGATGAACCTGAACCCCGCCCCGCGAAAGGCCTTCATTGCCCCTATGCAAGGGATGGGGCAAGCTACGATCCGTTTTCGCCCGAATCCGAAGCCCGCGTGCGCCGAGCCCTCCGCCTGCTACCCCTCCCCCTGAGCATCGCCATCTGCCTGCCGGCCATGGCCGACGACAAACCGGTGAACTGGGGCCTGTGCCCGGTAACCGATGTCCTGCCCGTGTTCGATGATGCCCCCGTGGCGGACAAGGCCGCGGCCGAAACCCGCGACCAGCAACCTACCGATATCGAAGGCGACACGCTGTTCGGTACCAGTACGGTGCCGCAGTACCAGGGCAACGTGGCGCTCAAGCGCGGCGACCAGTTCCTGGGCACCGACCACCTGAGCTTCGACACCGAGAGCGGCAATTACATTGCCGAAGGCAACGTGCGGTACCAGGACTCCTCGATCCGGATGGTCGCCAAGCGCGCCGAGGGCAACCAGGAGTCGGACACCCACAAGATCAGCGACATCAAGTACCAGCTGGTGTCCCGGCGTGGCAACGGCGGTGCCGAATCCATCGACCTGCAGGGTGCGGTGGGCCAGATGCACCGCTCCACCTACACCACCTGCGATCCGTCGCAGCCGATCTGGAAGCTGTCGGCCCCGCAGATCGACGTGGACAATGACGAAGGCTTCGGTACCGCACGCAACGCGGTACTGCGCATCGGCAAGGTGCCGGTGCTGTGGGCGCCGTACTTCAAGTTCCCCATCGACGACCGTCGCCAGACGGGCCTGCTGTACCCGGAGCTGGGCCTGTCCGGGCGCAACGGCTTCGACTACGCGCAGCCGATCTACTTCAACCTGGCGCCGAACTACGACGACACGCTGACGCCGCGCTATATGAGCAAGCGCGGCTTCATGCTCGACAACGAATTCCGCTACCTGTACGACGGCGGCCGTGGCGAGCTGCGGACCGCTTACCTGCCCAACGACAAGCTGCGCGACAAAGACCGTGGCCAGGTGCAGTACGAGGGGTACCACAACCTCAACCCCAACTGGCAGGCGCGCGCCAACATCGGCTGGGTGAGCGACGAACGCTATACCGAAGACTTCTCCAGCAAGCTGCTCGGTGTGACCACTTCCAGCATCCAGAGCCAGGTCGGCATCTACGGGACCGGTGAAAACTGGACCGGCGGGCTGATGGCCGACTACTGGCAGCTCACCGACTACACCCTGACCGAATCCTCGCTGCCCTATGCGCGCCAGCCGCGCGCGTTCTTCAATTGGGACAAGCCGCTGTTGCCGTGGCTGGAAGTGGGCGTGTATGCCGAAGCGGTGCACTTCACCCATGACGACGTCAACCAGAAAGTCGTGGACGCCGATGGCGAATACGTCCGCAATGGCGTGGTGACGCCGTATTACAACGGCTCGCGCCTGGACGTGAAGCCGTATGTCACCCTGCCCTTCGCCGGCGCATCCTGGTACGTCACCCCGACCCTGGCTTACCGCTACACCGGTTACGAGCTGGACCGCGGGCTGGCCGACCAGACCCGGCTGCAGGCACTGAACGACGCGGGCATCACCAACCCGACCCCCGACCAGCTGCGTGGCAACACCTCGCCGCACCGCAGCGTGCCCATCGCCAGCCTCGACGCGGGCATGTTCTTCGATCGCGAGACCGAGATCGGCGGCACCTCGTACCTGCACACGCTGGAACCGCGCCTGTTCTACCTGCGGACGCCGTACCGCGACCAGAGCGAGCTGCCGATCTTCGACACCCGCGACTTCACCTTCAGCTGGGGCCAGCTGTTCCGCGATTCGCGCTATACCGGTGCGGACCGCCAGAACGATGCCAACCAGCTGACCATGGCGGTGAGCACCCGCTTCATCAACCAGGAAACCGGACGCGAGCGCTTCTCCGGCAGCATCGGCCAGATCCTGTACTTCGACGATTCGCGGGTGACGTTGCCCGGCACCGCCTCGCAGGTGGAACAGGGCAAGTCGGCCTGGATCGCCGACGCGAACTACGCCATCAACGACCGCTGGAACCTGGGCGCCACCTACCAGTGGGACCCCAAGTACAAGCGGGAGGACCTGGCCAGCGTGCGTGCGCGCTACCTGATGTCCAACGACGGCATCGTCAACCTGACCTACCGCTACCGCATCAATGCGGCCGCCTCGAGCACCGCGACCAAGGAAGAGCGCACCCTGCTGGAACAGGCGGACCTGTCCTTCCTGTACCCGATCAACGAGCGCTGGAGCGTGGTGGGCCGTTACTACTACTCCATCGCCGACAAGGCGCCGCTGGAAATCATCGGCGGCGTGCAGTGGGACAGCTGCTGCCTGGCCGTGCGCGCCCTGGCCCGCCGCTACGTGCGCAACCGCGAGGGTGAGCTCAACAATTCCTTCCAGATCGAGTTCGTGCTCAAGGGCCTGAGCTCCATCGGCCAGAACACGGACCGCACTTTGCGCCGTGCTATTCTCGGCTACTACCGAGACGACCTCTATCTCGTGCCGCCCAGCAACACGGGCGCCCCCACGCGCGACGACTACGATCCGAACCTGATCCCATGACCAAGACTCTTCCTGTCCTCCTTGCTTCCCTGCTCGCGGTCACCACGGTGTCCGCCCCGTTGCAGGTGCTGGCCCAGCAGTCCCAGTCGCTGGACCGCATTGCCGCCATCGTCGACGAAGACGTGGTGCTGCAGAGCGAGCTGGACCGCGCCATCCAGAACATCAAGGCCCAGTACGCCGGCCGCGAGGCCCAGTTGCCGCCGGATGACGTGCTCAGCCGGCAGGTGCTTGAACGCCTGGTGCTGGTCAAGCTGCAGGTGACGCGTGCCGAAGGCAGCGGCATCAAGGTCAGCGATCAGGAATTGAACCAGGCCCTGAACGCCATTGCCCAGCAGAACGGCTCGAACCTGGACGCGCTGCGCCAGCGTCTGGCCGCCGACGGCGTGGATTTCAACGACTTCCGCAGCTCGGTTCGCGACGAAATCACCGTGCAGCGCCTGCGCCAGAGCTTCGCGCAGAGCCGCATCAGCGTCAGCGAAGGTGAAGTGGATGCCGCGCTGAAGCAGGAAGCGACCGTGGGTACCCAGTACCACCTGGCGCACATCCTGATCGCGCTGCCCGAAGGCGCCACGGCCGAGCAGATCAGCACCGGCCAGAAGAAGGCGGACGGCGTGAAGGCGCTGCTGGACAAGGGCGAGCTGGACTTCAATGCCGCCGCCGTGCGCTATTCCGACAGCCCCAACGCACTGGAAGGTGGCGACCTCGGCTGGCGCACGCAGGATGAGATCCCCAATGCGTTCGCGCAGATGATGGCTCAGATGAACGCCGGCGACGTGGTCGGCCCGCTGCGTGGCCCGAGCGGCTTCCAGTTGCTCAAGCTGGTGGAAAAGCGCGACGCCAGCGCCGCCGCCGGCGGCCAGACCATCACCGAGTTCCACGGCCGCCATATCCTGATCCGTGTCACCGACCAGCAGGACAACGCGGCGGCCAAGGCCAAGATCGACACCCTGCGCGCGCGCATTGCCGGTGGCGCCGATTTCGAGGCCGTGGCCAAGGAATCGTCGGAAGACACCAACAGCAAGGGCCAGGGCGGTGACCTCGGCTGGTTCCCGGCGGACGCATTTGGTCCGGACTTCGGCAAGCAGGTGTCCGGCCTCACCGATGGCGGCGTCAGCCCGCCGTTCCGCACCGACGCCGGCTGGCACATCGTGCAGCGCGTGGCGACCCGCCAGACCGATGCGGGCACCGACAACAAGCGCTCCCAGATCCGCGAGACCATTGGCCGTCGCAAGCTGGAAGAAGAGTACAACCGTTACCTGCAGGAACTGCGTGGCGAAGCCTACGTTGACCTGCGCAGCGGTGATCGCGCCCAGGCCACCCCGGCCCTGGCGCCGGCCAAGCCCTGAGGTTGGCCAGATGATCCCGCAGCTCGCTCTGGTACCGGGCGAGCCCGCTGGGATCGGCCCGGAACTCTGCCTTCGCCTGATCCAGCAGCCGCGCACTGATTGCCGGCTGCTGGCATTCGCCGACCCGGATACGCTGCGCGCCGCTGCCACCGCGCTGTCGCTGCCGCTCGCACTGTTGCCTGAAGATGCCATCGCCCGCCGGCCGGGCGATCTGCCGTTGCGCGAGGTGCGCAATGCGGTCCCGTCGCGCTTTGGCCAGGCCGATCCGGCCAACGCCAGCGCGGTGATCGGCGCCCTGCTGCAGGCCGGTCAGGCCTGCCTGTCCGGCGCACTGGACGGGGTGGTCACCGGGCCGGTGCACAAGGCGGTGATCAACCAGGGCGGCATTGCGTACAGCGGCACCACCGAACTGCTGGCCGACCAGGCCGGGGTCGAGGTGGTGATGATGCTGGCCAACGACATCGTCCGGGTGGCCCTGGCCACCACCCACCTGCCCCTGCGCGCGGTGGCCGATGCGATCACGGCCGACGGCCTCGGCCGCACACTGCGCGTCGTGCACGACGCGATGCACCGCCAGTTCGGCATCGCCGCGCCGCGCATCGCCGTACTGGGACTGAACCCCCATGCCGGCGAAGACGGCCACCTGGGTCGCGAAGAACTGGACCTGATCATCCCGCTGCTGGAGCGCCTGCGCGCCGCCGGCATGGACCTGGTCGGGCCGCTTCCGGCCGATACCGCCTTCCTGCCGGCCAGACTGGCCGGGTTCGACGCGGTACTGGCCATGTACCACGACCAGGGCCTGCCGGTGCTGAAGTACAGCGGTTTCGAGCAGGCGGTCAACATCACGCTGGGCCTGCCCTACCCCCGGGTGGCGGTTGACCACGGCACCGCGCTGGACCTGGCCGGGCGTGGCCTGGCCGATCCCTCCAGTCTCCTCGCTGCCACCGGGCTGTGTGCCCGGCTGGCGCGGCAACGTAAGATGGCGCCATGACTTCCCCGTATTCCCCCTCTGCCGCCGGATTCACCGCGCCGGCCAAAAAGCAGCTCGGCCAGCACTTCCTGGCCGATCGCAGCTATATCGACAAGATCGTGCTGGCAGTCAACCCGAAGGACGACGACCGCCTGGTCGAGATCGGCCCGGGCCAGGGCGCCATCACCCTGCCGCTGCTGCGCCGCCATCCGCACCTGACCGTGATCGAGTTCGATCGTGACCTGATCGCACCGCTGACGGCCGCCGCCGCACCACTGGGCGAGCTGACCATCGTGCACCGCGACGTGCTGCAGGTGAACTTCACCGAGCTGGCCGGCGACGGCCAGATCCGCCTGGTCGGCAACCTGCCCTACAACATCTCCTCGCCGATCCTGTTCCATGCCATGGAGCACGCCGCGGTCATCCGCGACATGCACTTCATGCTGCAGAAGGAGGTCGTCGACCGCATGGCGGCCGAACCTGGCAGCAAGGTATATGGCCGCCTGAGCGTGATGCTGCAGGCGTGGTGCAAGGTCACCTCGCTGTTCGTGGTGCCGCCGGGCGCGTTCCGGCCGCCGCCCAAGGTGGACTCCGCCGTGGTGCGACTGGTGCCGCGCGACCCGGCCACGGTCGACATCCATGATCGCAAGCGCTTTGCCGACGTGGTCCGCGCCGCTTTCGGGCAACGTCGCAAGACGCTGCGCAATGCCCTCAACGGCGTGATCAGCGCCGAGCAGTTCGAGGCCGCCGGGGTGCGCAGCGATGCACGCGCCGAGCAGCTGGACGTCGCGCAGTTCATTGCCCTGGCCAACGTACCGGTTGCGCCGGTCGAGTAGCGCCGCCAACGTGGCATGTCCCACCGGCGCTCACCTCAAACTGCACAACACCCTCTAAACTGCCTGCATGAACGACGCTGCAAACTATGCGATCTCGGTCGAGGTCGCCCCGCGTTTCCTTGATGACCAGTCCATTCCCGAGGACGGTCGCTTTGCGTTCGCCTACACGATCCGCATCCACAACCAGGGCCGCGTCGCGGCGCGTCTGGTGGCCCGCCACTGGCGGATCACCGACGGCAATGGGCGGGTGGAGCACGTGGACGGCGACGGGGTGATCGGTGAGCAGCCCCGGCTGCGCCCGGGTGAAGACTTCCGTTACACCTCCGGTGTCATGCTGGAAACTGAACACGGCACGATGCAGGGGCATTACGACATGGTCGCCGACGATGGCACCGAGTTCGCCGCGCCCATCGCGCCGTTCGTGCTGACCGTTCCGCGCACACTGCACTGATGGAGGCGCACGCATGAGTGTCTGGGCCATCGGCGATCTGCAGGGCTGTTACGACGTCACCCAGCGCCTGCTGGAGAAGATCCGCTTCGACCCGGCGGTGGACACACTGTGGTTCTGTGGCGACCTGGTCAACCGCGGTGGACAATCGCTGGAAACCCTGCGGCTGGTGCATTCGCTGCGCGACCAGAGCGTGGTGGTGCTTGGCAACCATGACCTGTCACTGCTGGCCGTCGGTGCACGCACCGAGGAAGAGCAGCGCAAGGTCAACCCGGACCTGCTGCGCATCGTGCAGGCCGAGGACCGCGACGAGCTGCTGGAGTGGCTGCGCCTGCAGAAGCTGGTGCACGTGGACCGCGAGCTGGGCTGGATGATGGTGCACGCCGGGCTGGCCCCGAAGTGGACCACGCAGCTGGCCGAGAAGCACGCGCGCGAGGTGGAGGCGCAGCTGCACGGCAGCGGCTACCGCAAGCTGTTCCGCAACATGTACGGCGACAAGCCGGGCTGGTCGCCCGGGCTGGCGGGCTACGACCGTTCGCGCGCGATCATCAACCTGCTCACGCGCATGCGCTACTGCACGCCGCGCGGGCGGATCGGGATCGAAGACAAGGGCACGCCGGGCACGCAGGAACAGGGCCTCTATCCCTGGTTCGAAGTGCCGGGCCGGGTCGAGCGCGATCTGAAGATCGTGTGCGGCCACTGGTCGGCGCTGGGTCTGACGATCACCCAGGGCGTGCACGCGATCGACACCGGCGCGGTCTGGGGCGGCAAGCTCACCGCGCTGCAGCTCGATACCGAGGAGCTGCGCGTGGTCCAGGTTCCCGGCCGCGACGTACCCAAGCCGGCCACACCGCCACGCCCACCGGCCCGCCGTCCGGCTGCCGAAGGCACCCCGCCCGGCAACGGCCGCCCCCCGCGCCAGCGCGACGGGCAACCGCGCAACCGCGGCCAGCGCCCGCAGCAGCAGCCTCGCCAGCCCCGCGAACCCGCGGGCAGCGAAGGCAACAACACGCCCACCACCGCGTAGAAGCCTTGGAGCTCTCGTCTGCGAATGTGTCGGGCCTGGGCCGGCGGCACTCGCAGACCACGGCGTTGGCGTTGGCCTTACGACTTCCGCACGTAATCCACGAAATCGAATGCAAACGCGTGCTTCGCGTCGGCCGGGCGGTGTTCGCGGGTTGTCTCGATCCACTGCTGTGGGTCGACCGGCGGGAAGTGCGTGTCGGCCTGTACCTGCGTCGCCACCCACGTCAGGTGCAGGTCCGTGGCCTGCGCCATGGCCAGGCGGTAGATCTCGCCACCGCCGATCACGCACAGCTCGTCTGCGCCCGCGGCCGCCGCGAACTGCAGCGCCTCGTCGATGGACGCCACCGCCTGCATGCCCTCGAACGGCACCTGGCCCGAACGGGTCAGCACCAGGTTCGGGCGACCGGGCAGTGCGCGACCCAGCGATTGGGCCGTCTTGCGGCCCATCAGGATCGGCTTGCCGATCGTGAGCGCCTTGAAGCGCTTGAGGTCGTCGGGCAACTGCCAGGGCAGCTGGTTGTCATGGCCGATGCCATGGTCGCGGTCGAGCGCGGCGATCAACGAGAGTTTCATTCCTGGGCGGCTTCCATCCGCAGCGCGTCGCAACGCTCCTGCGCGCCGCGTACCGCCGCAAGCGCTTTCTGCACGCCCGGGTCGGCGTCCATGGACGCGTCGGCCACATCGGTCAGCTTGGCCAGGTGCGCGTCCTGCGCCGCCTGGAGGCCGGGGGCGGACATCACGTCGGCACTCAGCCCATCCAGATCGCCGGCCTCCCGGCGATCGAGGAACCCCTGCAGCTGTTCCGCCGTGTAGGCCTGAGCCAACTGCTGCTCGAACGCGCGCTGGTAGGTCGGGTCATTGAACGCCGCCTGCATGAAGCGCACCAGTTGAGCGGACATGCCCGCCACCGCCGACCGCATGGCCGGCTCACAGCCGGCCGGCAGGTCACGCGGCATCAGCCCCGCACCGGAGGCACCGGCCATGGCGGCCACGCCTTCGTTCACCTCCCGCTGTACGATCTGGGCGTTGACCTGTGCGGCCAGCGCCGCCGAGGGCGTCGCCGCCTGCACCGTCAGCGGAAGCAACGCCGCCAGCGCCAAGCCGAGCGCCAGGCCTGCGAACGGCCTCATACCGCCACCGGCGCCTTGATCGCCGGGTGCGGGTCGTAGCCATCGATCCGGATGTCGTCGAACTGGAAACCGAACAGGTCGGTGACCGCCGGATTCAACCACAGCGTGGGCAGCGCGCGCGGTTCGCGCGAGAGCTGCTCGCGGGCCTGCTCGTAGTGGTTGGAATACAGGTGCGCGTCGCCCAGCGTGTGCACGAAATCGCCCACGCCCAGCCCGGTGGCCTGCGCCACCATGTGGGTGAGCAGCGCGTAACTGGCGATGTTGAACGGCACGCCCAGGAAGATGTCGCCGCTGCGCTGATACAGCTGGCAGCTGAGCTTGCCGTCCACCACGTAGAACTGGAACAGGTTGTGGCAGGGCATCAACGCCATCTGCGACAGCTCGCCCACATTCCACGCGCTGACCACCAGCCGCCGCGAATCCGGGTTGCGCTTGATCTCGTCCACCAGCCACTGCATCTGGTCGATGCTGCCGCCGTCGGCCGTGGCCCAGCTGCGCCACTGCTTACCGTAGATCGGGCCGAGGTCGCCGTTGGCGTCGGCCCACTCGTCCCAGATGCGTACCTGGTGCTCCTTCAGGTAGGCAGTGTTGGTATCGCCCTTCAGGAACCACAGCAGCTCATGGATGATCGAGCGCAGGTGCAGCTTCTTGGTGGTGACCAGCGGGAAGCCATCGGCCAGGTTGAAGCGCATCTGCCAGCCGAACACGCTGCGCGTACCCGTGCCGGTGCGATCGGCCTTTTCGGTGCCGTGTTCCAGCACATGCGCAAGCAGGTCCAGGTAAGCCTTCATGCCTTGCTCCCGGCAGGCGTGGTGGGCGGCAGCACCGGCTGCAGCACCGGCGCGCGGCGCGACAGCGCCAGCAGCACCAGGCCGAAGGCCACCAGCGGCAGGCTCAGCAGCTGGCCCCGGGTGAACCAGTCGAACGCCAGGTACACGCCGTTGTCGGGCATGCGCACGAATTCCACCGCGAAGCGGAACACGCCGTACATCAGCGCGAACAGGCCGGAGATGACGTAACGGTGGCGTGGCTTGGCCGATACCGCCCACAGCACCACGAACATCACCAGGCCTTCCAGCAGCGCTTCATACAGCTGCGAGGGGTGGCGGGCAAATTGATTGAGTGCGCCGCTGGCGAACTGCTCGCGCAGCGCCGGCATGTCCAGCTGGTTCAACGGCGCCGGCAGGCCGCTGGGAAACACCACGCCCCAGGTGCCGTCGGTGTACTTGCCCCACAGCTCGGCGCCGATGAAGTTGCCGATGCGCCCGAAACCCAGCCCCAACGGCACCAGCGGCGCCATGAAGTCGATGGTGTCGCCCAGATGCAGGCGCTGCTTGCGCGACCACCACCACGAGGCGAACAGCACGCCGAGCAGGCCGCCGTGGAAGCTCATGCCGCCGTCCCACACCTTGAACAGCAGCAGCGGGTTGTGCAGGAAGTCCGACAGCGCATAGAACAGCATGTAGCCCACGCGGCCGCCGACCACCACGCCCAGCATCGCGTAGAACAGCAGGTCGGAGAACCCGTTGGCATCCACACCCGGCAGGCGCCCGGCCGCGATCCGCCGGCGCCCCAGCCACCAGGCCGCCGTGAAGCCGAGCAGGTACATGACGCCGTACCAGTGCACCTTGATCGGCCCAAGCGAGATGGCGATGGGGTCGATATCGTGGAAATAGATCATGGGCGATGCCTTGCAGGTAAGCGGCTATTCTCAGGCCAGCGCCGCCCTACCTCAACCAAGCAGTTGGGGCGCGTTCGGCAGGGCGTCATCCTTGGACCCGGTACCGGGCGGATAGTGCCCGGCCAGCAGGTCCGATACCTCGGCGATGGCCAGCAACACCGCGTCCTGCAGGGCACCTTCGCGCAGCTGCTGCTGCATGTGCCCGCAGACCGCCTTCCACTCCTGCTCGCCCACCTTGCCGCGCAGGCCGCGGTCGGCCACCAGCTCGATGGCGTGGTCGGCCAGCAGCAGATAGACCAGCACGCCGTTGTTCTGCTCGGTATCCCAGGTGTGCAGCTGGGCGAAGGCCTGTTCGGCGCGCTGGCGGGCACTGACGCCCCGCCACAGGGCCAGCAGCGGCAGGTCGGCTTCCACTGCGAACATCACCTGTCCGCCATGACGGCGCTCGCCGTCAGCAATTGCATCGGTGATCGCCTGCAGACTGGCCGGCGGGAAGGTGCGCCGCAGCGACGGTGCGAACAGATGGCGCCAGCCGCGCATCACCAGCCTCCCGAGGCGCCACCGCCTCCGGAACGTCCACCGCCGCCACCCCAGCCGCCTCCGCCTCCGCCGCCGAAGCCACCGCCGCCGCCCCATCCGCCGCCGCCAAAGCCGCCCCCGCCCCACCCGCTGTTGCGGGCGAAACGGCCCACGCGGCCGGACGAGAAACCGACGAACAGGCCGATCAGCCCGGCCAGGCCACTGGCCAGCCACAACGAGGTGAACAGGAACGCGGCCACGGCGGCCCCGCCGCCGCCCAGCAGCGCGCGCACCGGGCGCGGCAGCCAGCCCAGCAGCGCACGGGCGAAGGTGCCCACGAAGAAACCGATCACCAGGGCCAGGCTGAAGCCGTCGCCACCGGTTCCGCGCGCGGCGCGGTTGTCGCTGACCGGCGGCGGCAGTTCCTCGCCATCGATCAACTTGACCAGCGCGGCGCTGCCGTCGACCAGTCCACCCGCGTAGTCGCCGCTGCGGAAGTGCGGGGCCAGGTATTCCTGGATCACGCGGTTGGCGATCGCGTCGGGGATCGCGCCCTCCAGGCCGTAGCCCGGCTCGATGCGGACCCGCCGGTCGTCCTTGGCGACCACCAGCAGCACGCCGTCATCGACGCCCTGCCGGCCGATCTTCCACTGCTCGAATACCCGCTGGGTGTACTGCTCGATGGTTTCCGGCTGGGTGCTGGGCACCATCAGGATCTGCAGCTGGCTGCCCTTGCGTTGCTGCAGCGCCACCGCCTGCGCCTCCAGCGCCTGGGTCTGCGCGGCATCGAGGGTGCCGGTGGTGTCCACCACCGGCGAAGACATCGGCGGAATCGCCGCGTCGGCCTGCGCCCAGGCCGACGCGGCCAGGCCCAGGCTCAACAGCAGCAGCACGCGCAGCAGCAGGCGGATGTTCACCCGGTTACTGCGCCGGCGCCTGCTGCGGCTGCGGCGCGGGCGCCGGGGCCGGCGTGCCGAACTTCACCGCCGGCGGCTGCGAGATCTGCGCTTCGTTCTCCACCGCGAAGTTCGGCTTTTCCTTGTAGCCGAAGAGCTTGGCAGTGATCAGCTGCGGGAACGAGAGGATGTAGGTGTTGTAGTCCTGCACCTGCTGGATGTAGCGGCCGCGGGCCACGGTGATGCGGTTCTCGGTCCCTTCCAGCTGCGCCTGCAGGTCGCGGAAGCCCTGGTCGGACTTCAGGTTCGGGTAGTTCTCGGTGACGACCAGCAGCCGCGACAGCGCACCACTGAGCTCGCCCTGCGCCTGCTGGAACTGCTTGAGCGATTCGGCATCGTCGGCGTTGACGTTGACCTGGCCGACGCGGGCACGGGCGTTGGTGACGTCGGTGAGCACCTGGCGCTCCTGGTTGGCATAGCCTTCCACGGTCTGCACCAGGTTGGGAATCAGGTCGGCACGGCGCTTGTACTGGTTGAGCACTTCAGACCAGCCGGCCTTGACCTGCTGATCCTTCTGCTGGATCGAGTTGTACCCGCAGCCAGACAACAGGCTGGCCAGCAGGGCCAGCAACATCAGTCGGGAGGACATACGCATGGCCGGATCCGGATCGGGGTGGTCGGGAGCCGGAGAATGCCATGAATAGGGGTTAATACCCCGTAACGGCGCGGGGCCGACCCGAAGGCCGGCCCCGGTGGGTACCGATCCGTGGGTCGGTACGCGTTACTCAACTTACCAATTGCCGGCACCCGGCACGTGGTGGGCCACGGCGCGGCGGCGCATCAGCAGGTTCAGCCATTCCACCAGCACCGAGAAGCCCATGGCGGCGTAGATGTAGGGCTTGGGCACATGCACCTCCAGACCATCGAGGATCAGCACGGCGCCGATCAGCAGGATGAAGGCCAGGGCCAGCATCTTCACGGTCGGGTTGGCGTCGATGAAGCGGCCCAGCGGGTTGGCCGCCAGCAGCATGACCGCGACCGAGAGCAGGATCGCCGCGACCATCACCGGGACGTGGTCGGCGATGCCGACGGCGGTGATCACCGAGTCCAGCGAGAACACGATGTCGATGATGGCGATCTGCAGGATCACCATGCCGAACACGGCCGAGGCCTTGGTGGTGGTGGGATCCTCGTCTTCGCCGCCGGTGATCAGCTCGCGGATTTCCATGCCGCCCTTGATGATCAGGAACAGGCCGCCGAGGATCAGCACCAGGTCGCGGATGGAGATGCCCATGCCGGCCACGGTGAACAGGTTGGCTTCCATGTGCGCCAGGTAGGCCAGCGACACCAGCAGCAGGATACGGGTGATGCAGGCCACCGCGATGCCGAGCTTGCGCGCGAACGGGCGGCGCGCCTCGGGCAGCTTGCTCACGGCGATGGAGATGAAGACCAGGTTGTCGATGCCCAGCACGATCTCGAGCGCGCTCAGGGTCAGCAGGGTCAACCAGACGTTGGGATCGGACAGCAGCTCAAGGAACATGGATACATCCTTACAAGAGGGAATGGCGCGCGGTGCGCGTCAGAAAATCTGCGGGGCCAGCACCAGGCCCCAGCACAGCAGTACGTTCATCATCAGCACGAACACCGCCGCCGAACCCATGTCCTTGGCACGGCCAGCCATTTCATGGAATTCGGCACCGTAGCGTTCGATCACCGCCTCAATGGCGGAGTTGGCCAGTTCCATGGCCAGCACCAGCAGCATCGAGCCGATCATCAGCGCACGCTCGACCGGGCTCTGGCCCAGCCACAGTGCGAGCGGGGCAAGCACGATCAACAGGTAAACCTCGAGCCGGAACGACGACTCGTGCAGCCAGGCGGCGCGCAGGCCCTGCCAGGACCACACGGCCGCCTTGAAGATGCGCCGGGGGCCACGCGGCAGGTGTCCGGTTTCGTCAGCCACGGGCGCACGCTCCGCAGGGGCGGGTGGACCGGGACGAGGGGGGAAGGACGTGGCTGACAGTCATGGGCGTCGCTGAATGGGCAGTCAATCCTCCATTTTGCCACAAGGCGGGAAAATGGCCCGCGCGTTCGGCCCGTCCCCCCTGCCCATGGGGCCTCCCGGGACTGGGATGCGGGCCGCTGGCGCTCGCCCGGATCGCTGCCGTGGCCGGTCGGGGCGGCCAACGGCCGGCGCCGCCGGGCCTAGAATGAGGAGACGTATCGAAGGAGTCCTGCATGTCCCAGCGTTTCACACGCCCCCTGCTGCTCGCCCTGGCGCTGACCGCCAGCCTGCCTGCCCTGGCCCTGAAGACGGCACCGGTGCCGCCCCCGCCGCAGGTGCCGGCGCAGGTCTCCAACGTGGCCTGGGCCGGTGACATGGCCGCCTTCGCCAAGGCCGACGCGGCCAACCCGCCGCCGCGCGGGGGGATCGAGTTCATCGGCAGTTCGTCGATCCGGATGTGGGACAGCCTGGCGACCGATTTCCCGGGCCAGAAGGTGTTCAACCGCGGCTTCGGCGGTTCGGAGGTGCGCGACAGCACGTGGTACGCCGACCAGATCGTGATCCCGTATGCGCCATGCAAGGTGTTCTTCTACGCGGGCGACAACGACCTCAACAGCGGCCGCAGTCCGGCGCAGGTACGCGACGACGTGGTGGCCTTCGTGCAGCGCGTGCACCGTGACCTGCCGACGACAACGGTGGAGGTCATCTCCATCAAGCCCAGTCCGTCGCGCGCGAACCTGCTGCCGGCGGTAAAAGAAGCCAATGGGCTGATCCAGACGGCGCTGGCCAAGCTGCCCAACACGGGCTACACCGACATCTACACGCCGATGCTCGGCGAGGACGGCCAGCCGCGTGCGTCGCTGTTCCGCGACGACATGCTGCACATGCAGCCGGAAGGCTATGCGATCTGGCGGGAGGCGTTGGCGCCGAAGGTTCGTTGCGGTGAAGCGGTAAAGCCGTAGAGCAAGAGCTGCGGTCTGGGGGCTGGGGCTGGGCCGGTGGGGGCGGGTTGGCGGGACACGCCGTGAATCCATCCCTGGAGGCTTGTAGAAAACATCCATGTTTTCTACAGTCCCGCCAACCCACCCCCGCCGACCCTTCGACAGTTGGTCGGCGCTTTTTTGGGAGGAAGGGAAAGTCAAAAGCGTGCCGAGCAACGGTCGGCACCTACCGGTGGACCGCGCGATTTGGGGGAACTCATGCCCGCGCAATGTTGCTGCCACCCGCAACAAAGATGCGTGCGCTATCCCGTAGAGCCGGGCCATGCCCGGCTGCTCCTGCCCCCCCCCTCAGCCGACGTCAAACCGTCTGGGGCGTGGCGGGTGCGGCTTCGCGGGACTGTAGAAAACATGGATGTTTTCTACAAGCCTACACGGACGTATTTACGGCGTGTCCCGCGAAGCCGTACCCGCCGCGCCCCGCGCGCAGACAACCGAACAATCCTGCTTCAAAAGCTCCAAGACAAAATCACCGATAAACAATCGTCGCCTGCGTCCCCACCCCGGGTTCGCTCGCCAGCTGGATCTTCCAGCCGAAGCGATCGCACAACCGGCGCACGATCGACAGGCCCAGACCCGTGCCCTGCGGGCGGCTCGGTTCGGCACGGTAGAACGGCTCGAATGCGCGCGACAGCGCCTCGGCCGACATGCCGATGCCCGTGTCGCGCACCACCACCCGGTCGTCCAGCACGTCCACGTCGATGCGGCCTTCGTCGGTGTAGCTGCATGCGTTGCGCAGCAGATTGCTGACCACCACCTGCAGCACCCGCGGCGGCGCATGCAGCTGGACCGGCGCCGCGCTGTGCAGATGGATCTCCACCGGCCGCCCGGCCAGCAGCTCGCGCGCGTTGTCCACTTCGTAGCGCACGATCTCGGCCACATCGAACAGTTCGATCTGCGGCTCTACGTCCGCTTCGCGCGCGAGGATCAGGAACGCGTCGATCACCGCCTCCATGTCACGGCCCGCCCGCTGGATGCGGTGCAGGCCGCGGCGCAGGCGCGGCGTCATGTCCTGGTCGCCCAGCGCCATGTCGCTGGCCACACGGATCACCGTCAACGGCGTGCGCAGCTCGTGGCTCGCATCCCGCGTGAAGTTGCGTTCGCGTGCCACGTGCGCGGTGACCCGCGTGGCCAGAGAATGCAGTGCCGCCGCCAGCTGGCGGGTTTCACCCTGCATGTCCGCCGGCAGCTTGTCCGGTGCCAGGTCCGCCGCTTCCGGATGACCCGGATTCCAGCGCGATACCCGCCGCGCCAGCCAGTTCACCGGCGACACCAGCCGTTTCGAGGCGCGGTAGGTGATCCACGAGGCGCCGTAGACCGCCAGCAACGTCAGCAGCACCGGCACGATGCCGAACCAGAAGGCCAGCATCTCCGCGCGCGAACGCAGGAACACCAGGTACAGGCGGCCTTGCGGGCGCGCGTCGACCAGCACCAGCTGGTCGTCGGCCTTCAACTCATGGAACCCGGGCGCCAGCGTGCGCAGGTTCGCCGGCAGACTCAGCGCCGACTGCCCCGTTTCCAGCAGGTAGCCGCGGATGTTGCGCGTGTTCGGGGGCGGCTGCACCGGCGACGCCTCCTGCAGCTGCCAGAAGTACGCCGCCTCTTCCTGCAGCGCGCTGCTGACCAGGCTGTGCTTGATCACCAGCGATACCAGCCATGCGCCCAGCAGGATGCCCAGGCTGGCCAGGACGGCCTGCAGGATGAAGACAATGCGGATCTTGCGCGGCAGACCGTGCGGCATTACGGAGTCCAGGGCGGTTGGCCGCGATTATAGGAAACCGCGTCGTGATTCCATCGTGCAAAAAACGACAATGTCCCGGCAAGTGCCGGGACAATGTCTTTACCAGCGCCGTCATGCGGCCCGCCTACCGTACCGCATCAGCTCATGGGCTGGGCGATATCGGCAATGCGGTAGCCCGCGCTCTGCACGGTGTGCAGCAATGGGCGGTCGAACGGCTTGTCGATGATCTTGCGCAGGTTGTACAGGTGGCTGCGAAGCGTGTCCGAGTCCGGCAGGCCGTTGCCCCAGATCTCCCGTTCGATTTCCTGGCGGGTCACCACGCGCGGCGATTCGCGCATCAGGATGGTGAGCAGGCGCAGCCCGATCGGCGAGAGCTGCAGCTCGGTGCCGGCACGCGTGGCGCGCATGCTGACCGGGTCCAGCACCAGATCGGCGACCTTGAGCACTTCCGACCCCACCTGGCGACGCTCGCGACGGATCAGCGCGCGCAGGCGAGCCTCCAGCTCCTGGATCGCGAACGGCTTGGTCAGGTAATCGTCGGCGCCGAAGCCCAGCCCGGTGAGCTTGTCATCGAGCGTGTCGCGCGCGGTCAGCATCAGCACCGGCGTGGACTTTCGGGCGTCGTTGCGCAGACGGCGGCAGACTTCAATACCGTCCAGGCGCGGAAGCATCAGATCCAGCACGACGACGTCGTAACTGTTCTCGGCCGCCAGCCGATAGCCGTCCAGCCCGTCCTGGGCATAGTCGACCTCGAACCCACGGCTTTCCAGGTATTCACCGATCATCTCGGAAATATTGCGGTTGTCCTCGACCACCAGCACCAGGCCGGAGGTTTCCTTTGTCTGACGCATGGGAGTCCCTCTTTCTTCAGCTTTGTGAAACATGCCGTATCGGCGGTAGACGCGGTGTGAAGCCGTTCACAGCATGATGGGAAGCCGCATCAAAGCAGGGGCTTGAGCAGGGGCCAGACGTTGTCCAGCACCCGCGGCTGCCCCGCCGCCGTGGGGTGCAGGCCGTCGGACTGCATCAACCCCGGCTGCAGCGCCACCCCGTCCAGCAGGAACGGCAGCAGCGGCACCTTGTACTGGCTGGCCAGCCCGGCATAGACCTGGCGCAGACGGTCGCGATAGGCCGGACCGTAGTTGGGCGGTACGTCGATGCCCAGCAGCAGCACCTTGGCGCCCGCCTTCTGGCTGGCCACGATCATCTTCTCCAGGTTCGCGCGCAGCTGCACCGGGGTCAGCCCGCGCAACGCGTCGTTGCCGCCCAGCTCGATCACCACCACCGACGGCCGGTGCTTTTCCAGCAGCGCCGGCAGGCGGGTCAACGCACCGGCGGTGGTCTCGCCGCTGATGCTGGCATTGATGATCGCCGGCGGCGGCGTCACCTGTTGTTTGACCCGCTGCTGAAGCAGGTTTACCCAGCCTGACGCGGCCGGGATATTGTGGGCTGCACTCAGGCTGTCGCCGACCACCAGCACCGCGTGCCGGGTCTCCGGACCTTTGGCACAGGCCAGCGCGGGCAACAGCAGCAACCATGCCAGCAGCAAGAACGTCCGGGCCGCGCGGCCCTCCCACAGTGTTCGGTTCATTGGAGAATCCTCATCGACAGCCTGTCCCCCCGCAGCGCGCCCGTCGCCATCGCCGCCCACAACGTGGGCAAGTCCGCACGTGGCCCGGAGGGTGAAGTCCACATACTGGACAACATTGACATGACGGTACATGAAGGCGAAAGCGTGGCGATCGTCGGCGCGTCCGGCTCGGGCAAGACCACCCTGCTCGGCCTGCTCGCCGGGCTGGACCTGCCCAGCCGTGGCGACATCGCGCTGGCCGGTGCCACGCTGGGCACGCTGGATGAAGAAGCACGCGCGCAGCTGCGCGCGCGCGAAGTCGGCTTCGTGTTCCAGAGCTTCCACCTGCTGCCGGCGCTGACCGCCGAGGAGAACATCGCGCTGCCGCTGGAGCTGGCCGGACGCGAGGATGCCGCGCGCGTGCGCGAGGTGCTGGAACAGGTGGGCCTGACCCACCGCGCCCGCCACTACCCGCGCCAACTGTCTGGTGGCGAGCAGCAGCGTGTGGCGCTGGCGCGCGCGTTCGTGGCCCGGCCGCGCATCCTGTTCGCCGACGAGCCCACCGGCAGCCTGGACCAGGCCACCGGCCAGCAGATCAGCGACCTGCTGTTCGCGCTCAATGCCGGCAGCGATACCACGCTGGTGCTGGTCACCCATGACCTGCGCCTGGCGCAGCGCTGCGAGCGCATCTACCGCCTCGACGGCGGCCGCCTGGTCGATGCCGCGGGCATCCACGCATGAACGTGCTGCGCCATGCCGGGCGCGCGTTGCGCCGCGAATTCCTCGCCGGCGACCTGTTGACCGTGTTCGCCGCGCTGGTGCTGGGCGTGGCGGTGATGACGGCCGTGGGCACGCTGGTCAACCGGGTCACGCTGGCGCTCACCGGCAGCGCCGCGGAGATGCTGGGCGGTGACCTGGGCCTGGGCGGGCGCGAGGATGTGCCGGAGGCCTTCGCCGATGAGGCGCGTGCACGCGGATTGTCCAGCACGCGCATGGTCAGCTTCCCCAGCGTGCTGTTCCATGGCGATGAGAGCCAGATGGCCAACATCAAGGCCGTAAGCAGCGGCTACCCGCTGCGCGGTGAGCTCCGCGTGGGCCGCACCTTGGCCGGTGGCGCCAGTGAAGTGGCTGGCACGCCGGCCGTGGGCGAAGCGTATGCCGATCCGCGCCTGATGCAGGCGCTGGGGCTGAAGGTGGGCGATGCACTGGAGTTCGGCGCCGGCACGCTCACGGTGACCCGTGTGCTGCAGGCCGAGCCGGACACCTCCGGCGAGCTGATGCAGTTGTCACCGCCGCTGCTGGTCAACCGTGCCGACGTGGACCGCGCGGGCCTGCTCGGCCCCGGCAGCCGCGCGTCCTACCGGATGATGTTTGCCGGCGAAGCGGCGGCCATCGCCGACTTCCGCGCCTGGCTGCAGCCCAAGGCCAAGGGCCTGCGCGTTGTCGGCATCGCCGACGCCCAGCGCGGCGTACGCGGCGCATTCGACCTGGCGGGCCGCTTCCTGTCGCTGGCGGCGCTGCTGGCCGTCCTGCTGGCCGGCGTGGCCACCGCCCTGGCCGCCAACCGTTTCGCCCTGCGCCGCATCGACCAGGTGGCGGTGCTGCGCTGCCTGGGCGCACGCCAGCGCGACATCCTCAGCGCCATGGCGCTGCAGCTGGTGCTGCTCGCGGTACCCGCCTGCCTGGTCGGCATCGGCCTGGGCATGGCCGCGCAGGCTGGGCTGGTGCAGGCCCTGGGCGGGCTGATTCCGGACCGGTTGCCGCTGCCGCAGGCCACCCCGGCCCTGACTGGCGCCGGCATCGGCCTGGTCCTGCTGCTCGGCTTCGGGCTGCCGCCGCTGCTGCGCCTGCGCAAGGTGCCGCCGATGCGCGTGCTCAACCGCAGCTTCGCCACCCTGCCACCCAGTTCCCTGCTGGTGTACGCCGCGGCGCTGGCGGCCACCGTGGCACTGACCGTGCAGGCCACCGGCGACGTGCGGCTGGCGGCGTGGGTGCTGGGCGGCCTGGCCGCGCTGGCGCTGCTGTCCGGTGCGGCCGGCGCCGCCCTGCTGTGGTTGCTGCGCGGGGTGCAGCCGCGCCTGCGCGGGCGCTGGAAGCTGGGGCTCGCCGCGCTGACCCGTCGCCGCGGGCTGGCCGTCATGCAGCTGGTGGGGCTGTCGCTGTCGCTGTGCGCGCTGCTGTTGCTGTCGGTGATCGGCCCGGGCCTGCTGGCGCAATGGCGCGACCGCCTGCCCAGCGATACGCCCAATTACTTCCTGATGAACATCCAGCCCGAGCAGCGCGAGGCGGTGCTCACCGCGCTGGGCCGCCTGGGCGTGGCCGCGCCGGGGATCGAACCGTTCAGCACCGGGCGGCTGCTGGCGGTCAACGACACGCCGCCGCAGCGGCAGGCACGCGAGGACAACAGCAACGACGACGACGACGCCAACCGGCCGGTCAACTTCTCGTGGCGGCACGACTTCCCCCCGGCCAACACGCTGCTGGAAGGGCGTTACTGGGCGCCGGGCAGCACCGCCGCCGAGGCGTCCATCGAACAGGGCTGGGCCGAGCGTTACGGCATGAAGCTGGGCGACACGGTCACCCTGCAGATGGGCGAGCAGCAGCGCAGCTTCACCGTGACCAGCATCCGCAAGGCCGATTGGGACTCGTTCCGGGTCAACTTCTTCCTGCTGCTCAACGAGGGTGCGGTAGGCGATGCGCCGTACAACCTGATCACCGCCTTCCACCTGCCGCGCGCCCAGGCACCGGCGCTGGCCGGGCTGACGCGCGAGTACCCGAACATCTCGCTGCTGGACATCGACGGCATCCTGCAGCGGGTCCGCGAGGTGGTGGATCGGGTGACCCAGGCGGTGCAGCTCGTGATGGGCTTCAGCCTGCTGGCCGGGGTGCTGGTGCTGCTGGCCGCATTGCAGGCCACGGCGGGCGAACGCCGTTATGACAGCGCGGTGCTGCGCACGCTAGGCGCCACCCGCACCCAGCTGCGTGGGGCAGTGCTGGTGGAGTTCGGCGCGCTGGGGCTGTTGTCCGCGCTGCTGGCAGTGGGCGCGGCCGCCCTGCTGGGCAGCGTGGTGGCCAGGCAGGTGTTCGAGCTGCAGCTCAGCCCGCCGTGGGGGCCACTGCTGGTCGGCGGCGCCCTGGGCGTGGCGCTGAGCATGCTGGCCGGCTGGTGGGGGACGCGGCGGATCCTGCATACCCCGCCGGCGCTGGCCCTGCGGGAGGCGTAAACGCGGTTGATGACGCCGGTATGGGGCGGGCCTAGGTATGCTGCCCGCCCCTGCCCCTGAGATCGCCCGCGATGCCCGGCCCGTCGTTCACCGCCTATCTGTACCCCGTGCTGCTGCTGTTGGGCAGCAACATCTTCATGACCTTCGCCTGGTACGGGCACCTGAAGTACAAGAGTGCGCCGTTGATGGCGGTGATCCTGGTCAGCTGGGGCATTGCGTTCTTCGAATACTGCCTGCAGGTGCCGGGCAACCGGCTCGGCAGCGCGGTGTATTCGGCACCGCAGCTCAAGGGCATGCAGGAAGTGATCACCCTGGTGGTGTTCGCGGTGTTCTCCGCGTTCTACCTGGACCAGCCGCTGAAGTGGAACCACTACGCCGCTTTCGTGCTGATCGTGGTCGCCGCATTGCTGATGTTCAAAGAATGACGGCGCAGCCGTCATTCGGTAGCGCACGACTGTTAGTCGTGCGACCTTCCATCGCCGTCATTCGGTAGCAACCGACCGTTGGTCGGTTGACGTTGCGGCGCGCGGTTCACGGTCCACCAGCGCCACCAACGCGTCCCTACGCATCCGCTGCTTCAGCGGTGAGTTGCCAAATCGCATTGCGGCCAGATCGGCACGCAATGCATCCGCCTGCTCTCGGCTGATCGACTCGGGATCCGAAATCTCCCGCCACGTGACCAGCGAAAGCCGCAATGCGATCTCAGCCCGCAGCAGCCCACGCATCGTCACCTTCAGTGCCTTCCGGCAAGGGTCCGAACGGGCCGCAACGCGCGCCTGGGCCAGCGACGAGCGCTCCTCGGCCGGTACATGCGAACGAAGGACGTCCACCAGGCTGTCCACCGCATGCGCATGAGCCCGGGGCTGCTGGTCCTTGTAGTCATTGAAGCTGATCCTGCGCAGGTCATCCAATGAATGCCCGGCCGTCACCGGACTGCCCAGCGGATTGACAGCGCGGCTGCGATACATGCGATGCAGCGACTCGCGCTGCGTGGGTATGTCGCTGGGCATACGTCCCTGCAGAGTGCCCCAGAAGGCAGCATTGATCGAGCCGTCCGCGAAGCACAACAACTGCTCGCCATCGGCGGTTTGCTCGTTGAATATTCCGGAATCAAGACAGGATGTGTACCTGGTCTCCAGCGCGTCCAACAGGTGTTCCGGCAACGGCGAGTCACCGTTGCGGATGCTGTCGAGCTGAAAGGCGACCGAGCCATCACGTTCCATCGGTGCGGCACGAGCCCCCTGGAGTGCCGCTGCCGCACCGAGAAACCCGGTGAAGAGATTCGAAATACGCATCGAAAGCCAACTCTCACTATGCAGGAGCCGCAAGTAGTAATCACCTGCACACACCCTGCTTTCAAGAATCGATCACTTTCACCATGTCAACCCACGCCCGGTCGCGCCACCGCGGTCGGGCACGGCACCGTTCAACGCGTGGTGTCCAGCGGCGCCTTTTCCACCCATTGCGCGAACACGGCGTCGATCTGCGCGTCCTTGACCTGCTTGCCGTCCTGGAGGTCCTGGGCCTGGGTAAACAGCGGAATGATCATGGCCATGCCGTCGAGCTTTGTCTTCAGGTGTACGCCCGGTGCCTGGCCGAGGTAGCCGTCCCAGCGCGCGCGCACCTTGGCCCAGTAGTCGGCCGTTGCGGTCCAGTAGTCGTAGGCCGGTTTGAAGTCGACCTCGGTGGTGCGGTTGTAGTCGTTGAATCCGAACTCGCGCGCGATCTGCTGCTGTCTGCCGTCGGCGCCGCGCAGGATCTTGGTGTTGACCTGCTCGTGGGTCCAGCCATTCGGAGTCAGGGTGTGGCGGTTGACCACGGCCAGCGCGTTGTAGTCGCTGCGTCGCGTGTACTCGCGACGCGGCAAGGGACGCCAGCTGAGGTCGCTGGTCCAGGTCGCCACGCCGTTGCTGTAGTCCCACGTGCCGGTCCCGCAGTAGCGCGGCGCGTCGCTCACTTCGTACACGCACTGGGTCCAGGCGCCGGCATTCACCGCGGCATCGATCGGACGCACCTGCCAGGTCTGGTCGGCACTGAATTCAAAGCGCGTCGGTGCTTCGTAGACCCAGTCCTGTCGCCAGTGCTTGGTCACGTGGCCGCTCTTGCCGTCCACCAGCAGGTGCTGGAGCACGATACGCTTCGGGCTGTCCTCCACGACGATCACCACTTCGTTGCCGCCGCTGCGCACGGCGGGCGCGCGTTCGTAGCCGGGCTTGAGCAGCACGGTTTCGTCGAAGGCGAAGTCAACGACGTACTCGCCCTTCATGGCCAGGATGCTGGCGTGGTCGCGCTGCAGGTCGGCGGGCTGGGCATGGGCAACGCCGCTGCAGGCGAGCAGCAGCCAGGCACAGCCGGCGCGTAGTGACACGCCATGCGTGTCTTTCGTGGTGTCCGGAGAGTGCGTGGGACACGCGTGGCGTGTCGCTACAGACGTCGACTTCATCTACGAAGGTCCCTTCAGGAAGGTCGGATGGGGGAAAGGTGGACGAGCGGCACGACGTTCGCATCGTCTACCCACAGCTCACCGTCGGCGCCCTCGACCCGCGCGATGCGACGAGCGGCGGCGGCGCCCAGCCCCGACAGCGAGGCCACGCTCGCGGCCAGTCCCTGCCCCTCGCCGACATGCAGGCGCAGCGCGCACATCCGCCACGGCTCGCCGCCGAGCCGGGTCGCCAGCCGTCGCCACAGGCGTTCGGCCACGCTGCCCTCGTTCGCCGGCTCCGGGCGTGCCGGGAACGCCGAGACGAGGCGATCCCAGGCCAGGAAGTCGCTGTCGGGCAGCAGGTACAAGCGCCAGCAGCAACGGCCGCGTGCGTCGGCGAAGCACAGGCTCTCGCGGATGCCTTCGCTGTCCATGCCCTGGCAGGCGTGCGCGGAGGCGGCGTGTTTCCAGCCGCCGAGCTCGCTGCTTTCGGGGCGGTACAGGCACAGGACCGTGCCCAGGGCCGCCAGCTGTTCCGGGGAAGGCAGCTGGCCAGGGCGCAGGTACCGGTCGGTGGTTCGCAGTGCGGAAAGGGCTCGGCTCATGATGGCTACCAGCTCACGGCAAGGCTGGCCGAAACGTTCCGGCCGGGGTTGGTGTAGCGGTCGATCACCGTGCTGCTGGTGGCCAGCGCGGAGGTGATCGCGGAGTAATCGATGTACGTGCGGTCGCCGAGGTTGAACACGCCGACGTTGAACTTCGCACCCGGGGCGAATTCCCAGTGCGCCATCAGGTCCAGCACGCCGTAGCCGGCCGGACGGAACGCGGTGGCGCTGGCCATGCGGTCCTTGCGTTTGGCGAAGGTGCTGGCCAGTTCCACGCCCCAGCTGTCACGGTCGTAGGCAATGCCCAGCGTGCCGCGCAGCGGGTCGATCGATTCCAGCGGCACGTCTGCGGTCTTGTCCTGGCCGCGCGACCAGGCCACCGCTGCGTTCATCGACCAGCCGGACAGGGTGCTGCTGAGCTCGCCGAAGTCGACGCCACCCTTCAGCTCTGCCCCGTAGATCTCGGCATCGGCGATGTTCTGGGACTGGAACACGATCAGCCCCTGCGCATTGATGCCAACCTGGCGCTGGGACTCGATGAAGTCCTTGTAGTCGTTGTAGTAGCCGCTGAGGCTGACGTAGGCGGCCGGGGCCAGGAAGCGCACCCCCAGCTCCAGGCCATCGCTGGTTTCCGGCTTGAGGTCCGGATTGGGGATGGCGGTGTAGCCGAACATCACGTTGGTGAAACCGAGGTTGACGTCGTTGTACGGCGGCGAGCGGAAGCCATGCGAATAGCCGGCGAACAGCGACCAGTCATCGGCGAATCGCCAGACCATGCCCAGCTTCGGCGACACGCTGGTCTTGCTCAGGTCCGATACCGCCATGCCCGGGTTGTCGGCGGCGAAGATGGCGTCCACGTCCGGGCGCAGTTCGTAGTGATCCACGCGCACGCCGGGCACCAGCGAGAAACGGCCGTCGGCGAAACGCATTTCGTCCTGCGCATACAGGCCCAGCTCGGTGGTCCTGCTGATCGGGAAGTCGCGCACCGGGAATGCGTCGGGCAGGATGGTGGTGCTGGTCTGGCCATTGGCCAGCACCTGGTAGCCGTCGCGCTTCTGGCGCGTTTCGGTCCAGGTACCGTCGAACCCATAGGTCAGTGCATGGTCGACCGCCCCGCTCTGCAGGCCCTTGTGGAACACCGCCTGCAGGCCGTACACGCGCTGGTCGAAATTGAACTCGCGGTGCCGGGTGCTGCGGTTGGCACGCTGTTCGTCGGTGCGCTGGGTGGTCTCGCTGTCCTGGCGGTACAGCTGCCACGACAGGCTGTCGGCGAAGCCGGCGGCCAAGGCGTCCATCTCGTGGGCGAACGACACGCGCGCCCGCGTCTGGTGGTCGCGCGCCTGCATGCCGGTGGTGGTGGTGCGGTCGATGGCCGACAGCACGTCGGTGTCCACGCTGTCTTCATTGCCTTCCACGGTGAGCCGGAAGCGCTGGTCCTCGCTCGGCGCGTAGACCAGCTTGCCCAGCACGCTGCGGCCATCGCGGTCCTGCGGATTGGCGGCGGTGCGGGTGCGGTCGTTGCTGCGCACCTCGCCCATGCTCTCGGTTTCCTGGCCCTGGCGATGGTTGATGTTGACCATGCCGCTCCAGTGGTCGCCGCCGAAGGCGGTCGTGACGCTGCCGAGCAGGCCCTTCCATTCGCCGTCGTAGCCGAACTTCAGGCCGACGTAGCTGTCCTTGCCGTCCGCCAGGTAGTCGGCCGGGTCCTTGGTGACGAACGCGACGACGCCGCCCAATGCGTCCGAACCGTACAGCGCGCTGGCCGGGCCGCGCACGATCTCGACCCGCTTGAGCGTTTCAAGATCGGTGAAGTTGCGGTTGGCGTCGGAGAAACTGCCGATGCTGAAGGCCTTGGGCATGGCGATGCCGTCGGTCTGGATCAGCACCCGGTTGCCGTCGAGCCCGCGGATGCGGAAGCCCCCCAGGCCGAAGCGGGCCGGGCTGCTGGTCACCGAGATGCCGGGCTCGTAGCGCACCAGGTCCTTGATGCTGCGCACGAGGTGGTCGTCCAGCTGCTCACGGTCGATCACATCGACCGTGGCGGCCACATCGCTGAGCGCGCGTTCGGTGCGGGTCGCGGTGACCTGCACGCGGTCGAACTCGCGCGCATCGGCAGCATCGGCAGCGGCAGGTACGGCAGCGCTGGCGGCCATGGGCAGCGCCAGCCACAAGGCGGCGCCGTAATACCGGACGCTGGCCGGCAACGATGTGGGACAGATCATGGAGGGGATGGTTTCGGCTGGGCGCGGAAGGAGACCCCCGACCGACGCCCGAACCCGGAGGTCGCAGGCGAAGCGTCGAGGGGGAGAGAGCGGTGCAGGGGTTCGCGCGGCCCCCGCCCGTGGCAGGGACCGCTTGGAGCCGGCCAGCGGCCGGCACTACTTGGTCAGAATGAGCTTGTCGTTGCTGGTATGACGCAGGCGGTAGAAGCGGTCGCCATGCTGGATCAGGATTTCGCGGCGGCCCTTGAGCAGGGCTTCGCTGTCGATCACTTCTTCGACGGGGACCGCGCGGACCGGACGGTCGCGGAGGGTCAGCGTTTCGGGGCGCAGCAGTACAGCAGCTTGAGTATTCATCGTCTGGACTCGTGCGAGGGACGATTTAGATGATAATGATTCTCAGTTGACAATCAACAACCATTCTCATTTTGATTGATGGGATTGATGATTGAAATCTGGATTTCGATTGATGTGGTCAATCGAATTGCAGGAAGATGCCGTAGAGCCACGCCCTGCGTGGCTGGCGGTCGGACACCTCTCAGCCACGCAGGGCGTGGCTCTACCGGGGGTGATCAGTGCCTTCAGCCACGCAGGGCGTGGCTCTACCGGGGTTGATCGATGCCTTCAGCCACGCAGGGCGTGGCTCTACCGGGGTTGATC
>NZ_DAMCID010000015.1:73323-106038 GCF_032099025.1 Stenotrophomonas sp.
GCGTGGCTCTACCGGGGGTGATCGGTGCCTTCAGCCACGCAGGGCGTGGCTCTACCGGGGGTGATCGGTGCCTTCAGCCACGCAGGGCGTGGCTCTACGGGGTGAAGATCGCCTCTACCCTTGCCCAGCCTGCGTCGTCGACCTGCTCCAGCACGTCCAGCGCGCCCAGGTTCTCTTCCAGCTGTGCCACCCGGCTGGCCCCCAGGATCACGCTCGTCACCTGCGGGTTGCGCAGGCACCAGGCGATCGCCAGCTGCGCCGGGGACTGGCCCAGCTCGGCGGCCAGGGCCGTGTAGCGGCGCACGCGCTCCAGCCGCTGTTCGGCCGGGTCGCCCAGCACCAGGTCCTTCAGCCAGCCCATCTGGCTCTGGCCCAGCCGCGAGTTCGCGTCGAAGCCGCTGTTGTACTTGCCGCTCAGCAGGCCCGAGGCCAGCGGCGAGAAGATGGTGGTGCCCAGCCCCGGGTCGGCGTAGAGGGGCGCGTACTCGCGCTCGACACGCTCGCGGTGCAGCAGGTTGTACTGCGGCTGCTCCATCGTCGGCAGGTGCAGGTTGCGGGCGCGGGCCACGTCGACCGCCTCCTGGATCTGCGTGGCCGACCACTCCGAGGTGCCCCAGTACAGCACCTTGCCCTGGCGGATCAGGGTGTCCATGGCCAGCACCGTTTCGGCGATGGGCGTGTCCGGATCCGGGCGATGGCAGTAGTAAAGGTCCAGGTAATCCACCCGCAGGCGCTTCAGCGCGGCGTGGCAGGCGTCGGTGACATGCTTGCGCGACAGGCCATGCTGGGTCGGCCGGGGATCGTCCACCGCGCCGAAGAACACCTTGCTGGACACGCACACCCCATCCCGGGGCAGGCGCAGGTCGGCGATCACATCGCCCATGACCTGCTCGGCCCGGCCGCGCGCATAGCCTTCGGCGTTGTCGAAGAAGTTGATCCCGTGGTCCCAGGCACAGGCCACCAGGTTGCGGGCTTCGTCACGGCTGATCTGGTCGCCGAAGGTCACCCACGCCCCGAAGGACAAGGCCGACAGCTTCAGCCCGGACGAGCCCAGGCGGCGGTAATGCATGCGTTTTCTCCTGCTGATGGCTGCGCCGGAACACCGGGGCGCGACCGGAATGAGTCGCATCAGTGTATCGCCCGGCGGGCCCGAACCCTTGTGGATACTTGCCCGATCGCGGCCGATCGGACCCCGGACGCCGCTTTTTCTTGCTCCGCCCCTGCCGCTGCTCTAGGCTTCCCGTTTTTCGCGGCGCCCCAAGGGAAGTCTCATGGTCGAAGGTTTGGGCAGGATTGGCTTCGGCCTGTTCGGGTTGGCAGTGCTGATCGGCATTGCCTGGTTGTTCTCGAACAACAAGCGTGCCGTCGACTGGCGGCTGGTGGTGACCGGCATCTCCCTGCAGATCGCCTTCGCTGCGGTGGTGCTGCTGATGCCCGGTGGCCGCGAAGCATTCGGCCTGCTCGGCGACGCGTTCGTCAAGGTTCTCAGCTTTGTCAACGAAGGCTCGACGTTCATCTTCGGCAGCCTGATGGACACCAGCAAGTTCGGTTTCATCTTCGCCTTCCAGGTGCTGCCGACGATCATCTTCTTCTCGGCGCTGATGGGCGTCATGTACCACCTCAACGTGATGCAGGGCATCGTGCGCGGCATGGCCTGGGCGATCACCAAGGTGATGCGCGTGTCGGGGGCGGAGACCACCAGCGTCTGCGCCAGCGTCTTCATCGGCCAGACCGAGGCGCCGCTGACCGTGCGCCCCTACATCGCCAAGATGACCCAGTCCGAGCTGATCACCATGATGATCGGCGGCATGGCGCACATCGCCGGCGGTGTGCTGGCGGCCTATGTGGGCATGCTCGGTGGCAACGACCCGGTGCAGCAGGCCTTCTATGCCAAGCATCTGCTGGCGGCCAGCATCATGGCGGCCCCGGCAACGCTGGTCGTGGCCAAGCTGCTGGTGCCCGAGACCGGCACCCCGCTCACCCGTGGCACGGTCAAGATGGAAGTGGAAAAGACCTCCAGCAACGTCATCGACGCTGCGGCCGCGGGTGCCGGCGACGGCCTCAAGCTGGCCCTGAACATCGGCGCCATGCTGCTGGCCTTCATCGCACTGATCGCGCTGCTGAACGCCCCGCTCACCTGGCTGGGCGAAGTGACCGGCCTGCAGGCGATGCTGGGCCGCCCGACCGACCTGTCCACGCTGCTCGGCTACCTGCTTGCTCCGATTGCCTGGGTGATCGGCACGCCGTGGGCCGACGCAAACGTGGTGGGCTCGCTGATCGGCCAGAAAGTGGTGCTGAACGAGTTCGTGGCGTACTCCAAGCTGTCGGAAATCGTCAACGGCCAGGTGCCGGGCGTGTCGCTGTCGGCTGAAGGCCGCCTGATCGCCACCTACGCGCTGTGCGGTTTCGCCAATTTCAGCTCGATCGCCATCCAGATCGGTGGTATTGGTGGACTCGCCCCGGAACGCCGCCATGACCTGGCCAAGTTCGGCCTGCGGGCGGTACTGGGCGGTACCATCGCCACCTTCATGACGGCGACCATCGCCGGCGTGCTGACGCATTTCAGCTGATATCCGTTCTTGAGAAACAGTCTTTATGAGTAACAGTGTCGTCGTTGTCGGTTCCTTCAATGTGGATCATGTGTGGCGTTGCGAATCGCTCCCGGCCCCGGGTGCGACCATCGCCGGCCGCTACAGCACCGGCCCCGGCGGCAAGGGTTTCAACCAGGCCGTGGCCGCCAGCCGTGCCGGCGCCCCGACCACGTTCCTGTGCGCGCTGGGCGATGACGCCGGCGGTGCCATGGCGCGTGGCCTGGCCAAGCAGGACGGGTTCGCCCTGAGCGCCGAACCCAGCACCGAGCCGACCGGTACCGGCGGCATCTATGTGGACAGCCGTGGGCGCAACACCATCGTGATCGGCCCGGGCGCCAATGCCGCGCTCAGCACGGCCTACGTCGAACAGCAGCGCGCGCTGCTGGCCGGTGCCAAGGTGGTGCTGGCCCAGCTCGAGTCCCCGGTGGAGACCATCGAGGCAGCCTTGGCCATCGCCCGTGAGGCCGGTGCCACCACCGTTCTCAACGCCGCGCCGGCCGACGCCCCGTCCAGCATCGGACTGCTCAAGCTGGCCGACGTGCTGACCCCGAACGAGACCGAATTTGCCGCCCTGCTCGGTCGCCATGTCGGCGAGCGCGTGGATGCCGACGACGTCGCCGCCCTGGATGGCGCCAGCCTGCACGCCTTGTGCCGCAAGCTGGTCGGCAACGGCACCGTGGTGGTCACCCTCGGCGCAGTGGGTGTGTTCGTCTCGCACGCCGAAGAAAATCTGCGTGGCGACACCCAGCCGTATTACCGCGTAGGTGCCGAGCAGGTGCAGGTGGTCGATACCACCGGTGCCGGCGATGCCTTCAACGGTGCGCTGGTGGCCTCGATCGCCCAGCACCCGGACGCCGCCTTCAGCCGCCACGTCCGCTTCGCCAACCAGTTCGCCGGCCGTTCCACAGAGAAGGAAGGCGCCGCCGAGGCGATGCCGCACTTCACTCCGGGTGATGCCGACAGCAAGTAAGTCTCACTGTTTTGGATACCGGGGCCAGCGTTCGCGCTGGCCTTTTTCATGGTTCTTTTCCCATCTGGGTGAGGGCCGTAGAAGCTGGGCGCACGGTCTTCGATCGGATCTGCTGCGAGCGTTGAGTGCCCCGCCGCGGCCGGCAGGTCCCTATGCAAATGTCCCCCGGCGTCGGCCTGCGGCCGCCCCCTCCTCCTTTACTTTGCCAGGGACCTACCGGCCGCGACGGGGCTCGGCTTGCGGTTGGCAGGGAAACCTTTTTATGCCGGCGCGCGCGGCGTCGGCATGAATCGCGTGGTCCACAGCGCCAGCGCGCCCAGCAGCAGGCCGGCAAGCGCGTCCAGCAGGTCGTGCTGCCACGTGGTCACGGTGGACAACAGGATCAGGCCACAGGTGCCGTGCCACAGCCAGCGCACCACCGCTGCATCGGCCTGCAACCAGCGCCGCCATGCGTCCCAGACCAGCACCAGTACTGCGGCATGCAATGACGGCGCCATGTTGAAGGGCGCTTCGAACGCCCGTAGTTGCGCGAACAACAGCCCGCTCGCGCCGTCGGGCTGCGGCAGCACACGCACGTTGCCGGTTGGCCAGCACACGAAGGCGAGCATGCAGGCGGCCTGCACCAGCGCGATGGCCAACGCATGGCGGCGCAGGGCCGATCGGGTCGGGCAGATGAAGAAGGTCAGCGGGTACAGCACGTTCAACGCCAGGTAGGGCCAGATCGTCCACGCCCAGAACGGGATTACCTCGTCCCAGCGACCATGCAGGCTGTAGGTCTGGGCCTGGCTGGCGGCCCAGTGGTTGGTCCAGCTGTAGCCATGGATGAACATCGCGCCGAGCAGCAGCATCCACAGCATCGCCTCACGCCAGGGCGGCTGGGGGACGGGCGCGTTGGCAACAGGCGGTAGGGGCACGCGCGAACCGTAGCAGAACGTGGCATTCCTGTTTGCCGTTATCCTTGCGCTTTCGCGGATACATGGACGGTACGCAGTGGCAGCAGCAGGCCGTCAGGAACACGCAGGCACGCACGCGGACGAACCGCGCTGGACACGCAATCCGGCCTGGGCCCTGTTTTCGCAGACCCATGCGCAGCGCCCGCTGCTGCTGGTGTCCGGTGGCGCCGACGAACTGTACGTGGTCGATGAGGCCGATACGCCGACGGTCGTCGAACGGATCCTCGACCATTGGCAGAGCGACACCCTGGCGATCCTGCAGGACGATGCCGACTGCGGCCCGGCGATCCGCCAGTTGATACGCCTCGGCGTGCTGGCGCCGCTGCAGGCAGTGCGCCCGGTGCGACGTTACGCACTCGGGTGGCTCGGCGAACCGCTGCCCGGGTTGGCCGACGCCTTCGACCAGCATGCCAGCGCGGACCTCCTGCGCGTCGATGCCCTCGCCGACGCCGACCTGCTGGTGCTGGTCCGGCACGGGCTCGGCTGGGAACAGGCCTTGGCACGCTACCGCGAACAGATGCCCGCACAACCGCATCTGCTGCTCGACCTCAGCCATCACCACACCCTCGCGCTTGGGCCCTATGTGGTGCCCGGGCAAAGCGCGTGCGTGTATTGCCTGGGCAACCGGGTGCTGCGCCGCTGGGGCGACGCCGTCGTGCCGGCGATGCCGGCGGTGGCAGCGCGGCCGGCGCGCATCGCGGCGCTGGTCGCGCCCCTGCTGGATCAGCCCGCCCTGCTGCTGGGCTATCTCGAACGCAGCGTCTGGCTCGACCTGCATCGCCTGCACGGCGAACGCGACCGGGTAGTGCGGCTGCCGTGGTGCCCCGCCTGCCAAGGCGGCGAGGCGTCGCTGCCGCCACCGCTGTCGTTGCCCTGGGACGCCGGGCGCCCGTGATAATGTGGCCCCCGCGCCGGGCGATTCCGCCCCGGTCAATGGAGTGACCCCATGTATCGCCTGCCTACCCAGTTCGATGCCAGCGCTTCGCGCCAGGACCTTGCCGCGGCAGGCGGTGGCTCGACGTCGACCACGTGCAGTTCCTGCGTCGTCACCCTGCTCGGCACCTCGGTGTTGTCGGCCGTGGTGCTCGGCAAACTGGAACCGGTGACGCCCGCAGCCAACGGCGATGCACACGCCACGACCGCAACCGTCGACACCGACGCCGACCTCCACAACCCGCCACCTGAGGCAGTGCAGGAACCGTCCCGCGCTGCGCATGCGGATCCTGTGGACGCACCCGGCGCCGTGGTGCCGGCAGCCGGGCTGAGCCGAACGCGTCGAGTGCTGCTGGGTCTGTTCGCCCTGCCCCTGGCCGCCCTCGGCGGCGGCATGTTCATGAGCACCGCCAACCCGATCTTCGGCCTGTTCGTCGCCGTGGGGTTGTTTGTCGGCGTTTACGCCCTCGTCTACGAGCGCTCGGGCCGTTCGCTCGGGCGCGGCATCGGCATCGGCATCGCCCTGCTGCTGGGTCTGTGCGTTGTCGGCGTGTTTGAGATGATGGCCTGGCTGAGCGTGATGAAATGACCCGCTCCGCCGTGCACGCGGCGGAGCCGGGAACGCCCACGCTGTCTTCGCACCTGCTGCACGGCGCGGCGCGTCCCCGCTGCGGCCTGGTGCGCCCGGCGCAGCTGATCGAGGCCAGCGCCTGTGATTGGACCGGCCCATTGTTCGAGGGACGGCGCGTGCACAATGCCGCCACGCCGGCGGATCCGGCCAATCCCTGGCAGGGCGTTTCCGGCGCGGTCGCACTGGAGGCCGATGCCGCCGCCGATGGCGCGATCGCCGAAGCACTGGAGCGGCTGGCGGCGGCACAGGCGGGTGTCGAGGTGCGTCGGCGTGTTGCGCTGACGCCCGCGCAACGCTTGGACGAATCGGCCTTCGCCTTGTTCTCGGCACGCCAACGTGCAACGCCGGGCTTCCCGTGGCCCATGCCCGAATGCGACGACGATCTGTTCGCGGCGGTGCATGCGCTGGACGACAACCGCATGGTCTGGGTGCCACAGGAACTGGTGGGACTGGGGCCGCGCCGCGGCCAGGCGCGATTGCCATCAACGTCCAGTGGCCTGGCGGCCTGGCGTGATGGACGCGATGGCGCCTGGCTGTCGCTGTTGCGCGCGGCCCAGGAGCTGCTGGAGCGCGATGCGCTGGCGGTGACATGGCTGAATGGCGTGGCCGGCCGGAGGATCGCGCTGCCGGCGCACTGGCACGCCCATGTAGACGCGCGCGGTGGTGAACTGCAGGCCTTCGACCTGACCCAGCACTGGAACCCGCACCCGGTGATCGCGGTGGCGGGGGGCGTCCCCTTCGAAGGCCGCCCACGCTACGTGCTCGGCATTGCCTGCCGCGCCGATCCGGGCGAGGCGCTGCACAAAGCGCTGCTGGAATGGCAGCAGGCGCTGACCTTTGCCGCGCATCTGAGTGGCCGCGAAAGTGCCCGGCTGCCGCGCGAAGCGGCGGCGTTGCGCAGCTTCGACGAACACGCCGCGTTCTACACCCTGCGCCCGGACCTGTGGCCGCAGCTGCCGCTGCTGAAGGCGGCGGGCGACAGCACGCTGCCGCTGCCCCCGCCGGGCACAGCGGTCCGCCCTGCCGCGCCACGCGCGATCGCCGAGCTGGACCTGCTGCGGCGCCGGCTCGGCAGTGCCGGCATCGCGCTCTACTACCGCGAGTTGACCACCTCCGACGTGGCTGCGGCCGGACTGCGGGTGATGCGGGTGCTGTCGCCGCACCTCAGTGGCCTGCATGCCGACGAGCGTGCGCCGTTCCTCGGCGGCCGTTGCCAGGACGTGGCATGGCGGTATCCCGGCGTGCCGCACAGCGGCGCGTTTCCCAACCCCTTCCCGCATCCACTGGGTTGATGCACGAGGACCGCATGCCGTCAGCGCCTTCCCCCTGGCACGATGCCCCGCTGTTCCATCTGTTCTGGCACAACGGCGAACTCAATCCCGCGCGTGCCGAGGTGATGCGCGCGCGCATCGCCGAGGATGCCGCGCGCGCCTGGTCGCCACCGCGGCCGGTGCATGCCGCCGCGGGCATCGCCTTGCCGGACCCGGTCCAGCCCAATGACGCCCTGGCGCAGCGCCACAGTGGCCGCCGCTTCGGTGACGCCCGCTGGGGCGCGCAGGAGCTGGGCCGCGTGCTGGCCCCGCTGCGGGCCCGCCCCGGCGACAGTGACACGCGCCGGCTGCCGTCCGGTGGCGCGAAATATCCGATCCAGGCCTATGCCGCGCTGTATGGCGCCGGCGATGTGATTGCCCACGGCCAGGGCATCTGCTGGTACGACCCGCTGCACCATGCGCTGGTACCGGTAGCGCCGTGCCCGCCGTGGCCGGTGCTGTCCCGACTGCTCGGCGTGGATTGGCCGGAGCGGCCGGCGGCCGTGCTGTTCCTGATCGCCGAACCGGCGGGCACGCTGGCCAAGTACGGTGAACGCGGGGGCCGCTTCGTGCTGATCGAGGCGGGGGTCTGGCTGGGGGCACTGGGACAGGAAGTGGCGGCGATGAAGGCAGCCGGCTGCGCGATCGGCTCGTTCGAGGATGCCGCCGTCCTGGAACTGCTCGGGCTGGACCCGCGGCGGCATCTGGCCGTGCTGGCCTATGCCTGCGGCCCGGCGCCTTGACGAGCGCGTACAACCGCCCACCATCCCTCACCCTTTGGGGCGCGGGAAGCAACCGTCAAGCATCTGCTCATGCCCGTGCGGCATCAGGGCCTTCCGGATCGGCCTGAACCTGCCGCTGGATCGCAGGGGTCTGCGTGGTTGCCGGCCAGCGGCCGGCACTACAATGCCCGGCATGCAGATTGGTCCCTACAACATCCAGCCCAATGTGGTGCTGGCGCCGATGGCCGGCGTCACCGACAAGCCGTTCCGGCTGCTGTGCAAGCGGCTGGGCGCGGGCCTTGCCGCCTCGGAGATGACCATCTCCGACCCGCGCTTCTGGAACACCCGCAAGTCCATCCACCGCATGGACCACGCCGGCGAACCCGCCCCCATCAGCGTGCAGATCGCCGGTACCGAGCCGCAGCAGCTGGCCGAGGCGGCGCGCTACAACGTGGACCACGGCGCGCAGATCATCGACATCAACATGGGCTGCCCGGCCAAGAAAGTCTGCAACGCCTGGGCCGGCTCTGCCCTGATGCGCGACGAAGACCTGGTGGCGCGCATCCTCACCGCGGTGGTCAACGCGGTGGACGTGCCGGTCACGCTGAAGATCCGCACCGGCTGGGACTGCGACCACCGCAATGGCCCGCGCATCGCACATGTCGCCGAGGACAGCGGCATCGCCGCGCTGGCCGTGCACGGCCGCACCCGCGACCAGCACTACACCGGCAGCGCCGAGTACGAGACCATCGCCGCCATCAAGAACGCGCTGCGCATTCCGGTGATCGCCAACGGCGACATCGACTCGCCGCAGAAGGCCGCGCAGGTGCTGGCGCAGACGGGCGTGGACGCGGTGATGATCGGCCGCGCCGCGCAGGGACGCCCGTGGATCTTCCGCGAGGTGGCGCACTACCTGGCCACCGGCACCCTGCTGCCGCCGCCCTCGCTGCACGAGGTACGCGACATCCTGCTCGGCCATCTGCACGCCCTGCACGACTTCTATGGCGAACAGCAGGGGGTGCGCATCGCGCGCAAGCACCTGGGCTGGTACGCCAAGGACCGGCCGGAGAACGCCGCCTTCCGTGCGGTGGTCAACCGCGCCGAGGATGCCGCCAGCCAGGTCGCCCTGACCACCGAATATTTCGACGCCCTCGCCGCTGGCGAGCCGTTGTCGTCCGCTGCCTGAGCCTTTGCCATGACCCCGCCCATCACTGCACCGACCTACCTCCACGGCTTCTCCGATACCGAGCAGCACCGCCTCGTCACCCAGTCGCGGCTGTTTGAATCGAGCATCTTCAGCGGCATCGATTACGGCGGCGCCAAGCGCTTGCTGGAAGTGGGCAGCGGCGTTGGCGCACAGACCGACATCCTGCTGCGCCGGTTCCCGGACCTGCACGTCACCGGTGTGGACCTGAGCGAGGCGCAGCTGGCCACCGCCGCCACCAACCTGGCCAGGACGCCGTGGTGCCGCGAGCGCTACACGCTGCTGCAGGCCGATGCCGGCAACCTGCCCTTCGACGCCCGCGAATTCGATTCGGCGTTCCTGTGCTGGGTGCTGGAACACGTGCCATCGCCGGCCCGCGTACTCAACGAGGTGCGCCGCGTGCTGGTGCCCGGCTCGCCGGTGTACGTCACCGAGGTGATGAACGCCTCGTTCCTGCTCGACCCGTATTCGCCGCATATCTGGCGCTACTGGATGGCTTTCAATGATTTCCAGTACGACCACGGCGGTGACCCGTTCGTGGGTGCCAAGCTGGGCAACCTGCTGCTGGCCGGCGGCTTCCGCGACGTCCACACGGAGATCAAGACCATCCACCTGGACAACCGCGAACCGGCGCGGCGCAAGACCATGATCGCGTTCTGGGAGCAGCTGCTGCTGTCGGCCGCCGACCCGTTGCTGGAGGCCGGCCTGGTCGACCAGGAGACCGTGGACGGCATGCGCCGCGAGTTCAGCCTGGTGCAGAACGACCCGAACGCGGTGTTCTTCTTCTCGTTCGTGCAGGCGCGCGCAACGGTGTATTGAGTCGGGCATCGCCGATGGGGGACGCGCATGTCGCGGTGCATACGTCGCGACGCGTAGAGCCGACTGTTAGTCGGCTGCTGTTGGGGGCGGTTCCGACATTTGGCGCTGCGCGCAGCCGACTAACAGTCGGCTCTACACAGTCGTATTTACGCTGGCCGCTTCAGTCGGTCTTCGCCGGCGCGTGCCAGATGCGGTGCCACATCGCGGCGAAGCGGCGCTCGACAAGTGCCCTGCCCTGCTCGCCTTCGTATACGGGGCGCAGCTGCTCGGGGGGGACGGCCGCCCAGCGCTCGCCATCCGCGCGCGCCACTGCGAAGGTGAAGGTGTAGTCCGGCTCCAGGCCCATGCGCAGGTCGCTCAGCTGCAGGCGGCCATCGACCACCTGCGCGCGCATGAAGCCACGGTTGAACCAGTTCAGCCGTGCCACCGCTGGAACATGTGCGGCCTGGCGCAGCGCCTGCACGTTCGACGGATACCCGCGGAACGTCATCGGGCCGCTGTCGGCTACCAGCGAGCGCTCGCCGATCACATAGCCGCTCGGCGTCATCGCCACCACCTGCCATAGCAGGGTGTTGAACGGCATGGCCACCGAGAAGCGCGGCGCATCGGCCAGCCCCATCGCCGCGAGCGCCCGGTCGGCTTCGCGCTCCACGTGGTGCTTGGACAGCAGCGACCAACCGAGGTAACCCGTGCTCAGTAGCAGCCCGGCCAGCAGCGCCTTCTGCGCCAGCGGCCGCGCCCGCGCGAACCAGGCCACGGCGCAGCCCAGCAGCAGCCACACCGTATACAGCGGGTCGATGATGAACACACTGGACCACATCGTCGGCGGTGGAGTGAACGGCCACCACAGCTGGGTGCCGTACACGGTGAACGCGTCCAGCAGCGGGTGGGTGATCAAGGACAGCAGGATCGCCCAGAACCACCGGCCTGGCGCTTCCGCCACCCGTCCATGGCCGAAGCGCTTGAAGCCCCACCAGATCAGCGCCGCCACCCACGGCAGCACCAGCAGCGAATGGCTGTAGCTGCGGTGTTCGGTCATCAGCGCCACCGGGTCGGCGGCGGTAAAGGCCAGCAGCAGCGCATCCAGGTCCGGCAGGGTGCCCAGCGCGGCGCCGGCAAGCAGGGCGGCGCGGCGGTGGCCGGCAGGGGCGATGGCGGCGGCGACGGCGCCGCCTAGAACGATCTGGCTTAGGGAATCCATTGGTGGATGGTACGGGACGGATGGGTGTTTACGGGCGTGGGGGCATGGCGTTGACACGCAGGGCGATCTACGTGCGCAGGATCCTGGTTTTGACACGCATGGCGTGTCACTACGACCCTTGGGCGCTCGGGTTGGGGGGCGGCCGCTGTTGGATTCGCGCGTTGGGGGTCGAACGTTGATGGTGGGCTGCACGCCTCGCGTAGGGACACGCCATGCGTGTCCGGGTGTCAGGCGACGGCTGCGCTTTTCGGTGCGACCAACTGCACCTGGGTTTGGCCGTGGTGGTCCAGCAGGCGCAGGCTGCCGTCGGGGTCTTCGGCCAGGGCGGTCAGGCTTTCCACCCAGTCGCCGTCGTTGGCGTAGACCAAGCCGTCCCGCTCGACCAGCGCGGCGCGATGGATGTGGCCACAGACGATACCGTCCAGGCCTCGCCGGCGGGCGTCGGCCAAGCCGGCCTGCACGTACCGCTCGATGTAGCACTCGGCCGCGCGGCTGCGCTTCTTCAGGAACGCCGACAGCGACCAGTAACGCATGCCCAGGCGGCGACGTGCGGCATTGAGCAGGTGGTCGCCGGTGAGGATGCGGTAGTACAGCCAGTCGCCGAAGCGCTCCTGCAGGCCACCGAAATGCGTCGCGCCATCGTAGTCTTCGCCATGTACCACCAGCAGCCGGCGGCCGTCGGCGGTGGTGTGGATGGCGCGGCGGCGTACCCGCATCGCCGGCAGCATCAGCCCGCACAGCTGGCGCAGCGAGGCATCGTGGTTGCCCGGGATGTAGACGATCTCCGTGCCGGCCCGGCGCAGTCCATGCAGGGCCTCGATCACCTGGCTGTGCGCCGGCCGCCAGCTGGCACGCCGGTGCGCCAGCCACCATAGGTCGATGATGTCACCCACCAGGTACAGCCGCTGGCAGCGCAGCGTGGACAGGAAGCCCGCCAGTTCGGCCGCGTGGCAATGCCGCGAGCCCAGGTGGACATCGGACAGAAACACCGCGCGCCGCCAGGGCGCCGGGCCGGGCGGGGGCGGCGCCGGGCGCGCCGGGGGCCGTGCATCGCCCGGGAGGTCCAGTGCCGGGGAGCGGCCGACATCAGCCCGACCCGCTTCGCGATACTGCAGACGCTGCTCGATGGCGTGCATGGCGCGTGCTCCTGCCTGGCGGCTGAACTGGCCGGGAGCCTGCGCCGTCAACGCGGCAACCGCATGACCGGGCGGCGACAGACCGATGACGGTCGCAGGTGAAGGCACCGCGCCGGACCGGCCAATTGTCACGCTGGTGGAACACTGGGCCCTGACGCTGGGGGCCAATCACGCTGCGGCGCCCTCTGGCGGTGGGCACGCAGGCTTAACCACGGGCAACCCCCGCTGGGCCACAATGCAATGGCGCGACTTGCCGTGTATCATTCGCGCCCATCTTTCCATCCGAATAAAAGGATATTACGCCTGATGTCCAGCTACCTGTTCACCTCCGAATCGGTCTCCGAAGGCCATCCGGACAAGATTGCCGACCAGATCTCCGATGCGGTGCTGGACGCGATCCTTGCCCAGGACCAGCGCGCCCGCGTTGCCTGCGAGACCATGGTCAAGACCGGCGTGGCGATCGTGGCCGGTGAAATCACCACCAGCGCCTGGATCGACCTGGAGGCCGTCACCCGCAAGGTGATCCTGGACATCGGCTACAACAGCTCCGACGTCGGCTTCGACGGCGCCACCTGTGGCGTGCTGAACCTGATCGGCAAGCAGTCCCCGCACATCGCCCAGGGCGTTGACCGCAAGAAGCCCGAAGAAATGGGCGCTGGCGACCAGGGCCTGATGTTCGGCTATGCCACCAACGAGACCGACAGCTTCATGCCGGCTGCGATCCACCTGTCGCACCGCCTGGTCGAGCAGCAGGCCAAGATCCGCAAGAAGAAGAACTCGGCACTGTCCTGGCTGCGTCCGGATGCCAAGAGCCAGGTCACCCTGCGCTACGAAAACGGCGCCGTCTCGGCCATCGACGCGGTGGTGCTGTCGACCCAGCACGCCCCGGGCGTGAAGCAGAAGGACCTGATCGAAGCCGTCCGCGAAGAGATCATCAAGCCGGTGCTGCCGGCCAAGTGGCTGCACAAGGGCACCAAGTTCCACATCAACCCGACCGGCAAGTTCGAGATCGGCGGCCCGGTGGGCGACTGCGGCCTGACCGGCCGCAAGATCATCGTCGACACCTACGGCGGCTGGGCCCGTCACGGTGGTGGTGCGTTCTCGGGCAAGGATCCGTCCAAGGTCGACCGTTCGGCCGCCTACGCTGCCCGCTACGTCGCCAAGAACGTCGTGGCTGCCGGCCTGGCCGACCGTTGCGAAGTGCAGGTCTCCTACGCCATCGGCGTGGCCGAGCCGACCTCGATTTCGGTCACCACCTTCGGCACCGGCAAGATCAGCGATGACAAGATCGAGAAGCTGATCCGCAAGCACTTCGATCTGCGCCCGTACGGCATCATCAAGATGCTGGACCTGATCCACCCGATGTACCAGCAGACCGCCGCGTACGGTCACTTCGGCCGCAAGCCGAAGGACTTCAGCTACCTCAACGCCGCAGGCGAGACGGTCAACGCCACCGCCTTCTCCTGGGAGAAGACGGACCGCGCCGCCGCCCTGCGCGCGGATGCGAAGTTGAAATAACCTGCGCGGTAGAGCCGACTGTTAGTCGGCTGCTACAAAAGAAGGGCCGCGCAAGCGGCCCTTCTTTTTGCCCGTTGCAAACAACCACCCCATCAAGCGAGCATGTCGCCATCGACCAAGGACGCTCGCATATGCTCTCTACCCTGTTGGACAAGTGGTTCAAGGACACCCCCGGCAACGACGCATTCGCCGAACGCTTCATCGCCACCGCACGCCGCAGTGGCGTCACCCAGCCGATGACCTACGACGCCGCGCTGTTCCGTGTGCAGGTGGGTGAGAGCAGCTACTTCAACCTGCACAACGCCCACCAGGCCTACGTCGGCGCGCCGCGTGGCAAGCAGCAGGCGCTGGACCAGTTCGTGCGCACGCTGCGCGCCAGCGATGACCGCGAGCCCGGATGGGAGGAACTGCGCCCTCTGCTGCGCCCGGTCATCCGCAACCTCGGTCAGCTGGAGCATGTCCGGCTGCAGGGCATTGCAGACAAGGGATGGGACACCCCCAACACCCTGCAGTACCGCCAGCTCAGCGAGGACTGCGTGGAAATGATCGCCATCGATCATGCCGAACACATGGTCACCCGGCAGCATGGACCGGCGCCGGAATGGGGTGTTTCCCTGCACGAGGCGCTCAGTATCGCGCGCAGCAACCTGCGTGACATCGCGCCGGTCGACTTCGAACCCATCGCGCCCGGCCTGTTCCGCGCCGCGTGGGCAGACTGCTACGACAGCAGCCGCGCCCTGCTGCCCGAGCTGGTTAACCGGGTGCCGGTGGCCGGGCGCCCCGTGTTCCTGCTTGCCACCCGCGACCTGATGATGGTGGCCGGGGAGAACGACGAAGCGGCTCAACGCCAGATGTTCGACATCGCGCTGGAGGAGATCAAGGCGGGTCGAGCGATCTCATCGGAACTGTTCTGCCATGACGACGACGGACGGGTCACGGTCCGTGAGCCCGCAACGGCCGAACTGCGCCAGAAGCAGCACCAGCTGCGCCTGTCGCTCCGCCAGGATGCCTACCAGGAGCAGAAAGCGCTGCTGCAGCGCATTCACGAGGCCCACGATGTCGATGTATTCGTGGCCACGTTCATGGTCTACCGCAATGACACCGAAACCTTCTCGATCGCCAGCTGGACCCAGGGCGTAGAGGCATCCCTGCCCCGCACCGACTACCTGGCCTTCGTGGTTCCTGACGACAACGACTCCCGCGTGGTCCGGGCGCCCTGGAACACGGCGATGCCGATCGTGGGTCACCTGCTGGAAGCCGATCCCCGCCATCTGTACCCGCCGCGCTACCTGACCCGTGGTTTCCCCACCGGGGAACAGCTGGCCCAGTTGGAGGGAGGCTGAGCGGTACACTCGGACAATGACGATCGACATCCAATCCCACCAGCTGACCATGACCGTGCTGATGTCGCCGGAGATGGCCAATTTCTCCGGCAAGGTGCATGGCGGCGCGATCCTGCGCCTGCTCGACCAGGTCGCCTATGCCTGTGCCAGCCGCTACGCCGGGCGCTATGTGGTCACCCTGTCCGTGGACCAGGTGACGTTCCGCGAGCCGATCGCGGTAGGCGAGCTCGTCACCTTCCTGGCCTCGGTGAACTACACCGGCACGTCTTCAATGGAAGTAGGCGTGAAGGTCGTGGCCGAAGACATCCTCAAGCGCAGCGTGCGCCACGCCAACAGCTGCTTCTTCACGATGGTGGCCGTGGACGATGACGGTAAGTCGACGCCGGTGCCGCCGCTGCAGCTGGACTCCAGCAACCAGCGCCGCCGCCACGCAGCCGCGTTGCTGCGCAGGCAGCTGCGGGCGGAGATGGACCAGCGCCAGCGCGAGCTGCTCGCGTCGAATCCGCCGTCGCCGGAATGACGTCACGACCAACGGTCGTGACCTGCCGGTTTGGTCCCGCGCGTCACGACCAACGGTCGATACCCGCTTCACCCCGTGTTCTGCACGCCTTGAGACACGCCGTTCACGCATGCGACCAGCGCGCGCAGCACCGCGTCATCCTCGCCGCCGCTGGCGCGCCAGCGTCGCAGCAGGTCCACCTGCAGCACGCTGATCGGGTCGATGTAGGGATTGCGCAGGCGGATCGACAGCGCCAGGCGCTGGTCGTGCTGCAGCAGTTCGTCCTGCCCGGTCAGCGCCAGGATCAGCCGGCCGGTCAGCGCCAGTTCGCCCTGCACCTGCGGGAAGAAACGCTCGTGCAGCGCGCCGGACAACCGTGAGAACTGCTCGGCGATGGTGATGTCGCCCTTGGACAGCACCATCGCGATGTCGTCCAGGAAGGTGCTGAAGAACGGCCAGTCGCGCGCCATCTCGTTCAGGATACTTTCGTGCCCGGCATCGATCGCCGCCTGCAGGCCACTGCCTACCCCGTACCACCCCGGAATGACCGCCCGCGCCTGGCTCCAGGCGAACACCCAGGGAATCGCCCGTAGATTGGTCAGCGCCGCGTCCTGCCCCAGCCGCCGCGAGGGCCGCGAGCCCAGCGTCATCCGCTCGATCACATCGATCGGCGTGGCCTGGCGGAAGTACTGCATGAAATCGGGCTGGCCCACGAACGCGCGGTAAGCCTCGGCACTCTTCTCCGCCACCAGGTCCATCACCGGCCGCCACTGCGCCTCGCGCGGCTCGGGTGCACGCGGGCGCAGGCTGGAACGCAGCACCGCGCCGGTGGACTGCTCCAGCGAGCGCAGCGCCAGCGCGCGGATGCCGTACTTGCGATGGATCACCTCGCCCTGCTCGGTCACGCGCAGCCGCCCGTCGATGCTGCCGCGCGGCGAGGCATCCACCGCGTCGGTGGTCTTGCCGCCACCGCGGCTGATCGAGCCACCCCGACCATGGAAGAAGGTCAGCCGGATGCCGCTCCCGGCCGCAAGCTCCAGCAGCTCCACCTGGGCGCGCTGCAGGCCCCAGCGGGACGCGGCGATGCCGCCGTCCTTGCCGCTGTCCGAATACCCCAGCATCACCATCTGCACGTCATCACGCGCGGCCAGGTGCGTGCGGTAGACCGGGTCGGCCAGCAGGTCGCGCAGCGTGTCGGTGCCGCGTTGCAGGTCGTCAACGGTTTCGAACAGCGGCGCGATATCCAACGGCACCGCACCGTCGTCATCCACCAGCCCGCCACGACGTGCCAATGCCAGTACCGCAAGCACGTCGCTGCGGTCATGCGCCATCGAAATGATGTAGCTGCCCAGTGCGTCGGCACCATGCCGACGGCGCGCATCGGCGAGCGCGGCAAACACCGCGTCCAACCGCTGGCCACCTTCTTCCGTGCTCGGCGGCAACGTCTGCTCGCCGCTGGCGAACGGCGCCAGCCGCGCGGCGCGGGTGACCGCATCGGCCGCGTCCCATGCATCCTGACCGTCCAGCACGCTGGCCAGCGCGCGGCCGTGCACGCTCGATTCCTGGCGCACGTCCAGCCGTGCCAGGTGGAAGCCGAAGGTACGCACCCGCCAGAGCAGGCGGCGCACGGCGAACCCGCCGGCATGGTCGCCCTTGTTGGCGTGCAGGCTGTCGAGGATCAGCGTGATGTCGTCCTCCAGCTCCTGCGGCGATGCATAGCCGCCGTCGGCGTCATCCAGCGTGGCCTGCACGCGCGCGCGCATGCGGTCATTGAGCAGCCGGTACGGCATGTCGGCGTGCCGCGGCCGTGACGCCACCTGCGGCAGCAGCTGCTGGTAGTGCGCCACGCGTGCCTGCAGCGCGTCGCTTACCGCGATCCGCTCGGTGGACTGGCTGAGCAGGCTGGCCAGCTGCAGCAGGTCCTTCTGGTAGCGCCCCAGCACCGCCTGGCGCTGCGCATCGAGGGTGTGGCGGATGGTGCCGGCGTCCACGTTCGGGTTGCCATCCATGTCCCCGCCCACCCACGTACCGAAGCGCAGCAGTCGCGGCAGCGGCACGGTGTCGCCGTAGGTATCGAGCAGCGCCTGCTGCAGCGATTCGTACAGCACCGGAATCACCCGGTACAGCACCTGCACCAGGTAGAAGCCGACGTGCTCACGCTCGTCATCCACGGTCGGACGCACCGGCGAGGAATCGGTGGTCTGCCAGGAGGCGGTGAGTGCCATGCGGAAGCGTGCCGCATCAGCGGCGGCCTCACCCGGGGTGCGCTGGCCATCGAGGTTGTCGACCAGGCTGGCGACCATGAGCTGCTCTTTTTCCAGCAGCGCGCGGCGTACCGCTTCGGTCGGGTGCGCGGTGAAGACCGGCTCGATGTCGATGCGTGGCAGCCACGCGCCCAGTTCGTCCAGGCTCACACCCTGCGCCTTGAGTTTCTGCAGCGCGTCCTGCAGACCATCGGGCTGCGGTGCAGCGGTGCCGGCGCGCTGGTAATCGCGACGACGGCGGATCCGGTGCACCCGCTCGGCGATGTTCACCACCTGGAAGTAGGTACTGAACGCACGCACCATCGCCTCGGCGCGGTCGGGCGGCAGCCCGGTCAGCGCGTCATTGAGATCGGACAGCGGGGCGTCGCTTTCGCGTCGGGCAATGGCGCGGGTTCGCACCTGTTCCACGTCATCGAAGAACTGCGTGGACACCTGCTCGGCGAGCAGGTCGCCGACCAGGGCGCCGAGTCGGCGCACGTCGTCACGCAGGGGAATGTCGGGGGTGGCAAAGACGATGCTGCTGCGGTACTCGTTCATCTGCGACGCACTGGCCTCGGGAACGGAACAAACCCAAGCCTAACGCAGATCGCGCGGCGATCAACGCCGCGCAGATAGTTTCAATTGCATGTGTCGGCGACGGATTGCCACGCAGGGCGTGGCACTACGAGGTCCCACCGGAGCCGTCAACGCCCTCGTCCTGTGCACGTAACAATTCGTAGTGCCACGCCCTGCGTGGCAACCGCGCGCCAGGGCGGCTCAAGCATCCGAAGCCGCGTGGCCTTCGTCCCCGGCATCCCTCCGGCGTTTGGAAAACGCCGACGTCATGCATCAGACCTTCATGAAGCAAGAACGAAGCAAGCGCCGGGCAACGCCCGGCGCGGCATCATTTGATCTTCATCCCCGGCCCGATCGTCTGCTCCAGCCAGCGCTCGCTTTCCGCCAGCATCGTCATCAGCGACTCACGGGCACGGTAGTGGTGCGACTCATTGGGCAGCATCACCAACCGCGCCGTACCACCCAGGCCCTTCACTGCGGCGAACATGCGTTCGCTCTGGATCGGGAACGTGCCGGAATTGTTGTCGTCCTCGCCGTGGATGAACAGGATGGGATCCTTGATCCTGTCAGCGAAGTTGAACGGCGACATCTTCAGGTACACCTCCTGCGCCTGCCAGAAGTTGCGCTCCTCGGCCTGGAAGCCGAACGGAGTGAGCGTGCGGTTGTACGCGCCGCTGCGTGCGATGCCCGCCTTGAACAGGCGCGTGTGCGCGAGCAGGTTGGCGGTCATGAACGCACCGTAGGAATGCCCACCGATGGCGATGTGGTCGCGGTCGGTAACACCGCGCCGCACCACTTCGTCCACTGCCGCTTCGGCGTTGGCGATGAGCTGCGGCAGGTAGGTGTCGTTGGGTTCCTTGTCGCCTTCGCCGATGATCGGCATCGACGGACTGACCAGCACCGCGTAGCCCTTGGCCAGGAAAGCCTGCGGCCCCCAGTAGCCCACCGCGTTGAAACGGTACGGCGAATCGGTCACCTGACTGGCCGCCGCGGCGGTCTTGAACTCACCGGGGTAGGCCCACATCAGCAACGGCAGCGGGCCGTTCTTCTTCACGTTGTAACCGGGCGGCAGCATCAGCGTGGCGGTCAGGTCGACGCCGTCATTGCGCTTGTAACGGATCTGTTCCTTGCTCACGCCACGCAGCTGCGGCAGCGGGTGTTCGAACCGGGTCAGCGCGCGCGGCGCGACGGTGGTGTCGGCCAACGACTGCACATAGTAGTTGGGCGGCACATCCGGCGATTCCCGGGTCAGCAGCAGCGCGCCGCCTTCCTGGTCAAGCAGTGCCTGCGGCAGCGCGTAATCCGGTGCCTGCGAATGGAACAGGCGGGTGGTCTGGCGGCTGTCCAGGTCGAAGCGGTCCACGAACGGGCGGTCGCCTTCCGGCGAGGCGCCTTGCCCCAACAGGAAGATGCTGCGCCCATCGGCGGTGATCTGGAGCCGCGCGCGGCCGTTCACGTCGCGCACCAGCGCCGGCCGGCCCGGGTCGTTGTAGCGGTCCTGCGCCGAGCGCTCGGACAGCAGCTGCGGGGCCTGGTCGAGCTGGTCGGGCGCGATCCGCCACTGCTTGACCACGCGCGACTTCCACCACGACTCGTTGAGCAGCGCCAGGTCGCCCCGGCCCCACTGGATGCCCGCGTAACGGCTGCCCAGCTGGGCCAGCGTCACCGGCGGGTGCTCGAACGGCGCGGCCTGCATCAGCACCGCGTCGCGCACCTTGGCGTCACGGCCCGGGTCGCCGCCGTCCTGGGCTTCGGCCCAGACCAGCGTGGCCGGTGCATCGGCGCGCCAGCTCACGCTGCGCACGCCGGTGGGCACGGCGTCGTTGCCGGTCGGCAGGCCTTCCACCAGCGGCAGGTCCGCCACGGTGTGCTCAAGCCGGCCATCGGCGGCGGACAGCACCTCGATGCGGCGCGGGAAGTCATCGGCCGGGACCAGGTACGAGTAGGGCCGCTGCACGCGTTCGGCCAGCACATGCCGACCATCCGGCGACACGCTCACGTCCAGGTAGACGCCGGCGGTGGACAGCGGCGTGGTTTCTCCATTGAGGGCTACCCGTGCCGGTTGTGCGCTGGCGTAGTAATCGAACAAGCGGGCGTCGACCTCATTGCCGAGCAGGTCCTGATAGGTGCGGATCGCACGCACGCCGGCATCGGCCTGGGTCTGCTGGATGGCCGGACCGGTCGGAATGCCGCCGGCCGCCGGCGCCGGACCGCGCCCCTTGCGCTGCTGGGTCACCAGCAGGCCGCGGCTGTCGGGCAGCCAGCTGTAACCGTCGCCGAACACGCTGTTGAGGTCGGTGAGCAGGCGACGTGCGCTGCCGCTGGCCACGTCGACGATCCACAGTTCATTGGCACCGCTGGCGGCGTGCACCTGGTTGAAGGCCAGGTACTGCTGGTCCGGCGACCAGGCCAGGGAGGCGATCGACAGCGGCTGCGGCAAGCCGCTGATCTGGCGCTCCTTGCCATCGCCGATGCTCATCAGCCACAGCCTGTCGCCGAAGGTGAACGTGCTCGCCGAATGGGTGGCCGGGTTGATCCGCACGCCAGCCAGTTTCAGCTCGGGCTGGGCAACGTCGTTGATCGACGGAAGCGGCGGCGTCTGCATCAGGGCGGCGATGTCGCGCCGCGGCGACAGACTGAGGGTGGGCGGCCGTGGCGCATTGGCCACCGCCTGCAGGGCGGCCGAGGGCAGCTGGTAACCCTGCCCGGCCGGGGCGGCGGCCACCTGCTGGGCCTTGCTGCTGGCCACCGGGGCGACGGCCAGCGCCAACGGCGCCACCGCCAGCAGCGCCATGCCCACGATCAGCCGGTTGCTCCAGCGCGCCCGGCGCCCTGTGTGATTGCCTGTCATCGTCCTGCCCCATGCTGTGCAAACCTTGGACCTTAACAGCGGCGCGTGGTTTGCCCCCCTGCCGATGGTTGGGGGCCGGCATGGATTCATGCCCGGGCGGTGCGCCGGGATATAATGGGCATCCCCTCCACCGAGGGGCGCTGCGACCGCTGCCGGACTTGATCCGCACGGCCAGGCTCGGTGGCAGGGCTGGTTCCAACGGCGCCCGGCGAAGACGAGCCATTCGTCCATTACCGGAGCTTTTGCATGAACGCTGTTGCCAAGACCTTCTCCACCGAAGGTGATTACAAGATTGCCGATATCTCGCTGGCCGATTGGGGCCGCAAGGAACTGGATATCGCCGAGCACGAAATGCCGGGCCTGATGTCGATCCGTCGCAAGCACGCCGCCACCCTGCCGCTGAAGGGCGTGCGCGTGACCGGCTCGCTGCACATGACCATCCAGACCGCGGTGCTGATCGAGACCCTGAAGGACATCGGCGCCGACGTGCGCTGGGCGTCCTGCAACATCTTCTCGACCCAGGACCATGCCGCTGCCGCGATCGCCGCGTCGGGCACCCCGGTGTTCGCCTGGAAGGGCGAGTCGCTGGAAGAGTACTGGGACTGCACCCTGGACGCGCTGACCTTCACCCTGCCCGACGGCACCCTGACCGGCCCGGAGCTGGTGGTGGACGACGGCGGCGACGTCACCCTGCTGATCCACAAGGGCTATGAGCTCGAGAACGGCAGCGACTGGGTCAACGAGAAGGCCGCCTCGCACGAAGAACAGGTCATCAAGGACCTGCTCAAGCGCGTGGCCAAGGAGCGTCCGGGTTACTGGGCACGCGTGGTCAAGGACTGGAAGGGCGTCTCCGAAGAGACCACCACCGGCGTGCACCGCCTGTACCAGCTGGCCCAGGCCGGCACCCTGCTGATCCCGGCGATCAACGTCAACGACTCGGTCACCAAGTCCAAGTTCGACAACCTGTACGGCTGCCGCGAGTCGCTGGCCGACGGCCTGAAGCGCGCCATGGATGTGATGCTGGCCGGCAAGGTTGCCGTGGTCTGCGGTTACGGTGACGTGGGCAAGGGCTGCGCCGCGTCGCTGCGCGCTTATGGCGCCCGTGTGGTCGTGACCGAGATCGATCCGATCTGCGCCCTGCAGGCGGCGATGGAAGGCTTCGAGGTCAACACCATCGAGTCCACCCTGGGCCGTGCGGACCTGTACGTCACCACCACCGGCAACAAGGACATCATCCGCATCGAACACCTGAGCGCGATGAAGGACCAGGCCATCGTCTGCAACATCGGCCACTTCGACAATGAAATCCAGGTCGATGCGCTGGTCGGTTTCCCGGGCGTGCAGCACGTCAACATCAAGCCGCAGGTGGACAAGTACGTGTTCCCGAACGGCAACGCGATCTTCCTGCTGGCCGAAGGCCGCCTGGTCAACCTGGGCTGCGCCACCGGCCACCCGAGCTTCGTGATGTCCAACTCGTTCGCCAACCAGACGCTCGCACAGATCGACCTGTGGGCGAACAAGGACAGCTACGAGAAGAAGGTGTACCTGCTGCCGAAGAAGCTGGACGAGGAAGTGGCCCGCCTGCACCTCGAAAAGATCGGCGTGAAGCTGACCACCCTCACCAAGGAACAGGCCGATTACATCGGCGTGCCGGTGGAAGGTCCGTTCAAGCCGGAGCATTACCGCTACTGATCCAACGGGGTTGCCGGCCAGCGGCCGGCACTACCGGGTTTACGACGGGCGCCTTCGGGCGCCCGTTTCTTTTCCAAACCGGGTGAGCGTAGGCGCACGCCCTGCACGTGCCGCTAACAGCGCGCACCCGATGATCCGCGTGCGGGGGAATATCTGGATCATTCCGGAGCATTCCATATGAACACCTTGTTCAAAATGATGGTTGTGGCAGCGATGGGCTGTGCCGCAGGCAGCGTAATGTCTTCGCTGGCTGTCGCGCAGACGGTAAGCGAGGAGACCGTAAGCGCTAGGAAATTGCTTTTTTCCAATCGGTACAAGTGCACGCTGTCGTATAAGGCCGGGCCACCTACGCCCCCGATCGGGCTGAGCGCCGAAAGCCAGTCACAGGCCGAGCAGATGGCGGTGGCGGTAGCGACTCCTTCCGGAGCGAGCTGCCAGCTGGATGAGACGTCCGACCGGACAACGTGAGGCGCGATCGGTATCGGGCTTGATTCTCCGCTTGGGCGGGCGCCGAAAGGTGCCCGTTTTTTACCCCAAATGTTCATCACGACGGACCGCCGTTGCGGCCGCCGATAGCCTCGGTCAAGCCAACGCCCTGGGCGCGGCGCTAGGATTCCTGGGTGCCCCGCAACAAGGACCTGCCATGACCCCGGCCATCAACCTGCTCAAGCAACGCGGCATCGCGCACGCGGTGCTTGCCTATGACCACGATCCCGGCGCGGCCTCCTACGGCGGCGAGGCGGTGCAGGCGTTGGGCCTGGACCCGTCGCAGGTGTTCAAAACGCTGCTGGCCAGCACCGAGAAACACGAACTGCTGGTGGCGATCGTGCCGGTCAGCGGCACGCTCGACATGAAGGCACTGGCCGGAGCGGCCGGCTGCAGGAAGTGCGAGATGGCCAAGGCGGAAGATGCGCAGCGCGCGACCGGCTACCTGGTCGGCGGGATCAGTCCGCTGGGGCAGAAGAAGAAGCTCCGCACCTACATCGATGCCAGCGCGCAGGCGTTGCCGACGATGCATGTCAGCGCCGGGCGGCGTGGGCTTGAAGTGGCGCTTGCGCCGGCCGACCTGCTGGCATTGACCGACGGCAGCCTGGCCCCGATAGCCAAGCCACCGTAGAGCCACGCCCTGCGTGGCTGCGAGGTCCCGACCGAGACGCAGCCACGCAGGGCGTGGCTCTACGGGACAGCGTTACGGTCGCCAGTTGGCGTTGCTCTCCCAGAACGCCACGGCACGCTGGTAGGCCTCGCGGTCCAGCGGCACGCCCGAGCCGCCCTCTTCCACCCCCAGCGCGTTGCGCATCATGGTGATCGGGGCCATCGGTACTTCTTCCGGCTCGGCGGTGTAGATGCAGCCGACGATGCCCCAGTCGGCGTCGATCGGCGCGCCCTCCAGCGCCAGCTGCTCCGCGCTGTACAGGATCACCACCAGGTAGTTCGCGCGCGGCGATTCCACCCCCTCGAACCAACGCACCAGCACCGGCAGCTCCTCGCGGTTGCGCGCTTCGTAACCGGTATGCAGCTGATGGCGGTTGGCGTCGGTGATCGGCACGGTGAGGCAGCGCGTGCTGGTCCAGTTTTCGTAGACGAACAGCTTGCAGAACGGCGCGTAGCCGTCGAGCACCTTGAACGGCGCGTGCGTGTTGAGGTGCGCCTCGAACTGCGCGGCCGTGCAGTCCTGGATGGTGTTGCCGCGCGGCACGCGCGGAAACAGACGGGGGCGGGCGAATTCGGTCAGGACAATGGACATGGCACACAGGGGGGCGTGACGGGTGCACAGGGTAACCCGCGTCATCCGTCGAGAATCATCCGCAGCGCCGGCGCCAGTTCGGGGTGGTGGAAGCGGTACCCGTCCTGCAGCGCGCGGGCCGGCACCACGCGCTGGCCGGTCAGCAGCAGCCCGGCCATTTCCCCGAAGCCCAGCGTCAGCGCGAATGCCGGGGTGGTCAGCCGCGCGGGCCGGTGCAGCGCCTCGCCCAGTGCCGTGGCAAACGCGCGGTTGGTGACCGCGCCCGGTGCGGTGCCGTTGTAAGCCCCGCAAGCATCGTCGTGCGCCAGAAGCCACACGATCAGGCCGACCAGATCGTCCCGATGGATCCAGCTCATCCACTGCCGCCCATCGCCCATCGGACCACCCGCGCCCAGCCGGAACGGCGGAAGCATCCGCGCCAGGGCGCCTCCATCGCGATCCAGCACGATGCCGGTACGCACCACGCAGGTGCGCACCCCGAGGGCATCGGCCTTGAATGCCTCGGCTTCCCATTGCCGGCACAGCATCGCCGCGAAGTCGTGCCCCGGCGAAGCGGCTTCGTCCAGCACCTCGTCGCCGCGCGGGCCGTAGTAGCCGATCGCCGAACCGGACACCAGCACCTGCGGGCGCGCCGGCAGCTGTTCCATCCACGCCAGCAGCGCGCCGGTGGTGCCGAGCCGTGAATCGAGCAGAGCCTGCTTGCGCGTCGGCGTCCAGCGCCCCGCCATGATCGGCTCCCCGGCCAGGTTCACCACCGCCTGCACCGGACCGACGTCGTCCAGCCGTGCCACGCTGCGGGCCCCGTCAACGGCATCGCGGCCGGGGTGTCGGGTCAGCACCGTCACGGCATGCCCGAGCGCCTGCAGCCGCGCGCACAGACGCCGGCCGAGGAAGCCGGTGCCACCGGTAACCAGGATGTCCATCGCGTTCACTCCGTCTCAGTGCCGCCTACGGTAGACCGTCACCTGTGCACACCGGGTGCGCCGATACTTCACATTCATCGCGATGAAGCGATATGATGACCGCACACCCGTCGCCGCCGCTGCCCATGACCGCCATCAGCTTCGAGTTCTACCCGCCCAAGACCGACGAGCAGCGCGCCCAGCTTGATCGCACCGCCGGCAAGCTCAGCGCTTACGGCCCGGAGTACGTGTCGTGTACCTTCGGCGCAGGCGGCTCGACCCTCAGCTACACCTCCGAGACCGTGCGCCACCTCAAGCAGCACCACGGCTTCGAAGCGGCGCCGCACCTGTCCTGCGTGGGCGGCAGCCGCGAGGAAATCCGCGAACTGCTCAAGCTGTACCGGGCCATCGGCTGCCGGCGCATCGTCGCCCTGCGCGGTGACCTGCCCTCGGGCATGGGCCATCCCGGCGACCTGCGCTACGCCTCGGAGCTGATCAGCTTCATCCGTGCCGAGCACGGCGATGCGTTCCACATCGAAGTGGGCGCCTATCCGGAGACGCATCCGCAATCGGACGATGCGCTGCGCGACCTGAAGTACTTCAAGGCGAAGATCGACGCCGGCGCCGATGCCGCCATCACCCAGTACTTCTACAACCCCGACGCGTATTTCCACTTCGTCGATGCCGTGCGCAAGCTCGGCGTGACGGTGCCGATCGTGCCCGGGATCATGCCGATCTCCAACTTCAGCCAGCTGCGCCGTTTCTCCGAGCAGTGTGGCGCGGAGATCCCGCGCTGGATCGGCAAGCGCATGCAGGCCTACGGCGATGACGCCGAATCGGTGCGCGCCTTCGGCGCCGATGTGGTGGCCCAGCTGTGCGAACGGCTGGTCGCGGGCGGCGCGCCGGGGCTGCATTTCTACACCCTCAACCTGGCCAAGCCCACCACCCAGGTGTTGAAGCTGCTGGGTCGCTGAGCGGAACCGGCGCAATCGCTTGCAGATAACGCGCGCGCCGCTACCCTGCTGCGATGAGATCGGTCGTTCTGCTCCTGCTGTCGTCCTGCGCACTGTGCTGTCCTCCTGTGGCCACGGCGCAGGCGCAGCGCGTGAACCGCTGTACCAACGCGCAGGGCCAGACCGTGTTCACCGACCGCAGCTGCGATGCACTGGGCGCGACCGCGCGCATGCCGGCCGGCTCCGCATCGGTCGGCAATACCGGCATCTACCGCGCCGGCTGCGCGCGCCGGCTCAGCGAGCTGACCGGGCAGATCCGCGACGCGGTGAGCCTGCAGGACGTCAACCGGCTGTCGTCGATCTATCTGTGGGGCAACGTATCCAACGCCACCGCCAACCAGATCATCGGGCGGCTGGAATCGGTGGTGCAGCGCCCGCTGATCGATATCGCGCCGGTCTATCCCAGCACCGACGCGCTGCCCCCGCCGCTGCCGGCCGACCCCAACGCCTCGCTGGTGGACGCCGTAGAGGCCGCCGCGCCCGTCGCGGGCCGGCCACGCCCGATCGGCCTGCGCCTGGAACAGACGCTGGGCAGCACCGCCACGCCGGCGCGCACCGTGTTTGGCCTGCGTCGTCAGTACGGTTGTTTCTGGATCACACTCTAAGCGCGTTTCCCGGCGCGTCAGCCGCCCGCGGGCACGGCGTCGCCGGACCACAGCCGGCTGATCGAGGCGATGCCCTGGGCACCGTGGCGGCGCGACTCCGCGATGTCGCCCGGTCCCAGGCCGCCCAGCGCATACAGCGGCAGCGATACCTGCGCGCGCAGCGATTCGAAACTGTTCCATCCCATCGGGGCAGCGCCCGGATGGCTGGGGGTGGCCTGCACGGGCCCCAGCACGGCGAAATCGCAGCCCAGCCGTTGCGCGGCCTGCAGCTGCGCCAGATCGTGGCATGAGGCCGCCACCAGCTGGCCGTCGGGCAGCGGCCGCGTCTCCAACTGCAGCAGCTGTTCGCTGCCCAAGTGCACGCCGACGCCGAGCCGGCGGGCCAGCTCGATGTCGCGGTTGAGCAGCCACTGCACCCCGCCCCCGTGGCGGGCCACGGCCTGCTCGGCCAAGGCCACCCGGGCGGCGCTGGCAGGGGTGCGCAGCTGTACCCGCCGCACGCCCGCGTCCAGCGCCCGGGCCAGGCGTGCATACCAGTCCCGGTGCGCGGCAGCGTCGTCGGTATCAGGCTCGGGGGTAATGAGATAGCGGTCGGGGTGGCGCAGCGCGGCCACCACCGGCAGGTCGGCCGGGGGCATCGAATAGCGTGAGAGCTTGTCCGATGCCACCCAGGTAATGGCCTGGCCCTCGCGACCCCGCGGCGACCCCTTCCAGCTGCGGACATGCCGTACTTCCAGGCGCAGGTGCTTGTCCGGGTAGACCTGGGGTACGTCCATGATCCAGTCGCCCACCTCGGCCTCGATCCCCAGCTCCTCGCGCAGTTCGCGTACCAGCGCCTGCTCGGAGGTCTCGCCGTCCTCGCGCTTGCCCCCGGGGAATTCCCACAGGCCGGCCATGTCGCTGTTCTCGGTGCGACGGTTGAGCAGGATGCGGCCGCGGGCGTCGGTGATGACGCCGGCCACGACATGGATCGATCGTTTGGGGGATGGCATGGGGGCAGGATGCCGAATGAATGCGGGGATGTGCAATCCCCGGCTATCGACGCCCGGTGCCTGCATCTGCTGCCTCTGGTTTCGTCGATCCATCGCCCCGCACCCAAAAACAAAGGGCCCCTTTCGGAGCCCTTCGTCTGCGTCATACCGCCACGTCGATCAGAACAACACATTCCAGTTCAGCTGGCCGCCGAACTCGCTCTGGCCGTCGCCGCTGCGGCCCTGTGCGAAGAAGGACAGTCGGCTGTTGTCGGTCGGCTTGAACGAGACGCCCAGTTCGGCGATGGCCACGTCACCGGCCAGCGGCAGGCCACTGACCGTGAAGCGGTTGCTGCCTACCACGAAGCGGTTGCTGGTGTCGGCACGCAGGTCGCCACCGGCGTGCTGCCAGGCCAGGCCGGCTTCGATGCGGGTGCCGCCTTCCTGGTCGGCACTGATGTCCCAGGCCGCACGCAGGCCGGCCGTGGTGGTCCACGTGCTGTCTTCGCTGGAGTCGACCGCCAGCGCTGCGCTGCCGCCGGTCTCGGCGAAGGCATCACTGCTCAGACGGGTGTAGGCCAATGCGAGGTACGGGGTGAGGGTCAGCGCATCCAGTTCGACATCCCAACCGCCTTCGGCGAACGCAGTCACCGCGCTCGCGTCCTGGCTGCCGTCCAACGTCTGTGCCCAGGCCTGGCCCGTGCCGACGCGGCGCTGGGTATCCAGCTGGTAGTCGGCGTACGAGGCGCCACCGTTGAGCCAGAACGCCTCACCCCGGAAGCCGGTATACAGGCCGATGTGCGCCGCTTCGACATCGCTGTCGGCGTTGCGGTCATCGACCTTGTTGCGCAGCTTTTCCGCACCGACGGCCACACCCACCGTCCAGCTGCCGCCGAAGCTCATGTCCATGCCGGCCATCAGCCCGGCCCGGTTCTGGCGCACGCGCGCGGCCGAGTCGTCACTGTCCTGGCGCTTGGAGGTGCCGCCACCGCCCAGCCACAGCGAGGCGCCTTCCACGGCCATGGTCGGGTCCGGCCGCATGCGCTGGGAAATGCCTTCGCGCAGGAAGCGGTCGTCGAGCAGCATCGCGCGGTTGCTGGCGTGGATCTCGCCGGACAACTCGTTGAAGGCCGTGCGTGCGGCGGCTTCGTCGAGCATCAGCAGCGCGTTGTACAGCGCCAGTGCCTCGCCGGACTGCTGCAGGCTGTTCAGGCCGTTGGCGATGCCCTGCTGGTTGGGGGTCTGCGCCACGGGATTGAACACTTCCGGCGGCGGCGTGACCGGGGTGCCGGGATCACCAGGAGTGCCGGGGGTACCGGGCGTGCCCGGCGTGCCCGGCGTACCGGGAGTGCCGGGAGTCCCCGGGGTACCGGGGTTGGTGCCGCCATTGCTGACCGCGATGGTCAACACCACCTGGCTGCCGTTCTGGCTCAGGGTCGGGGTGATGAAGGCCGAGTTGGAGGTGACAGCGTCAAACCCGCCCTCCACGCCACCCGCGGCATCGAGCACGGTGTAGGTGCGGCCGTTCTGGTAGCTGGTGGCCGGGTCCAGCCCGGTCACGCGCATGCCGGCATCGCCGGTATTGGCCAGGTTCGAGCCACGGCCGATGAAGGCCTGGCCGGTGACCTTCAGCAGGTCGGACTGGCCGTTGCCGAGCAGGTCCACGTCGTAGAACGCGGCGGACGACACCGGTGCCGAGGCGCCTGCGTTGAAGAACAGATTGCCGTCAACGGTGATCGTGCCCACGTTGCCGCGGCCCGGCGAGAGCACGCCGCCATTGGTCACGTAGGTATCGCCCACGGTGGCATTGCCGGCCAGCACGCCGCCATCGCGCACGGTGACGTTGGAGCTGCGCACCACGCTGGCGGTGCCGCCCAGACTGAGGTTCTGCTGGAAGCCGGCACTGCCGTTGAGCACCAGGGTGCCGCCGGACACATCGATCTGCTGGGGCAGCGCCAGTGCCGGATCGGTGTAGCCCTGGCCGGTGTACAGGTTGGAATTCAGTACCAGCGTGCCCGCGCGGACGTCGACCTTGCCGCCGAAGGCAGTGAGGTCGCCACTGAGCGTGGTGTTGCCCGCCACGTTGATGAGTGCGCCACCCGTCCACGTCGTGCCGTTGGGCACGCTGCGCACGGTGTTGGCCAGGCTGATGTCGCCGGTGTGGTTGAACACCAGGCCACCGGCATTGGACTGCATGTCGATCGGTGCGCCGGAGAGCGTGCCGGCGGCTTCAGCCGCGCTCCAATCGAAGGCCGCAGTGGCCGTCGTCCAGCTGTCGGCGCCACCGCCCAGCACCAGGAAGCCGTTGCTGGTGAGGCTGAGGCCGGTGCCCGCGTCGATACGTCCCTCATCGCTGGCGACCAGCAGGCCGAATGGCTCACTGGCTGCCGCGCCGACGGTGATGCCGTTGGTGGCGGTGATGAGCGAACCCGCACCACTCACCTGGACTTTGTCCATCACGATGCTGGGGCTCAACGTTTTCGAATTGATGCCACCGGAGACCTGCAGGGTATCGCTGGTCAGCTTCCCTTCGGCATTGACGTCGACGGACCCTTGGATGGTCATCAAGCCGGTGTTGGTCCAGTGTGAGCCGGCCTCCTGGATCGTGGTCGGCACGCCCACCGTGCTGAACGAATCCTTGAGCAGCGCAGTGTTCGACACAATGGAGCCGCCGCTGGAGAGCTGCACCGAGGTGGCCTCCATATGGCCGGCATTGATCCGTGCGTTCGCGCCGCTGACGCGGATCAACGAGATCCGGTTGGGATTGGTGCCGCTGGACTCGGCCGTCAGGCCGGTACTGGCGTTGAGTACGCCGCCGTTCTGCACCATCAGCGTGCCGGAACCATCACGGCCGACCAGGACGCTGGGGGCGTTGACCACCGCGCCGATACCGCTGATGGTCACCTCGCCGGTGCTGTCCTGTGCAGCACCGATCACCAACGTGCCAGCAGAACCCAGTGCGAGCGTGCCACCTGCCGCTACGTTGAGCTTGCCGTAGCCGGCACTCTGGTTGCCCATGATCAGGTCGCCGCCTACGTCGACCTCGCCACCGTTGTCGACGTTGAGCGTACCGGTGCCGGCATCGCCCAGCAGCAGCGAGTTGCTGGTGACGATCAACTGGCCGCCGCTGCCCACGTTGACGATGCCGGTACTCCGGTCATTGCCGCTGGCTGCGACACCCACGCTCATGCCGTAGCTGCCGCCGGCAAGGAGCGTATCCACCCGGCCGCCATTGGAGATGTTGAGCGTGCCCGTGCCCGCCCGGCCCACCTCGATAACGCCGGCCCTCAGGCGCGAATCGGTACCGGTGACCACGGCAGTGCCGGTGCTGCTGGCGGCATACCCCAACGCGAGCACCGAGGCGACGGATGCCTCGGCGCCGTTCTGCAGGTTCAGCGTTCCCGTGCCGTTTCCGCCGACCAGCATTGACGAACTGTTCCGGACCTGCAGCAGGGTGGACGGGCCGTCCAGGGTCAGGGCGCCATTGCCGGATGCGCCGGCCCCAAGGGTCACCAACTGGTCGGACACCAGCGCACCGCTTCCCTGCACAGTGACAGTGACCGGACCATTCGGGCCGACGTCGAAGCCTTGCAGGTAGGTGCGCTGGTTGGTGACGGTCTCATCGGCGTTGAATGGATGCGACTGCGCGAATGCCGAAGGCAACGCGGCGGCGGAGAGTCCCAGCGCTACTGCCATGGCCGCACACAACGGCGTACGACGGTGCAGTGCAGCCGTAGACTGCGCGGGCGAAGCATGCGTGGAAGCAAGCTCGGAAGCGACCTGCATCAGACCGGTGGTGTGGTTGAACACCAGGCGAAAAATCCTGTTCATGACACTCCATGGATGGCGACTTGACGAACGCGACGCGGCCACTCCCCGTGGCACACAGCGCGGCACTGCCGCTGCGGAACCCCTTCCGCGGCGGGGAGGCACAGGGTAATGCCTCACGGTGGCGCCCGCCACCCGCCCTTTGTCTGATTACGTCATTCGCAGCGCGCTGTAGCGCCTTACATCGCGTGAATCTTTGTGACTTCCGTCTCATTTTATCGCGGGCAAAAAAAAGGTTCTTCTCCCATCTGAGGGCGCGTCTCTTTTCAACCGCCGTCGAAGCTTGGCGCGCCGTCTTCGATCGGGTCTGCCGCGAGCGTTGAGCGCCCCGCCGCGGCCGGCAGGCCCCTATGCAAATGTCCCCCGGCGTCGGCATGCGCCGCCGCCTCCTCCTTTACTTTGCCAGGGACCTACCGGCCGCGACGGGGCTCGGCTTGCGGTACGCGATGGAAAAGCG
>NZ_DAMCID010000016.1:0-104313 GCF_032099025.1 Stenotrophomonas sp.
GTGCTGATGAGCAACGACGCGGCCCATACCTTCGCCGTGCAGGGCAAGGTGGACGACCCTGCCCACCTGCGCGTCACCGTGGCCACCGTCGCGGCCATGAACACCCCGCTGGAGCAGAGCAGCCGCCAACTGGAGGCCGGCGCCGCCAGCCAGCAGCTGGAACAGCAGAACCGGCAGCAGACCGAGACCCAGACTGCCGCGCGCAGCATGACCGCCTGAGACCCGTGCTCGGAGGGGGGCCGTGCGACAATGCGGCACTCTCAGGAACTGACCCTCATGTCCAATCTGGCTCCCCTGCCCCCGTTGACGCCCGGCCGCTACCGTCACTTCAAGGGCGGCAACTACCAGGTGCTGGGCGTGGTGCGCCACAGCGAAACGCTGGAGCCGCTGGTGCTGTACCGCCCGCTCGATGCAGACCTGGGCGTCTGGGTGCGGCCTTACGACATGTTCGTCGCACAGGTCGAGGCCGATGGCGTCATGCGCCCACGCTTTGCGCTGGTCACGGCTGACTGATCTCCAGCCGCCCTCCCGTAACGAAAAAGCGCCCCGAAGGGCGCTTTTTTGATTCAGAACACCCCCGCCTTACGGCGTCGCGCTCTGCCCTGCCACGGCCGTGCTGTTGACGATGAACGGGTCACGCCCCGCATCCGCATAGCCGCTGCACGCCGTATCGCCCGGCGCCACCGGATCACAAGTCCATAGGCTGCGCGGCACCGTATCGCGCGTCTCGAAGCGCTCGCCGTTCCACACCAGGAAGCCCAGGTGCAGGCGGCCCCACTCGCCATAGGTACGCGGCTCGCCCTTGCCTTCGGCGCTTACGTCGGCATACCAGCGCAACGCCGGACCAAACTGCAGCTTGCCCGCGTCCAGCTTCACGCTCGTCGCTTCCACGCCGTAGCGCTTGCGGTCGCCATCGGACACCAGCGGCTGGGCCGGCATCACCTGCGCGGTGATGTCCTGCGGTGCCGCGCCCGCGGTCACCTGGTACACGCGCTCCTGCACAAGTGCCTCGCGGCAGCTGCCGGTGGAGAGGCGCATCGTCTCGCCGGCGATGCTTTCGGGGTGACGTCCGTCAACGCAGGTGAACGGGCCGGAGACCAGATAGACCGTGGTGGCCGCATCGGCGCCCTCGAACGAACGCACCCAGATCCCGTTCTGCACGGCCAGGAAGTCCGGCCGCAGGCCGTAGCCCGGCACCGCCTTGAACCACGCCTTCTGGCTGACCTGACGCTCGCGCACGGCGCGCGGCAGCAGCAGTTGCTGTTCTGGAATGGCCTTCAGCACGTTGGCCAGGTGGGCCGGCAGGGTGCCCTGGCACGCACCGATCAGCAGGTTGTCCTGCGTTGCCAGGCGCGCGGCCAGATCGTTCGGACAGCGTGCGCCCAGCTGGCGCTCGATGGCGTTGTTCTCGTTGACCAGGTTCGGTACGACCAGCGGACGCGGCACCGGCGGTGCATCAGGTGCAGGCGCGGTAACCGCCTCAGCCGGAGCAGCCGTGTCTGCCACTGCTACCGCGGAAGGTGCCGGAACGCTGGCCGCAGGCGCCTCTGCCGCCACCGAAGCAGCGGGCACAGCGACCGGTGCCGCGGCGGCAGGAGCGTGTACTGCAACAGCGGCAGCAGGCTCTGCTGCCGGCGTCGGCACCGCAGCCGCCTCAACCGCCGGCGGCGAGGCCTCAGGCGATTCAGTGACCGCTTCCATGACAGCGTCTGCGGGCACATCGCCGGCCATATCAGCGGACGTCTGATCTTCCATCACCGGTTCCCCTGCCGGAACGGCGACCGGGGCCGATGCAGCATCGGATGCCGGCGCGGCTACCTGCTCTATGACCGCGGGCGCGGGGTCAACCGCGTCCTCCACGGACTGGGCGTGCGCGGTAGCCATCGCAAACGGCAGGAGCAGCAACAGCGAGGTGGAACAGCGGGCACTCAGGTGCCGGGAGTAAAGCGAAGCATTTCGCATATTTCGTCCTTGAAGCTGGAGTGGAATGACATGGACCGCAGCGATGCCATGGGCCATGGGGTGACGTTCGCCGAGCCCGGCAACCGCACACCTGAAACCGTGGAGACCCCTGATTGCACTCAAAGCCCCCTTTGAGCGCCCTTCCAACCATCGCCGCATTCCCAACGGCGACACCCTACACCAGTCGTGAAATCCGCGTCGCGACAAAGCCGGGAATATTTGAATTAGATCACAACTTTGAACACCCAAGATGGCAATCAGGGGCGGATAGCGACTGATGCAAGGCCGAGAGCGGCAGCGGCGCGATTATTGTTGCACCGCACAGCGTGACTTCGTTCCGTCACATGAGGCCGCATAACGCCTGCATGGCACGCCCTTCGGGGTCGGGTTGAGCTTCGCAAGACCACGCCCTCGGTTCGCCACGTCCTCTTCAGCCGTCGCCGTCTTCCCGTCCATCGCCGTCTCCGTGCGGCCACACGCCGGAGTCACCACCAGCAACGCCACTAGCGCGGCGCCAACCATCGCACCTGATTGTCTTGCCATGAACTATTGATCTCCTGCCGGACGCGAGGCCAACGTGAGGTGCAGGCAGCGCACCGGCGTCATGGCACTCAGTCAATCTCCAGCGCTTTCTTCAGCGCAAGGGTCTGAACGACATCGGACGCCGCCGTTGCGCTCGGATCTCCCCTGAAGGCCACCCTGGCCAGAACGCGCTGCCGGGCGTACATCGCAGAAATGTAGGCGTCATACCCCTGCATGCGGGTGCCCCACTGCTGGGAAAGAACGTTGAGCTCGTTGGTGAGGCGGGCAGTGTCGCTTTGGGTGGCTTGGACGCCGCCCGTCGTATTTCCACCGTCCACGCGCGCCTCGAATATCTGTCGCAGGGTGTCCTCCGCCTGCTCCATCGTATCCTCGAGGAACATGACCGTCTCGTTGAACTTCCGGTTCTCCATCATCTGGATGTTGACGCAAATCTGCCGCTGCTGCCCTGCGAGCGCATACCTGTCGTCGAACTTGAGCACCGAGAAGACAGTCTCCATGCCGAGGCCGACCGCCTTCTTCCCACACACCTCCTTTACCAGGTAATCCGGCGCCACCTTCTGGATCTTCGCTCCTTCCGGCAGGCCCATGCCGAACCTGAGTGGGTCGAAGATCGCGCGAGCTTCATCGATCTGCGCCTTGACCTGCTCCCACCGCTTTGCCTCCTTCGCATACACCATGGCGTCGTTGAAGAACTTCTGTATGTCACCCACGATCGAGGTGATGTCGATCACCGGCGCGCCGGCTGCAGCGGTCTGCGGCACCACTATCGTCAGCACGGACATCATGGCGGCCAGCACGCGCAGGCGTCCGCGGCTGCTTCCAGTCCTGCATGTCCCTTGATCACTATTCATCACAATCTCCCCCTCTCAGTTCGACCGGCACCGTGCAGGACCGGAACAAGAAAGGGAATTCGATTGTTTCTGTAGATCCTGCCGGATCAGTTGGCGCGCACTACCAATGCGTCGCAGGGTGCCAGTGCGCCAACCTTACCGAAGCCCCCCAAGAGGCAGAGCGATATCGGTATCGCGGGCGTATTGGATCCTGCGCTCCTGGATCGACGCTGCGCGCGACAAGATGGATTTGAGTTCCGGGTTGACGGCGGAAGTTCCTTGCGCCGCGCGCGCACGCACGCAACCGACAAAGCGCAAAGACGTCGCTTCCAACGCGACTCGCGCGGAAAATGCGCACGGTTGACGCAGGGAACCGGCTCAGAGCGCACCCACAGAAAAAAGAGGCTCATTGCTGAACCTCCTCTCCCAGATCTGAATCATGTCGCTACTGCAAGGCATTGAACGCCCGACATGCTGCACGCGAAATAGGTGACATTGCAGCTGGCGACGCCCATTGAGTGGCACACCCTATCTTTCTCGACGCGCGCTACCCCGGCTACTGCCGACGTCAAGCCGACCGGAGCCCGTAGCCAATACCCGCCGCCCTACTTCATGCACTGGCTGAGCACGACTGGACAGGACGCTGCTTTAACTGCCCTGCAGGCGGTCGACGCGACATCTTCCGCCGCCGCCGTCGTATCGCCCCGCCCTCCGAAGCTTGCGACGCGCCCGCCCGGCTGTGGCGCCCTGATGACCGCAATGCATTCGCCATGCGGCGCTGCGACGAGTACGCTGCAATCCGCCCCACAGGCGCTGACAGCGGTCTCCTTGGCGTCCTGTTCGGAGGGAGCAACCTTCGCCGCAAAGGCAGCGGTGCTACTGCTGGTAGCGATGGCGAACCACGGCTTGGCCACGCGCGTCATTCCCTCCGGCCCTGCCTCCGCATCCTCATTGGACACTTCCGGCGTGGAGCCGTCCTGCGTCTTCGGCTTGGCACGCTCCATGGCGGTGACAGCCCCGCGCCGCGCCAGCGGCTTCGCGATGTACTCCTTCGCACCCGGAAATTCGACGAACTTGGGACCCGCTACGTCACCACTGGCCTCCAACAACAGGCGATGGGAAAAGCGTTCACGGCCGCTGTAGGCGTACTTCCAGCCAGAGCAGAATGCCTCTTTGGGTGGGCTCTCGCAGCGAGTGCCGCCTTTCGCACTGCAGGCCGCGACCGCGCCGGCCCCTGCCTTCTCGCGGGACTCGCCTGGGCTCCAGTACATGCCGCCTTCGCTGCTATACGCAGGTGCCATGCACGAGTTCGCAAATGACAGCACCGGCGTGCAGGTGCCCTTGCACTGGGTCATTGCGTCCATGGCGGCGTCGTTAGCCGTCTTTGCATTCAGTGCCGCATTCCAAATGCCTTCCTCGGTGCTGACCACGATGACACCCCACCAGTCGCGCGTAGCGTCCTCGCGGATCTTCACCTTGTTGGCGGCGCGGGCGGCGGCCGCGATGGCGGTTGCAGCCGCATCTTCCATCTGGGACAGGTAGCTGGCGTTGCCAGGACTCTGCTGCCAGCCACCCGCGCCGGGGATAGGAGCGCAACCCTGCACGCCCTGTCCACCGATCGGGTACTGGCCGGGCGGACATCCGCCCTCCGCTCTTGCCCAGAATGATGCAACGCCCAGCAGAACAAGTAATGCAACTCTCATGTGTCCCTCCTTGGAAACGCGGTGGTGTCAACGATGCATAACTGCGGCAATCCGCACGACTTGAACTCGGAAAACGGCATGGCGTTTCTTATCCGGGCAACAGCCGAACCGCCACACAATTGGATTTTGCAAGAGTCTCGCCCCCGCCCCAAACCGCGTCAAGCCTGCGGGTGCTGCGCGCTGCCGGCCGTATGTCGCAGACATGTGAGCGACATACCCCCAATGCGCGCGCCTCGATCCGGGAAAGGTCGTTGAGCTCGGATGTCAGGCCGCGGTGTCGAACCCGCAACATCCTTTCCGACATGGAGAGAAAACCGAGAAAGGGAGGCTCACTTCTGAACCTCCCTCTGAATACTCGTGCTATTGCGGCGCTAGAACGCTTTGAATTCGGACATGCTGCAAGCCGAATAGACAACGCTGCACTCTTGACCGGAACCAAAATCTTCGCAGCGCTTCATGGCATTTGCCTTGGCAAGCTCAAGCGTCTCCGCTGCACTTGCCATCGTCTGCCCTATCGAGCCCTGCGGGCTCCTTTGCCTGAACTCAACGGTAGGATCGGCCATTGCAACGCATTGATTGTAGTAAGCAATCCGTAGCTTGCACGACTTCCCTCCCACGCGCTTGCAATCATCGAGTGCAGCAGAGACCGCAGCTCGTTTGGACTTATAAGAAACTGCAGTGCCAGTAGACATGTTTGAAGTGTCTTCAGCAATGGCGCCCCAACGCGTCTCCCACTTCCCAGTCGGCCTGGGGGACCCAGAGCTCTGACTACCGCCCGCACCTGGAATCGGCGCGCAACCCTGCACACCTTGACCGCCGATCGGATACTGACCCGGCGGGCAAGATCCCTCGGCATGCACCCAGAACGAAGCAGAGCTCATGAACGCAAGGAGAGCCAGTCTCAACATGATCTTACCTTCCAATCGCTTCATCTTGGATCACTTGTTATCAGGTTAGTGCTGCGCCTTTCCTTCCGGTGTCCTGCTGGGCGATTCCGGACGACGTGCCAAAGTTACGTGGCATCACATGTTGGTTATTTGCGATCGACCCAGCATCATTCGAGGTATTGGCGTTGGTACTTTGCGGCGGCGTATACGAACCCGGCGGCTGGCCCTGCGGACCCGGCTGACCCGCTCCGGCACCGCCTATCTGGGAGAATGCCATGAAGTTGCCCAGCGTTCCCTGGAAGAAGAACGCGGCCATTGGGGGTGCAGTCAGAATCAGCGTTGTAAGGATCAACCCCATGCCGCCCTGCTGCATGGCCTGGCTGGTGATGCCGTCTGAAGAACCGCCATCCAGCAGGAACTGTTCGAACGCCGCGCGGGCCCAGAAGGCGACCGATACGCGGATGACCATGTCCAGTGCGATGGAGACCATCGCCGCCAGAACGGCCATCGAGAACATCGTGCCGATGCCGTAGAACAGCCACTTCTGGAACAGCTGCTTGGTCTGGTCGAACAGCAGACACAGGATGAACAATGGGCCGAAGCCGACAAACAGCGCCATGGCAATCTGGTAGAGCAGCAGCATCGAGCCAGCCACTACGGCCGGGCCGCCGGTGCCAAGGCCAATGAAAAGCTGTGCCTGCGTCTTGTCATTGCTGATGCTGGGATCGTCGACCACCTTGATGGCGTCAACGCTCGACAGCGCGACCTGCATCCAGCCCAGCGCCTGGTCAATCTGCTTCTCCGGCGGGTCATTCTTGCCGGTGACAACGGTTGAGATCACACCCTTGACGTCCTTCGTGAGGAAGTCCTGGATGCTGGTGCCGAAGATGGCCATGCTGGTAGCGACGCTGACGATGAGCGCCGCGCGCGCCATGTTGGTGACCAGCGCCATCATGGAATCCCGGCTCTGGCCGGTGATGATGCGGTAGCCCTGGATCAGGACCCACAGCGTCATCAGCACCAGGGCGATGCCGCCTACCCAGGTCATCATGTTGTTCAGCATCTCGATGCCGAACTTGTTGATGCGATCTTCCAGGTAGTTGAGGATCAACCGGAAGAATACGAAGTCGCCGATCGACTGGATACGCGTGGCGTACCCAAGCAGGTCCTGCAGGCCTCCCGAGATGTCAAGATTTGCGATCGATTCGAGCTTCATTTCCATAGTCCTTTGGTGTTCCCACTTTCCAGGGCCCGGCCCGCCAAATAGCCGCCGGACTCATGCCGCTCAATCAACGCTGAGAGCGCCCTTAAGAGCGACCGTCTGCACAAGGTCCCCCAGCAGCTTGTTCTTCGGGTTGCCCTTGAGGGCGGCCCTGGCCAGCACATTCTGGTTCTGTTCCTGGCCCGCAATATAGGCGTCATACGCCTGCATGCGGGTACCCCACTGCTGGGCCATCATCGTCAGCTCATTGCCAAGGCGCAGCGTGTCGCTGTCGGCGGCTTGCACCGCACCGGTCTTGTTGCTGCCGATGCGACTCATGAAATTCTTGTACATCTGCTCCTGTGCTTCCTTGACAGTCTTTTCAAGGAAATCGATTGAGTCGTTGTACTTCTTGTTCTGCATCATTCGGATATTTACGCAGATCTGGGCCTGCTGCGATGCAATGTCGCCGGCGCTGATGCCGGTAAGCGTAAACACGGTTTTGAGGTCAAAGCCCAAGGCCTTCTTACCGCAAGTCTCTTCAACCAGATATTTGTCGGGCACCTTCTTGAGCGGCGCACCGTCCGGCAGGCCGATCAGATAGTTGAACGCGTCAAAAATCGCACGCACTTCATCGATCTGCTGCTTGATCTGGTTCCAACGCACCGCTTCCTTGGCATAGGTGGTGGTGTCGGAGATCCACGAGCGGATATCGCCGATGATCGAGGTGATGTCGATGACCGGCATGCCCGCGTACGCATTCTGCGTTCCCAGCAGCAAGGCGATGCTCAGCACGCCTGCGCGCAGTCGCATGCGCTTGGCGGGACGAGCCTTGGTCGTGTTGTTGGTCGAGATGTTCATTGCACCCTCCAATGTCATGTTGCTCATGATCCGTATCCTTACGTCAGGCCGCGTCCGAGCTGGCCGCTGACGGCTTGCCCGATCCTTTGCGATTCTTGTAGAACTCTTCCAGCCACTGCTCCGGGGTCAGCTCACTGACCGGCGTGCGCGCCCGGGCCGATGCGGTCTGCAGCACCCGGTGCATGATGTCGATGTTGTCGGTGGACGCCGAGATGACCGACAGAATGTCGTCCATGCCACGCAGGTTGAGCTGGCACACGCTCGATGCGTGGCCCTGCTTGACCAGGAAGCAGCGCGAGCGTTCGTCCAGTGCGGTGACCACGCGGAACTCGGCTTCCGTCAGCTTCAGGCCGTCCATGTAGTCCGACTTGCTGGCGTTCGGGTTCGGCAGCAGGATCAGCGTGGCGGTCTGCTCGATCAGGGCGGCGGAGATGTCGCTCTTCAGCGCATCTTCCGGGCTCTGCGTGGCGAAGATGCCCAGGCCGTTCTGCTTACGGATGGTCTTCTGCTTGTTCTTGGCGAATTCCTTCAGGCCACCCTCGCCGTCCAGGATTTTCCAGAATTCGTCCATCACGTAGATCAGCGGACGACCGTCGATCAGCGATTCCAGCTTGTGCAGCAGGTAGTTGATCACCGGCACGCGCACTTCGGGGTTGTCGATGATGTCGGTGTAATCGAACCCGATGATGTTGGCCTTGCTCAGGTCGATGGTATCGACCGGGTTGTCGAACACCCAGCCCAGCGAGTTGCCCGACGTCCAGCGGCGCATGCGCGCGTACAGGCCGTCATCGCCCATGTTGGGCAGGCTCTTCTGGAAGTTGGTCATGCTGCGCAGGTGCATCGGGGTGTCGAGCATGCTCTCCACGCCGCGGTAGATGTCCTCTTCCTCGCGGGCGCTGTATTCCTTCTTGCCGGCCAGCACCTTGATCAGGTCGGCCAGGAACTGCACATTGGCTTCATTGTTCTCGCACTGGAACGGGTTGAAGCCAGTGGCCGAACCGTTCTCCAGTGCCAGGTAGTTGCCGCCGCAGGCACGCACGAAGATCTCCGCGCCGCGATCCTTGTCGAAGAAGAAGATCGTGGGCGACGGGTCGTACTTCTGCACCTGGCTGAGCAGGAAGTTGATCAGCGCGGTCTTACCGGTACCGGACTTACCAATCACCATGGTGTTGGCGATGGCCTTCTCACCCAGCGAATTCTCCGACGGGTGGGTGGCGTGGAAGTTGAAGTAGTACGGCTGGCCGTTGGTGGTCTGCAGCGTGGTAACGCAGTCACCCCACGGATTGTTGTGCTGCTTGCCGGTGGCGAAGTTGTGCAGCGGCGACAGGCCCAGGAAGTTCAGCGAGCTCAGGTTCGCCAGGCGGGTACGGTAGCGCCAGTTGCCCGGCAGCTGTGCGTAGAACGCCGAGGTGACGGCGAGGTCTTCCTTCACCGACACGAAGCCGGCATTGGACAGCTCGGCGCGGGTGCTCGCCACGTTCTGGGAGAGCTTGGCCTGGCTGTCGCCGTACACGGCCAGCGTGTAATGGTACTCGCCCAGCACGAAGTTGCCGGACGACAGCTGGTCCATGGCCTGGTCCAGCTCGATGATCTGGCTCACGGCCTTGTCGCCGGAGGAGATCATCATGCCCTTGGTACGGTCGAGCACCTTCAGCGCGTCCTGGCGGCCCATGGGGCTGAAGGAATGCGTGACGACGTACTCGAAGTCCAGGTACTTCAGGCCATTGAGAATGCCCGGGTAAGTCCCCTCGGCAAACTCCTTGATATTGAGGATCGCGCCGAAATGGTTGACACCATTGGGCGTAGCGATCACGAAATCGCCGGTCTTGGCCGAGAACATGTGCTTGCTGACCGGCAGGAAGTCCTTGATCGGGGCCGACAACACCGGCACCGGCTCATCGATGCGGTTGATCAGGTACCCGAAGAACTCCAGGGTCTCGGAGAACACGATGCCATTCTTGGCCTCGTACATGCCCAGACGGTACGGCGCGTAGTCGCGGATCACCGCTTCGACGTTGCCGGCCAGCTCCATCAGCTTCTCGATGGCCTGGGTCTGCTCGGCCTGCAGCTTGCTGACGTCGGCCGACTTTTCCACGAAGCGCTTACCGGTCACGACCGGGCGGTACAGCATGGTCAGGTACAGCTCGTTCTGCATGATGCGCTGCGAGGAGAGCATGCCCATGTACTGATCGGACACGTCCTGGTTGAACTTCTGCTTGAACGTGCTCTTGCCCTTCAGGGTGCGGCGGCGGCGGATGTCGTGGGCCCAGAACGCCACGTTGACGAAGTCCGGCGCACGCAGCGTCTGCAGCAGGCGGTTGAAGGTGTTGTGCTTGTGCTCAAGCTCCCACTCCTCGCGGCCCACGAACGGCAGACCCTCCAGATGCCAGGTCAACAGGTAGTCGCCGCCGGTCGTCTTGACCACGTTGGTGGACACGTGCGACGACAGCGGGATGAATTCGGCAATGGAGGTATCTGGGCTGAACATGCTGCTGATTCCGATGAGGGGTCTTCGGTAAGTCGGAATGGCCCGGGCAGGTGCTGCCAGGGCCATTCCGGCACCTCAATCCTTGGGTGCCGGTTTGGTGCGGTAGTGATTCGGGCTGAACACCCACATGCCGTCATGATCCTGGACGTTGCGCACCTTCAACTTGAACTGCAGCCGAAGGCCCATCAACCGGAAGATCATTTCGTCGCGCTTGGCCATGTGTCGCATCACGAACACAGCCACCGGAATGCTGGCCAGGTACCAGAAGTTCGTATAGACACTCAGCAGGAACAGGCCACCGACGACGAAAAAGAACGGCACGTAGGGAACGCCCATGAACATCGCTGGGCGTGTGCAGCCGCGAAAAACGACGTTCTTATGCACTGTAGTACTGCAGGGTGTTGGTCAGCATCGCGCTGCAGGCGCTGTTGTCCGAGCTGTCACCCAGCAGCATGCTGGCGATCTGGCCGGCCGCACCGATCAGCAGGCCACCGATCAGGATCGGCGCCACGTCGGCAATGCGCTTGTGCGCGAAGGCGATCTGGTAACCGGCGAAGATGACCGCGATGGTCACCACGGCGATCGAGGCGATGCTCAGCAGACCGTTGATGCTGTCGAAGAAGCCGCACACCTTCTCGTCGGTGCCACCGAAATCCTGGGCGAAGGCCTGCGGAACGAACATGGCGCCGACGAACGCGGTGGCCATCAGCACGGTCTTGAGGGTGCGCTGGGCGTTGACGAGATCGAGATTGAATCGCTTCATGGGTGGATATCCTTGTTGATGGGCTTGCATTACTGAGTGGCCAATCGGGGGCTTGACCGTGCCGCGCCCGCGTCAAAAGACGAAGGCTGCATCCCCTGCGGGAACCGGTGGTGCCGCCGGCATGGGAACCGGCGGGTTGTATTGCGGGGTTGACGATGCCGTCGGAACGGGCGCATTGCGCTCGCTCCACGGCCGGAGCATGACGGGGGCTTCAGGTGCGGCACCGAGCTGCGGCGACACAGCCGGTGCCTGCATCTGCACCCGCTGCGGCGCGGCCGGCGCCTGGGTCATGTTGCGATCCACCGCGCCCAGCACCACGCGTGACAACGCCTGGTCGGCCAGATTGACCAGGCTGCCGCGGGCCATGGCCGAGGTCGACGGGTAGACGACATAGGCGCGTGCCGGGTCGTCCGCGAGCGCCTGTGCGACGGCAGCGCCCTGGGCGATCACACGGCTCTGCGCGGCCGACTCGAACTGCGGATGGTGCTCGACCTTCACTTCGCGCCGTGCGCTGCGCGGCAGCACGTTGATCGGGCCGACGCCATCGGCCGCGGCCACGCGCTGGCTGCGCTGGATGGAGTCGTAGATCTTCTGCACGTACCCGTGGCGGAAACCGGTAGTGAAGTTGCCCGAGTAGTAGCAGCTGAACGACTTGCCCCAATCGCCGCCCGAGCGCTTGTAGCACTCGGCCAGGATGCGCGAACCGGCCACCAGGTTGTCGCACTGGCGGAAGGCCTTCTCGTACGAGTCCAGGCCGTATTTGGGCAGGTTGTAGCGGTTGACCTGGGCAAGGCCGACGGAGAAGTTGTAGCCCTTCTCTTCCAGCATGCGCACGGTGGCGATGGCTTCATCCAGCTGCTTGGGCTGGCGCGCCAGCGCACCGCCCACCACGCCGATGGCGTAGGGGTTGCGCGAGGACTCCACGTTGATCACGTGCTGCATGATGTCCATGGGCACCGCCATGTCCTGGCAGGCCAGCATTTCCAGTCCTGGAAGCATCAGTGCTGCCCTCCCTGTGCACGGCCGGGATTGAAGTCGATACCGGTGATGTAGCGCGAGCCGGCATGCGCCTTGATGTGGACCACGATGTCGATGGTCATCATCAGCAGGCGCTTGATGACGTCGAACTCCAGGCCGGAGCCTTCGGTGGATGCCTTCACCATCAGCGCCAGCTGGTCCCAGGTCTGCTCCGGGCTGCCGGCGTGGCAGCTGGTGATCGAACCCGGGTGGCCGGAGGCGCAGTTGCGGATGAAGTAGAACGCCTCATCGCCGCGCAGCTCGGCGAGGATGATGCGTTCGGGCTTCATGCGCAGGCACGCCTCCATGCAGCTCTTGGCGGTCACGTTGCTGGTGCTCTGCCCGCCCTTGGAATACAGCAGGTGCACCACGTTGGGCTGCGACAGGAACAGCTCGCGGGCATCCTCGATGGTGACCAGGCGTTCGCCGTCCGGAATGTGGTTGACCAAGGCCTTCATGAAGGTGGTCTTGCCGCTACCGGTGGCGCCGGACACCACGATGTTCTTGCGGTACTTCACCGCACGCCGGAAGAACTCGGCGTACTCGCGGGAGGCACGCAGCTCGATCAGCTCGCGGTCCTGCTCGCTGAGGCTGCCGTCCTGCTCCAGGATCTGGTTGAAGAAACCGTCTTCGTGGTACTGGCTCAGCGTCTTGGTGTGCTTGGACGGCAGACGGATCGTGATCGACACCTTGCCCGCATCGCAGGCCGGCGGGATCACGAACTGGGCGCGCTGCCCGGTCGGGAAGGTGAGCGACACCACCGGGTCAGCGTCGGTAATACGCTGACCGGTGTTGCTTTCATTCACCACGGCCGTGCAGAACTGCCGGGCCCGCTCGAAGGTCAGGCCCGGCACGTCCACGCGCTCCCACCCCGCCCGGGTTTCCAGGTACAGCTCGCCGGGACGGTTGATACAGATTTCCGTCACGTCCGGCGAGCTCATGTACTCGGCAATTCCCAGCACTTCGTACTGATAGCGCAGGAAATCACTGGAGACTTGGGCGATGGGGGCCACTTCTGCATCCATGGTCAGGTCACTTCGTTACCGGCTTCCCAGCACTTGGCTGAAGTCGACATCCTTGGCGACATATACGTTGATACGGGTACCCTGGTTGATGGTCACCGTCGGCGGACGACGCTGTGCCAGCGCCTCACCGGCCAAGCGTTCCATCTGACGGGCGGTGGCGCTTTCATACGGGGACTGCACCGCCAAGCCGCTGCCGGTGATGGTCGTGCTTTCCGGGCCGTGTTCGGCAGCGGCGTACTTGAAGGCGTCCGCCAGCAGGCTGATCATCAATGCAGACGCGACGCGGCTGCCCCAATGCGCGGAGTACTGACCCGGCATGCCGGCGCCGCCCAGACCGTCGATACCCGGGCTGGACATGGCCACGTCGATGCCGTTCGGGGTGGTGACGCGGTCCCAGATCACTTCGACGCGATCACCGACCGGGCCACCGCCGTAGGAACCATAGATCTTGGAACCCTTGGGCAGCAGCAGCGTACGACCGTTGATGGAGTACACCGGTTCGGTCAGCAGGCACGAGGTGTAGCCGGCGAAGTCGCTGATGATGCGGGTTTCCAGGATGCAGCGCAGGTAGGTGCCGCGCACCAGCAGCGCATCCGGCGAACGGATGAACGATGCATTGGACACATCATCCACATCCGGACCGCGGCGCACGCGTTCCGGCGCGGCCGGCTGGCCGCCGTTGCTGGCCTGGATGGCGGCCATCATCATCTTGCTGTAGTCGTCGTTCGCACCTGCGCCTTCCGTGCCATCACCCTGGCCCACGCCCGGGCCACCGCCCGTACGACGATCCATCAGGGTCGGGCCACGGTCGATCTCGCGTTCCTGCGGCGGCGGCATCATCGCCGCCATGCGGGCCTCGCGGCTGTCGTTCTCCGGCAGCGGCGGCAGCATCGGAATCGGCTGGGCATCGGACGGCAGCGGCGGCACGCCACCGACCGAATCCGGCCCCAGGCGCGGCATCTCGGGAGCCGACGCACGCGTGGTTTCAGCCTTCTTGACCGGCTCCTCCTCGGTGCCCTTGCGGAACAGCAGGAAGCCCATGCCGATCAGCAGCACCAGGATGCCACCCATGAACGCAAGGGCCTTTCGGTTCAGGCGCTGCTCTTCGGCCGAGCGCAGCTGCGGCGCGCCGGCATCCAGATCCGGTGCCTGCGAAGCCTGTGCGTTGCCAAAGTACGGATTGGAGGGATCTACGCCCCCCTGGCCGGCGCCGTACTCGCGCTGTCCGTCGTCTCGAATGTCGTTCGGGTCGTTGCCCGGAGTGTTGTGCTGGCTCATTTCTTCACGTTCCTTCGCAGGCCGACAACGTTCTCGCCGTGGCGGACCACCAGGTACGGGTAGGTCCCATGGACGATGAGGGTATTGCCTTCCACGGTGGTGTTGACCACGTATTCCTCACCATACTCTTCATCCCGGCCAAACACGGCGGGGAAAATGCCGGTCTTGTACTCGGGTGAGTTCGGCAGCTTGACGTAGGTAAAGCGGCTGTCGTCGTAGACATTGACCGGAATCAACCAGCCCATCTTCTTGGCGCGACGGGTCGAGTACGAGTAGTCAAAGTTGTACTGGCGATCCTTGGCCAGCTCGGTGCTGAGCAACGGCTTGGCTTCTTCCTGCACCGCCGCCTGGGCGGTACCGAATTCGGTGTCGCTGGGATAGCTGAAGGCGATCTTGTACTGCACGCCTGCGCGACGGGCCTGTTCCAGCTGGCGCCAGTCGGTCGCCACCACCTTCAGTTCGAAGATGTACGAATGCGTTTCGGTGCGCACCATCATGTTGGTGTCGACGTCGACGTTCTTCGGCTTGAGATAGAACACGTTCTCGCGACGCGTCAGCTCCCAGCCGCTGCTGAAGCCGGTGCTGTAGTCCAGGATCTTCTCGTTCGGGCTCAGCTCGATCTGGGTGGTCAGACCCAGGCCGGTGCGCACGGGATAGATGCGGTCCTGCTCGTATTCGTAGTGATCCACTGCCTGTGCAGACGCACCTGCGGAGAACATCAACGACAGCATCGACACGACGGCCAATGCTCCTCCTTTTACCTTTCGACTACTCATCGGTTGCTTGCTCCATCAGCAGTTCCGGTGGAAATTCCCTGAGCCGGCCTCATGGCCGGTTGCCCCTGCATCTGTTGTCCCTGGCCCGGCTGGGCCGGATACGCGCCCTGCGGCACCTGCTGGCCCGGGTACGGCTGCCCCTGCGCCGGCTGCTGCGGATAGCCCTGCGGCGGCACGGCGACCGGCTGGCCGGTGACCGGGTCGATCGCGGGCGCGGCGGCGGCGGCCTGGGCAGCGTCATACGCCGCCTGCTGGACCTGCTCGCCCTGCTGCTGCAGCGCGGCGTCGTCCGGACCCGGAATACCGCGGGAATAATCGTTATCCACGCGGTACTCGAATACTTCCATGCCCAGCGGGTTGAGGATGCGTTCCTGCTCGGACAATGCCAGCTTGCCGTCGTAACGGAAGCGCAGGGTCACCAGCTGGTTGTCCAGGTAGTTGGTGGTGCTCTTGATCTTGTCGTAGATGCTGCGCTGGATGCGCACCGACGCGCCACGGAAGCCGCCATTGGGCTGGGCTTCGAGCGGGGTGATGCTGAGGATCTTCACCCGGATGGCGCGTTCCTTGCCGTACAGCAGGATCGGGCTCTGCGGGTTGTTGCCCGCATAACGGGCGCGCACCGCATCGCTGACCGGCTTGCTGGACATCACGTGCACCAGCTGCCAGTCGCGCAGGCCCATCACCGCGAAGTCGTACGACTCGCGCGCCATGACGTACTGCGCCACGTTGCTGCGGTTGATCGCATCACTGGCGGTGATGGTCTGCCCTTCAAAGTTGCCCGTCAGCTTGGCCACGGTCGCGGTGCCGCTGTAGGCATCGGCCATCACCAGGAACGGCACCTTCTCCTTCAGCGGCAGCATGTAGTAGTAGCCGCCGGCCAAGGCAAGCGACATCACCAGCGACGACCCCGCCACCCACCATGCACGGCGCTCGCTGCGGCGTGCCAGGTCGGCCACGGTGATCTCGTAGCTCACCGCCTTGGAGACGGCCTGGTCCACTTTCGGGCTGTTGCCTGCGTCCTTCTTTCGGAACATGGAATTCATCCGTACTGCTGGAATATCAATGGGCACGACACCCCAACGCCAGGCGTGGGGAACATCGCGGTTGCCTGATCCCTACCGGCTCAGCTTCCGCTGGCCGCGTCGGCGCTGCCGGCCGAGGCGGTAGAGGCGGAAGCGGACTGGACCACGATCTGGTTGCCGACGATGGAGATCGACACACCCTGCCCCGCATACGCGGAGGTGAGATCGATGACCGCCTGCTGCGGATTGGTGGTGGTGATGTTGGCGACCGCGCCATACAGCGTGTAGTCCGAGGTCAGGCGGTAATCCAGGGTCATCCCCGAATCCTTGGCCCAACGCTCGAGCATGGTCTTCAACGTGCCGTCCATGGGAGATGCCTGGTACACGTAGCTGCTGTACAGGGGAATTTCCATGGTGGTGCTGGCGAAACGATTCACCGGCTTCCAGCGGCCGCCGAAATCCGGCGCGGGCTTGGTTGCGCAACCGGCCATCAGCACGGCAACAGCGACGATGGCAACAGTGCAACCCTTAGATAGAAACGCTTGCTTCATACGGACTTCCCTATGACGTACGGAATAGCGGCTTTTAGCCCGGAAATAACGGCAACACATCGACCCGTCGCGGCCTGCTGTCAGGCGCGACGAACCAACGTTGGATGCAAGCTGCAACACCTTTCAGTGGTGCAACCGGGCCCCCGCCCCGTCTGGTGTGAAAACGCCCCGAACGCGTGTCCGGCCCCTGCGCCTTCACCCCTCAACCCGAGAAAAGCCATCCATGTTCCTCTTGGTAGTACTTCAGTGCATGTCTTCCAGCACTGTCCTCAACAACAAATTCATGACGTATGGAACGTCCATCACAAATACGATGCCACAACTTCGCGTCAAATCAACGTCAAGCATGACAAATTTTTAACCTTCACATCCATTTTTCGAGACACACGTCACACGTTTTCACATGTGATGACTACAAATCCAACATCGGCACGGCGGTCTTCGGCAGCAGACGCGACGTGAAATAACGGTCCTGGTAGTACTTGATCTTGTCGCACTTGACCGGATGCGGAATGCCTTCGTACAGGAACACCTCGTGATCGTTGCCCATGGCCTTGAGCTCCTGCGGCAGCATCAGCGCGCGGCGCTCCTCGGTGAAGCTGTGGGTCTTCTCACGCGCATGGGTGACGTTCTTCTTGCGCACGGTGGTGTAGCCGAGCATTTCCGAATAGTCGTTGGCATCCTGCTGTTCGCGCGGCGCGTACAGGATCTGCAGGGCGTGATTGGTGATGATGGTGCGCGATACGTCCTTGCCGTAGGTGGCATCGAGCTGGGCCATGCTCTGGATGATCGGCAGCAGGCGCACGTTGTAGCCGGCCATGTAGGATACGGCCGAGGCGATGATGTCGACCTTGCCGATCGCGGTGAATTCGTCCATCAACAGCAGGCACTGGTACTTCAGGTCCGGATTGGACTTGGGCAGTTCCTTGGTGTTGAGGTTGATGATCTGGCTGAAGAACAGGTTGATGATCAGGCGACTCTCGGCCAGCTTGTTGGGCTGGATGCCGATGTAGATGGTCATCTTCTTCTTGCGCAGGTCGGTGAGCAGGAAGTCGTTGGCACTGGTGGCCTTGTCCAGCACCGGGTTGATCCAGGCGTTGAGCGGTTCCTTGAACGTGCCCATGATCGAGGCGAAGGTCTCATCGGCCTGCGACAGCATGTTGGCGAACGCCGAGCGCGCATTGCTGCTCAGGAACTTCTGCTCCGACAGCGCCTTGAGGTACTTCTTGAGATCGCTGCCGTCGCCGGTGGACAAGCGGAAGATGGCGCCCAGCGTCGGCGTGCCCTGCCCGGACGGGAAGCCCATCCGGCGCTCATCGTCCCAGTTCTCGAACAGGTACAGCGAGAACGCCATGAAGGCGTTGCGGGCCTGGCTGATCCAGAACTTCTGGTCATCGGACCCATCCGGGTACAGCATCGCGGCGATGCTCATCAGTTCCGAGACACGGAACGCCTGGTCGTCGGACACGTAGCTGAGCGGATTCCAGCGATGGGTGCGGCGATCTTCGGCGAACGGGTTGAACAGGAACACCTCATGGCCCTGGCCGGCGCGCCAGCCACTGGTGAGGTCGAAGTTTTCCTGCTTGATGTCCAGCACCACCACCGACTCGCCGTACTCCAGCAGGTTCGGAATGACCACGCCCACGCCCTTGCCCGAGCGGGTCGGCGCGGCCAGGATCACGAACTGCTGGCCACTGAGCCGCACCAGCTTGCCGCCGAAGCTGCCCACCACGATGCCGTTGTCGGACTTCTTGAACAGCCCATGCTTGGCCAGGTCCGAGGCCGCCGCGAAGCGCGCATCACCGTGCAGCGACTTCTTCTTGGGCTTGAACATGAGGAACAGAACGACCAGGCACAGCAGCGCCGGCAGGCCGAAGCCCACCGCGCCAGCCGCCTTGATCTTGGTCAGGTACGGCGCCACCGCAGGCTGGTCCATCGCCTGGATGTACTGGTAATAGGTGCTCCAGGTGAACAGCCCGGTGTCCAGGCGCAGGAACAGCAAGGTGAGATACCCGGCGAGGCAGTAGCCGACAAGCGCGGTCAACAGCACGACGACAGCGGTGACAACAATCTTCTGCGTGGACAAACCCAATCCTCCATGACGCGCCCCAAGGCGCTACGGCTAGCGCCGACGCCTGCGTGGCGTCGAGCGCGTTTCTGTCGTCTCATCTTCCAGACTGACCACCTTCTCCTCTTCGAGCAGCAGCAACCATTGCTTGTGCGCCTGGTCCAGCGACACTACATCGGTCACGCGTGTTCCGTCAGAGGTGAAAACGGCATAGCCGAACACATCGGCCGGACTGTAGACCGGCGAATATGTCAGTGCCACCACCTGAAATCTGCCGTCGACCCGCAACACATGAGGGTACTCGACCATCACGCATGCTCCCCGGATCGACGCCAATGGCGGCATGCTAATGCACGTTGAGCGCGATGCCAATCAGAAATTACCGACAATACGCATGTAGATACAGGTGTATTCGCGACAATGTTGCGCGTGGCGGGACAATGGAACGGGATCGCGTTCAACAGATCACCCCACGCCATCAAGGTAGCGGGTGCTTCCGTTGCGTCGCACCGCGGTCAACTGCTGGCGTCGATGTTGCGCGCCGTAGGACACGTGGACCCATTGCCCGAACTCTTCGATCAACTGATCGAACGGCAGCCCGAGCGCCACGATCCGCCGCGCCAGCGCCATGGAGGTCATGCCATCGACGTGGATGTCGGCGGCCTGGCCGGATCGATGCTGGCTGCCGGGCACACCGCCGACCGCGCGGTTGACCGCCGCCGAACGAAACGCCGAGGTGATGTACACCGGTTTCCCTACCGCATCGCGTAACGGCTGCAGGATGTGCGTGGCCAATGCGAGCAACGCGGCACGCTCGCGGCGAGTGGGCGCGTTGGCCAGACCGGTCGAGGTCGCGGTGAGCTCCTCGAGACTGATATTCGGGGTCAGCTGCATCCGCTCGCCTCGCCTGCAGAAAGACGCTCAAGCCTGCGGTGAGCGCTGCGGCGCGCCGTGAAGACCGCGTGAAACCAACGTGAAATGGCGCCGGATGGCGGGTCAATCGAGTTGCAGCCGCGCACGCCGGACCACAGCATTCCAGTGGCGAAGGCCACGATTTCAGGCGTATGGTGCGCCGCAGCAGTACAATAGCTCGCCTCGTTCCGTCCCACTGCCGTCCCATGACCACCACTACCCTCCCCTTGGCCGCGCGGTTGTCTGCCCGCGAGCGGACGCTGATCATTCTGGCGTTGTCGCTGGGCGGCTTTGCCATCGGCACCAGCGAATTTGCCAGCATGGGGCTGATGCTGGAAATCAGCCGCGGGCTGTCGATCAGCGAGACCCAGGTGGGTCATCTCATCAGTGCCTACGCCATCGGCGTGGTGGTGGGTGCCCCGGTGCTGGCCTTCGCCGGCGCCGGCTATGCCCGCCGGACGTTGCTGCTGGGCCTGATGGGCTTCTATGCCGTGGGCAACCTGGCCAGCGCGCTGGCACCGGACTACGCGACCATGCTCATCGCCCGTTTCGTCGCCGGCCTGCCGCACGGCGCCTACTTCGGCGTGGCGATGCTGGTGGCGGCTGCGATCAGCCCGCCCGCACAGCGCGGCGCGGCAATGTCCAAGGTGCTGCTGGGCCTGTCGGTGGCAATCCTGGTCGGCAACCCGCTCACCACCTGGCTGGGCCAGCAGCTCAGCTGGCGCACCGCATTTGCCTTGGTCAGCGTGCTGGCAATTGCCACGGTGGTGATGATCGCGCGCTTCCTGCTGCCCGACCCGGACGAGGTGCGCACCTCGCCGATGCGCGAGCTGCGCGCCTTCAACCGCCCGCAGGTGTGGCTGGCGTTGGCGATCGGCTCGGTCGGCTTCGCCGGCATGTTCTGTGTGTTCACCTATCTTGCCCCGACGCTGGTGCAGGTGACCGGCCTGGCCGAGTCGTGGATGCCGGTGGCCGTGGGCATCTTCGGTGTCGGCGCGATCATCGGCAATGTTGCCGGTGGCTGGCTGGTGGACCGCTTCCAGTTCCGTGCCGCCGGGCTGGTGCTGGTGTGGTCGATCGTGGTGCTGCTGGCCTACCCCCTGGCGGCCACCTCGGTCTGGACCGTCTTCCCGATGATCATTGCCGTGGGCACGATGGGCGCGCTGGCTGCCGTGCTGCAGACCCGCCTGATGGACGTGGCCGGTGAGGCCCAGACCCTGGCTGCCGCCTCCAACCACGCCGCCTTCAATACGGCCAACGCGCTGGGCCCGTGGTTCGGCGGCATGGCCATCGGCGCCGGCTTCAGCCCGGCCGTGACCGGTTATGTGGGCGCGGCCACCGCGGTGGGCGGCCTGCTGCTGTGGGGCGTGGCGGTGCTGGTGGAGCGGCAGTCGCGCACCCATGACGCGGTGGCCTGCGATCGCTGAGCGGTACGAATAGCCACACCCTGAAGAGACCCCGCTGCGGCGGGGTTTTTTCGTTTGGTTTTTCCTATCATGACGCGATGATTGCTTTCCCGATGCACGCCCTGCATCGGCGACCCGCCCGCTTTTCTGGATGTAGTGATGACGCACAACTGGTCCCCTTCCCCATGGGGCCTGCGCCTCTCGCGCTCGCCGGACTGGCGGCTGCGCCGGGTTGATGACCGCTTTGAGCTGACCGTGGATGCACGGGTCTACACACTGGCCACCGGTGCGTCATCCGCGTGGCGGGTACAGCGCGGTCCGGTGTGGAGCACGCTGCATTTCGCCACCGAAGACGGTGACCTCCGGCTGGGCGGCCTTCCGAATGAGCAGGCCGCCGGCCTGCACGCGCTCTGGTCCACCAGCGTGCACGCACGGCAACAGGACCGTCGCCTGGCCGACGCCAATGACGCCCTTGGGCAGATCCGCGACTGGCTGGTCCACGCCGACGCGCTGCTGGCGCGTGCCGATGCCCAGCGGCGCTGGCTCACCCAGGAGCAGCTTCGGACGCTGCAGCAGCAGCGCCCCGCCCTGCCCTTGGATGACGAGGCGCTGTGGGCGGTATTCGACGATCCGGCACTGCGCCCGCAGCTGGATGGCAACGACTCGGCGATTGAAGAAGACCTGCTGCGCTGGTGTGGCGACTGGCCCGCGCTGTGGACGGCGCGCAACGAGGCCCACCTGCAGCGCGAGCGCAGCGACGCCGGCGACCTGCTGGACCAGGTTGAACGCCAGCCGCTGACCGCGGAGCAGGCGCGCGCGGTGATCTGTTTCGACAGCCGCATGCTGGTGGTCGCCGCGGCGGGATCGGGCAAGACCTCCACCATGGTGGCCAAGGCCGCCTACGCGATCGACCGCGGACTGGTGGCCGCCGACCAGATCGTCATGCTGGCCTTCAACAAGGAGGCCGCCACCGAGCTGCAGCAGCGCACCGACGCCGCCTTCCAGCGGCTGGGCATGGATGCCGAGGGCGTTCAGGCGCGCACGTTCCATGCATTGGGGCGGCAGATCATCGGCAAGGTCAGCGGACGCATGCCCGAGGTGCCGGGCTGGGCCGTGGATGCCGCACAGGGCTTCCACCAGCTGGCCGACATCATCGACCGGCTGAAGGATCGCTCCCTGCACTTCCGCACGCAGTGGGACCTGTTCCGGCTGGTGTTCGGTCGCGACCTGCCGCTGCAGGGCGAAGCGCCCGTCGCGGACGGCTGGGATACCGAGGGCAACCGCTACGTGCGCACGCTGCGGGGCGAGCGCGTGCGCAACATCGAGGAGTGCGTCATTGCTGACTGGCTGTTCTACAACGGCGTGGACTACACCTACGAGCCGCACCCCACGCTGGATACGGCCACCGACACGCTTCGCCAGGCGCCCCCGGACTTCTTCTATCCCGGCACCGCGCTGTACCACACGCACCGGCTGGACACGGACGAAGATGGCAACGCCCACCCCCGCGATGGCAGTGCCACCTGCATTGAAACCCACTCGCAGCAGCTGCGCAGCGGGGCGCTGTTCGACGCCTTGGGCGATGCGCTGAGCCGCCACGGGCTTGCGCTGGACCCCAACCCGGACCGTGAACTTCCCGACGGCGGTGCTACGCCGATGCCGGACAGCGAGCTGATCGGCCTGGTGCGCACCTTCATCAGCCACGCCAAGAGCAACGGACTGGGCGTGGCCGACATGGCCGAGCGCCTGCGGCAGCTGCCCGAGGACCGCTTCAAGCATCGCTACCGCCTGTTCCTGGAACTGGCCACGCCGATCCTGCACGCGTGGGACGACGCGCTGGCCGCCGAGGACGCCATCGATTTCGAGGACATGCTCAACCAAGCCGCGGCGTACCTTGAGGAGGGTCGTTACGCATCGCCCTACCGGTTGGTGATGGCCGACGAATTCCAGGACGCCTCACGCGCCCGCGCGCGGCTGTGCCGGGCGCTGGTGCAGGCGCCGGGCTGCCACCTGTTCGCGGTGGGCGATGACTGGCAGTCGATCAACCGGTTCGCCGGCGCCGATGTGAGCGTGATGACGGGCTTCGAGGACACCTTCGGCCCCGCACAGGTCATGCACATGGAGCAGACTTTCCGCTGCCCGCAGGCATTGTGCGACGCCTCCAGCCGGTTCGTGTCGAGGAACCCTGCCCAGATCGCCAAGCAGGTGCGCTCGGCCACCCCGGCCCACGGCCCGGTACTGCAGGCCTTCCAGGTTGCCACGCGCGACCGGCTGCAGGATGCGGTTTACCAGTACCTGCAGCGGCTGCAGCAACAGCTGCAGAGCGGTGCGATTCCGGCGGGCCGGAACGGGCGGCTGTCGGTGTTCATCCTCGGCCGCTACAACGCCGACCGCACCTTCCTGCCGGCGCATTGGGCGTCACGATTCGGCGCCCACCTGGAGCTGTCCTTCCATACCGCGCACCGCTCGAAGGGCGCCGAGGCCGACATCGTCATCCTGCCGGCGATGCTGGAGCGCAGCTTCCCGAGCGCACGCGCCGATGACCCGGTGCTGGGGCTGGCCATGCCGCACGCCGACAGCTACCCGCTCGGCGAGGAGCGCCGCCTGTTCTATGTGGCGCTGACGCGGGCGCGGCGTTCGGTGGCGATGTTCACCGTGCAGGGCAAGCGGTCTTCGTTCCTCAACGAACTGGTCCATGACGGCGCGGTCAGCATCAGCACGGTCAACGGCGAGCCGATCCGCGAGCAGGCCTGCCCCGCCTGCGATGGCGGGGTGATCGTGCAACGGAGCGGGCCGTATGGGGAGTTTTCGTCGTGTTCGGGGTATCCGCGGTGTCAGTACAAGCCGAAAGATGGACGATCGGTACTGGCCAACAGGCCACGGTCCGGTGCGACACTGAGCCTGTAAACCGGTGCGGGGGGTGCTGCCCCGTGAACCTTTCCAGCGAAACGCCCGACTACTGCATCAACGGATGACAGGGGACCCGCGGTGGATGACAGGCTCAGCAAGGAAAACCCGGCCGACACGTTGTTGGTCGTGCGCTGCCAGCTCGGCGAGCGGGCCGCGTTTGACGCGCTGATCAGCCGCTGGACCCTGCCGCTGCACCGCTACGCCTTCAAGCTGGCGCAGGACCGCGACGTGGCCGATGACCTGGTCCAGGACGTCTGGCTGAGGGTCCTGCGTGGCTTGGGGCGGCTGCGGGAACCCGAGCGATTCCGCCCGTGGCTGTTCGGCATCGCCCACCGCACCGTCGCCGACCGCCTGCGCATCCAGTACCGGCTGCCCATCGATCCGCACGCGGCGCTGGACACCCTGCCCGCGCTGGATGGCGGCGCGCTTCAGATCGACCGGGAGCAGCTGGTGCACGACGGCTTGGATGCCCTCCCCGTGATCGAGCGCGAGGTATTGACCCTGTTCTACCTGGAAGAACTGCAGCTGACCGAGATCGCCGTCGTGCTGGACGTCCCGTTGGGCACGGTGAAATCGCGCCTGCACCGCGCCCGTCAGCTGTTCCGCAACCACCTTACCGAGAAGGACAAACTGCCATGAACACCCACGTTGACCATGCTGCGCTGGAAGCCCATCTTCGGGCGCTAACCGCACGCACGCTTTCGCCTGCGGCGCGCTACACGCATGTGGCGGTGCTGCTGCTGGCGTTGATCATGTGCGCGCTGATCGGCGCGCTGCTGGCGACCGAGCCTGCCCTGCCCGGCCGCGCGCAGGCCGCGTTCGGGGTGATGCTGCTCATCGGGGCATCGTGGGTCGGGTACGCCGCCTGGGTATTGGGCAACCGCACGACGCTGCTGGCCAATCAACAGGTGGTGGCCGGCTGCATGGCGGTGGGTTTCACCGGCACGTTCTTCGCGTGCAGCGCCGTTGTTGTGCTCATCAGCGGCAGCACCTTGGCACTGGCCGCGGCCGCCACCGGAGGCACGCTGTTGGCCTGCGCGCTCGCCGTGCTGGTATCGGCAACCAGCAACGCAGCGCGGCTTCGGGCGCTGCAGCGGGTGCTGGAGGGGAAGCTGCGCGTTACCTGAAGCGATCTCTCGCCGCAATGTTCGGCTTCACGCCGCCGAAATGTGCGCTGGATAAGATTTGCGGCCAGCCACCATTGCGGGACTGTCGGATCCATGAGCTCCTTGAAGCATGTGCCTCTTGCTGTTGCCGTGTTCTTCGCGATCCTCTTGCCGGGCTGCTCCAAGGCCCCTGATGACAAACAGACGCCGGCTGCGGCTGATGCAGACCTTGCGAGCAAGCCGGCAACCACCGCATCGGCGGAAGAGAGCGAAGAAGCTGCGAGTGAAGTGCCCGAGTTCCCGGTCATCCCGAACATCGTCGTGCCGGACATTCTCGGTGTCACGCCTGCGCAGCGGGCGCTTGAGTCCTCGATGCAGTCCATTCTGGACCCGGTCGCCGGCGTGACCGTCTCGCCGGCCCGCTGCGACGCGGCAGGCAGCCTGGTCAATGTTGGCGGCATCACCCGCATCGACGAGCGCGGGCAGCTGCTGCGCAATGGCGATGAGGGCATCTTCGCCATCAATGCCGATGGAAGCGGCACGGCCAACTTCGAGGGCGGCCTGGTGCGCGTCAACGCCGATGGCAGCGGTACCATCAACGGCAGCGCCGGCGGCAGCGGTGACGGCGAAGCGGCCATCATCCAGGTGGGCGCCGACGGCTCGGGCACCTACAACGGACCGGCCGGCCTCATCCGCCTGGATGGCAAGGGTGCCGGCACCTGGAATGGCGACAGCGGCCTGATCACCAACAATGGCGACGGCAGCGGCACCTGGAATGGCCCCATGGGCCTGCTGCGCATCAACGCCGATGGCTCCGGCACCTGGAATGCCGAGGCCGGCCTGATCACCAACAACGGCGACGGCACCGGCACCATCGGGCCGCCGGCACGTGCGGTGAAGATGCCGCCCATGCCGCGCCTGCAACCGGCAGGCCGTTTCCCGCCGCTGAAGAAGTTCGCCCCGCCCGGCGCACCCTGCGGGTATCTGATTACCCTCAATGACCGCGTGCTGTTCGATTTCGACAAGGCAGACATCCGCCCCGATGCCGCGCAGCTGCTCGACACCCTTGCCGGTGCGTTGAAGCAGGTGCAGGCCAAGGGCATGGAAGTGCGTGGCCATACCGATGCCAAGGGCGAGGATGCGTACAACCAGTCCCTTTCCGAACGCCGGGCCGCATCCGTGGTGACGGCACTGCGCGAACGCGGCGCGGCGCAGGATGCCAGCGCGAAGGGCTACGGTGAGACCCAACCCGTTGCACCCAACACACTGGAAAACAAGGACAACCCCGCCGGGCGTCAGCTCAATCGTCGGGTTGAGATTTTCGTCCGGGCTTGAGCCAGCGCCCTCTTTGAACGTTGCACGGAGTAAACGATGAAAGCAGTGTTGATCGCTTCCCTCACCGCCGCCGCGGCCGCGTTTGCGCCTTCGGCCATGGCCCAGGATTTCAGCCTTGGTTACGACGTCGACCGCTTCCCCGCCAAGGTGCTGAGCCTGCCGGCATGCCGCGCCGCCCTGGCCAAGGGTGCCGCCGCAGTGGGCTATACCACCCGCGTGAACCAGGACCAGAAGACGCTGGTGGTTCATGTGTCTGCCCCGCCAGGCGACGGACGCTCGCTGGTGTCCTACTGCGTGAGTGCCGGCGACCAGACGGTGTTTCTGATCCAGGCGTTCGATTACACACAACCGGACAGCCCCAAGGTGGACGGCGTCAAGGCGCGGGTCGCGCTTGAGGTTCGGAAGGCGGCGGGGCGCTAGAACATGCTGTTTGCGATGACATCTCGGTTGTGATTCCTGTTTCTGTCTCTTGACTGTTATTCGCCAGCGACGAAAGTGACACCCGAAGAGATCATGCAGCCCCCCAGTCCCCCAGCCCGCATCCGCTAGCTGAAAAACCAACAGGAAGAAATGCCGCACCTATTACACCGCATGCAGTCCCGCGGTTCGCGTTCAAGAATGACCACACTGAGCTACATCGAGGCTGACACCGCATGAAAAACTACACCGGAATCATCACCATCGGCCTTGCACTTGCCATGTATGGGTCGGGCGCGCAGGCGTACGAAAGCACCACTGAAGTCATCAAGCGTCAAGCTCCCGCAGGCATTACGGATCTCTTCTATAGCTGCGTTGATAGTGCGGGATCAGAAAGCATCGCACTTGCTGCATGTCAATCTGCGGAGAAAAAGCGACAAGACGCGCGGCTGAACGCCGCTTACAAAGCGCTGCTCAGCAAACAGAATGGCACGGCCAAGGACAACCTGATCCGCGCCGAGCGCGCTTGGCTCGATCTCCACAACGCCAGCAATGCCTTTGAGTCGTCACTCTATGGCAGCGAAACGGTGAGCAGCTTTCAAGTCATGCAGAAGGAACTCTTTCGCCTCAGCGAACGCGCCAATGTTCTGGAAGAGTACTTGTCGATCGCAGACGATCAGTAGCTGCAACCTATGGGGTTTCAGCAATTTTATAAGTGCCTGTAGTTCTGGGCTTGAACGCGTATGCAACGAAGACACCAGCGTTTGACGACGATCGTCTGGTTAAACGCAACAAAGAGCGGAGAGGGCGCCGAGCTGCAGCCCCCTCTCCGTTCGATACACGCACTTTTAGATGAAGAGATCAGCACCGGCCTGCTGAGCTGGACCACGCGTTGCGACCGCACGCACATGGGTCTGAGCCGAATCTTTGCTTGAAAGCGGCGTTCGATCAGCCGGCAGTCGAGCACGGCTTGAAGATCGACAGTAACGCGATGGACGAACGACCAGCTGCCGAGCAGCTGCTCGACGCCTCTGCCACACATGCGCCAATCACGCGTCCCCCAGGAACGCCAGCATTCCTGTGCAACTTACGGATCATCTCAATGGAGAGGCGGCGCCTGCCGCTGATCTCCTCGCACACCTAGATCGGCTTGCCTATCGATGCAGCGAGATCTTTCGGCTCGAGTCCAGCCTGTTCCATCCTGAACTGGATCGCCTGGATAGGGTCCGGCGCTTCTATCGCAAACTGCTTGACTTCATACGCCTCAATGAGCGTTGCCGTCACGTCCAGGAATTCGCCTTCCGGACTATCGGGAGCAGGATCCGTCTCAACAAGCTTGGAAATCGACTTCAATGCCAACTTGTAGTCAGCAGGGTTACGGATGGGGGAAATATTCATATCAGTCAACCTGTGTCGTTGCGGCGTCCGTCTGATCGTATCCAGTGTGGATCGCGGCATAGGATCACAACACCCATTCGCTGTCTATCGGGCGTGTGTGCCGTCAATGTGCAAGCCAGCAGAGTCGGCGCGGGAGTCGACGAGCCATAGCGACTCGATATGGTGATGCGCCTCTCATCGCTGGATGCCTCAACTTCGCCACTGAATTCCTGAGAAATGGTGGCGTTCGCGACGAGCCAGCGCAGCTAATCAATGCCAGTGCACAATTCCGAAGACAGACTGTTGACAGCCGTTGCACCGAGCAATCAGGATCGTCCCGTCGCTGGCTGATCCGCGACCGGGATTGGCGTCCCGAGCCAGAGGCGCACCAGCGCCCGCTAATGCTTTCTTGCAGGGCGATGGATCTCCACTACTTGAGGAATCCCGCCATGTCGTTCGACACCCTAGCAGCACCCTCGCCCTTTGCGATTGATATCGCCAATGACTTTGGTGTCTTGTCAGACGCTCTCGATTGGAACACTGCCGACTGGGCGGCGCTCAACGAATACCTCAAAGCCCGCGTCGCCGCGACCGGAAAGCCGCTGGGCGAGATGACACTGCACGAGCTGCAAAGCGCGGTTTGGGCGTCAGGCCCAAAGGGAGCATACGTTTCGCACGTTCATTGCCTGATCGGCCAAGACGACACGGTCAGACACGACCTGTTCCGGGTAGCCCGGAAGCTGCTGCGCATCTACGACCTCCGGATGATCGATATGGTCAAGCTGTTCGGCCTGCTCGAGCGTTGCCCTGGCGCGATTGAGGATCTGACCGTCAAGAACCTGATGGCGTTGATTTCCATAGTGGACTGGGCAGCAATGCCTGAGCAGCCGACGCCCTCTGGGGTGGCTGCCCAGCCTGACTAAGCCCAAGGGTTGATGTAGGGCACGTCCAGTGCGGAAAAATCTTTGACGTTCCTGGTGACGACCGTCAGACCCGCTCGCTTGGCGGTTGCTGCAAGAACAGTGTCGTTCTCCGGTCGAATGTGAGGCGTATGCATCGACGCGCAAATTCGGGCGTCGCTCAGCTCTACCGCCAGTATTCGCCCGGAGAACTCACCAAGCACCTTCTGCTCAAACCAAGCACGAAGCACCCTGCCCTGAGCCCCATCCTTGGCCTCCTTTGAGATCACGCCTCGCTCTACTTCCATTACGGTAATCACCGAAATGAAGCAGTGTGCAAGGTCAACGTCATCCGCCCATTTTTGAAAGTTGGCGTCAGCCCTTCCAGTCCCAATGCGTCTCAGCTCAGAGACCACGTTCGTATCAAGCAAGAGCATCAGTCCAGATCCACTTCGCGTAGCTCAATCCCCACACGGATCGGCTCAAAGTCGATATCGGCCGCCTCGGGCATACGCATCGCGCTGCTCAACGTTCGTCTGGGCTGGGCTGTAAAGAGCCGGTCATAGTCCGCTTTGGTCAACAGTACGTACTGCGTTGTGCCCCTGTCGGTAATGAACACTGGACCGTCAGCGGCAGCCTTTTTTAGCGCCCCTGGCTCCTGGTGGAATTTGCGACTACTAAACGTATGAATGGCCACGGCACCTCTCCAGCTAGGAAGCCCAATGTAGACACGTTACTACATTGGCCATTTCAGGGCCAGCTTCGGATTGTGGGGCCGGCGTTGCCCTGCTCCGCCGGTGTGGCGCGACACTCCATGCCGATGTAGCGAGTTCCCCCTCCGGCCACTAGCTTCAGAATAGTCGATAGCACTGACATCGTAGCCGTGTACCCAACGCCAGAGGGTCCGGACAGAAGCGACGAGGCTCACCCAACGAAACCTCAAACGACTCAATGAGTGTTCTCATCGCGTCCAGATATTCGCCTTCCGGGGCATCCGGCGCAGGCTCAGCCTCCACACGCTTGGAGACCGACGTGAAGCCACTCACGATATGTGCGTCGCGTGATGCTGCAGTTCACCGTCTCGCCACCGGGGTGCACGCAGGATGGTTCCACCCACAACGGGTTCAACTTCGAGGCATCCGCACATGGACAAGAACCGTACTGAAGGCGTAAAGAACCAGGTCAAGGGCACCGTGAAGGAAGTTGCCGGCAAGGTGACGGGCGACAAGTCGCAGGAGCTTGAAGGCAAGGTGCAGAAGGAAGTCGGGAAGGTGCAGAGCGACGTTGGCAAGGCCAAGGATGATGCTCGGCATTGAGGTTTGTTCAGCCACGCAGGGCGTGGCTCCACTTTGGTTGGCTGACACGCTCTGACAAGATTGAGCCCCGCATCGCGGGGCTCATCCATTTTCCATGAAATAAGCAGGTGAATTCCTGACCTTTGCACGGTGATTAATCGGTTGCGAACTCATCTTCGGGCATCGCAATCACAAAGGTCAGATCAAATCCCCCCTTCATCCCACCGGTCCAATCAAAGAGTGTCATCCTCACCGTATGGCGTCCAAATACGGTGAAATGCCCTACTTCAAGCTCAAACGGCAGATCCTGCGCGCAAGCAAAAGGAAGCGCATTTCTGAGAAGCTCGTGACAAAGAAAACCAAAGTGTTCAATGGCACCCTCTTGCTCTTCCGGTTGATTGATATTGAGCTTCAAGCGAAGCTCTTTGACGATAAACGCCTCCCCGGAGATGTAGTAGGCCACATTGTTGGGCATTACCCCGGCGTCCAAGTCCACCATGCCAGACGCAGCCAGCCATTCTATATCACCGGCCCGGTAATACGACCGTGTTTTTAGCCCTTGGCGGGCGAGAAAGCCCATCGCGTCCTCGGGCAGCCAGCCCATCACAGGCTTGACGCGGTGAGGTCTTTTCTGACGGCGACGAGTCTGCTTGACCTCCAGCACCGACGCTTCAATTTCGGCAAAGCTTAAAGGCGCAAAGCGCCCCGCATGACGCTGCCACTGGCGCCACGCCGGCATATCGAGACCTAATTGGCGAATTAGCTTCGCGCCTGCATATCTCGCAAGCTTGGGCGCTTTGCTTTGGTGCTTGTAAGCGATCAACACACTTTCTGCGACCAAGTAAGCGTTGAGAAGGAACAAAAAGGGCAGCAGGAGTAGGCCCAAGAAGATGGGCAGAAGGAACTCTCGAATAGTCTGCACATTGGCGACCTCCTTGAAGTCGACAGCAATGTGAAAGATCGACTTTCCGAGCATCAGAACGCCAAGTGCAATCAGCAAGGCATTGGCCCCGCGATGCACGAGGCGTTGAGACGGCTCTTTGGCGCTTACCGCGCTCAACGCGGCCAACAAGAACGCACCACCGACGATGAGAAATTCTGCCCAAAGCGGAAAAGTATCGATAGCGGTGAGGAAGTCCACAACTACGGCAATCCCTGCCACCTCTCGCAGTGCGCGCCGGAAGAAGTTAGCGTCATCTTCGACTTTCTGGGCATTGAACACAGCGACGCACGCAGAACCGAAAGCCCATATCAGCGTCGTTTTAAGGTTGCCAAGCTCCCACCAGCCGAGATGCCAAAGCCCCAAGATGATCAGCGTGATGTAGGCAAACAAAAGCGCCAAAATAGAAACAATGCTGCGCTGGGCCAAGGCTCTTAGGACGGTTAATGATGCCCGCCTTAGTTTGGCACTTCGAAGCACCACAATAAGCGCAATTGCAAACCATATGACCCATGCCCATTCACGATTGTCCAGTACCATCGATCGAGCTACCTTGTACTCAGCTGATACATGGGCCACATCGCCCACCGAAATTATCCCCCACCCAAGCGCTTGGCGGCATGCACTCACTTGACTTGGCCAACAACGCATCTTCGTAGGCTGTCATTGCCAAGACGTATTGCGGCAACATGAGTATCGTATCGCAAGAGTCAGGCCCTCGACTCAAGCGGATATTAGTGAGCATTACAGGCCGCCGGCTTCGGCCCATGAAAACACCATAGCTACCAGGCATGCGCCAGGCACGGCCCCTTTGCCTGCTTCACTCAGCGCTGGCTAGCCGGCCAGCTTGAATCCTCTCTGCGTGAAGACAAGCGAAGTGACTGGCAAAGCGGCGGGCCAGCCTAGACTGGTCTAAACCGTCGAGCTCAGCGCGCTCCGGCCAGCCCGCCATCCACTCAAGCAGTTGGTGGCGGGGGGTGTGCCTGTACGCATCCCAGTAGAAGTCAAAGCAATCAAGCGGCGTACGAAGTCCGGCATCGTTTCGTGGCTCTGAGGCATCAAACGTGTTCGGGACATGGTTGTGCCGCTGCATTGAGCTAAGTAAGCGAAAAATTTCAGGGTGGGCATCGCGCGATGCAAGCAACTCTTCGAGGGGGCCAGTCTCTCTGAACCTTAGCTCCGGAATTTTGTAGCCGTGCAGATACCCTACCTGCCCCACGCCACTCTCAAGAAAATGAACTTGAGACTGGTTTGTCAGCATAATATACGCGACCTCCTGCTGCTGGCCCAACGGAGTAGCGGCATGTCGTTCAATGCGCCGAATGGCGGAGCGCAGCACTTCAGGGATGGAGCCATCCCCTTCGTAGAGAAACGGCCGAGCAAGTTCAATAAACGCGACAAGGGTGTGACCAGTTCGATTTTGATCGAATGCCCTATTGAGCTGACCAACTTCGTTGTTCTTATCTGTAATCTCATGGGCCCTCCTTTTGCACTCAACTGCCAACGTCTTGCCAGTTGCAGGAAGGAAGGCAAGGAACTCGGGCTTCTTTCCGGGCTCTCCTTCATCAAGGAAGTCGACAAGGAACCCCGCACGTATAAATGATGCTGCCGCGTAGGCCTCGTAACAGGTCGCATAAAAATCCTCGCCGGTCTTGAACCGATGGATCCATCGCCGCCAATTCGGCTGCTTTCGAGCGTTATGCTCAATGCAGTAGAGGTTGTAGGCCAAGCTGAAGAACAGCGAGGCAGCTCCCGTGACAGGCGATTCCACTACGACACCTTCCTGTACATCGACTCGCGCATGCTGCTGCATTGCGCACACGCGCTGGTACAGAACTATGAGTGGATGGCGGACACCTTCAGGCTTCGCAATCTCCGCATTACCCCAGTCAGCTTCAAAGAGGCCCTTTACGTAGTCGATCAAAAAGTCTGGAAAAGTAACCCAGCGACCGACCATCCAACGGCTGCCCATGCAAACGGCTCGACGGCCACCCTCGAGCGACTGCGAGACAATGGCGCGGCCGAATCCCTGATCGGCCATACGGGCCCGCTCAAGCTCATGGTGGACGAGCACAGTAGCGGAATGGTGATGGCCCCCGCTTAAGTTTGGCCCTGGGCCGCCCATTCCGTGGCAGTGCTTGAACTTTCGTCCACTACCACAATCACAGATCGAGTTCCGACTGGGGGTCTCACGGAGCATGGCAATCGCCTGACTGGATATAGCCCTCATGCCCCCGCCCTGAGGCCACGCCTCTACGGGGGGCGAACCAAAACCGCGAGATTGGACAGACGCCGATCGCTCTATGACTTCCCAACCCAATCTCTGACCTTTACGCTCTGCCCCGGCCAAACACTGCTAACAAGTGATTAACGAGTTTGCCTTTCAGATCCACCTCGCCATCCACACGAGATTGACATATTGGAGGGTGTCAAAGCGAAGGTTGGCAGGCCAAGGATGATGCTCGGCGTTGAGGTCTGTTCAGCCACGTAGAGCGCGGCTCTACATGACTAAGCTAACACAGGGATTAAAAATTGAGACCGGCATCGCTGGGCTCATCCGTGCGCAAACCGGGGAGATTGCGGCGTTGGGCTCAGCCGCAGAACGCTTATTGCTGGCCTTCTGCTCTGGTTTGACCAGGACATGCATTTCACGCTCGAAGATGGGCAGAGCTTTCAGCGCCAACATGACAGCGTGAGGCAGCGAGGCACCAGCGGATGGTCCAAGGACTTCAGCCTGGGATTGCCAACGGACCTGCCGAAGGGTGGAAGCTCGATTGCAGGAACCTTCTTCGTTCATCCTTTGCTGGGAGAACCATCATGCTCCGTCAGCTCTCAATCTGCGCTGCTTTGCTCTTGTGCGCCACCGCTTGCCAGCCGCAACAGATCGCTGAGCCCGACGCGTCAATTGGGGGCAGCGGAGGGGCGCATCCGACGTCCAAATATCGCTGTGGATACGCATCTCGGAGTTCAACTACTCGGAGAGAGCGCCACCGTTTCCGTCAACGGTGGCACTCCCGTCAGCCTCGCAGAGCAGGTAACTACCGAAGGGCGGACCGTGTTTTCGGACGGCTAACAGACCATCAGCATCGAGGCCGGGCAGCTGAGCTGGACGCCTAGGCAAGGCACCTCTGTCGGATGCACTGGCGGATAGATCCTATATATAAATCCACGGCTCTTCGTATAGAGCCAACAGCGCTACCTTCTGTTGAGTGATCGGTGGCCCGGGGTTGTTGGGTGCATCCATACACCTAACCCCTCCGCTGCGCTGCGCTGCGGAGCCAGCCGTTCGGCTGTCCGGATTCGCTCCAGGCGAATCCGTCGAACCCGCGCAGGGTCGGCACCCACCTCTCTCCGCCAGTTACGCAAAACGCCCCTTTCGGGGCGTTTTGCGTAACTGGCGGAGAGAGTGGGATTCGAACCCACGGAAGGTTTGACCCTTCGCCGGTTTTCAAGACCGGTGCCTTAAACCGCTCGGCCATCTCTCCGTATGTCGTGCGCCGGCCTCAGCCGGGCGCGTATTCTCGCATGGGCGACCCGGTTTCCCCAAGGCCGCCCGCGTCACCTCACCCCGCATCCACCGCCAACGCACCCAGCGCACTGGCCTTGATCTTCTCCTTGGCCCGCTCGCACGCGCCACCGCAGTCCAGGCGCGAGGCCTCCAGCTGGGGCGGCAGGTGTTCGGCCAGGAAGTCGATGAAGACGCGGACCGCCGGCAGCAGGCCGCGGCGCGAGGCGAACACGGCGTGGCAGACACCCTGCGGCAGCGACCATTCCGGCAGCACCACTTCCAGCTCACCGCTGCGCACGGCGTCGGCGCAGACGGTTTCGGGCAGCATGGTAATGCCGAAACCGTCCTTGACCATGCTCTGCAGCAGCGGAAAGTCGAAGCCGGCCACGCGGGGCTGCAGGTCCACACGGCGGACCGCGCCTTCCGGGCCGTGCAGTTCCCAGCGCTGGCGCGCTTCGTCTTCGCTGATGCTCAGCGTGACGTGGTTGGCCAGCTCGTCCGGGTCCTTGGGGCGGCCGGCGCGATCGAGGTACTTCGGGCTGGCGACCAGCAGTTCCTGCACCTGCCCGAAGCTGCGCATGACCAGGCTGCCGTCGTCGTCCAGCCGCGAGCGCACGCGCAGGGCGACGTCGTAGCCTTCATTGATGATGTCCACGCGGCGGTTGCTGATGTTCAGCTGCAGCCGCACCTTGGGGTACTGGGCCAGGAACTTCGGCAGCAGCTTGGGCAGCTGCATCTGCGCGAGCGACACCGGCACGCTGGCGCGGACCAGGCCGCGCGGCTCGGCGCTGAGGCGGTCCACCACTTCGCGTGCGGCCTGGGCCTCGGCGAGCATGGTCTGCGCATGGCGGTGCACGCTGTTGCCCACGTCGGTGACCGCGAAGCGGCGCGTGGAGCGCTGCAGCAGGCGGACACCCAGATCGGTCTCCAGCTGGCTGATGCGGCGGCTCAGGCGGGATTTTGGGATGCCAAGGGCACGTTCGGCCGCGGCAAAACCGCCGTGGTCGACCACCATGGCGAAGTAGTACAGATCATTGAGGTCTTGCATACCGAAGTTCCAGATATAGAACAATACGTGATATTCAACCACCTTTATCCCAGCGACGCAACAACCTAACCTCTTCTCCGTCGGCGGCGCCTTGACCGCCCTTCCCCGGATAACAGGTGATTGCCATGAAGCTTCTTCACATTGATGCCAGCGTGCTGGGCGACAACTCGGTGTCCCGCCAGCTGTCCGCGGCGGTGGTCGCACGTTTCAATGAGACCGTCGAGAACCTCGACGTAACCTACCGCGATCTCGATCGTAATCCCATTCCCCATTTGAGTAGTGGATCGCTTGCCCAGGCTGATGCGGCCGAGGCGACTGACGCCGAAGCGGTGATGCAGCAGTTCCTGGCGGCGGACGTGGTGGTTATCGGCGCGCCGATGTACAACTTCAGCATTCCCTCGACGCTGAAGGCCTGGATCGACCGCGTGGCGGTGGCCGGGCGCACCTTCAAGTACACCGAGAACGGCCCGGTGGGGTTGGCGGGTGGCAAGCGGGTGATCATCGCCAGCGCACGCGGCGGCATCTATACCGATTCGCCGGCCGATTTCCAGGAGCCCTTCCTGCGCCAGGTGTTCGCCTTCATGGGCATCAACAACGTGGAATTCGTGCGCGCCGAGGGCATTGCCTATTCGCCGACGCACCGCGAAGAGGCGATTGCTGCAGCGCTGGCGAGCCTGCCGGCTGCCGAGTTTGAAGAGCTGGCCGAGGCCTGAGTGTTCCAGGGCGGGCGTTGAGTCCTCGTCGGACGCCCCGCCCGGGCCGGAGACCCCCTCCCCCATCCGGCCCACCCTGCGGCCCCGCGTTTGCGGGGCCGTTTTTTTTTGCGTGTGGGACCGGTTGTAGAGTCAGGCCATGCCTGGCTGTGCGCGGTGCTGGAGCGGAGGGCAGCCACGCAGGGCGTGGCTCTACGGGGCGGTTTCGAGCGGAGGGCAGCCACGCAGGGCGTGGCTCTACGCGCGGTTGCGGCGCCCTGGCGACTAGCAGCCACGCAGGGCGTGGCTCTACGGTGGGATGCGCTGGGTTGAGATGCAAAAAACCCGCGTTTCGGCGGGTTTTTCTGCATCAGGCGATGGTGTCCAGGCCGCCCATGTAGGGCTTGAGGGCGTCGGGAATGGTGATGCTGCCGTCGGCGTTCTGGTAGTTCTCCATCACCGCGATCATGGCGCGGCCAACCGCTACGCCCGAGCCATTGAGGGTGTGCACCAGTTCGGGCTTGCCGGTTACGGGGTTGCGCCAGCGGGCCTGCATGCGGCGGGCCTGGAAGTCGCCGGTGTTGGAGCACGAGGAGATTTCACGGTAGGTGTCCTGCGAGGGCAGCCACACTTCCAGGTCGTAAGTCTTGATCGCGGAGAAGCCCATGTCACCGGTGCACAGCAGCACCTTGCGGTACGGCAGGCCCAGCTTTTCCAGCACCACTTCGGCGGCACGGGTCATGCGCTGGTGCTCGGCCTCGCTGTCCGCCGGGGCGCACACGGTGACCAGTTCGACCTTCTCGAACTGGTGCTGGCGGATCATGCCGCGCACGTCGCGGCCGCCGCTGCCGGCTTCGGCGCGGAAGCACAGCGAATGGGCGGTCATGCTCAGCGGCAGGCGCTCGGCGTCGACGATCTCGTCGCGGACAATGTTGGTCAGCGACACTTCCGAGGTCGGAATCAGGTAGCGGGTAGACTCGCCCACCGCCGTCTTGAACAGGTCGTCCTCGAACTTGGGCAGCTGGCCGGTGCCGCGCAGCGATTCTTCGTTGACCAGGACCGGAACGTTGGTTTCCTCGTAGCCGTGTTCACCGGTATGCAGGTCCAGCATGAACTGGGCCAGGGCGCGGTGCAGGCGGGCGATCGGGCCGCGCAGCACGGTGAAGCGCGAGCCGGACAGCTTGGCGCCGCTCTCACCGTCCAGGCGATGCAGGCGCGCGCCCAGCTCGACATGGTCCAGCACCGGGAAATCGAAGCTGCGCGGGGTGCCCCAGCGCTTCTGCTCGACATTCTCCGACTCGTCCTTGCCGGCCGGGACATCCTCTGCCGGCAGGTTCGGGATGCCCATGGCGATGGCTTCGATCTTCTCGCGCAGGTCGTCCAGGGCCACTTCCGAGGCCTTGAGCTCATCGGCGAAGGCGGCCACTTCGGCCATGATCGCCGACACGTCCTCGCCCTTGGCCTTGGCCTGGCCGATGGCCTTGGAGCGGCTGTTGCGCAGGCTTTGCAGCTCCTGGGTACGCACCTGGATGCGCTTGCGGTCGGCTTCCAGCGACTCCAGTCCGGAGACGTCCAGCTCGAAACCACGCGAGGTGCGCAGGCGTTCGGCGAGGTCGGCGGGCTGTTGGCGGAGCAGGGCTGGATCAAGCATGGCGTTTGGGCGGTATGTGCGGGTCTGGAGGGGGATTATCGCCTGTAATCCGTTTTTCTGCCGCCCGGTTCATTCCGGGCATGGCAGAATCGGGTTGTTCACCACGGTATGCCTCATGTCCGCTTCCCGCTCTTCGTCTGGCAAGAACATCACCTTCCACCTGCCCCGCCGCAGCCTCATGATCGCCGGGATCGCCTTTGGCGTCGGCGTGCTGCTGTTCCTGGTGGTGTGGTTGAGCAACCGCAACGACGACTTCTACAAGGCCGGTCCGGCCCAGACGCCGCAACAGGTGGCCGAGGTGGAGCCGCTGCCCGAACCCCTCGCCGCGGCGGCGGGTTCCAGCGACATGCCCGATGCGAAGGCACCCCCGGCGAACGAGGAGCGCCCGCAGCTGGTGGAAACCGCCCCGCCCCCGCCGCCGCCGGCCGCACCGGCAGCCCCGACGACGGCGCCGGCGCAGACGGCGATGGCCGCCGGCGACCGCCCGCAGCCGATTGCCGACCAGTCACCGCCGCCCACCTACCCGCCCGCCGCGCTGCGCCGGGGCGAGGCCGGCAGCGTGGTGGTCCGCGTGGATGTGGATGCCACCGGCGTGCCGATGAATGTGACCATCGTGCAGCGCAGTGGTTCGCGCGACCTGGATCGCGCCGCCACCGATGCGGTGCGCCGCTGGCGCTTCCTGCCGGCGCAGAGCAACGGCGTGGCCGTGACCGGCAGCATCGAAGTGCCGTTTGATTTCAAGGCGCAGTAACGCGGCGCCTGGCGCGTGCCGACCAACGGTTGGTACCTGCCTCGTAGTGCGTATCGACCCACGGTTGGTACCTGCCGTTTGATGCGTACCGACCCACGGTTGGTACCTACCGCGTGGTGATCGTTCCGGGTGGTAATCGTTCCGCGTCGCCATCGTTTTAGTGGTCATATGCGATCACGGTCGCGTCAATCCCGTGTATAGGCCGGGATCATCATGCTGAACCTCACAGGGAATGCAGTCGCCGCGTTGACGCTTCGGTGACACACCTTCGACCGGCGGCAGGCAAGACTGCAGGCGTCAACTCGACACCAGGAGTCCGCCATGAGTGTTACCCATGCACACGACATGCCCACTTCGCCGCAGCACCAGCGCGACGTTCTCGACGATCCGGCCCGCCGCCGCACTTCTCCGTGGTTGTGGATGGCGCTGATCGTGGCGATGTTCGCCGCCGCGCTGGTCTGGCTGCGCTACGCGAATCCGACCGAGGGCGTCACGGCGCCGGTGGGCGAGCGCATGCTGCCCGCCACGGAAACGCCGGTTGCCACGACGCCCGCGCCGGTGAACCGCGAGGCCGCGCCGGCCACCACGCAGCGCCGCGCGGCGCCTGCGGTACGTAACCGCGATGCGCGGCCGCTGACCAGCAATGCGAAGCCGGTGTACCCGCGCACGGCGCTGCGTAGCGGTGTGGAAGGCAGTGTGATTGCCAGCCTCAACGTGGATACGCGCGGCCAGGTGACGGACGCCAACATCGTGCAGCGCAGCGGTTCGCGCGACCGCGATCTGGATCGTGCGGTGCTGAGCACGGTGCGTGACTGGAAGTTCGAGCCGGCCCTGCAGAACGGTCGTGCCGTTGCCAGTGTGGTGCGTGTGCCGGTGGATTTCCGTACCGAGCGGTAAGGGTGTAGACGAATAACGGCGGGGGAGCCGGGGGGCCGATCTGTTTGATCGGCCCCTTTTTTTTTGTCTTTTTGGGTTTGCGCGAAGAAGAGCAGACCAGAGCAGAGCAGCCGACTAACAGTCGGCTCTACCCGGTCGGCTCTACCCGGTCGGTTTTACCGGTTGGATTACGCAGCCACGCATGGCGTGGCTCTACCGGTCAGGCGAGGTTGAAGCCGGTGCCGCGGGCCAGGCCGTCGAAGTTGGGGAACGAGGTGGCTACGTTGACGATGTCGTTGACGCGCACTTCGCCCGTGCTGAGCTGGCCGGCAATGGCGAAGGCCATGGCGATGCGGTGGTCACCGTGGCTTTCAATCGTGCCGCTGCCCAGTGGGTGGCCGCCGTGGATGGTGGCGCCATCTTCGGTTTCGTCCACCTGCACGCCCAGGCTGCGCAGGCCGGTGGCCATTGCCGCCAGACGGTCCGATTCCTTGACCCGCAGTTCGGCCGCACCACGCACGACGGTGTTGCCCTGCGCCGCAGCGGCGGCCACGAATAGCGCCGGGAACTCGTCGATCATGTCCGGCACCAGTGCCTCGGGGATCTCCGCACCGTGCAGCGGCGCATGACGCACCACCAGGTCGGCCACCGCTTCCCCACCCTGCTCGGCATGGTTTTCCTCGACGATGTCCGCGCCCATCAGGCGCAGTGCCGCCAGCAGGCCGGTGCGGCGCGGGTTGAGGCCCACCTGGCGCAGGCGCAGTTCCGACCCCGGAATGATGCTGGCGGCCACCAGGAAGAACGCAGCCGACGAGAAATCGGCCGGCACCGCGATGTTGGTGGCGCGCAGGCGCTGGCCGCCCTGCAGGCGCGCCTGGCCGGGGGAGAATTCAATCTCCACGCCGAAGGCGCGCAGCATGCGCTCGCTGTAATCGCGGGTCGGGTGCGGTTCGGTCACGGCGGTGACGCCGGCGGCGTACAGGCCCGCGAGCAGCACGGCGGATTTGACCTGGGCGCTCGCCACCGGCGAGGCGAAGTCGATGCCGTGCAGCGCCTGGCCGCCGTGCACGCGCAGCGGTGGGGTGCCGTCGGAGTCGGTGTCGATCTTCGCGCCCATCTGCGCCAGCGGGCCGGTCACGCGGCGCATCGGGCGCCGCGACAGCGATTCGTCACCCACCATCACCGAGTCGAACGGCTGCGCGGCCAGCAGGCCGGCGAGCAGGCGCATGCCGGTGCCGGCATTGCCGCAGTCCAGCGGCGCGCTGGGCGCCTGCAGGCCATCCACGCCAACGCCGTGCACGATGCGCTGCGACGGCGACGGGGTCTCGATGCGCACGCCCAGCTGCGAAAAGATGGCGGCGGTGGCGCGGGTGTCCTCGCCTTCCAGGAAGCCGTCGATGTGCGACACGCCGTCGGCCAGGGCGGCGAACATCACCGCGCGGTGCGACACGGACTTGTCGCCGGGAATGGTCAGGCTGCCCTGAAGGGGCTGGCCCTTGCGGGCGATCCAGTAAGCGGAAGCGGTCATCGATGAATCCTGTCAGGCCGCCCCCAGGGGCGGCAGTAATGCGGAAAGTCGTTGCAACGGCGCCGTACGCGGGGCGGCAGCGCCGGTCGAATCAGGGCACGGCGACGGGATAGGAGCCCAGCACCTTGATCTGCGCCGAATGCGCCTCCAGCTCGGCCAGTGCGGCCTGCATGGCGGGGTCGTCGATGTGGCCGGCCAGGTCGATGAAGAACCCGTACTCCCACTTGGCGTTGTGCGACGGACGCGATTCGATGCGGTTCATGCTGATGCCGTGGCGGGCAAACGGGCTGAGCACGTCGAACAGCGCGCCGGGCTTGTCGTGGATGAACACCAGCACCGAGGTGCGGTCGTGCCCGGAGGTCGGGAAGAACTGCCGGCCCACCACCAGGAAGCGGGTGGTGTTGTCGGCATCGTTCTGGATCGGCTTGGTCACCACCTTCTTCAGGCCGTACACGTGCCCTGCACTCTCGCCACCGATGGCCGCCGCGTCGTCGGCATTGCGGGCGCGCCGCGCGCCTTCGGCGTTGCTGGAGACCGGCACCTTTTCCGCCTTGGGCAGGTTGGCACGCAGCCACGACGAGGTCTGCATGAACGACTGCGGGTGGCCGTACACGCGCTCGATATCCTCCAGCCGGCCGCTGCGCGACATCAGGTACTGCTGCACGCGCAGCTCGACTTCACCGCAGATTTTGAGGTTGGAGGTGAGGAACATGTCCAGGGTGATCTGGATGGTGCCCTGGCCCGAGTTCTCCACCGGCACCACGCCGAAGTCGGCGTTGCCTGCTTCCACTTCCTGGAACACTTCTTCGATGCTGGCCAGCGGCAGGCCCAGCGCCGAGCGGCCGAAATGCTTGAGCACGGCCTGCTGGCTGAAGGTGCCTTCCGGGCCGAGGTAGCCGATCTTCAGCGGCTCCTGCTGGGCCAGGCAGGCGGACATGATTTCGCGGAACACGTGCACCAGTACTTCATCGCTGAGCGGACCTTCATTGCGATCCACCACCATGCGCAGCACCTGTGCTTCGCGTTCGGGGCGGTAATAGTCCACGGCGGCGGCGAGCTTGCCCTTGGCCTTGCCGACCTGGTGGGCGAACTGCGCGCGCTCGGCGATCAGCGCCTGGATGCTGCGGTCGATATGGTCGATCTTGGCGCGCACGTCGGACAGCACGGGCGCGGCGGCGGCCGGCAGTGCATCGGCCTTGGCCTTGGCCGGTTTGGGCGCGGCCTTGGTCGAGCTAGCCGGTGCAGGCTTGGCGGAGGGTGCCTTGGGCTTGGCGGGTTTGGTGGCCATCAGGGGTTCCAGGTGCAGTGGGGCGGCCAGCGCCCCGGTAAATTTGAACGCGTCAGCCGTTGCGCTGCTGGAAGTCGCCCATGAAGGCGACCAGCGCCTGCGCGCCTTCCACCGGCAGGGCGTTGTACAGCGAAGCACGGATGCCGCCGACCGCCTTGTGGCCCTTCAGCGCCAGCAGCCCGGCAGCCTTGGATTCACTGACGAAGCGTGCGGTGAGGGTTTCATCGGGCAGGAAGAACGGAATGTTCATGCGCGAGCGCGCCGCCGGCACCACGTCGTTGCGGTAGAAACCGCCGGAGGCATCGATGGCGCCGTAGACCAGGGCGGACTTGGCGGCGTTGCGCCGCGCGAACGCCTCCACGCCGCCTTCGGCCAGCATCCACTGGAACACCAGCCCGGCCAGGTACCAGTTCCAGGTAGGCGGGGTGTTGAGCATGGAATCGCGCGCGACGTGCGAGCGGTAATCGAAGATGTCCGCGCGCGGTTGGCCGCTGCGGTCGAGCAGGTCGCGGCGCACGATCACCACCGACACGCCGACCGGGCCGAGGTTCTTCTGCGCGCCGGCATAGATCAGCCCGTAGCGCGAGACGTCGAGCGGTTCGCTGGCGATGGACGAGCTGAAATCGGCGAACAGCGGGACGCCGCCCACGTCGGGGGTGTCACGGAACTCGACGCCGTGGATGGTCTCGTTCGCGGTGATGTGGACGTAGGCCGCATCATCGGAAAGCTGCCACTGGTCGCGCGGCGGAATGTCGTGGAAGCCGCTGGCTTCGCTGCTGGCGGCAACGTTGACCGTGACGTAGGGGCTGACCTGCTTGATGGCGGTCTTGCCCCAATGGCCGGTGAGCACGTAGTCCACGGTCTGGCCGGGCGCGGCGAAATTGAGCGCAAGCAGGGCCTGCTGGGTGGTGGCCCCGCCGGCCAGGAACATCACCGCGTAGTCGTCCGGAATGCCGATCAGGCGGCGCAGGTCCGCTTCGGCCTGGGCGGCAACGGCCATGAATTCCGGGCCGCGGTGGCTCATTTCAACAATGGAGGCGCCAGCGCCGTTCCATTCCAACATCTCTTCCTGCGCCTGGCGCAGGACCGATTCCGGCAGGGTTGCAGGGCCGGCACTGAAGTTGAACGCGCGCGTCATGTCACACCTATGGGGCAAGACCCCTAGTATGCCGCAGCGCACCAGCCTTTAGGCCTTGCAGCACAAGGCCAATTTGGTTGCGTTTGAATCTATCCGGTCAGCGCGCGCCGAACCACAGCAGCAGGCTGAGGATGGCGGCCAGCAACAACGCACTGCCGAGCAGCCATGGCCAGCGGCTCACCCGGCGCGGCTTGACCGGAGCTTCCACCGCCGCCGGCAGGTCGAGCAGCTCATCCTCTTCGTGGCTGGCCACGCGCTTGCGACCGTCGTGCGGGACTTCCAGCACGAACCGGTGCTGGGCGTCGAACACCAGCTGGTCACCCGGCTGCAGCCAGCAGTGCCGCACGCTGACGCCGTTGACCCGGGTCGACTCGCCCGCGCCCAGATCGCGCAGCAACAACCGCTCGCCGTGCCGCTCCAGCCGCGCGTGCTGTTCGGCGAAGGCCGGGTCGTCGATGACGATGTCCGCCTCGGCCCCACGCCCGATCAGCCGGGGGCGGTCCAGGGTGAAGCTGCGGCCGTGGTGCTGCCCGCCAACGCCGCGCAGCAGGCGCGGATCGTCGCCGATTTCATCACTGCGGGAGGGAGCATGGTTGAGGGCTTCGCATTCGCCCTGGATCACCATTTCCACGCCATCGGCATAGACTGCGTCGCCGGGACGCAGCAGCGCCATGCGCCGCACCGGACGCCCGTTGACGTGGATGCCGCGCATTCCGTTGGCCACCTGCAGCCACAGGCCGCGGTCGTCCAGGCAGAACTGCGCCAGCAGCAGGGTGCCCGCCGCGTCGCCACCGAGGCGGACGCTGCCGGACGCGTGGCGCACGATGCGCTGCACCCCGGGCCGCAGCGGCTGGTCGGGGTGTTGGCGATGGGTGAAGTGAACAAGCAGGTTCTGCACGCGGCGCAGCCTATCAGGTTGGCTGTCTGGGAAGAAGAAGTGTGACGCACACCTTGGAGTTATGGGCGAGGATGCGCACAATGCACGCCCTTTCCCCGCTATCGCCCGCCAGGAGACTGTATGTCCAGCATTGATATCCGCCACGCCCACGCCCTGCCCGATGACGGTGCCCGCAAGGCGATCGAGTCGATGGTGGCCAAGCTCACCGAGAAGTTCTCGCTGGAAAGCAGCTGGGTTGGCGACGCGCTGAAGTTCAACGGCTCCGGGGTCAAGGGGCTGATCGAGCTGTTGCCCGGCCAGGTGCATGTCTCTGCCGAACTGGGCTTCCCGGTGTCGATGATGAAGGGCATGGTGGAAAGCGAAATCCAGCGCGTGCTGAAGGAAAAGCTGGGCTGAACCCACGCTGCAAACGGGCGCGGCCATCACGCCGCGCAACACCGGGCGTGGGTAGGATCGGCGGGTGGCCACTCACAGGATCGCCCCATGAACTCACACGATGACTTCGATGACCGCATTCCGGGCGACAAGCCCTCGCTGCAGGATCAGGCCGAGCGCTTCTCGCGCAAGCTGAGCGATTCGGCGCAGCAGATCTGGCTGGCCGGGCTGGGCGCGTTCGGACGCGCGCAGGCCGAGGGCAGCCGCGTCTTCGACAACCTGGTCAAGGAAGGCGAGTCGATCGACGCGCGCAACCGCGAGCAGGCCGGCGATGCGCCGCGCTGGCGCGACAACGTCGAAGAACACCTGGGCGAGGCGCGTGAAAAGGCCTCCGGCACCTGGGACAAGGTGGAGAAGGCCTTCGATGACCGGGTCCAGGGCGTGCTCAAGCGCCTGAACATCCCCACCGCCGAAGACGTCGCCGCGCTCAACGCCCGGATCGATGCGCTCAACACCCGCGTCAACCGCGCCGAAGCGCGCAGTGCCTCGCCCAACGCAGACCCGCGCCCGGGTACCCATCAGTCGCCCGGCTCGGATCCCTGAGCGTAGACCACACGCTACCGCACGGAGATTGTTGCAAAGCAACACGACTTTGTTGACAATCGAAAACGACCCGCCAATCGCTTCTGCGCCGTTTGTTCCCTCCCCTCACGGCTACGGATTGGCGGGTTTTTCGTGTCCGGGATGCAGCGGCACGAAATGAGACTTCCATCACCGACCCGACCATCGATGCGCGAGTCGAGACAAAAACGACACCCCACAGACAGGCGCGAGCGCATATAAACTGTCTACGCACATCCGTGTTCATCTCCTAGGCCTCATGTTCTCCTGGATTCTGGCTCTCCTGTTGGCCCTCGTTGTCTGGTCCCTGGCCGCCGCCTACTTCTGGCTGGTGAAACGCCGCCGCAAGGAGACCCGCCTGGGCCTCAACGCGTTGGCCGGCATGCACTGGCGCGATTTTTCAGAAATCGTCAAGCGGGCGTTGCGCGAGCAGCGCGGGCTGCAGGATGTTCCCGACCATGTCGATGAGAGCCACGAGCCGCGCAGCGATTTCCTGATGCAGAACGCCCAGCAGCAGCGCTGGCTGGTGTCGTGCAAGCATGGCCGCGCCTACCGGATCGGCACCGCTGCGGTGAACGAACTGGGCGCGGCGGCCCGCCTGGCCGGCGGCCGTGGCGGGATCCTGATCACCGAAGGACAGATCGAGCGCGATGGCCGCGCCGCCGCCGAGAAGCAGCACGTGGAGGTCCTGGACGGCCGCCTGCTGTGGCCGCTGCTGCAGCCCTACCTGCCCGGCGACGTGGAAGCCCGGGTCAAGCAGGCGGCACGGCGCGAGGCGATCCGACGCATTTCCATTGCCGCGCTGGGCTCGCTGACGCTGGGGCTGATCGTGGGCATGGGGTACCTCACATCGCGGCTGGACCAGTCCGCGCATGTGATGGCGCAGGCTCCGGCGACGGCGGCACCTGCGCCTGCGCCGACGGCATCCACCCCGGCGCCCAAGGCGGCAGATGTGCCGGCTGCTGCACCGGCCGGCACGGCAGCGGCCCCGGTCGAGAACGCCGCTGCGCCGCCCCCTGCACCGGCCGCTGCCGCCCACGGCGGCGATCCGAATCACATCCTCGGCACCGAGCCCGATCCGGACCCGGCCACACTGGCCCGCTACCAGCGTGAGCTGGCGGCGCTGCTGGGCCAGCAGAGCGGCGTGCTCAGCGCGTTCTGGCAGACCCGGCAGACCCTGGCGATCAACCGTTCGGCAGAGATCGACGCGCTCTGGCCGCATATCTGCACGCAGGTGAAGCGCTACCCGGCGCTGCGCACGGTGCGCATCCAGCTCAACCCGCGCCTGGGTACCGACGAACCGGTGCGCTGGCGGCAGTGCGCCACGCTCTAATCCTCAGCGCGCGCCGGGGGCGAAGCGGGCAACCAGGTCCCAGGCGTCGCCCAGGAACATCTGCCGCACGCAGGTGATGGGCTGTTCGCCGCGCCAGGTCAGGCGGTCGATCACCAGGCAGGCCGTGCCCGGCTTGACCTCCAGCAGCGCAGCAGCAGCCGCATCGGCGCCCCAGGCGCTGATGCGGTGCTGGGCGCGCGTCCACGACACGTTCTGCAGCAGCCAGCTGCCCGGCGCGGTGGTGTTGAAATCGACCGCCAGCACGTCCGGCACGCCCACCGGGCTGATCAGCCGGTGCTCCAGCGCGAACGGTTTGCCATCGGCGCGGTGCAGGCAGCGTATCGCCAGCAGTTTTTCGCTCCCTGACAGGGCCACTTCCTCGCTGGCCTCGGCATTCGGGCTGCGGTAGGCGCGATCGAGCAGCTGGTAGCCGTAGACGTGGCCGCGCGCACCGACCGCCATCGCGATGTCCGGTATTTCCAGCGCCACCTGCTCCAGGTGCGGCGGTTGCCGGGCCACGAACGAACCGGCACGGCGACGACGTTCGATCATGCCGCTCTCGGCCAGCGCGGTGAGCACCTTGTTCACCGTCATGCGCGAGCAGCCGTACTGCTCCATCAGTTCGTGTTCGTACGGGATGCGGAACCCCGGCGGCCATTCGCCGCTGAGAATGCGGCTTTCCAGCTCGGCACGGATGCGCTGGTTGAGGGTGGCTGCTTTCTTGCCCGTCACTCGGGAGTCCTGGAATGGGTGGGCGGGGATCAGCGCGCGGCGGTCAGCACGCTGCGCAGGGCCTGGACGAAGCGCGCCGCCACGGCGTCGCGCTGCACATGGCGTCCCTGCCGGACCAGTTCGCGTCCCCCGCGCCAGACCGATCGCACGGCACCATTACGTGCGGCGAACACCCAGCTGTCAAGCCAGGCATCCCCTTCGCGCGCGATCATCGCCGGGTGCTGCGGATCCAGTTCGACCACATCGGCCGGCGCGCCCACCTGCAGGCCCGTAGTCACGCCCAGCGCCTGTGCGGCGCCGCGCAACGACTGCTCGAACAACCAGCGCCCGCTGGAGGTGTCGTCCTGCGGTGCCAGCACGTTGCGCCCGCGCAGCTGCAGGCGCTGGCCGTACTCGAGCAGGCGCAGTTCCTCGGCCGCATCAATCAGCACGTTGGAATCCGAGCCGACGCCGAAGCGGCCGCCGGCACGCGCGAAGCCCTGCATCGGGAACAGGCCATCGCCCAGGTTGGCTTCAGTGATCGGGCACAGCCCGACCACCGCGCGGCTGTCGAGCATGCGCTGCACTTCGTCAGCGTCCACATGGGTGGCGTGGACCAGGCACCAGCGCGCGTCGACCGCCGCGTGTTCGTACAGCCAGCGCACCGGGCGAAGACCGCTCCAGGCCACGCACGCGTCCACTTCACGGGTCTGTTCGGCGATGTGGATGTGCACCGGGCCGTCATTGAGTGGCAGCAGGGCCTGCAACTCTTCGCCGGTCACGGCGCGCAGGCTGTGCGGAGCGATGCCCAGCACCGCATCGGGCTGCCCGCGCAGCGCCTGGCGGCAGCGGTCGAGCAGCGCGGCGAAACCGTCCACGTCGTGGATCAGCCGACGCTGCGCCGGGTTCGGCGGGGCCCCACCGAAATCGGCATGCGCGTAGAACACCGGCAGCAGGGTCAGGCCGATGCCACTGCCCTGCGCGGCAGCGGCGATGCGCCCGGCCATCTCGGCGCGGTCCGCGTAGGGCGTGCCATCGGCGGCGTGGTGCAGGTAGTGGAACTCGCCCACGCGGGTGAAGCCGGATTCGAGCATCTCCACGTAGGCCTGTTCGGCGATGGCCTGCACCGCCTCCGGCTGCAGGTGGGCCAGGAAGCGGTACATCAGCTCGCGCCAGCTCCAGAAGCTGTCGCCGCTGCGCCCGCCGATCTCGGTCAGCCCCGCCATGCCGCGCTGGAACGCATGGCTGTGCAGGTTGCCCAGCCCGGGCAGCGCGATCGACAGGGGGGTATCGCCCGGCTGCGCCGGCACACCGGCGGTCACCTCCTGCAGCGTGCCCCCTACCCCGACGATCCGCACATCGCGCGCCCAGCCCTGCGGCAGCAAGGCATGTTCGGCATGGAAGGCGACGGCAGAGGCAGGGTTGGCTGGCATGACTGGACATCCCGGAAGAGGCGCCTATATTGTATAGACATATAAGCCGCCGTGGTTGCTGCCATGCACTGTGACACCCTCTGGACCAACGCCCACCTGATCACCGCCGATGGCCCTGGCCTGGGCGTGATCCGCGACGGGGTGATCGCCGCCCGCGATGGCCACATCGTGCACGTGGGCGCGGCCGGTTCGGCGGACCCTCTTGAGCCCGTGCAGCGCGTGGACTGCGGCGGGCGCTGGATCAGCCCGGGCCTGATCGACTGCCACACCCACCTGGTGTACGCCGGCAACCGCGCCAATGAATTCGAGCAGCGCCTTCAGGGCGTGAGCTATGCCGATATCGCCCGCGCGGGCGGCGGCATCGTCTCCACGGTACGCGCCACCCGTGCCGCCAGCGAGGACGCGCTGCTGGCCGCCAGCCTGCCACGGCTGGACGCGATGCTGGCCGAAGGCGTCACCACCGTGGAGATCAAGTCGGGCTACGGCCTGAGCCTGGAGGACGAGACCAAGCAGCTGCGCGTGGCCCACGAACTGGCACGCCAGCGCGCGGTGGAGGTGGTGCCCACCTTCCTCGGCGCGCACGCGGTGCCGCCCGGCCGCCAGGCGCAGGAGTACATCGACGAGGTGTGCAACGTGATGATCCCGGCGGTGGCCGCACAGGGCCTGGCCGACGCCGTGGACGTGTTCTGCGAGAGCATCGCCTTCAGCACCGCGCAGGCCGAACAGGTATTTGCCGCTGCACGGCAGCACGGACTGGCGGTGAAGATCCACGCCGAGCAGCTGACCAACCAGCATGGCGCGGCGCTGGCCGCCCGCTACGGCGCGCTGTCGGCCGACCACATCGAACACCTCGACGCCGAGGGCATTGCCGCCATGCGTGCGGCCGGTACCGTGGCGGTGCTGCTGCCCGGCGCGTTCTATTTCACCCGCGACACCACCCTGCCCCCGATCGACGCGCTGCGCGCGGCCGGGGTGCCATTGGCGCTGGCCACCGACAGCAACCCGGGCACGTCGCCGCTGACCAGCCCGCTGCTGGCCATGAACATGGCCGCCACCCTGTTCCGCATGACCGTGGACGAATGCATCGCCGGCTTCACCCGTGAAGCGGCGCGTGCACTGGGCCGGCAGGACCGGATCGGACGGCTGGCGGTCGGCCTGGACTGCAACCTGGCCCTGTGGGACATCGAGGCACCCGCCGACCTTGTCTACCGCATGGGCTTCAATCCCCTGCACGCGCGTGTGATGCGCGGCGTATCCGTCTGACCTTTGTGATGTCTGGAGATTCCATGAGCAACACCCTGACCCTGCAGCCCGGCGCGGTGACGCTGACCCAGTGGCGCGCGATCTACGACGGTGCGCGCGTGCGCCTGGACCCGGCCTCCGCCGGGGCCGTCCTGCGCAGCGCGCAGACGGTGGCCGACATCGTCGCGAAGGGCGAGCCGGTGTACGGCATCAACACGGGCTTCGGCAAGCTGGCCAGCGTCCGCATCGAGCGCGATGACCTGGAAACCCTGCAGCGCAATATCGTGCTCTCGCACGCGGCCGGCGTGGGCGAGCCGATGCCGGCCGCCGTGGTGCGGCTGATGATGGCGCTCAAGCTCACCAGCCTGGCCCAGGGCGCCTCCGGCATCCGCCCGGAAACGCTGGCCCTGCTGGAAGCCTTCCTGCAGCACGACATCGTGCCGGTGATTCCGTGCCAGGGCTCGGTGGGCGCCTCGGGCGACCTGGCCCCGCTCTCGCACCTGGCCAGCGTGATGATCGGGGTGGGTGAGGCCTTCGTGGGCGGCGAGCGCCTGCCGTCGGCAGAGGCGCTGGCCCGGCTTGGGCTGGCGCCGTTGGTGCTGGGCGCCAAGGAAGGCCTGGCGCTGCTCAACGGCACGCAGTACTCCACGGCGTACGCGCTGGCCGGCCTGTTCGAGATCACCACCGTGTTCCAGGCCGCACTGGTCACCGGCGCGCTGTCGGTGGAAGCGGCCAAAGGCTCGGACACGCCGTTCGATCCGCGCATCCATCAGATCCGCGGCCAGCGCGGGCAGATCGCCACCGCCGCCGCGCTGCGCACGCTGATGCAGGGCTCGGCGATCCGTGAATCGCACCGCGACAACGACGTTCGCGTGCAGGACCCGTACTGCCTGCGCTGCCAGCCGCAGGTGATGGGCGCTGCGTACGATGTGATGCGCCAGGCCGCCACCACACTGGCGATCGAAGCCAACGGCGTGTCCGACAACCCGCTGGTGTTCACCGACACCAACGAAGCCCTGAGCGGCGGCAACTTCCACGCCGAACCGGTGGCCTTCGCCGCCGACATGCTGGCGATGGCGGTCTGCGAGATCGGCTCGATCAGCGAACGCCGCACCGCCATGCTGGTGGACCCGGCGCTGTCCGGCCTGCCCGCCTTCCTCACCCCGAAGCCGGGCCTCAACTCGGGCTTCATGATTCCGCAGGTCACCGCCGCCGCGCTGGTGTCGGAAAACAAGCAGCGCGCCTACCCGGCCAGCGTGGATTCGATCCCGACCTCAGCCAACCAGGAAGACCACGTGTCGATGGCCGCGCATGGCGCGCGCCGCCTGCTGCAGATGGCCGAGAACGCCGCCAACGTGGTCGGCATCGAGCTGCTGGCCGCCGCGCAGGGCTGCGACTTCCACGCCGGCCTGCGTTCCAGCGGAGCACTGGAACGCGTGCGTGGCCGCCTGCGGGCGCAGGTGCCGACCCTGCAGGACGACCGCTATTTCCACCCCGACATGCTGGCGGCGACCGCGCTGGTGCGCAGCGGCGCGCTGGCCGAAGGCCTGGCCGACATCCTGCCGCAGGTGGAGCCGCTGGCATGAACAGCCACCCGGAGTGGCTGCAGGTCCACGAGGGCGATGCGCCGCTGATCGTCAGCTTCCCGCACACCGGCAGCGAACTGCCCGATGCGCTGGTGGACGGCTTCGTCTCGCCGTGGCTGGCACGCCGCGACGCGGATTGGTGGGTGCACGAGCTGTATGACTTCGCCCAGCGCCTCGGCGCGACCACGGTGCGCTCGGCGATCTCGCGTTCGGTGATCGATCTCAACCGCGATCCCAGCGGGGTGTCGCTGTATCCGGGCCAGAACACCACCGGGCTGTGCCCGCTGACCACCTTCGACAACCAGCCCCTGTACCACTCGGGCCGGGCGCCGGATGCGGACGCCATCGCCCTGCGCCGCGACACCTGGTTCGCGCCCTACCACGACGCGCTGTCCGCGCAGATCGCCCGGTTGCGCCAACGACACGCCACCGTGGTGGTGTACGACGCGCACTCGATCCGCTCGCACATTCCGCACCTGTTCGACGGTGAGCTGCCGCAGTTCAACCTGGGCACGGCGGGGCCGTCCGGCGCGCCGGATACCTCGTGCGACAACGCGCTCAGCGACGTGGTGGAGAACCTGTGCCGGCTCAGCGGGATGGGCCACGTGCGCAACGGCCGCTTCAAGGGCGGCTGGATCACCCGCCACTACAGCGACATCCCCGGCGGCGTGCACAGCCTGCAGATGGAGCTGGCCTGCCGCGGCTACATGCACGAACCGGAACAGGTGGACGTGCACAGCTGGCCCACCCCGCTCGACCCCGATCACGCTGCACCGCTGCGCCAGACGCTGCAGCAGGTGCTGACTGCCTGCCTTGAATTCGCGAACTCCCGGAGTGCTGCATGACCCGTCACGATTCCACCCGCACCATCATCGCGCCCACCGGCACCACGCTCACCGCCAAGAGCTGGCTGACCGAGGCGCCGCTGCGCATGCTGATGAACAACCTGCACCCGGACGTGGCCGAGCGCCCGCAGGAACTGGTGGTGTACGGCGGCATCGGCCGCGCCGCGCGCGACTGGGAAAGCTTCGATGCCATCGTGGAAACGCTCACCCGCCTGGACGACGACCAGACCCTGCTGGTGCAGTCGGGCAAGCCGGTCGGCGTGTTCCGCACCCATGTGGATGCGCCGCGCGTGCTGATTGCCAATTCCAACCTGGTGCCGCGCTGGGCCAACTGGGACCACTTCAACGAGCTGGACAAGAAGGGCCTGGCGATGTACGGCCAGATGACCGCCGGCAGCTGGATCTACATCGGCGCGCAGGGCATCGTGCAGGGCACCTACGAGACCTTCGTCGAAATGGGTCGCCAGCACTACAACGGCAGCCTGGCCGGCAAGTGGCTGTTCACCGGCGGCCTGGGTGGCATGGGCGGCGCGCAGCCGCTGGCCGCGGTGATGGCCGGCGCCTCGTGCCTGGCGGTGGAATGCCGCCGGAGCAGCATCGAGATGCGCCTGCGCACCGGCTACCTGGACACCTGGACCGACGACCTGGACGAGGCGCTGCGCCTGATCGAGGAATCGTGCACGGCGAAGAAGCCGCTGTCGGTCGGCCTGCTCGGCAACGTGGCCGACGTGCTGGACGAGCTGCTGGTGCGCGGGGTCAAGCCGGACCTGCTGACCGACCAGACCTCCGCGCATGACCCGGTCAACGGCTACCTGCCGCAGGACTGGACGGTGGAAGAATGGGACGCAAAGCGCGTCTCCGCGCCGAAAGAAGTGGAAGCCGCCGCGCGCGAATCGATGGCCAACCACATCCGCGCCATGCTCGCCTTCCATGCGCTGGGTGTGCCGACCGTGGACTACGGCAACAACCTGCGCCAGATGGCGCTGGAAGAAGGCGTTGAAAATGCCTTCGACTTCCCCGGTTTCGTGCCCGCCTACATCCGCCCGCTGTTCTGCCGCGGTATCGGCCCGTTCCGCTGGGCCGCGCTGAGCGGTGATCCGGAGGACATCGCCAAGACCGATGCCAAGGTGAAGGAGCTGATCCCGGACAACCCGCACCTGCACCGCTGGCTGGACATGGCCGCCGAGAAGATCAAATTCCAGGGCCTGCCGGCGCGCATCTGCTGGGTCGGGCTGGGCGACCGCGACCGCTTGGGGCTGGCCTTCAACGAGATGGTCGCCAACGGCGAACTGAAGGCGCCGGTGGTGATCGGCCGCGATCACCTGGACAGCGGCAGCGTGGCCTCGCCCAACCGCGAGACCGAGGCGATGGCCGACGGTTCGGATGCGGTGTCGGACTGGCCGCTGCTCAACGCCCTGCTCAATACCGCCAGCGGCGCCACCTGGGTGTCGCTGCACCACGGCGGCGGCGTGGGCATGGGGTTCTCGCAGCATGCCGGCATGGTGATTGTGTGCGACGGCACCGAAGCGGCCGCCAAGCGCATCGCGCGGGTACTGTGGAACGACCCGGCCACCGGCGTAATGCGGCATGCGGATGCGGGGTATGAGATCGCCATCGAATGCGCGAAGGAGAAGGGGCTGGATCTGCCTGGGATTCTTTGAGGGCGTGCCGACCAACGATCGACACCTGGCGTGGAGGATTCCTCCGTCGGTAGGTGCGGACCGCTGGTCCGCACAAAGGAACCGTACGCCTTCGGCGGGTGACGGCGGCGGCGCAACCTGTTAACTTTCGCGCCCTCGCGATGGTTTACAGGACGTCGCCCTGTCGACTGCTGCTCCATTCCGTACCGGTTCCAGACGCATGCCCCCTCTTCTGTCGTTGCACCGCCCCACCCTGTCCGCGCTGACCCTGGCCCTCTGTGCAGCCCTTGCGGCCGCCGCCCACGCCGCCCCGGGCGACAAGGCCACCACCCTGGACGCGGTGAACGTTACCGCCGCCAACGCCACCGCGCAGGCGCGCGACGCGCTTAAACGCGTGCCCGGCGCCGGCAACGTGATCGACCTGGCCAAGGCCGAGGGCCGCTTGGCTGGCAGCGCCGACGTGCTCGCCTACCAGCCCGGCATCAGCGCGCAGTCACCCGGCAATGAAGGGGCCAAGGTGTCGATCCGTGGTTCGGGGATCAACCGTGGCCCGGGCGCACATGCGTCCGGCATCGCCGTGTCGCTGGATGGCCTGCCGCTGAGTGGACCGGGCGGCACGCCGTATGAACTGCTGGAACCGCTGTGGCTGAGCCGCGTCGACGTGTTGCGTGGCGCCAATGGCATCGAGCGCGGTGCGCTGGCGCTGGGCGGCGCGATCGACTACGTCAGCCGCAGCGGCCGGGATTCGGCCGGGCTGGAGCTGCACTACGAAGCCGGCAGCCGCGGCTACCAGAAGCGCGGCGTGGGCTACGGCGGCGTTGCCGGTGACGTGGACTACTACCTGGCCTACACCGACAGCGAGTACGACGGCTACCAGCATCACGCGGCCGGCGACGGCAAGGGCGCGATGGCCAACGTCGGCTGGCAGATCAATCCAGAGCTGGAAACGCGCTTCTTCCTGCGTTACCGCGAGACCAACCACGAAACGCCCGGGCGCCTGACCCGCGACCAGATCCGCCACGATCCGCGCGCGGCCAATCCGGCCAACCTGGCCATCGACGCGCGCCGCCCGCAGCCGGGCAGCACCTGGCTGGGCAACATGACCACCCTGCAGATCGATGAGGATTCCTCGCTGCAGGCCGGGCTGGTGTATCACCACTACCCGATGGACTTGAACGAGAGCCTGTACCGGCAGCAGCTGGACTACACCAACCTCAATGCCACGCTCGACTACCGCCGGCGCCACACGCTGTTCGGCCGCGACAGCGTGACCACGCTCGGCCTGCGCGTCACCCACGACCTGGATGCCGACGTGCGCGAAACGCTGCGCTTCGCCAACAACGGCTACCCTGCCGGCACCCATACCCGCGACTTCTCGCACCACGGCACCGACAGCACGCTGCACGTGGGCAACGACCTGGCGCTGAGCGACACGCTGCGCCTGCAGACCGGGCTGGCGCTGATCAACACCCGCCGCGACGTGCAGGTCACCTGGCCGTCCACCCCGGAGCGCTTGCGCGAGCACCAGTGGGACTACGCACCGCGGCTGGGCTTCACCTGGCAGCAGAGCGCGGCCACGCAGTGGTTCGGCAACCTGAGCCGTTCGGTGGAACCGCCGCATCCGTGGTCGATGATCTGGGGCTCGAACCAGTACTTTGCCGCCGGCAATGGCGCCTCCACCGGCCGCCAGCGCGCGCCGGTGCCGCTGGACAACCAGACCGCCACCACGCTGGAGCTGGGCGCACGCGGCGACAGCGCGCTCGGCCACTGGGAGCTCACCGGCTACTACGCCCGCGTGCTGCACGAACTGCTCACTGTGGAAGTACTGCCGGTGCCGAACCTGTTCGTGGCCGAGAACAACGCCAGTCCTACCGTGCACCGTGGCCTCGAAGCCGGGCTGGACAGCGCGTTGTGGGAAGGTGCCGCCGGCCGACTCTCGCTGCGCCAGGCGTATACCTTCAGCGACTTCCGCTACCGCCACGACGCACGCTTCGGTGACAACCGCCTGCCCGGCCTGCCCCGCCACTACTACCAGGCCGAGCTGCGCTACGCGCACCCCACTGGCTTCTACGCTGCGCTCAACACCGAGTACGCGTCGAAGATGTTCGTCGATTACGCCAACAGCTTCAGTGCCGACAGCCACGTGATCTTCGGCACCCGGGTGGGCTATGACGCGCCCGGTGGCCGCTGGCAGGCCTGGGCCGAACTGCGCAACCTGGACGACCGCCACTACGCGGCCACCGTCACGCCGGGCTACAACGATGCCGGCAAGGACGTGGCGCGCTCCACCCCGGGCGAAGGCCGCAGCGTCTACGCCGGGTTGCGCTGGCGCTTCGACTGATACCGCACCGATGGCGCCAGTAGAAATACTGGTGCCAGGCGCAGGTATTGCCGTAGCCGCGGCGCGGGCGGCAGCGGACACTGGCACCTCCCAACCGGTCCTGCGGAGTGTCCCGTGAACCACCTTGCCTCGCACCTTGCCTGCTCGCTCGTGCTCTGCCTGGGGCTGACCGCCACCAGCCAGGCGCAGTCCGTGGGCGACACCGCCGCGCAGCGCTTCGCCGCCCTGGACAAGAACAACGACGGCCGGGTCAGCGACGACGAATACGACGCCGGCGCACTGTTCCGCACCCTCGATGCCGACCACAACTACCGTGTGAGCGTCGAAGAAGTCCAGGCCGTGCTCGGCCCGGACCGCGATGGCCAGCTCACGGCGGCCGACCGGATCCGGGTGGCCGACCTCAATGGTGATGGCGAGTTGAGCGAGGAGGAGGTCAGCCGCGTGGCCGACATGCGCTTCCAGTCGCTGGACACCAACCACGACCAGGAGCTGACGTTGGCCGAACTGCAGGTGGGGTTCTGGCGGCCGTGACGCACGCTGCGGCGTATTGCCGGCTGCGCGGCCGCTGGACTCAGACCAGCGAGCCCATCATGAAATACGGCAGGTACATCGCAAAGATGACGCTCACCGCGCCCAGCAGTGCCGCGCCCAGTCCGAACACCCCGGCCACGATGCGACCGGGCACGGTGGGGCGGAAGTACCAGCCCGCCCCTACCAGCAGCGGCGCCAGCCAGGCCAGCAGGTAGGCCTGGCTGAAGGCGTTGGTGAGCCACGGCAGCGGTTGGCCGACGCTGCCGAACAGTGTCGCGAAACTCGGCATCGCCACCACGCCGACCAGGGTCACCACGCAGGCCATGCCCAGGCTGGCCAGCAGGCCCAGCCACGGCAGGATGCCGGCGACGCGCTGCAGGAGCGGATGAACGACGTGCATGGTGACTCCTTCAACGAGGGGAACGCGCGATTCAGCCGGCGGCGTTGATCACCGCTTCGAGCCGGTGACCGTCGGGATCGATCACGAACGCGGCATAGTACTGCGCGCCATAGTCCGGACGCAGCCCCGGCGCACCGTTGTCGCGCCCGCCCGCGTGCTGTGCGGCGCGGTGGAAGGCGTCCACCGCGTTGCGCGAGGGCGCGGCGAACGCTAGATGGAAGCCCGCCCCGGGGGCGGTGGCGTCATCGCGCAGCTTCAGGCACAGCAGGTCGTTGTCGTCGACCAGGCCGTAGCCGATCGCGGTCTCGTCCTCGAACACACGGCGGTAGCCGAGCGCTTCCAGGAGCGCGTCGTAGAACGCGCCGGCCACGGCGAGGTCACGAACGCCGAGCGAAATGTGGTGCAGCATGCGAAGTCATCCGTGTCGTCACGATGCGTGATTGTAGACGCGCGCCACGCTTACGGCGTCAGCGCCTGCTGGATCGAGGCTTCCGCCAGCGGCGCCATGCGCGCATAGCCTGCCGGGGTGGGATGCACGCCGTCCTTGGCCAGCGCGGGATCCAGGCCACCTTCGGCATTGGCCATCGCGGCGTGATAGTCCAGCCACACCAGCGACTGCTGCTGCGCATAGGCGTGCAATGCCGTGTTCAATGCGCGCACTTTCTCCGCCGGCTGCACGCCGGGGCGCCAGGGATAGTCGCTGACGGGCAATACCGAGCTGAGCACCACCGCGATGCCGTGCGCCTTGGCCAGCTCCACCATCGCATGCAGGTTGTCTTCGATCATGCCCTGCGTGGCCGCACCGGTATTTCCGGCGATGTCGTTGGTGCCGGCGAGAATGACCACCACCGCCGGCTTGAGCGCGATCACGTCCTGGCGGAAGCGCACCAGCATCTGCGCAGTGGTCTGCCCGCTGATGCCGCGGTTGATGTAGCCCTTGCCGGCAAAGAACCTGTCGCTGCCAGTAGGCCCCCAGCCTTCGGTGATCGAGTCGCCGAAGAACACGACACGCGACTTCCCGGCAACCGCCGGTGGCAGCGTGGCATTCTCGCTACGGTAGCGCTGCAGTTGCGGCCAGTCGGCCAGACGCTGCTGCATCTGGCGCACCTGGTCGGGTGTGACCTGCTCGACCGGCTTGGTCATCAGCGGATCCACTGCCGGTTCCGCTGCGGTGCCAGCGGCTGGCACGGCGAGTGCCAGGGCGATGAGAAACGTGAGGCGGTGGTGACGTGACATGCGTGCGACTCCGTTAGTGCGGTCCATACGAAGGCGGCAGCGTTGCCGCACCCCACTGCGCGTTCTTTTCCGTACCCAGCTCGAATTCCAGGGTGCCGCCCTTCTGCACGAGGCTGGCGGGCAACCAGCTGGCATCGCTGGGCGTGCCGTTCACCCGCAGCGACTGCACGTATGGCGCGTCCATCGCCGCACCAGCGGCCTTGATGGTGAGCGTGGCGCCCGGGCGCTGGATCACCGCTTCGCGGAACAGCGGGCTGCCGATCACCAGGTCGGCGCGGCCGGGGTACATCGGGTACAGCCCCAGTGCGGACCACACATACCACGACGACATCTGCCCCAGATCGTCATTGCCGGGCATGCCTTCGGGCGCGTTGGTCCAGATCTGGCGCATCGCCTGGCGCACGGTCTCCTGCGTCTTCCACGGCTGGCCGACGAAGTTGTACAGCCACGGCGCGGCCACCGAGGGCTCGTTGTCCAGCTCGGCATGCAGCGGCCCGGACTTGGTGACCGCCCACTCGCCGTTGTCCTTGCGGAAGAACGCATCCAGCCGCTGGATCGCCGCGTCACGGCCACCCAGCGTTTCAATCAGGCCGGCCGGATCGAACGGCACCATCCACAGGTACTGCGCGCCGCTGCCTTCGACGAACTCCTCGTCCGACGCCGGATCGAACACCGGCCAGCTGCCATCGGCGTTGCGCGGCTGGATGTAACCGGCCTTCGCGGTCGCCTTGGGGTTGTACAGGTTGCGCCACCAGCCCGAGCGCTCACGGAACAGCGCCGCGCCCTTGGCATCACCGGCCGCCTGCGCCAGCTCGGCCAGGCCGAAGTCGGCGGCCGCCATCTCCAGCGTGTCCGACGCCATGCCCCAACCGGGCGCGCCTACCGGCATGTACTTCAGCGCCATCCACTGGTCCAGGCCCGGGCGCTGGCCCACGCACAACACTGGGCAACCGCGCCGGCTGAGGTCGCGCTCGGTCGGCACCGTGGCCGCCCGCTTGAGCGACGCGTAGGCCCGCTGCAGATCGAAGTTGCGCCCGCCGAAGGCGTGGATGGCGGCCACGGACGGCGGCGACGGATCGCCGTTCATCACGCCGGTGGCGCCGGTGAGATGCGTCCAGCGGTCCCACACCCCGCCGTTCTGGTCGGCCTGGTTGAGCAGCGACTGGGCGATATCCGAGCCCACCTGCGGGTGCAGCAGGGTGACCAGCTGCAGCTGCGAGCGGTACACGTCCCAGCCGGAGTAGTTGGCGTACTGCGCGCGCTGACCCTTCGACAGTGCGTGTACCTTGCCGTCCATGCCGCGATAGCGGCCGTCGCCGTCACTGAACAGATTCGGCGCCAGCAGCGTGTGGTACAGCGCGGTGTAGAACACGGTGCGTTCGTCCGGCGTTCCGCCTGCCACGCGCACCTGGCCCAGCGCCGTGTTCCATTCGGCGCGGGTGGCCGCCTGGGTCGCCGCCACCGTGGTGCCGGCCGGGCTTTCGCGGCGCAGGTTGGCGCGCGCGCCAGCCTCGTCCACGTAGGAAATGCCGATGCGCGCGGTCACGGTCGGGCTGCGCGCGGGATCGAACTGGATCCAGCCGCCGGCGCCCTTGCCGGCCGGCGGGTGGCCCTGGGTGCCATAGCTGGTGCCACCGCCGCCTTCGCGGGCACCGACCTGCACGGTCTCATCGCGCCAGGTGCCGCCGACCTCGAAGGGCTGGTCGAACTCGGCGATGAAATGCAGCGTGTAGTAACTCTCTCGGCGGTCTTCGGCGAGATAGCCGCAGAAGTTGCCGGCGGTGACCGAGCCACGCACGGTGCGCGTGGCCGGGTCGATGATGATGCTCGAATCGGTGCTGCCGACTTCGCTGTCGGAGGTGCGGAACAGCAGGTTGGCGGGCTTGTTGGCCGGGAACTGGAACTGCCCCACCGCCGTGCGCGCGGTGGCGCCCAGGTCCACCACCACGCCGTTGTCGAGGGTGAGCTGGTACGCGCCGGGGCTGGCCGACTCGCGCCGATGGTCGAGCACGCTGGCATAGCGCAGGCCCGCCTCGACCGACGCGGGCGACAGCTCCACCTTGGTGGTCACCGGCATGATCGGGATATCGCCACTGGCCCCGGTGCAGCCGGTGCCCGATACATGGGTGAGGCTGAAGCCGCGCACGCCGTTGCCCCGCCACTCGTACCCACCGGGCGCGGCAATGGCGAAGCGTTTGCCGGGCAACGGGGTCATTTCCGGACTGAAGGCGACCATGCCGAACGGCACCGACGGACCGGGATAGACGTTGCCGGCGTTGGTGGTGCCGATGAAGGGATTGACCTCGGCGGCGAGGTCGGCGGCCTGCAGGGCGCAGGGCGCGGCGGTCAGGACAAGCGAAGCAGCAACCAGCATCGAACGGTGCACTACGAACTCCCAAAGCGGAAAGGACGGGCCATCAACGTAGCGCCACGCCCTGCGTGGCTGGATCGATTGTATCGATCTAAACCCTGGTCGCAATGAGACGAATGGCACCCCTTGCACTATGCCTTCAGAACCCATCGAGGGTACGCAGCAGCGAACCGAAGGTGAGATAGAACGAATCGTGCCCGCCCTGGGCACGACCGTAGCCCAGGAACACCGGGCCAAGGAAGGTATCGGCACCGACGAAGACGCTGCCGGCGGTTTGCATGCCATCGATGTTCACCTCGTCGCGCGTGGCCCAGAACCCGCCCCACTCCACGCTGCCGCCCACGTACAACGGAATGGTCAGCAGGGAATCGGCATGCGCCACGCGGCGGTAGTACATCACGCGCGCCAGCGCGGTCTGCGGCGCGAAGATGGCTTCTTCCGGGTAGCCGGACAGGTTGCCCAGCCCACCGAGGAACCCGTACGTGGCCAGCAGGTCATCACCGCCATGTGCGGACGACGCGCGCAGGCCGCCCAGCCAACGGCTCTCGCCCCGGGACCAGGCGCCGTCCCACTGCAGCCGCGTGACCGCTGCCGGGTCCTCGGTACCCAGCGCGCCCAGATAGTGCTGGCGGGTCAACGACAGGCGTTGGCCGCGGCTGGGGAAGGCAGAGCTGTCGATGGAATCGTGGCGCAATTGCCAGCCGACACTGCCCATGTCGGCGCGGTAGTTGCCCAGCTCGGTGGGATTGCCCACGTCCAGCCGGGTGCGTTCCTGGCCGCGCTCAAGGAAGCTGGCGAACTCCCAGTCCGGATGCGGCGAGTACGCCCAGCGCAGGCCGCCGAACCACTGGCTGTAGCGGTACTGGGCCAGCGCCCCGCGGTTCAGCAACGCCAGGTCCAGATCGGTGGCGCGGTAGCGTGCATAGGTGGACAGCGCGTGGCGGCCACGGGCACCGAAGGGATGGTAGTACTCGGCAAAGGCCTCCTCGACCTCGCCCAGGCCGACGCGCAGCTTGAGTTCGGCGCCCTGCTCGCTCAGCCCGGTACGGGTGAACTCGCTGATCAGCTGATAGTTGCTGCTGCCATCGAAGTCATCGGACAGGCGCAGCGCGAAGTGCAGGAAGTCCGGCCCCCAGCGTTTGTCCTGCGGCGCCACCACCACCCCCTGCTGCCCATCGCGGTCGTCCAGCCGCCATTGCACCTGCTCGTAGCGGCCCTCGCCGTAGGTCAGCGCCACCTGCCGTTCGATATGCGCCGGTGCCAGCGGCTGCCCCACCTGCGGCTGCAGGCGCTGTTCGATGTAGTGCGAGGTGCGCGTGCCGTCGCGCAGCACGTCCACGAAGGCCACGATCGGTGCCTCGTACGCGGGCGGCCGATGCAGCTGCTGGAAATCCGCGTAGCGCGCCGGGTCCACCTGGTAGCGTCGCACCGCCAGCACGTCGGCCTGCGCCGCCTGCTCGCCCACGCCCACCGCCTGCGGCGACCGGTTGAATTCCTGGCTGCCCATGTCGCCCAGTGGCGGGGTGATCAGCAGGTCCTGCGGGCCCAACGTGGCCAACTGCTCCTCCACCACGCGCTTCATCAGCACGCCGGCCATCTGGTGGCTGATCGCCAACGGCGAATCCAGGTGTTCCTCGGTCATGAGCGGCGTGCCCACGCGGACCACGATCAGGCGCTGCGCACCCAGCCGGCGTGCCTCGTCGATGGGCAGGTTGTCGACCACTCCCCCATCCACCAGCAGATGGTCCTGGTAGCGGACCGGCGCGAAGACGCCCGGCACCGACATGCTGGCGCGGATGGCCAGCGCCAGGTCGCCTTCCGCGAACACCACCTTGTCGCCGGTGACGATGTCGGTGGCGATCGCGCGGAACGGAATCGGCAGCTGGTCGAAGTCGCGCACCTGCCAGGTTGGCAGCAGCAGGCGGCGCAGCAGCATCTCCAGTTTCTGGCCCTGGATCAGCCCGCGCGGAAACGCGATCTTCCCGTCGCTGATGCCGACCTCGACACCGCCGAGCAGGCGCAGGTCGTCTTCCTTGCGCCGCATGCTGCGCTCGTTGCGGGGTGGCTTGTCGTGCAGCACCTCGGCCCAGTCGATGCGGTCGAGCACCGTCTCGATCTCATCGGCGGAGTACCCGGACGCGTACAGTCCACCGACCACGGCGCCCATCGAGGTGCCGACGATGCAGTCGATGGGCACGCGCTCGCGTTCCAGCACCTTGAGCACGCCGATATGCGCCGCGCCGCGCGCGCCGCCCCCGCCGAGCACCAGGCAGGTGCGCGGGCGATCGGGGTTGGCGCTGGGGGATGACGGCTGCGCCGAGGCCGCCAGCGGCAGCACCAGCGCCGCCATGAGAACCAGCAGGCTGGCCAGGCGCACGTTGCGGTACGGCGGGCGCGGGTCATCCTGCATGGCAGCTCTCCTTGCGGCGTTGTTTGACAGATGCCCCGCACTTTGCCTGCCGCACCGCCACACGTCCACAACCCGCGCAGGGACACGCCCTGCGTGTCCCCCGATCCAGCCGACGCGTTTACTTCGCGTTTTTGACGTACGTATCGAACCAGTTGAGCATTTCCGACACCAGCTGTTCGTTCGATTCCAGCGCCGTATACCAGTGCGGTTCGTTGGGCAGCATCACCAGGCGGGTGATGCCGCCGTTGCCACGGATAGCCTGGTAGAGATTACGCACCCAAAGAGGATGGCGATCGCACCGACCACTAGCTTGCGGCGGCGGGGTTTCTCGTCGTCGGATACCCGGAAAGCCAGCTTTCATAATTTTCTTTACTTGGGATGAGCCCGCTCTCCTTGAGCAAACTCAAGTCTGCGGCGAGGGCACGCGGGGCGGATCTGTCGATCTTCCGTAGCTTAGCCGCAACGTTGGCTGCATGCTCCAGCAGATCTTCGACCAGCTCGACGACGAAAAATGCCAGGTCATCCGTATAAAGCTTGAGGGCCTCCATACTGGTCTTGAACATAAGATTGGATCCACCCTCTTTATCGGGGAAACCAAAATAAATGCGCATCTTCTCCTCCAAACCAGCGCTCGAACTGCGGAGCTCCTCGATAACTCTGTAACGATGCTCCAGCGCGACCTGATGCTCGACCAAGGTCTGCTCAAGCATCGCAGTGAGAGCCAGTGCCCTACCTGGCATCATTTGACCAGCCATTACCAAGCCATTTAGTCCATCAATGGGCAACTTCAATGGCGAAAGGTGAAGCATGTTGAATTTCACTTTCACCTGCTGACCTGAATGCGACCGCTCGTATAGGTGAGCCTCTAATTCTCGCCGAGACAGCTCAAACTCATCAAAGAGTGGGACAACATGCTGCTTCTTCAGAGAGTAAATTGCATCCAAAGCAGTCATCCCGAGAACAACCGCCGCGTTTGCCTGCCTCAAGGCATCTCCCAGCTCCTTCTTCCTCGCTGCACGCGCTGTCGCCAAGCCAGCCCCCCAAGCACCGAATGCTGCACCAGCAAGCGCAGAGACTGATGCACTCACGAAAGAAGAATTTAGAAAGTCCATCACAGTCACCACACCCATCTCTACACCCCCATCCAATTCAAGTTGCAGCGCAGACCCACAGACGGAGAAACTCTTCGCCAAGATTTTCAATCGCATATCGAGGAAGGCCAAGCATGCGCATCAAGAACTGGAACTCAATTGAGTTCCGTCCTTCGTAAAGTATCAAAATGGTAAATCCCGTCATTTGTACCCTGGCAGCCAATCGACTCCATAAAGCGTGCATGAGCCTGATCGCCCCCCACCACCCGCGGCCAATGAAGCGGTTCGTTGCTTGTAGCAGACCCTCAACCCGATCTACCCGCCAAACGCCCAGTGGCTCCACGAAGAGCACACCTTGACTAGTACTCGTCGGGGCCACCCAAATCCATTTCAACCTCTCCAACATCTACTGATATTCGCGGCTCAATCAGCTCAACCTCCACAACCGATAACTCGCCATTTTCGACGTTGTCATACTCAAAGTGAACAAGGCAAGCAATAACCACGCTTTCATCATGGAGCAGTTCCGTGGAACCCATGGAAATATAGTCACGATCAACCGAATCATACACTTCAAATGTGAAGTTCACGACCAGACCCAAATCTACCTCAACGTCGACGCGCATCACAAACTGCTCGAAATCCGCACCAATTAACTCACAAGCCGAGCTTGAAAGATCAGATACATTCGCGCTCAACGACACCTCCGCTACTTCATAATCGAAATGATGGTAGCTGTGCGCCTGAACGTCAATATCAGCACTGATCACACGATCCGAGAGCATTCTTTCAAAGTCGACAAATCCGATAGAACTAAGATTTGCTATCGCGCGCTGCAGCAGCATCGGCTGAGCAACCTGCAACGCACCAATAACATCAGCCAACGAGGGTGCACTGTGGACGCGACCACTCGTATCACAGTATTCATGCCACCCTTTGTCATCCGATATCACTACGACAGTTGTCAGGCTCCTCTCTGCCCAACCAGCAAGAGCGCTCAACGCAAAGGCATCCGGAAATTCAGACTTCTTCCTTGCCTCGAAAGGCGCGGACTCGGAAGCAAATCTTTGAATAACATCCTCAAGATTCGCAAAATCCGACACCTTTATTCGCTTCCCGTTAACGCTGTCAACGAAGGCATCCATCCTGCCCTTTGCAAACAAATCGAAATCATCAACCCTTTCCAAAATTTGATCAGCACTTTGCCCAATTAAACCCAATGCATCTGCCACTCTGAGGCTTTTCCTGAGCGGCCCTATTGCCTCCTGCGCCTTAGCAGCCATATGTCGAACAATCTCCGACTCGATGACATCGGGAACTAGTAACGATATTCCAGATTCTCGAAGTCCAATCAGCTGCGACAGTATGCCCCTATGAAAGGCGAAGCTCTGTGCTTCGAACACATTTGTGTCGATACAGATCGCCGCAACTTCATTTTGCGCAATTGATTGACGCAACCCTGCTTTGTCCAACTGTCCCATAGTGACCCCAAGAATACCCAACTCACCGTTTTAACCAGTTCAAACGCCAATCGATTGAATACGTAGCGAACGCGATTACTATTAGTACAACATCGTGGGCGGCCTATGTCACAGGGTCGTCAACATCTTCCCCAGCCAATACAAGACCATCACGATTCTACCTAGCGTTTTTGACGTACGTATCGAACCAGTTGAGCATTTCCGACACCAGCTGTTCGTTCGATTCCAGCGCCGTATACCAGTGCGGTTCGTTGGGCAGCATCACCAGGCGGGTGATGCCGCCGTTGCCACGGATGGCCTGGTAGAGCTTGCGCGACTGGAACGGCTCGGTGCCCGGATTCGCGTCATCCTCGCCGTGCACCAGCAGCAGCGGCAGCTTGATCTTGTCGGCGTAGAAGAACGGCGACGCCTTCAGGTACACGTCCTGCGCCTGCCATACCGAGCGGCGCTCGTTCTGGAAACCGAACGGGGTGAACGTCTTGTTGTACGAGCCGCTGGTGGCCACGCCGGCCTTGAAGAGGTTGGTGTGTGCGATCAGGTTGGCGGTCATCAACCCGCCGTGGCTGTGGCCGGTAACGCCGATGCGGTTGCGGTCGACCACGCCCAGGTCCACCGCCTTGTCCACGGCGGCCTTGGCATCGGCTTCCAGCTGTTCCAGGTAGGTGTCGTAGGCGGTCTTGGGGTCGCCGACGATCGGGAACGAGGCGTTGTCGATGATCGCGTAGCCGGCCAGCAGCATCAGCCGGTACGGCGCCAGGCGGGTGAAGGTCTGCTGCGAGCCGGACACCTGCCCCGCCTGCGCGGCGTTGGCGAAGTCGGCCGGGTAGGCGTACAGGATCGCCGGCACGCGTTGGCCTTCCTGGTAGCCCGGCGGCGTGTACAGGGTGAACGACAGGTCCACGCCATCGGCGCGTTTGTACGTCACCAGCCGCTTCTTGATCTGGCGCACTTCCGGGGTCGGGTCGGTCAGCCGGGTCAGTGCGCTGGCGGTGGAGGCGTACTGCGCTTCGCCGTCCTTCGCTGCGGCCTCGCGCTCGCCCTGCTGGCGCACGAATGCGTTCGGCGGGTCCATCACCGACTGGTGCCAGGTCAGGTAGCGGCCCGGGGTGGCGGTCAGCCCCAGCACCTGCTCATAGGCATCGGTGCTGCTGCGGAACAGCCGCTCGGTCTTGAGCGAGCCCAGGTCGAGGCGATCCAGGAACGGGCGGTCGCCCTGCGGCGAACTGCCCTGCCCGCGCAGGAACACGAACGCGCCGTCCTGGCGTACGACCGATGCGCCATTGGGGAGGCGCTTGAAGACGAGGTTGCCCGGATCGGCGTACTGCTCGTCACTGGAGAGGTCCCACAGCAGGCGGCCTTCCTGCTTAGGGTTGTCCACGTCGACGATGCGGGTCTGGCGCCAATGGCGGTTCTCGTCGTTCTCGAACAGGAACGACACCGCCGGGTCCGCGCTCCACGCGATGCCCTCGAAACGCTGCGCGGTGCGCGCGATCTCCTGCGGCTTGCCAGTGAACGGCGCCTTCAATGCCAGCACCCGGTCGCGATGCGGCACCGTCACCTTCCAGTCGCCCTTGTCCAGCGCTTCGGCATACACCAGCGTGGCCGGATCGGTGGAGCGCCAGTCGAACTCGCGCGGGCCTTCCGGCACGCCGTGCACCGGCACGCGGTCGGCCAGTGGCAGGCTGGCAACCGGCGTGCTGCGGCCGGTGCCCAGGTCGACCACCGCTACGTCATTGGCGAAACGCTGGTACGTCACCGCATGCGAGAACGGCGCCTTGAGGGTTTCGGTGAGCACATGCACGCCATCGGGGGCCGCATTGATGTCGTTGTACAGCGCGGGTGCACCGACGTTGCGCACGCTGCCGGCGGCGGTGTCGACCACCGCCAGCTGCGAGGCACCGTAGTATGCGAACAGCGCTTCGTCGTGCACGCTGGTCAGCGTGTCGCGGGCCTCATAGGTGCTGCTCTCGCCGCTGCTGCCCAGCGACTCCTGCACGTCCGGGCCGCCCGGCCCATTGCCGCTGGACGGCGCCGGGCCCTGGTTGGCCGGCACGGTCTTCACCAGAAGTTGCTGGCCGCCGCCGAGCCATTGCACGGTGTAGCCGAAGATCGGGTTGAGCTGTACGTTCGGAATCTGCTTGACCTGACCGGTCTGCGCGTCGCCCACCCACAGCTGCACCGAGGTCTCCACCGCGTTCTGGAACGCGAAGCGGCTGCCATCGGCCGACCACTGCGCGGCGCTCGCGCAGCCCTGCGGCAACGCTACCTTGGTGTTGCGGGCGGTGCCGACCTCGACGAGGGTGAAATCGGCCACGCAGGCCGGGATGCCGTAGCCGCCCTGCGTGTCGTGGCGGCTGCGGTTCTTCGGCTCCAGGCGCACGCCAGCCAGCTTCAGATAAGGCTGGGCAACGCGCTCGATCGACGGGTAGGTCTGCAGCGTGGTCAGCAGCAGCCGCTGCCCGCTCGGGTCCAGGCTGGGCTGCGGCGGCGGCGGTGCCTTGAGCACCTTGAGCAGCGCCTCCGGCGGCTTGGCGTAGTCGGCGAAGGCCGGTGTGGCGACAGTGAGCGTTGCCACGGCAATGGCCGAAGCCAGGCAGGTACGACGGATGAGCATCCAGATCCCCTTGAAAGTATGGGTTCCCGGCGGCGCACGTGTCGCCGGCATCCCGTGGAATCTAGCACCGGGGCGCCGTGCTGGAATGGGCCGAAAGCACTAGGTGCGTTGCCGGCCTTGCGCTGCGGATGCCGTCAGTCAGGCGCCCTGGTATACGTCGTGGACAAGCGAGATGCCCAGCGCTGCCATGCGACCGAGCAACCGGGGCGGCAGCTCAACGGCGAAGTTCCGGTTGCTGTGCGAACTGAACCATATGCGGATCGTCCCCTGTTCGGCGATCTTCAACAGGAACGCTGCGTGTGGCTCAAGCCAGCCCAATGTGTCCTCCAGCGCGTCCTCGAAACGCTCTTCGGTGGACTCCCGCCAACGCTCGGAGAAGGGGTTGCAGGTCCAGTACGATTCCGGCCACGTCCCCTGCAGCAACGTGCCCTTCGGCGTGCGGCGCGGCTCTCCTGCCTTCCAGAACGTGTCTGCAGACTTGCCAAGTGCCTGGCTGATCAGCTCAGGATCGAAGGACGGATGGGTGATCCTGATGTCCAGGATGTACGTGTAGGTCTGCAAGAAACCCGTCCTCAGTTCGACAGCCGGCGTTCGCCGCTGTCCAGGATCGCGCCTTCGATGCTGTCCTTGGGTGCGCCGACACGTTCCATGAAGTCGCGCAGCATCACGTCCCGGCAGTGCTCCAGTGACTGGCCATCGCGTTCGGAGAACATGCGCGCGGCGTGCTCGAACAGATCGGACAACAGCTCACCAAAGTCGGCAGCGCCGCCACTGAGATCGGAATTGAGCGTCACGTGCAGTTCTTCGTGAGCCGCCCACAGGCGCATGATCTCGAACGCCTCCGGGTCACTCAACACGCCGTCGGGGATGCGCAGTTCATCGGTATACATGGGTTTCTTCCGTGATGGTGTTTGGGTCGTGTCGCTGCATGCGTTGGCGGCCCACCCCCTGCGGACCGCTACGGCATCACGGTAAGACGAGCGCACTTACTCCGTCAATGGATCCCCGTGCGCAGCGGCCATGCGCGCCGCTGCGGCATGCGGACAGACCGGCGCGGCATCACGCTGGGGTACCGGTCGCGGTGCAGGAGTGCCCACCTGACGCGGCGCCACCACCCCCTTGAAGTCGATGGGAATGGCAAACCCCTCCAGTTGCATCCAGGGCGCCGGATCGGCCTGTACCTGGATATCGAAATCCCGCGTGACCAGCGCACAGAACAGGATCAGCTGGGCGTGCCCGACCGCGCTGCCGATGCATGCCCGGGAGGAGAATCCAAATGGGACGTAGGCGCCCTTGTTGGGCTGACGGCGCGACGGGAGCCACCGGTCAGGATCAAATACGTCGGGCGCATCCCAGAACTCCGGCGAATGGTGCTGGTAATACGAGGACAGCTCGTAGGCCGCGCCCTTCTTGATGGTCACGCCCTCGGCCTCGATGTCATGCCAGGCCGGGCGACGCAGTGCGAACAGGCCGGGCCACACGCGGATGGTTTCCTTGACGAACCGCGAGGTGCACGGCAGATCCTTCATGGGCAGCGAATACAGCGTTTCCAGGTCAAGCGCCGTGGTCTCGGCCTGGATGCGCTCGCGCCACTCGGGGTAGCGATGCATCGCATACAGCAGGCTCGCCGCGGTGATGCCCGGCAGGCCGGACATTCCGGCCAGCACCGTCGAAACAAGATAGGCCACGCGGTCGACGCCAATCCGCCCCGCCAGGGGCAGCAGCGACTGCAGGAAATCGTCATGCGTGCGGCCTTTATCGCGCGACCGCTGTTTGATGTGGCGGGTGACCGTGCGCGCCGCCTTGCGTGACAGGTGAAAATTCAGAATGCGGCGCAGCAGCGAGAAATCCTGCTGCACGATGCCGCTGTAGCGGGTCTTCTGCTCGCCCACCAGCGCATCGATATCGCGCTGGTTCATGCCACCGATCAAAAGGGGAAGCAGCGGCTCGGAAATGGTCCACCAGCTGAGTTCGCTCAGGTCCTGCACCGTGCCGCAGCGCTGGGACAGGTATGCATGCATGCGCGTATACAGCGTGCGCATGTGCTCCGGTGCCGCAAGCCGGCCGCCCTGCTCGCTCAGCAATGCCCGGACTTCCCGCCATGCAACGGGTGTGCGCGATCCACGCAGGCCGAGAAAATCGATGAGTGAATCAGGCACCGTGTGCTTGTCGGTGTTGGCCTTGTCGACCTTGACCGCCAGCGTTGGATCGAAAATGCCGACCACGTCGTTCTGGAATGCAAGCACCGGCCCTTCCCGGCGAACCCGTTCAAGCAGGTCGTCGATTGAAACGACTTCCGCGTCTGTGCCCTGATCCGCCATCTCACCGCCTCCCTGAAATGCCAGGGGTGGCCATTGACCACCCCTGGCGTGCTCATGAAAACACGCGGAGAATCTGCGCTTAGAAAATGATCCAGTAAATGTACTTCGAACGGATGCTCTGGGTCGGACTGACCGAACGGAGGTTCAGGGAAACCTGCAAGGCGCGAACAAGATTAGCCATGATATGACTCCTGGTTGTTTCGTTGTTGTCCCGATATCGAATACCAGATGCTGGATGTCTGGCGCCTTGTTTTAGCACGCATGATCCGTCGAAATGGAATGTCGTTGAATCTGTCGTTATCCGGATAGTTTTCACACTGGTGCGCTCTTATTGGACGAGAGGCGCATCACAGTTTCGCCTGACGCGGGCGGCGGCCCCGCGCGGCCTGCGCAGGACACTCCGCGCGCCTCCCGCGCCTGCCTGGCCTCGGCGACACCCACCGCCCGGGCGCGGGGATGCATGGGCCACGCTAAGATGTCCAGGTCTTTTCATCACTGGATCCCCGTGCGTACCGTCCACGCGCTCCGCTACATCACCCCGCTCCGCGAGGGGGGCTCCCTGCCTGCCGTGGTCGAGACTGACGACGATGGGATGGTGGTCCTCAAGTTCCGGGGCGCCGGCCAGGGCCCCAAAGCGCTGATCGCCGAGCTGATTGCCGGCGAGTTGGCCCGCACCCTCGGCCTGCCTATTCCCGACATCGTGTTCGTGGAGCTGGACCGCGAGTTCGCCCGCACCGAGCCGGACCCGGAAATCCAGGACCTGATCCGCGCCAGTGAAGGCCTGAACCTGGGCAGCGATTACCTGCCCGGCGCGATCAATTACGATCCGGCGGCCATGCCGGTGGACGCTGACCTGGCCTCGCGCATCGTCTGGTTCGATGCCTTCACCAGCAACGTGGACCGCACCGCGCGCAACCCGAACCTGATGGTCTGGCACCGCAAGCTGTATCTGATCGACCATGGCGCGGCGATGTATTTCCACCACGATTGGGCCACCGCCGGCGATGTATGCGAGAAGCCGTTCCTGCTGATCCGCGACCAGGTGCTGCTGCCGTTCGCCACGAAGATCGCCGAGGTCGATGCCGAGCTGGCCGCGCGGCTGCCGGATGCGGAGATCGAGCGCATCGTCGGGCTGGTGCCTGACAGCTGGCTGGTCGACGAGCCCGCCTTCGACACCCCGGCAGCGTACCGCCAGGCGTACATCGATTATCTGACGTGCCGCCTGCGGTCGCGCGCCGCTTTCGTCCAGGAGGCCGTCCGTGCCCACGCTGCATACGTATGACTATGCGGTGATCCGCGTGGTACCGCGGGTGGAACGCGAAGAGTTCATCAACGTCGGGGTGATCGTCTCGTGCCCCGGCGCACGCCACCTGCAGGCCGCGATCGAGATCGACGCCGTGCGCATGCACGCCTTTGCGCCCTCGCTGGACGTGGAGGCGCTGCAACCGTGGCTGGATGCGATCGTGGCGATCTGCCGGGGCGACGCCAACGCGGGACCGATCGCCCAGCTGCCGGCGCGTGCGCGCTTCCATTTCCTGACCGCGAAGCGCAGCTCGATCGTGCAGATGTCGAGCACGCATGTGGGGCGCACTGCGGACCCGCAGGGGGTGGTGGAGCATCTGATGCGGAAGATGGTGCGGGTGGTTTGACGGTGGGTCATGAAAGGCTGCACCGACAGCCGGTTGGGTCTACCCAACCGGCCAGCGGCACCATGCATGCGGGTACTCACCCAGGCATTCCGCCAGCTTTGCGCGCACCGGATTGGCGAGGATGTACATCGCCTGTTCGCGCAGGGATTCCTCCGTTCGAATGGCATGGTCGTAATAGCCCGGTTGCCACACTCTGCCGCTGCGCCCCTGGCAGCGGTTGAGCAGGAAGCTGGTGCGCGCCTTGAAGCGCTGGACGCAGTAACCCAGCGTGTGGCCGCGCAGCTGTGCGAGCCAGTGGATGTGATCGGGCATGACGACCCACGCCAGTGAGCTGGTGACGCCTTCCGCATCCATCGCGCGGAGGATGCGCATGGGAATCTCCGCGCATCGGGCGTCGTCGAAGTAGCGATGACGCTGCTCGCAGACCATGGTGAGTGCGTAGACGTTGCCGATCATGGACCGGCGCCCGATGTGGAGTTGTGGGCTGCTCATGGGGCCACGATGCCGTGCGTGGCGAAGTCGCGGTATCGGCGTTCTGTGATTGGTTTTGTCGGGGCAGCCGCCTGTTGAGTGTCGGGTCTATGGCAGGGCGGCTGGGCGGCTGGGCGGCTGGGCGGCTGGCAGGCTGCCCGGCTGGCCGACTGGCCGACTGGGTAGAGCCGACTGTTAGTCGGCTGCTCCCCGCCGGCGACGCTCCAATCAACGGCAGCCGACTAACAGTCGGCTCTACCCAGTCGGTGTTGTCCGGTTTTGCCCTGTCGGTTTTGCCCGGCCGGTGTAGCCCGGCCGGTGTAGCCCGGCCGGTGTAGCCCGGTCGGTTTCGCCCGATCGGTGTTGCCCGGCCGATTTTGCCCGGCTGGTCATGCCCGGTCCGTTTTGCCCGGGCCGTTTTACTCGGTCTGCACGTTCGCGCTAACGCTGCGTCTTCGGCAACGCGTACGCCATCACGTAATCGCCCGGTGGCGTTTCCATGAAGTGGTGGCCGCCGGCCATGATCACCACGTATTGTCGGCCCTGGTATTCGTAGACCATCGGGTTCGCCTGGCCGCCCGCGGGCAGTCTGGCGTGCCAGAGCTCCTTGCCGGTCTTGAGGTCGATCGCGCGCAGCAGGTCGTCGGTGGCGGCGGCGATGAAGATCAGGCCGCTGGCGGTGATCGCGGAACCACCATTGTTGGGCGTGCCGATTTCGATCGGCAGGCCCGAACGGATGCCGAACGGGCCGTTGCCGCGTGCGCTGCCGAACGGGCGGTCCCAGAGCAGTTCACCGCTGCGCAGGTCGATGGCGCGGATGCCGCCATAGGGCGGCTGCTTGCACAGCAGCCGGGTGAAGGGCAGCCGCCAGCCGGCGTTGACATCGATGCCGTATGGCGTGCCGGTCTGCGGATCCCCTGCCCCCTCTGCACCGCCACGGTCGGCGCGCACCAGTTCGCGGGGGACCCAGCCCTTGCGATCCGCTTCGGCGCGCGGCACCAGCCGGTTGTAGTTGGGCATGTCGTTGTAATTGGCCACGATCACGCCGTGGCGCGGGTCCACCGCGACCCCACCCCAGTCCGAACCGCCGTTGTAACCGGGATATTCAATCGAATGGCGGTCGGCGGTGGGCGGTGTGTAGAAGCCTTCGTAACTGGCCTTGCGGAACTGGATGCGACACACCAGCTGGTCGATCGGGGTGATGCCCCACATGTCGCGCTCGGTCAGGTCGGGCCTGCGCAGGGTGTGGTACAGCGAGAACAGCTGGATGGGCGAACGCTGGTCAGGCTCGACACCGCCGCCCGGCACCCTGCGCTCCTCGGCAGGGGTGAGCAGCTGGCCGGTACGCCGGTCCAGGACGTACAGGTCGCCCTGCTTGGTGGGCAGCAGGATCGCAGGCACCTTGCCCGCGGCGGTGGGGTAATCGACCAGCGTGGCCTGCGAGCCCAGGTCGTAGTCCCAGACGTCCTTGCGCACTGCCTGGAAGTGCCATGCCGGCTTGCCAGTGGTCACATCCAGCGCCACCAGCGAGGTGGCGTAGCGGTTCTGGTTGTCCGTGCGCGAGCCGCTCCAGTAGTCGCCCGCCGAATTGCCCATCGGCAGGTAGACCAGGCCCAGCTGCTCATCACCGGTTGCGGTGGTCCACATGTTCGGCGTGCCGCGTGTATAGGTCTTGCCCTGCGGCGGCAGGCCGCTGCGCTCGGGCGCGTCCATGTCCCACGCCCAGCGCAGCTTGCCTGTCTGCGCGTCGTAGGCCTGGATCACGCCGGACGGCGCATCGCGACGCTGGCCGTCCAGCACCTGGTGGCCGGTCACGATCACGCCGCGCACGATCGCCGGCGGTGCGGTGATCGATACATACCCCGGCGGCGCCTCGCCCATCCCCAGGGTGATGTCGACCTGGCCGTTGTTGCCGAATCCCGGGCACGGCCGGCCGGTGGCGGCGTCGACCGCGATCAGGCGTCCGTCCAGCGTGCCTTCGATGATGCGTGCGGCGCACAGCGCGCGATTGCCCGCCGCCAGCGAACGCGTGCTCACGCTGGGCGGTGGCTCGGGCAGGGCCAGGTCGGCGGCGACGTCGGCCAGTACCGGGTCCACCTGCGGCACTCCGGGCACTTCGTAATAGGCCACGCCGCGGCAGGCGGCCGTATAGGGAATGGAGGCGTCGCGGACCTTGGGATCGAAGCGCCAGCGCTCCTTGCCGGTCGCCGCGTCCAACGCGATCAGCTGGTTGCGCGCGGTGCACAGGTACAGGCTGTCGCCGACCTTGAGCGGCGTGGTCTCGGCCCCCCAGCGCTTCTTCGGCAGGTCGCCGGTGCGGAACTGCCACGCCAGTTCCAGCTCGCCCACGTTGGCCGGGGTGATCTGCTGCAGCGGCGAGTAGCGCGTGGCGGCATTGCTGCGGCCCCACGCGGTCCAGTCGCCGGCGGCCGGTTCGTCGGCCGGTTGCGGGCTGGCCTCGCGGGTCGGCGCCAGACCGGCGCTCGCCGTGCTGTCCGGAAACGGCTGCGCGCCCGCCACCGCACCATGCGGGACGAACGCCAGGGTGAAGGCCACCGCGAACAACAGCCCCAAGATGGCGGCCAAGGTACGCGAGAGACGCTTCCGCACCGGTGTGCGCAGGGTGGGCAGCAGCAGTGCGAGGACGAACCCCAAGGCGGTCACCACCCCGAGTCTCGGCACCCAGCGCCAGTAGTCGCTGCCCGATTCCCACCAGGTCCAGACCAGCGTGCCGGCGAACACCAGCAGGTACATCCACGCGCCGCTGCGGCGGTTGCCCCACAGCAGCACGCCGGACACCAACAGCCCTGCCCCCGCCAGCACGTAGTACCAGGAGCCGCCCAGCTGCGCCAACCAGGCGCCCAAGCCGCCCAGCACCCCGCCGAGCAGGAGCAGGATCAGGGCAAGCACGGTGATGAGCGGGTGGCGCGCGGGCACCCCCACGGTCGGATCGGACGACGCTGCTGCGGACATCGGTGGTCTCCCCGGTACGGCAGAACCATGGCCGGCCTCCCCCGTCGGCCGCTTACGCCGCTTATGCCAGTGCGGGTGTGAATGCCGCGCGTTTTTTGTGGCGGCAATCCGGGAGCCGGCCAGCGGCCGGCACTACGGATCGGTGCTAGCCGGCCAGCGGCCGGCACTACCCGTTGGGCGCCGCGCGGTTTGGTGCGCGGCGTGAAACGAACAACGCCGGCACAGGGCCGGCGTTGTTCGCGGGTACCGCAGGCGTGGATCAGCCCTGCGGTGTGTCGTCACCGACGGCCGGTGCGGGGGCGGCGTCGACCGGCGTCACCGCCGCTTCAACCTCGTCCTCGCCCTCGTCGATGGAGGCATCCATCCGCTCCACCGCCTGCAGCTTCTCGTCCTTGGACAGGCGGATCAGGGTCACGCCCTGGGTGTTGCGACCCACGCGCGAGATTTCCGAGCCACGGGTACGCACCAGGGTGCCGCCGTCGGAGATCAGCAGGACCTCGTCGCGCGAGCCCATCAACACCGCGCTCACCAGCTTGCCGTTGCGCTCGGTGGTCTGGATGCCGATGACGCCCTGGGTGCCACGTCCCTTGCGCGGGTAATCCGGCAGCGGGGTGCGCTTGCCGTAGCCGTTCTCGGTGGCGGTCAGGATGTACAGCATGCTGTCGTCGTCACCGGCCTCGATCACGGCATCACCGTTCTCGACCACCGCTTCCTCGACCTGCACGTCGTCTTCGCTCTCGTCATCGCTGCCGCCGGCACGCTCGGCCACGATCAGGCTGACGACTTCCTCGCCCTTGGGCATCTTGATGCCACGCACGCCGGTAGCGGTACGGCCCATCGAACGAACCCGATCCTCGCCGAAGCGAACGGTCTTGCCGTTGGAGGCGAACAGCATGATGTCGCGGTCGCCGTCGGTCAGGCCAACGCCAACCAGCGCGTCGCCCTCATCGAGGTTGATGGCGATCTTGCCGCGCGCCAGACGGAACGCGAACTCGCTGAGCGGGGTCTTCTTGACCGTGCCGTTGCGGGTGGCAAAGAACACGAACTGGCCTTCGGCGTACTCGCGCACCGGCAGCACGGCCTGCACCCGCTCACCGGATTCCAGCGGAATCCAGTTGATGATCGGGCGCCCGCGCGCGTTGGAACCGGCTTCGGGCAACTGGTGCACCGGCAGCCAGAACACCTTGCCCGAGCTGGTGAAGGTCAGCAGCGTGTCATGCGTGTTGACCAGCCACAGCTGTTCGATGAAGTCCTCTTCCTTGGTCGACGCCGCGCTGCGGCCACGGCCGCCACGGCGCTGTGCGCGGTAGGCACTGACCGGCTGGCGCTTGACGTAGCCGGCGTGCGACACGGTGACCACCACGTCTTCCGGGGCGATCAGGTCGAGGATGTCCAGGTCTTCTTCGCTGTGGCGGATCTCGGTGCGGCGCTCGTCGCCGAACTCGGTACGCACGTTGACCAGCTCTTCGCGGATGACCTCACGCAGGCGGTCCGGATCTTCCAGGATGTGGATCAGCCCGGCGATGGTTTCCAGCAGCAGCTTGTACTCTTCGGTCAGGCGGTCCTGCTCCAGCCCGGTGAGGCGGTGCAGGCGCATTTCCAGGATCTGGGTCGCCTGGATCTCGGTCAGCTGGTAGCCGCCGGCAAGCAGGCCCACGCCCTTGGGCAGGTCTTCCGGACGCGAGGTCTCGGCGCCGGCAGCGCCCAGCATCGAACCGACCAGGCCCGGCTCCCACAGACGGGCGAGCATGCGTTCGCGCGCCTCGGTGGGATTGGGCGAGGTCTTGATCAGCTCGATCATCTCGTCGATGTTGGCCAGCGCGACGGTCAGGCCTTCGAGCACGTGGGCACGGGCACGCGCCTTGCGCAGCTCGAACACGGTGCGGCGGGTGACCACTTCGCGGCGGTGGCGCACGAAGGCCTCGAGCATCTGCTTGAGGTTCATCAACTGCGGGCGGCCATCGACCAGCGCCACCATGTTGATGCCGAACACCGACTCCATCTGGGTCTGCTGGTAGAGGTTGTTCAGGACAACATCGGCCGACTCGCCACGCTTGATTTCGATGTAGATGCGCATGCCGTCCTTGTCGGACTCATCGCGCAGCTCGCTGATGCCTTCGAGCTTCTTTTCCTTGACCAGCTCGGCGATCTTCTCGATCAACCGGGCCTTGTTCACCTGGTACGGGATCTCGGTGACGATGATCGATTCGCGGCCGTTGTCGGCCACTTCGATATCGGCCTTGGCGCGGATCCGCACCCGGCCACGGCCGGTGCGGTAACCGGCGACGATGCCGGCCGTACCGTTGATGATGCCCGCGGTCGGGAAGTCCGGGCCCGGGATGTATTCCATCAGGCCGTCGACATCGATGTCCGGGGTGTCGATCAACGCGATGCAGGCGTTGATCGATTCGGTCAGGTTGTGCGGCGGAATGTTGGTCGCCATGCCCACGGCGATACCGGCCGAACCGTTGACCAGCAGGTTCGGGAACCGGGTCGGCATGACCGTCGGCTCCAGTTCCTTCTCGTCGTAGTTGGGCTGGAAGTCGACGGTTTCCTTGTCGATGTCCGCCATCAGCTCATGGGTGAGCCTGGACATGCGGGCTTCGGTGTAACGCATGGCGGCGGCGGAGTCGCCGTCGACCGAACCGAAGTTACCCTGGCCATCGACCAGCATGTAGCGCAGCGAGAACGGCTGTGCCAGACGCACCAGCGTGTCGTACACCGACTGATCGCCATGCGGGTGGTACTTGCCGATGACGTCACCGACGATACGCGCCGATTTGAAGTAAGGCTTGTTGCTGTGCGCGTTCAACTCACTCATTGCGAACAGCACGCGGCGATGCACCGGCTTTAGGCCATCGCGCGCATCCGGGAGGGCGCGGCCCACGATCACGCTCATGGCGTAATCGAGGTAGCTCTTGCGCATCTCGTCTTCCAGGTTGACCTGGATGATTTCCTTGGCGGTTTCTGCCATTCGGGTTCCGTTGTCTGGTAGCGGTCCAGTCCGTCGCGCCAGCCCTTTCGGGGCGGTTGCGCCGGAATCTCGATTAACTGACGGAGTCTACCATAACGGGGGCCTTTCCGCCCGTTTTTACGCCGGTTTTACCGGCGAGAATCAGGCACTTACGAGGGGTTGGAGCCGAATGCGGCCTGCATGTTGGTGGTGTTCGGGCTCAGGATCACGCCCTTCTCGGTCACGATGGCATCGATCAGCTCGCCCGGGGTGACGTCGAAGACCGGATTCCAGGCGGCAATGCCTTCGGCCACGGTGCGGGTGCCGCCCACGCCGTACAGCTCGCCCGGGTCGCGCTGCTCGATCTCGATCTGGTCGCCGTTGGCCGTGTCCATGTCCACCGTGGACGAGGGGGCCACCACCATGAACTTCACGCCGTGGTGGCGGGCAGCGATGGCCAGCTGGTAGGTGCCGATCTTGTTGGCCGTATCGCCGTTGGCGCAGATCCGGTCCGCGCCGACGATCACCCACTGCACCGCACCGGTCTTCATCAGGTGCGAGGCGGCCGAGTCGGCGATCAGGGTGGCATCGATACCGTCCTGCTGCAGTTCCCACACGGTCAGCCGCGCGCCCTGCAGCCACGGCCGGGTCTCACCGGCGAAGACGCGCCCGATGCGGTGCTGGGCCATGCCCGCACGGATCACGCCCAGCGCGGTGCCGAAACCGGCGGTGGCCAGCGAGCCGGTGTTGCAATGGGTCAGCACACCGCTGCCGGTGTCGATCAGGCCGGCGCCCAGCGCGCCCATGTGGCGGTTGGCCGCCAGGTCTTCTTCGGCGATCGCCTGCGCTTCGTCGGCCAGCACCTGGGCCCAGTCGGCCCCGGCCGGCGCCAGCGCACGGCGCATGCGGGCCAGTGCCCAGGCCAGGTTGACGGCGGTGGGACGCGAGGCGTTCAGGCGCTGCAGCGCGGGTTCCAGCTTGGCCAGCGCCTGCGCGCCGTCCTCGGCCTGCACGCCCTGCGCGGCCAGCACGACGCCCCAGGCCGCGGCGATGCCGATGGCCGGTGCACCGCGCACGGTCAGCGCATGGATGGCCTCGGCCACCGCGTCGCTGTCGCGGCATTCCACATGTTCCACCACGAACGGCAGCTTGCGCTGGTCGAGCAGCTGCAGGGAATCACCGGTCCACAGGATCGGACGGATGTGGTCGTAGCGGGCGTAGTCGATTTCGGAGGATGCGTTCATCCCCCAATTGTAGAGCCACGTCCTGCGTGGCTGCGACCTTCCCGCGCCTGGGCCGTCAATTCACCTGGAATTCGGCGCGACAGCCGTTGTCCACCCAGACCCCACGCGCGTCCCAACCCCAGCCGCGACCTTCCTCGCAGGGGCTGCCGGAGAGCTGCTTGGACAGCCGCGCGCCCTTGCTGATGCTGGCACCGCAGAAGCGGCGCTGGCGGGACTTGGATTCGCATACCAGCAGGCGCGGGGCGTCGACGAAGCCGCTGCCGTCGACGGCGCCCACCTCGAAGTCGCCCTGGCAGCCCCGGGTCACCCAGACTTCGTTGCGGCGCGCGCCCCAGCTGTGGCCTTCGCGGCATGGCATGGCCGAGAGCTGGCGCAACAGCCGGACCGGTGCGCCCTGCAGCACCACGGGGCAGTTCTGCGGGCGTCCGCTGGATTCGCAGCGGACCACCCGGCGCACTTTGCGTTCGCCGGTGCCGGCGGTGCCGGCGGGCGTACGGCTGCGGAACTCGGCCCGGCAGCCCAGGGTCACCCACACCCCGGAACGATCGGTGCCCCACTCCGAGCCGCGCACGCAGCTGTTGTCGGACAGCTGGCGCACCAGGTCGACGCCATTGGCGACCGGCATGTCGCAGTGCACCCATTCCATGTCACGCGACTGGCAACGGACGACCTGGCCGGCGTAGCCGGTCTCGGCCCACGCCAGCGATGGGAGTGCGCCGGCACACAAGGCCAGGCCAAGCATCGACAGCGTCCAGCGCGCGGCGCCCAGGCGCGGCATGCGCCACCTCGGCAGCGAAGGCGACGGTCCTGCAGGTTCCAACAGCTTCATCAACACGGTCCCCGCCGCCACTGAACGATCACGTCGCCACCTTCCAACATCGGGTGTGATCAGAGCATCATCATGCGCAGCGCGCAAGACATCGGCGTCGCGAATGAACGTCGTTCAGGCGTGGGCGAAGTCGAATGCAAGTACGTCGGCGATGCGGCCGGTGCGGTTCATCGCCATCAGCAACCGGTCCACGCCCACCGCCACGCCGGCGCAGGCGGGCAGTGCCGGCAACGCGTCGAGCAGGCGTTCATCCAGCGGCGGCAGGACCGCGCCACGTGCACGCCTCACGGCATGGTCACGCAGGAAGCGGGTGCGCTGTTCATCTGCGTCGTTCAGTTCGTGATAGCCGTTGGCCAGCTCCACCGTGCCCAGGTACAACTCGAAGCGCTCGGCCAGTGGCGGGGTGCCGGGACGGATGCGGGCCAGTGCGGCCTGGCTGGCCGGCCAGTCGTGCACCACCGTCATGCTGTCGTCACCGAAGTGCGGCTGGATGCAGTGGGTCATGAGCAGGTCGAGCCAGTCGTCGCGGGTCAGCCCATCGGCGTCGATGCGCACGTCCGCCAGCGGTGCCTGCAGCTGCTCGATACCGGCCTCGAACGGGTCCAGCCCCACGTACTGCTGGTACAGGCTGCGGTAGTCGAGCACCCGCAAGGTCGCCTCGCGCTGCACCAGTGCCAACGCGTCGCGCACCAGCGCCACCGTCTCGTCGATCAGGCGGTGGTGGTCCCAGCCCACTCGGTACCACTCCAGCATGGTGAACTCGGGATTGTGGCGACCGCCGGCCTCGCCGTTGCGGAACACCCGGCCGAGTTCGTAGCAGTCGCCCACGCCGGCGGCCAGCAGCCGTTTGAGCGGGTATTCCGGGGACGTACGCAGCCAGCGCTGTGCGCTGCCGGCGTCCACATGGCCGCTGAAGCGGGTGTGGAAGCTGTCGATGTTGGGTTCGGTGTTGCCGGCGGCGGAGAGTATCGGCGTCTCCACTTCCAGCACGTCGCGCTCGGCGAAGAAGGCGCGGATCAGCGCGTTGAGCGCGGCACGCTGGCGCAGCGCGGCGATCACGCGCGCGCGTCCCGCATGCGCTTCTCCAGCTGCAGGGTGAGCAGGCTGCGGGTGTCGTCCACGTAGCCGGTGGCCAGGTACAGGCGGCGCGCCAGTTCGTTGTGGTGGTTCACTTCCAGGCGCATGCGCTCCACCCCGCGCGCATTGGCGCGCTGCTCCAGGATGGCCAGCGCCTGCTTGCCGCGGCCACGGCCGCGTGCGGCGTGGCTGAGGTACAACTCGTCGAGCAGCGCGAAGTGGCCGCCCTGCTCCAGGCTGAAGCCCATGGCCAGCGCGGCATGCCCCACCACCTCGCCGGTCTCGGACAACCACAGCAGCACCTCGCCGTTGCGCGGGTCTTCGAGCAGCGCGGCCAGTGCGCGGCGCACGCGCGCTTCGTCGAAGTCCAGCTGGTCCTCGGCGTAGAACGCGCGCATCAGGCCGATAACCAGTTCAGTGTCGGCGACGGTGGCGAGGCGGAAATCGAGGGGGGAGGTCTGCATGCTGTTTCCATCCGGTGGGTGGGGTCTGCGTGGGCCGGCCAACCGCCGCCGCCAGCGCGTAATGACCCCTCAAGGGGTACCGCGCGCTAGTGCTGCGCGGCGAGGTAGGCGACCAGGCGGTCTTCGTCCCAGACGTCGATGCCCAGTTCGGTGGCCTTGGTGAGCTTGGAGCCCGCGTCGGTGCCGGCGACCACGAAGGAGGTCTTCTTCGAGACGCTCCCGGCGACCTTGGCGCCGAGTGCTTCCAAGCGCTCCTTGGCCTCGTCGCGGGTCATCTGTGCGAGCGTGCCGGTCAGCACCACGGTCTGGCCGTCCAGCGGCCCGGCGGCCACATCGGCCTGTTCGGGCGCGCGTTGCAGCAGCGTGCGCCGATACGCCTCGGCCTTGAGCAGCATCGGCCCATGCCCGTCGCGGTCCAGCCATTCGGCGACGCCGAGCGCGACCTCGTTGGGCAGACCGGCGGCCACCAGCTGGACGGGCTCGGCGTCGAGCACGGCGGCGGCATCGGGCAGCAGCGCGGCCAGTTTCTCCGCGCGCAGCCGGGTGATGCCGGGAATCTCGGCCTCGACCAGCAACTGCGGGAAGTCCAGGCCGTCGCGCAGTTTCGCGCTCGGCGCATGGGTGTCGCTGATCTTTACCTGGCCCACCTGCAGCAGCGCGTCGATGGCCTCCTGGTTGCCCGGCTGTTCGAAGAAGTGGCCGAGTGAGCGCGCCACTTCACCGCCGATATCGGGCACGCGCTTGAACAGCGGCCATGGCAGGTGGCGGATCAGTTCCAGATCACCGAACCACGCGGCCAGCGCCTTGGCGGTGCTTTCACCCACGTGTTCGATGCCCAGCGCGAACAGCAGCCGCTCCAGGGTGGTGCTGCGGCTGGCGTCGATCGCGGCGATCAGGTTGTCGGCCCACCGGGTGGCAATCTTCTTCGTGTTCCAGTTGAACGGGGTCTGCAACGCCAGTGCGCGTGCACGCCAGCCCTCATCGGCCGCATCGAGCGCGAGAATGCCGCGCAGGTAATCGCCGCTGCCTTCGGGCGGCAGGTGCAGGGCGATCTGGCTGGCCAGCGCCTCGGGCGATTCGGCATCGAGCACCAGCTTCAGGTGCAGCAGCGGGTCGCGGGTGAGGCGGTACAGGTCGGCCACGCTGCGCACGATGCCGGCGTCGACCAGGGTTTCGATGTACTTGCCACCCAGCCCGTCGATGTCCATCGCGCGGCGCGAGGCGAAGTGCGCAATGGCTTCCTTGCGCTGTGCGGGGCAGCTCAGTTCGCCGGAGCAGCGCCAGGCGGCCTCGCCCTCTTCGCGCACGATGTCCGCGCCGCACACCGGGCAGTGGGCGGGCATCTGCCACGGCGTGGTACCCGCCGGGCGACGGTCGGCGATGACGCTGACCACTTCGGGAATCACATCGCCGGCGCGGCGCACGATCACCGTGTCGCCGACGCGCACGTCCAGCCGCGCGATCTGGTCGGCGTTGTGCAGGGTGGCGTTGGAGACGATGACGCCGGCCACCGCGACCGGATTCAGGCGCGCCACCGGCGTGGCGGCGCCGGTGCGGCCGATCTGGATCTCGATCGCCTCCACGGTGGTGGTCTGTTCCTGGGCCGGGAATTTGTGCGCGATCGCCCAGCGCGGCGCGCGCGAGACGAAGCCCATCTGTTCCTGCCCGGCGCGGTCGTCGAGCTTGTAGACCACGCCGTCGATATCGAACGCAAGGCCATCGCGACGCGCGCCGATGTCACGGTAATAGGCCAACAGCCCTTCGCTGCCCTCCACCACCTTGCACAGATCGCTGACCGGGAATCCCCAGTCGTTGAGTTGCGCTAGGGTGCCCGAATGGGTCGGCGGCAGTTCTCCGCCCTGCACTTCGCCAATCCCGTAGGCGTAGAAGCTCAGCTTGCGGCGCGCACTGAGCTTGGGGTCCAGCTGGCGCAGCGAACCGGCCGCCGCATTGCGCGGATTGGCCAGCACCTTGCCCTCGTGCAGACGTGCGTCGGCGTTGTAGGCCTCGAAGTCCGCGCGCGCCATGTACACCTCGCCGCGCACTTCCAGTACCTGAGGCCAACCACCGCCCTGCAGCACCTGCGGAATCACCTTGATCTGGCGCAGGTTGGCGCTGACATCCTCGCCGGTCGCGCCGTCGCCGCGGGTGGCGCCCTGCACGAACCGGCCGTCCTCGAAGCGCAGGCTGATCGCCAGGCCGTCCAGCTTGGGCTCGGCCGAGAAGAACAGCGCGTCGCGACGCAGGCGCTCACGGATGCGGCGCACGAAGTCGTGCACCTCCTCATCGCTGAAGGCATTGCCCAGCGACAGCATGGGCACCGCGTGGCGCACCTCCGCAAAACGCGACGCGGCCTTGCCGCCTACCCGCTGGGTCGGTGAATCGGCCTGCACCAGCTCGGGATGGGCCAGCTCCAGCGCCTCCAGTTCGCGCACCAGCCGGTCGTACTCGGCGTCCGGAATCAGCTGCTCGTCGCGGTCGTGGTAAGCCTTGCCGGCCTCGTCGATCTGGCGGCGCAGGCCTTCGGCACGTTGGGCGGGACTGGGACTCATGCGACGGGCATCCTGGAAGGGCTGTGAATTTTAGGCGCTGCGGCGGCCAGCGGCCACCCGCTGAGGTGACGGCGGCGCCGGGCAACCACACCGCCCCTGCCGATGGTGGCGACGACGACGGCACGCCTGCGCGCGGGTGGCTTGCCGGCCGGGCGGCGTGGCGCTAGCGTGCAGGCATTGTCCCGCCTCCGGTGTTCCCGCGATGTCATCGCACCTGCCGTCCCGCCGCACCTTCCTGCACCTGGCCGGCACCGGCCTGGCCCTGTCCGGCATCGGCCTGGTGCCGGCGACGTCAACCGCCGTGGCGTCGCCCTCCGCGCCACCCCGGGCGACCGGCCCGGTGCTGCTCAATTTCAATGAAAGCCCGTATGGCCCTGCCCCCGCCGCGCAGGCGGCCGCGCGCGCGATCGTCGCCGACAGCGGCCGCTACCTGTTCGCGCTGGCCGGCGAACTGCGCGATGTGTTTGCCGCGCAGGAAGGGATCGGCACGGACCGCGTGCGGCTGTTCCCCGGCTCCAGCGAGCCACTGAACCGGGCCGCCGTGGTGTGGACCTCGGCTACCGCCGGACTGGTGGTGGCCGACCCGACCTTCGAGAGCCTCGGTGACCTGGCCGCCGCGCGCGGTGCCACTGTCGCGCGCGTGCCGCTGACGGCCGATGGCGCCCACGATGTCCGCGCGATGGTGGACGCTGCCGCGCGCATCAACGCCGGCCTGTTGTATCTGTGCAATCCGAACAACCCCACCGGTTCGATCACCCCGGACGCCGACATCGCCTGGCTGCTGGCGCACAAACCGGCGCAGACGCGGGTGCTGGTCGATGAGGCCTACCTGCAGTTCAGTGCGCAACCGTCGGTGATCGCGCAGGTGATGCAGCGCGACGACCTGATCGTGCTGCGCACGTTCTCCAAGCTGTACGGCATGGCCGGGCTGCGGCTGGGCGTGGCCGCCGCGCACCCGGACCGGCTGCGCGAACTGGCCAGCCTGGGCGACAACCCGTTGCCGGTCACGGCGCTGGCCGCCGGTTTGGCCAGCCTGCGCGAGCCTGGCCTGGTGGCGCAGCGGCGCGAACAGAACGCCAGCGTGCGCCAGGCCACGGTGGAATGGCTGCGCAAGCGCGGCTTCCGCTGCGTGCCGTCCGAAGCGAACTGTTTCATGGTCGACGTACAGCGCGACGGTGCGGCGTTCACGGCCGCCATGGCCGAACGCGGCGTAGTGATCGGCCGCAGCTGGCCGATCTGGCCCAAGGTAGTGCGCGTCACCGTCGGCACCGAAGCCGAGATGGCCGCCTTCCGCACGGCGTTCGCGGCGATCACAGGCGCGCCAACGGCGCAGGGTTAAGGTGGAATGCGCGGGCCGCCCGTCGAACGCGTCGCGTTGGCTTCACCAACGCGGGGCTTTCGTAAGTGGCGGCGCCTGGTGCTGGCGGTCATACGCGCGCAGCTCGTCGCGGATGTGCGCGACCCGCTGGCGGCCGAGCGAGGCGCGGCTGTCGTCGAGGACGATGCCGTTCAACAGCTCGGCCATGCGCTCCACGGTCGGCAGCATCTTTTCCCACGCGTCCAGCGCGGTCAGCGGCGCCGGCAGGGTCAGGAAGAAGGCGATCGCCGGGGTCTCCATCTCACGGATGTTGGCCATGTCGAAACTGCCCGGCTTCATGATGCTGGCCATGGAGAAGATCGGGCCGCGCTCGGGATGCCCTTCCACCAGGCGGTGGAACACGTTCATGTGGCCGAACACCAGGCCGGTCTTCTCGGCGGCGACGACGATGTCTTCGCCGCGCAGCTGCTCGCCGGCGCGGGCCGCCACGAACAGCGACACGATCTTGTCGAAATCCTGCGTGGCGCGCTTGCCCAGGTCGCTGACCGGGGCGTCCACGTCGGGCAGGCCCAGTTCGGGCTGCGAGACGCCGTCGTCGCGGCTGGCCGTGCCGTCGGCGCCGGGGGCCTCCCCGTCGCCCAGCATCGGCTCACGCCGCTGGCCGGTGCTGTTCTCCGCGCCTTCCAGGCGACGGCCCTGCGATTTCTTCTTCGGACGGCCAAACAGGAAGATCGCGGCAATCAACAGCAGGCCGGCGGCCAGGATGCCGATGCGGAGCAGTGCCATGTCGGACATTCGGGGGGTCTCCGGCTAAATACATTCAGGTAAGCATGGCACGTCAGGCCGCGCCCGCCAATCGTGCCGCCTCTTCCAGGTCAACGCTGACCAGGCGGCTGACGCCCGGCTCGCGCATGGTCACGCCCGACAGCTGGTGGGCCGCCTCCATGGTCGCCTTGTTGTGGCTCACGAACAGGAACTGCACTTTCTCGCTCATCTCCTTGACCATGTTGGCCAGGCGACCGACGTTGGCTTCATCCAGCGGCGCATCCACCTCGTCCAGCAGGCAGAACGGCGCCGGGTTGAGCTGGAAGATCGCAAACACCAGCGCCACCGCGGTCATCGCCTTCTCGCCACCGGACAGCAGCGAGATGCTGGACACCCGCTTGCCCGGCGGCCGCGCCATGATCGCAACACCGGTGTCGAGCAGGTCTTCACCCGTGAGTTCCAGGTAAGCGTGGCCGCCGCCGAACAGGCGCGGATACAGCTGCTGCACACCGGCGTTGACGCGGTCGAAGGTGTCCTTGAAGCGGCCGCGGGTCTCGCGGTCGATCTTGCGGATGGCGTCTTCCAGCGTCTCCAGCGCGGTGCACAGATCGGTGTTCTGCGCATCCAGGTAGTCCGAGCGCTGCGAGGCCTCGCCATATTCCTGGATGGCGGCCAGGTTGACCGGCTCCAGGCGGCGCATGCGCCCGTCGATCTGGTGCACGGCCTGTTCCCAGTCGCCGATGCGGGCGTCCTCGGGCAGTGCGTTGATCACGTCCTGCAGCACGAAGCCGGCCTTCTCCACCGAGGCGGTGAGCTGGTCGGCACTGAGCACCAGCGCCTGCTGGTCCAGCTTGCGCTGGGAAATCCGCTCGCGCTGGGCCAGCGCCTGTTCGTCGCGATGGTGGCGGGTCTGTTCGAAATTGCGCAGCTCCGCGTCGATGCCTTCCAGCAGGGTGCGGGCTTCGCCCAGCACGCGGTCGGCGCGCACGCGCTCGCCGAGCGCATTCTGGTGTTCGGCTTCCAGCGCCTGGACCGGGGAACCGCCGTCGTCGAGCTGCGAATGCAGTTCGCCCAGGCGTGAATCGAGCTGGCCGCGCTGGGTGCTCATGCGCTCCAGCGCCTGGCTCAGCGAGGTCACCTGGGTGCGCTGCGACTCCAGCGTGAGGGCCAGGGAATGCGCACTCTCACGCACGTTGCGGGCGGCCTCGCGGGCCTGGTCGCGGGCGTCGCTGAACTGGCGGCGCTCACTTTCCAGCGCGTGCCGCACCGCTTCCAGATCGCCCATGCTGTTGACCGCATCGTCCAGCCGCGACCGTGCCTCGCGGACCTGTTCGCGCCCGGTATCAAGCGTTTCAAGCAGCTGCGAGAGCTCGCCTTCGATGCGATCGATGCGGGTGCGCGCGGCATCGACCTTGCCCTGCTGGCTCTGCAGCTGACCCCCCAGCTCGGACACGCTGCGGTGCGCCAGGTACAGCTGGCGCTGCGCGTCTTCGCGCTGCTGCTCGCCGGCCAGCAGCTGGTCACGGAATCCAGCCAGGCGCTCTTCGAGACCGGCTTCGCGTTCCTGCAGGCTGTCGATCTGCTCGCGCAGGGTGACGATTTCGCGTTCGCGCAGCAGCGCGCCCTGCTTGGCGGCGCCGGAGCGCGAGACGCGCACCCAGCCGTCGCCGAGGCGCTCGCCACCGCGGGTGATGACCGAATCGCCCTCGCCCAGCTGCGCCTGCAACGCACGCGCCTGTTCGAGGTCTTCAGCGGCATGCAGGCGGGCCAGCAGCCGACGGATCGCGGTGGGGCCCTGCACCTTGGCGGCCAGCGAGGTCGGGGCGACCTCAAGCGGGCTCTGGTCGGCCGAGACCAGGGCGATGCGCCCATCGCCCAGCTCGGCCAGCGCGCCGACCAGGCGTTCGGGCGCCTCGACCAGCACGCCTTCGATGAGCTGGCCGAGTGCGCTTTCAACGGCGTTTTCCCAGCCGCTTTCCACGTTGAGGCGCTCGCCGACGCGCGCACCCGAATCCAGGCCATGCTGTTTCAACCAGGCCACCGCCGCGCCCTGCTCCTGGCCCAGTGCGGCCTGCTGCAGGGTTTCCAGCGAAGACAGGCGACCGCGCGCGGCCTGGGCCTGCTTGCGGATATCCGCCAGTTCGGTCTGGCCGCTGCGCTGGCGATCCTGCAGGCCAGCCACGGCTTCCTTGCGTGCCTCGACCTGCTCGGTCAGGCCATCCAGCGCGGCCTTCTGGGTCTCGTGCTGGAGCTGCAGCTCCTCAAAGGTCTCGGCCAGCGCATCCAGGTCCAGCCCGGTGCGTTCGGCGGTGAGGGCCTCACGGCGGCGGTCGGCTTCGAGCACCTGGCGGTCCAGGTAATCGACGCGGGTGCGCTCGACTTCGCCGGCACGGGAGGCTTCGGAGGTGTTGCGGGTATGGGCTTCCCAACGCGCCTGCCAGTCGGCAAGCCGGGCTTCGGCGTCGCGCAGGGCCTCCTGCTTGATTTCGTTTTCTTCCTGCAGCTGCTCCAGCTGGGGTTCGGCCAGCTCGACGGCGTCGCGCAACACGATCAGTTTGGCTTCGTCGCCGCTGATGTGCTGACCCAGTTCGGCCAGGGCCTGCTGGGTTTCGTCGCGGGCCTTGTGCAGGCGCTGCGACATTTCACGCTGGTGCTGGATCTGCTGTTCAAGCCGGGCCAGGGTGCTGCCCACCTGGTACACCTCGGCCTGTGCGGTGCTGAGGGCATCGGACGCTTCTTCGCGGCGGACGCGGCTGGTCTCGATGCGGGCCTCGGCGTCGCGCTGTTCGGCGATGAGCTGCTGCAGGCGGGTTTCTTCCTGCGACAGGGCCTCGCGCAGGCCGCCCAGGCGCTGGTCGAGGCCACGGAATTCGAGCGCCTTCCATTCGGCATCCTTGACCTTGCGCTCTTCCTGCAGGGTCTGGTACTGCTCGGCCTGGCGGGCCTGGCGCTTGAGGTGTTCGAGCTGCTTGCCAATCTCTTCGCGAAGGTCGCCGAGGCGGTCGAGATTCTCGCGGGTGTGCCGGATGCGGGTTTCGGTTTCCTTGCGGCGCTCCTTGTACTTGGAGATGCCGGCGGCTTCTTCAAGATAGACGCGCAGGTCTTCGGGCCGGGCTTCGATGATCTGGCTGATCATGCCCTGCTCGATGATGGAGTAACTGCGGGGCCCCAGGCCGGTACCGAGGAACAGGTCGGTAATGTCGCGGCGACGGCACTTGGTGCCGTTGAGATAATAGTTGCTGCTGCCGTCGCGGCTGACGGTCCGCTTCACCGATATTTCGTTGAACGAGGCGTACTCGCCGGAAATGGTGTGGTCGGTATTGTCGAAAATCAGTTCGACGGTTGCCTGCGACACGGGCTTGCGTGCGGAAGACCCGGAGAAAATAACGTCGGTCAGCGAGTCGCCACGCAACCGGCTGGCGGAGCTTTCGCCCATGACCCAGCGCACGGCATCGATGATGTTGGACTTGCCACAGCCATTGGGCCCGACCACGCCGGTCATGTTGGTGGGCAGATGCAGGGTGGTGGGATCAACAAACGACTTGAAGCCGGAGAGCTTGATCGTGGACAGACGCATGGCGTGGTGGGCTTCCGGACAGTCGCGATAGGCGGAGTATAACGGGGTGGGTGTTGTGCGGGCGGTTGAGGCGATAGGGCCAGAGCCAGAGCAAAGCCAAAGCCATGGGCGTTGGGGCTATCGGATAGCGCGCCGGGCTGGGCGGGGTGGCGGGACACGCCGTGAACCCATCCATGGGGGCTTGGCAAAAACATCCATGTTTTCGACAGTCCCGCCACCCCACCCAGCCCGTCCCGCCCGCAGATGGCTGGTGCGCAAGGGCGATCACGAGCAACAGCCAGTGCGCTCTTCGGTCTGGGTCATGCGTTACCGCGGGCGTTCAGTTGATCGGCGGTCGTTTGGGAACAGCCCTACCGGCGCAGGCGCAATACGCCACGCCGTAGAGCCAGGCCATACCTGGCTGCTCCTTCTTTCCGCCGCCGACCATGTATCGGGGCGGCCGGCGGGTAGCCCCCGGAGGGACGCTAGAAAACATGGATGTTTTCTAGCAGCCCCCATGGATGGGTTCACGGCGTGTCCCGGAGCGGGGCTGCCCGGCGGCCGCCCCACCACGGAAAAACAGAAACGCTGCTCTTGGCGCACACAAACAAAAACGGGCACCCTTTCGGGCGCCCGTTTTCAGAATCCAAGCCTTGCGGCAGGGATCAGGCCTTTTCGGCTTCCACCACCACCTTGACGGTGGTTTCGACGTCGGCGTGCAGGTGAATGGTCACCTCGTACTCGCCCACGTTGCGGAAGGCGCCTTCGCCCAGGATGACTTCGCTCTTTTCCAGCGGCAGACCGGCCTTGGTGAAGGCTTCGGCGATGTCGCGCGGGCCAACCGAGCCGTACAGCTTGCCTTCGGTCGACGCGTTGGCGGCGATCGAGACGCTCTTGCCTTCCAGCTTGGCCTTGCGGGCTTCGGCGTCAGCGTGGATCGACTCGGCCTTGGCTTCGTACTCGGCGCGCTTGGCAGCGAACTCGGCAACGTTGCCAGCGGTGGCCGGAATGGCCTTGCCGGTCGGGACGAGGAAGTTGCGGCCGTAGCCCGGCTTCACGTCGACCTGGTCGCCCAGACCGCCGAGGTTGGTGACCTTCTGAAGAAGAATCAGCTTCATGGTGTTGCTCCAATATGTATTCGTTAGCGAGGCGAACCCCGCAGCGGATGGCTGTCCGAATATCCGAACGGTAGACCCGGCACCGCCCGCTGCCTTGCGGCGCGGGCGGTCGAGACTACGAAAGCGGCGGCCAGGGGCCGCCCGCCCTCATCAGACGTCGTGGTTGTCGGTGTACGGAATCAGGGCCAGGAAACGGGCGCGCTTGACGGCCGTTGCCAGCTGGCGCTGGTACTTCGACTTGGTACCGGTCACGCGGCTCGGCACGATCTTGCCGTTCTCGGTGAGGTACTGGCGCAGGGTGTTGAGATCCTTGTAATCGATCTCCTTGACACCTTCGGCCGTGAACTTGCAGAACTTGCGGCGACGGAAGAACTTGGACATGTCAGTGCTCCTTAAGCGGCCGAAGCGGCGTCATCGCCGGCATCGGTGTCAGCGGCGGGGGTGGTTTCGCCTTCTTCGTCATCACGACGACGACGCTCACCGCGCTCGGGCTTGTCGCCCTTCTCGTCCTTGCTCTTCATGATCAGCGACTGCTCGGTGTCGGCACCCGGACGCAGGATGACGAGGTTGCGCAGCACTGCATCGTTGAACTTGAAGCTCTCGGTCAGTTCGGTCAGCACCGCCTGATCCACTTCGATGTTCATCAGCACGTAATGTGCCTTGACCAGGTTCTGGATCGGGTAAGCCAGCTGACGACGGCCCCAGTCTTCCAGACGGTGGATGGTGCCGTTGCCGGTTTCGACCAGCGACTTGTAGCGCTCGATCATGGCCGGGACCTGTTCGCTCTGGTCCGGGTGGACCATGAACACGACTTCGTAATGACGACTCATGTGTTGTTACCTTTCGGATGTGGCCCTTGTCGGGCCGGACAGCCCCCCGCAGGTGAACGCGGTGGAGCAAGGGTCCTGCCAGAAATCAGGCAGGAAGCCGCGCATTGTGGCAGCAAAGTCCTGCCCCGGCAAGCTGAACCGGGGACGCGAGACCATGCGGCGCCCGTTTCAGGCCTTGTCGGCCTCGGTGGTGAAGCTTTCGCCGCAGCCGCATTCAGCCGTGGCGTTGGGGTTCCTGAACGTGAACGTCTCGCTCAGGCCCTGCTTGCCGAAGTCGATCTGGGTCCCATCGACCAGCGCCAGGCTGTCGGCGTCCACGTAGATGCGCACCCCGTCCTGCTCGAACACGGTGTCTCCGGGACGCTCGTCACGGGCCAGGTCGGTGATGTGCCCCCACCCCGAACAGCCGGTGCGGGTCACGCCGAAACGCAGGCCCAGCGCATCGGGGGTCTGTGCGACGAACTTCTGGACGCGGGTAAAGGCAACGGGGGTAAGGGTTACGGCCATGACAGACAACTCCAGCGGATCAGACACATTATAGGTCCACGGCCCAGTCAGAAATGCCTCGCAAGCAGAACGCTGCAACCGTTAAACTCCTCGTTCAGAGATCGAGTCGATCAACAGAGGATTCAAGTCATGACGGTGGTCAGCGTTGAACATGCGCTTGCCGGGAAGATCCCGGAAGGCGGCGAGGCAACTGTACGGGGCTGGGTGCGCACGGTGCGCGGCTCTGCGGCCCTTGCTTTCGTCAATGTCACCGACGGCTCCTGCTTCGCCCCCATCCAGGTGGTGGCCAATGACACCCTGGCCAATTTTGACGACGTCAAGGCGCTGACCCCGGGCTGCTCGGTGATCGCCCGCGGCACCCTGGTCAAGTCGCAGGGCAAGGGCCAGTCGTTCGAGATCCAGGCCAGCGGCATCGAGATCGTCGGCCTGGTCGAAGACCCGCTGACCTACCCGATCCAGCCCAAGCCGATGAGCGCAGAGTTCCTGCGCGAAGTGGCGCACCTGCGCCCGCGCACCAACCTGTTCGGCGCGGTGACCCGCATCCGCAACTGCCTGTCCCAGGCCGTGCACCGGTTCTTCCACCAGAACGGCTTCAACTGGATCAGCACCCCGATCATCACCACCTCCGACGCCGAAGGCGCCGGGCAGATGTTCCGCGTGTCCACGCTGGACATGGCCAACCTGCCGCGCAACGCGAAGGGCGAGGTCGACTTCAGCCGCGATTTCTTCGGCAAGGAAACCTTCCTCACCGTGTCCGGCCAGCTCAACGTCGAGGCCTACTGCCTGGCACTGAGCAAGGTGTACACGTTCGGCCCGACCTTCCGTGCCGAAAACTCCAACACCACCCGCCACCTGGCGGAGTTCTGGATGATCGAGCCGGAAATCGCCTTCGCCGACCTGGCCGAAGACGCACGCCTGGCCGAGCAGTTCCTGAAGTACCTGTTCCGCGCGGTGCTCGATGAGCGCGGCGACGACCTGGCCTTCCTGGCCGAACGCGTGGACAAGAACGCGATCAAGAAGCTGGAAGACTTCATCAACGCCCCGTTCGAGCAGATCGACTACACCGACGCGGTGAAGCTGCTGCAGAAGGCCGACAGGAAGTTCGACTTCCCGGTCGAGTGGGGCCTGGACCTGCAGACCGAGCACGAGCGCTGGCTGACCGAGGAACACATCGGGCGCCCGGTGGTGGTCACCAACTACCCCGAGCACATCAAGGCGTTCTACATGCGCCTGAACGACGACGGCAAGACCGTTGCGGCGATGGACGTGCTGGCCCCGGGCATCGGCGAGATCATCGGCGGCAGCCAGCGCGAAGAGCGCCTGGACGTGCTGGACGCGCGCATGGCGCAGTTCGGTCTGGACCCGGCCCATTACGGCTGGTACCGCGATTTCCGCCGCTACGGTTCGGTTCCGCATGCCGGCTTCGGCCTGGGCTTCGAGCGCCTGGTGGTCTACGTGTGCGGGCTGGGCAACATCCGCGATGCGATCCCCTACCCGCGCGCACCCGGCACCGCCGAGTTCTGATCCCGACCACGGAGGCATGCCCCCATGACCCTGTTCTTCGCGCTGTGTTTCGTCGGCGTGGCGATCGCCGGGTTCAGTGCCTTCGTGATCTTCTGGCCGCTGACGCTGGTGCATATCCGCGACCGCCACCCTGCCCTGGCCACCCGCTTCGGCAGTGGTGCCTTCCTGCGCCCGGACGCGCTGCGCTGGCTGCTGGGCCGCGATTACCGCGACACCCCCGACCGCTCGCTGTCGGGGCTGGCCACGCCGGCCTGGCTGTCGCTGCTCACCCTGCTGGCCGGACTGGGCATGGCCGCCCTGCTCTGGCTGCTTTCGATGGTACTGACATGAACGACATCACCGCCCACCACGACCAGTGGTTCCTCGCCAGCCTGGGCAACACACTGATCTGGGCACGCCTGCGGGTGCGTCCCGGCGGCACTGCCGAAGTGCTGGACAGCGATGGCAACACGCTGAGCTACGACAGCGAGGACACCGCGCGCTCGCAGCTGTTCGACGCCGAATTCGTCGCCTACGACGGGCTGGATGAGGAAGACGCGCTGATCCGCGGCTTCAGCCTGCACGAAGTGCGCCCGCCCCAGGCCGACAGCGATGACGGACTGCAGGGGCGCATGGTGCAGAACCTGGGCGCGCGCGCCTGACCGACGATGTTCATTCCGTCCGACTTCGTTGAGACCGACCTGACTTGGCTGGACCGGCTGATGGCGCGCGATGCGTTCGTCACCGTGGTCACCACCGGCAGCGACGGGCTTCCGCAGGTAACCCTGCTGCCGGTGGTCTACCGGCGCGATGGCGACGACATTTTCATCGAGGGCCACTGGGCCCGCCCCAACCCGCAGGCCGGCCATGCCGGCCCGGCGCTGGTGCTGGTGCACGGGCCGCACGCCTATGTATCGCCGGGCTGGTATCCGGACAAGGACGCGCAGGCGCGCGTGCCGACCTGGAACTATGCGGCCGCCGAACTGCGCGGCACGCTCGAACCGGTCACCGATCCAGAGGCGTTGATCGCCATGCTGGACCGGCTGAGCGCGACCTACGAAGCCACCGTGGGCGGCGATTGGAGCCTGCTGCCGATCGAGCCACGCCAGCGGCGCATGCTGGGCGGCATCATCGGGTTCCGTTTCCGCGCCACCCAGGCGCAGATCAAGCTCAAGCTCAGCCAGAACCATCCCGAGGCCAACCAGCGCAACGTGATCGATGCGCTGTCGGCGCTCGACTCCCCTTCTTCCCAGGAGCTGGCGCAGTGGATGCGCTGGAAACTAGAGGTACCGCAACCATGAAAGACATCCACAAGCTGCTGCAGAACAACCGCGACTGGGCCGACCGGATCGAGAAGGAAGACCCGGACTTCTTCCACCAGCTGGCCAAGCAGCAGCACCCGGAATACCTGTGGATCGGCTGTTCGGATTCGCGCGTGCCGGCCAACCAGATCATCGGCATGGCACCGGGCGAGGTGTTCGTCCACCGCAACGTCGCCAACGTGGTGGTGCACACCGATCTGAACTGCCTGAGCGTCATCCAGTACGCGGTGGACCAGCTGAAGGTGAAGCACATCCTGATCGTGGGCCACTACGGCTGCGGCGGCGTGCATGCCAGCCTGAACAACACGCGCGTCGGCCTGGCCGACAACTGGCTGCGGCATGTCGGCGACGTGGCGCAGAAGCACGCTGCCATCATGGATGCGATCGAGGAGCCCGACCTGAAGCATGCGCGCCTGTGCGAGCTCAACGTGATCGAACAGGTGGTCAACGCCTGCCGTTCGACCATCGTGCAGGACGCCTGGGCGCGCGGCCAGAAGCTGATGGTGCACGGCTGGGTATACAGCCTGAAGGACGGCCGCGTGCGCGAAATGGGCATCGACGTGGGTCGCCCGGAAGACCTGCAGCCGGCCTACGAGCAGGCGCTGGCCCACGTACCGCGCCGCGGCCGGCGCGACTGACCCCCCACCGCACGGAACCGCCCATGCTCGCCTCCCCGATCAACCTGCTGGCCTGGATCGACGAGAATCGCCACCTGCTCAAGCCGCCGGTGGGCAACAAGATGATCGAGAACGGTGACTTCATCGTGATGGTGGTGGGAGGCCCGAACAGCCGCACCGACTTCCATTACGACGAAGGCCCGGAGTGGTTCTATCAGCTCGAAGGCGAGATGCTGCTGAAGATCCAGGAAGACGGCGCGGTGCGCGACATTCCGATCCGCGCCGGCGAGATCTTCCTGCTGCCGGGCAAGGTGCCGCATTCACCGCGCCGCCCGCCCGGCGGCGTGGGCCTGGTGGTGGAACGCAAGCGCCTGGCACACGAGCGCGATGGCGTGATGTGGTTCTGCGAACGCTGCAACCACAAACTCTACGAAGAATATTTCACCCTGCAGAACATCGAAACGGACCTGCCGAAGCTGTTCGAACGCTACCAGGCGTCCGTCGAGATGCGCACCTGCGACGCCTGCGGGCACGTGGACCCGCTGCCGGGCACCTGATCGCCTGATTGCCGCGCCAACAGCAGCCAGGCAGGGCCTGGCTCTACGATCCTTCCGGAGACGTACCGAAGCCGCCCATCAGACGTCCATGACCGGCAGCCTTCACCCCCCACGTCGGATTCAGCCCATAGGCAGGACACACAGATAGACTGTCTGTTCACAGACAACCTCAATCGCCCCATGTCCGAGATCCTCAGTCGCACCCATGCCGTGGCCCTGGACGCTGCCGACCCCCTGCGCGCCCTGCGCGGTGAGTTCGTGTTCCCGCAGCACAACCATCGCGACCAGACGTACTTCGTCGGCAACTCGCTGGGGCTGCAGCCGCGTGCGGCCAAGGCCGCCGTGCAGGAGGTGATGGACAAGTGGGGTGCGCTGGCCGTGGAAGGCCACTTCACCGGCGAGACCCAGTGGCTGGGCTACCACCGCCTGGTCAATGCGCAGCTGGCCCGCATCGTTGGCGCCCTGCCCAGCGAAGTGGTCGCCATGAACACCCTGAGCGTCAACCTGCACCTGATGATGGTCAGCTTCTACCGGCCCACCGCCGCGCGGCCGGTCATCCTGATGGAGGCCGGCGCCTTCCCGACCGACCGCCACGCCGTGGAATCGCAGATCCGCTTCCATGGCCTGGACCCGGCCACCTGCCTGGTCGAAGTGCAGCCCGATGAGCCCAACGGCACGATTTCGCTGCAGGCCATCGAGCGCGCCATCACCGAACACGGCCCGCGCCTGGCGCTCGTGCTGTGGCCGGGCGTGCAGTACCGCAGCGGCCAGGTGTTCGACCTGGACGCGATCACCCGCATGGCCCGCCTGCAGGGTGCCCGGGCGGGCTTCGATCTGGCCCATTCGGTGGGCAACGTTCCGCTCCAGCTGCACGACATCGCCCCCGACTTCGCCGTGTGGTGCCATTACAAGTACCTCAACAGCGGTCCGGGCGCCGTGGCCGGCTGCTTCGTGCACGAGCGCCATCACCGCGACCACACCCTGCCGCGCTTCGCCGGCTGGTGGGGTCATGAGGAAGCCACCCGCTTCAAGATGGCGCCGCAGTTCGTGCCGGCCGTGGGTGCCGAAGGCTGGCAGCTCAGCAACCCGCCCGTGCTGGGGCTCGCCCCGCTGCGCGCGGCATTGGACGTGGTCGACAAGGCCGGTGGCATCCAGGCGCTTCGCGACAAGTCCCTGCAGCTCACCGGCCTGCTCGACGCCCTGGTCCGTGCCCGCCTGCCGGGTGTGCTCGAGGTGCTCACCCCGCGCGAGCCGGAACGGCGCGGGTGCCAACTGTCACTGCGTGTCGTGGATGGCCGCGAGCGCGGCCGCCACCTCTTTGAATACCTGCAGACGGTCGGCGTGCTGGGCGACTGGCGCGAACCCGACGTGATCCGCATCTCACCGACCCCGCTGTACAACCGCTACCTTGACCTGCACCACTTCGTCGAGGAAGTGGAATCCTGGGCCGGACTTTGAGCCGCACTCCCCCTCCTTCGCGGAACCGCTCTTGATCGCTACTGCACACCGCTCCCTGAGCATCATCGGCGCCGGCCTGGCCGGCTCCCTGCTGGCCATCCTGCTGTCCCGCCAGGGCTGGCGGATCACCCTGTATGAGCGTCGCGGCGACCCGCGCATCAGCGACTACGAATCCGGCCGCTCGATCAACCTGGCCCTGGCCGAGCGCGGTCGCAATGCCCTGCGCCAGGCCGGCGTCGAAGACGCGGTGATGGCCAAGGCGGTCATGATGCGCGGGCGCATGGTCCACCCGCGCCACGGCGAACCGCAGCTGCAGCGCTATGGCCGCGACGACAGCGAAGTGATCTGGTCCATCCACCGCAAGGACCTCAATACCACGCTGCTGCAGCTGGCCGAAGATGCCGGTGCGCAGGTGCATTTCCACCGCCGCCTGCACACCGTCGATTTCGATGCCGGCTACGCCCGCTTCATCGATGACCGCAACGACCACCCGCACGACATCCGTTTCGATACGCTGATCGGCGCCGACGGTGCCGGTTCGGCGCTGCGTGCGGCGATGAACCGCAAGCACCCCTTGGACGAGCGCATCGACTTCCTGGACCACTCCTACAAGGAGCTGGAGATCCCGCCCACCGAGGACGGCGGCTTCCGCATCGACGCCAATGCCCTGCACATCTGGCCGCGCGGCAACTACATGTGCATCGCGCTGCCCAACGACGAAGGCACCTTCACCGTCACCCTGTTCCTGCCCAACGAAGGCGAGCCCAGTTTCGCCACCACCAACAGCGGTGCCGAGGCCGAGGCGCTGTTCGCGCGCGACTTCCCCGACGCACTGCCGTTGATTCCCAACCTGCGCCGCGACTGGGAAGAACACCCGCCCGGCCTGCTCGGCACGCTGCACCTGCGCCAGTGGCACCTGCAGGGCCGCGCCGTGCTGATCGGCGATGCCGCCCATGCCATGGTGCCGTTCCACGGCCAGGGCATGAACTGCGCGTTCGAGGACTGCGTTGCCCTGGCCGGCCACCTGCTGGAGCAGGACAGTCTGGCCGGCGCCTTCGCCGCGTTCGAACGCGACCGCAAGCCCAATGCCGAGGCCATCCAGCAGATGGCGCTGGAGAACTACCTGGAAATGCGCGACCGCGTGGCCGACCCGGCCTTCCTGCTGCAGCGCGAGCTGGAGCAGCAGCTGCAGGCACGCTGGCCGACCCGCTTCGTGCCGCACTACACCATGGTGACCTTCCTGCACACGCCGTACGCGGTGGCGCTGCAACGCACCGAACTGCAACGGCGCATCCTCGCGGACGCCACTGCCGGCCACGACAGCCTGGACCCTATCGACTGGGACGCCCTGGAACGTATCGTGCACGCGCAGCTGCCGGTGCTGGAGGGCGCGCACTGATGGCCGACGACAGCTTCCTGTTCTACGACCTGGAAACCTTCGGCCAGGACCCGCGCCGCACCCGCGTGGCCCAGTTTGCCGCCATCCGCACCGATGCCGCGCTGAACATCATCGACACGCCGGTGAGCTTCTACGTGAAGCCCGCCGACGACCTGCTGCCCTCGCCGATCGCCACGCTGATCACCGGCATCACCCCGCAGCACGCGCACGCCGAAGGGGTGAGCGAGGCCGAGGCGTTTTCGCGCATCAACGACCTCATGGCGCGCCCGGGCACCTGCACGCTCGGCTACAACACGCTGCGCTTCGATGACGAGTTCGTCCGCCACGGGCTGTTCCGCAATTTCTACGATCCCTACGAGCGCGAGTGGCGCAACGGCAATTCGCGCTGGGACCTGCTGGACATGCTGCGCCTGGCGCACGCGCTGCGCCCCGAGGGCATCGCCTGGCCGCAACGCGAAGACGGCGCCACCTCGTTCAAGCTCGAACACCTGGCGCTGGCCAATGACGTGCGCCAGGGCGATGCGCACGAAGCGTTGTCGGACGTGCATGCCACCATCGGCATGGCACGGCTGTTCCGGCAGTCACAGCCGCGGCTGTGGGAGTACGCGCTGAAGCTGCGCGACAAGCGTTTCGTCGGCAGCCTGCTCGATGTGGACGCGATGCAGCCGGTGCTGCACGTGTCCATGCGCTACCCCGCCCAGCGCATGTGCGCCGCGCCGGTGCTGCCGATCGCGCGGCACCCGTACATCAACAACCGGGTCATCGCGCTCGACCTGGAAGGCGACATCGACGGCCTGCTCGCGCTGCCGGCCGAAACGCTGGCCGCCCGCCTGTACACGCGGGCGGCAGACCTGGCCGAGGGCGAGCAGCGCGTGCCGCTCAAGGAAGTGCACCTGAACAAGGTGCCCGCGCTGGTCGCCTGGAACCACCTGCGCCCGTCCGACCATGCCCGGCTGGGCATCGACGTGGCGACCGTGGAGGCCAATGCCGCGCGTGTGCGCGAGGCCGGCCCGGCGCTGGTCGAGAAGGTACGGCAGGTCTACGGCGGTGAACGCACAGCCACGGTCAGTGACGTGGACGCCTCGCTCTACGACGGCTTCCTGGCGGACGGCGACAAGGCGTTGATGGCCCGCCTGCGCACCAGCCCGCCGGCCGAACTGGCCGGCTTCGCCGAGCGCCTGAAGGACCCACGCATGCCGGAGCTGCTGTTCCGCTATCGCGCACGCAACCACCCGCACACCCTGGATGCCGCCGAACGCCAGCGCTGGAACGACTACCGTCGGCAGCGCCTGTTTGGCGACACCGCGCTGGGCGAGCAGCGCCTGGGCGAGTTCCGCGCGCAGCTGGACGCCCTGGCCGTCGAACACGCGGCCGACCCCGCCAAGCTCGCCCTGCTGCAGCAGCTGGGCGACTGGGGCACCCAATTGGAGCAGAGCCTGTGAGCAGCTATTTCAGTCCCGCCAGCTTCACCTTCCTGCGTGGCCTGGCGCGCAACAACGACAAGACCTGGTTCAACGAACACAAGGCGAAATACGAGGAGCATGTGCGGCAGCCGTTCCTGCGCCTGATCACCGACCTGCAGCCGGACCTGGCCGAGGTCAGCACCCACTTCCGTTCCGACCCGCGCGGCGTGGGTGGTTCGCTGTTCCGCATCTACCGCGATGCGCGCTTCTCCAACGACAAGTCGCCCTACAAAAGCTGGCAGGGCGCGCGCCTGTTCCATGAGCGCCGCAAGCAGGTGCCGGCACCGTCGTTCTACATCCACCTGCAGCCGGGCGAGAGCTTCGTCGGCGCGGGTCTGTGGCACCCCGAGCCGGCCACCCAGCGCAAGGTGCGCCACTTCATCGTGGACAACCCCGGCGCCTGGAAGGCGGCCGCGCATGCGCCTGCGCTTCGGAAGAAGTTCGATTTCGAGGAAAGCGAGAAGCTGGTGCGCGCGCCGCGCGGCTTCGAGCCGGATTTCGAGTTCATCGACGACCTCAAGCACCGCAACTGGGTGTTCTGGCGCTCGCTGGACGATGCCACCATGACCGGGCCGAAGCTGCGGCAGACGCTGGCGAAGGATCTGGTGGCGCTGGGGCCGTTTGTGGACTATCTGTGTGCTGCGTTGGATCTGGAGTTTTGAGGGTGGGTCGCTTCCGGTGCCTACACGCACGAACTCCGTCCCGAGACCGGCGGTGGGCGCCGCGCGCATGGCGATGCGTTCGTCGAAACGGCGCCCCTTGGTCATACAGCGCGACTCTACCCAGCGTTGACGTGGGCTGCGGCAAGCTGGTGACATGAAAAAACTGCTTCTGCTGCTGGGACTGGTCGTGGTGCTGCTGGCGGGCTGGCTGGTCAGCGGGCCGTATTTGACCCTGCGTGGGCTGGCCGCAGCGGTTGAACAGCGCGACACCTCGACGCTGGACCGGTACGTGGACTTCCCGATGCTGCGTGCCAACCTGCGCGCGCAGCTGGACGATTACATGGTGCGGCGCGCTGGGCCGGACGTGCAGTCCAACCTGATTGGCGCGCTGCTGCTGACCGCTGGCCAGAAGTTGAGCGGAACGGCGGTGGACGCGATGGTGACGCCGACCGGGATCGGTGCGTTGATGGAAGGCCATACGCTGTGGAAGCGGGCCAGCAATGACCTCGAGAGCAATGACGCCTATGCCGCGCCGCGTGCGGCGCGGCCGCTGGAGGGCGCCACACATCGCTTCGAGTCGACGTCACGATTCACCGCCACCACCCACACGCCGGAGGGCGCGCCGATGGTGTTCGTGCTGCAGCGGCAGGGATTGGTGTGGAAGCTGGTGAATATCGAGCTTCCGCTCGATTGATCGGTGTCACGACCAACAGTCGTGACCTACCGGCGATGTGTCACGACCAACGGTCGTGACCTACCTTCAATCGTTCGCCACGCCGTGCGGCACGTGGCCGGCGGCCACGCTTTGATGCTGGCGGGCGCTGTCGATGTTGTGCTGCGAATCGTCGAAGAAGATGTCCGCGCCGAATGCTTCCAGGAACGGGCCCTTGTGGCGGCCGCCCAGGAACAGCGCCTCGTCCAGGCGCACGCCCCACTCGCGCAGGGTGCGGATCACCCGCTCATGCGCCGGTGCCGAGCGCGCCGTGACCAGCGCGGTGCGGATCGGCGCATCTTCGCCCGACGGGAACACCGCCTGCAGCGTGTGCAGTGCCGACAGGAAATTGCGGAACGGACCGCCGCTGAGCGGCTCACGCGCGTTTTCGCGTTCATGCCGGCCGAACGCCTCCACGCCCTGCTCGCGCGAGATGCGTTCGCTTTCATCGCCGAAGATCACCGCGTCGCCATCGAAGGCGATGCGCAGCTGGCCCAGCGGCTTGCTGAGATCCACCTGCTCGGCCGCGGCGATGGTCTCGCCCGGCGGTTTGGGCAGGATCGTCGCCGCCGCGATCCCATGCCGCAGTGCACGCCGCACCGACTCGGGGTTGGCCGACAGGAACAGATCGGTACCGAACGGCTTCACATACGGCCAGGTCGGCTCACCGGCGGTGAACGTCGCGCGGATGATGCCCAGGTCGTAATGCTGGATCGAATTGAAGATGCGCAGCCCGGTGTCGGCGGAGTTGCGCGACAGCAGGATGACCTCCACCCGCGGTG
>NZ_DAMCID010000016.1:104323-105627 GCF_032099025.1 Stenotrophomonas sp.
CCGCGGTGACTCCGGCGACTGGCCCTGGTTCAGCGCAAGCAGCTTGCGCACCACGGGGAACGCAACGCCAGGGCGCAGCACGTCGTCTTCGTGCTTGCGCTGGTACTCGGCGTAGGCATCGACGCCCTCGGCCTCGAACAGCGCGTGACCCTCTTCCAGGTCGAACAGGGCGCGCGAGGTCACGGCAACGGTCAGCAAACGGGGGGTGTTGTCGCCCATGGCAGTCAGCAATCCAGTGCGGCCAGAAGGGCCGGCCACCTATTGTCCTTCAAAACATGAACTGTTCGCTGAGGATCCGGTCTTCCAGGTTGTGTTCCGGGTCGAACAGCAGGGTGACCCGGCGCTCGCGCGACTCGCGGATGGTCACTTCAACCACATCGCGGGTCTCATGCGAATCGGCGGTGACGCTGACCGGGCGCTTGTAGGGGTCCAGCACGCGGAAGCGCACTTCCGTATCGGCCTTGAGGATCGCCCCGCGCCAGCGCCGCGGCCGGTACGGGGCCAGGGGGGTCAACGCGATGGTGTGCGAGCCCAGCGGCAGGATCGGCCCATGCGCGGAGTAGTTGTAGGCCGTGCTGCCGGCCGGCGTGGACACGAGCACCCCGTCACCGACCAGCTCGGCCACCCGCTCCTGGCCATTGAGGTCCACCCCGATGTGCGCGGCCTGCCGGGTCTGGCGCAGCAGCGACACGTCGTTATAGGCCAGCGACCCGGTGGTGGTGCCCGATTCGGTCAGGGCCAGCATTTCCAGCGGGCGCAGGTTGGCCGGCTCGGCCGCCGCGAGGCGCGCCGGCAGGTCGTGGTCGTCTTCACGGTACTGGTTCATCAGGAACCCCACCGTGCCCAGCTTCATGCCGAACACCGGCAGCCCCAGCGCACCGTGGCGGTGCAGGGTCTGCAGCATGAAGCCGTCGCCGCCCAGCGGGCACAGCACATCGGCCTGTTCCGGCGGATGGTCGCCGTAGCGGGCCACCATCTGCGCCAACGCCTGCTGCGCGGCCTCGGTGTTGCTGGCCAGAAAGGCGATGCGGGGGGAATCGCTCATGGGGTTTCTGCGAATGGCATGTGCAGGAAGCATACCCGGTCGCGGCATGGACTTCGCCCAGTGGAGTAGAGCGCATCATTCCAAGGCCATGGAAGCTTGGCGCACGATCTTCGATCGGATCTGCCGCGAGCGTTGACGCAGACGCGGCTGCCGGTGGAGCGAGCGCGGGGCCGCCATACCCTTGCCGGCGGAGGTCCCTCAACAGCGGCTGCCGGTGAATCGAGCGCCGGGCCGCCTTACCCTTTCCGGCGAATGTCCC
>NZ_DAMCID010000017.1:0-91089 GCF_032099025.1 Stenotrophomonas sp.
GGCCACACCCAGGACACTAGGGAGATTTCATGCGTATCCTTCTGGTCGAAGACGAAGCCCCGCTGCGGGAAACCCTTGCAGCCCGGCTCAAGCGCGAAGGCTTTGCCGTCGATGCCGCACAGGACGGTGAGGAAGGTCTGTACATGGGCCGCGAAGTGCCGTTCGACGTAGGCATCATCGATCTGGGCCTGCCCAAGATGTCGGGCATGGAACTGATCAAGGCCCTGCGCGACGAGGGCAAGAAATTCCCCGTGCTCATCCTCACCGCCCGCTCGAGCTGGCAGGACAAGGTCGAAGGGCTCAAGCAGGGCGCCGACGATTACCTGGTCAAGCCGTTCCATGTCGAAGAGCTGCTGGCACGCGTCAATGCGCTGCTGCGCCGCGCGGCGGGCTGGAGCAAGCCGACGCTCGAATGCGGTCCGGTTGCGTTGGACCTTGCCGCACAGACGGTCAGCGTCAGCGGCAGCAACGTGGACCTCACCAGCTACGAGTACAAGGTGCTCGAGTACCTGATGATGCATGCCGGTGAACTGGTCTCCAAGGCCGATCTCACCGAGCACATCTATCAGCAGGATTTCGACCGCGACTCGAACGTGCTGGAAGTGTTCATCGGCCGCCTGCGCAAAAAGCTGGACGCGGACGGCGACCTCAAGCCGATCGAAACGGTGCGCGGACGCGGTTATCGTTTCGCGATTCCGCGCAACGAGGGCTGAGCCGTAATCCGGCGATTGGATGATGTCAGGCCGTCTGTGGTTCTTTAGACGCTGGCGGCCGCGCTCCCTGCAGGCGCGCCAGCTGCTGGCCGCCAGTGTGAGTCTGGTCGCCTTCCTGGCGATTGCAGGCTATGCACTGGATGCCGCGTTCGCCGATACGGCGCGCGCCAACCTGCGTGAGCGCCTGAAGAACTACGCCACCGCGTACGCGGCCGGCATCGACTTCACCCGCGACCGCTCGCTGTATATCCGCGAGCAGCCGCCGGATCCGCGCTTCGACGTTCCCGGCAGCGGCCTGTACCTGCAGGTGGTGATGCCGGACGGCAAGGGCAATTCCATGTCGGCCGAAGGCCCGATGCTGCCCACCGTGGGCGGTGGGCTGCTGGCACCGCGCCAGGAAGTGTTCGAAGGTCCGCTGCCGATGATCCAGATCGACGGCAGCCAGGGCTCGGTGTACCGCTACGGCCTTGGCCTGGTGTGGGACGCCGATGCGGACCCCGCCACCGAATTCCCGTACACCATCTACGTGATGGAAGACTCGCGTGCACTCGGTGCACAGCTGCGTGTGTTCCGTGGCCGGGTGTGGTTCTGGATGGGCGGTGCCGGCCTGATCCTGCTGCTGCTGCAGACCGTCATCCTGCAGTGGAGCCTGCGCCCCATGCGGCGCGTGATCACTGAACTGACCAAGGTGCAGCGCGGCGAGACCGAGCGCATGAGCGAGCGCCACCCGCGCGAACTCGAACCGCTTACCGACAGCATCAACGCCTTCATCGAAAGCGAGCGCGAGAACCTCGAGCGCCAGCGCAACACCCTGGCCGATCTCGCGCACAGCCTGAAAACACCGCTCGCGGTGCTGCGCACCCAGCTCGACAGCGGTGCGCAGGACCAGGACCTGCGCGAGGAATTCGACGTGCAGCTGCGGCGCATGAACAACCTGGTGTCCTACCAGCTGGCGCGTGCGGCATCGTCCGGGCACAAGCTGTTCTCCGCACCGCTGCCGATCGAGTCCAACGCCGAGGAGATCGTGCGCGGGCTGGAGAAGGTGTACGCCGGCAAGGGCGTGCTGTGCGAATTCGACATCGACGAGGCGGCACGCTTCCATGGCGAACCGGGTGACCTGCAGGAACTGCTGGGCAACCTGCTGGAGAACGCTTTCAAGTGGGCCAACCGCCGCGTGCTGCTGACCGCCAAGCCTTTCAGCGCGCCCGGCATGCGTCGCGCCGGACTGGTGTTGTCGGTGGATGACGACGGCCCGGGCATCGCGCCCGACGACATCGCCAAGGTGCTGCAGCGTGGCGTGCGCGGCGATGAGCGTGTGCAGGGCCATGGCATCGGCCTGTCGATCGTGCAGGACCTGATCAAGGATTACCGTGGCGAACTGCAGGTCAAGCGGTCCGCCGAACTGGGTGGCGCACGGTTTGAAGTGACGTTGCCGCCCGGACCGTGATTGGGTCGGTTGCCGACCAACAGTCGGCACTACAGCGCCGGCGGCACCCCATAAAACCGTCGTAGATGCGCGGCCACCACCGGCATTTCCTGCTCCAGCAGGTCCGGCGCGGAGAAGTGGTATTCGGTGGCCACCGCGAAGAACTCGTCCGGCGCCTCGGCCGCATACGGGTCGATCACCGTCTCGTGCCCGGCATCCACCTGCGCGCAGAGCGCGTCGAAGGCCTGCTGGAAATCGGCGGCCCATTGCTGCTGCCACGCGCGCGGCAACGGCGGCGTGCCATCGAGCACACCATCCAGCACGTCGATCCGGTGCGCCATCTCGTGCACGACCACGCAGGCCCCTTCGTGCGGGTGCTTCAACTCCGCCTGCACGTCATGCCAGGACAGCAGCAACGGCCCGTTGTGCGAGACCTGGCCGATCGCCTCTTCCTCCCACTCGTGCAGCACCCCGTCTTCATCCATTTCGCTCTGCGGCACGATGAAGCCCTCGGGGTACACCAGCACCTGCGACCAGCCGCGCAGCCCGGGCTCGCCCAGTTCCAGCAGCGGCAGGCAACACAGCGCGGCGATCAGTACCGCATCGTCATCGCCGAGCTGCAGCCCACCGATGGGCGTAATGGTCTTGTCGTGCAGGAAGGCCGCCGCCAATCCGCGCAGGCGCTGCACGCGCTCGGACGGCAGCCCGCGCAACCAGGCGACGCGTTGGCAGGTGTGCTGCCAGGCGATATCGGGAATCGGGCGCGGTGACGGCCGCAGCCAGCGCAACAACGACTGGATCAGCGGAACATGCCCGGCAGGAAGCTGTGCCATTTCGGCGCGCGCAGGCGCGGCAGCACGTCATCGTCGCCACCGCCGCCGGTACTGCCGGGCGCGCTCGCGCTGGGCGTCACGGCGGACGGGGCGGTGGCGGCCGGCGTTGCCGGCTGGCTCGTGCGCTCACCTTCGGCGGGCGAGTACACACAGCCACCCCTGGCCGATCCGGTCACCGCATCGGAAGCATGCGCGGCCAGCGGGGCCATCAGCAGGAGCAGGCAATGGGCGAACGGGCGCATCGTCAACATCCGGAGGGGCAAAGGGGTCAATCTTCGATTCTAGCCCGATTCAGCGCCTCAATTGGAAGCCCGCGGCGGGCGCGGGCGGTCGCTTTCCCGCATAATTTTCCCCATCAACCGATGGAAGCTGCCGTGGACGACCGCCAACTGCTGGCCAAACTGGGCGCCGGGCGACTGTCCGGCGACGCGCTGGCCCGCGAGCTGGGCCAGACCCGTGCGGCAATCTGGAAGCGAATTCAAGGACTTAGGGCAGCCGGCATCCAGATCGATGGGCGCGCGGGCGATGGCTACCAGCTGCAACAGCGGCTGGAGCTGCTCGACGCCCAGCGTATCCAGGCGCAGCTGCCGCCGGGGCTGGCACCGCTGCTGGACGCCCTGGAGGTCGGCTGGAGCGTGGGTTCCACCAACAGCGAATTGCTGCAGTGCAGCGCGCCGTCGCGCGGCTCACGGGTCCTGCTGGCCGAGCGCCAGACCGGCGGCCGCGGTCGCCGGGGCCGGAGCTGGGCCTCGCCGCTGGCCGCGCATGTGTACCTGTCGGTGCTGCGCGGATTCGCCGGCGGTCTGTCGAAGCTGGGCGGCTTGAGCCTGGTGGCGGGCGTGGGGGTGGCCGAGGCGCTGCGCGACCACGGGGTCGGCCAGGTGGCACTGAAGTGGCCCAACGACATCGTGGTGGACGGGCACAAGCTGGGCGGCCTGCTGGTGGAAGGCGGCGGCGAGTTTGCCGGCCCGGCGCGCGCGGTCATCGGGCTGGGCATCAACGTGCACATGCCGCCGGCCTTCGCCGCGGAGATCACCCAGCCGTGGACCGACTTGGCCACGCTGCTGGGCGACGACATCAGCCGCAATGACGTGGTGGCCTGGCTGCTGGCGGCGCTGCTGCCTGCGCTGGAGACCTTCGAGGCCGACGGGCTGGCGCCGTTCCTGCCGCGCTATGCCGCGCTGGACTGCCTGGCGGGCCGCAGCGTACGGGTCGAAGATGGCGGCACGCTTTACGAAGGGGAGGCGCTGGGCCTGGCCGACGATGGCGCACTGCGCGTGCGCATCGACGGCAGCGAACGGGTCTTCCATGCCGGCGAAGTCAGCGTGAGGGCGCAATGAGCGACTGGTTGTTCGATCTGGGAAATTCGCGCTTCAAGTTCGCGCCGCTGCAGGGCGTCCGTGCCGGCGATGTGCAGGCCTGGCCGCACGGCGCCGAAGCCATGCCGGCCGATGCGCTCGCGCAGCTGCCCAGCGGTGGCACCGCGTATGTGGCCAGCGTGGCGGCGGCCGCGCTTACCGCCAGCATGCTCGAGGTGCTGCGCGCGCGCTTTGATCAGGTGCGGGTCGCGCGTACCGAAGCCAGCTGCGCGGGCGTGCGCATCGCCTACGCGGACCCGGCGAAGTTCGGCGTTGATCGCTTCCTGGCACTGCTCGCCGCCGCCGAACGCGGCGAGCCGGTGCTGGTGGCAGGCGTCGGCACCGCGCTGACCATCGACCTGCTCGACGCCGGCGGCCAGCACCATGGCGGGCGCATCGCGGCCTCGCCCACCACCATGCGTGAAGCACTGCACGCGCGCGCGGTGCAGTTGCCCGCGCAGGGCGGTGACTACAGCGAATTCGCCAACGACACTGCCGACGCGCTCGCTTCGGGGTGCGATGGCGCCGCCGTGGCATTGATCGAACGCAGCCGGGTGCATGCGGCCGAGGTGCTGGGCACGCTGCCGGCGCTGCTCGTGCATGGCGGCGGCGCGCCGGCGTTGATGCCGTTGCTGGGCGATGCGCGATTCCAGCCGGCGCTGGTGCTCGATGGACTGGCACGCTGGGCGGTGCACCAGCCACCGGCGGCGCGGTAGGATCGCCGCATGCTTACCCGTGCCCTGATCGTCGTGCTGGCCATCCTCAACGTAGGTGTTGCGCTGTGGTGGATGCTGCGCGGCGAGCCCGCGCCCGTACCGCCCGCCATGCCGTCCGGCGTGGCCAGGCTGCAGCTGCTCGATACACCGCCCGCGGCGGCCCCCGCCGCAGCGCCTGCCGCCCGGAGCGCAGCGTTGGACGACGTTACGCCAACACCGCCAACATCCGCTCCCCCAGCGACCGCTGAGGTAGCGCCGGGCGCTGCCCGGCCGCCTGCAGCGACCGCAGCGGCCGCAACGCCAGCCTCGATCCCGGCGCCAACACCGCCAGCCGCCCCTGCGACGCCGGTCGCCCTGCGCTGCATCAGCCTGGGCCCGTTTGCTGATCGCGACACTGCGATGGCTGCCCAAGGCAAGGCCGGGGCACTGGTCCAGCGCTCGCGCCTGCGTGAAGTGCCCAAGCCGGGCGCCAGCAGCACCTACCGGGTGATGATGCCGGCCGCGGCCAGCCGCGACGAAGCGCAGGCGATGGTCAAACGCATCGCCGCCGCAGGCATCAGCGATTACTACATCATGGGCCAGGGCGATGACGCCAACGCCATCGCGCTGGGCCAGTACCGCAACCGCGAGGGCGCCGAGCGCCGCCTGGCCGCGCTCAGCGCGGCCGGTTTCACCGCCCGGCTGGTCGCCAGCGGCGGTGCCGAGGGTGCGCAGTGGTGGATCGATGCGGCTCTTGCCGACACCGCCAGCGCCGGCACGACCCGCCAGCGCAGTGGCGCGGCCCAGCAGCGCTCGCTGGAATGCGCAGGCTTGCGCTAGAATCGCCGTCCGCGTCGGCCATGCCGTCGCCGTGCCTTTGCCGGCATAGCTCAGTTGGTAGAGCAACCGCCTTGTAAGCGGTAGGTCCCCAGTTCGAATCCGGGTGTCGGCACCAAACGCTCAACCGTAGTGCCGGCCGCTGGCCGGCTCTTCGGCGGTGCCAGGCAACATGCAGAGCCGGCCAGCGGCCGGCACTACCCAGGTTGCAGGCGGCATGCGGAGCCGGCCAGCGGCCGGCACTACCTGGGGTTGCCAGAGCCGGCCAGCGGCCGGCACTACCCCGGTTGTCAGGCGGCATGCAGAGCCGGCCAGCGGCCGGCACTACCTAGTTGGTTTCCGCGTACCGGTACGACAGCAGCGACTTCACCAGGAACGTCACCTGCGTGGCCGAACGCGCATCCACGCGCATGACCGGCAGGCGGTGGCCGGCGTCGAACAGCGCGTTGCGGAAGTCTGGAATCATCAGCGCCGGATACTCGTCGGCACGGGTCACGCCGACCGCAAGGCTGGCCTGCGGGGCGATCTTCGAGAACTCCTGCAGCAGTTCCACCGTCGATGCGACCGGATCGGGATGACCGGCGCTGACCAGCACGATCACGCCGAGCGCGCCTTCGCAGACCATCGGCCACATGAAGTCCAGGTAGCGCTGGCCCGGCACGCCGTAGACGTGCAGCAGCTCGCCGTCGTCCAGCTCGATCGAGCTGTAGTCGAGCGCCACCGTGGTTTCGACCTTCTCGCCCATCGCGTCGCCGCTCATCGGCATTTCAGTGCTGACCGGCTCCACGTCGGAGATCGCGCGGACGGCGGTGGTCTTGCCGGCACCCATGCTGCCGACGAAGACCAGCTTGTTGGCGGGCATGCTCATGACGCGGCTCCCTGGAACAGATTCAGGCCGAAGCGGCGGGCCACCCACGAGAAGAAACGTGAGTCGCTGGCGTCTTTGCGGCGTTGCGTACTGGGCACGGCGGCGTCCTGGTTCAATGCGAGGCCACTGGCAACAGCAGCGCAGAAGAGCGATTGCACCGTGTGGCGCGGCATATGGCAAGCCGTAGCGAGCGCAGCGGCCTGCCAGGGCCGCGCGTGCAGGCACGCAATGGCCAGCAGCCAGGTGCCCGGCACGTCGTCGGCGTTGAGGTCCGGCCAGTGCCGCAGCTTCAGCGGCGCCTGTTCGGCGGGCATCGGCAGCAACTCGGGGCGGTAGCGCGCGATGCAGAAGTACAGGGCTTCGAACGAATGCCGTTGCGGCAGCCGGTAGGCGTACTGGTGCTGGAAGGTCGGCGCATCGATGGCGCTGGCCGACCACGCCACGTCGTCCAGCTGCGCCACCACCTCGGCCAGCGTGGTCGACGGCGGCAGCGCGATGCTGCGGGTCGCCGTGTCCACCAGCAGGGTGATCGCGCCGCGCTGCAGCAGATGCAGTGCCGGGGCACCGCCGGTGGCGGCCGCCAGCTGCAGCAGCAGCGGCGTACCCACTGCCGCGCGCTCCACGGTGGGCGCGGCCAGCAGCAGGCTGGACAGCTGTTCGTTGATGTCGCGCACGGTGGCACCGTGCGGCAGGCGTCCCGGTGCGGGCTCGGCGTAGCGGCGCGCGATCGACAGCATCGGCACGTTGACCGCATTGGCCTCGCTAAGTGCGCGGGCTGCGTCGGGATGGTCCAGGCCGATCACCAGCAGGTCGCAGCCATCGCTGTTCCATGGCTGCAGCGCCACGTCCATGCGCTCGGCGAGCAGCATCGAACAGGCCAGCTTCAGGCGGGTCTGGTGCAGCACGTCCAGCCCGATGGCGGAAATGCGGAAAGAACGTGTGGGGGTATTCATGGCGGGTGTCACGCGAAACGCCGACGCGGGCCGCAACGCGCCCGGTCAGGGGCGCGGCGCGGCCGGGTCGCGTGCGATCAGCTGAAGTCCAGGGTCTTTTCGAAGGCCTTCAGTTCGTGGCGCGACATGGCCAGGTTGGCCTTGCTGCGGTCCATCACCACGTACAGGAACAGCAACGGGTTGCTTTCCAGCGGGCGGATCAGGTGGTACTGGGTGGTCAGCGTGATCAGCAGGTCTTCCAACGTGTCCGACAGGCCCAGCTGCTCGGCCACGCGACGCTTGGCGCGCACCACTTCGGTGTTGCCGGCCGCCGCCAGTTCCAGGTTGATGTTGCCGCCGCCGACCATGGCCAGGGCCATGCCGCTGTCACCGTCGACCAGGGCCGCACCGACGAAACCAGCCAGCGAGTTGAGCTTTTCCAGATTGAGATTGGGCACGTAAATCCTTTTTGCTTCAGGCAGTGGGAGGGCAGGCCAGGGGCCTGCCGGAAGGGCACAACGAAAGGGGCGAAGCGGCTCAGCTGGCGCGCGGGCGCAGCACGGCGTCGAGGCGGGTGGCGCATTCGCGCGCATGGAACAGCAGCACGGCCATGTTGACCTCGTGACTGGCCACGGCGGTCAGGGTCAGCGGCTTGTCGGCCTGGATGCGGATCAGCACCACATTGCCCAGCTTGGTGCAGATGGTGGCGTAGTCGGCCTCGCTCAGCGCCAGCTCGCGGGAAACGGTCTCGCCCAGGGTCAGGAACGAATTGGCCATGGCCGCCAGGCGGCGACCGTCCACGCCCAGCGTGGAATCCTCGGCAACGGCGCGGCCGTCGGCGGTGGACAGCATCAGCAGGCTGAGGCCGCTCTCGCGCTCACGCGCGTGCTTGAAGGCCTGTTCGATGGCGGAAACGTCGTACATCTGGCGGGCCGGCTGGCTCTCGCCACTGGCATTCCGGACGATCTGGTGGATGCTGCTGCGCTGCACGTACTGCCCCCTGGAACACGACAAAAACGGACCAACCCCGATGGGGTTAGTCAATCAGTACTGCGAAGAAGTGTGAAATGTAGCACGTAAAATTTGCCAATATTGCCAACGTAAGCTAAACCGAGTCCCCCTTTCGTCTGTGTCAAAGCATTGACGCGCAAGGCTTTCCTGGCCTCCGTCGAGATGCGACGCAGTGGGGCAGGGAGCGTCGTTGCCGGTCACGGGGGACGGTCCACTGCTGCGTCGCCGCGAGTGTGCGGGGCGCGGGATGACTAGACTGGTCGGATTTTCCGTGTGTGTGGAGTCAGCATGAGCAAGCGTCAACCTGCGGTGTCCCTGATTGGCGTGCCGACCGATATCGGCGCCGGTCACCGGGGTGCCGGCCTGGGCCCGGAAGCCCTGCGTATCGCCGGGCTGGCCGAAGCGCTGGGTGCGCGCGGCGTGGATGTACGTGACTGCGGCAACCTGGATGGCCCGCGCAACCCGTGGACCCCGCCCGAGCAGGGCTACCGGCACCTGGACGAAGTAGTGGCCTGGAACCGCGCCCTGATGGACGCCACCTATGCCGAGCTGCAGGACGGGCGGATGCCGATCATGCTGGGCGGCGACCACTGCCTGGGCATCGGCTCGATCACCGCCGTGGCACGCTGGTGCCGCGAACAGGGCCGCACCCTGCGCGTGCTGTGGCTGGACGCTCACTCGGACTTCAATACCAGTGAGGTGACCCCCTCCGGCAACGTGCACGGCATGCCGGTGGCCTGCCTGTGCGGCCTGGGCCCGGACGCGTTGACCCGGCTGGGCGGCGACGCCCCGGCGATCTGCCCGCAGCAGGTGCGCCAGATCGGCATCCGCTCGGTGGACCAGGAAGAAAAGCGCCTCATCAAGCAGCACAAGGTGGATGTCTACGACATGCGCTACATCGACGAGGCCGGTATGAAGCGCACGGTGGAGGCGGCGCTGGAAGGCATCGACGAGAACACCCATCTGCACGTCAGTTTCGACGTGGATTTCCTCGACCCCAGCATCGCCCCGGGCGTCGGCACCACCGTGCCGGGTGGGGTGAACTACCGCGAAGCGCAGCTGGTGATGGAGATGATTGCCGACACCGGCCGGATGGGCTCGCTGGACATCGTGGAGCTGAACCCGCTGATCGACACCCGCAACGCGACCGCCGAGCTGGCGGTGGATCTGGTGGAAAGCCTGTTCGGCAAGTCCACCCTGATGCGCGATTGACCAGGACGGAGGGCGATTCCTGCGCGTGGCTGAACAGCCGCGCGCTGCGTTCACATCGATTGCACGCCGTAGCCGCCAGATTGCAACTCACGCGGCGGCAATGCCAGTAACGGCGGCGACGTCACCGCGATCAGGAAGAGGAGCACACGACGAAGCGGGTCACGCGCAACGTCATGCTCATCTGACAGGTGGGACCGGATTTCGGTAACGATTTGAATCACACAGGAGAACCCCATGAAGCGTGTTATTGCACTGATGCTGTTGTCGATGTTCTCGCTGGCCGTGCTGTCTGGCTGCAACACCGTTGCCGGTGCCGGCAAGGACGTGCAGAAGGCAGGCGAGTCGGTGGAAGACGCTGCCAAGGGCAACTGATCCACACCCTGCGTGACGGCCGATGGCCGACACGCGCTGGGCAACTGCTGAACGCTGTTCGGCAGGCACTTCAAGAAACGGCCGGGATGCTTCCCGGCCGTTTCTTTTTGCGTTGATGGTGTCCGCGCGATCTGAGCCGTTCAATGAAGTGAGCATGCGCTTCATCCATGCTTGACCGCCGCCGAACACCCGCTGCTGCACTCTGCATGTGCGGCGAAGGTGCCGTTGCAATCAAGGACGCGAACCCATGAACAAAGACATCATTTCCGGCAAGTGGACGCAGCTCAAGGGCAAGGCGCAGGCAAAGTGGGGCGACCTGACCGACGACGATTTCAAGGTGGCCGAAGGCAATGCCGAATATCTGGCGGGCCGCCTGCAGGAACGCTATGGCTGGGCGCGTGATCGCGCTGAAACCGAGGTCAAGGACTTCGAAGCGGCCATGCGCAAGGACTATCCGGACTTTCACTGACACCCATACGGGTGGCAGCGCGGCTTAGGGCCGCAGGGGTATGAAACCAGACGGGCCGCATTGCGGCCCGTCTGTTTTTGCGCGGATCAGGATTCAGCGCCCGCCGTAACCCGGCGGGTCCGGCACGAACGACTCCGGAAATGCCTGCGGGCCGGCATCACGGTGCGGCAGGCGCGCCGGCAGGATGCCGCGCGCGATCAGGTTGCGCTCGCTGTCATAGCGCACGTCCAGGCGCTGCGCAGGGGCGGTGCTGGCGCGCTCGAACCCGGTGCTGCCCGAATACGACTGCTCGCGCCGGCCGTGGCCCGTGCCCAGCGCCGGGGCGGGAGCGGCGGCCACCGAGCCGGTGGTCTTCGCCGAGGACATCGCGGCGTCGGCGGTCTCGCTCGCCTGCGGCTGCGGCTGCACGCGGCTGCCGGAACGCGCGACCGGCGGCGCGGGCCGCGCCAGCGCCACGTACCGCCGGGCCTCGTTGAAGACCGCAATGCCCACCACACCGATGTTGTCCGGCCGGTCGGTCCGGCCGGCATAGCTGCGGCCCGGGTCGGTGAAGACGAACTGCGCCACTTCCTGGGACGATTTGCGCCAGCCGGTGATGTCCGCGCTCTGCCAGGGGTCGAGCACGTAGCCGGTCTGGTTGGGGGCGGCCACATCGCCGGTGATCACGTTCAGCCCGTCCACCGACAGCACCACCAGCACGCGCGCGTCGCTGTTGTTGCGCAGGCGCACTGCATAGGGATGGCCCTGGCGGCCGGCCACCCAGCGCTGGCCACGGTGTGGGTAGGTGGGCAGTTCGAGGTCCTGGTCGCGGTCGACGATGCTCAGCGACACCGGTCCGGGATCAGCGCGAGGGGGCGCAAAAGGCTTGAAACCGCACAGGGCCAGCACGGCAAGCAGGGGCAGGGTCAGGTGCTTCATGGTGGGGCATCCGGGGTTGGGTACGGTGTTGAACGCACCGGGCCGGCCAACGGGGTTGCGCGGGGACAGGTAAACTGGGGGCGTTCAACTGTCCGTAATGATTCCCACATGACCACCCGCGTTCTTACCGGCATCACCCCCTCCGGCACGCCCCACCTGGGCAACTACGTGGGCGCCATCCGTCCGGCCATCGCGGCCAGCCAGGCGTCCGACATCGAGAGCTTCTTCTTCCTGGCCGACCTGCACAGCCTGATCAAGGCGCAGGAGCCGGAGCGGACCCAGCGTTCGACCCTGGAGATCGCGGCAAGCTGGCTGGCGTGTGGCTTGGACCCGGACAAGGTCTGGTTCTACCGCCAGAGCGACATTCCCGAGACCACCGAGCTGATGTGGTTCCTCACCGCCATTGCCAGCAAGGGCATCCTCAACCGTGCCCATGCCTACAAGGCGGCGGTGGACAAGAACCGCGAGGAACAGCTGGACGAAGACGCCGGCATCAGCGCGGGGCTGTTCATGTACCCGGTGCTGATGGCCGCCGACATCCTCATCTTCAAGGCCAACCATGTGCCGGTGGGCCGCGACCAGATCCAGCACATCGAAATGGCGCGCGACTTCGCGCAGCGCTTCAACCATGTGTACGGCAAGGAGTACTTCCCGCTGCCGGAGGTGGTGATCGACGAGCAGGTGGCGACGCTGGCCGGCCTGGACGGCCGCAAGATGAGCAAGAGTTACCACAACACCATTCCGCTGTTCGCGCCGCGCGCGGAGCTGAAGAAACGGGTGTTCTCGATCCTCACCGACTCGCGCGCGCCCGGCGAGCCCAAGAGCACCGACGGCTCGGCGCTGTTCCAGATGTACCAGGCGTTCGCCACGGCGGAACAGACGGCGGCCTTCGCCCAGGCGTTTGCCGATGGCATCGGCTGGGGCGATGCCAAGCAGCAGCTGTTCGAGCGCATCGATGCAGAGCTGACCCCGCTGCGCGAGCGCTACGACGCGCTGATGGCCGAGCCGGAGAAGATCGAGGCGGTGTTGCGCCGCCGCGGCCAGCAGCTGCGCGAGCAGTACGCCGTGCCCCTGCTGAAGGAGCTGCGCCATGCGGTGGGCCTGCGTGATCTTTCCAGCGCAGGCGACATCGCGGCCGAAGAGGGCGGCGTGGCGCGCGCGGCACCGCCGCTGTTCAAGCAGTACCGTGACAAGGACGGCCGCTTCTACTTCAAGCTGCTGGCCGGCGACGGCGCGCTGCTGATCCAGAGCGAAGGTTTCGATTCGCCGCGGGATTCGGGCCAGCTGATCGGCGTGCTCAAGCAGACCGAGCACGGTGATGGACTGCAGAGCGAACTGTTCAAGCTGGACGCCGAGGTGGATACGGTGTTGGCGGCATTGCAGGAACTGCGCGAGCAGGCCTGACACAACGGCGTACCGACCCACGGTCGGTACCTGCCGGAAACGCGGCAACCGCCGGCGAACGCCCGGTGGAACGAAACAGTGGTAGCCATCGACCGTGGGTCGATGGACACGTCAACGGAGGACACGATGGCCTGGTTGTCGTTGTTGTTGTTCCTGCCCTGGTTTCTGCTGCTGGGCACCCTGTACTGGCTGTTTCCGCGCCAACCGCGTGATGCCGCGCGGCGCCTGTTCGACGGCGCTGCGCTGCTGCTCGCCTTCGTCCTGAGCATCCTCGCCATGCTGTGGGGCCACCATATCGGCGTGGTGCAGAGCGATGCCGGACCGATCTGGCGCCAGGTGCTGGCCGTGCTGTACGCCTACGGTGCGTTCCTCGCGGTGATGACCGTCGCCATCCTGTTGCGTGGCTCCTGGCTGGCGCAGCGTGCGACCAAAGCCGCATCGAAGTCGCCGGGCCAGCGGGCCTAGAATTGGCGTGTATCGACCCACGGTCGCTACCTGCCCAACGCCGCCAGGGATGAGCCGATGTCCTCCGACCCCAGCATCTTCACCATCGATACCGCGTTCCAGCGCAGCGATTTCGATGCCGCTTACCTGATCGTCGAAAACGGCCGCGCCGCCTTCATCGACTGCGGCACCGGCCTGGCCGTGCCGGCGATGCTGGCCGCGCTGGACCGCGCCGGTTGCACGCCTGACCACGTCGATTGGCTGATCCTGACCCATGTGCACCTGGACCATGCCGGCGGTGCGGGCCTGCTGATGCAGCAGCTGCCCACCGCGCAGCTGCTGGTGCACCCGCGCGGCGCGGCGCACATGATCGACCCCACCCGGCTGATTGCCGGTGCCACCGAGGTCTATGGCGAGGCCGAGATCGCGCGCAGCTACGGACCGGTCCTGCCGGTGCCGGCCGCGCGCGTGGTGATCGCCGAGGACGGCCACAGCGTCGACCTGGCCGGGCGCGCGCTGCTGTGCCTGGACACCCCGGGACACGCCCGCCACCACCTGTGCGTATGGGACGCGCGCAGCCGCAGCGTGTTCACCGGCGATACCTTCGGCCTGTCCTACCGCGAGCTGGACAGTGACCGCGGCGCCTTCATCATTCCCACCTCGTCACCCGTGCAGTTCGATCCCGAACCTCTGAAGCACTCCATCGCGCGCCTGCTCGCGCTGCAGCCACAGGCCGCCTACCTCACCCACTACGGGCGCGTGGAAGGCGTCGCCACGCTGGGCGCCGACCTGGTCGAGCAGATCGATGCGATGGTGGACATCGGCCGCCAATGCGATGGTCGCCCCGATCGCCATCGCTGCTTGGTGGCCGCGCTCACCGCGCTGTATCTCGAACGCGCGCAGGCGCATGGCTGCCGGCTCGATGATGCAGCGGTGGTGCAGGTGCTGGCGATGGACATCGAGCTCAACGCGCAGGGCCTGGCCTGCTGGCTGGACCGCGACCGCCGCTGAGCCACGGCCTGCGTGCACGGTAACCGGAGTGTCACGTTACACTCTGGCATTCCGTTTTCCGCCTGGTGTCTGCCGTGAATCCGATGCGCATGCTGCTGTTGTCGTCCTGTCTGTTCGTGGGCGGCCTGGCCCACGCCGCCAATGACCTGCCCGGCGGTGGCATCGACCCGCAGGCACTGTCGCGGCACGTACGCATCCTCGCCTCGGACGAATTCGAGGGGCGCGCCCCGGCCTCGGCCGGCGAAGAGCGCACCGTGCAGTACCTCATCGAAGAGTTCGGCAAGTACGGTCTGCAGCCGGGCGGCACCGATGGCGGCTGGGTGCAGCCGGTGCCGATGGTGCGCGCGCAGGTGGACGGCAAGGCCCGCGTGCAGCTGCGCCAGAAGGGCGCGTCGCGCGACCTCAGCGTGGGTGAGGACGTTACCGTGCAGAGCCTGCGCCCGCAGGACGCGGTGGACATCCGCAACGCGCCGCTGGTGTTCGTCGGCTACGGCATCGATGCCCCCGAGCGCCAGTGGAACGACTACAAGGACCTGGACCTGCACGGCAAGATCGCCGTGGTGCTGATCAACGACGCGGATTTCGAGGCCGACCAGCCGGGTGCGTTCGATGGCAACGCGGTGACCTATTACGGCCGCTGGACCTACAAGTTCGAGGAAGCCGCGCGGCGCGGTGCGCAGGGCGTGCTGATCGTGCACGAGACCGCGCCGGCCGCCTACGGCTGGGCCACCGTGCGTGCATCGGGCACCTCGCCGCTGTTTGATATCGAGCGCCCGCGCGACCAGGCCCTGGCCCAGCACGTACCGCTTCGGGGCTGGCTGGCACGCAGCCAGGCCGAGCAGCTGTTCCGCGATGCGGGCCTGGATTTCGACGCGGAGAAGCGCAAGGCGATGAGCCCGGCGTTCAAGCCGGTCGCCCTGGGCGATGCCACCTTGTCGGCACAGTTCAAGCTCAAGCGCGAGCAGGTGATCAGCCGCAACGTGGTGGCCAAGCTGCCCGGTGGCGCGCATGCCGACGAGGCGGTGATCTTCTCCGCCCATTGGGACGCCTTCGGCATCGGCCAGCCCGATGCCAAGGGCGACCGCATCCGTCGCGGCGCGATCGACAACGCCACCGGCGTGGCCACGGTGCTGGAACTGGGCCGGGTATTCGCCGCCGGCCCGCAGCCGCAGCGCACGCTGTACTTCGTGGCGCTCACCGCCGAGGAGAAGGGCCTGCTCGGTGCCAGCTACTACGCCGCGCACCCGCTGGTACCGCTGGAGAAGACCGCCGCGGTGATCAACATCGAGATGTTCAGTCCAGACGGTGCCACCCGTGACATCGCGTCCTGGGGCAAGGGCCGGGTTTCGCTGGAAGGCGACCTGGAGCGCGTGGCCAAGGCGCGCGGGCGCAGCTACACGCCGGACCCGAACCTTGAAGCGGGCTTCTTCTACCGCGCCGACCACTTCGCCTTCGCCCGCCTGGGCGTGCCGGCGATCACCATCGGGCCGGGGCTGGACACGCTGGACGGTGGCGTGGAGGCCGGCAAGGCGCTGCGCGAGAAGTACTTCGCCGACTGCTACCACCAGGCCTGCGACGCCTGGACCCCGACCTGGGACCCGGCCGGGCACGCCGCCGACACCCTGCTGGTCTACGACCTGGGCGTGGAACTGGCCAACACCCGCCGCTGGCCGCAGTGGGAAGACGGCTCGGAGTTCCGCAAGGCGCGGGAACAAAGCGACGCAGCGCGCCGCTGATCGCGCGGGGTCACGACCAACGGTCGTGACGCGTGCAGCGTGACCCCACAAAAAACGCCGGGCAATGCCCGGCGTCATGGTGTGCGGCGGTTGCCGGCCAGCGGCCGGCACTACGCGGTCATTTCAGCGTGCCATCCAGATAGTTCGCGCCCTTGTTCTTCAGGAAGAACACGTACACGAACAGCGACACCGCGATGATCGCCGTGACATAGATGGCGAAGTCGCCCACGCGGCCGGTCTTCAGCGCACCCTGGTACAGCAACGGTGCGGTGCCGCCGAACAGCGAGTTGGCCATTGCGTAGCCAAAGCCCACGCCCAGCGCACGCACGTGGGTGGGGAACAGCTCGGCCTTCACCACGGCGTTGATCGAGGTGTAGCCGGTGAGGATCACAAAGCCCAGCGCCAGGGTCAGGAACGCGATCAGCGGGTCATGCTGGTTCGGCAGCTCGGTGATCAGGTACCAGCTGTACAGCACGCCGCCCACGCCGAAGAACACCAGCAGGCTCTTGCGGCCCACGATGTCCGACAACCAGCCGCCAATGGGCTGCAGCAGCATCAGGAAGGTCAGCACGCCCAGGTTGATCAACGTACCGGTCATCACGTCGGTACCGGCGAACGCGCTCTGGATCATCTTCGGCCCGTTGACCGAATAGGTGTAGAAGGCCACGGTGCCGCCGGCGGTGATCAGGAAGCACAGCAGCAGCGGACGCCACTGGTGCACGAACAGCTCGTACATCGAGCCGGAGGCCTTGGCGCGGCCTTCGCGTGCGGCTTCGATCGATTCCTGGCCGAGCGATTCGTCCATGGAACGACGCAGCCAGAACACCACGATCGCGGCCAGGCCGCCGATACCGAAGGCGATGCGCCAGCCCCAGGCCGAGATTTCCGGCTTTTCCCAGAACAGCAGCATGGTGAACAGCGTCAGCTGCGCCAGCACGTGGCCACCCACCAGGGTGACGTAATGGAACGAGGACAGGAAGCCGCGACGTCCGGGCAGCGCCGCTTCGGACATGTAGGTGGCGCTGGTGCCGTACTCGCCGCCCGTGGCGAAGCCCTGCAGCAGGCGGGCGAACAGCAGGATCAGCGCGGCCCAGCCACCGATGGACGCGGCGGTGGGCGTCAGCGCGATCATGAACGAGCAGGCCGCCATCATCGTCACCGACACGGTCAGCGCCAGGCGGCGGCCATAACGGTCGGCGAAGCGACCGAAGTACCACGCGCCGATCGGGCGCATCAGGAAGGTGGCCGCGAAGATGGCCCACACGTAAATGGTGGAGTTCTTGTCGGCGGCCGAGAAGAACTGCGACTCGAAATAGACCGCGAACACCGAGTAGACGTAGACGTCGTACCACTCGACAAGGTTGCCCGCCGACCCCTTCAGGGTGTTGGAGATCGAGCGTTTGAGCGCGGCCTTGTCGGTGGCGGGCGCGGAAAGGGAGGGGGAAATGCTCATGCTGGAAAACGGTCCTCGCGGTGGAGCGGTGATTCTGGACAGCGCCTGCCCGGTTCAGGATCCCGGGGCACCTGCTTTTTACCTTACCTCACGTGCATGACGGGTGGGCATTGCACCTTATGACTAGCCCCCTGCACGACAGCGTGCCAACGCGGTGCATGCTGGCCCGGCGGCAAACGCCTAGAATCGCCTCTCCCCCGCCTGCTGGTCGTGTATGGCCGTCTCCCCTGCAACCCCGCCGGCCGCTCCCCGCAGCGGCCTGGTCGTCCTGGCCCTGCTGCTGGTCTACGTCGTGTGGGGGTCCACCTATCTGGGCATCCGGCTGGCGCTGGAGGGCGGTGCACTGCCATTGACGACAGTCTCCGGGGCGCGCTTCATCATCGCCGGCACGCTGATGTACGCGGTGCTGCGCTGGCGTGGCATGCCGGCGCCGACACGTCGCCAATGGCGCAATCTGGGCATCATGGGCCTCACCATGCTGGTGCTGGGCAACGGCATGGTGGTACTGGCCGAACGCACGGTGTCCTCGGGCCTGGCCGCCACCGCCGTGGCCTCGGTGCCGCTGTGGATGGCGCTGTTCGGCGCCTTGCGCGGGCAGCACGCCAGCCGGGGCGAATGGCTGGGCATCGCCATCGGCTTCCTCGGGGTGGTCTGGCTCAATGCCGGCAGCAGCCTCACCGCCTCGCCGCAGGGCCTGATCCTGCTGCTGATCGCGCCGGTAGGCTGGGCCCTCGGCTCGGTCTGGGCGCGCAGCCTGGACCTGCCCAGCCCGTTCATGACCGCCGCCGGGCAGATGCTGTGCGGCGGGGTGATGCTGGTCGCGCTGGGCCTGGCCACCGGTGAGCGCCCCACTACCTGGCCCAGCATGGACGGCCTGCTGGCCGTGGCCTACCTGTGCATGTTCGGCTCCATCGTCGCGTTCACCGCCTACGTGTGGCTGCTGCAGAACGTGCGGCCGGCGCTGGCGGCCAGCTATGCCTACGTCAACCCGGTGATCGCGGTGATCCTGGGGGCGCTGATCGGCCATGAGCAGTTCGGCGCGCATGACCTGCTGGCCATGGGCGTGATCCTGGCCGGTGTGCTGGTGCTGACCCTGGCACGGACCCGCGGCCGATGAGCGCCGTGGACAGCACGACCCTGCAGGAGCAACGCCGGGGTCTGGCCATCACCGCCTTCACCTTCACCCTGTGGGGGCTGGTGCCGGTCTACTGGCATCTGCTGAAAGCGGTGCCGTCGCAGCAGATCATTGCCCACCGCATCATCTGGAGCACCGTGCTGGTGGTGGCCTGGCTGCTGCTCAGCAGCGGCACCGGCTGGTGGAGGCAGATCGCCGCGCAGCCGCGCGCGCTGCCCACGCTGGCGCTGAGCAGCCTGGCCATCGCGTTCAACTGGGGCCTGTACATCTGGGCGATCAATGCCGGCCACGTGATCGAAACCAGCCTGGGCTACTTCATCAACCCGCTGGTGAGCGTGGTGCTGGGCGTGGTGGTGCTCAAGGAGCGCCTGCGTGGCCTGCAGTGGCTCGCCGTGGCCTGCGCCGCGGCCGGTGTGGCGTGGCTGACCATCGACGCCGGTACGCCCCCGTGGATCGCGCTGGGGCTGGCCTGTTCGTTCGGCCTGTACGGCCTGCTGCGCAAGCTGATCTCGGTCGACCCGGTGGCCGGGCTGGGCATCGAAAGCCTGTACCTGTTCCTGCCGGCGATGGGCTTCGCGCTGTGGAGCGAGACCGGCCATGGCGGCGGCTTCTTCGGTGGTTGGGGCTGGCGCAACGACCTGCTGCTGATCGTCGGGGGCGTGGTCACGGCCCTGCCGCTGATTGGCTTCGCCTATGGGGTCAAGCGCATCCCGCTGTCGCTGGTGGGCATCCTGCAGTACATCGCCCCCAGCCTGGGCCTGCTGCTGGGCGTGTTCTTCTTCCGCGAACCCTTCGATACCGCCAAGGCCGTGGGCTTCGCCGCGATCTGGACCGGGCTGTTGCTGTTCATTGGCGACAGCGTGTGGCGTTCGCGGCAACCCATCGGGCGCTGACGCATTGCGCAGCCACGCAGGGCGTGGCTCTACCGAATGCATGATTGCGGTGGGTGTAACTGATCCTGCCCATTTCGCCGGATTCCGATAGGCGCATGCCCCGCCGCCTGCTGAACTGCCGGTGCCCGCGCGTGCGGGCTGTCAGGAGGAGAAGCAGATCATGAAACAGCTAGGCTGGTTGCTGCTGGCCGCGTTGCCGTTCCAGGGCATGGCCGAGTCGAGAATGGAAGATCCCGTTGCCATGGTGTGCTACTTCTGCACGCCTGATGAGATGTACGCGCGTGCACGATCGCTCGGGGTGGGGGAGCACTACATCTACGACGGCGAAAGCCAGACCAACATCCAGGGCTTCCGGGTCACCAGCGAGGGCGGGCAGCTCGTTGCCACGCATTTCGTGCCGCCGGCCTGGTTGAGGACGCAGTACACCGCGATGATGAGAATCTATTACAAGAGCCGAGGCGAGTTTGTCGACCAATGGGGCTCGGTATCGCTGCAGGCCCCCGGCTCGCCGCACGTGCTCAACGAGCAGGTGCAGAGCAACACGGTGCTCTGGGGCCACCATCTCACCGACCTGAATCCCCGGCACCTCGAGGCCAGGGAAATCGTGCGCCGCTTCGTGACGCCGGCACGGCGCTTCGAGTTTCTAAGCGCAGATACCGAGCACGGCCGCATCCTTCGCTTTGAATCGCAGCGGCTTGGCCACGCGCCCTTGATATCGCGGCTCAACACCGACAGCTCGCTGGGTTATATGGAGTCCTTCTTCGACTATGAAACCCGCCGATGGGAGTACCTGCGCTCCGGGGATAGCCTCACCACGATCCAGGAGAAGGCCGAAGACTTCCTGTACCCCGATGGCGGGCCGCGCGTGATGCGCTATCCACGCTCGCTGGTACCGTTCTTCAAGCAGCGCGCCGACTGGGCCGGGGTGGAGGTCATCGGGATGCCGGTGCCCGACGGCGGCGAAGTGCAGTACTACTGCGGCCGTGCCGCGGAAAAGATCCAGTGCCGCCTCCTCTGAAGTCCCTGGCCGCACCCTTCGTGTAATACCCCACCGTGTCCCTCCCGGGGCACGGTGGGTGTCCGCATCAGGTCTCACGCAGCGCCGTGGTGATCGGCAACCGCGCCGCGCGCAGCGCCGGGAACAGCCCGCCGACCAGGCCGATGCCCAACGCCCACTTCAAGCCGCTCCACAGCAGGTCCGGCGAGACCTTGAACTGGAAGACCACCTGGCTGAAGTTGCTGCCGATGGTGGACACGCTGTAGCCGTTGAAGATGGCCCACGCCACCAGCCCGCCCAACACCCCGCCGATCAAGGCCAGCAGCATGGTTTCCAGCATGATCGCGGTGACCACCGGCACGCCACGGAAACCGATCGCGCGCATGGTGGCAATCTCGCGCGCACGCGTGGCCACGGCGGCGTACATGGTGTTGAGCGCGCCGAACACCGCGCCGATGGCCATGATCGCGCCGATCACCGTCCCCAGCACACTGATCAGTTTGTTCAGGCCGCCGCCCTGCTTGGCGTAGTAGGCCCGGGTGGTTTCCACGTCCAGCTTCAGGCGCGGGTCGGCCGCCACGGCCGTCTTGAACTGCTCGAACCCGGGCGTTCCTTCGGTACGCACGCTGATCGACTGCCAGGCGCTGCGCTGGTAGGTCGTGGCCAGGGTCTGCGCGTCGGTCCACAGCTCCGAATCATGCGCATCGCCCGAATTGAACACGCCTACCACCGTCCAGTCCTGGTTGCCGAGCACCAGTGTGTGGCCCACCTCCAACCCGCGGAACTGGCCCTGCGCGCCCTTGCCGACCACGATCTCGCGCAGGCCGGCGTTGAAGCGGCGGCCCTGGGTGATCTTGACCTTGTCATGCACCGCCCACGCCATTTCACCCACGCCGCGGAACTGCGCGTTGACGTCGGTGCCGTCGCCCTTGGAAACCAGGTTGACCACCTGCGACAGCTCCGGCGAGATCAGCGCACGGCCGCGCTCGTCCTTGGCCACGCCGGGCAGGGTGGACAGCAGCGGCACCTGGTCGCGCATGATCACCGAGTTGGTTTCCGCCTGCGAGCCGCCGCGCAGCACGATCGCCGTGGTGTCATCGCCGGTACTGTTGAGCGTGGCCTGGAAGCCCTCGCCCATGGCCAGCATGGCGACCAGTACGCCGACCACGCCGGCAATGCCCACCACCACCACCGACGAGGCGCCCCAGCGCTGCGGCAGGCTGGCGATACCGATCCGCGTGGCCGCCAGCGCCAGCCGCCCACTGCGGGTGAGCAGCAGCCACAGCACCAGCAGCACCGCCACTACCAGCACGCCGATCCACGGCAGTGCAATCCAGATCCCCAGGCCAATCGCCAGCAGCAGGATCGACAGCGCATTTCCCAGCCATTGCTTCTTCATGTCGTTCTCCCGGGCTCAGCGGCCGGCCAATGCATCGACGATCTTCAGCCGCTTGGCGCGCAGCGCCGGCAGCAGGCCCACCACGATGCCGATCACCACGATCAGCCCGATCCCCATCATCCAGGTCTGCACCGGCACCTGCGGCGGCAGCAGCCCCATGGTCCTGGGCGCCAGCACCGGCAGGATCATCGCGGCCAGGCCCATCCCGATCGCACCGCCCAGGCCGATCAGCAGCACCGCTTCGATCATCACCAGCACCAGCACCGTGCGGTCGTGGAAGCCCAGCGTCTTCAGCGTGGCCAGTTCCGGCACGCGCTCGCGCACCGCCTGGGCCATGGTGTTGCCGGTCAACAGCAGCAGGGTGAAGAACACCGCGCCCATGATCGAGGTGACGATCAGGCCGATATCGGCGAACTGCTTGACGAACGCCTGCTGGAACGCCGATTCGGTCTGGGTCTTGGTTTCATGGTCCGAATTGGCCGAGATCGCATCGATGGCCTGGGCCACGCGCGAGGCATGGTCGGGGTTGTCGAGCGTCACCGTGTACCAGCTCACCTGGTTCTTGATGTAGTCGTTGGACTCATCGAAGTATTTCCAGTTCATCATCAGCTGGCGCTCTTCGTTGGCCGCCAGCGTGCGGTCCTTGGAGCGGTAGATGCCCACCAGCTGCAGCGGCCAGTCGTTGCTGCCGCCCCGCGGGAAGATGGTGGCCTGCAGCGGAATGGTGTCGCCGATCTTCCAGCCGAACTCCTTGGCCAGTGTTTCGCCGACCACCGCACCCGTGCGCGTGTCCTGGAAGGCCTTGGCCTGGTCTGGCGGCAACTGCAGCTCGCGGTACACGTCGAAGTAGTTCGGCGCCACCGAGAAGTTGGCGAAGAAGTTCTTCGGGTCGCGGTAGATGCCGCCGAACCACATGCCGTAGGTGACGTCCTTGACCCCGGCCACCTGCCGTACCTGCGGTTCCAGTCGGATGGGCAGGGACTGGGTGATGGACAGGCGCGAGGCGACGATCAGGCGGTTCGCCCCTTCCACGCTTCCGCCCGAGCTGAAGGCCACGCGTACCGAATCGAGCATGCCAAACAGCAGGAAGGCAGCCACCACCGAGAGCAGGGTCAACAGGGTCCGCGTCTTGCTGCGGAACAGCTGTGCCCAGATCAGCGAGAAATACTTCATCGCGGCATCTCCTTCAGTGGGCAGCGGGTGTTTCGGCCAGCTCACCCTTGTCCAGGTGCACCGTATGGGTGGCGTACTCGGCGGCCTTGGGGTCGTGGGTGACCATGATGATGGTCTTGCCGTGTTCGCGGTTGAGCTGCTGCAGCAGCCCCAGGATCTCTTCGGCGGACTGGCGGTCCAGGTCGCCGGTCGGCTCGTCGCAGATCAGGAAGGTCGGGTCGGAGACGATCGCGCGGGCAATCGCCACGCGCTGCTGCTGGCCGCCGGACAGCTCATTGGGGCGGTGGCTGCGGCGGTCGGCCAGGCCTACCAGGGTCAGCGCGATCTCGGCATTGCGCTTGCGCTGCGCCGCACCCAGGTGGGTGAGCAGCAGCGGCAGTTCAACGTTCTTCTGCGCGGTCAGCATCGGCATCAGGTTGTAGAACTGGAACACGAAGCCGACGTGGTGGCTGCGCCAGGTGGAGAGCTGGCCACCGGACATGCGGTCGATGCGCTCACCTTCGATCTCGATCTCGCCGCCGGTGGGCGTGTCCAGTCCGCCGATCAGGTTGAGCAGGGTGGTCTTGCCCGAGCCTGAGGGGCCCATCAGCGCGACGAAATCGCCGCGCTCGATGTCCAGGTCGATGCCGTGCAGCACCTGCACCTTCTCGGGGCCGCGCTGGTAGGTCTTGGTGATGTTGCGGAGCGAAACCAGGGTGGACATGGGTGGTTCTCCGTAGGCGGAAAGGCACGCACGACCAACGGTCGTGCGCTACCGGTGGAACGAATCAGTGGAACCCCCCGACAGGACACGACCGTTGGTCGTGTCGCCGGTTACGGTGCTTGTTTCTCCACCACCGCGCTGCCATCGCGCAGCTCCGGCGGCGGGTTGGTCACCACCTGTTGCCCGGCGGTGAGGCCGGCGGTGACCTGGCGGTCGTTGTTCAATGCCACGCCCACGGTGACCGGTACCTGCTGCACGCGGCGGTCGTCGGCCACCACGAAGGCCACCGTCTTCTGGTCACGTTCGACCAGCGCCGAGGCCGGTGCACGCACGCCCTTGGGCGCCGCCGCCTGGGCCGGCGTGGCCGACTCCAGGAAGCTCACCCGCACGCCCATCTCCGGCACGATGCGCGGGTCCTTGGTCTTCAGTGCCACGCGCACCTTGACCGTGGCCTTGCCGCGGTCGGCGGTGGGGATGATGGCGATCACCTCGGCCGGAATCTTCCAGTCCGGGTAGGCATTGAGCGTGGCCTCGACCGGCATCTTCGGCTGCACGCGGCCGATGAAGGCTTCGCCCACCTCGACTTCGATCTCCAGCGAATCCATGTCCACGATGGTGCCGATGCCGGTGCGGGTGAACCCGCCGCCGGCCGACAGCGGCGACACGATCTCGCCCGGCTGCGCGGCCTTGGCGGTGACCACGCCGGAGAACGGCGCGCGCACCACGTTGTTGTCCACGCCCAGGTCGGCGATGGCCAGCGCGTCGCCAGCCACGCGGGTATTGCGCTGCGCGGTGCGCAGCTGCGCGCGCAGGCTGTCGCGCTGGGCCATGGCCAGGTCGTACTGCGAGCGCGAGACCAGCTGCTGGCCGACCAGTGTCTGCAATCGCCCGGCTTCGGCATCGGCCTGGGCCACCTGCGCCTGCAACCCGGCGAGCTGGCTGCGGGCGGCTTCCAGCTGCGAGGCCGAGAGACTGCGCTGTGCGTTGGCATCGATGGGGTCCAGGGTGGCCATGACCTGGCCTTCCTCCACCCGCATGCCTTCCTCGATCATCACTTCGCGCACCTTGCCGGTGATCTTGGCCGACACGGTGGCCATGCGCCGGGCCACCACGTAGCCGCTGGCGTCGAGCACCGAGCTGCTGGACGTGCCCTGCTGGATGGCCACCACCGGCGCGGTGGTCACTTCGATGGGGCGTTGGCGACCGAACACGAACCAGGCAATGCCGCCCAGCACCAGCAGGACGATCACCGCCATCACGATCCACAGGCCGCGGCGTGGCGAGGACGGCGGCGGGGCCGACGCCTTCTTGCGGTCGATGCGGAGTTCCTTCAGAAGTTCAGCGGATGCGTTCATCATGACTCTGGGACGTGGAATCGGGCCGAGTGTGACCGCAACCCGGGTCGCGGGCAAACCGGCTGGGGAGTGGCTGGGGCACAGCATGCCCGTAGACCGGGCCTTCCGGGCAGTGACAGCTGTCACCTGCTTGAGGTGAGGCGCGACACTGGATGTGCCAATGCCGACCCGGGATCGTAGGGACACGCCGCGCGTGTCTGCCCTTCGCGTCGGGCCATGTGCACCCCGGGCACCGCGCAGCCACGCAGGGCGTGGCTCTACCTGGGAAACAACGCTGCATCCATTCCTGCTGAGGAAGCTGCCATGATCGCGCCTGATTACCCGCCACCGGAACCGACCGTGCTGCCCCACTGGCTTGCTGCATTGCTGCGCCCCGCCCCGGATTCGGCCGTGGCCGACAACCTGCGGCGCGGCAAACCGGCCTGGTCCGACGCCGTGCACCTGCTGTGGACCGGCTGGGTGTTCTTCACGCCCATCTTCGGCAGTGGCTACAGCCTCACCTGGCTGTGGCTGACCGTGCTGACCTACCCGGTGTTCGTAGCGCTGTTTGCCCGCCAGCTGCTGGCACCGCGCCGGCACGCACCGCGCTATGCACTGGCCATGGTGGTCATGGGGTTGGCGCTGCTGCCGTGGTACCCGTCGGGCATCAGCTATTTCATCTTCGGCTGCGTCACGCTGCGGGTGTGCCGCACCGGCAGCGTCCGGCGTTACCTGGCGCAGCTGCTGGTGCTCAATGCCCTGTTCGTCGGCATCGCGTTGTCGCTTGGCTACCACTGGCAACTGATGGTGTGGATTCCCTCGATGACCTTCATCATCGGCGTCATCATCACCGTGGAAAGCATCAACAAGGACCGCGATGCGGCGTTGAAGCTGTCCCAGGACGAGGTGCGCCGGCTGGCCGCCACCGCCGAACGCGAGCGCATCGGGCGCGACCTGCACGACCTGCTGGGCCACACGCTGTCGCTGATCACCTTGAAGCTGGAGCTGTCGCGCAAGCTGTTCGACCGCGACCCGGACCGCGCGCGGTTGGAGGTCACCGAAGCGGAGGGCATTGCCCGCCAGGCGCTGGCGGAAGTGCGCAGTGCGGTCACCGGCATCCGCGCCAGCGACCTGACGGCCGAACTGGCGGCCGCGCGGCTGCTGCTGGAATGCCAGCACGTGCACCTGGACTACGCCCCGCCACCGCCGATGCCGGTGGAGGTCGAACGCGCGCTGGCGCTGGTGCTGCGTGAGGCGGCCACCAACATCGTGCGGCATGCGCAGGCCAACCAGGCCTGGGTGCAGTTCGAGCAGGACACGCGCACGCTCAGCATGCAGATCCGCGATGACGGCCGTGGCGATGTGCAGTCCGACGGCAACGGGCTGACGGGCATGCGCGAACGCGTGGCCGCGTTGCGCGGTACGTTGCAGGTGCGGTCGGCGCGCGGGCAGGGCACCACCGTGACCGTGCAGGTACCGCTGCCGGCGGCCACCACGGTGGTACCGGCGCCGCCCCACGAACGCGTCGCGGCGCTGCCAGGCGGGGTGCTGCCATGATCCGCATCGTGCTGGCCGAAGACCAGGCGATGGTGCGCGGTGCGCTGTCGGCGCTGCTCGGGCTGGAGCCGGACATCGAGGTGCTGGGTGCGGCGGCCGATGGCGAAGCCGCGTGGCGGATGCTGCAGCAGCTGCAGCCGGACATCCTGGTCACCGACATCGAGATGCCGGGACTTTCCGGTCTGGAACTGGCCCAGCGCATCACCCGCCAGGGCCTGCCGATCAAGGTGGTGATCGTGACCACCTTCGCGCGCTCGGGATTCCTGCGCCGCGCGCTGGAGGCTGGCGTATGCGGCTACCTGCTCAAGGATGCGCCCGCCGAGAAGCTGGCCGATGCACTGCGCCAGGTACAGCACGGCGGTCGCGCCATCGACCCGCAGCTGGCACTGGATGCGTGGTCGCAGGCCGACCCGCTCAATGACCGCGAGCGTCAGGTGCTGCGGCTGTCCGGCGACGGCCGTTCGGCCGGTGAGATCGCCGCCCAGCTGGGGCTGTCGCACGGCACGGTGCGCAACTATCTATCCGAATGCATCGGCAAACTGGGCGTGGCCAACCGCATCGAGGCCTACCGCCTGGCCCGGCAGAAAGGCTGGCTGTAGAGCCACGCCCTGCGTGGCTGCGCGATGTCAGGCAACCCAGAAGCAGCCACGCAGGGCGTGGCTCTACGTTACTTGCCGGTGCTGTTGGGGCCCTTCGCCATGGCCTGGAACACCCCATCGCGCCGCACCCACAGATGGAACAACGCCGCACTCAGGTGCGCCACCACCGTGGCAAACAGCACATACGCCAGCAGGCTGTGCGCGCTGCGCAGTGCCGCATACAACGCCGGGTCATGCGGCACGATGGGCGGCAGGTGCACCCCGCTCCACATCTGGATGGGGTAGCCGCCGGCGGACAGCATCGCCCAGCCCACCAGCGGCATGGCCAGCATCAATCCATACAGCACCCAGTGCGAGGCATGCGCGGCAGCGGCCTGCCAGGCCGGCAGGTCGGCCGGCAACGGCGGCGGACGGTGGCGAAGGCGGTTGACCAAGCGCAGCAGCGCCAGCAGCAGGATCGCGATGCCCAGCGGCCGGTGCAGGTCTACCAGCATCGGCCGCCACTGCAGCGACGCCACCATGGTCACGCCCACGAACAACATGGTCAGGATCAGCGCGGCCATCAGCCAGTGCAGCACGCGCGCGGTGAGGTTGAAATGGCCCGTATCGCGGTTCATCGCGCCTGCTCCTTGCCGGTGGCCTGCTCGGCGGTGCCGCTGGCCACTTCGCGCTCGCGGCGGTTGAAGGAGACCGAATACACCGCCGACCGCGCGGCCAGGATGGGATCGTCGGTGCCGGCGATACCGCTGGGCAGGATCAGCGGATCGAAGTTGACGTTGTTGCACGCACCGCCGGCCTGCGGCTGCATCGCAGCCAGGCTCAGCGTGCCCACCTTCACCTGCCGGCGCGCGTCCGGCCAGGGAATGGACGGGTCGTTGATGGCATCGCCGTCGTCGGCAATGGTTACCCACATGTCCCAGCGCACCGGGCCTTGGGCCAGCCGCTGGCCGAATTCGTCGGCCAGGTAATCCAGGCTGGCCTGCGCGCGCTGCTCGGCGCTCATCGCTTCAAACGGCGCCTGCGGACGCATGCTCCAGCGCACCACCTGGGTCTTTCCGTCTGCCGCGGTGAAGCGGAAGCTGTTCACGCCGTTGTAGTCCGTGTTGGCCCAGCTGGTGGACCACGGCGCGGTCTTGGCCCACGCCCCGAACGCGCGCGCGGAGGGGTACTTGGCCGCGATGGCCGCCATCTTCGCCGGGTCCGGCTTGCCGGTGGCCGGGTCGGGAATGCCGGCGCGGGTCTGCTCGAGGAAGGCCTCGGTCGTGGGCACGGCAAAGAACGGGAAGCTGTTCATCGCGGTGCGCCATTCCTGCCCGTCATCGGTGACCAGCTGCAGGGCCATGCTGCGCACCCGTGCATTGGCATCGGGCCCGTGCGGATCGGCGCCGCCGATCGACAGCCGGCCCAGTACCGGCACCTGCTGCTGGCGGAAGACCCGCGCCGAGCTCAGTGCCGCGCCTGCCGGCGTACCGGCGAACGTGCCGCTCACGCACACGCCCTTGCTGTGCGCACGGCGGAAGCCGGGGTGGTTGGCGCCGGTGGCTTCGATGGTGTCGGTGAAGGTCTGCGCGGTGGCGCGGTCGCGGCCGATCCAGCCGGCCAGCCAGGCGAAGGCCAGCACCAGCAGGCCGGCAATCAGCGCGATCACCGCCAGCCAGAACAGCGGCGAATGCGGGCGCGGGGCGTCCGGCTCACGGCCGGCACGGGTGTAGCGGAAGAGCGACATGGGCGGATACCTGCCTTCACGAACCGTGAGTGGGTGGGTTGCCAGCGCATGGTGTCAGAACCATCCGCATGCCGATATTCACATTTTCGACAAGGTTTAACGGCAGATCCCCGCCGGGGCGGGGATCTGCGGGCGTAACGCACGCCGGGCAGGGCCCGGCGCTTCGGTCTCAGCACGTCGTAGGTCCGGCCGCTGGCCGGACACCCATTACGCGTAGCGACCCTTCAACATCGCCCACGCCGACCGCAACGCCAACGCCTCACCCCCGGCCGGACGGCCCGGGCGCTCGCCGTCATTCCAGGCGTACACATCCAGATGCGCCCACACCTGGCCTTCGCCGATGAACCGCTCCAGGTACAGCGCAGCGGTGACCGAACCGGCCATGCGCGAACCGGCGTTGGCCAGGTCGGCAATGCCGCTGTGCAGGTAGCGCAGGTACGGCCGCCACAGCGGCATGCGCCAGACCGGGTCGCGGCTGCTTTCACCGGCCTGCAGCCACTGCTGGGCGAGCGTGTCGTTGTTGCTGAACAGCGCCGGCAGGTCCGGGCCCAGCGCGATGCGCGCCGCGCCGGTGAGCGTGGCGAAGTCCAGCACGATCTCCGGCTGCTGCTCGCTGGCATAGGTGAGCGCATCGCACAGCACCAGGCGGCCTTCGGCGTCGGTGTTGTCGATCTCGATGCTCAGGCCCTTGCGCGTGGCGATCACTTCGCCCGGGCGGAATGCATCCGGCCCGATCGCGTTTTCCACGGCCGCGATCAGCAGGGTCAGCTGCACCGGCAGCTGCTGGGCCATGACCAGCCCGGCCAGGGCCAGCGCATGCGCGGCACCGCCCATGTCCTTCTTCATGTTGCGCATGCCGTCGGCCGGCTTGATGTCCAGCCCGCCGGTGTCGAAGCACACGCCCTTGCCGACCAGTGCCACGTGCGGCTGACCCGCCTGGCCCCAGCGCAGCGCGATCAGGCGCGGCGCACGGTGCGAGGCGCGGCCCACGGCGTGGATCGCCGGGAAGTTCTGCTCCAGCAGCGCATCGCCGGTGATCACCTCGACCTGCGCGCCATGCGCGGCGGCCAGTTCGCGTGCGGCGTCTTCCAGCTGCTGCGGGCCCATGTCTTCGGTGGGTGTGTTGACCCAGTCGCGCACGCGCAGGCTGGCGGCGATCACATCACGCACTTCCGCGGACGGCGTGGCCAGCAGCTGGGCCGGCGCGCGGTTGGGTTTGCGGTAACGCGCGAAGCGGTAGCTGCCCAGGCCCCAGCCCAGGTGCAGCAGGGGTTCGATGTTGGCCGGCAGGGCGCCTTCCACCCGCCACACGGTGCCTTCCGGCAGGGCGAACGGCGCATGCGCGTAGGCGTAGGCATCGCCTGGGTCACCCACGCCGACGACTGCCCCGGCCAGGCCGTGTTCGCCGGGCAGCAGCACCACGCTGCCGCCGCTGCCGTTGAAGCGCTGCGCATCCAGCCAGGCCACCACGGCCGGCGACTGCTGCGTGCGCCATGCGGCGAACTGCTCGCGTTCCATCACATGCAGGGGCAGGGCCCTGCTGGCATCGGTGGTGAAACCATTGATCTGGGTCATGCGCAATGAGGCTCCGTGCGTGGTCAGGCGTGCTGGGCCGATGCGTTCGCATCCAGCCAGTCGGCCAATCCGGTCAGGGTGTCGAACTGCAGGTCGGGCTGCAGCGAAGGATGGGTCCAGGTGTGCTCGACGCGGTTGATCCAGCAGCCGCGCAGGCCGGCCTGCATGGCGCCCACCACGTCCATGTCGACGTGGTCGCCCACGTGCAGCACCTGCGCCGGCGGCACGCCGAGGCGTTCGCAGGCGGCGTGGAAGATGCTGGCGGCCGGCTTGGCCGCGCCGTGTTCGCGCGAGCCCAGCTGGAAGGCGAAGTGATGGGACAGCCCGATCCGCTGCAGGTCGGCGTTGCCGTTGCTGAGCGCGGCCACCGGCACCCGCGCGGCGATGCGCGCAAGCGCCTCCAGCGCGTCCGGGTAGCACTCCACCTGGTTGCGCGCGGCGTAGAACGCCTCGTATGCCGGTTCCAGCAGGGCGAGGTCGGCGCCGCTCTTCTCCAGCGCTTCGCTCAGCGTGAGCCGGCGCAGCGCGCTCAGGTCGTGGTGCAGCTGCGGGTTGTCATGGAAGGAGCGCTCGCGCAGTTCGCGCATCGCCGCCACCGGGTACATCGCGGCGGTGGCGGGGCTGTGCTGGAGCATCCACTCGTACAACACCTGGTCAATGCGGGCGCCGATGGGGGCGAACGGCCACAGGGTGTCGTCGAGGTCGAGGGTGATGGCTTGGACTGGGAAATTCACCCGGGCATTCTACGCCTGTGGGGTCAGCCACGCAGGGCGTGGCTCTACTCCAACAGCTTGGCCCAGCCCTGGGTACCGTCCAGCCGCGCCAGCACCAGCTTGATGCACACCAGCAGCGGCACCGACAGCAGCAGCCCGACCATGCCCCAGAGCCAGCCGAACAGCATCAGCGCCAGGATCAGGATCAGCGGCGAAATCGCCATCTGCCGGCCCAGCACGATGGGGGTGACGATCTGCCCCTCGATGGTATGCAGGGCCAGGTAGCAGGCGGCGGGCAGCAGGGCCTTGAACGGGTCGCTGAACTCCACAAAGCCCATCAGCAGCATCAGCGTCACCCCGATCAGCGGGCCGACGTACGGCGCGAAGTTCAGCAGGGCGGCCACCGTGCCCCACAGCAATGCCTCCTGCAGGCTGATGCCCAACAGCAGCAGCACTCCTGAAAAAATCAGGCCCACCAGCGCGTTGATCACGGTGATGGTCAATACATAGCGCGAGACCTCGCGTTCGATCGACCGCAGGATGTCGGTGGTGAAGCGCTGCTGCTGGCGGCTGGGGAACAGTGCGATGGCGTGCTTCTGCAGGCTCTGCCCGTAGATCATGAAGAACAGGGTCAGCAGCACCACCGCCAGCACCGAGGCGGCCAGGCGTGGCGCGCGGGTGAGTACGCGGTAGGGGTCATCGAGCTGGGTACGCACCACCTGCACCTTGCGGCTGCTTTCACCGCCGGCCACCCGCGCGAAGTTTTCCGCGGCCAGGTTGGCCTGCTGCACCGGCTTGGTCAGGTTCTGCACCTGGCGGGCCACCTTGCGCAGCTGCTGCGGCGCTTCCTGCGCCCATTCCATGGCCGGGCCCACCAGCTGCACGCCCAGCGCGGCCGCACCACTCAGCCCGACCCCGATCACCAGCACGGCGGCCAGGAAACGCGGGACCCACAGGCGCCCGAGGAAGCGCAGGATCGGGTTGCCCACCAGCGCGAAAAACATCGCCAGCAGCACCGGCAGGATCACCTCCTGCGCGGCCCACAGCGTAAAGCCCACCGCCAGCGTGGCCAGCACCACCAGCGACATGGGCGCGCGCGGGCGCGGTGGAGTCGGTGCCGCCACCGTAACGGCATCGGCATCGACGGGGGAAGGCGCAGGGACGCTCATGCTGATCGCACGCTGGAGAGGAGACGCATTATTGGGTAACCCGGGTGCGTGCGGCGTGTTGAACCATCGGGAGCAGCGTTACCCGGTAAAGGGCGTCCAGATACATCGGTAGCGCCCTACCGTGGGTAGGGCGACCCCCTATCGCTCGGAAACATCCGTAGCCGCTTCCGCCGGTTGCGGCTGTGCCGCCTGCAGCGTGGCGGTCACGTTGGCACGCGGCGCGGCGGGCCGTGCAATGGGTGCCGCCGGCGCAGCCGACGCCTGCGCCACCGTCTCGCTGGCTTCGTCCACCTTGTCGGCGGCTTCTTCGGCGGTGTCCGCCGCCTCGCTGGCCTGCATCGAGGCGAACGCGGCCTGCGCGCTGGCCACCAGGTTGGAGGCCGAACCGATCATCTGCAGCCAGCGCGCACCGTGGAAGCGTGCGTTGCCGGGCTCCAGCTTGCCGGCCAGGAAGCCGCCGGCCATGCCGACGGTGATGATCCGCAGCGGGGTCCAGCCTTCGCGCCAGACCTGGCTCAGCGTGAACCAGTTGCACTGGGTCTCGTTGGCCCGGATCGAGACCACCTGTTCGGCGCGCTTCACGCGATGTCGCAGGGCTTCGAACTTCATGGCGTACGCTCCGTGGGCCCGACATGCGCATCGGGGTCCTCGTCGGTGGGCTCGTCAAACAACCCCAGCCGCGACAACTGGCGGCGGGTGGCGTGCATGCCGGTGTGGCGGAAGAAGAACGACACCCGCCAGATGGCGTAGCCGGTCATCGCCAGGCTCACCAGCGAGGTAATGAGCAGCGAATGGAACCACGACAGGCCCCAGCGCTGCATCAGCGCGATCAGCGTACCGGCCAGCAGCAGCCAGGCCGAGGCACCGAACACGATGGCCACGCCACTCCACGCCAGCGCCCGCCCGAACGCGCTGCGTGCCAGCGCGAACTCGAACGAGGCGAGGCGGCGCAGCGAGCGCAGCGTGTGCTTGGCCGAATCGACCGTGGCGCGGCCGGCCTGGCCGACCTCGCGAATGCTTTCATCAAGACGCGGTGCCTTGGGCGCCGCATCGCCCTCGGGTGGGGGCGTTGCCGCCCCACCGTCGGGCGTCGACTGTGCTTGATCGCTCACGCCGACTTACTTGTCGCTGCCGCGGGCCAGCTTGGCGATGATCCAGCCGGCCGCGAAGGCCACGCCGAACGAGGCCAGCGGGCGCTCACGGATCAGCTCGGCCGCACTGTCGACCAGGTCCTTGCCCTTGTCCATCAGCGCATCGACCTGTTCCTTGGCGGCGGCACCGCCGAACTCGGCAGCGGCCAGGCCGGACAGCGCGGTGTCGGACAGTTCGGCCTTGACGTTGGCCTTGCCGATGCGCAGCTCGTCGGTCGCGGCACCGGCCGCGCTCTTGATCGCGCCGCCAGCAGCGCTGGTGGCCGACTTCAGGTGCGAACCGGCTTCACCCAGGTGGTCCTTGAGGTTCTCGGTATTGGTGGGGCTCATCGTGTATCTCCTGTGTAAGCGATGGGGAAGGTGACCGCGGACGAACCCGTGGCAACGAACACAAGGTAATAGCATCGGCGGGGTGTAGAGGGTGTTAGCTGCCGTGAGCTGCGCGCGAAGGCCGGCTGAGCGGTTCAGCGCATGACCAGTTCGCCGCGCGCGTTGCCGCGCACGATGCGCAATACCAGCTGGGTGGGGCGTTGCTGGAAGTTGGCGCGCCAGCTGGCCAGGTCGGCGAATTCACCGGCGCTGGCGTCGGTGACCACGTCGCCGGCGGCCAATCCCGATGTCGCCGCGCGGCTGCCGCGCTTGACCTCGCTGACCTGCACGCCGCTGAAGCCCGCCTGGCGCATCGATTCGGGCAGGTCCACGAACGTGGCGCCGGTCAGGCGCGGGTCCAGCGATTCGCCGCTGACCGCACGCGCCTGCTCCTTCAGCGTGGCCTTGAGCTGCAGTGGCTTGCCATCGCGGCGCACCTCCAGGCTCAGCGCGCTGCCCACCGGGGCCAGCCCTTCCACGTTGTGCAGCGCCTGCGCGCTGTCCACCCGCTGGCCGTTGGCCGTGACCACCACGTCACCCGGCTTGAGTCCGGCCGCCGCCGCGCCCGACCCGGCCAGCACGCGCGTCACCAGCGCACCGCGGGTCTCGCTCAGCCCCAGGTTCTGCGCCAATGCGAGGGTCAGGTTCTGCGCCTCGATGCCCAGCGTGCCGCGCACCACCACGCCATGCTTGACCAGCTGGTCCACCACGTCGCGGGCCAGGTTGGACGGAATGGCCAGGCCCAGGCCGATGTTGCCGGCCATGCTGCCCTGCGGATTGAAGCTGGCGGTGTTGATGCCCACCAGCTGGCCCTGCAGGTTGACCAGTGCACCGCCGGAATTACCCGGATTGATCGAGGCGTCAGTCTGGATGAAGTTCTGGTAGCCCAGCCCGCGGATGCCGCTGCGGCCCACCGCCGAGACGATGCCCGAGGTGACCGTCTGGCTGAAGCCGAACGGGTTGCCGATGGCGACCACGAAATCGCCCACGCGCAGCTGCGTGCTGTCGCCCAGCTTGATTTCGGTCAGGTTGCCGGTGGGGATGCGGATCAGCGCGATGTCGGTGTCGGCATCCGAGCCGAGGAACTCGGCCTTGACCGTGCGCCCGTCCGACAGCGTCACCTGCACGTCGTCGGCGTTGTCGATGACGTGGTGGTTGGTCAGCACCAGGCCTTCGGCGGCGTCGATGATCACCCCCGAGCCCAGCGACTCGTTGATGCGCTCCTGCGGCACTTCCGGGAACAGGCGGCGGAAGAAGGGGTCGTTGAAGAACGGGTTGCGCACCCGCACCACCTGCTTGGTGTTGACGCTGACCACCGCCGGCATCACCCGCTCCAGCATCGGCGCCAGCGACGGCACCGGCTGCCCCGCCACGGAGGCCGGCAACGCGGCCGTGGCCGGAATGCCGATGGTGGCCGGCGCGGCTTCGGCGCGGTTGTCCAGGTGCGCGTTGATGGCGGAGGCGACGAAGCCACCGAAGGCGGCGGCAAGCGCAAGCGTGAGCAGGGTCGGGAGCGGTCGCATGGGGTTCGGCGGGTTCGGTGGAAACACGCATACGGTAAATCAAGCTGAATGAGTCTGTCCGTCCCGGCCGTGAACCGGCGACCGGATCGTCCGCGGCGGACCCCGCCCCTGCGACCATCGGGACCGTTGACACGCCCCGGTGCCGGCGTAAGCTGCAACCGTGTCGTCCACTAGATGTAGCGGTGACGACCGGGAGTGCCCCAAGTTGTTGGGTCTGCTTGCGGGCACACACACTGGCTACCCGATGGAGCCTGCCTGCCATGAGCACGCTGCGACTGGACGCGATCCGCACTGGCCTGCCGGACGGGCAGGTGCCGATGCAGCCGGCCTCCCAGGACATCTGGGACCGCAAATACCGGCTCAAGACCAAGCACGGCGAGCCGCTCGATGCCGATATCGACGCCACCTACCTGCGTGTGGCCAAGGCGCTGTCCGAGGCCGAGGTCACCGCCGAGCAACAGCAGTACTGGATGGAGCGCTTCACCTGGGCGCTGCGTCGCGGCGCCATCCCGGCCGGCCGCATCACGTCCAATGCCGGCGCGCAGGCGCACAAGCCGGCCACCAGCACCATCAACTGCACCGTCTCGGGCACCATCGAGGATTCGATGGACGACATCCTGCAGAAGGTCCACGAAGCCGGGCTGACCCTCAAGGCCGGCTGCGGCATCGGCTATGAATTCAGCACGCTGCGCCCGCGCGGTGCCTTCGTCGCCGGTGCCGGGGCGCACACCTCCGGCCCGATGTCCTTCATGGATATCTTCGACAAGATGTGTTTCACCGTGTCCTCGGCCGGCGGCCGACGCGGCGCGCAGATGGGCACGTTCGACGTCTCGCATCCGGACGTGCGCGAGTTCATCCGCGCCAAGCGCGAAGACGGCCGTCTGCGCCAGTTCAACCTGTCGCTGCTGATCACCGACGGCTTCATGCAGGCGGTGGAGCAGGACGCCGAGTGGCCGCTGGTGTTCCCGCTCAGCCGCCAGGAGGCCAGTGAGTTCGACCTGGCCGATCCAGCCCGCGTGCAGTGGCGCGATTGGCCCACCCAGCGCAATTACATCGTCCGCGAGGACGGCCAGGTCGCGTGCCGCGTGTACGGCCAGGTCCGCGCCCGGCATCTGTGGGACATGATCATGGTGTCCACGTATGACTATGCCGAGCCCGGTTTCATCCTGATCGACCGGGTAAACGAAATGAACAACACCTGGTGGTGCGAGGACATCAGGGCGACCAATCCCTGCGTCACCGCCGATACCTGGGTGCACACCGCCGACGGTCCACGCCAGGTGGCCGAGCTGATCGGGCAGGGGTTCCACGTGCGCGTGGAGGGGGAGGACCATGCCACTACCGATGCGGGGTTCTTCCGCACGGCGCGCAAGCCAGTGCTGGCCCTGCAGACCCGCGAAGGCCATCGCCTGCGGCTGACTGCGGACCATCGGGTTCGCCGTGTCACCCGCCGCACCCGCTGGGAGGTGCAGAGCGAATGGTGCGAGGCTGGCCAGCTGCGCCCGGGGGATGAGGTGCTGCTGCAGGACCATCGTGCTGCGTCGCACTGGCCGGGTGCGCTGGCGCATGAGCAGGGCTATCTGCTGGGGTTGTTGGTGGGCGACGGCACGCTCAAAGCGGAGGCGGCCGTGCTCTCCGTGTGGAGCCAGGCGGCAGTGGCCAATGGTGAGCCGGCGACGCCTGCGCCCGGCGTTCGAGCGCTGATGGGCGAAGCACTCCGTTGCGCGAAGACCTTGTCGCATCGCGCGGACTTCAATGGCTGGTCCGAGGTTGGCGGTCGACGCGAATGGCGGTTGAAGTCAGCGGCCCTGCGCGACCTGGCCCAACAGCTGGGCATGTCCGCCGGCCAGAAATCCATCACCCCGGCACTGGAAAAACTCTCCAGCGATGCCTGCCGTGGCTTTCTGCGCGGCCTGTTCGACGCCGACGGCAGTGTGCAGGGAACCCAGGGCAAGGGCGTATCCATCCGGTTGGCGCAGTCTGATCGCTCGCGTCTGGAGGCCGTGCAGCGCATGCTGCTCCGGCAGGGCATCCCCAGCACGCTCTACGCTCGCCGCGAGGCCGGGCACGCGGTGCTGCCGGATGGCCGCGGCGGACAGCGTGCCTACCCCACCCTGGCCCAGTTCGATCTGGTGATCAGCGGCGAGGGCGTGGCCCGCTACGACACGCTGATCGGGTTTGCCGACACGGACAAGGCCGCGCGGCTGACCCGAACCCTGGCCGCCTACCGCCGCGCGATGAACCGCAGCCGCTTCTTCGCCACCGTCGAAAGCGTGGATCCCGACGGGGAGGAAGACGTCTATGACGTCCAGGTGCCTGGCCTCAACTGCTTCGACGCCAACGGCCTGCATGCCCACAACTGCGGCGAGCAGCCCCTGCCGCCCTACGGCGCCTGCCTGCTCGGCTCGGTCAACCTGACCCGCTTCGTGCGCGACCCGTTCACCGACCAGGCCCGCTTCGACTGGGACGAGTACAAAGAGGTGGTGCGGGTGTTCACCCGCATGCTCGACAACGTGGTGGAGGTCAACGGCCTGCCGCTGGAGCGCCAGCGCCAGGAGATCCTGCGCAAGCGCCGGCATGGCATGGGCTTCCTCGGGCTGGGTTCGTCCCTGGCCATGCTGCGCATGACCTACGGTGCGCCCGACGCGTGCGACTTCACCGAGGCAATCGCCCGCGAGATGGCGGTGGCCGGGTGGGAGACCGCCCTTGACCTGGCCCGTGAGAAGGGGCCCGCGCCGATCATGCAGGACACCTTCGAAGTCACCGCCGCCATGCTGCGGCAGCGCCCGGAGATGGCGCGCGACGGCTGGCTTGCCGGCCAGCAGATCGAGGGCAAGGTGCTGCACGCGCGCTACAGCCGCTACATGCAGCGCATCGCCAGCGTGGCGCCGGAGCTGGTGGACGCGCTGGCCGAGGTGGGCGCGCGCTTCACCCACCACAGCTCCATCGCCCCCACCGGCACCATCAGCCTGTCGCTGGCCAACAACGCCTCCAACGGCATCGAACCGTCCTTCGCCCACCACTACAGCCGCAACGTGATCCGCGAGGGGCGCAAGACCAAGGAGAAGGTGGACGTCTTCTCCTTCGAGCTGCTGGCCTACCGCCACCTGGTCAACCCGCAGGCGATGCCGTTCGCCGAGGACCCGGCGGCCCGGCTGCCCGACTACTTCATTGCCGCCGACGACATCTCGCCCAAGGCACACGTGGACGTCCAGGCCGCCGCCCAGAAGTGGGTGGACAGCTCCATTTCCAAGACCGCCAACGTCCCCACCGACTACCCCTTCGATCAGTTCAAGGACATCTACCGCTACGCCCACGCGCAGGGGTTGAAGGGCTGCACCACGTTCCGTTTCAACCCCGCCGCGTTCCAGGGCGTGCTGGTCAAGGAGGTCGATCTGGAGAACACGACCTACCGCTTCGAGCTCGAAGACGGCGCAGTTGTGGAGGTAAAGGGCAATGAGGAGATCGAGTACGACGGCGAATTGCACACGGCCGCCAACCTGTTCGACGCGCTCAAGGAGGGCTACTACGGCAAGTTCTGATGGTGCGTCCAAAGCTGTTTTCAAGTGCTTTTCCGCAGCCTGCCGATCCGCGCCAGATCCTTGGCGGTGTCCTGACAAGCACACGCGCGGCTCACAGGCTGCGACAAGACCGTTCCACGAATGACCGCGCCGGTATAGCATCGCCAGCGAAATCACTGACTGGCCCCTCAGGAGGCAAAACATGAGCAACGGAAATGGTGTGACCGCGACCCTGTCGCAGGGTGTGGAGAATGTGAAAGAAACCGCCGGCAACGTCGGCGAGTCCATCGCCCACACCGCTGAAGAAGTGGTGGCCTCGGTGAAGAAGACCGCCAAGCGCGCGCGCAAGGCAGCGACCACCCAGGTTGCCAAGGTCAAGAAGGCCGTCAAGAAGGCCGAGAAGACCGTCGCCAAGAAGGCTGACAAGGCCGCCAAGTCGGTTGGCAAGACCCTGGCCAGCGCCAAGAAGAAGCTGGAAGCGGCCAAGTCCAGCGCCAAGGCCGAGGCCGCCTCGCTGAAGAAGCAGGTCGCCAAGAAGAAGGTTGCCGCCGAGAAGGCCGTGACCAAGACCACCAAGGCTGCCGGCAAGAAGGCCGCCGCTGCCAAGAAGACCGTGACCAAGAAGGTCGCCACCGCCAAGAAGGCCGTGACCAAGAAGACCGCCGCTGCCAAGAAGGTTGTGGGCAAGAAGGTCGCCGTGGCCAAGAAGGCTGTGGCCAAGAAGTCGGCCGCCGCCAAGAAGGTGGTCGGCAAGAAGGTTGCCGGCAAGAAGACCGTCGCCGCCAGGAAGACGGTCGGCAAGAAGGTCGCCGTGGCCAAGAAGGCTGTCGCCAAGAAGTCGGCCACCGCCCGCAAGGTCGCTGGCAAGAAGACCGTGGCCGCCAAGAAGGTCGTCGGCAAGAAGGCCGCCACTGCCAAGAAGGCCGTGACCCGCAAGACCGCGGCCGCCAAGAAGGTCGTCGGCAAGAAGACCGCCGTCGCCCGCAAGACCGTCGGCAAGAAGGTCGCCGTGGCCAGGAAGGCTGTCGCGAAGAAGTCGGCTGCCACCAAGAAGGCCGTCGGCAAGAAGACCGCCGTTGCCCGCAAGTCGGTCGCCCGCAAGGCCGCACCGGTGAAGCGCGCTGCCAAGACCGTGGCCCGCAAGGCCCCGGCCAAGCGCGCACGCAAGTAAGCAGGTAACGCACGGCGCCTGCCCCTGGGGCGGGCGCCGTGATGCGGTCGCAGACGGTTATCCCCTGCAAGCGCAACGAGGAACCGCACCATGGCTGTCAGGATCGATCAGAAGATCAAGGGCTACGCCGTCGTCACCCCCGAGGAGAAGACGCGCCAGGCCGCTGCCTCCGCAGCGCCCCTTCCCGACGCCCCCCAGGACGCCGCCAACGCCGACGACATCGTGCAGATGCACGAGCGCATCGAGCGCCCGGAGGTACTGGTCGGCAACACCTACAAGATCAAATCGCCGCTGGTGGAGCACGCCTTCTACGTGACCATCAACGACATCGTGCTCAACCCGGGCACCGAACACGAGCTGCGCCGCCCCTTCGAGGTCTTCATCAACTCCAAGTCGATGGAGCACTTCCAGTGGATCGTCGCGCTGACCCGCATCATGTCCGCCGTGTTCCGCAAGGGCGGCGACGTGACTTTCCTGGTCGAGGAAATGAAGGCGGTATTCGACCCGCGCGGCGGCTACTACAAGGCCGGCGGCGTCTACATGCCCTCGCTGGTGGCTGAACTGGGCAGCATCGTCGAGGACCACCTGAAGTCGATCGGCCTGCTGCACGACCCGGAGCTGAGCCCCGAGCGGCGCGCGCTGATCGCCGAGAAGCGCCGGCAGTACGAAGACCGGACCGCGACGCCTGCGCCCGCCGTCATGGCCAACAGCACCGCCGACCACGAAGAAGACCTCGCCATCACCGGCGACGGCGCCAGCTTCCCGCCCAGCGCCAGCATGTGCCACAAATGCAACACCAAGGCCCTGGTGCTCATGGATGGCTGTGCGACGTGCTTGAACTGCGGGTATTCCAAGTGCGGGTGAGCGGCGGCAACGCGCATGCGTAACCTCGACTTCAGTTCCTGGCAGGCCATGCTCTCCACCCTGGTCGGGCTGGCCGTCATCACCCTGATCGGCGTGGGCATCCGCCTGCTGGTGATGCAGACCCTGCAGCAGCGGCGCGAGCGCGAGAACCGGCAGATCAACGAGCGGTTGCGTACGCTGATTGCCGCCTACAAGACCTTGGGCGGGTCATTCACCGGTGCGCTGCACGTCGACCCGCGTCACCTGCGCGACCTGCGCCAGACGCCCGGCGCGGCTGACGATGCCCTGGCCGTGCCGGCCGACACCGGAAGCGACCGCGCACGCCGGATCCGCGACGCGGTGGAGGCGGCGCTGTCGGACATCGTGCTGCTGGGCACCGACGCGCAGGTGCGGCTGGCCGCACATGCCGCCACCGAACTGGCCGAAGGCCGTGCCGTGCCGACTGCCGAACTGGTGGTGTCGCTGCGCGACTTCATCCGCGAGGCATTGGACCTGGACCCCATTCCCGCCAGCGTGGTCATCCCACGCCAGGGCCCCGCACGGCCCGCGCCCGGCGCCAAGGGCAAAGGTGCCGAGGCGGGCGACAAGGGCAAGGGGGGTGGCGGTGGCGGTGGAATGGGCGGCATCGGAGGCGGCGCCGGTGGCATGGGCGTCGGCCATGCGGGCGACGACGACAGCAGCCACGCGCGCTGAGCCACGCGGTGGCTGCCTGTGTCGCACGCCGCGTGCGGTAGCGCCTTACTTCCCGTGCAGTTCCACGATCGGCACGAAGCCGGCGTAGATCATGCGCTTGCCGTCGAACGGCATCGGGTTGTTGGCCGGATCCATGCGCGGGTCCTTCATCATCTTCTCCATGCCCGCATCGCGTGTGGCCTTGTCCGGCCATTCGATCCAGGAGAAGACGATGGTTTCATCGTCCTTGGCGTCGACTGCGCGGAAGAAGTCGGTCTGTTTGCCGTGGGTGACATCGTCGCCCCAGCATTCGACCACGCGCGTTGCCCCGAATTCGATGAAGACCGAATCGCCTTCGTTGGCGTGTTTGATGAATTTGTCTTTGTTGGCGGTGGGTACGGCCAATACGAAACCGTCGATATAGGACATCTGCTGCCTCCGGGAGCGGTGCGCCGCACTGGGCACCTTCACTGACTACGACGCGTGGGGGCGCGGGGAATCGACACTGCCGCCATGCCCCGTGCGGCCGCGTGATGAATCCGTTTTGGCACGATCCAAACAATATCAATCAATGGCTTGGCCGCTATCTGCGCCGCACTGCAGCGCGAGCAGGGTCAGAAAACCCCTAACGACAATGAGGGACATCCTGATAGCAGCGGACCCGGGTTACCCCCAACATCGACGGGCCGGGCAGGATGCCTCACGGAACCTGCGGTTCGACGCCTGAGCTGCGTCGGCCGGTGCATTACGGAGGATGGACGCGTTAGCCGACTACTCCCCAAGAGCGGCTTCCCCAGCGCGTGACGCCCCGCAAGGGTATCGTCGTGACCAGATTCCTTTCGTACTGTCGACCGCGAGATCGTCATGCGCGTACCGACCTCTCATCATCGCCATGCGCCCGCGTCGTAAACGCGCGGTTCATCGTGCGGCGCGAACACGCGCAAAACACCTGAAAAATGCAGCGCGCGCGTATATGCCACGGCGTGACTGAATGGTTGCCCAAAATTCACGGAGCCGAAAGCGGCTTACTTCAGGGCGCGTTGTGTCGAATAACGGAGAATTTACATTCCCGATGCAGAAGCCGCTTGTGCCACTGCACGACCGAAACAACAGAAAAGGTGTACCCCCATGAAGACGTCCCTGTTTGCCCTGGCGCTCGCCGCCGCCCTTCCGTTCGGCGCTTCGGCCGCTGAAGGCCTGTCCTACAACTACGCCGAAGGCGATTACGTCAAGACCGATGCCGATGGTGGCAAGGCCGATGGTTGGGGCGTCAAGGGCTCGTACGGCTTCCTGCCGAATTTCCACGCGTTTGGTGAGTACAACCAGCAGAAGACCGACATCGGCGACTTCAAGGTTGACCAGTGGCGCGTCGGCGTGGGCTACAACCACGAAATCGCCACCAGCACCGACTTCGTGGGCCGCGTTGCCTACAACAAGTTCGACCCGAAGGAAGGCCTGGACTTCAACGGCTACAGCGCGGAAGCCGGTATCCGTACCGCGTTCGGCCAGCACGCCGAAGTCTACGCAATGGCCGGCTACGAGGATTACAGCAAGAAGCACGGCATCAATCCGGACGGCGCGTTCTACGGGCGCCTGGGTGGCCAGGTGAAGTTGAACCAGAACTGGGGCATCAACGGCGACATCAAGATGGATCGCCATGGTGACAAGGAATGGTCGGTCGGCCCGCGCTTCAGCTGGTAAGCAGCATCTGATCGAATCGCTGCGCGCCTGATCGGCGCGGCGGCAAAGGGCCCGGCAGTTTTGCCGGGCCTTTTTTTTTGCCCCGGGGTGGGTATGGCCGTACAGCGGCCCACCAGCGGCGGGCCGTATTCGTGGTTGACGGCAGACTTCACCTGGTTCTCCTGCACGCCATCGCGCCAGAACGCGGCCGGCGAGGGCTTCGTGGCCCACACGCCCGATGGCATGCGCTACACGTTCGACTGGGAGGCCGGCTTCTACGAGCCCCGTGTGGCCGCCGCCAACCTGATCAACCCGGCCAACGCCAGCCGCCTGCGCTCCGAGCTTTATGTCACGCGCGTGGAAGACCGCTTCGGCAACTGGGTGAGCTACCAGGCAGCTTTCTCATGACAGGTCTCTTGGGGTCCACCACATCTATGAGGTGATTGAGCGCGCTAATCCGGGAAAAGATCTGCAAGTCGCCGAAGAAACTCAAATTCGTGCTCATGGAGGACTTAGTAGGAATGGCGGAGGATTGGTGAATAAAAGGAACGATATGCGAGAAGAGAGGTATCGTGCAGGGGGAGGCAGTGCTCCGGCTCCGTTGGCATCGAAGATAAGAAGGTAGGTAGTGTGATGGCAAAGTTCAACGCAAAGTCGAAGTGGGAGATTGGCGATGTTTTTATCATTCCGCTCTTGGATGGCTCGGGCTGTATTGCTCAGGTCGTTGGGAGGGAACGTGAGATTCTTAACAGCGCAACGATCGCAATTTTCGATGTGAGACAGGAGTACTCGAGCGACAATCTCCCGGGCTTGACTAAAAACGACGTCTTCTCGTTGATCTTGGCAACGAAGGACCTGTTGGACTCTGGTCGGTGGCGAGTTCTATCTGATGGGAAAGGGCCGATCAAGGAGGTGAATCCTTACGAGCATCTCAGGTCGAACGGATTCATTGGCGCTAAAGTTCTCGGCTCGGGATTTATTGAAGATTTTATTAATGCATTTTATGGTTTGGAGGATTGGGATGATTGGTACTTGCCGAATTATCTTGATCAATTTTTAGTTTCGCTTGACAAGAAGCCTTTGGGACGCCTGAGGTTCTGCGGCCGACATGACGGTGCGGGCAGTGCAAGCTGAGAAATTCCCCGGCACCTCGGTGGACCCGGTGACGGCACACAGCCAGCCCGTGGGTAGCTTTCATCGTTGCCGATATGGGAGCGAGAATACTTACAAGTTTAATGATCCCGACGGGTGCCAAAGTGTGTCTGTCATCTACGCTGATTGCGCCGGGTTAGTGGGTGTTGCACTTGGAATTTGAGTCCAAGAGGTGCCTTTCAGCAGTTCACTCCAGACGGAAATGCTCCAGTACGAGGCGCTGAGGTGCGGAGTATATCGATTGATACAAAAACGCGTGATACAAAGCTAGAGCCAGATAGGCGGCTGGCGCCCACAGGATCTCACATAAAAAATGATCGCCGAAAAGGGGTTTGATATGCGTTTAAGAATCGTGCGTTTGATATTCGGAGTTGGGGTCGTTCTGGGTGTGGCGTCGTGCTCTGAGCAGGATGTCGAGAGCGCTACACCGGGTCAGCGCCACCGGCTGAATGAAGACCAGATCAAGCATGAGGAAACAAAGGCGAACGCAGGCGACGCTGGGGCTGCCACTCGGCTGGCGAATCACTACCAGTGGGCCGTGGGTGATGGTGATAGCGCTGACCGATGGCTTGAGAAGGCTGTTGACCTTGGAGATCACTATGCGATGATCAATCTGTCATCGAAGTTATCCGCAAAGCAGAACGAACCCGATTGCAAGAGAGCAGAGAAGCTGCTTGTTCTTGTGCTTGAGACCAATCCGAATAGGAAGGCGGAACAAGATGCTCGCCGTGATCTTCGGACGCTTCATGATGGCGTGGGTGGGGAAGGGTTCTGTACTCAATGGCTTCATTGATTGAGGTTTATGAGGTGCGCCTCCCAAAACAAAATCCGGCGAGACCCTAAGCCAGCAGCGACTGATTAGTGGTACAAGAACGGCCACCTCGCCGCGCAGACCTGGCCGCAGGGACTGCAGGTCACCTACGCCCCGAATGCGTTGGGCCAGCCCACCCAGGCCGGCACCTTCGCCACTGGCGTGCAGTACTACCCCAACGGGGCGGTGCAGCAGTTCGTGTACGGCAACGGCATCGTCCACCAGATGCAGCAGAACGCCCGGCTGTTGCCGGCGCGCAGCACAGACACCGGTACGTTGGATCTGCTCACCAGCTTCGACGTCAACGGCAACGTCAGCGCCATCAACGACCTGGTGCAGGGCAGCGGCCATGACCGCCAGATGCAGTACGACGCGCTGGACCGGCTCACTGCCGCCTACTCACCGGCCTTCGGTGGCGATGGCTGGTACCGCTTCGGCTACGACGCGCTGGACAACCTGCGCACCTGGACCCAGCCGGGCGAAGGACAGCGCCGCTATGACTACGACAGCAGCAACCGCCTGACCCTGGTGCGCAACGCGGCCGGCGCCGGCATCATCGGCCTGGGTTATGACGTGCAGGGCAACCTGTCGATCAAGAACGGACAGGCGTATCAGTTCGACTTCGGCAACCGGCTGCGGCAAGCCACCAACCTGGAGCGCTATCGCTACGACGGCCATGGCCGCCGCAGCTCGGTGATCGATGCGGGGAGTGGCAAGAACCGGCATTACCTGTACAGCCAGGGTGGGGCGCTGGCGTATCTGTGGGATCAGGGAACCGGTGAAACGACGCAGTACATCCAGTTGGCTGGAAGTCTTGTGGCGACGCGGAAGTTGGATGCGGGTGGTGCGGCAAGTGTTCGCTACCAGCACACCGATGCGCTCGGCAGCCCGGTGGCAGAGACCAATGAGCAGGCAGGGGTGGTGCAGCGGACGGCGTACACGCCCTATGGTGCGAGCATCGGGGCGCAGAAGGATGGTGTGGGGTATACCGGCCATGTGATGGATGGGAGTACCGGGCTGACGTATATGCAGCAGAGGTATATGGATCCCACGGTGGGTGGCTTCCTCAGCGTTGATCCAGTTACAGCTCACAGTAGCCCGGTCGGGGCATTCAATCGATACAGGTATGCCAACAACAGCCCATATCGGTTCTCGGATCCGGATGGACGTCAGGCAATCTCAATGCCAGCGCCTTACCTGTTTCCCGTGGTGGTAACCGGAGCTAGAGATAGTACTCAGAGAAGCGAAGCCTCGGATGGCGACAATCGAGGAAGCGGGCCAGACGGTGGACGACCTACGACTAGGCCCACTGGACGTCCGACAGGGCGAGATTCGGTCCGTAGAGGGCGAGATGGGGCTCCAATCGCTTCGTCGAACGGGAGGTCTGGGCCTGGTGATCTCCATGCTCCTGGTGATGTTCCTGACGGCACGGTAATCGTACGTGGAGGGCAAAGCGATATGCCCTCGCCCGGCACAACCTTTTCAGGATCGCAGGGAAACACTGTTAGTGAAGCGGGAGCTGCTGTTCCCCACGGCTCGATTCGTCCAACAACTGCTGGCAATATTCGGGCTGGCGGAGGCACAGTTGAGGTCTCGCCCGAAAAGACATCTGGCGGAAACGTCAATGGAAATCACGTGAACATAACAGAAGGAAAGAAGGGGAGCTCCTTCGGTCCAGTTCAACCAAATCCAGTTCCTAAGGCGGATAGAATCAAATGAAGATTCCGGTGAATCAGCTGCTAGAGATAGTTAAGTACAGGGATTTTTATGATATTCCACGGGTGATTCTGGCAAAAAGTGATGGGCCTATGTTCTGGATACTTGGAAGCGCGTTTGATGACGGTGCCGACGACTACAAGGATAGCTACTCGATATTTTTCGCAGGACAGAGTATCGAACACGCGGACGAAACTTTTCAGCGGCACTGCCAGGGCGTTGTGGGAGAGTCGATGGGAGAGCTGCCGGTCTCTCAGTTCGAATTCGATCGCACACGGCGTGCATCGTTCTTCATACGCTGAGTAACGCACCCATTCCCTTCATATTCGATAGAGCAGCCGTTGTGGCACTTTCATCACTTCTGGTCTCGCTTTCAGGATTCACGACGGTCACGTGATCAGCGTGGTTGCTGTCTATGGCGCGGTCAAGGAAGCCAAGCCTCCGTTCGGTCTGCGACCTGGTGCAGATGTCGTGGAAACAGTGAGTCGGACATTCCCGGTCGCAGGCGGCGAAGCTTTTGTGGTGCCAGATAGATCCGGTGCGGTCATTGTGAGAATTATCCGAGAGCCAGGGCTGGGTCTACCCGCCCGATGGCCTGCCGGCGCAGATCACCACCCAGAACGGCGACGGCACCCCGGCGGTGGTCAACACCTACGTCTACAACAAGCGCCGCCTGCTTACCGGCGAAACCCTCAGCCAGCAGGGCCTGCTGGATCTGAGCCTGGGTCAGGGCTACAGCAGCAACGGCCACTTGGCCGCGCAGACCTGGCCGCAGGGCCTGCAGGTCAGCTACTCCCCCAATGCACTGGGTCAGCCCACCCAGGCCGGTACCTTCGCCACCGGCGTGCAGTACTACCCCAACGGCGCGGTGCAGCAGTTCGTGTACGGCAACGGCATCGTCCACCAGATGCAGCAAAACGCCCGGCTGCTGCCGGCGCGCAGCACCGACAGCGGCACGCTGGACCTGCTCACCAGCTTCGACGTCAACGGCAACGTCAACGCCATCAACGACCTGGTGCAGGGCAGCGGCCATGACCGCCAGATGCAGTACGACGCGCTGGACCGGCTCACTGCCGCCTACTCACCGGCCTTCGGTGGCGATGGCTGGTACCGCTTCGGCTACGACGCGCTGGACAACCTGCGCACCTGGACCCAGCCGGGCGAAGGACAGCGCCGCTATGACTACGACAGCAGCAACCGCCTGACCCTGGTGCGCAACGCGGCCGGCGCCGGCATCATCGGCCTGGGTTATGACGTGCAGGGCAACCTGTCGATCAAGAACGGACAGGCGTATCAGTTCGACTTCGGCAACCGGCTGCGGCAAGCCACCAACCTGGAGCGCTATCGCTACGACGGCCATGGCCGCCGCAGCTCGGTGATCGATGCGGGGAGTGGCAAGAACCGGCATTACCTGTACAGCCAGGGTGGGGCGCTGGCGTACCTGTGGGATCAGGGTACGGGTGAAACGACGCAGTACATCCAGCTGGCTGGAAGCCTGGTGGCAACCCGCAAGACAGCAGCAGGTGGCGCGGTGAGCGTGCGCTACCAGCACACTGATGCGCTGGGCAGCCCGGTGGCCGAGACCAATGAGCAGGCGGGGGTGGTGCAGCGGACGGCGTATACGCCGTATGGCGCGAGCATCGGAGCCCAGAAGGATGGTGTGGGCTACACCGGACACGTGATGGATGGCAGTACCGGGCTGGCGTATATGCAGCAGCGGTATATGGATCCGACGGTGGGGGTGTTCCTGTCGGTGGATCCGGTGACTGCCCTTACCAATCCAGTCGGAATGTTTCACCGATATATGTATGCAAACGGAAATCCATCTAGATTTATCGATCCAGATGGTCGCGCAGCCTGTGGAAAGGACTGGGACTGTCGCATGGAGCAAAGGGCAGGCGGGGGTGGCTTAACCGGCGGGCAACTGGCTGCGATCTGGAAGAACCCGCAGGCATACATAGATAGGGTAAATGGCACCCAAATAGACAGCAATCTGAATCGAGTTCAGCGCGCTACTTCGCAGAGGTGGCCCGACCCGTCACAATCGCCACCCGGCTCGAGGTGGGCGCAGACATCGCAAAACTTGGTATCAAGTCCTTTTCAGTAGTGAACTTTGAGTTAGGGGACCTCACGTCTGGGCAGGGTGCAGGGAGTCTGATGCAGGCTCAGAGCAACTACAATGGCCCGGGCATAAGGGTCGCGATCGCACATACGCAGCCCGTAAATACGGCATTTAGCTACTGGCGAGGGTCATGCTATTGCGGTGGGCGATGGGAGGGAAGTTTGTATCGTGGAGACCTTGAGCGGGCTCGGTCAGCTGGAGTGAATAGTTACGTTGCCGCGCCAAGTGGGGCAGTTATGGGCTTCGACTTCAGGAGCATGAGCCACGCAGTGGAATCCCAAAGATCAAATCCGAACGCATACATATCAGCCGAAAGCTACTTCTTTGAGGTCAAGTGATGAACGTACATCGTTACTCCTCTGCAATGGCACTCATTCTTCTCGCACTCGCAGGTTGCGCTAATTCGTCGAGCGACAGTCAAAAGAATTCGGTGCCCGCGGCGTGTAAGATTCGTGGAAATAGTGCCGATTCAGTCATCTGTATGACGTCTTTCACCAGCGTTCTCGCGGATCCTCGCCATTTTGACGGAATGACAATCTCCATGGGTGCGTGGGTCGAAAGTGTGAATGATGTGGTGATAGCATTTCCTTCCCAGGACTCACTGCAGTTGCGGGACTCATTTAGCTCTGTCGTCGTCTATCATGCGGACAACCCCAAGGTCGTAAAGTTCCTTGCCGGTCTGCCTTCATCCGATCCGAAGTTCGTTCGGATAACTGGTGTTTTCCACTGGATTGCAGATGATGCTAAGGATTCGCGTGCCAATCCAATTGATGCGAATCGCGTCGGTGTTATGGAGAGGGTTGACGTCTCCCTTTAGTCTCGGTGCAAATCGCCTTCCCGCACAGTCATCATGCGCCACGCCTCTTAGTGGTATGTGGGGTACCACGCCTGGCTCTGAAGAGCATTCGCTGGAGGTGGAGAATGACATCAGGAAGGAAAACGGAATTCAAGGCAGAGAGACCTACTATCGTGAATCCGTCGAACCGTAATCGTCACGCCTGGGGTGTGCTGACGCTCGCTGCCGCTCTGATCTCGCTTCCGGCGAGGTCCGACGAGCAGGAGGTCAAGTGGTCCTTGGATGATGATCATTCCTACTACGCACGTCTGGCAGAGGGTCGTGGTGGGAGTGAGTACTCGGTCTTGCCGGCCTACTTGGCATCGGCCATGCAGTCGGCTCGCTACCTCAAGGGTGCGCAGGGTGCGGCGACCCTAACCTGTCGCCGGTGAATTGCATTCCAGAGCATTGAGGCAAACTCCTCTCGTTACAGTCTTTCGTTCTTGTGCGATTCGAAGCGGGGATGGGTGGAGCTTGGGGCCGGATGGAGGTCGTCGGATGCACTTCAGCGCAAGGGACTGCTAGCGCGGCGAAGCTAGATGAAATTATGGCTCGAGCTAAAGTCGCCGAAGGCGAGTTCGTTAAACCTAGCGTTTATGGCTTGCCAGCAAAATACTTGACTTCCTTCGACGGTGTGCGCGTACGACGGCTCGCTGTCTACTGGCTTACAGGTAGCGAGATCGAGGATGAGCAGTTATCTGCGGCAATGAGGGTTATTCGCGACCTGGAGGATGTGGTAGCTCACGACGATGCCGAATGAAGGCCGAAGGAGGCGGATCTTGCTCGGCGCGGGTGGGTATGCCGCATATCACCGTTACAACATGCACCGCTTGCTTACCCGCGAAACCCTCAGCCTGCGTGGCTCGATAGATCCATGAGGTTGATGATGCGGAGGCCAGGCAAATCATCGGGATGCTGCGAGAAAGCAGAAGATGACTCCCCTGTCCGATTGGGGGGAGTGGCTGTCTCGTGCGCCGCACCTGCCCCGCCTTCTGTCGCGCCAGTGGGCGTGTGGGAGTAGTGCGGCTGACGGCGCACCAGCAATGGTCAACAGGCGGCGGAAGGAAGTTCCCGCAACCACGATTCGGACACTCAGGAGTGTGATGCGATGGAAGAGGATCTAAGGAATCTGCTCGGGGTCTTTGTTTCGGATGCTCGGCCGCCCGACAGTCCTGTCATGGACGAGTCCTGGGCCGCACTTGCCTTCGACAGGAACCTATACGAGGATCTTGCGCCCTCTGACGTCTGGGAGGCTTGGCTTGCGACACACCGAGAACTGACCGATCCTGATTGCCGGGTATGGGTCATGTCAGTTGCGCAGCTCAGTAGCGGCGGTAGCCCATTGGGTGTTGTTCCCACCATGGATTCACTTAGGGAATACTGGTTGAAGGACGCGAACTTCCTCCGTGATCATTACGTGTTTTCGGTGTCGTCCAGGTCGCTGGTGCGCCTTGATCAGGACGTGACCCTTTTTGCGGCCACGAGCGCCTTTGTATCCAGGTGCGTAGATGGTCTTGGCGGACTGGATCTGATGATGTCCAGGATGGATGATGACTTCGGTTCCGGGGATGACGATTCTGAGGGGCTGCGAGCCTTTCTACGTGAGAACACCAAGGCGCTGAATGCCCGCGATGCCGGAGGAGCTTCCTGCGTCCCATGATGCACTTCACTACCAGCGTTCCCATTGCTGACGGCAGGATTCTCCTTCCAATGCAGGTTGAGGGGATCAAGAGGGAGAGCCTTGCATCGGCCTTGGCCGGACATCGCCTGCTGTCGATCTCGGTTCCACGTTCGCAATCTCTTGAGAAGGCGTGGTATGCGCAGGCCAAGCTGTCGTCCGGTAGGATCTTGGAGCTCTCTGGGTCCAGTACGGAGACCGAAAATTGGGCGGAGTACGGCACGATCAATGTGACGGTCTCAGGCGCTTCCATTGAAGTTGATGCAGCGTTGTCAGTGTTCTGTGTTGAAGGATTCGTGGTTGACTCGATTCAGCTGCTGGTGATGGATGAGGGTCGATATCACATTGAGGCGGGGCTGATCATCAAAGCGGCCGATGATCGCGTGCTCATCGTTGTTGCCGGAGAGATTCCTGGTGCATTTTCACTAAAATTACCAGACGGCCAGGACGGGCTGGACCCGCAGTTCCCGTGGCAGCGCTATGGGACCGAACCAGTCTATTGAGCCGGCGCATTCGCGAGTTCATTCAAGGCCGCTCGTGCTAGGCCTTGGTGCAGATCACTTTTGATCAGGTGAGGCGGTTCAAATGAGGAGGTCGATAGCTGTAGTGCTCGGCTGTATCATCGCTATCGGCCTTGTTCGGGTCGATTTTCCAACGTCGATTGGCGCAACTCTGCTCACCTTCGAGCCGCTGCCTCCGCCACACCGACCTTGGCGTCGCGCTGGTGTGTCGGTCAGCTCAGCGCTTTCAGTTCCGCGCTGGAGTCCATCAACCCTGCGATCGAATAGTGAAATCGGAGATGTCATACGATGAACCGAATCTTCGGGGTGCTGTTCGTCTCGGTCGTGGTCGCCCTTGGCGTTTGGATGCTCTTCTTTCTACCGGGGTGGGTAGGGGTCGTGATCTGCGGTGGTCTCCTGCTCTGTGCGACAGCTGTCACCGTCCTTGCGATCTTAGGCGCTGTGGGTAGACGTAAGGTCGCCAGACTCTGGAAGGAGTTCTTCGATTCTTTGTACGGTGTGTGATATGGAGCAGGGTGGACGTACCACGCACCGACCAACTGGAACTCTAGTGGGGATTCACATTCATGCTTGCCAAGCTGCTCTTGCCGTCCAGCCTACTGTTGATCTCAAGCTTCTGCGCTTCTGCGGATGAGCGGGTATCCGTCGGACGCTGCTACGCGATTCCGGATACGGACGCCGGGCGCTCGCCGACACTGGTCTGCAAGGCGATATTTCCAGAGCTGTGGAGTGAGCCGAGCGCCGCCGAGCGAAATGTGGAGCTGACAGGCTATGTGGCTGTCGTCGACGATCGGCCCTACCTCTTCGCATCAAGGGACCTCTACTTCTATTCTGGCGGCGCAGGTGGCGTTGCGCTGGACCTGCCGGCGCCTGAGAGGGATAGGTTCACTCGTATGATCCAGAAGGACGGCATCGTTACCGTCGCCGGACGCTACTACGCAGGCAGTCGCTGGGGTGGAGCTGATTCGATTGGAACGCTTGAGGTGATTGGACGACACTACTGGATGCAGGAGCGGCCTGGCGGCCCACCTCTCTTGCCTGAGTAGTGACCCTTCCACACCCAGCACGAATGGAGGGCAATGATCAGTGTGCAAGGCAGAAGGAAAGCCCGTGGATGCAATTGCACGTGAGATATGCCTGCTTGCCCGCAGCGCGACATTGGTTGAGGCGCTGGAGGCTCAGTCCTTGTTGCGGAAGGTTGCGGGCATCCATGGAGCGGATTGGGTTGCCTATCGATGGTGGGAGTATTTGTCGGTCAGCAGTAGCCTTGCCTACGGTCAGGACTTGGAGGTCTGGAAGCAAGGGATTACCGATCTTCTCGATGGCATGGGGCAGGGAGCGGTGTATGTCGCTGTAACCGACGATGAAGGTGCGCCTTGGCCGGTCGTCCGGATTGAGGAGCCAGCGTGCATAGTGGGGGTGCTGCAGGACATGCAGTTCTTTGAGTACTTCGTCTTCTCTGTGGATTGCTCGAGGATCTTCTTCGACACCCACCACAATGCCCTTGTAGCCTCCTTTCGATGAAGTGGCCAACTGATCCGGTCGTCCGTGAGACCGTCGTCTTGGGTAGCATTCGCGGCGAAACTCTCCGTTGTTGTTCGAACTGCATAACCTCTGGCTTGGTTGCGGTCGCGGTTGAAGATAGAAACGCAGGTGTCTCGTGGTAAAGCCAATGAATCGCCCAATGTAGGGAGTCGGCAGCGTATTCGTCATTCCGCTGATGGACGGGTAGGGCTCCATCGCCAAGGTTGTTGTGCGGGAGCGCCAGATCCTCGACAGTGTCACTGTTGCGATCTTCGATGCCCGGCAGGATTCTTCGGTAGACGAGGTTCCGGCGTTGCGTGCCGAAGATGTTTTTTGTTGCTGCTGGTCACAAAGGGCTTGCTTGACTCCGGTCGATGGAAGGTGCTTTCCGGGACAGGTGGCAATCCAGTTGGTGAGGCGGATCCATATGAAAATTTGCGATCAAAAGGATTCATCGGTGCCAAGGTTCGTGGATAGGCGCTTGTTGAAGAGTTCATCAATGCTTTCTACGGCTTGGCCTATTGGGACGATTGGAATGTTGCTGACTATCTCGATGGATACTTGATTGGGCCAGAGAAGAAGCCTTCCGCGCGCTTGAAGTTCTGCGGACGGTATGAGACTTCGTGATGAAGGAGCCCAACTAGGACAGAAGGATGAGCGGCTTTCGCTTGGTTCCGGCGGCCTGCAAGATGTCGACGTCACCCTCTAGGTCCGCGCCATCTGCCGCTGTCCGGCGATAATGCACCCGTCCCAGGAGAACCCCCATGCCCCCAACCACCCCCCAACAGCAGCCCCGCCTGGGCTGTGGTGCTGTCATCCAGCGCGCCGATGGCGCCGTGCTGCTGGTCAAGCGCGGGCGGCAGCCCGAGCAGGGCCACTGGGGCCTGCCCGGCGGCAAGGTCGACTTCATGGAGAAGGTCGAAGACGCGGTGGTGCGCGAAGTCCTGGAAGAAACCGGTCTGCAGGTAAGCATCGAGCGCCTGCTGTGCGTGGTGGATCACTTCGAGCCCGCCTTGCAGCAGCACTGGGTGGCGCCGGTGTATCTGGTGCACGCACCGGACGGCGCACAGGTGACGCTGCTGGAGCCGGACGCCATCCTCGCGTTGGACTGGTTCCCGCAAGACGCGCTGCCCGCACCGCTCACCGTCTCCGCCACCGAGGGATTGGCGCGGCTCCAGTCGCCGCGCTGACCCATACCCGTCAGCGGCGCGCCGCCGCGCCGTCGCCACGCGCCACGGCCTCCACTTCCTCGCGGCTGGTGCACGCCGCATCGCCGGGCGTGGACATCGCCAGCGCCCCATGCGCCGCACCCAGCTCCACGGCGGCCTGTTCGCCCAGGCCTTCCAGCAGCGCATGCACCACGCCGGCCACGAACGCATCGCCACCACCCACACGGTCCAGCAGCTCCACTTCGCGCGCGGCGGAAACGAACAGCGCGTCGCGGTTGCGCAGCGCACCGGCCCAGCCGTTGCGTGCCGCGTTGCTGGCATCGCGCAGGGTGAAGGCCACCGCCTGCAGGTTCGGGAAGCGCTCCAACGCGCGAAGCGCGGCGGCATCGGCCGGGCCCACATCCATCGGCGTTTCGCGACGGCCCAGGTCGGCCAAGTCCATGCCCAAGCACGCGGCAAAGGAATACTCATCGCCAATGAGCAGGTCGCACTCGGCGGCGATGGCGCAGTTGGCATGGCGCGCCGCGTCCGGGTCCGGGTGGCTGTTCCACAGGCTGGCGCGATAGTTGAGGTCGTAGGACACCGCCACCCCATGCCGGCGGGCGGCCTGCACGGCAGCAATGGCGGTCTCGGCGCTGTGTTCGGACAACGCCGCGAAGATGCCGCCGGTGTGCAGCCAGCGCACCCCGTGCACCCCGAACAACGCCTCCCATTCGTACTCATTGGCCCGTAGCTGCGACGCGGCCGAGTACGCCCGGTCGGACACCCCCAACGGCGCACGAACCCCGAAGCCACGCTCGGTGAAGTTCAACCCCATACGCGTGTTGCGGCCGATGCCGTCGTAGTCGCGCCACACGATCTGGCTGGTGTCCACACCACCGGCCTGGATCAGCTGCTGGGCCAGCAGGCCCAGCTCGTTGCGCGGCAGCGCCGTCAGCACCGCCGTGGCATGGCCGAACGTGCTGCTCAGCCCGCGCGCCACGTTGTACTCGCCGCCGCCTTCCCAGACCTGGAACTGGCGGGCATTGCGCACGCGGCCCTCGCCCGGGTCAAAGCGCAGCATCACTTCACCGAGTGCCATCGCCGCCCAGCGCGGGTTCGCGTGCGCGGCCAACCGGAAGTGCTGCGTGCTCATCGTGCGCTGCAGCCGAGCAGGGCGAGGTCCACGCCGTCGGCCATGCGCCGGTAACCTTCGTCGTTGGGGTGCAGGAAATCGCGGGTGATCACCTCGGGCAGGAACTCCGGCTTGGCCGGGTCACGCAGGATCTGGTCGAAGTCGATCAGCGCATCGAAGCCGCTGCGACCGCCGCGCATCCAGGTATTGAGGGTGGTGCGGGTCGCGGCGGACACCGGCTCGTAGCGGTCCGAGCCACCGAACGGGGTGATCGTCGCGGCAATCGCGCGGATGCCGTTGCTGTGCAGTCGCTCGGCCACCTGGCGGTAGCCCAGCACCATGTCGTCGGCGTTGCGGCCCGCCACCGGCGGCGTACCTCCGTCGTGGCGGATATCGTTGATGCCTTCAAACAGAATGACGCGGCTGACATTCGGCAATGCGATCACGTCGCGGTCCAGCCGCGCCAGCGCGCTGTGGCTGCGGCCATGATCCATTACCTTGTTGCCGCTGATGCCGGCGTTGACCAGCACCACCTGGTCCGGGCAGGCCTGCTGCAGGCGCGCGGCCAGCAGCGCGGGCCAGTCGCCATTGCTGCCGCGGGTGGCGGTGGCGCCTTCGGTGATCGAGTCGCCCAGGGCAACCACCACGACCGGCTTGCTGCTGCGCTCGGCCAGCACCGCCGAGACCACGTTCTGCCGGTAGGCCAGCTTGACCTTGTCGCCCACCTCGGCCTGGCGGCCGTCGGCGATGCGCAGCCCGGTGCGCCGCACGGCCGGCTGGGTGGGTTCGGGGAAATATACGGTGAGCGAAACATCGGCCAGCGCCGGCACCGTCATCGGCACCGGATCGCTGAGCAGCGCGGCGCCCGCCGGCACCACCACCTCGCTGCGGCCATTGAAGGTCACCAGCTTGGCCGGTGTGGCCGTGCCGGTGCGCTGGGCGGTGGCGCCACCGATATGCAGCGGCGCAACCCCCAGTTCATTGCTGATGCGGAAGCGCAGCGCCGTGGCCGAGCTGGCCAGGCGCATGTCCTGGCGCACCGTCTGGTGCGCGAACTGCACCGGGGCCTCGGGGGTGCCGTCCTGGCGGTCCGGCGCGGGTGACGCCGTCCAGGCCGGCACCCAGACCTGGGCCTGGGCGGGCAGCGCCGCGGCGCTGGTGGCAAGTGCAATCGAAAGTGCAGTGATCCAGCGCAGCATGGCAGCCCTCCCAGGCGGTCAGCGGGTCAATCAGGAGAAGTAGGTGCCGCCGTTGACGTCGACGTTGGCACCGGTGATGAAGCCGGCGGCGTCCGAGGCCAGGTACACCGCTGTATCGGCGGCTTCCTGCGGGCGGCCCTGGCGGCGCAGCGGCGTATTGCCGGCCACGGCGGTGCGCACTTCGGGCTTGGTGAACTCGTCATGGAAGCGGGTGGCGATCATGCCGCAGCACAGCGCGTTGACGCGGATGCCGCGCGGGCCCAGTTCCTTGGCCATGGCACGGGTGAAGGTCATCACGGCCGCCTTGGCGGTGGCGTAGATCGATGCGCCCGGGCCACCGCCATCGCGGCCGGCCTGCGAGGCGAAGTTCACGATCGCGCCGCCTTCGGGCATGTGCGGCACCACCGCATGCGTGGTCAGGTAGACCGAGCTCATGTTGAGGTCCATGACCTGGTGGAAGAACGCCGGGTCGATCTCGGCCAGCGGGCGGCGCTGGACCATGCCGCCGGCCACGTTCACCAGCACGTCGATCTGCGGGCCGAACGCGGCCTGGGTGGCGGCGACCATGCCGGCCACGGCCTGCGCATCGGTCACGTCGGCGCGGTGCACGATGGCGGTGCCGCCGGCGGCCTGCACCTGCTGCAGGGTGTCCTGCGCGCTGGCTTCGTCGTTGGCGTAGTTGATGCACACCTTGGCGCCGGCCGCGGCCAGCTTGAGCGAGATCTCACGGCCGATATCGCGGCCGCCACCGGTGACGATCGCCACCTTGTCCTTGAACTGATTCATTTGGTACTCCAGTGATGCGAGGGGGAAAAGAAACGTCAGCGGTGCGGCGGCGCGTCGACCTTCTCGACACGTCCGGTCACCAGCCACAGGGCGAGCAGGGAGGCGGGCACCAGCGCCGCCACCAGGATGAAAATGGGTGCGTAGGAGTCGCGGGTCATCACCGGCACCAGCCACGTGGTGATCAGCGTGCCGGCCACCGCGGCCATGCCGCCCAGGCCGGCCAGCGAACCGACGGACTTGCCGTTGAAGATGTCGCCGGGCAGGGTCTGGATGTTGCCGATGGCGATCTGGAAGCCGAACAGCACGAAGGCAATCGTCACCACCGCCCACACCGGGTCGGTGGCCAGCACCGCGCCCAGCAGCGCCGGCGCCATGATCGCGCCGCCCAGGGTGATCACCCATTTGCGGGCCCGGTCCACGCTCCAGCCCGCGCCGATCAGCCGGCCGGACAACCAGCCGCCACCCAGGCTGCCGATCATCGCGCCCACATACGGCACCCAGGCGAAGATGCCGATCTGCTTGATGTCGAAGCCGAAGGTGTCGGCCAGGTAGATCGGCAGCCACGACACGAACAGCCACCAGATCGGGTCGATGAAGAAGCGCGTCGCCAGGATGCCCCAGGTCTGCCGGTGGCCCAGCAGCTGGCGCACGTTGGGTGCGTATTCGACCTTGGGCACCGCCGGCTGTTCGGTGGGCGCGTCGAGGATCAACGCGCGCTCGGCGGCGCTCACCCACGGGTGCTTGTCCGGTCCGGCGCGGTAGATGATCAGCCACGGCAGCAGCCACACGAAGCCGATGGCACCGATCAGGATGAAGGTGCCGCGCCAGCCCAGCCACACGAACAGCAGCGCGATCAGCGGCGCCGAGATGATCGCGCCGATGGAGGCGCCGGCATTGAACACGCCCTGCGCCAGCGCCCGCTCACGCGCCGGGAACCATTCGGCATTGGCCTTCACCGCGCCGGGCCATGCGCCTGCCTCGCTGATGCCCAGCATCGCGCGCACGATGCTGAAGGACAGGATCGAGTGGGTGACCGAATGCAGCGCGATCGAGATCGACCACACCGCAATGGAGAGCGCGAAGCCGAGCCGGGTGCCGATGATGTCGAACAGCCGGCCGAACACGAACTGGCCGGCGGCGTAGAACAGCATGAACACCGTCACCAGCAGTGCGTAGTCTTCCTTGGTGGCGCCCACGTCCTTGGAGATCTCCGGCCACATCACCGCCAGTGCGTTGCGGTCGATGTAGTTGATCACCGTGGCCACTGCGATCAGGGCCACGATCAGCCAGCGGACGTAGGAACGGGTACGGGTGGAGACGTTCATTTGCCGCCCTTGCCGCTGGCGGTATCGAAGCGCTTCCAGCCGCCGGTCCAGTTCCAGCGCTGGCCGTCGGCGCTGACCTCATGGCTGCCGCCCCTGGACGGGTCATCGGCAATGCCCAGCGCCACGCGCTGGCCGCCGGCCAGGTCCAGCACCAGCACGCTGGCGTCCTTGCCGCGGTAGTGCGCGATGCGGTCGATGCGGCTGTTGGCCCCGCGCACGGTTTCAGCGGTGCCGTCGTACTGGCCATGCGGCTCCAGCACGCCGTAGAAGGTGGTGCTGGCCTGCCCGTCCACGCGCTGCAGCAGCATCGGCTCACGGCGCAGGTTGAACGAGGGATCGTTCGCGCCGCTCTCGCCGATCAGGGCGCGCGACGGTGCGGTACTGGCGAAGCGGTAGGTGTAGAAGCGCCCATCCAGCAACCAGGTCAGGCTGCGCGCCTCGGTGCCCGGTTCGCTCGATGCATCCACCCACACATGCTGGTAGCCGTTGGCCTTGCCCAGCACCGGGCGGGTGCTCACCGCGGACTGCGCCTTGAAGCCCACGTCCATGATGTGGCCGTTGAAGTGCAGCGGCAGGTCGTAGCGGGCCGGCTTGCTGCCGTCCACGCGCAGCAGGTCCAGCACCACCGGCTGGCCCAGCGACGGGTGCGAGAGCAGCGCCTGGGTGCGGGTGAAGGTCACCCCGTCGTACGCACCGTCCATGCGCGCCGAGGCGATCTGGGTGTCGTCGGTGACCGCGAACAGCAGCGGGGCCGGCGCCAGCGGCTGGCCCTTCTTCCAGTCGCCGCCGAAGTGGCTCTGCTCGTTCACCACCAGCGTGTTGTGGGCAAGCGTCTGCCGCGCCCAGCTGTTGTTCTCGGGCAGGTAGATGCCGCCGGCCTTCGCCTCGATGTTGAGGAAGCGGGCCGCGCCGTAATCGGTCACCACGCGCTGGCCGTTGTCGTAGAACAGCCAGTTGAGCTTGTCGAAGTGGCCGTGGCCCATGCCCTGCTTGGTGTTCTTCATCACCAGCGCCTGGCCGTCCTCGCCGCCCATGCGCAGGATGGCCAGCGCCCCTTCAGTGCCGTCCGGACCGTCGCGCAGCACCGTGGGCACGAAGGCGAACGGCTTGGCCTTGCCGTCGGCCAGTGCCTTGGCCACCTGCAGGCCTTCGGGCGAGAGCAGCACGCGCTTCTGCTGCTTGGCGACCGAGAGCAGGCGCGCGTCGCCGGTGTTGGCGTAGGCGATATCGATGCCGGCCACCACCTCTTCGGTATCCAGGCCCTTGTCCAGGATCGCGTCGTTGATGGGAATGAAGTAGCCGCCGTAGCTGCTCTGCACCAGTGCGTCCACCGCCTTGAGCAGCACCCCGTCGCGGCGCTTGAAGATGCCGCGCTGCGGGTCGTTGCGCTCCACCGCGTTGGCGAACAGGACGAATGGCGCCAGCGCGTAGCGCTGGTAGTAGGGGCCTTCTTCGTAATAACCGTCCGGCGAGAACAGCTGGTCCACCTGCTTGAGGAAGCCGGCGCTGCCATCGCGCTTGCTGCCCATCAACGCCTGTTCCACCAGTACCGGGTCGCGCAGCACGTACCCGGTCATGCCGGTGGCCGCGACCGCCCAGGTGGCGTGGTTGTGGATCTTGTCGAAGTTCTCCGGCGTGCCGCTCAGGAACTGCGCCATGGGCCGGAACACGTTGTCGTCGATGGTGCGGCGCTCGTCGGCAGTGAGGCTGTCGCGGATCGCGTCGTAGCCCTGCACCGCGTTGACCAGCCACACCGAATCATTGAGCGTCTGCCAGAACAGGCGGCCGGGAATCTGCCCGCGGCCCTGCGGGTGCGCGCCCAGCCCCGGGTAGAGTTTGGCGTACCCCAGCAGCAGGTCGCGGGCGAAGGTGGCGTAGGCCTTGTCGCCGGTGAGGCGGTACAGCGCGCCGGCGGCCTGGATGGCCTGGTAATTGCGCTTGTGCTGTTCATGGGTGTAACCACCCCCCTTGTCCTTGGGCACCGGCACGTCGATGCCGGCCTTCATCATCGCGCGCACCATCTTTTCGGCGCGCGCCTGTTCCTTGGCAAACATCGGGTAGGTCGCGCCATCGCGGCGCATCTGTTCCCACTGCGCGGCGGTGACCAGCACCGGTGCGCTGCCCGCTTCGCTGCTGCGCGCTGCCGCGCTCGGTGCCTGGGCGTGGGCGGCGGGAAGCGCGGCGGCGCTGAAGGTGGCCGCCAGCAGCAGCATCAGGGGCGTGGAACGCGTCATGGCAGGGTCTCGGCTGGGGTATCGGACTGCAGTGCCGCAGTAGCGGTGAAGGTGTTGCCGCGCAGGTGCAGCTGCGGCTCGCCGGTTTCATGGCTGAAGCGCACGCGGCCACTGCGGTTCCAGTGGGTGCGCTCCAGGCTGGCCAGCTGCACGCCGTGCAGGCGCAGGCTGGCATCGCCCTTCGCGCCCACCTCGTCCAGGGTGCTGCCGCGCAGGTGCAGCGCGGGCCCGAACGTGCTCTCGTCGGTGCCACCCCGGTACAGGTCCACCACTGCGCCGCCAATGCGACTGAAGCGCGAATCCAGGATGTCCACCACTTCCGCGTTGTAGGTGCCCAGGTCGTCGGTCTCGGCGGACGCGTTGATCACGCTGCCGCTGATGTCGTTCACCTGCACCTGTTGCAGGCGGATCGACCGTGCGAAGGTGCCCTTGCCGGTGTTGATCACATCGAACGCCTTGTTGCTGGTCAGGCCGTGAATGTGGCTGTGGGTGATGTCCAGCGTGTAGTTGAACGCCTGGCTGCCGGGCGGAACGCGCACCACGGCGTTGCCCGCCACGTCCGGGGCCAGGCTGCCATCGATGTCCAGCCGGGCAAGCCGCAGTGCACCGCCGGCGCGCAGCTCGAACAGCGACGGGCCGCTGAAGCGCACCCGGGCGGTGCCGTGCATCGGGCCCTCCACGCTGAGCGGGTGGGCGAGGGCGAGCACCTGGTTGACGCGGTAGTCGCCTGCCTTGAGCTGCAGGATGTCCCCCGGCGCGGTGTCGGCCACGGCGCGGGTGAGGGTGTCTTCGCCCGCCGCGACGGTGTGGCGGGCGCCGCTGTCCACGGATACCTGTGTGTGCTGCTTGGGATACCAGTCCACGCCGACCTGTTCGCGTGGGATCGGCGCCAGGTCACGCGGCGCGCCGACCTCGGTACCGGCCGGCGGATACAGCAGGCCGTTGGCCGCACGCTGCAGGGTGAGGGCACGGCTGCTGACCCCGCCCGGGAAGCCCGGCGATGCCGTGGGGCTCTGCACGTTGCCGCCGAAGGTGATGCCGGACAGGTCGCCCTGCACGCGCAGCGGGTCGTCGCTGCCATCGCCCACGAACAGGTTGCGGCTGATCCTGCTGCGCACCGGCATGGCGTTGCGCTCGGCGTCCAACCCGGCGCCGAGGAACAGGTGGCCCACCTGCACGAAGCTGTTGCTGCGGATCTGTGCGTTGTCCACCTGTTCGTAGCGGTTCAACGGGGCGTCGCGGGTGCCGGCCATGACCGCCAGCGCCGAGGCGAAGCCATCGCCCACCACGCCCTCGAAATAGTTGTCGCGCACGATCTGGTCGCGGTTGATCACGCGCACGCCGCCGGTATGCGCCTTGCCGTCGCCCAGGAACACGTTGCGTTCCACCACGTTGCCGTGGCCGTGGCGCAGCACCAGCGAGCCGCGTGACTGCTTGAACACGTTGCCGCGGTAAAGGTTGCCGCCGGACTTGTTGGAGACGATCTCCACTTCGCCGTCGCAGTGTTCAAACCAGTTGTTCTCCACCACCGTGTTGGACGCCGACTGCGAATCGTGGCTGGTGCCGACGCGGATCGTCTCGCCGCCATTGCTGCCCAGGTTGGGGCGCGGCCCGAACCAGTTGTGGTCGATGCGGTGGCGGTTGTCCAGCCCGCTGGTGGCGTTGCGCACCACCACCAGGGTGGTGCCGGCGTTGGTCTTGCCCACCAGCTGGTTGTGGTCGAAGCGGTTGTACGCGCCGTACATCCCTACCCAGTTGTCGGACTGGGCGCGGTCGGGCTTGTTGTAGCCGTCGATGACAATGCCGGTCACCCGGCTGTGCTCGGCCCACTCGCTGGAGGAGCGGCGGAAGCTCACCACCTCCCCGCCCGGCGCCCAGCCATCCCGGAACACCAGGTTGGACACCTCCAGGTAAGCCCCGGCCAGCCGCAGCTGCGACTGCCCGCTCAGGATCACCTTGCCCGGGGTCTGGGCCGTCAGTCGAATTGGTTGACCAATTTTGCCGGTCCCCGTCAGCAGCAGATCCACATCGCGCCAGGTCCCGTCGGCCAGGATCACCGTGTCACCCGGTTTCAGCGCGTTGGCAGCCGCAGCGTACCCGGCCGCGTCATGCACCAGATACTCGGCCGACCACGCAACGCCCGGCGCGGGCAGCAGTGCGAGAATGGCAGCGACGGTTCCGAAGCGTCCGCCCGTACGGCCCATCGGCGCTTCAACGCATGGACCCCACCAACGCCGCCGGTTCACCGCCCCACAAAAACAAACATCTTGTTGCTGTGCCACAGGCTAACCCTCCCAGATCACCGTAGACCTCAACGCGAGCCCGGATGGTAACAGCTCCAACCGCAACGACGTCAACCACAATCGCATACCACTTTCGGCGTATGTGGTCTGCGGTTTGCGCATATATCTGCTGCATCCGCACATAAAATTGGTCATTAGTGGGCTAGGTGGATCACCGGGGTAGACTTTAGTACCAATTCATTGACATTGGTCTTTGAACCGTGAATCTTCCGGATCGAATCCGTGTAGTCGGACGATCCATCCTGGGAGGGAGATCACGATGTTGCATGACCGCCGTACGGCCTCGCCACGAGGCCTTCGCCACACCGCGCTGCACAGCGCGCTGTTCTACGCCCTGTGTGCCACTGCGGCCTTGCCGCTGGCCCACGCACAGGACGCCGATGTTCCGGCCAGCGCACCCGCGCAGGCCACCACGCTCGACCAGGTCCAGGTGACCGGGACGCGCGGCACCATCCAGACCTCGATCGACAAGAAGCGCGAGGAGACCGTGGTCTCCGACGTGTTGTCGGCCGAAGACATCGGCGACCTGCCGGCGCTGTCGATCGGCGAAGCCATCGAAACCATCACCGGCGCGTCCACCCATCGCGAGAAGGGCGGTGCGTCGGAAATCTCGATCCGCGGCCTGGGCCCGTTCCTGGGCTCCTCCACCTTCAACGGGCGCGAGGCCACCAACGGCAGCGGCGACCGCTCGGTCAACTTCAACCAGTTCCCGTCGGAGCTGATCAACACCGTGGCGATCTACAAGACCCAGCGCGCCGACTTCGTCGAAGGCGGCGTGGCCGGTACGGTCAACATGGAAACCGTCAAACCGCTGGAGTACGGCAAGCGCACCATCCAGCTGGACGGGCGTGGCACCTGGCAGGAATACGACGACCGCCTGAAGGACGGCGACGGCGTGGGCTGGCGCGGTACCGCCAGCTACATCGACCAGTTCGAGTTCAGCAACGGCGGCAAGCTCGGCGTTTCCGTCGGCCTGCAGGCGCTCGAGGGCAGCAACCCGGAAGAGATGTTCTCCAGCAGCACCACCTGGGCGGCCTGCGACGGTCGCGAAGTGGTTGGCGCCACCCGCAACTGCACCCCGGTCAACGGCAACGACGTGGCCAACGGCGTGCCGTACTACCTGGCACCGGGCAGCCGTCTGTACCGCCAGTTCATTGAACACGACAAGCGCGATTCGCAGTTCGGCGCGCTGCAGTGGCGGCCCAACGACGCGGTGGAAGTGAACCTGGACTACCAGCACTCCAAGCGCGATTACACCGAAGACCGCTCGGACCTGACGTTGTCGTCGATGATGCGCAACCTCAACAACCGCGTGGTCACCGACGACGGCGCGCTGATCAGCCACACCGGCAGCAGCACCATCGATTCCACCGGCAACTTCCTGGAGCGCAACGAGGAATACACCGGCGGTGGGTTGAACCTGATCGTGCGGCCCAGCCCGGCGTGGATGCTCTCCACGGATCTGTCCTATTCCAACACCCAGCGTTCGCAGATCGAACGCTCCACCCGCCTGCGCGCCGGCCGTACCGATGTCAACGGCAGGCCGGTGGCGGGCATCAAGAACACCCGCTATGTCGACTACACCTACGACTACAGCGGCGACGTGCCCAGCATCTACCTGGATCCGGCGTTCGATGTGAACAACCCGGACAACTTCACCGACTCGGCGCTGATCCGCCGCCGCCAGCAGGACCGCGAGCACACCATCCGTGCCGGTCGCTTCGACGCGGCATTCACCCCGGAAAGTGGCTTCTTCACCGCACTGAAGGGCGGCCTGCGCCGTTCCGAGGCAACCTACACCGACTTCACCGACACCGTGGACGTCACCACCACGAACGTTGCCGCGATCCGCGCCGCCAACCAGGCCTGCCGCCAGGCGTTCCCGCAGGACGATTTCCTGGCCAATGCCAGCGGCAACACCATCGACCAGTGGGCCACCTTCGACAGCCGTTGCCTGTTCAAGGCCTTCACCGGCGCGGACGACACCGGCCTGAGCGCGGACCTGCGCGACCCGGCCAACAACGATGTGACCGAGAAAACCAGCGCCGTCTACCTGATGGGTGACTACAGCAGCGAATGGTTCGGCGTGCCGGTCACCGGCAACATCGGCGTGCGCTGGGTGCACACCGACGTGCGCTCGATGGGCCTGCGCAGCGGGCTGGATGTGGTCAACAACCCCGACGGCACCGTCACCTTGCGGCCCAATGGAGATTTCACCCGGCAGGTGCTCAAGTCCAGCAACAACGAATGGCTGCCCAGCTTCAATGCCGCCTTCGAACTGCGCCCGGACCTGCTCCTGCGCGTGGCCGCTTACCGTGCCATGTCGCGCCCGGACCTGGCCGCGCTCGGCTACGGCCGCAGCTTCAACCTGGATGAAGTGGACACCGAGTTCGACAGCGTTGCCGACGCGCTGGGCAACATCACCGCCACCGGCAACCCGCGCGCCACCCCGCTGATGTCCTGGAACGCCGATGTCTCGCTGGAGTGGTACGCCAACGCCGATTCCATGCTCTCCACCGCGGTGTACTACAAGCAGTTCAACGGCGGCTCGGTGCCGGTGGTGGTAGGTGAAAACTTCGACATCGACGGTGAGAGCGTCACCGTACCGGTGGAGCAGTTGGCCACCAGCGACCAGAAAAGCGACCTGATCGGTTTCGAGCTGACCGGCTCGCACAGCTTCTCCTACCTGCCTGGGATCTTCTCCGGGCTGGGCGTGAAGGCCAGCTACAACTACGCCCATTCCAACTTCAAGACCGAAGACCTGCGCCTGGGCGAGTCCACCGACCCGGCCACCGGCATCGTCACCCCCGGCATCGTGGAGCCGGCCAACATCTTCGGCCTGTCCAAACACGTGGCCTCGGCGCAGGTGTACTGGGGCCTGGGCAAGCTGGACCTGCAGGCCATCTACAAGTACCGCTCCGACTACTACCAGCAGTTTGTCGGCGACCCGGCGCAGAACCGCTATGTCCGCGACAATGGCTCGCTGGACTTCCGCGCCACCTACAAGGTGAACAACCACCTGTCGGTGTCGCTGTCGGCCAGCAACCTCACCGACGAGCCGCGGGTGTCGGATATGCCCATCCTGGGCAGCTTCCGCGAGTACACCACCTACGGGCGGCGGTATTATCTCGGGGTACGCTACCGGTTCTAAACAAGCGTGTTGGTTCCCAGCCACCGTACAGCCAGGCCTTGATGATGTCCGAACCCCGTCTTTACCAGTCCATTGCCGCTGAAATCGTCGCGCTGATCGAGAAGGGCGAATTCCCGCCCGGCTCGCGCCTGCCGGGCGAACGCGACCTGGCCGAACGGCTGGGGGTGAGCCGGGTCACCGTGCGTGAGGCGGAAATCGCGCTGGAAGCGCAGGGCCTGATCACCATCAAGACCGGCTCCGGGGTCTACGTGAAGGCACGTCCGGCGGCCGCCCCTGGCGCGCTGCCGGATGTATCGGCGTTCGACCTCACCGCCGCCCGGGCGGTGATCGAGGCCGAGGCGGCGGCCATGGCGGCCAGCCGCATCACCGATGCGGAAGTGCAGATGCTGGAAGGGTTGATCGCGGCGATGACCGACCCGGCATCGCCCGAGGCAGCGGCCAGCGAGGCCGACCGCCAGTTCCACCTGGCCATTGCGCGCATTGCCGGCAACCCGGTGGTGGAGCACTGCGTGCAGCTGATCTGGCGCATGCGCAATGAACTGCCGCGCGTGCGCCAGGTGTATGCCAACGTGTGCCACAACGACGGCGACACCCGCAACGACGAACACACCGCCATCCTCGATGGCCTGCGCATGCGTGACCCGGGTGCGGCGCGCACGGCGATGCGCAATCACTTCCAGCGTCTGTTCGAATCGATGCTGGAAGTCACCGAAAACGAGGCGCTGGCGGAGATCCGCCGGCGCACCCAGCAGGACCGCGAACGGTTCCTGGCCGCTACCGCGCGCTGACCTCATTCCCCCTGGTACTGCTTCTCTTCCACCAGCTGCGACCCGGCGATCCGGTTGATCTCGTTTTTCACCTTCACCCGCTCGCCATTGGTGCCGTAGACACCGCGCGCGAGCTGGATGAACTGATCATCGAACACCTGCGCCGCTTCCTTGTCACGCAGCTGGTCCTGGATATCCCACATGCGCTCGTTGATTGCCTTGAGCTGGGTCTTCAACGCATCCAGCCCTGGCTGTGCGGCCAGCTGTTCCTGCCACAGCGGCAGCAGCCCATCCAGTTCGGTGCGCACGTTGGCGACCTTGCCCGCATCGGTGATGCGCTCGGCCTTGATTTCCAGGATGGTGATCTTGTCGATCAGCTCGCCAATCGATACCGGGGTCAGGATCGCGTCCACGCCATTCTCGCTGCAGGTCAGTCAGGGTGCTCATGATAGCGCGGGCCGCCTGAAGGTCTGGTGGGCAGCTTTTACGCGGATTTTGCGCGCGCTCCCGCCATGGCGCATGGCGACTTTACGGGCGCGCTCACCACACTGTGCGCTTCAACGGCGCGGCCGTTTTCTTGAGTGGTGGACGTGGTGGCAAAGCAGCAGACACGGCGCGCGGTGCGCCGGATGGGCGGGGTGGTTCTGGGCCTGGCGATCAGTGGTTCGGCGCTGGCCGGCGTGGACGGCAACGCTACGTTGACCTCCGACTACGTCTGGCGCGGCAGCTCGCAGACGATGGAAGATCCCACCGTGCAGGCCGGGGTCAAGCTCAGCAGTGAATCGGGCTGGTACGCCTCGGCGTGGGGGTCAGGCGTGTCGTTCGAACCGGACGTGGGTGCACGCAGCGAATTCGACCTCGTCGCCGGCTGGAGCGGCGCGCTGGCGCCGGACTGGGCGCTGGACGTCAACCTCACCCACTACCTGTACCCGTCCACCGACGTGGACCTGGACTGGACCGAGCTCAACAGCACGCTGACCTGGAAGGAGCGCTACTGGGTGAGCGTCGGCGTGTCCGACGATGCCCTGGCCAGCGGCCGCACCGGCACGTACGCCCAGTTGGGCGCACGCATGCCGCTGGGCGAGCAGTGGCGCATCGAAGGTGCGGTGGGCCAGTACTGGCTCGACAGCGCCTACGCCGACGACTACCTGCACGGGCAGCTCAGCGCCATCTGGACCGTGCACGGGCCGTGGGAACTGCGCGTGACCGCGCACGACACCGACCGCGCCGCCAAGCGGCTGTTCGGCAGCAACGCCGGTTCCCGTGTCGAATTCGCGATCCAGACCACGTTCTGATCAATCCGGTGCCCGGCCCTCGCCGCCCGGGCACCGCGCGCAGCCACGCAGGGCGTGGCTCTACGCCGGAGACATCACCCACCAGACCTGACGGTAGAGCCACGCCCTGCGTGGCTGCACCTCACGCCGCGCGAACGCGCAGCGTCAAACCCTTCAGGAAATTACGCAGCAGCTGATCGCCGCAGGCGCGGAAATTCTTGTGGTCCGGCTGGCGGAACAGCGCCGACAGCTCCGGCTTCGACACCGGGAACCCTGCAGCGTTGAAGATCTCATGCATGTCCACGTCCTTCAGCTCGAAGGCAACACGCAGCTTCTTCAACACCAGGTTGTTGGTGATCCGCTTCTCCACCGGGCGCAGCGGCTGGCTCTCATCGCGGCCACGGAAATGCACGATCAACCCGTCCAGGAAGTGCGCCAGCGTGCGGTCGTCGCAGGCCACGAAGCCTTCCTCGTCTTCCTTGCGCAGCCAACCGGCCACATCGGCCTTGTCCACCACGAAGGCCGGGTCGGCCAGGGCACAGGTGTCGGCAATCATGCCGTCGCTGAGGTCGAGCATGTAGCGGATGCTGCGCAGTACATCGTTGTTGATCATGGGACGTCCAATACCGCCGACGCGGCTGCGTGGCTGGCCACCATTTTACCCCCAGCCGGCGGCCACGCCCGCCCAGGTCGCCGCTGCTGTCATCTGGCTGCCATGAAAGTGAAGCACAGTGCGGGCCTCAGCATCGACAGGCAGTGGAGCAGGCAATGCGCAGGTGGCAGGTTCTGGCGGGTGTGGGCATGGTCTGGCTGGCCGCGGCGGCCTCGGCCCAGGCCCCGTATGTGGCGATTGAACAGCGCGTGGACCCGCAGCAACTGGCGGACGTAGGCCTTACCCCCGCCCAGCTGCAGACCCTGAACCGGCTGCTGCGCGAGGCCGACGCCCGTGCCCCGGCAGCCGCCACCCCGGCCGCCCCGGCGCCGCTGCCCGGTGCGCCGACCCCGGCACCGATGTTCCCCGGACTGGATGACGGTCCCATCCACGCCAGCGTGACCGGCGAGGTCAGCGGCTGGCAGCCCGGCACCGTCTTCACCCTGGACAACGGCCAGCAATGGCAGGTGCTCAAGGGCGAAATGAAGCTCAAGGCCACCCGCGCCAACCCCGCCATCGTGGTGGTGCCGGGCATTGCCGGGCGCTGGTTCCTGCAGGTGGACGAGGACCTGCCCAAGGCCCGCGTCTTCCGCATCCGCTGAAGCCGCCCGTCGGGGGCAACACGCGCCGGCGGACGGTGCGAAAATAGTCGGGATTCCCACGGAGTACCCCGATGACCCGTACCGCTCTGATTACCGGCGCCACTTCCGGCTTTGGCGCTGCCGCCGTCCATCGTTTCGCCCAGGCCGGCTGGCGGGTGATCGCCACGGGCCGCCGCGCCGAACGGCTGCAGCCGCTGGTGGACCAGTACGGCCCCGAGCGCGTGCACGCGGCGGTATTCGATGTGCGCGACAGCGCCGCCATGGAAGCGGCCTTGGCCGCACTGCCGGCCGGGTTCGCCGACATCGACCTGCTGGTCAACAACGCCGGCCTCGCCCAGGGCACCGCCCCGGCGCAGAGCGCCTCGCTGGACGGCTGGCGCACCATGATCGACACCAACGTCACCGCGCTGGTCACGCTTACCCACCGCCTGCTGCCGCAGCTGGTGGCGCGCAAGGGCGCCATCATCAACATCAGCTCGGTGGCCGGCGTGTACCCGTACCCGGGCGGCAACGCCTACGGTGGCACCAAGGCCTTCGTCAGCCAGTTCTCGCTCGGCCTGCGCTCGGACCTGCACGGCACCGGCGTGCGCGTGACCACCATCGAACCGGGCATGGCCGAGACCGAATTCACCCTGGTCCGCACCCACGGCAACCAGGCGGCCTCGGACACGCTCTACACCGGCGCCAACCCGATGACCGCCGACGACATCGCCGAGCAGATCTTCTGGGTCGCCACCCTGCCGGCGCACCTGAACATCAATCGCCTCGAACTGATGCCGGTCAGCCAGTCCTACGCCGGCTTCCAGGTGGCCCGCGACTGATCACACCGCCGACCACACCGCCAATTCATACCCATCCGGGTCGCGGAAATGGAATCGGCGCCCGCCCGGGAAATCGAACGCCGGCGTGGAGATCTCCGCGCCGGCACGCTCGACCCGCGCCTGCGTGGCCACCAGGTCGTCGGCGTACAGGATCACCAGCGGCCCACCGCTTCGCACCGGCCCATCGGTGGTGAAGCCACCGCGCAACCGCCCGTCGTTGAATTCGGTATAGCCCGGACCGTAATCCGTGAACGTCCACCCGAACACCTCGCCGTAAAACGCCTTGCTGCGGGCAATGTCGGAAACGTTGAATTCGATGTTGTCGATGCGGTGGTTGTTGCCGTCTGAACTGCCCATACGTGCTCCGTGCTGAAGGAATAGGACGCATAACGTAGCGCACCCGGCGCACCCGGCGCACCGGGCGCACCTGACGGTCCGACGGATCGACAGACCGACAAATCGACGACCGACAAATCGACAAATCGACAAATCGACGGATCGACGGATCGACGGGCCGACAAATCGACGGGCCGACAAATCGACGGATCGACGCACGGGTGGACCGACAGACCGACGGATCGACGGGCCGACGGGGTAGAGCGGACTGTTAGTCCGCTGCTCCACGAGGCATGCAACGCGGGTCCAAACAAAAAGCCCCGCGATGCGGGGCTTTCTGTTTGTTGGCTGCAGCCGACTAACAGTCGGCTCTACCCAGTCGGCAATACCGAGTCGGCATTACCCAGTCGGCTCTACCCAGCCAGCGCTATTGCGCCTTGATCGCCATCGCCTGCAACCCGGTGCCATCCAGCTTCTGCTTGGCTTCGGCCAGCTCGCCCGCACTGCCATACGGCCCCATGCGCACGCGGTACACCGTCTTGCCGTTGATCTGCGCCGATTCCACCCGCGCCGCCAACCCGATCATCGCCAGCTTGGCCTTGGTCGCTTCAGCATCGCCGGACGCACCAAACGCACCCGCCTGCAGGATGTAACGCACATTGCTGGCCGCCGGCTCAGCCGCTGCCGTGGCGGCGACCGGTGCAGCAGCGACGGGTGCCGGCTTCGGCGTTGCCGCCGCCGGTGCCGGGGTGGCCGCCGCCGTCGCGGCCGGACGCTCACTCACCGGGGCCGGCAGTGGCGCTGCCACCGGTGCGGTGGACGCCACGCTGGTCGAGGTGGCCGCTGCGGCCGGCACCGGGCGACCTTCCAGCGCCGCCTGCGCGCGCTGTGCTTCCACCTTGGCGCGGCGCTGGTCTTCCGCGCGCGCGCTGGCAGCCAGCTCCGCATCGGACATTTCCACTTCCTTGCCGGGCAGCAGGGTGTAGAAGTCGTACTGCGTGGCCGCCGGCTTCGCCGGCTCGGCAGGCTTGGCCGCACCCGGCTTGGGCAGTTCCGCGCCCATGTCGGTCTCCGCGTCGCTGACCGGGGCCGGCTGCGCGTTCGGGTTCGGCTGCGGGCCTACCCGCAGGAAGCCATCGCCGTCGTTCTTGAACAGGTTCGGTGCCGCCAGGAACACCACGGCGGCAATCGCCACGCCGGCCACCAGCCACACCCATCCGGGCGTGCCTTGGCTGGTGTTGCGTCGGGCCTGGGTTTTGCCGCGTCGTGCTGCCATTTACTGCTTCTCCACTACTTACATTTTTTCCGGGGCGGAAACGCCCAGGATGTTCAGACCATTGGCCAGCACCTGGCGTGCCGCGCAGGCCAGCGTCAGCTTGGCATTACGCTCGGCATCGTCAGCCACCAGCACCTGCGTGCCGTGATACCACGTGTGGAACGCGTGCGCCAATTCACGCAGGTACTGCGCGATCAGGTGCGGTTCCAGTGCGATACCGGCGGCTTCCACCACTTCCGGGAAGCGCGACATTTCCACCATCAGCCACAGCGACGCCTCGTCGTTCAGGGACGCCAGCCCGGTCAGGCCTTCAGCCGGCGTGTACGCCAGCCCCTTCTCCTGGCCCTGGCGCAGCAGGCTGCACACCCGCGCGTGCGCATACTGCACGTAGAACACCGGGTTGTCGTTGCTCTGCTGGCGCGCCAGGTCGATATCGAAGGTCAGCTGCGAATCGGGCTTGCGCGCGATCAGGAACCAGCGGGTCGCATCGCGGCCGGCTTCTTCGGTCAGGTCGCGCAGGGTCAGGTAGCTGCCGGCACGCTTGGACAGCTTCACTTCCTCGCCGCCGCGCATCACCGTCACCATCTGGTGCAGCACGTATTCCGGCCAGCCCTTGGGAATGCCCACGTCCAGCGCCTGCAGGCCGGCGCGCACGCGTGCCAGCGAACCGTGGTGGTCCGCGCCCAGCTCGGTGATCGCGCGCTCATAGCCGCGCTGCCACTTGGAGAGGTGATAGGCCACGTCCGGCAGGAAGTAGGTGTAGGTGCCGTCGGACTTGCGCATCACGCGGTCCTTGTCGTCACCGAAGTCGGTCGAGCGCAGCCACAGCGCGCCGCCTTCCTCATAGGTGTGGCCGGCCGTCTTCAGCTGGGCCACGGTCTCTTCGACCTTGCCGTCCTTGTACAGCGAGCTTTCCAGGAAGTAGATATCGAAATCCACCCCGAACGCGGCCAGGTCCTGGTTCTGCTCGTTGCGCAGGTAGGCCACCGCAAAGCGGCGGATCGCATCCAGGTTGTCCGGGTCGCGCTCGCCCACCACCGAATGGCCTTCCAGCTCCACCGTCGCGCCGGCCAGGTAGGCCTTGGCCACGTCTTCGATGTAGTCGCCGCGGTAACCCGCTTCCGGCCAGCCAGCGTCATCGGGCTTCAGGCCCTTGGCGCGCGCCTGGGTGGACAGGGCCAGGTTCTCGATCTGCACGCCGGCGTCGTTGTAATAGAACTCGCGCTTGGCGTTCCAGCCGTTTACTTCGAGCAGGCGGGCCAGGCAGTCGCCGATGGCCGCGGCGCGGCCGTGGCCGACGTGCAGTGGGCCGGTCGGGTTGGCCGACACGTATTCCACGCCCACGGTGCGGCCATTGCCGCTCAGGTTGTGGCCGTAATCGGCGCCTTCCTTGAGCACGCTGGCCGCTTCACGCTGGTAGGCGCTGGGGGCGAGGTGGAAATTGATGAAGCCCGGGCCGGCGATCTCAACGCGCAGCACGTCGTCGCTCTTGGGCAGCGCGTCCAGCAGCGCCTGGGCCAGGGCGCGCGGGTTGCTGCGCGCCGGCTTGGCCAGCAGCATGGCGGCATTGGTGGCGAAATCACCGTGTTCACGGGTCTTCGGGCGTTCCACCACGAATTCCGGGGTCAGGGTATCGGCCGGCAGAGTGCCGTTGGCGCGCAAGGCTTCGATGCCTTGGCTGATCAGGGCGCGGAGGAGATTTTTCACAGGGCCTGCTTGAAGACTGGAGCGGCGGAATCGGCAATTTTAGCCCAGAAGCCGTCCCGATCCATTGAACCGGGGCCAAGCGGGGGTGGGAAGCCGGGACGGAGTGGGGTGGGAGGCCTTGAGGGGCGGGGGACGGCGGCTTGACCTGGCCGTTCAGGTGCGGGCGAACGGGTCATGCCTGAGCCAGCCGCGCTCGGCCATGGAGACCGGGGCGCCGTCGCCCACCACGATGTGATCCACCAGCCGCACCCCGACCAGCGCCAGCGCCTGGTGCAGCTGGTGGGTGATGTCCCGGTCGGCCATCGAGGGCTCGGCCCGGCCGGACGGATGATTGTGGCTGACGATGACCGCCGCCGCGTTGTGCAGCAGGGCACGGCGCACCACTTCCCGGGGGTACACGGTGGCCGCGTCAATGGTGCCGGTGAACAGCTCTTCATAGGCCAGCGTGCGGTTGCGGGTATCCATGAACAATGCGGCAAAGACCTCCTGCGGCCGCGCGCGCAGCCGCAGCTTGAAGTAGCGTCCGGCCGCCCCGGGGTCGCAGACGCTGTCGCCGCGTTCAAGATCGGCCAGAAGATGGCGGCTGGCCAGCTCCAACGCGGCCACCAGCTTGCAGGCGCTGGCCGGGCCGAGGGCCGGCAGCTTCTTCAGCTGCGTGGCATCCATGTCCATGAGTCTGCGCAGCGGCCCGTGGTCGTCCAGCAGGCGGCGGGCACTCTGCACCGCATCGAGCCCGTTGCACCCGCTGCCGATGAACAGCGCCAGCAATTCCGAGTCGGACAGTGCCTCGGGTCCCAGCTTCAGCAGCTTCTCGCGGGGACGGTCGTGCTTGGGCCAATGTTTGATTGCCATCCGGACAGTGTCCGCGCTCGCGCACGCCGGTGGCATAGGAAACCGCCGCGCGGTCTGGTGGGGAAGAGCGCCTGCTATAAACGGCATTTCAACAGCTTCAGCGGACATCGGATGGAATACTGGAAGCGATTCGCCCTGGCGTGGTTCGGGACGTTCCTGATCCTCGCGCTCTACACCATCGCGGCGTGACGGACCACCGTACTCTGCACGCGGCCCGCGCGCTACTTCCCAGCACACTGCGCCATTGAGGTGGCCAGCACGTTGGGGAAGTCATCGGGAGCATGCCCGTTGTTGAACTCCTCCATCCGCCTGTCGCCGTAGTGCTTGTGTACCGCATCGTAGGTGCACTCGCATCGCGCCTTGTTCGATCCGCTCGCCGTGCAGCTGCCAATGAACGAGGACTCGAGCGCATTCGGCTTGCGTGCACACGCGGCAACAAGCAGTGCGGATACCGTCAACAGGATGAGTGTGTGCCAGCGATTCATGCGCATTTTGCAGTCCTTTGTGATTCGCAATTCGGGGTATCACGTATCCGGTGGGTCATGCGGCCAGCCGCCGCTACGTAAGTGAATGCTCGTACGCTTCACGCAGGAACGGCAGCATCGCGTCGAGTTCGTCCAACCGGCGCAGTTTGGCCACCACGGTGACCTGACTGCCATCCTCCACCACCTTGATGAAGGCGCTGCGCTGCACCCTCCGTCCCAGGTGAATCGCCAGGCGCAGTGCGTCGGTCATGATCACGGCGTCGGCGAACACCCGCCGGCTGCGGAACAGGATGTAACGCTCGCGGGTCACGCATTCCACTGGCCCCAGTGACGTGGCGAACGCCTCGACGTGCTCATACAGCGCCACGAGGTGTGCCGGCCTGTCCCGTAACACCGCGCTCCGTTCACCGGTTCCGCATGCGTGCCGCTGATTGGCACGGGTGAACGTTCGGTCACATTCCGGGCAAGTCCACATACGCCATGGAGTCCTGTGCCAACGCGGGGTTTGGGCCTGCTGCCGATCAGCAGATTGCCCGGCAGAGAGTGTCAGGCCAAATGCGGCGGTTGCCAAGTGGTTCCGATTGGCCGCCGGGACTATTTCCGTGGATCAGTCTTCAGATGTGTGTGATTTGCGCTGCCGGACTTCTTTATGCGTCTGCACCATCGTCCAGGCCGCGTAGCCAAGGCCTGCGAGAGAGATCACCACGGTGGTTGCGATGAGGGCAGTTGTCATGGCAGATGCTCCGAATGGATCAGGTGATTTCTTGCGATTCGATTGAACAATGAGTAACTGATAGCAAGCGATGTGAGTGCGATGCTACCTACGCAGTACATGATCGCCCGCTGATCGATCGCGTCGCCTCCAATCAGGGTCAAACAGAAAAGAACCCCATGAACGGCGATGAAAAAGGCGGATATGCCATTTTGGGTCGTCTTCCACGACCTGTCGGCACCGACCAGATGTTCGATTTCGTTGATGTTGGAGATATGGAGAACCAGTCCGAACGCGATGAAGTCCTGTGGCGAAAACGGCTCGATGCTGCCTTCCTTGGTCACCAGCCAGACAAGAAATCGAGAGAAGATCGGAAGCAAGCCGACCAGGACCGTGTACGCGAGCCATTTTGTCCTGGCTGTCTGCATATTTTGCTCCCGGCAACGAGGTTGCGATGACCCTGTAGGGAGCGAAGACTACGGCCAAGTCCGGGGTGATTGTGGACAGTCTGTCTCAGTCCAGAAAGAATCTATCGCTGTCGATGACCCTATGTCGCAACTCACCTCGTCTCGCGGGTACTCCACGACAGCGAGCGGCAATGTTCCCTGGCAGGGGAATCACGGCTCCGCCAGTCAGTCGATGGTCGAGAAGCGCGCATGCAAGGCGGTTTGAGGGGCCAATCGAGGCCCACTGAGCACCGCAGGCAATCAGGTGCGCGGGCGCCCTTTCGATCAACGGCATACCGCTACGACATGGCTGCGGGAGTCGATCATCACCACCGCGTCCTGCAGTGCATGCGCTCCTACCAGCAGCTCGGGATACTTCGGTGACACGCGAACCTCCATCTCGTCATGGCTCACCTGTCCCACCCGGATCGGACCTTTGACTACGGCGCGCCAGCTTTCCAGTTGTCCATTGGTCAGCTGCGAGCGGACCGATTCGCCGAGGGGCTGGTCGGAGACCTGCTCGAACACAGTCTGCGGCAATACAAAGCCGATGTTGGCACCCGTATCCAGCTGGGCAACGAACGGGTGCCCATCAATCGATACCGGTATGCGGAAGGCGCGCGTATAGGGCAGCGCATTGGCTGAGGAGGCGGCCAGCTGCTCCGTACGCGAGAACGTGAGCAATCTTTTCGGATAGTCGATCCGCAGCAGGCCGTCGGCAAAGAAGTCGCGCGCGAGAATCCCGTCGAACGCAGCGTCTGGCGCATTGCGTGCGTTGTAATCGCGGGCTATCACGTCCACGTCGCGATGCACCAACTCACCCAGTTGCAGCGCTTCGATTCGCGCCGTATTCACCCGGGCCTGGGCGACTCCGTCCGATGTGGTGGTCTCTCCGTGCAGGGGCAGGCCGAGTGCCGACACCAGGCGCATGTCGGCGCGCCCGATGCCGCTGGCGCCGGTATCCACGGCGAACCGATAGTGCTCCCGACCGTTGACGCGCGCCTGCACATAGATGCGTCCGTCGACGCTTTCGAAGGGTATCTGAACCAGCGTGCCGGTCAGCGGCTGGTGGGCAAGCCCGCAGGCATCGCTTGGCGCAGGCGGCGGGGCGGCCACGGCCGACGTCATCAGCAGAAGCGAGGCGGAAAGCAGTAAGGGGAGTGCATGAGTCATGGCGCGGTCCCTGCGTGTGAATGGGTCTGGTCCGCGCCATGCTGGCCTGATCCCCTTTTGCCTGCATCCACCCTGCGACCAATCACCCCTGCGGCCGATGGAACCCAGGCAGGGCGGGGTGAAACGATGGCGCGGTTCCTGCATGCGCGCCTTTCCCGCGCTCGGCCTGCCCGCCCGGCCTCATGACCAAAAACCTACTCCTTATGCCCCTGGGGCATCAGCCCCGCACACCCCATCGGGTAAGCTAATCCCCTCGGTTCGACAGGAAATTCGCAGGTGGCTGACTCCCCCCAGGCTTCCCCGGCGCAGGCGCGCCCGCTGGAAGGCCAGAAGCTGTTGTTGTGCGTGGGTGGCGGCATCGCGGCCTACAAGTCGCTGGAACTGGTGCGCCGGCTGCGCGACGCCGGGGCCCAGGTGCAGGTCGCCATGACCGCCGGGGCCCAGCAGTTCGTCACCCCGCTCAGCTTCCAGGCGCTGTCCGGCCAGCCCACCCGCACCACCCTGTGGGACAGCGCCGCCGAACAGGCCATGGGTCACATCGAGCTGGCCCGCTGGGCCGACCGCGTCATCGTGGCCCCCGCCACGGCCGACCTGCTGGCGCGGCTGGCCAATGGCCATGCCGACGATCTGGTCACCACCCTGTGCCTGGCCACCACCGCGCCGCTTACCGTGTGCCCGGCCATGAACCACCGCATGTGGCTGCACCCGGCCACCCAGGCCAACATCGGCCTGCTGCGCGCGCGCGGCGCCCAGGTGATCGGCCCGGAAGACGGCCCGCTGGCCGAAGGCGAGTCCGGCCCGGGCCGGCTCACCGAGCCGCACGCCATCGTCGCCGCGCTGGCGGCGCTGCAGTCGCCGTCCACCGTGCCCGCCGCCGAGCAGGCACTGAAGGGGCTGCGCGTGGTCATCAGCGCCGGCCCCACCTATGAAGACCTGGACCCGGTGCGCTACGTGGGCAACCGCAGCAGCGGCAAGATGGGCTACGCACTGGCCGCCGCGGCCGTGCGCCAGGGCGCGCAGGTGGTGCTGGTCAGTGGCCCGGTGCATCTGGCCACGCCGGCCGGCGTGCAGCGGGTGGACGTACGCTCGGCCGCGCAGATGCGCAGCGCCGTGCTCGATGCGCTGCCGGCCGACATCTATATAGGCGCTGCGGCGGTCTCGGATTACACCCCGCGCCAGGTGGCCCCGCAGAAGCTGAAGAAGACCGCCGGCACCCAGACCCTCACGCTGGAACTGGTGCGTACCCCGGACATCCTGGCCGAAGTGGCCGCGCAGACCCAGTCGCTGAAGCTGGTGGTCGGCTTTGCCGCCGAAACCCACGACGTGGAGAAGTACGCGCGCGGCAAGCTGGTCGACAAGCGATTGGATCTGGTGATCGCCAATCAGGTGGGCATCACAAACGGCGGCTTCGAAAGCGATGAGAATGCAGCGACCGCCTACTGGCCGGGTGGGGAACAGGTGTTCCCCGGCACCACCAAGGCGCTGCTGGCCGAACAACTGTTGTCCCTGATTGCCCAGAGGTTGCACGCATGACCCACGCTCCGTCCCTGCAGCCGCTGCAGGTGAAGCTGCTCGACCCCCGCTTCGGCGACAGCTGGCCGCTGCCGGCCTACGCCACCGAAGCCAGCGCCGGGCTGGACCTGCGCGCGGCGCTGGAGACCGAACTGACCCTGCAACCGGGCGACACGGCCCTCATTCCCAGCGGTATCGCCATCCACATTGCCGATCCGAACCTGTGCGCGGTGGTGTTGCCGCGCTCCGGGCTGGGCCACCGGCACGGCATCGTGCTGGGCAACGGCACCGGGCTGATTGACGCCGATTACCAGGGCCCGCTGCTGATCAGCGCCTGGAACCGCGGCCGCGAGCCCTTCACGCTGCAGCCGGGTGACCGTATTGCACAGCTGGTCGTGCTGCCGATTGCACGCGTGGGCCTGCAGGTAGTGGATACTTTCACCGACAGCGCCAGGGGAACGGGTGGATTCGGCCATACCGGGGTGCGCTGACAGGGGGAACATCAATGAGCAAGGCAACGGCGGACGGACAACCGCGATTGACAAGCAAGCGTAACGGGCTGTTGCTGGTGGGGGCGTTGACTCTGCTGGCGGCGTGGTTTGCCTGGAGCGGGGTGCGGCAATGGCGGCAGGCCTCGGTGGGGCAGTCGCTGGAAGCTTCGCGCGACCAGATCGTGGAAGGCGTGCAGGCCGCGCTGACCAGCCAGAGCACGCAGTTGCGCACGCTGGTGAAGAGCGAGCGGGTGAGCGCCGCACTGGCCGCAGGCGATGCCGACGCCACCGCGTTGGCCGTGCGCGAAGGCTGGCCGGGCACCGAAGAGGTGGAAGTACTCGCCACCGGCCTGGAGCAGGCCTATGCCGACCCGAAAGCCTTCGGTTATTCGCGCCTGGCCCTGCTGGAAGCCGCCATCGCCGGCGATACCGTGGCCACGCGCGTGGTCCGCGATGCCGGCGGCCAGCGCCTCGGCCTGGCGATACCGGTGCAGCTGGGCACGCAGGGACCGGCCGTGATCTATGTGCGCCAGCCGTTGCTGCGCCTGACCGGCACCTTCGACCAGGTGCGCGTGCCATCCGATGGCTATCTGGCACTGCGCCAGGGCGGCCACAACATCATCGAGCAGGGCGACGCCGCGCTGTCCGAAGGGGCAGAGGGCCTGGCCCGTCCCATCGGCAAGAGCGGGCTGCGCCTGGCGGCCGCCGTGCCGGACATCGATCCGGGCCCGCTGGGCCTGGGCGCCATTTCCTGCCTGGTCGTCGCCGTACTGCTGCTGGCCATTGCCGGCATGCTGCAGTTCGGCAAGGGCCGCGTGAAGCTGCCGCGCCGCCGTGCCGCCGCCAGCGAAGGCGAAGAAGGCCCCACGCTGCGTGAAAGCCTGGTGCTGGAACCGGTGCTGGAGGCCGCGCCCGCTGCCGGTGCCGCACCGCCGCCGCTGCCGCCCGGCGAAGGCAACGAGGTGCCCGAAGGGATCTTCCGCGCCTACGACATCCGTGGCGTGATCGGCCGCGAGCTCACCCCGCAGGTGGCGGTGCTGATTGGCCAGGCCATCGGCTCGGTGCTGCAGGTCCAGGGCCTGCGCGACATCGTGGTGGGCCGTGATGGCCGCCTGTCCGGCCCGGAACTGAGCGCCAGCCTGATCGAAGGCCTGCGCCGTGCCGGCTGCGATGTCACCGACATCGGCCTGGCGCCCACCCCGGTGGTGTATTTCGCCGCCTATCACCTGCGCGCCGGCAGCTGCGTGGCGGTGACCGGCAGCCACAACCCGCCGGACTACAACGGCTTCAAGATCGTGGTCGGCGGCGAGACGCTCTCCGGCGACGCCATCACCGAGCTGTACCAGCGCATCCGCGACGGCCAGCTGCACGTGGCCGCCGAACCCGGCAACCTGCAGCAGCGCGACATCAACGCGGACTACATCCAGCGCATTGCCGACGACGTGCAGCTGGACCGCCCGCTCAAGGTGGTGGCCGATGCCGGCAACGGGGTGGCCGGCGAACTGGCCCAGCCGCTGCTGGAGGCCATTGGTGCCGAGGTCATTCCGCTGTACTGCGATGTGGATGGCACCTTCCCCAACCACCACCCGGACCCGAGCGATCCGCACAACCTGGAAGATCTCATCCAGACGGTGAAGCGGTTCGATGCCGATATCGGCCTGGCGTTCGACGGCGATGGCGACCGCCTGGGCGTGGTCACCCGCGAAGGCAAGATCATCTACGCCGACCGCCTGCTGATGTTGTTCGCGGCCGACGTGCTGATGCGCAACCCGGGCGCGCTGGTGATCTACGACGTGAAGTGCAGCGGCAAGCTGTCCGACTACGTGCTGCGCAATGGTGGCAGCCCGATGATGTGGAAGACCGGGCATTCGCTGATCAAGGCCAAGATGCGCGAGACCGATGCAGAGCTGGCCGGTGAGATGAGCGGCCACTTCTTCTTCAAGGAGCGCTGGTTCGGATTCGACGATGGCCTGTATGCGGCCTCGCGCCTGCTGGAAATCCTGGCCCAGCGCGAAGAGACGCCGTCGGAGGTGTTCGAGGAACTGCCCGACAGCATTTCCACGCCGGAGCTGAAGGTGCCGGTGGAATCGGGCACCCCGCACGCGCTGGTGTCGCTGTTCGTGTCGGCGGCGCAGGTGGAGGATTCGCCATTCGCCGGCGCGCGCCTGTCCACCATTGACGGCCTGCGTGCGGACTTCCCGGACGGCTGGGGCCTGCTGCGCGCGTCCAACACTACTCCGGTGCTGGTGCTGCGGTTCGAGGGCAACGACGAGGCTGCGCTGGCACGGATCAAGGCGCTGTTCCGCGAACAGCTGCAGCCCCTGCTGCCGGGTGTCGAACTGGGGTTCTGATCGGGTTGCCGACTAACAGTCGGCACTACCGGCTGAACATCGACCGCCGGTCGATGTTCAGCCTTTGAACCGCAACCCCACACCCGGTTCGGTGAACAGGTAGCGCGAATCCAGCGCCGAATCGCCCAGCTTGTGGCGGAGCTTGCCCACCAGGATGCGCAGGTAGTGCGTGTCGTGCTGGTGGGTCGGTCCCCAGATCTCCGCCAGGATCTGCGGCTGGGTCACCACCCGGCCGGCGTTGCGCAGCAGCAGCGACAGCAACGCATATTCCTTGCGCGTGAGTGCCACCGGCACGCCGTCCAGCTGCACCTCGCGGCGTACCAGGTCGATGTGCAGATGGCCGTCGTCGAAATGCGGCAACACCCCATCGGCCGACACCGTGCGCGAGCGCAGCAGCGCCCGTACCCGCGCCATCAACTCCTGCGTGCCGAAGGGCTTGGTCACGTAGTCATTGGCGCCGTTGTCCAGCGCCCGCACCTTCTCGGTCTCGCTGGCGCGCACGGTGAGCATGATCACCGGCACCTGGCTCCACTGGCGCAGCTCGGCCAGCACCTGGTGGCCTTCCATGTCGGGCAGCCCGATATCCAGGATGACCAGGTCGGCCCCCTCGCTGACCAGCTGCTCCAACCCGGCCTGGCCGCTGGCCGCCTGCAGCACGCGGTAGCCCTGCGCGCGCAGGCTGATCTCGAGGAAGCGGCGGATCTGCGCTTCATCGTCAATCACCAGCACGCGCGCCGGGGGCACGCCTTGGGAGGGGTCAGGTGTCGTCGTGATCATCGGCAGGGTGGGGTTGCAGCAGGGGGAGCGTGATGCGGATGAGGGTACCGCGTCCGTCGCGTCCGGGCAGGGCCTGCACGCTGCCGCCGTGCGCGCCGATCATGCCCTGGCAGATGGTCAGGCCGAGCCCGGTGCCATGACGGCCCCGGTCGCCGCGCTCCACGCTGTAGAACATGTCGAAAATGCGCGCCCGCTCGTCGTCGGGAATACCGGGACCTGCATCCAGCACGTCGATGCGCAGCTCGCCCTCGACCAGGCGCGCCTGTACCTCCACCGGCGCGCCGGGGGGGGAGAACTTCGCCGCGTTCTCCATCACGTTGAACACCGCCTGTTCCACCAGCGCCGGGTGCACCCAGATGGGGGCGAGCGTGCTGGGAATATCCAGCTGCAGCTTCACCTCGGGCTGGTACCGCTGCAGCCGGCGCGCGGCCGACCCCACCAGCTCGTCCACGCCGATCCAGTCGCGGTTGATCTGCAGCCCCTCATGCCCGAGCCGGGTCATGTCCAGCAGGTTCTGGATGTAGCGGTCCAGCCGCTCGCCTTCCACCAGGATGGTGTCGAGCAGCGCGCGGCGGTCGACGGCATCCATCGCATCGGCATAGCTGGAGAGGCTGTCGGCCGAACCGATCATGGCCGCCAACGGCGAACGCAGGTCGTGCGACACCGACGACAGCAGTGCCGAACGCAGGCGCTCGGTCTCGTTGCTGACGTGGGCCTTCTCCAGGTCCGCCACCAGCCGCGTGCGCAGGGCGGCCTGCGCGATGTCGTCCACCATCGCCTCGGCCAGCTGGCGCTGCTCCGGGGTCAGCCGCGCCACGCCGCGTGCGAAACGCATGCCGGCCACGCCGATGGCGCGGTTGTCACCATCCAGCAGCGGCAGGAACCACCACTCCGCGCCGGCCAGGGTGTCGGTGAAGCGGCCGCTGGGCTGGCCGTGGCGGTGCGCCCAGTCGGCGGCGGCCAGGTCGGTGTCGCCCGGCGCGGCGCTGCCGCTGGTGCTGGTGTCCGCGCCGATGCGCAGCCATGCCGGTGCATCCAACGCCTGCTCCAGCGCCTGGCGGCCTGCCTGCGCCACCTGCTCGTTGCTGGCCGCGCGGGTGAGCTGCCCGCCCAGCACCTGGCGGGCGTTGGCGTGCCGGTTGGCCGCGCGCAGCGCCAGCACCTGCATGCGCAGGCGCGAGGCCAGCCGGCCGGCCACCAGCGCGGCGGCCAGGAACAGGAAGACGGTGATCACCCCCTGGCGCGCGCTGATCGCAAACGTGAAGCGCGGCGCGATGAAGAAGAAGTTGTAGGCGAGGAAACACAGCGCCGCGGCGATCACCGCCGCACTGGTGCGGCTGCGCGCGGCCACCATCACCACCGCCACGATGAACACCATCGACAGGTCGTACAGCCCCACCCAGCGCTCGGCCACCAGCGCCACCAGACTGGCCAGGGCGGTGGCGCCCAGCGCCAGCACGGTGTCCCTGCCGGTACTCAGCGTGGGCATCGACAACCCATGCCGGCGTGCGCGGGCGCGCGCCTGCGGGGTGCCGATGATGGTGATCTCCAGGTGCGCACCCCGCTGGATCAGCTGCTGGGTCAGGGTGCGGTTGAGCATGCGTGCGAACGGCCGCTCGCGGGTGCGGCCCAGCACCACGGTGGAAACGCTGTTGTGCGCGGCGTGGTCGAGCAGGGCATCGGCGATGCTGGGGCCATGCAGCAGCTCGGCCTCGCCGCCCAGCCGCCGTGCCAGGGCGAACGCCGCATCGATCTCGCGGCGGGTGTTGTCGTCCTCGCGCCGGCGCTGCACGGTCACCACCGTCCACGGCGCATCGCGGCGCTCGGCGATACGCCGGCCCACGCGCACCAGGTATTCGCTCTGGCCGCCGCCATCGATCGCCACCAGCACGCGCCGCCGCAGTGGCAGGTTGCCTTCGCCGCGAGCTGCGCGGGTTTCGCGCAGGCTGGTGTCCACGCGGTCGGCCGCCTCCTGCATGGCCAGTTCGCGCAGCGCGGTGAGGTTGGCCGGCGAGAAGAACGCCTGCAGGGCCTGTGCCGCCTGTTCGGGCACGTACACCTTGCCCTGCTGCAGGCGCTCGATCAGCTCGCGCGGCGGCAGGTCCACCAGCACGATGTCGTGCAGGCGGTCGAGTACCGCATCGGGCACGGTCTCGCTGACCCGCACCCCGGTGATGCGCATCACCACGTCATTGAGGCTTTCCAGATGCTGGATGTTGAGGGTGGTCCAGACGTCGATACCGGCATCCAGCAGCTCCATCACGTCCTGCCAGCGCCGTTCATGGCGGCTGCCCGGCACGTTGCGGTGGGCCAGCTCGTCCACCAGCACCAGTGCCGGGCGGCGTGCCAGCACCGCATCCAGGTCCATTTCCTGCAGCGCATGCTGCTGGTAGTCGCGCTGCAGCAGCGGCACCTGCGGCAGGCCCTCCAGCAGTGCCGATGTCCCGGCGCGTCCGTGGGTCTCCACCAGCCCCACCACCACGTCCACGCCACGGCGCAGCTGCTCGTGCGCGCGGCCGAGCATGCTGTAGGTCTTGCCCACGCCGGGCGCGGCGCCCAGGAACACGGTGAGCTTGCCGCCGGCCTCGCGCTGCAGGCGTTCCACCAATGCGTCGGCCTGTCGGGTTCTGGAGTCGGTCATAGGGAGCGATTGTGCGCCCGGCAGCGCCATTGCCGCATCACGGCGTCGACGCATCCAGTGCCATGTTGAGTTCCATCACGTTGACCCGCGGCTGCCCGAACACGCCCCATTGCGGTCCCTGCGTATGCGCCTTCACCAGCGCCTGCACCTGTTCGCTGCCCAGCCCACGGCTGCGCGCCACGCGCGCCACCTGCACGGCCGCCGCCGCCGGCGAAATCTCCGGGTCCATGCCGGCGCCGGACTGGGTCACCAGGTCACCGGGCACCTGCGCCACCGCAATGCCCTCGCGTACCGCCGTTGCCTGGGTAGCCTCGCGCACGCGTTCCTGCAGGGCAGGGTTGCTGCGCGCCAGGTTGCTGCCGGCGGCTGCCATCGGATCGTAGCTGGCCGCGGACGGTCGCGACTGGAAGTAGCCATCGCCCACGAAGGGCTGGGCGATCAGGCGCGAGCCGCGCACCTGGCCGTCGCGGACCAGCAGGCTGCCATCGGCCTGCGCCGGGAACAACGCGCCACTGAGGCCGGTGGTGGCCACCGCGTAGGCCAGGCCCAGGACCAGCAGGCTGGCCACGCCCAGGCCGATGGCCGGGCGCAGCGCAGCACGGTGCTGCAGCGTGATGGCGAGGGCGGCGCGTGCACGTGCCGGGCGGGACAGCGGAGCAGCAGCGGAGCGGTTCATGCGCCAAATACCGAGTAGAGGAGGAGGTCGATCAACTTGATGGCCGCGAACGGCAGCAGCACGCCGCCCAGGCCGTACACCAGCATGTTCCGGCGCAGCAGCGCGGTGGCCGTGGCCGGGCGGAAACGCACCCCGCGCAGTGCCAGCGGAATCAGCGCCGGAATCACCAGGGCGTTGAAGATCAACGCAGCCAGCACCGCGTTGCGGGGGCTGGAGAGGTGCATCACGTTCAACGTGGCCATCGCCGGCAACGTCGCGGCGAACAGCGCCGGCAGGATCGCGAAGTACTTGGACACGTCGTTGGCCAGCGAGAAGGTGGTCAGCGCGCCGCGTGTGATCAACTGCTGCTTGCCCACTTCCACCACGGCCAGCAGCTTGGTTGGATCCGAATCCAGGTCCACCATGTTGCCGGCTTCCTTGGCCGCCTGCGTGCCCGAATTCATGGCCAGCCCGATGTCGGCCTGCGCCAGCGCCGGTGCGTCGTTGGTACCGTCGCCCACCATCGCCACCAACCGGCCGCCGGCCTGTTCGGCGCGGATGCGGGCCAGCTTGTCTTCCGGGCGGGCTTCGGCGATGTAGTCGTCCACCCCGGCCTCGGCCGCGATGGCCGCAGCGGTGAGCGGGTTGTCGCCGGTGATCATCACGGTGCGGATACCCATCGCACGCAGCTGCGCGAACTTCTCGCGCATGCCGTGCTTGACCACATCCGACAGCTCGATCACGCCCAGCACGTAGCGGCCCTCGCACACCACCAGCGGCGTGGCGCCATTGCGCGCCACCTGCTCCACGCGCCCGGCCAGCTCGGCCGGCACCGTGCCGCCCAGCTCACGTACGTAAGCCGTGATCGCATCGGCCGCGCCCTTGCGGATGCGCCGGCCGCCGTCCAGATCGACACCGGACATGCGGGTCTGTGCGCTGAAGGCGAAATACTCCGCGCGGTCCGGCTCGACCGTGGTGCAGCCCTGTTCGCGCGCCAGGCGCACGACCGACTTGCCCTCCGGGGTCGGGTCGGCCAGCGACGACAGCAGTGCCGCTTCACGCAGCTGGGCCGCATCGATCCCGGCCAGCGCATGGAAGTGGCTGGCCTGGCGGTCGCCGTAGGTGATGGTGCCGGTCTTGTCCAGCAGCAGCACGTCCACGTCGCCGGCCACTTCCACCGCCTTGCCGGACTTGGCCAGGATGTTGGCGGCCAGTGCGCGGTTCATGCCGGCAATGCCGATCGCCGGCAGCAGGCCGCCGATGGTGGTCGGAATCAGGCACACCAGCAGCGCGATCAACAGCAGCGGATCCACCTTCACCCCGACGAACGCGCCGATCGCCGGCAGCGTGGCCACCACCACCAGGAAGGTCAGCGTCATCGCCGCCAGCAGCAGCGTGAGCGCCACTTCGTTGGGCGTCTTCTGCCGGTTGGCGCCTTCCACCAGCGCGATCATGCGGTCCAGGAAGCTGTGCCCCGGCTCGGCCGTGACCTTGACGATGATCTGGTCGGACAGCACCTTGGTACCGCCGATCACACCACTGCGGTCGGTGCCGGCCTCGCGCAGCACCGGGGCCGATTCACCGGTCACCGCCGCTTCGTTGATGGTGGCCAGGCCCTGCACGATTTCGCCATCGGCCGGAATCAGCTCGCCGGCGCTGATGATGACGTGGTCGCCCGGGCGCAGCTCCGCCGCCGGCACCTGGGTTTCGCTGGCCCCGGCATGCGCCGCGGACAACCGGCGTGCACTGAGGTCCTGGCGGGCGCGCCGCAGCGACGCCGCCTGGCCGCGGCCGCGTGCTTCGGCCACCGCTTCGGCGAAGTTGCCGAACAGCACGGTGAGCAGCAGGATCGCGCTCACCGCCAGGCCGAAGCCCAGCGGCGCGTTGCCGGTCAGGGTCACCAGCAGGCTGACCACGGTGCCGGCCATCACCACGGCCATCACCGGGCTGTGCAGCAGGTGGCGCGGCGAGAGCTTGATCACCGCATCGCGCAGCGCGCGGCGCCAGCCGGCGCCGTCGAGCAGGCGCTGGCGGCGGTGGGAAGTCGCATTCAAAGGATAGGTACTCATGGGAGTGGCACTCATGACATCGGGTCTCAGCGCGAGGCCAGCGACAGGTGGTCGGCAACCGGGCCCAGCACCAGCGCCGGCATGAACTGCAATACGGTCAGGATGGCGATCAGCGCAATCAGCGTCAGCGCGAACGTCGGGGTCTCGATCTGCAACGTGCCGGCCGATTCCGGCGCGCGCCGCTTGGCGGCCAGCTGGGCGCAGACGATCAGGGGAATCACCAGCACCGGGTAGCGACCCAGCAGCAGCACCACGGTGCAGCTCAGGTTCCACCACACCGTGGCATCGCCCAGGCCTTCAAAGCCCGAGCCGTTGTTGGCGAAGGCCGACACGTACTCGTAGAACACCTGGCTCACGCCGTGGAAGCCCGGGTTGGAGGTGCCGGTGATCGACGGAATGGCCAGCGTGAACGCCGTGAACGCCAGGATCGTGATCGGCTGCAGCAGCACCAGCAGCGCGAGCAGGCGCACCTGCGGCGTTTCCAGCTTGCGGCCCAGCAGTTCCGGCGTGCGTCCGGTCATCAACCCGGCCAGGAACACGCCCAGCAGCAGGTACACGATGAACTGCTGCAGGCCGCAGCCGATGCCGCCCCAGATCGCGTTGACCAGCATGTTGATCATCGGCACCGCACCGGCCAGCGGGCTCAGCGAGTCATGCATGCCGTTCACCGAACCGTTCGACACCTGCGTGGTCACCGCGGCCCACAGCCCGGTGCCATCGGCGCCGAAGCGCACTTCCTTGCCTTCCATCAGCAGCGGGCTGGCGGCCGTTGCCGAATGGCCTTCCAGCCATACCGTCGCCGCGATCGACAGGCTCGACATGGCCAACATGCAGCCGAACACCAGCGCGGCCAGGCGCTTGCGCCCGGTGAAGGCGCCCAGCATGAACACCACTGCGATGGGGATCAGCAGGATGCCGATCAGCTCCAGCGCGTTGGACAGCGGGGTGGGGTTCTCCAACGGCATGGCGCTGTTGGGGCCATACCAGCCACCGCCGTTGGTGCCCAGCTGCTTGGCCGCCACCATCGCGGCCACCGGGCCGAGCGGAAGCTTCTGCGCGTCCATGCCGGCGGCCGCATCGATCGGCGTCGCGGTGGGGCCGCCGGCCAGCGTGGACGGCACGCCCTGGCTGGTCAGCAGCACCGCCCACAGCAGGCACAGCGGCAGCATGAAGCGCACGCACGAACGCACCACGTCGGCGTAGTAGTTGCCAACGTCGATGCGGCGGTCGGCGGGCAGGTCCGCCTCGGCGGCATCGCCCTCGGGCGCCTTGCCGAACAGTGCACGCAAGGTGGCCACCACCAGCGCCAGCCCCATCATCGGCGTCACCACCTGCAGGCCGGTAATGGCGGTCATCTGCGCGAAGTAGGACAGCTGCGCCTGGCCGGAGTAATGCTGCTGGTTGGTGTTGGTGAGGAACGACACCATCGTGTGCAGTGCCGTATCCCACCGCATGTTGGGAATCTGGTCGGGATTGAACGGCAGCCAGGCCTGGGTCATGAACACCGTCTGCACCAGCACGGCAATGACCACGTTGCTGAGCAGGAAGGCGGCCACGTAGCCGCGCCAGCTCATGCCGCGCGCGGGATTCACCCCCAGCAGGGCGTACAGCGGCTTTTCCAGCAGCGCGAACAACGCGTCGCCGCGCATCGGGCCACCGCGCATTACCCGGGCCAGGTACAGCCCAAGCGGAAAGGCCAGCACGATGCTGGCCAGCAGGATCAACAGGATCTCGGTCATGGTCGGCTCCGGTCAGAAGGTTTCGGGCCGAAGCACGACGTACAGCAGGTAGGCCGCAGCGACGAGCACCAGCACGCCGCACACCAGGGAAAGCCAGGCAGGCATCGTCGTGATCTCAGCAGCGGGAAAAGGAAGGCGTCGCGCGCAGGGCGGCGGCGATACGGACAGCGAACAGGGTCAGGCTCATGGGACGTCCAGGTGGAACCACTCCACGTCAGGGCGCCATGGTGGTCCTCACCGGCGTAAACGCTCCACGCCCGTCAGCGGCGTGCGGCGTAAAAAGAGCATAAAAAACGCTCGTCTTAGAAAGCGCTCGCGTTGAAGCAGACGCGGCTGCCGGCGGATCAAGCGCGGGGCCGCCATGCCCTTGCCGGTGAAGGTCGCTCAACAGCGGCTGCCGGTGGGGCGAGCGCGGGGCCGCCATACCCTTGCCTGCGACGCCCCCGGCGTCGGCCTGCGGCCGCCCCCTCCTCCTTTACTTCGCCGCAAGGGCAT
>NZ_DAMCID010000018.1:0-84860 GCF_032099025.1 Stenotrophomonas sp.
CGCCGCAAGGGCATGGCGGCCCCGCACTCGCCCCACCGGCGTTGCACCGTGCTCCCCGCTTTTCCATCGCCAACCGCAGGCAGAGCCCCGTCGCGGCCGGTAGGTCCCTGGCAAAGTAAAGGAGGAGGCGGCGGCGCATGCCGACGCCGGGGGACATTTGCATAGGGGCCTGCCGGCCGCGGCGGGGCCCTCAACGCTCGCGATGAAGTTGAACGAAGATCGTGACCGCGCCTGTCTTCGCAGCACCACTATTCAGGTTCCGCCTGTGGATAACCCCTTGCCTTGCGGGTGCCACACGTGCATAATGCGCGGCTCGCTGTGTCCGGATTTGTCCGGATCGGCGGCCGGGAACACGTCATCCGGCCTGCCCTCGACAGCGTAACCCTTTGATTCTCATGACGTGTGGCGGGAAACCGTCGAGGCCGCCGTCGCCCGGGCTATGGGCCGACACTTACTTTCATCGAGGTGCGCAATGTCCCGCGTATGCCAAGTTTCCGGCAAGCGAGTGCAGACGGGTAACAACGTCTCGCACGCCAACAACAAGACCCGTCGTCGTTTCCTGCCCAACCTCCACGAGCGCCGCTTCTGGGTTGCCAGCGAAAACCGCTGGGTCAAGCTTCGTGTTTCCGCGCATGCACTGCGCACCATCGACAAGAACGGCATCGAGTCCGTTCTGGCTGAGCTGCGTGCGCGCGGCGAAAAGGTCTGAGGAGTAGACGATCATGGCAGGCAAGCGCGATAAGGTCCGTATGATTTCGACCGCCGGTACCGGTCACTTCTACACGACCGACAAGAACAAGAAGAACACCCCCGGGAAGATGGAATTCTCGAAGTACGATCCGGTCGTGCGCAAGCACGTCCCGTACAAGGAAGGCAAGATCAAGTAATCCCTCACCGGATTGCTCGATGCCAACGAAGAACCCGCCTCATGGCGGGTTTTTTGTTGCCTGCGCGGCCGTGCACGGCGCCCATGGCAGAATGGGTGACACCTCCTGCCGGGCGACGCGATGCTGTTCGAATGGCTGCTGGGTTCATGGCTGTTGCTGCTGGACTGGCTGATCCGGCTGGCCGCGCTGTTCTGGATTCCCACCCGGACCACCCCGGGTGCCGCGCGCAGCTGGCTGCTGCTCGTGGGCTTCGTGCCGCTGCTGGGGTTGCCGTTGTACCTGCTGTTTGGCCACCCCTGGTTGTCGCGCCAGCGCGTGCAGCGCCAGGCCGAGGCCTCCCAGGTGATCCGTGAGGAACAGGCGCTGCAGCCGCCGCTGCGCTGGACGCCACTGCCCGACACCGCCACCGCCGAGATGGTGCCGCTGATTGAACGGCAGGGCGATTTCATGCCGGTGCACGGCAACGCGGTCGAGCTGCTGGCGGATTACGACGCGTCGCTGCAGACGCTGGTCGAGGACATCGACCAGGCTTGCGAGCGCGTGCACCTGCTGTATTACCTGATGTTCGACGACGCCGTCGGCGAGGCCATCGTCCAGGCGCTGCAGCGCGCCGCCGCGCGCGGCGTGCATTGCCGCGTGCTGCTCGATGCGGTGGGCGCCAAGCGCGGCCTGCGCCGCTACCGCCACCGCCTGCAGGCGCTGGGCGTGGACGTGCGCGCGATGCTGCCCGGTGGCCTGCGCTGGCGTCGCAGCGGGCGCATGGACCTGCGCAACCACCGCAAGATCGCCGTGATCGACAATCGCGTGGGCTACATCGGCTCGCAGAACCTGGCCCAGGCCGGGTTCGTGCCGGGCTTTCCCAACCGTGAGCTGGTGGCCCGCGTGCGCGGTCCCGCCGTGGCGCACCTGGAGGCGGTGTTCGCCAGCGACTGGTACATGGAAACCGGCCAGCGCCTGGAGGTGATGACCGTCGAGCCGGTGTGCGCCGATGACGTGCCCATCCAGCTGCTGCCCAGCGGTCCGGCGTATCCCTTCAGCAACGCGCGTGACGCAGTGAATGCGTTGATCCACCTCGCACGCCGGCGCATCGTGCTGGTCACGCCGTACTTCGTGCCCGACGAAGCCACGCTCAGCGCGCTGCGCATCGCCGCGCTGTCCGGCGTGCAGGTGCAGCTGATCCTGTCGGCCAGCAGCAACCAGCGCCTCACCGCGTGGGCACAGGAGGCGTACTACGACGAGCTGCTGCGCAGCGGCGTGCGCATCGCGCTGTACGAGCCGCATTTCCTGCATGCCAAGCACCTCACCGTGGACGAGGACATCGCGTTGGTGGGCTCGATCAACCTGGATATCCGCTCGTTCGCGCTCAATGCCGAAATCGGCATGCTCTGCTACGACCGGGGATTGGTGCGACAGCTCATCCAGATTGAAGACGACTACCTGCGGCAGTCGCGCCAGCTGGACCTGAAGGCGTGGCGGGAACGCGCGGCATGGCGGCGCAGCCGTGAAGGCATCGCGCGCCTGGCCGATGCGCTGATGTAGCGCACAGGACGCGGCGCGGCCATGACCTACAATCAGGGCATGACCGACTCCGAATCCATGTTCCAGGCCGACCTGGCCATCGTCGGCGGTGGCGCGGCCGGTGCGCTGGTGGCGCTCAACGCGCTGCGCAGCGCCACCTCGGCCGTGCAGATCGTGCTGTTCGAACCCGCCTCCACCCTGGCCCAGGGCATTGCCTACGCCACGCCGTGGCCGGAACACCTGCTCAACGTGCCGGCCGGCAAGATGAGTGCCCTGCCGGAATCGCCCGCCGACTTCGTGGACTACCTGCTCGCGGCCGACGCCGTGCCGGGCATGCCGCGTGAGGCGCTGGCCGACGCCTACCTGCCTCGCCGCCAGTATGCCGCGTACCTGCAGCAGCGCCTTGCCGATGCCGAAGCGCAGAGCCCGGCGCAGTTGCGCGTGGTGCACGCGGCCGTGATGGCGCTGGTGCCCGCCGCGGCGCGGCAGCACCTGCGGCTGGCCGACGGCGGCGAGTGGCAGGCGCGGCAGGTGGTGCTGGCATGCGGCAACAGCATGCGCCCGCTGCCTGCGCCCGGCGCCGAAGCGTTGCCGCCTGGGCGGGTGGTGGACGCATGGGACTACGACGGCGTGCGCATGCTCGCTGGCGAGGGCGACCTGGCCATCGTCGGCTCGGGCCTGAGCATGGCCGACAGCGTGGTGGCACTGGCCAACGCCGGGCACCGTGGCCGCATCCATGTGATCTCACGGCATGCGCTGCTGCCGCTGCCGCATGCCCACGCCGGCGTCGCCGGCTTCGATCCGCAGCCGCTGCTGGGCCTGCCGTTGCGGGCCCGCATGCGCGCGCTGCGCGGGCATGTACGCGATGCGGCGGCACTGGGCGTGCCGTGGCAGGGTGTGATGGACCGCATCCGACCGCTGGGGCAGGCGCTCTGGCAGGGGCTGGATGATGTCGACCAGCGCCGCTTTCTGCGCCATGTGGTGCGCTACTGGGACGTGCACCGCCACCGCATCGCCGAAACGGTGCACGCGCAACTGGCGGCGCTGGAGCAGTCCGGCCAGCTGCAGCGGCACCGTGCGCGGCTGGGTACGGTGCTGGTGCTCGATGGCACCCTGCAGCTGCACGCGCAGGGGCCGCACGGTGGCATGGACCCGTTGCGCGTGGGCGCGGTGATCAACGCCACGGGCGTGGAAACCCGCGCGCTGGCCATGCGCAACCCATTGCTGCAGCAACTGCTGGCCGACGGCTACGCGCGTCCCGGCCCGCACGGCCTGGGCCTGGACAGCGACGCTGTCGGCCACCTGTTCAACGCGCAGGGCCAGCCGCAGCCGGGCGTCCAGGTGGTCGGCAGTCTGCGCATCGGCACGCTGTGGGAAAGCCTGGCCATTCCCGAACTGCGCGTGCAGGCCCAGCAGGCGGCGGCAGGCGCGCTGCCCACGGTGCAGGCATAACGCCGGCTCATGCCTGCACTTCGTAATTCGCGTTGGTAGGGCAATCCTCACCGCCTTAGGCTCCTGTCACGACCACGGAGACACAGATGCCCATTTCCCGCGCGACGCCTGCCCTTCATGTCCACCGCGTCTGCGCACTGGCCGCCGCACTGCTGCTGGCTGCGTGCCAGTCGGCGACCGCCGGCGCCACGGTGGGCACCGCAGCGCCTGCCAGCGCCACCAATGCCGTGGCCGCGTGCCCGGCGAACGCCACGGCGATGGACGGCTGGAACGATCGGGCCCCACCGCGCCGCATCTTCGGCAACACCTGGTACGTGGGCACCTGCGGGCTGTCGGCAGTGCTGGTGACGTCGGACCAGGGGCATGTGCTGATCGATGGCGCCACCGAACCGGCCGGTCCGCTGATCCTGGCCAACATCCGTGCACTGGGTTTCGATCCCCACGATGTGAAGGTCCTGCTCAACTCGCATGAGCATTACGACCATGCCGCCGGCCTGGCCTACCTCCAGCGCATGACCGGTGCGCCGCTGCTGGCGCGCGGGCCGGGCGCATCCACCCTGCGCACCGGCAGGAGCGACCGCAGCGACCCGCAGCAGCTCGAGCTGTTGGAGGGATTCCCCGCCGTCGCAACGGTGCAGGTCATCGCCGATGACGCCACCGTCCGGGTCGGGCCACTGGCGCTGACCGCGCATGCCACGCCCGGCCATACCCCGGGCGGCACCAGCTGGACCTGGCGTTCCTGCGAGGCCGATCGCTGCTACGACCTCGCCTACACCGACAGCATCAGCGCCATTTCGGACGCCCAGTACCGCTATGCCGACCACCCCGACGCCGTGGCCGCATTCCGCCGCGGCCTGGACACGCTGGCCTCGCTGCCCTGTGATATCCAGATCTCCCCGCACCCGGCCGCCAGCGACCTGTTCGCCCGCCTGCGCGGAGACCCGGGCACGCCCTTGGTGGACCCCGGGCGATGCCAGCGCTACGCGCAGACGGGCAGGGCCAATCTGGACGCCCGCCTGGCCGACGAGGCGGCCGGTCGCAAACCCTGACGCAGCGATGGCGCGGAGGGCGTAAAATGGGCGGATGGATGTCTCCCACTTGCTCGACGGGCTCAACCCCGCCCAGCGCGAAGCTGTGTCCGCCCCGCCCGGCCACCATCTGGTGCTTGCCGGTGCCGGTTCCGGCAAGACCCGCGTACTTATCCACCGCATCGCCTGGCTGAACGAGGTCTGCGGTGTGCCGACCCATGGCATTTTCGCGGTGACCTTCACCAACAAGGCCGCCGGCGAGATGCGCCACCGCATCGACCTGCAGCTGGCGCAGGGCAGCCGCGGCGCGTGGATCGGCACCTTCCACGGCCTGGCCCACCGTCTGCTGCGCCTGCACTACCAGGAGGCCAAGCTGCCCGACAGCTTCCAGGTCCTGGACGCCGACGACCAGCTGCGGCTGGTCAAGCGCGTGGTGCAGCAGCTGGAGATCGACGACAGCAAGCATCCGCCCAAGCAGATTGCCTGGTGGATCAACGAGCAGAAGGACGAGGGCCGCCGCCCGCAGCACATCCAGCCCGAGCCGCACGATGCGTGGCTGGAGACAATGCGCCAGGCATATGCGGCCTACCAGGAGCGCTGCGACCGCGCCGGCCTGGTCGACTTCGCCGAGCTGCTGCTGCGCGCCCATGAGCTGCTGCGCGACAACCCCGCGCTGCTGGCCCATTACCGCTCGCGCTTCCGCGAAATCCTGGTGGACGAGTTCCAGGACACCAACGCCATCCAGTACGCCTTCGTGCGCGTGCTGGCCGGCGACAGCGGGCACGTGTTCGTGGTCGGTGACGATGACCAGGCCATCTACGGCTGGCGCGGTGCCAAGGTCGAGAACGTGCAGCGCTTCCTGAAGGATTTCCCGGGCGCGCAGACCGTGCGCCTGGAGCAGAACTACCGCTCCAGCGCCAACATCCTCGGCGCGGCCAACGCGGTGATTTCGCACAACCCCGACCGCATCGGCAAGGAGCTGTGGACCGACAGCGGCGACGGCGAGCAGATCGATCTGTACGCGGCCTACAACGAGATGGACGAGGCGCGTTACGTGGTCGAGCGCACCCGCCAGTGGGTGCGCGATGGCGGCAGCTACGGCGATGCCGCGGTGCTCTACCGCAGCAACGCGCAGTCGCGCGCCTTCGAAGAAGCGCTGATCTCCGAGCAGGTGCCCTACCGCGTATACGGCGGCATGCGCTTCTTCGAGCGGGCGGAAATCAAGGACGCGCTCGCCTACCTGCGGCTGATGACCAACCGCAACGATGACGCCGCGTTCGAACGCGCGGTCAACACGCCCACCCGTGGCATCGGCGACCGCACGCTGGACGAAGTGCGCCGTCTGGCGCGCCACCAGGCGATCTCGCTGTGGGAAGCCACCATGCTGACCACGCAGGGCAACGAACTGGCCGCCCGCGCGCGCAACGCGCTGGCCGGGTTCCTGACCCTGGTCAACCAGCTGCACGCCGAAGCCGGCGAGATGACCCTGGCCGAACGCATCGACCACGTGCTGGTGCGGTCGGGCCTGCGTGAGCACTGGTCCAAGGAAAGCCGCAACGCGCTCGATTCCGAATCGCGCGCGGACAACCTGGACGAACTGGTCTCGGTGGCTTCGCGCTTCACCCGCCGCGAAGACGACATCGAAGAGACCGGCGAGACCATGAGCGAGCTGGTCGCCTTCCTGTCCTACGCCTCGCTGGAGGCGGGCGAAGGCCAGGCCCAGGCGGGCGAGGAGGGCGTGCAGCTGATGACCCTGCATTCGGCCAAAGGCCTGGAGTTCCCGCTGGTGTTCCTGGCCGGCATGGAAGACGGGCTGTTCCCGAGCGCGCGTTCCCTGGAGGAAAGCGGGCGCCTGGAGGAAGAGCGCCGCCTGGCCTACGTGGGCATCACCCGCGCGCGCCAGAAGCTGGTGCTCAGCTATGCGGAGTCGCGCCGCATCCACGGCCAGGAAAACTACAACGTGCCATCGCGGTTCCTGCGCGAGATTCCGCGTGAACTGCTCAACGAAGTGCGCCCGAAGGTGCAGGTCTCGCGCACGGCGTCGCTGGGCGCGAACCGGGTGATGGGCCATGCCGCGATCGAGGCGCCGCCGCTCAAGCTGGGCGCGATGGTCACCCACGCGCGGTTTGGCGAGGGTATGGTCACCGACTACGAAGGCAGCGGCGCGCACGCGCGCGTGCAGGTGGAATTCGCCGAGGCCGGCAGCAAGTGGCTGGTGATGGCCTACGCCAACCTGACCGTGCTGTAACGGTGGCGCGACACGGATGATGCGCCACGTTCTCTTCGTCTGGTAGAGCCACGCCCTGCGTGGCTTCGCGGGGCCGAACGGGGCGCAGCCACGCAGGGCGTGGCTCTACCGACGCCGACGTCCCGGTCAGCCCGGAGCTGTTGCAGTGGGCGGACCTGATCTTCGTGATGGAGCGGGCGCACCGTACGCGGCTGTCCAGCCGCCACCGGAAATGGTTGAACGGCACGCGGGTGATCTGCCTGGACATCCCCGATGACTACGATTTCATGGCGCCGGCGCTCGTCGAGCTGCTGAAGAAAAAGGTAACGCCGCACCTGTAGGGCCACGCCCTGCGTGGCTGCGCGGTCTGCGGGCACCTCAGCCACGCAGGGCGTGGCTCTACAATCCATCCATCCATTTCCTGGTATTCCCCATGTCCAGCACCCCCGTCTCGATCACCGTCAAACTCAACGCCCACCTTCAGCCCGAGCACCGCCTGCAGCTGTTCGAAGATCCGCTCGACGCGATGCTGGAAGCGGCGGGCATCGGTGAAATCATGGGGGGCGGTACCGCGCTGTCCGACGAGGGTGAAGTGGAGTACGGCGATCTGGAGATCCAGCTGCACGACGGCGCCGCGCTGGCGCAGGTCATCGAGCTGCTCGAACAGCTCGGCGCACCCAAGGGCTCGCTGATCCAGCGCGTGGGCGAGGCCGACCTGCCGTTCGGCATCACCGAAGGGCTGGGTCTGTACCTTGACGGCGTGAACCTGCCGGATGAGGTGTACGAACAGTGCGATTCGAATTACGTGTTCGACCAGATCGTGGAGCGCATCGACGGCCATGGTGAAATCTGCAGCTGGTGGCAGGGACCGAGCGAGACGGCGCTGTATCTGTATGGCGCCTCGTTCGAGACCCTGCGCGAGCGCATTGCCGAGCTGCTGGCCACGTACCCGCTGTGCCAGGGCGCGCGCGTCGTTCAGATTGCCTGAGCCGCGGCGCGGCGCCGACCTGTAGTGCCGACCTGTAGTGCCGACTGTTAGTCGGCAACACGGCAACACGCCAACACGCCAACACGCCAACGCAGCAACGCCGCAAAAGCAGCCGACCAACAGTCGGCTCTACCGGCCAATCAAACGCAGATCAACGCCAAGCAGCCGACTAACAGTCGGCTCTACGGACGGTCTCCCAATCCAGCCCAAACCGGGCCAGATACTTGCGCAGGCGATCGGCATCGTTGGTGCTGGCGCGCTGCGTGCGTGACACCGCGAACAGCTCGCGCCCAGCTGCCGAAAGGCTCTTCGACGCCGCGCAGACGCGCACCACCTCTTCCAGCTGCACCCGATCAAAGCGGTCCAGCGTGGCCATATCCTCGCCCAGCAAGCCCTCCAGCAGCGACGGCGTCTCGCCCCCGGACCACTGCGTACGCAGCCGGCGGATCTCCTCCTCCACGCCCTCGGTCTGGATGCGCCCGGCGTTCGCCAACGTCGCCAGGCGCATCATCGATGCGCCCAGATCGCGGAAGTTGCCACTCCAGGCCGCGTCCGCGCTCGTGGCGAACGCCAGGTAGCGCGCGCGGGCCTCGGCGTTGAAGCGCACCTGCTGGTGCTGCTCGCGCGAGAACCGCTCCAGTTCAAAGGCCAGGTTGGGCTCGATGTCCTCGCGGCGCTGCGCCAGGCCCGGCAGCTGGTAGGTCCACAGGTTGAGTCGGGCGAGCAGGTCTTCGCGGAAGCGACCCTGTCGCACCGCCTCATGCAGGTCGCGGTTGGTGCCGGCAATGAGCTGGAAATCGCTCTCTACCTCGCGGTCACTGCCCACCGGAAGGAAGCGCTTGTCTTCCAGTGCGCGTAGCAGCATGGCCTGCTCGTCCTGGCCCAGCTCGCCGATCTCGTCCAGGAACAGCAGGCCCTGGTGCGCCGAACGCAGCAGGCCGGCACGGTCGCTGGAAGCACCGGTGTAGGCGCCCTTGGTGTGGCCGAACAACGTGCTCATCGCACCGTCGCCGCGCAGCGTGGCGCAGTTCACTTCCACGAAGCGACCGGGCAGTTGGTGCTTGAGCTTCTTCAGATCGAACACGCGCCGCGCCAGATGGCTCTTGCCTGCGCCGGTCGGCCCGGTGAGCAGCATCGGGGCGCGCGAGCGCGTGGCCACGATCTCGATCTGCTCGATCATGCGGTTGAACGCGTCGTTGCGCGTGGCGATGCCGCCCTTGAGCAGGTCGCGGTCCTGCAGCTGCTGTTGTGCGAAGCGCTGCGCGATGTGGTCGTAACGCGACAGGTCCAGGTCGATCAGCGCATAGGTGCCCGGATCGCCCACGGCCTGCTTGCGCGGTGGCGAGGTCTGCAGCAGCCGCCCGGGAAAGTGCCGGCTCTCGGTCAGCAGGAACCAGCAGATCTGGCTGACATGCGTGCCGGTGGTGATGTGGATGTAGTAGTCCTCCTCCTCCGGCGCGAAGGGATACGCGGCCAGGAAGTCATGCAGGCAGGCATATACGCCCTCGAACTCCCACGGGTCGGCCATGTAGGTGTCGTGCCGGCGGACCTCGGTGGCCGGCGCGACGCGTTCCAGGTCCTCGCGGACCAGCGCAGCCAGCTTGCCGAAGCGGCGCTCGTCCAGCAGCAGCTCGATGCGGTCCGGCACGAAATCCTCATGCATGCCCAACGCCACGGTCGGCCGCCATTTCTGCCACCGACCCGGGCCCTCACCCGCATCGAGCTGGATGCCGAGCATGCCGAACACCACCTGCCGCTTCTGCATGTATATCTCCATATAAATAGCGCTCCAAAACTATATCAATTTGATAGCCACGTCCTGCGGCATTGGTGTCGAAAAATTGAACAAATAAATATCAATCAATAGGTTGGGTGTTCCTGCAAGAAGTTGGCACGCCCATTGCTTTGTATACGGCAAGACACAACGAGCGCTGTTCCCGCCAGGGAGCTTCTCTTGTAAGGCGACAGGGATGTCGCAGGGATTGCCCGGCTGGCAATGGGGCCAGCCGGGCAGGGCCCACGCACAACGCTTCACCTCTTGATGGATAGACAGGACGTTCAACATGACCAACACCACCCACAACCACGACGTCATCCAAGAGCCGGGCGCTGTCCCGATCCGCCTGTGGACGCGCGGCGTGCCGCTGGAAGATGCCGCGCGTGAGCAGCTGCAGAACATCGCGCGCCTGCCGTTCATCCACCGCTGGATCGCGGTGATGCCCGACGTGCACCTCGGCAAGGGGGCCACGGTAGGCTCGGTCGTGCCGACCATCGGCGCGATCGTGCCGGCTGCCGTGGGCGTGGATATCGGCTGCGGCATGATCGCCGCGCGCACCACGCTGACCGCCAGCGACCTGCCCGACAACCTGTCGGCGCTGCGCAGCGCGATCGAGCGGGCGGTGCCGCATGGACGCACCGTCGGCCGTGGCCGCGACAAGGGCAGCTGGGACACCCCGCCGGAACTGGCCATTGATGGCTGGTCGCAGCTGGTGGACGACTTCGCGCTGATCTGCGAGCGCCACCCGAAGCTGAAGAACACCAACAACCTCAAGCACCTGGGAACGCTGGGCACCGGCAACCACTTCGTCGAGGTCTGCCTGGACCAGGAGCAGCGCGTGTGGTTCATGCTGCACTCGGGCTCGCGTGGCGTGGGCAACGCGATCGGCACCTACTTCATCGAACTGGCCAAGCAGGAAATGCGCCGCTGGATGATCAACCTGCCGGACCAGGACCTCGCGTACCTGCCGGAAGGCAGCATGCACTACGGCGACTATGTGTTCGCGGTGGACTGGGCGCAGCGCTTCGCGCGCTTGAACCGCGAGATCATGATGCGCAACGTGGTGGCGGCGGCGCGCACGGTGATCAACAAGCCGTTCGAGGCCGCGGCCGAGGCGGTCAACTGCCACCACAACTACGTCAGCCGCGAGCACCACTTCGGCAAGGACGTGTTCGTTACCCGCAAGGGCGCAGTGAGTGCGCGCAAGGGCGAACTGGGCATCATCCCGGGCAGCATGGGGGCCAAGAGCTTCATTGTGCGTGGCCTGGGCAATGCGGAAAGCTTCAACAGCTGCAGCCACGGCGCCGGCCGCGTGATGAGCCGTACCCAGGCGCGCAAGCTGATCAGCGTGGACGACCACGCCAAGGCCACCGCGCACGTGGAGTGCCGCAAGGATGCCGAGGTGGTCGACGAGTCTCCGGCGGCCTACAAGTCGATCGAAGCGGTGATGGAGGCGCAGCGCGACCTGGTGGAGATCGTCCACACCCTGCGCCAGGTCGTCTGCGTAAAGGGATGAGGTTGGCCGCGCGCGGCGTACACTGCGCCGCGCGCGGGGGGAAGGAAAAGGACAGAACCATGGACATGATCGAACTGGATGGAACCGAAGGCGGCGGCCAGCTGCTGCGTTCGGCGTTGACGCTCAGCCTGTGCACCGGCACCGGCTTCAGCATGGGCAATATCCGTGGCCGTCGTCGTCGCCCCGGCCTGATGCGCCAGCACCTCACCGCCGTCACTGCTGCCGCGAGGATCGGCGGTGCCCACGTGCACGGTGCATCCCTGGGCGCGACCGCGCTGCGTTTCGAACCCGGCACGGTGCAGGGCGGTGACTACCATTTCGCCACCGGCAGCGCGGGCTCGGCGACGCTGGTATTGCAGACGCTGCTGCCGGCCCTGTGGCAGGCGGCCACGCCGTCAACGCTGCGCCTGGAAGGCGGCACCCACAATCCGCTCGCGCCCAGTGCGGACTTCATCGCCGATGCCTACCTGCCCGCGCTGGCGCGGATGGGCGTGCAGGTCGGCTTTACGCTGGAGCAGCATGGCTTCCACCCTGCCGGCGGTGGCGTGCTCGACGTGCAGGTCACTCCCTGCGCGACGTTGCAGCCCTGCGCGTTCAACGCTCGCGGTGGCCTGGCGTCGGTCGAGGCCAAGGTGCTGATGTCCGGCCTGTCGGGCAGCATCGGCCAGCGCGAGCTGCAGGTGCTGGCCGATCGTCTGGGCGTGGACCCGCATCCGCGCCACGTGCACAGCGTGCGTCCTGCACTGGGCCCGGGCAACGTGGCGCTTGTGCAGGTGCGCCACGATGCCCATGTGGAAGTCTTCAGCGGCCATGGCGAGCGTGGCGTGTCGGCCGAACAGGTCGGCGCGCGCCTGGCCGATGAGGTGCAGCGTTACCTGCGCGGCGACGGCTGCGTGGCCGAGCACCTCTCCGACCAGCTGCTGCTGCCGATGGCACTCGCCGGCGCCGGCAGCTTCACCACCGCCACGATCAGCGAGCATCTGGTCAGCAACGCGCGGCTGATCGAAAAGTTCCTGCCGGTCGAGTTCGACTGGGTACCGGCCGGGCAGGGCTGGCAGGTCCAGCTCACGCGTTGAACCTGCGCCGGCCGGGACTTTCCCGTGCCGGCGCCCGCCATTCGCTCCCGGCGTCCCCCGACTCATACCGGATTTCACACGCTTCGTCGCGTGCGGCTTGTGCGACCCCGGCCACGCGCCCAGAGTCTGGCGCTGTCTGCTGGGAGCACGCGCATGAACAAGGGAATCCCGTACCTGTTGACTGCACTGGTCGCGCTGACGCTGTCGGCGGGCTGGGCGGCGCCGGTGATGGCCTTGTTCGAACGTGCGGCGGCATGCCTGGGCGCGGGCGGCAGCGTTGACCTGCTGCGGCTGCGCTGCACGCCACCGACCGGCGTGCTGGGCAGCTGGGAGATGTGGACGGCCGCCGTCGTGATCGCCCTCGTCATCTTGCCGGTTGCGACATCGCGGGTACGGCGATCCCGCCAGCTGCGACCGTAGGCGCCCGCAACGCGCCCTCCAGCGACCGGGGAGGGACGGCCTGCGGCAGTGGCGGCCGCGCGGGTTTGCAACCAGTCCGAGGTCTGCAGGGCAGGGCTGGCTGGTAGTGTCCGTGCCCCATCAATCAGGCACGCCAAAATTGATAAGCAGCATCGAACACAGGAGAGCGTCGCTGCCGTGTCTTCCACACCCAGGTGACGACAGCACTGCCTTGCACGACACACCGCCCAGTGTGGTGATATCCGACGTGCGCAATGCGGCCTCGACAAAGCGACCGAGCCTGGACTTCACCGGCTGCAAGGCGACGCCCTGGCAGGGCGCGGGCAGCCAGAAGGCGGTCGTGGTCATGCGCGGCGAGGACGCGTGGCGGGTCAAGGCAACCGCCGACGGTCGCAGCAGCGCAATGGAAGTCACCTCGGGAAAGCTGTTCCAGCTCACCGGCCTGCTGGCGCCGGATACCGAGCTGGTGGAGCCGCTCGCCGGCCTGCCCACGTCGGGCGACGGCGTGGGGTCGCGCTACGACCCGGGTTTCCAGGATCTGGGCGATTTCCTTGCGAGCGACGCGGCCGTGGCCGCCGTGGCCGAGGCGACACCATCATCGCGACGGTCGTATGTGGCGCTGCAGGCGCAGCACGCCGGGGCCATCACGGCCAATGCCACGCTGCTGCACCACGCGGGCGTCGAATGGTGGGCCCTGGGCGAGGCCGACGCCGCCCTGCACGCGGCCAACGACCGCCTGCGCTTTGACGCACTGGAGGCGATGAACGGCATGCTGCCCGAGGCCATGCGCTGCGAGCAGCTGCGCCACTACATCGCGTCGCGTTGGCTGGACAACTGGGACCATCTCAATTATCGGCTGGAAAACTTCGGGTACACCGAACGCGACGGCCAGCACGTGGGGATGTCGCTGGACTTCGGTTCCTGCGGACCGCTGGGCTTCCGGAGTCTGCACACCGGCCAGATGCTGCCCAAGCAGCTCAGTGGCGAGGTGGCCATCCTGCAGCGGCCCGGGTCGTTGTTTCCGATCCCACCGGCGTTTACCGACGGTGTGGCGCGGTTCGATGCATTGAACGACGATCCCGGTGCGCTGCATGACACCACCCGCTGGCCCTACGGTTTCCAGTCGGAAAGCATCGCCGCAATGTTCCGGCCACCGGTGGCGCCCACGCCCGGCGTTGCCGACACCCTGGCCGAGATGGGCTACCGCCTGTCGCTGTTGCCGGCAGCCGCCATTGCGACGGTGCTGGAGCGGCACTGGCCGGCTCCAGCCGATGCTGACGCATCGGCGTGGCCGGACGCGGCGACCATGACCCAACGCATGGTCGCCCGGCGCGACGCCATGCTGGCGCGCTTCGATCCAGCCCAGATGTCAGCCTGGATGCAGGCCGATCCAGCGCGCGCCGGGCGTGTCTGCCGCGAGGTCAGCGACGCCCTCCAGGCGGTCCTCGGATCGGGCACCGACACAGTGGAAGACGTCCGGCGTACCTACGCCGCCCTGCTGCAAGCGGCGCCCACCGCGCAGCCCGCGTCTGCACCGGCTGCCGCCATCAACGGCGCCTGCCCGGAAATCCAGTGCCTGCAGGCGCTGCACGACGCGTTGGAGCAGCTGGATCGCGCGTGGGAGGACGGGCGCCCGTCGCTGATCCGCGCCGCCGCCGCTGCACTGGTGGCACCGGTGGTGCATGAACCCATGCAGCGCATGCTGCGGCGGGGTCCGGGCCGCGCACCGCGCACCCTGGAGGCGTTCCTGGCCAACCATGCTTGGCTGATGGTCATGGACCGCCTGGTCGACGCCGGTCAGCTGCCGGCTGCGGACGTGGCCGCGCTGTTGCTGACACCCACCCCTGAGGCAGCCTACCCGCCGAACGTGGCCGCCTGGTCGGAGCGGCATCCGCAGCTGGGGATCGCCTTCATCCAGCTGATGGACACGCTGATAGCGCATGGCGTGCCTGCCCGGCAGCTGCGCACCGAACTGCTGACCGCCAAGCATCCGGGCACGCCCGGTTACTACGCCGAGGTGCTGCGCAACAGCGCCTCGCGCGGCTGGGTCGAGCGCCTGCAGCACAGCGGGCTGTGGCCGGATGCAGACGACCTGCAGGTGAAATCGCTGCGCTCGCGCGCTGCCTTTGCGGCGCGCAGCCACCTGCCGGGCGGGCGCGCCAGCATTGCCCAGCCCCGCCTTGCCCACGAGCAGCAACACATGGCCCTGAAGCCCTTGGTCGCAACGCTGCGCCAGGCCTATGCCCCGGAGCGGCTGGTCGCGCTGGAGCTGGATTGGCTGCGGCAGGAAGCCATCGCATCGGTGGGGCTGATCCACCGCGACGAACGCGATGCACTGTCCAGGCAGGTCACGCAGGCGGTCGAGACCGCGTGGGCCCAGGCATTGAAGAAGCACGGCCTGCCGCGCGACCCGGTCCCGGCCGAATTGATGGAGGCCCAGCAGCGTGAGGCCGGCAACCGCTACGAACGCGACATGTGGGCGCTGCGCCAGGACGATGCCGAACGGCTCATCGCGCGGGCCGGGCAGGTATACCGTGACGCGGTCCTGGCCGACCCGGCGCTGTCCGCCGAGGCGCGCCACACCTTGTTCACCGCGGCCGTCCACACGGCGGTGACCGCGGTGCAGGCGATGGTGTCCGATGCCGCGCGGGCCGGCCCACCGGAGGTTGACGTACCGGCGCTGGGCGACCAGGTCCGGCGCCGCGCGCAGGCGCTGACCATGGCACAACGCACCGTGCAGAGGGAGGCGGGCAAGCGCGCTGAACGCGGTGCCTCTGCCGAGGCGGCCCGGCGCACGGACGACGAGGTCAAACGCGCCGCGCGCGCGGCGGCCGACCAGCTGCAGCGCAGCGCGGCATTGCTGGCGTTCCAGAAGACGACGGAACAGGCCCGCGCATCCACCCGGGCACGGGTCACCCAGGAGGCCGAGGCCCGCGCCGCACGGGTCGGCGAGGCCAAGACCGAGCGCATCGCCCAGCGCCTGACCAGCCTGAAAAACTTCAGGCAGGGCTTGGAGATGGACAACGAGATCAGCGCGCGCCTGGCGCGGTTGCGCACGCCGGTGCAGCAGGCATCGGCCGTGCGGGGGGCCCAGTTCCTGGATGACAAAGGACAACCCCGCGTTGCCTACCGCTGACGGCTGACGGCTGACGGCTGGCGCGGACCGGTACCGATTGATCACGCTCAAGGCATCGCCTGCACGGCAGGTGTGCAATGGTGACCCCGACTATCCACCAAGGAGCCCGCCATGTACAAGCGCATCCTGATTGCCACCGATGGTTCCGAGCTGTCCGAAAAGGGCCTGCTCAAGGGCCTGGAACTGGCCCGCGACCTCAACGCCGAGATCGATATCGTCACCGTCTCCGAGCCGTGGGCGGTGGGCATGTACGACGCCATGGGCTGGAGCGTGGGCTACATGAACAGCCCCGAGTACAAAGCCGACCGGGAAGAGACCGCACAGAAGGTGCTGGCCCCGGCCAAGGCCGCCTGCGAGGCGCAGGGGCTGCGCGCCGCCACCGTGCACGTGCTGGACCGCTATGCCGCCGACGGCATCATCGACACGGCTGTCGAGCGAAACAGCGACCTGATCGTGATGACCTCGCACGGGCGCCGCGGCATGACCCGCGTCCTGCTCGGCAGCCAGACCGCCGAAGTACTGGCACGCAGCACCGTACCGGTGCTGGTCATCCGGTAGCGCCGGCCAGCGGCCGCATTACGGGCGCAGCTTCAATGTCTGCGATTCATCCAGGCTGCCATCGGGCTGCAGCACCACATAGCGCTCGCCGCTGCGGTCGAACAGCACCGGCACCGGGTCGCGGAACAGCGGCCGGCGCACGAAGCGCAGTTCCCAGCCAAAATGCTCCAGCGTGTCCACGGCCTGGCGCTGCTCGGGGGTCAGCCCCGCACGCAGGGCGGCGGGGTCGGGTGGCTGGCGGCGTTCAGGCGTACTCACACTCACCAGCTGTAGAGCTTCCAGTACACCGGGGACACGCCATCCTTGTCGTTGTCCATGCGCCCGTCGCCATCGCTGTCGTACATGTAGTACGGCGCGCCGCGCGAGGGGCTCACCTTGACCATGCGCAGCTGGCCGCCGACCCGGAACTCTTCGATGGTGTCGCCATTGTCCAGCACGCGCTTGGACACATCGGCGCCACTCACATCCACCGGGCCCGCACCGCCACCGGTAGCGCATCCGGCCAGCACGAGCAGGCCAGCCAGCAACAGAGTCTTCATGGGCCGTGGTTCCTGGGTCAGGGGGGCGTTGATTATGCCCCATGGTCCGTGACGTCGGCGCCGAGAATGGCCGTGGCCGGGCGCGTAGAATCGTCGCATGAGCCGATTAGTCCTGATTGACGGGTCCAGTTACCTGTACCGCGCGTTCCACGCGCTTCCGCCGCTGACCAATGCCGCCGGTGAACCCACCGGTGCACTGTTTGGCGTGGTCAACATGCTGCGCGCCACCCTGAAAGAGCGTCCCGAGTACGTGGCGTTCGTGGTCGATGCGCCCGGCAAGACCTTCCGCGACGACCTGTATGCCGACTACAAGGCCAACCGCCCGCCGATGCCCGACGACCTGCGCCCGCAGGTCGAGCCGATGTGTCGCATTGTCGAGGCGCTCGGCCTGAGCATCCTGCGCATTCCCGGCGTGGAGGCCGACGATGTGATCGGCACGCTGGCGCTGCAGGGGCACCGCGACGGGATGACGGTGACCATCTCCACCGGCGACAAGGACTTCGCGCAACTGGTGCGCCCCGGCATCGAGCTGGTCAACACCATGACGGGCAGCCGCATGGACTCGGACGCGGCGGTGATGGAGAAGTTCGGCGTGCGCGCCGACCAGATCGTGGACCTGCTGGCGTTGATGGGCGACACCGTGGACAACGTGCCCGGTGTGGAGAAGTGCGGCCCCAAGACGGCGGCCAAGTGGCTGGCCGACTACCAGACCCTGGACGGGGTGATGGCCGCCGCGCCGGGCATGAAGGGCAAGATCGGCGAAAACCTGCGCGCTGCGCTCGAGCGCCTGCCGCTCAACCGCGAGCTGGTCACCATCCGTACCGATGTGGCGCTGGAGTCCAGCCCGCAGACCCTGGCCCTGCGCGATCCGGACGTGCCCGCCCTCGGTGAGCTGTACCTGCGCTATGGCTTCACCCAGGCGCTGAAGGAGCTGGGAGGGCCGGTCCCGGCACCGGCAGGCGCCAGCGACGCCCCGGTGAGCCTGCGCGGCACCGCCGCCGGGTACGCCCGTTCCCCGTCGGAGGACGGGGCGGTGGCGATCGACCCGGCGCTGTCCGCGCCCGGCGAGTACGAGATGGTGCTGACCACCGAACAGCTCGACGCCTGGGTGCAGCGGCTGGCCGAGGCCGAGCTGATCTCATTCGATACCGAGACCGACGCGCTGGACGCCATGCGCGCCAACCTGGTGGGCATCAGCCTGGCGGTCGAGCCGGGCCGGGCCGCCTACATCCCGGTCGGCCACGATTACCCGGGCGCGCCGGCCCAGCTGCCCCGCCAGCAGGTGCTCGATGCGCTGCGCCCGGCCCTGGAAGACCCGCGCAAGAAGAAGCTCGGCCAGCACGGCAAGTACGACCTGCACGTGCTGCGACGGCATGGCGTGGACCTGCAGGGCTACCACGACGACACCATGCTCGAGAGCTTCGTGCTCAATTCCACCGCCACGCGCCATGACATGGACTCGCTGGCGATGCGCTACCTGGGCTACACCACGGTCAAGTTCGAGGAGGTGGCCGGCAAGGGCGCCAAGCAGATCTCGTTCTCGCAGGTGGGCCTGGACGAGGCCTGCCGCTACGCCGCCGAAGATGCCGATGTCACCCTGCGCCTGCATCACGCGCTGCAGCCGCAGCTGCTGGCGACGCCCTCGCTGGACAGGGTCTACCGCGAGATCGAAATGCCGCTGGTGCCGGTGCTGGCGCGGATCGAGTCCAACGGCGTGCACATCGACATGACCGAGCTGCGCCGACAGAGCCAGGACCTGGGCGTGCGCATGCTGGCCGCCCAGCAGAAGGCCACTGAACTGGCCGGGCACACCTTCAACCTGGATTCGCCCAAGCAGCTGCAGGCGGTGCTGTTCGACGAACTGAAGCTGCCGGCGCTGGTGAAGACCCCCAAGGGCCAGCCCAGCACCAACGAAGAGGCCCTGGAGGCGATTGCCGAACAGCATGAGCTGCCCCGGGTGATCCTGGAGTACCGGGGCCTGGCCAAGCTGCGCAGCACCTACACCGACAAGCTGCCGGAGATGGTCAACCCGGACACCGGCCGCGTTCACACCAGCTACCACCAGTCCGGCGCGGCCACCGGCCGGCTGTCCTCGTCCGATCCGAACCTGCAGAACATCCCGATCCGCACCGAGGATGGCCGCCGCATCCGCCGCGCCTTCGTGGCCCCGGCAGGGCACAAGATCCTGGCCTGCGACTACTCGCAGATCGAGCTGCGGATCATGGCCCACCTGTCCGAGGACCCGGGCCTGGTGCGGGCCTTCGAGCAGGGCGTGGACGTCCACCGTGCCACGGCCGCCGAGGTGTTCAGCCGCGCGCTGGACGAGGTGACCCCGAACGAGCGCCGCGCCGCCAAGGCCATCAACTTCGGCCTGATGTACGGCATGAGCGCGTTCGGCCTGGCGCGCAACCTGGGCATCGACCGGGGCCAGGCGCAGGACTACGTGGCGCTGTACTTCAGCCGCTACCCCGGGGTGCGCGATTTCATGGAGCGCATGCGCCAGCAGGCCCGCGACCAGGGCTACGTGGAGACCCTGGAAGGCCGCCGGCTGTACCTGAACGACATTCACGCCCGCAACCAGGGCCTGCGGGCCGGGGCCGAGCGGGCCGCCATCAACGCGCCCATGCAGGGCACGGCGGCGGACATCATCAAGCGCGCCATGGTGAAGGTGGACGACTGGCTGCAGGGCCAGGGCGGCCGCGCCCGCATGATTCTGCAGGTGCACGATGAACTGGTATTCGAAACCGAAAGCGAGTTTCTCGAGACCTTGCGCGCGCAGGTGGTGGAGTTGATGTCGTCTTCAGCCCAATTGCGCGTTCCGCTGGTGGTCGATGCGGGCGTCGGGGATAACTGGGATGAGGCACATTGAGACGTATTTCACGCCAAATTAGCTGAATTGGTTCATTGCAGGCACATAAACTGACTCGTGGATGAATGTTTCTGATTTCACTCGCGGATTAATTGGGCGCCTTCACGAACTATCAATGTTCGAGGTGCTTTTATAGACCCCGACAGGCGCAATGCCTGTTGTGGATCTCTCCCATCCCCTGGAGCAGATCTCGGAACGGGGGCTACTCCCCAAGCGCCCGTTCCCCGGCCCCGCTGACCTCCCCCTGGTCGGCGGGGCTTTTTATTTTGGGCTTCCTGCTTTCCCCCGGCACATCGGCGCCCCATTCCTTCTTGCCCCCTTCGCGCCCTCGCGCCCATGCTGCACGCCTACTCAACGGGGACGTTCCATGAGCGATCTGTTCGACCTGGCCATGCCGTGGTGGGAATTCATCCTGCGCGCGGTGGTGGTCTACGTGGTGGTGCTGGGCATGGTGCGGTTGTCCGGCAAGCGCGCACTGGGGCAGATCACTCCGTTCGATGTGCTGCTGATCGTCCTGCTGGGCAACGCGGTGCAGAACGCGCTGCTGGGCAAGGACACCTCGCTGGGCGGTGGCCTGCTGCTGGCCGCCACGCTGATCGGCATCAACTACGGCGTCGGCTGGCTGACCACGCGCAGCCGCCGCATCGAGTCGCTGGTCGAAGGCGAGCCGGTACTGATCGCGCGCGACGGCAAGCTGCTCGACTCGGTGCTGCGGCGGGAACTGGTCACCCCGGCCGACGTGGAGGCTGCGCTGCGTCAGCAGGGCTGCCTGCAGATCGGCGATGTCGCGCTGGCGGTGCTGGAAATCAACGGGCACATCACCATAGTGCCGAAGAAGTCGCAGACCTGAGAGGCCGCGTGAGCGGAAGCTGCAAGTGTCTGCATGGGTGAAGTGCTGCAATGAGCGTCCTGACGGGCGCCTGCTGTAGGTATCCGCTTCACAGAGACATCCCCCATGCCGCACTCAGGTTTGACCTTGATCCCCGCAGGCGCCTCCGCGATGTTCTCCCGGCCGACAACGCCTTCTCACTGGCAACGGGACCTGCCGCCGACGTACGAAGAGGCGACGGGGGAACCCCGCGTTCCCGGGCCGGCGGTGCGGGGCACGTCCAGCGGCATGCTGGAGGGCATCAGCAACACCACGCGGCTGTGGTCCCGCGACAGCGAACGCGCGCTCTCCAGGCCACTGCCCGCCTCCGGCGAACTGCCCAAGGTGGTCACAAAAGAACTGAAAGCACTGTTTGAACAGCGCCAACGCACGCAGCTCAAGCTGGACAAGGCACGCAACAGCCTGGAACGCATCGAGTGGGGGCTCGGATCGAGTGATCCGTTGCAGGTGATTGCGGCACGCGGCGCGCTGTTCGATGATGACGAGTCCTATACGCTGCACGCCGCGCAAGGCAATGTCCATTACTACGAAGCGAAGCAGGAGCAGCTGCTGATCGCGCACGTGCAGCGCATGACTCAGCTGGGCAGGCGCACGGGCTGACGCACCCGCGGGCGTTTCACACCCACTCCCGCGGCACCAGGTAATCGCCCAGCCGCGCTTCGGCGCTGCCGGGCTCGGGCTGGAAGCCGTATTCCCAGCGCACGCGCGGCGGCAGGCTCATCAGGATGCTCTCGCTGCGGCCACCACTCTGTAGGCCGAACAGCGTGCCGCGGTCGTAGACCAGGTTGAACTCCACGTAGCGGCCACGCCGGTACAGCTGGAACTCGCGCTCGCGTTCGCCGTACGGCGTGTCCTTGCGGCGCGCCACGATCGGCAGGTAGGCGTCGAGGAAGCCGTCGCCCACCGCACGCAGGTAGGCGAAGTCGCGCTCGAAGTCGCCGTGCAGGTCATCGAAGAACAGCCCGCCTACGCCACGGGTCTCGTTGCGGTGGCGCAGGAAGAAGTACTCGTCGCACCAGCGCTTGTGCGCGGCATGACGTTCCTCGCCGAACGGCGCACACAGGTCATGCGCCGTCTGGTGCCAGTGGCGCACATCCTCGTCGAACGGATAGAACGGGGTCAGGTCGAAGCCGCCACCGAACCACGACGCCACCTGCTCGCCATCGCGCTCGGCGCTGAAGTAGCGCACGTTGGCGTGGGTGGTGGGCAGGTAGGGGTTGAGGGGGTGGAACACCAGCGACACGCCGGTGGCGCGCCAGGAGGCGCCCGCCAGTTCCGGCCGGTTGGCCGACGCCGACGGCGGCAGGCGCGTGCCGGACACGTCGGAGAAGCCAATGCCGGCCTGCTCGAACACCGCGCCGTCGCGCAGGATGCGGGTGCGGCCGCCACCGCCTTCCGCGCGCTGCCACAGGTCTTCGGCAAAGCGGGCCTGGCCGTCGGCGGCCTCGATGGCCGCGCAGATGCGGTCCTGCAGGTCGGTCAGATAGCTGCGTACGCGGTCGAAATCGTTCATGGGGGTACTTTAGCGCAGGGGCAGCCACGCATGGCCTGGCGCTACGCAGCCAGGCACGGCCTCGCTCTACGGCTTGGCGAAGAGGCGCTGCACATCCGGGCGCAGCAGGCGCAGCACCAGCCAGGCGTGCAACGCGGCGAAGGCAAGCGAGGTGATGATCATCATGCCCGTGTAGATCACGCGTTGCATGAGCAGCTCGCGGTGCACCTGGGCCGCGTCGGCGGCGTCCACGTTGGGCGGCAGGTGCACCATCAGCAGGCGGAACACCTCGTCCACCACCCACGCGCCGGCAAAATTGAGCACGGCAGTGACCACCAGCAGCACGATGAACGTCCACAGCGCCCAGCGATACCGGCGCAGCAGGCCCCAGCTGGCAAGGGCACCGGCCACGCTGAGCACCGTCAGTGCGACATTCACCGCCACGGCGTGGCGACTGAACCAGCGCAGCGACGGCGGCATCCATGACAGGTCCGAGTCGTGCAGCAGGTCCTGCAGCCAGGCCGACTTGGACAGCACCACGGCCAGCACCACGCCGCCGGCCCAGCACACCGCCGAGAGGATGCAGATCACCAGCACGGACTTGGCCAGGGGGGCGAGGAAGGCCGGTGTGCCGTCGCCCTTCGGGCGCGGAACGGCATGGGGCAGCAGCGGGGGAAGCGTCGAAGACATCCGGTGTCCTGGGGGGAACGGGGGGGGGCGGCGTCAGCCCGTTGCGAGCGCGAGGGCGGCCGCGGGCAGGATATGGTCTTCGCTCAGTGGTGCCAAGCGACGCCCGTGCGGCGGTTGCATCGGCACCCAGGCCAGTTCGGCGATCTCGGCGCGCGCATCGGGCGTGCCCTGCACCTGCACCCACCAGGCCTGCGCATGTACGCGGCGGCCGGTTTCATGCACCGCCCAGTCGCTGAACGCGTCCAGCGGCACGGCGCTGGAAGGGTCCAGCGCCACGCCCAGTTCTTCCTCCAGCTCGCGCGCGAGCGCGGCCAGGGGTGCTTCGCCAGGCTCGGGCTTGCCGCCGGGCTGGATGAACACGTCCGAGCCGTGCTTGCGCACCACCAGCACGCGGTTCGCGCCATCGGTGATGACTGCGGCGACGATCCGTATCGGCGCCGCGTCGTGGCTCACTTCAGGTTTTCCTCGAACAGCTTGAGGATGCGCTTGTACTGGTCCAGCCAGGAATCGGCACGCACGTAGCCGTGGCGCTCCAGCGGGTAGGGCGCGATGCTCCAGTTGTCCTTGTGCAGCTCGATCAGCTTCTGGGTGAGGTTGACCGAGTCCTGGAAGAACACGTTGTCGTCCATCATCCCGTGCGCGATCAGCAGGTGGTCCTGCAGGCCGTCGGCGTATTCGATCGGCGAGGAGACGCGGTAGGCCTCCGGGTCGATGTCCGGGGTGTTGAGGATGTTGGCGGTGTAGCCGTGGTTGTACTGGTGCCAGTCGACCACCGGGCGCAGCGCGGCGCCGGCCTTGAACGTGCCCGGCGAGCGGAACAGGGCCATGAAGGTCATGAAGCCGCCGTAGGAGCCGCCGTAGATGCCGGCGTGGTCGCGGTCGCCCTGCTGGGTGGCCACCAGCCAGTCCAGGCCGTCCTTGTAGTCTTCCAGCTCGGGGTGGCCCATGTTGCGGTAGATCGCGGTGCGCCAGTCGCGGCCGTAGCCTTCGCTGCCGCGGTAGTCCATGTCCAGCACCACGTAGCCCTGCTGCACCAGCAGGTTGTGGAACATCTGCTCCCGGAAGTAGGCCGGGTAGCGCTGGTGCACGTTCTGCAGGTAGCCGGCACCGTGCACGAACATGGCGATCGGGTACTTCTTGCCCGGGTCCAGGGTCTCGGGGCCGTAGTACTTGGCCCACACCACGCCGGCGCCATGCTTGGACGGCACCTGCACCAGCTTGGGCTGGATCCACTGGCGCGCCTTGAAGGCGGCACTGCGGGTGTCGGTCAGCACCTTGGCCTGGCCACCGGCGGTGGGCACCACCGCCAGCTGGGCGGGCAGATAGGCGCCGGAGTAGCGCACCAGCAGCTGCTGGCCATCCGGGGACAGCGAGAAGTCCTCCACGCCGTTGAGCGAGGTCAGCTCACGCACCTGGCGCGAAGCGGTGTCCACCGCGCAGACCTCGTAGTCGCCCGGTGACTGCGGGTTGCACAGCACGTAGAAGCTGCGGCCATCGGCGCTGGGCACCGGCATCGAGGTTTCCCACTTGCCGCTGGTGATCGCCTGCGGCTTGGCGGTGCCCTGCTGGGTGTACAGGTGCGAATACCCCGATTCCTCCGACAGCAGCCACAGCGTGCGGTTGTCATTGGACCAGCCGAAATCGTTGAAGCCCCAGTTGATCCAGGCGGCGTCGGTCAGGCGGTGGCGGTTCTGCAGCTTCGCCTCGGTCGGGCTGACGCTGGCAATCCAGCGGTCCTTGTTGTCGTTGGCGCGCAGCATGATGGCCGCCTGCTGGCCATCGCTGCTCCAGCGCACGCCTGGCGCGCCGGGGCCGCCCAGCACCTGCACCGGGCGGTTGCCCTTCAGGGCGTCCTTGCCGGCGGCCTTGCGCAGCGCGGCCAGCGGGTCGGTGGCGATGCCCGGCAGGGTGTCCAGCGACAGCGGCTTGACCGTGCCGGTGACGGCGTCGACCAGCCACAGCGCGTTCGGCTCCGGATCATTGCGGCCAACGCGGGTACGGGTGTCTTCGAACTCCTCGTAACCGGACTCGGTCACGTACTTGGGCATCTTGCCGCCACGGCCTTCATCGAAGCTCTTCGGCTTGGTGACCACGATCAGGCTGCGGGTGTCGGGCGACAGCGCGCTGTCGACGATCTCGACGTCGGCACCCAGGTACACCGGACCGGGGGCGCGGCTGCTGTCGGCGCGGCGCCAGCTGGCTTCCTGCTCCTTCAGCGCATCGCGCTGGGCGCGGTCGTTGCGCAGCGTGGCCAGGGTGCGCAGCTGCTGGTCGCGCAGCACGTCGGCCTTCGGCGCGTCATCCGGGTTCTTCTCGGCCTTCAGGCTGGCCACCTGCTGCACGCCGGCGGCGGCGGTCCAGTGGAACCAGTTCTGGCCGGTACGCCAGATCACCCCGCCGTCGCGGGCGAAGGTGGCCGCGCTGGCCTTTTCGGTGCTGCGGGTCAGCTGGGTCAGCGCGCCGCTGCGCAGGTCGCGCAGGAACACGTCGCCGTTGCGCACGAACACCGCGCGCTGGCGGGCGCTGTCGTACACCGGGCTGTCCACGTCCAGGGTGCCGCGCTGGTCATCGGCGACCTGGCTGGCCACGCCGCCGTTGACCGGCTGGCGGAACGTATCGCGGACAGGGCTGCCGCTGCGCTTGAGCTGGTACTCCACCTGCTGGCTGTTCCACGACCACCAGGCGCTCTCGACCGGCGGACCGATCCAGTCCGGGTCGGCCATGGCCTGTTCGATGGTGATCGGCGTCGGTGCCGCGTGGGCCGTACCGCCAAGGGCGGCGAGCAGCAGCAGGGACAAGGGCAGCGTTCTGGGCATTGCGGGCAGCACCGTAAAGGAAAACCCGGCAAGCGTAGCAGCCGCAACGTTCTTCGGAGGGGGCCACAGGTCATGGGCTTCGCCCATGACCTGTGAATGGCATTCCAGCTAAACCCCGCGCCGTTGGCGCGCCCCCTTCAACATGAAGGGGGCTTTCCCCCAGGCGGAATCCGTAGCGCCACGCCCTGCGTGGCTGCCGTTGGCGGGCAACCCTCAACGACCCGCCAACCCTGCACTGGGCTCCACCTGCGACCAAGTGAAGCAGCGCGTCACCAGGTCGCATGTCCTCTTCACGAATACCGGCCCAGACTGGTCCACATTCCAGAATGTGCGGAGGCGTCGCTTGGACGCGTTGTTGTTGTCCCGGATCCAGTTCGGGTTCGTCATCAGTTTCCATGTGCTGTTCCCGGCCTTCACCATCGGCACCGCCAGCTGGCTGGCGTTCGTGGAAGGCCAGTGGCTGCGCACCCGCAAGCCGATCTGGCGCGAGCTGTACTTCTTCTGGCAGAAGATCTTCGCGGTGTCGTTCGGCATGGGGGTGGTCAGCGGCATCGTCATGGCCTTCCAGTTCGGCACCAACTGGCCGCGCCTGAGCCAGGTGGCCGGCAGCGTGATCGGCCCGCTGCTCACCTATGAAGTGCTCACCGCGTTCTTCCTGGAAGCCAGCTTCCTGGGGGTGATGATGTTCGGCTGGGGCAAGGTCTCGCCGCGCCTGCATTTCTTCTCCACGTGCATGGTGGCGCTGGGCACGCTGGTGTCCACGTTCTGGATCCTGTCGTCCAACAGCTGGCTGCAGACCCCGGCCGGGCACGCGATCATCGATGGCATCGTCGTGCCGCAGGACTGGTGGCAGGTGGTGTTGAACCCCTCCTTCCCGTACCGGCTGGCGCACATGGCGCTGGGCTCGTTCATCACCACCTGTTTCGTGATCGGTGGCGTTGGCGCGTGGTACCTGCGCAAGGGTACCCACGTGGAGGCCGGGCGCACCATGCTGCTGGCCGCCGTGGCCTTCGCCGCGCTGACCGTCCCGGTACAGATCTTCGTGGGCGACATGCACGGGCTCAACACCCTCAAGCACCAGCCGATGAAGATCGCCGCGGTGGAGGCGCACTGGCATGCCGAGGGCGAGGGCGAGGGCGTGCCGCTGGTGGTGTTCGCCATACCCAACGAGGCCGCCGAACGCAACGACTTCGAGATCGCCATTCCGCGCTTGGGCAGCCTCATCCTCACCCACTCGCTGGAGGGAACCTTCGACCCGCTGACCTCCGTGCCCGCCAGCGAGCGGCCGCCGGTGGTGCCGGTGTTCTTCGCGTTCCGCATCATGGTCGGGCTGGGCACGCTGATGCTGCTGCTGGCCTGGGTATCGGCGTTCCAGTGGTGGCGCGGCCGGCTGCTGCAGTCGCGCTGGCTGGTGCGGGGGTGGAACTGGATGCTGCCCAGCGGCTTCATCGCGCTGGTGTCGGGCTGGTTCGTCACCGAGATGGGCCGCCAGCCGTGGGTGGTGTACGGCGTGCTGCGCACCGCCGACGCGGTGGGGCCACAGAGTGCGTGGATGACCGCACTGTCGCTGGGCGTGTACATCGTCGGCTACGCGTTCGTGTTCGGCTGGGGCATCTGGTACCTGGTGAAGATCATCCGCACCGGCCCGAAGCCGCACGACCAGCAGCCGCCAATCGAAGACGGCAGCCACACCCCGGCGCGGCCGCTGTCCGGTGCCGACGAACCGCTGGAGGAGCGCTGAGATGGAGATGACGACCTGGCTGCCGGTGGCATGGTTCGCGGTGATCGGCTTCGGCGTGCTGATGTACGTGGTGCTGGATGGCTTCGTGCTGGGCATCGGCATCCTCGCGCCGATGGCCGAGGACGAGGAGCAGCTCGACGTGATGATGAACACTGCCGCGCCGATCTGGGATGGCAACGAGACCTGGCTGGTGCTCGGCGGCGCGGGCCTGATGGCCGCGTTCCCCAAGGCCTATGCGGCCCTGCTGTCGGCGTTGTACCTGCCGGTGCTGCTGCTGGTGGTGGCGCTGGTGTTCCGCGGGGTGGCGTTCGAATTCCGCTTCAAGGCGCACCGTTCGCGCCGGCTGTGGAGCGTGGCGTTCGGACTGGGTTCGCTGCTGGCCGCGTTCGCCCAAGGCGTGATCCTGGGCGCGCTGGTGCAGGGCCTGCAGGTGGTGGATGGCCAGTACGTGGGCGGCGCCTTCAGCTGGTTCAGCCCGTTCTCGATGCTGACCGGTGCGGCGGTGGTGTTCGGCTATGCGCTGCTGGGCAGCACCTGGCTGATCCTGAAGACCGAGGGCCGCGAGCAGACGTTCGCGCGCACCCTGACCCGGCCGCTGGTGGTGGCGGTGATCGTGTTCATGGGGCTGGTCAGCGCCTGGCTGCCCTTCCTGGACTCGCGGCTGATGGCGCGCTGGTTCAGCGACGGCAACTTCTGGTGGCTGTCGCCGGTGCCGCTGCTGACCTTGGCCGTGGCGGTGGCGCTGTGGCGCAGCGCGATGCACCCGCGCCGCGACCTGCCGCCGTTCCTGCTGACGCTGGCCCTGTTCGTACTGGGGTTCATCGGTCTGGTGCTGGGCATGTGGCCGTACCTGCTGCCGCCGAGCATGACACTGTGGCAGGCCGCCGCGCCCGCCTCGTCGCTGGGCTTCAGCCTGGTCGGACTGGTGGTGCTGCTGCCGGTGATCCTGGGCTACACGGCCTGGTCGTACCGGGTGTTCCGCGGCAAGGTGCGCGCGGACGCCGGCTACCACTAGTAGTGCCGGCCGCTGGCCGGCTCCTCAGGGTAGACGCCATCGCCCGCACTAGTAGTGCCGGCCGCTGGCCGGCTCCTCGGGGTAGATGCCATCGCCTGGAGCCGGCCAGCGGCCGGCACTACACCGGCGCCGTGGTTGCCGCCATCGCCTGGAGCCGGCCAGCGGCCGGCACTACAGCGGCACGGTTGCCGTGGAGCTCGCCGGCGGCCGGCTGGAACCGGTAGGTGACGACCGTTGGTCGTCACACGCTTCACCCGTGCAGGCCTTCGATCTCCACCAGCAGTTCGGCCCGGCAGACCTCGGCGTGCAGCACGATGAACGGCGGTGCGCCTGGCAGTTCGGCCATCCGCGCGGCAATCGCCGCCAGGTCGTCCGCGCGGCGGACGTAAACCTTCAACACGGATTCAGCGCCCAGCGTGGCCGGCAGCGCCGGCCGTTGCAGGCGGGCCGCATCCACCAGGCTCTGCAGGTTGGTCAGGGTCTCGTCCAGCTGTTCGGTCAGCGACCCGGTGTGCTGCGACACATGCCCCACGATCGCGGCCGTGCCCGACTGCAGCAGCGGCAGGCCGGTGGCCGGCGGTGGCAGCAGCGCACGCGAGAAGCTGGGCGACTGCGGGCCGTACTGGCGGGGGTAGCGGAAGGCGCTGACCTGGCGGGGATTCTCCAGCGGCAGGCCCGGTTCACGCGCGGCCAGCCAGTACACCTGCAGCCGGCGGACGCCGTCGAAACGACCAATGCAGGTCGCTGCCGGCAGCGCGGCCTCGTCCAGCTCGCGCAATCCCCGCACCCGGCCCACGCAGAAGCGCCGGTAGCGTTCCTGGTCGCCCTCACCTTCCGTTACCGCATCGAGATAATTCCAGGTGCGCAGGAGGTGCGGGAAGCCGCAGTGCGTCAGAAAACCACTCATTAGAGCGTAGGAATCTGCCGCGGCCGATTCGATATCGCCGTCGATCTCGTCCATCTCGATCGCGCCGAACAGCACGGCATCAGTGGCCGACCAGCGCACGCCGTCGCGGACCCCGTGCTCGACCTTGCCGGCGCCCTGCCAGATTTCGATCTGCGCGGGGCCATGTTCCGCCAGCGGTACCTGCAGCCAGCGCGGGTCCGCGCAGGGCGGCTGCCCGTGGGAAAACCCGAACACCGCCAACGTGCGCGGGTCGGCCAACGCGGCGTCGCGCGCGGCGGCCGGCGCGTAGCAGGCACGGAACAGGGCGGGGCCCGGCGATGAAGAAATGACCGGCGAGGCCGATACGCTGTGGATCGTGCTACTCATTTCAGATTGTGAAAGCTGCCAGTGCCGAGAGTGTCATGATAGCGTGCGCTCCTTTCGCGGCGTGCCCATGCACGTCGGACGATGTCGAAGACAGGTGTGGGTCGGCCGGAATGGGGGCGCCGGGTCGCATTGCCGCCATGGCTCGTGTTTCCAGGTGCCCATAACCATGTTGGCGTGAATGATCGAGTTCTCTGTTGTGGATTGGTCGGCCTGGGCACCGGGACTGACCACGAAATCGGACTGGCAGGCATGGGCGCAGTCGCCCACCGTGCCGGAAGGGCAGGACACCCCGGCGCTGACCGAAGTGCCGGCCATGCAGCGCCGGCGCATCGAGCGGCTGGGGCGCATGGCGATCCAGGCCGCCTGCTGGTGCGAGCAGCCCGATGATGCCGGCCAGGTGCCGCTGGTGTTTGCCTCGCGACACGGCGACGTGGCCCGCTCGATGGAACTGCTCGACACCCTGCGCCAGGACACCCCGATGTCGCCCACCGCCTTCGGCCTGTCGGTGCACAACGCCGTGGCGGCGCTGTATTCGATCGCACGCGGCCAGCGCGGCAACTACCTGGCCCTGGCCGGTGGGCGCGGCACGGTCGAGGCGGCCTGCGTGGAAGCCTTCGGCCTGCTCGCCGACGGTGCGCCGGAAGTGCGCGTGATCGCCTACGAATCCCCGCTGCCGGCGGTCTACGCCGGTTTCGCCGACGAACCGGACCCGTATTTCGCCTGGTGCTGGCGGCTGGCCGCGGCCGATAAGCCCGGTACCCGGCTGTCGCTGGGCTGGGGTGCCGGCGACCAGGACAGCCCGGCCGGCGTGTTGCCGCACAGCCTGGACGCGCTGCGGTTCCTGCTCTCCGGCGATGCCGCGCTGCGCTTCCAGGCCGATGGCCAGCAGTGGTCCTGGCAGCGCCATGGCTGAGCGCTGGCATGCCCGCCTCGACCACGCCTGGCGCGTGTTCGGCACCGGCCTGTGCTTCGCCGTCTTCGGACTGGGCGGGCTGCTGCTGGGCGGGCTGCTGTTGCCGCTGTTGTTGCTGGTCCGGCATACCGCGCGGCGGCGCGCGCTGGCACGCCGGCTGGTCCAATTCAGTTTCGCCAGCCATGTCGCGCTGATGCAGCGGCTGGGGGTGATGACCTATGAGATCCGGGGGCGGGAACGCCTGCAGCGCAACGGTCTGCTGATCCTGGCCAACCACCCGACCCTGATCGACGTGGTGCTCCTGATCGCCCAGCTGCCCAACGCCGACTGCGTGGTCAAGCAGGCTGTCGCCCGCAACCCGTTCATGCGCGGCCCGGTGCGCGCGGCCGGCTACGTGGCCAATAGCGACGGCGCCGGGTTGATCGACGACTGCATCGCCGCGGTCCGCGCCGGCGGCACCCTGGTGATCTTCCCGGAGGGCACCCGGACCGTGCCGGGCCAGCCGCCGCGGCTGCAGCGGGGGGCCGCCAACATTGCTGTACGCGGTCAGTTTGACATCACCCCGGTGCGGATCACCTGCACCCCGCCTACCCTGACCAAGGGCCAGAAATGGTATCGTGTACCATCACGGCGTTTTCACGTTCAGCTGGAAGTCGGGGAAGATCTCCCGATCGCTCCCTTCCTGACGGGAGCCGACGATACGCCCAGGGGGGATGCCTTGGCGGCCCGGCGCGTGACCGATCACCTTGCCCATTACTTCGACTTCGCTGGAGAACCAAGCCGTGCAGGCACTTGAGCACGAGATCAAGGAATTGATCATTTCATCGCTTTCATTGGAAGACATCGCTCCGGATGACATCGACGCCGAGGCACCCCTGTTCGTGGAGGGGCTGGGCCTGGACTCGATCGACGCGCTTGAGCTTGGTTTGGCCCTGCAGAAAAAGTACGGTGTCAGCCTGTCCGCGGATTCGGAAGAGACCCGTCGCCATTTTTCCAGCGTGCGTGCCTTGAGCGAGTTTGTCGCCGCACGCCAGCCGTCGTAACGGCGCCAGGATTTGCCATGACCAAGAACGAACTTTTCGATCGCATCGTCAAGATCCTCAAGGACAGCTTTGAGATCGAGCCGGTGCGGATCACGCCCGACGCCCGCCTGTACGACGACCTGGACATCGACAGCATCGATGCCGTGGACCTGATCGTGCAGCTCAAGCCGTTGCTGGGCCGCAACCTGCAGCCGGAAGCGTTCAAGTCGGTGCGCACCGTGCAGGACATCGTCGATGTGGTGCATGGGCTGCTGCCCGGGCAAGCGGCCGCCTGACGGCCGCCGCTGAAGATCGACCATGGTCCGGGTGCGCGTCGCGGCGTTTGCAGTGCTGTCGCTGGCCTACCCGCTGGTCGTGTACCTGTCGTTGGGCCGCTTCGAACCGCGCTGGATGGCGCTGCTGCTGTTCGCCCTGGCCGCGCTGCGCGCGCTGACCACCCGCCAGCCGGTGTGGTGGGCTGCGGCGCTGGGCGCCGGCCTGCTGGCGCTGCTGGCCACTGCGTTCAACCAGGCCCTGCCGCTGAAGCTGTACCCGGCGCTGGTCAATGCGGTGATGCTGGTCATCTTCGCCACCAGCCTGCGCTTCCCGCCCAGTGCGGTGGAGCGGCTGGCGCGGTTGACCGAGCCGGAACTGCCGCCGTTCGCCGTGGTCTATACCCGCCGTGTCACCCAGGTGTGGTGCGGCTTTTTTGTTCTCAACGGGGGCCTGGCCCTGATCACGGCGTTCTGGGCCTCCAACCAGGTCTGGGCGCTCTACAACGGATTGTTGGCGTACGTGATGATGGGTGTCCTGTTTGGCGGTGAGTGGCTGGTACGGCGGCGGGTGAAGGCGGCGCACGCGCATGGCTGAGTGGATCGCGCTGGACCGGTTGGCGCTGGTACCGCAACCGGATCGCATTGTCGGCATCGATGCCGACGGCCGCGTGGTGTCCCACCCGCAGTTCCGCAGCCGCGTGCAGGGCTGGCAGCAGGCCTTCGCCCGCGCCCCCGGCCGCGACTGGGCGCTGTACTTCGACGACACCCTGGACTTCGCCGCGGCCCTGCTGGGTGCCTGGCACGCCGGCAAGCGCGTGTTCCTCGGTGGCGACAACCTGCCCGCCACGCTGGAGGGACTGAGCCCGCGCGTGGCCGGGTTCGCCGGTGACGTCCCGGCGCGCCATGCGCCGCTGCACCCCGACGCCGCGCCCGACCCGGCCGCGCCGCTGCTGGCGTTGGACGAGGACACGCTGGAACTGGTGGTGTTCACCTCCGGCAGCACCGGTGCGCCCAGCGCGATCGCCAAGGTCCTGCGCCAGCTGACCCGCGAGGTCGATGCGCTGCAGGCGGCCTTCGGGCCGCAGCTGGAAGGCGCGCAGGTGCATGGCACCGTCTCGCACCAGCACATCTATGGCCTGCTGTTCCGCGTGCTGTGGCCGCTGGTGGCCGGCCGCGCCATCCTGCCGCGCCGCTTCTTCCACGAAGACCTGGTGAGCGCCCTGGCCGCGCAGGATTCGGTGCTGGTGGCGACCCCTGCGCACCTCAAGCGCCTGCCTGAACAGCTGGACTGGTCGTCGCTGGGGGGGCGCCTGCGCGCGGTGTTCTCCTCCGGCGGCCCGTTGCCCGCCGAGGCAGCCCTGCAGGCGCGCGCGCTGCTCGGGGTGGCGCCGACCGAAGTGTTCGGCAGCAGCGAAACCGGTGGCATCGCCTGGCGCCAATGGAGTGCCGAACAGCCGCAGTGGCACCCGCTGCCGGGCGTGTCCTGGCGCATCGAAGACGGTTGCCTGGCCGTGTCCTCGCCACATCTGGCCGAGGCCGGCTGGTGGCAGACCCAGGACCGCGTGGAGGCCGATGCCGGGCGCAGCTTCCGCCTGCTCGGACGCGCCGACCGTATCGTCAAGATTGAAGAGCGCCGGGTGTCGCTGGACGCGCTGGAACAGCAGCTGCGCGCGCACCCGGCCGTGCAGGACGCCCGCGTGCTGGTGCTGCCGGGCGCGCGCGAACAGCTCGCCGCCGTGGTGGTACCGCAGGTGGCCGGCGTGGCGCAGTGGGACGACGGCGAGCGCCGCCGCCAGGCCCAGGCGCTGGGCGCGCACCTCGCGCAGAGCCATGATGCGGTCACCCGCCCGCGCCGCTGGCGGTTCGTTGACGAGCTGCCGTACAACGCGCAGGGCAAGACCACCGCCGCCGCGTTGGGCGCGCTGTTCCGGCCGCTGATGCCGGTGGCCGAGTGGCAGCAGCGCGACGACGCGGCCGCCGTGCTGGTGCTGCCGCTGGACGGCGACCTGGTCGTCTTCGACGGCCACTTCCCGCAGGCGAAGATCCTGCCGGGCGTGGTCCAGCTCGACTGGGCGATCCACTACGGCCGCCAGGCGTTTGCCATGCCGCCGCGCTTCGAGCGCATGGATGCGTTGAAATTCCAGCACGTGGCGCGCCCCGGTGACCGCCTACAGCTCACCCTGGGGTGGGACGCGGTCAAGGCCGTGCTCAGCTTCCGCTACGTGTCCGACCACGGCGTGCACGCCAGTGGCCGGGTGGTGTTCGGCGATGCGTGAGACCAGCGCGGGTGGGCAGGCGGCGTTTTCGCCGCTGGTGGTCATTCCGGTCTACGACCATGAACACGCCATCGGCGCGGTGGTGCAGGGCGTGCTGGCCAGCGGGCTGCCGTGCCTGCTGGTCGACGACGGCTCGCACCCGGCCTGCGCGCAGGTGCTGCGGGCGTTGGCGCACGCGCGGCCCGACCAGCTCAGCCTGCTGCGCCTGGACGTGAACCAGGGCAAGGGCGGTGCGATGCTGGCCGGGTTTGCCGAGGCCGCGCGCCGCGGGTACTCGCACGTGCTGCAGATCGACGCCGATGGCCAGCACGACCCGGCCGACATTCCGCGTTTCGAGGCCCTGGCGCGGCAACACCCGACGGCGGTGATCTGCGGCATTCCCGCCTATGACGACAGCGTGCCCAAGGCGCGCCTGTATGGGCGCTATGCCACCCACATCTGGGTCTGGATCAACACGCTGTCGCTGCAGATCCGCGATTCGATGTGTGGCTTCCGCCTGTACCCGCTGGCGCCGGTGACCCGGCTGGTGGGCGAGGAGACCATCGGCCGGCGCATGGATTTCGACAGCGAGATCCTGGTGCGGCTGTTCTGGCGCGACGTGCCGGTGATCAGCCTGCCCACGCGGGTGACCTACCCCAGCGACGGCGTCTCGCACTTCGACGTGTGGCGCGACAACGTGCGGATCAGCCGCATGCACACCCGGCTGTTCTTCGGCATGCTGCGCCGCGCGCCGCGCCTGCTGTGGCGCCGTGCCGCTGGAAGCGCTCCGGCATGACCACGCCGGCACCGGCCAACGCCCCGCACTGGGCCGACCTGGGTGAAACCACCTCGGCCGCCGGGGTGCTGTTCCTGTGCTGGGTGCACCGCTGGTTCGGTCGCTGGCCGTTCCGGCTGTGCGTGTACCCGGTGGTGCTGTGCCACTGGCTGGGCAACCGCGTTGCCCGCCAGTCCTCGCTGCAGTACCTGCAGCGGCTGCAGGCGCACACCGGCGTGCTGGGCGGCACGCCCGGGCGCTGGGCCAGCCTGAAGCACTTCGCGTTGTTTGCCGACACCCTGCTGGACAAGCTGCTGGGCCTGGGCGGGCGCTACCCGCCCGCCAACATCCGCCTGCAGCGTGACCTCATGCTGGACAAGATCGCGCGCCGCGAAGGCGGGTTGATCCTCACCGCGCACATCGGCTGCCTGGAACTGTGCCAGGTGCTGGCCGAACAGGTGCCGGGATTCCGCATCACCGTGCTGGTCCATACCGCCCACGCGCAGCGCTTCAACCGGCTGATGCAACGGCTGGACCCGCTCGCGTCCGTCGAACTCATGCAGGTCACCGACATGGGCCCGGCCACCGCAGTGGAGCTGCAGCGCCGTGTCGAAGCCGGTGGCTTTGTCGCCATCGTCGGTGACCGCGTGCCGCTGCGCGGCGGGCGTACCGTGCCCGCGCCGTTCCTGGGCCACACCGCGCAGTTCCCGATCGGCGCGTACGTGCTGGCCGCCGCACTGGGCTGCCCGGTGTACACCATGGCGTGCCTGCACGAAAGCGACGGCTACCGCGTGCGCTTCGAGCATTTCAGCGACCGCATCGTGCTGCCCCGTGGTTCGCGCGACGCCGCGTTGACCGCACAGGCCGAACATTTCGCCCGGTGGCTGGAACTCCAGGTCACCCAGGCCCCCTTTGACTGGTTCAATTTCTTCCCCTTCTGGGATCAGGCATCTCATGGCAAGTAATTCACCCCCCATCCGCTTCGGCGATGCGCCGCTGACCATCGAAGACGTGGTCGCGTTGTCCCAGCGGCAGGCCGACGCCGTGGTCACCGACGATCCGGCGTTCACCGCACGCATCCAGCGTGGCGTGGACTTCCTCGACCGCCTGCTGCGCGAGGACGGCGTGATCTACGGTGTGACCACCGGCTACGGCGATTCGTGCACGGTGAACATTCCGCCGGCGCTGGTGGCCGAACTGCCGCACCACCTGTTCACCTACCACGGCTGCGGCCTGGGCCGTTTCCTGGACGAGCAGGAGACCCGCGCCGTCATCGCCGCGCGCCTGGCCTCGCTGGTGCGCGGCATGTCCGGCGTGAGCCACCCGCTGCTGCAGGGCCTGGCCACGCTGCTGCGGCACGACGTGCTGCCGCTGATTCCGGCCGAAGGCTCGGTCGGTGCCAGTGGCGACCTCACCCCGCTGTCGTACGTGGCCGCCGTGCTGTGCGGCGAGCGCGAGGTGATGTACCAGGGCGCACGCCGCCCGGCCGCCGAGGTGCTGGCCGAGATCGGCATGGCGCCGCTGCGGCTGCGCCCGAAGGAGGGCCTGGCGATCATGAACGGCACGGCCGTGATGACCGCGCTGGCCTGCCTGGCGTACGCCCGCGCCGATTACCTCACCAAGCTGGCCACGCGCCTGACCGCCTTCAACGTGCTGGCCAGCGATGGCAACGCGCACCACTTCGATGAAATGCTGTTCGCGGCCAAGCCGCATCCGGGCCAGATGCAGATCGCCGCGCGCCTGCGCGAAGACCTGCACAGCGACCGTCCGCCGCGCAACGAACAGCGCCTGCAGGACCGCTACTCGCTGCGCTGCGCACCGCACGTGATCGGCGTGGTGCAGGATGTGCTGCCGTTCCTGCGCCAGCTGATCGAAACCGAACTCAACAGCGCCAACGACAACCCGCTGATCGATGCCGACGGCGAACGCATCCTGCACGGCGGCCACTTCTACGGTGGCCACATCGCCTTCGCGATGGATGCGTTGAAGAACACCATCGCCAACCTGGCCGACCTGCTCGACCGCCAGCTCGCGCTGGTGGTGGATGCGCGCTACAACCATGGCCTGCCGGCCAACCTGTCGGCCTCCACCGGCGCGCGCGCACCGATCAACCATGGCCTGAAGGCGCTGCAGATCAGTGTCTCGGCGTGGACCGCCGAGGCGCTCAAGCAGACCATGCCGGCCTCGGTATTCTCGCGCTCCACCGAGTGCCACAACCAGGACAAGGTCAGCATGGGCACCATCGCCGCGCGCGACTGCCTGCGCGTGATCGAGCTGACCGAACAGGTGGTGGCCGGCATGCTCATCGCCGCGCGCCAGGGTGTGGCCCTGCGCCAGCGTGTCGGCATGAACGCCACGCTGCATGGCGACCTGGAGACGATGTACCAGGACCTGTGCGAGCGCATCGCACTGGTGGACGAGGACCGTGCGCTCGATGGCGAGCTGCGCGGCCTGCTGGACGATATCCGCAGCCAGCGCTGGGGCCTGTATGACCGAGCATGACCTGAGCTTCGAGGTGACGCTGTCGCCGACCTTCCACGACTGCGATCCGATGCACGTGGTGTGGCATGGCAACTACTTCAAGTACTTCGAAATCGCGCGCTGCGCCCTGCTGCAGCGCTACGACTACGACTACCCGCAGATGCGCGATTCCGGCTACGTGTGGCCGGTGGTGGACGCACGCGTGAAGTACATCCGCCCGCTGCTGTACGGCCAGGCGCTGCGCGTGCGCGCCACCATCACCGAGTGGGAAAACCGGCTGAAGATCGCCTACGAGATCCGCGACGCAGAGAGCGACCAGGTGCTCACGCGTGCGCACACCATCCAGGTCGCGGTCGACGCGGCCACCAACGAAATGCTGTACCTGTGCCCGTCGGTACTGTGGGAACGGCTGGGAGTGCAGGCACCATGATTCGTCTTCTGCGCACGCTGGGCGTGCTGATGCTGCTGGCCGTGGCCAGCCCCGCTTTCGCCGCCCCGGCGGCCAACGTGGACCTGGTCAAGCAGCGCGTGGCCAAGGTCACCGTGCTGCGCGGCGAGTTCAGCCAGGACAAGCAGGTGGCGGGGTTCAAGAACCCGCTGCGCTCGCAGGGTCGCTTCGTGCTGGCCCAGGACCATGGCGTGATCTGGACCACGCTCAAGCCGTTCCCCTCTGAAGTCGTGGTCACCCGCGACCGCATCCTGAGCCGCCAGCGCGACGGCAGCAGCCGGGTCGAACTGGACGGCCGCCAGCAGCCGGCGATGCGCTCGGTCAACGCGATCATGTTCGCGCTGATGAGTGGCGATGCGCAGGCACTGTCGGCGCAGTTCGAGGTCAAGGTCGAGGCGCTGCCGGACAATGGCTGGCGCATGCAGTTGACCCCGCGCTCGGCGATGCTGGCCAAGGTGTTCAGCGCGCTCGAACTGAGCGGCGACCGCTACGTGCGCGAGGTCCAGATCACCGAAGCGAACCAGGATGTCACCCGCATCCATTTCGCCGCGCTGAGCGAAACCCCGGCGCAGCTGAGCGCCGACGAGGGCCGCAAATTTGAATGAGTCGTTGAATTCGGCCTGGCGTGACAACGGCCGGCTGCAGCGCGCCTGGCGCTGGTTGGCCATTGCATGGCTGCTGGTGCTGGTCGGGCTGGGCGTGCAGCAGTGGCAGCTGTGGTCGAAGGAGTCGCGGATCGACACCGACATCCTGGCGTTGCTGCCGCAGGAAGCACACGACCGCCTGCTGTCCGACGTGACCCGGCGCATTGCCGATGCGAATTCGCGGCAGGTCGTGGTGCTGCTCGGCAGCGCCGATGCCGCGCAGACCAAGGCGGCTGAACTCGCCTTCCGCAAGGAGATGACGGTAGAGCGGGGCGATGCCCCGCTGGTCCAGGAGAGCGGCTCCATCGAAGGCTGGTTCGATGAGGCGCGCGCGTTCTACGCGCCGTACCGCGACCGCCTGCTGACCGACCAGCAGCGCCAGCGCCTGCAGAACGAACCGGCCGACAGCCTGTCCGAATCCGCATTGGCCGCGCTGTACGGCCCGATGGGCGCGCCGCGCCTGACCGAATGGCGTCAGGATCCGCTGTCGCTGTGGCCGCAGTGGTGGCAGGAACGTGCGTTGGGCTCCGGCCTGCGCATGGGTGACGACGGCCTGCTCGAAGCCGACGGCAAGCACTGGTCGGTGGTGCAGTACGAGACCGTCGGCTCGGCGTTCCAGCTCGACGGCGAGCGGCACATCGACCTGCTGCTGGATGCCGCCACCGCCGCGGCCGCCAAACACGCGCCCGGCCTGGAAGTGCTGCGCGCCGGCGTGCCGCTGCATGCCGAGGCGGCAGCGGTGCAGGCCAACCGCGAAATCAACACCATCGGCTGGGGCTCGCTGGCGGCGGTGCTGCTGCTGGTATGGCTGGCGTTCCGTTCGCTGCGCCCGATCCTGCTGGTGGCCGCCTCGCTGCTGATCGGCTGCGGCGTGGCCCTGGCAGTGACGGTGCTGGTGTTCGGCAAGGTGCACGTGCTGACCCTGGTGTTCGGCGCCTCGCTGGTGGGCGTGGCCGAGGACTACGGCATCCATTGGTTCGCCTCGCGCCAGGCCGAGCCGGCCGACCGCCGCTGGCGCCTGCTGCGGCACCTGCTGCCGGGCCTGTGGCTGGCCCTGCTGACCAGCGCGCTGGCCTACCTGGCCCTGGGCCTGGCACCGTTCCCGGGGCTGCGCCAGATGGCGCTGTTCTCGGTGGTCGGGCTGGCCGCCGCCTTCCTGACCGTGATCTTCTGGTTCCCCTGGCTGGACGGCGGGGAGATCCGCAGCACCGGGTTCGCCCGTTGGCTGGGCGCCACGCTCGAGCGCTGGCCGCGCCTGCACGGGCGCCGCCCGGTGGGCCTGTTCCTGGGCGCCGTCGCGGTGCTGTCGGTGCTGGGCATGCTGCGCCTGCATCCCAACGACGACCTGCGCAGCCTGCAGTCCTCGCCGATGACGCTGATCAACCAGCAGATCCGGATCAGCCAGATGCTGGGCATGCCCAGTCCGGCGCAGTTCTACCTGGTGCAGGGCGCCAGCGCCGAACAGGTGCTGGAGCGTGAGGAAGCCCTGATCGAACGCCTGCGCGTGCTCTCGGCCAACAAGCAGATCGGCGGCTACCGCGCGATCAGCGAGTGGTTGCCGTCGGTGCAGCGCCAGCATGCCGATGCCGCGCTGACCGCGCGGATCGAACCGCAGGTGCTGGCCAAGGTGGGCGAGGCGGTGGGTGAACCGCTGCAGCGCCCGGTGTTCGCCGCACACGACCTGCAGGCCGATGCGTTCCTGGCCTCGCCCGCGGCGATGCCGTTCCGTCATCTGTGGCTGGGCACGGTGGGCGAGGGCATGGCGTCGGTGGTGATGGTGGACGACCTGTCCCGCGCCGATGCGCTGACCTTGCTGGAAGCGCAGGCCAAGGGCATCGACGGGGTGCGCTGGGTCGACCGCACCGCCGATTTTTCCTCGCTGCTCAAGCACTACCGCAAGCTGATGAGCGTGCTGCTGCTGGTCGGCATCGTGCTGGTGTTCGCGGTGCTGTACTGGCGTTACCGCGCGCAGGCATGGCGGGTGTTCGCCCCGACCCTGGCCGCCGGTGCACTCACGCTGGGCCTGCTGGGCCTGTTCGGGCAGCCGCTGCAGCTGTTCAACGTGCTGGCCCTGATGCTGCTGCTGGGCATGGGCATCGACTACGGCATTTTCCTGATCGAGCACCGTGGCGATGCCAGCGCCTGGCTGGCGGTGTGCGTGGGCGCGGCCAGCACCTGGCTGTCGTTCGGCCTGCTGGGCCTGTCGGCCACGCCGGCGCTGCGCGCCTTCGGCCTCACCCTGTTGTTCGGCATCGGCCTGGTCTGGTTGATCTCGCCCCTGTTCCGTCCACCGCCTCACGACGCACCGCACTGAGCGACCGCGCCTCCCCCACTTTCGTGATCAAGGATGTATCGATGAACGCAGCACTGGAAACAACCGAAATTCTGATCATTGGCGCGGGCCCGGCCGGCTCGGTCGCCGCCGCGATGCTGCGCCGGCAGGGGCGCCAGGTGCTGATGCTGGAGCGCCAGCAGTTCCCGCGCTTCTCCATCGGCGAGAGCCTGCTGCCGCAGAGCATGGAGTACATCGAAGCGGCGGGCCTGCTGCAGGACGTGGTGCAGGCCGGCTTCCAGTACAAGAACGGCGCGGCCTTCGTGCGCGGCGAGCGCAGCACCGAGTTCGACTTCCGCGACAAGTTCTCGCCCGGCTGGGGCACCACCTACCAGGTGCAGCGCGCCGATTTCGACGATGTGCTGGCACGCGGTGCCGAGCGCATGGGCACCACGCTGCGCTTCGGCGATGAAGTGCTGTCGGTCGAGCCGGGCAGCCCGGCGCGGGTGCAGGTGCGCCGCCCGGATGGCAGCGAGTACACCATCGAGGCCGGTTTCATCCTGGACGCCAGCGGCTTCGCGCGGTTGCTGCCGCGCCTGCTCAACCTGGAGTCGCCGTCGAACTTCCCCGTACGCGGGGCGATCTTCTGCCACGTGCGTGACCACATTCCGGCCGACGCCGGCTTCGACCGCAACAAGATCCTGATCACCACCCATCCCGAGCACGTGGACGTGTGGTACTGGACCATCCCGTTCTCCAACGGCTGCTGTTCGCTGGGCGTGGTGGCCGAGCCGAGCTTCTTCGAGAAGTACCCGGGCACCGACCTCGAGAAGCTGCAGGCCATCGTCGGCGAAGACCCCAACCTGACCCGCCTGCTGAAGAACGCCGAATGGGCGGTGCTGCCGGTGCGCACCATCACCGGCTACTCGGCCAACGTGAGTTCGCTGTGGGGCGAAGGCTATGCGCTGCTGGGCAATGCCGGCGAGTTCCTGGACCCGGTGTTCTCCTCGGGCGTGACCATCGCCTTCAAGTCGGCCCAGCTTGCCAGCGACTGCCTGGCCCGCCGCCATGCCGGTGAGCAGGTGGACTGGGAGCGCGAGTTCGCCATTCCGCTGCGCGCCGGCGTGAAGACGTTCCGTCGCTTCGTTGAAGCCTGGTACGACGGCGGCTTCCAGAAGATCATCTACCACCCCGACCCGCAGCCGGACGTGCGCCGCATGATCTCCTCGATCCTGGCCGGCTATGCCTGGGACACCAGAAATCCGTACGTGGCCGACGACAGCGGTCGTCGCCTGCGGGTGCTGGAGGAACTGTGCACCGGCTGATCCTTGCCCTGTTGATGAGCGTGCTGCTGGCGGCCTGCGCCAGCACCCGCATGCCCGCGCCGCGGGTGCAGCTGCCCACCCTGCAGCTGCCGCCTTCCGCACTGGCCACACCACTGCAGCTGCAGCAGCGCCTGCAGTTCCGCTTCGGCACCCACGAGCGCGAGCTGGACGCGCTGCTCGAGGCCGATGGCGAGCAGGTGCGGCTGGCCGTGCAGGCGATGGGCCAGACCGGCGTGCGCATGGTCTGGGATGGGCGCACCCTGGAGCAGACCCGCGCCCCGTGGCTGCCGCCGCAGGTGCGGGGCGAGCGCGTGCTGGACGACCTTCAGTTTGCGCTGTGGCCGGCCGATGCCATCCGGGCGGCCCTGCCGGACGGCTGGACCCTGGTCGAGTCCAACGGCAGCCGCCGCCTGGAGCAGGGCGGCACCGCCTGGCTGGTGCTGGAACCGCTGGTCGACGGACGCGTGAAACTGCGCAACCTGGCCGAAGGGTATGAACTGGTGATCGAATCGTTGGACATGGGGCAAGCGCAATCGTGAGCAGTACCGCGGTATATCTGAATGAGCTTGGCGTGGTCTGCGCCCTGGGCAGCGGGCGCGCGCAGGTGCGCGCCGGCCTGTTCGCCGACCAGCCCGGCGGCCTGCGCGACAACGACAGCATGATCCCGGGGCGCACCCTGGCCCTGGGCGAAGTAGCCGATCCACTGCCCGACCTGTCGGCCCTGCCGGTGGCGCTGCGCGGGCGCAACAACGCGCTGCTGGAAAGCGCGCTGCAGCAGATCCGCCCGGCCGTGGACGCGGCGATCGCGCGCTACGGCGCCGAGCGCGTGGCGGTCATCATCGGCACCAGCACCTCCGGCATCGGCGAGTCCGAACACGCGCTGCGCATGCAGGCCGACGAGGGGCGCTGGCCCACCGATTTCCACTATGCACAGCAGGAAATGGGCACCTCGGCGCGCTTCGTGCGCACCCGCATCGGCAGCAGCGGCCCGGCCTGGACGCTCTCGACCGCGTGCTCGTCCAGTGCCAAGGCGTTGATGTCGGCCGCGCGCCTGCTGCGCGCCGGGATCGTTGACGCAGTGGTCGCCGGGGGCGCCGACTCGCTGTGCCGCTTCACCGTGGCCGGCTTCAGCGCCCTCGAATCGGTGTCGGCCGCACGTTGCAATCCATTCTCCCGGCACCGCAACGGCATCAACATCGGTGAAGGTGCCGCGCTGTTCCTGATGACCCGCGAGCCTGGCCCGGTGCGCCTGTCGGGCTGGGGCGAATCGTCCGATGCGCACCACATGTCCGCCCCGGATCCGCAGGCCAGCGGCGCCATCGACGCCATGCAGCAGGCGTTGCGCCGCGCCGGCCTGGAGCCGGCGCAGATCGATTACGTGAACCTGCACGGCACCGCCACCGGGCACAACGACGCCATGGAAAGCCTGGCCGTGGCCGCCGTGCTCGGCACCCAGGTGCCGGCCAGTTCCACCAAGCCGCTCACCGGCCACACGCTCGGCGCGTCCGGCGCGATCGAGGCCGCACTGTGCTGGATGACCCTGGCCGACAATCCGGAGCAGCGGCTGCCTGCGCATTGGTGGGACGGCCACGCCGACGAAGCGTTGCCGGCGTTGGCCCTGGTGGCCCCGGGCACGCGCGCGGCGCAGCCGCCGCAGCACGTGCTCAGCCACTCATTCGCGTTTGGCGGCAGCAATGCCGTGCTGGCGCTGGCGCGGCGTTGAGCATGCAGCTGCCCACGGACATCGATTCGGTGCTGCCGCACCGCGACAGCCTGCGCCTGATCGACCGGGTGATCGACTGGCAGCCCGAATCCATCATGGTTGAAGTGGACGTCCCGGCCCACGGCCTGTTCACCACCCCCGACGGGGTGCCGGCGTGGGTGGGGGTGGAATACATGGCGCAGGCGATTGCAGCCTGGGCCGGGTGCCGCGCGCGCGCCGAAGGACGCGATCCCTCGATCGGCTTCCTGCTGGGCACGCGGCGCTACACCGCCCACCAGCCGCACTTCACGCCGGGCAGTTGCCTGCGGGTGGAGGCACAGTGCGAGCTGATGGGCGAAAATGGGCTGGGCATGTTCGCCTGCCGGATCCTGGCAGGCGGTGTTGAGTTGGCGGTTGCCAACGTATCGGTGTTCGAACCACGCGATGCGATGGCCTATCTGGAGAGTGGAGAGGCATGACAGGGAATCTGACCGTGCTGGTGACCGGCGCCAGCCGGGGCATCGGCCGCGCCGTGGCGCTGCGGATCGCGCGCGATGGCTTCGACGTGGTGGTGCATTGCCGCAGTCGTATCGAGGAAGCGCAGTCGGTGGTCGCGCAGATCCAGGCACTGGGCCGGCAAGCCCGCGTGCTGATGTTCGACGTGTCCGACCGTGACGCGGCGCGTACCGCGCTGGAGGCCGATGTCGAGGCCCATGGCGCCTATTACGGCGTGGTCTGCAACGCCGGCATCGCCCGTGATGGCGCGTTCCCGGCGATGCCTGCCGAGGACTGGGATGCGGTGGTGCACACCAACCTGGACAGCTTCTACAACGTGCTGCACCCGCTGGTGATGCCGATGGTGCGGCGGCGCAAGCCCGGCCGCATCGTCACCCTGTCCTCGGTGTCGGGGCTGGTCGGCAACCGTGGGCAGACCAACTACAGCGCCGCCAAGGCGGGCATCATCGGGGCCACCAAGGCGCTGGCGCTGGAACTGGCGAGCCGTGCCATCACCGTCAACTGCGTGGCACCGGGCCTGATCGAGACCGAGATGGTCAACGAAGAAGTGCTCGACCACGCGCTCAAACTCATCCCCGCCGGGCGCATGGGGCAGCCGGACGAGGTCGCCCATGCGGTGTCCTTCCTGCTGTCCGAATCGGCCGGCTACATCACCCGCCAGGTGATCTCGGTCAATGGAGGCATGGTCTGATGAGCCGACCCGATCGTCGTGTGGTCGTCACCGGTGCAGCGGCCATCAGCCCGCTGGGCCACGACTGGCCCAGCATCCGCGCCCGCCTGCACGCCCGCGAAAACGCGGTGCGCTACATCCCCGGCTGGGAGGTCTTCGACGGCCTCAACACGCGGTTGGCCGCGCCGGCGGAAGACTACGACCTGCCGCCGCACTACAACCGCAAGACCACGCGCAGCATGGGCAAGGTCGCGGTGATGTCGGTGCGCGCCACCGAACTGGCGCTGGAGGCGGCCGGCCTGATCGGCCACCCGGTGCTGCGCAGCGGCCGCGCCGGCGTGGCCTACGGTTCCTCGTCGGGCAGCCACGAGGCCACCGCCGAGTTCGGCCGCATGCTGCACGAACACACCACCGAAGGCATCAGCGCCACCACCTACCTGAAGATGATGAGCCACACCTCGCCGGTGAACATCGGCGTGTTCTTCGGCTTGTCCGGTCGCGTCTACACCACCTCCAGCGCCTGTACCTCGGGCAGCCAGGGCGTGGGGTCGGGCTACGAGGCGATCCGCAGCGGCAAGCAGACGGTGATGGTCACCGGTGGCGCCGAGCAGCTCGACGCCACCGCGGCGGCGGTGTTCGACACCCTGTTCGCCACCAGCGTGCGCAACGACGCCCCGCAGACCACGCCGAGCCCGTTCGACGCGCACCGCGATGGGCTGGTGCTGGGCGAGGGCGCCGGCACGCTGATCCTGGAAGACCTGGAGCACGCGCAGGCACGCGGCGCCACCATCCTGGCCGAAGTGGTCGGCTACGGCACCAACAGCGACGGCCAGCACGTCACCCAGCCCACCGCTGACACCATGGCCCAGGCCATGCGCCTGGCGCTGGAAGATGCCGGGCTGGAACCGGGCCAGATCGGGTACGTCAACGCACACGGCACCGCCACCGAACACGGCGACATCGCCGAGACCCAGGCCACCGCGCAGGTGTTCGGGCCGGGCATGCCGATCAGCTCGCTCAAGAGCTACGTCGGCCACATGCTGGGCGCGTGCGGCGCGTTCGAAGCCTGGATGACCATCGAAATGATGCGCGAAGGCTGGTTCGCTCCGACCCTGAACCTGCACGAAGTAGACCCGCGCTGCGGCGCGCTGGATTACATCCGCGGCGAAGGCCGCGCGCTGCAGACCGACTACGTGATGAGCAACAACTTCGCCTTCGGCGGCATCAACACCTCGTTGATCTTCCGCCGCTGGCAGGACGCGTAACCTCAAACCCAATACCTGCTTACCAACAAGGAGAACGTTGAATGCGTCGTTTTGCCCTGATTGCCACCGTGGCCCTGCTTGCCGTCGCCAGCACCGCCAATGCCCGTGAGACCCGTGTCGAACAGTCCCTGCGCAGCCTGATCAATTCGCCCGACGCCAAGGCGGCCGGCATCGACGGCAGCGTCCGCTTCTACCTGGCCGGCGAAAAGGTCAACGTCCAGCAGCGCCTCGGTGAAGACGTGACCAACAAGAAGACCAACGCCGCCAACAAGAGCGACGAAGTGGCCTGCAACTGGGTGGCCCTGTCGGCGCTGAAGGCACTGCAGGACGGCGCCAAGTCGCGCGGCGCCAACGCCGTCGTGGACATCGTCAGCTACTACAAGAAGAACGAGTTCAAGAGCACCACCAACTACGAATGCTATGCCGGTGCCATCCTCGCGGGCGTCGCCCTCAAGGGCACCTACGCCAAGGTCAAATGACGGGAACCGTCATCTGACCAGGTAGAGCCGACCGGGCAGAGCCGACTGTGTAGAGCCGACTGTGTAGAGCCGACTGTTAGTCGGCTGGCTTCTGCGGCTGACTTCTGCGGCTGCCTTTCGCGGCTGCCGTTGAAGTTACCTCTCCGGCCGCCGTACCCGTCCACGGCGGCCGCCAGGCATCCATCGGCGGCCACCCCAACCTGAACACCGCCGCGACATTGATGAACCTGAATCTGTCGCGCGCCAGTAAACCGGCACCGCAGCGCGTTGCCGTCTTTCGCCCTTGCCTGCTTTACTCCACAATCAACGCATCTATTCCCAGGGCCAAGCCCCGCGGGCAATGCAAGCCTACGTCTACAAAAGCCAACGCAAGCAGGACACTTACGTCTACCTCGCCGCCCGTGACGCCTTCGATGCCATTCCTGATGCGCTGAAGGCCACACTGGCGCCGTTCGCATTCGTGCTCGAAGTCGCCCTGACCCCCGACCGTCGCCTTGCCCTGGCCGACGCTGATCAAGTGCGCGCCAACCTGGCCGAGCGCGGCTTCCACCTGCAGATGCCACCGCCACCGGTGCCACCCGTGCGGGTACCGCGACGCAATGACTGACGCCCTGCGCACCCGCGCCGCAGGCCTTGCCTTCGGCCTGGGCGGCCTGCTCTCGCTGGCGGTCGTGCTCGGCGGCGTGCCGGCGGCACTGGGTGCGGCATTGGCACAGCCTGCGTTCGCGCTGGGCATGTCGTGGTGGCGGCGCAGCCGGACCGTGCCCGCCATGGCGCAGCTGGCACGCCAGGATGTTCCCGCGCTGCTCGCGCTGTGGGGGCTTGGGCCGCTGCTGTTGGCGCTGCTGGTGGCCTGGCCGCTGGGCGCGCTGCACGACAGCGGCAGCCTGGCCGCCGTGCTGGGCCTGAGCGTGGCCGTCAGTGCCGCGCTGCTCGGCGTCTGGCGGACCTGGCCGTTGTGGAACGAGATCGAGCGCAGCGACGGCAGCCTGGCGCGCCATTGGCGGACCCTGGCCGCGCGCGACCTCACCGCCTGGCGTGGCCTGATCGTGGCCGGCCTGGTGGTCGCCGTCTGCGCGTTGGTGGTGGTGCCGGCGTGGCCCGGCCTGCTCCCGGACGGCCTGCGCTGGCCCTTCGCGCTGGCCGTGCTGCTGGGTTCGCCGTTGGCGCACTTCGCCCTGCAGCGGATTGCACCGGCCGATCCGCTGGCCACCCGCAGCCACCTCGATCTGGGCAACGACCCGTTCGCGGCGGCCGTGCATGCCGCTGGCGCCCACGATGAAGCCCCGCAGCCGCTGGAGCCGCTGGGCCAGCACGAACGCCTGCCGGCCCTTTACGAAGCGGCACGCAGCGGCCGCGTCGACCGCGCGCTGCAGCTGCTGGCCGCCGGTGCCGATCCGCAGGGCCTGCCCGACCCGGCCTGGCGCGACCAGCGCAGCCTGGTGGTGCTGGCCGCCGTACTGCCGGACCTGCGCCTGCTGCGCGAACTGATCGCACGCGGCGTCGGTGTCAATGCGCCGCATCGCGGCATGACCCCCTTGCTGGCGGCCACCCGTGACAGCTGGCACGGCCGGCCCGAAGCGGTGATGACGCTGCTCGCCAACGGTGCGGACTCGCGCGCCGTGGATACCGAGGGCAACACGCCCCTGCATCACGCCGCGCGCAGCTCCGACCCGGGCGTGGCCGCGCTGCTGCGCGACGCCGCCGCCGAAGTGGACGCGCTCAACCAGGATGGCTGGTCGCCGCTGGCCGTGGCCTGCCAGGTCGGCAACTGGCGGCTGGCCCGTTTCCTGCTCGAGCGCGGCGCGCGCACCGAACCGGCCGACGGCACGCCCGTACTGCTGGCCGCCGCCGGCACGGAAGAAGACGATCCGGCGGGCGTGCAGCTGCTGCTCAAGCACAAGGCGCGTGCCGACGCGCGCGACCGCCAGCGCCGCAGCGCACTGCACGAAGCCGCGCTGGCCGGGCACGTGGACATCATCGATGTGCTGCTGGCCGCCGGCGCCAACCTGGAGGCGCGCGACGCGCTGTCGCGCACGCCGTGGCTGGAAGCCGCCCGTGCCGGGCGCGCCGCCGTGATCGAACACCTGCTGCCGCACACCCCGGATATCACCGCGGTGGACGGCGAAGGCCGCAACGCCGTACTGCTGGCCTGCATGGCGGAAAACGTGTCGCCGCTGCTGGTGCGTCGCCTGCTCGAGCTCGGCATTGCCGCCGATGTTCCGGATCCGCAGGGCCGCCGCGCGGTCGACATCGCCGCCAGCGCCGGTCGCTGGGCGATCGTCTCGCTGCTCGACCGCAGCTATCCGCTGCCGGCGGCGGTGAGCGACGGCCTGGCCGGCGCAGCCGACGCCGAGCCAGGCACCCCGGCACTGCCCGACCGGCCGCCGCTGGACCTGCTGCGCGAGGCGCTGGGCTTCGGCAACACGGACGGCATGGCTTCGCTGGCCCGTCTGTGCAGCGCCGATGAGCTCGGCGGCCTGCTGCACGATGCCGAACTCGCGCTCGACCCGCAGGCGGTGGACTGGCTGCTGGCACACGGCGCCGCCCCGGAAGTGCTGGACGCCTGTGGCGACACCCCCATGTTCGCGCTGCTCGCGCGCGGCATCGACGCGGTGCCGGCGCTGCAGGTGCTGCTGCGCCGCGGCCTGTCGCCGGCCGGTGCCGGTGGCCTTGCACGCCTGCTCAGTGCCTGCGCGCAGCACGACCATGCCTCGCGCGGGCTGGAGCAGCTGGCGCTGGACCTGCTCGAACGCGGCGCCGATCCATTCGCCGCCTCGCCAGCGGGTGATCCGCCGTTGTCGCTGGCGGTGCGCCTGGGCTGGCTGCGCCTGCAGCAGGCCCTGCTCACCCTGGGCGTGGACCGTGAGGCGCGCGACAGCCATGGCATGACCGCGCTGCACCTGGCCACCGCGCTGGCGCGCGAAGGCTCGCTCAAGCTGCTCGTACAGCAGGGCGCCTCGCCCGAAGCGCGCGCCGCAGACGGGCAGACGCCGTTGGGCGTGGCGCTGTCGATCGGTCGCCGCGACCTGGCCGACTGGCTGGACTGGCGCGTATGGCAGCTGCCGCGCCGCGCGCTGCGCGACGGTGACCTGCCGGCCGCGGCCATGGCCGGCGACGCCGATGCGGTACGCCGCCTGATCGACCTTGGGTTTGCGGTGGACGTGGTGGACGCGCAGGGCTGCACCGCGCTGCTGCGTGCTGCCGGTGGCGGCCACCTGGCCGTGGTCGACCTGCTGCTCGCGCGCGGTGCCAATCCGCAGCATGCGGCTGCGAGCGGGGCCACGCCGCTGTCGGCGGCGGTCAGCATGCGCCAGATCGACATCGTCTCGGCCCTGCTCGATGCGGGCGCGGAGCTGGAATACCGCCTGCCCGGCGGCGTCACCGTGCTGATGCTGGCCTCGGCGCTGGGCCTGCCCGATATCGCCGCCCGCCTGCTCACCGCCGGTGCCGACGTGCATGCCGGTGATGCGCAGCAGCTGGGCCCGCTGCACTGCGCCGCGTTGTACGGCTTCAGCGCACGCGACCGCTCACGCCTGCTGGCACTGCTGGATACGCTGCTGCTCTCCGGCGCGGAACCGGACCAGGCCGCCGCCGGCTCGGTCACGCCGCTGCTGCTGCTGCTGGGCGCACGCGCCGAGCCGGGCACCGCCTGCGACGAGCAGATCGTGCTGGCCGCCGTGGAACGGCTGCTCGACGAAGATGTGTCGCTGGATGCGCGTGATCCACGCGGGTTTGGGCCCTTGCACCTGGCCGCGCTGCATGGCCTGCCGCTGCTGGTGCAACGCCTGATGCGCGCCGGAGCCGATCCGGACGTACGCGATGCGCTGAACCGCACGCCGCGCGAGATCGCGGTGATGCGCGGTTTCATCGACGTAGCCGGCGAATTCGAGCCGCGCGTACCGGGCGTGTCCTCGATGGCGAGGTTCCTGCGCGACAACGGCTGAGCGGCCGCACGACCAACGGTCGTGCGCTACCGCCTACCGCCGACCCGGTAATCCGAACGGGCAACCCGAACGAACAATCCGACGCGGCAACCCGAACGGGTCACCCGACGGGGTAGAGCCGACGGGGTAGAGCCGACTGTTAGTCGGCTGCTCTACTCGACGACGCCGCCCAACGTCTTGACCTCCTTCAGAAGCGCCTGCACGCCCACATCGGTAACCTGTGGCCTAAGGAACTGGTTGTACACCAGCTCGTCCTTGCTGGCCGCCACGAAGATCCGCTTGGGGCCGATGAACGGCGTGCGTGCATCGTTGATGTACTGATCTTCGGCGAGCCAGCGCTTCCCTCCTTCCTTTTTCCATGCGGGATCAAGCGTGATGCGCTCCAGGCGCTTCTCTCCCTTGGACGTAATCTCCAGCCACGCACAACTCTTGTCGTTCACTGCGATGCATACAAACGGTCCCATACGCACATTCGGCTGCAGGGCCGGTTGCTTGAGCTCACCGGAAGTGCGAAGCAACTCCAGGGACAGATACGCAACCGCGCCGGGGACGATCTCTTCTTCGGTAATGCTCATGACCTGGCTCCATGATGACGGTGGCCTTCCGCACCACGCGGCAGGCTCAAGCGCATTCAATTGGATTCCGAATCGTCCTGCAGAACCGTGGGTTGCCACGACTGTGCCGCGCGTTGCGACGTGCGCATTGCTGGCGAGGCACTCACCGCATTGGCTGCGTGCGAACGCCGAGAACAGGAGTGCCGGCCCGACTGCAGGGCATCATGTTGAAGGTCATGCCGATGGCGGTCCAACCACATCTGCCAGCCATGCCGAAGTATGTTTGGTTTACCGTACTCGATTGCACTCGAAGGACTGGTTATGAATGAGGTAGCAATAGCCAAAGATGGACATAGGGAGATGTCAGTCCCTGAAGTCTGGAGGCCCACTCTGGTAGCTATCGTTGATGCACTGGTGGAAGAAAGGGAACCATCTCTGCCGCAGGTTGTGGACCGGGCACCGGCCGCCTGGTCGGGGATGCAGGCAAATGTGCGGGAGTACGGAGCGCGCCTGAAGAAGTTGCCGGAGGCATCCTGGGAGTCTTCCGTATGCATCTGGTACGGATCTTTCTGGGACGTTCTCGTCGACCTCCATACCGAGGAGGAAGGAAGAAGCGATCTTGTGCTTCAGGTGCATATCCACGAAGACGATGGTGGGTACCGTTACGAGGTCGTATTGGTTTACGTTCCGTGATGCCTGCAGGGGCTGCGAAATGAGTGGCCTGCCCGCAATGAACCACCACAGTTAATCGGAAGTAGAGGCTTGAATCACCAGTTCCAGCTCAGGTTGCGCCAGGAGCCAGTCACCGTCGTGCTCCATCTGGTACTCCCACTCCCGTAAGGGCTCCGAAACGGAGATCAGCGCCTGCAGGGTCTCATGTGCCCTCTCGGCGTTGCGTACTCTATACAAAAGGACGCGCTCCCCACGGGCAGTAATTCGGGCGAGGAAAATAGCGTTGTCGTCTGCCTGAATGGCCGGCTCGATCCACTTTTCCAGTTGAATGAGGCTGTCCACTTCTTCTGCGGTAGGCATGCCGTTTTCCCCTTGCACGGCGCAATGCACGCCAACTCTCAAGTGCCACGGATAATCATCGCGCTCTGTGAACTGCAGGAGCGCACAATTGACAACAACGATCGCTGGATCGCTGCCGATAGCAGTCTCAAACAGAGAATAGTAGGGATCGGGAATACCTTTCATCCAGCAACATCCGGTTGACCCACGTCAGTATTCCAGAATTCCTCCTTCCCTCACTCGGCACGCGACGCGTCCGACCTCTTCCCATCGCTTTCCGCATCCGCCTCGAACAGATGCATCAGATCCGCGCGCGCATCCCGCGAGGTCTGTATCACCGCGGCGTCGTCGTCGTAGACCAGGTACTGGTCGCGCAGCAGCTTTTCATCATGCTCGCGGAACCGCTCGACATGGTTGCGCGCCGTCTCCGCCGGCACGCCCAGTGCGGTCAGCACCCGCTCGCTCATGTCCAGGCTGGTGCCGAACACCTCGCGGAAGGGCTCGGCGGACATATCCATCAACCGCCACGCATGCTGGCGGTTGCGCGCGCGGGCCAGCACCACCGCGTGCGGGTACATGCGCCGGATGAGCCGGGTGGCGCGCATGTTCGCGTCCGGATCGTCCAGCGTTACCACGTACACCCGCACGTGCTCGCCGCCGGCCGCCCGCAGCATCTCCGGCCGCGAGGGATCGCCGTAGTACAGCTTGTTGCCGAACCGGCGCAGGTCCGACACCGTGTCCGGGTTCGACTCCAGCGCGATGAAGGGAATTTTCTGTGCGGTCAGCAGTCGCGCGACCACCTGGCCGAGGCGCCCCATGCCCGCGATCATCACGCTGGGCTCGGTGCCGCCGGTGTCCACCGTGTCGGCGGGTCGCTTGTTCTCCACCGGCGTGTCTTCGCTGCCGAGCAGCCGCAGCAGCGCGATCATCAGCAGCGGCGTGATCGCCATCGACAGGCCGACGATCGCCACCAGCCGGTCATGGTTCGCATTGCCGAGCAGCTGCGCACGCTGCGCCTCGTTGAACACCACGAACGCGAATTCGCCGCCCAGCCACAACACGCTGCCCAGCAGCAGCGCATGCCGCGTGCTGAGCCGGGCGACCTTGCCGATACCGAACAGCAGCCCGAACTTCACCACCAGCAGCAGCCCTACGCCGAGCGCGATCATGCCCGGTTCGGCCACCACACGGTCCAGGTCGATGCCCATGCCCACGGCGATGAAGAACAGCCCCAGCAGCAGCCCCTTGAACGGTTCGATCTGCGATTCCAGTTCGTGGCGGAACTCGGAATCGGACAGCAGCACGCCGGCCAGGAACGCGCCCAGGCTCGGGCTCAACCCGGCCTCCTGCATGAACCATGCAGTGCCAAGCACCATCAGCAGCGCCATGGCCGTGAACACTTCCGGGCTGCGCGTGCGCGCGATGATGGTGAACAACCGGCGCAGCACCGGTCGCCCGAACAGGATGACCACGGCCAGTGCACCCAGCGCCACTGCCACATCGTTCCACTGCAGCGTTTCGTTCTTCACCCCGCCCAGCAGCGGGATGGCCGCCAGCAGCGGAATGGCGATCAGGTCCTGGAACAGCAGGATGGCGAACCCCAGCCGCCCGTAGTCGGTGTTGACCGCATTGTGTTCGGACAGCAGCTGCAGGCCCACCGCCGTGGACGACAGCGCCAGCGCAACGCCCACGATGAGCGCCGCTTTCCACTGGAAGTGATCGAGCAGCAGCACCGCGCCCAGCACCAGCGCACTCAATGCCACCTGCGCCGTGCCCGCCCCGAACACCGAGCGCCGCATCACCTTGAGGCGCGCCGGTGACAGTTCCAGCCCGATCACGAACAACAGCATCACCACGCCGATTTCCGCCGCGCCCAGGATCCGGTCGGCGTCCTGGACGAAGCCCAGCCCGTCCGGCCCCAGCACCACCCCGGCCACCAGGTAGCCCAGCACCGCGCCCAGCCCCAGCTTCTTGAACACCGGTACCGCGATCACCGCGGCCAGCAGCAGCACCAGGGCCAGTTCCAGGGCACCGCTATGCATGGGGGAACCTGCTCATGGGGTGGGGGAGTAAAGAGGACGTCGCCCGGCCATTATGCGGCCGGGCGCGACAACGAAGGCCAATCGCCCCACAACGCAGGTGCCGCGCCGGGTTGACCCCGCCTCCCCGGAGGTCCAGACTGCCCGCCGCTGTTGGCGCGCCTGCGTGGCCGGCAGTAAACCCATCCGGAGTCCAAACCCATGTCCAGCGACAGTAGAAGTCGACCTTGCTCGACGCCAGCGATGGCCACCGCCTGACACGGGACGGTTCGCCAGCGTTGGCGTCGCGCAATCGCGATCCACAAGGCGAACCCCATGAACCAGAAAGACCTCCTGCGCCCGGCAGCCGATGCTGTCGCCCTGAGCGCACCCCTGCAGGACTTCAACACCGCTGACGCGGTGGAATACCTCAACACCCTGGAACTGTCGCGCGCCGCCGACACCCTGGCCGCAGTGCCGTTGCCGCGCGCAGTGAAAATGCTCGAGCAGCCCGAGCTGACCCGCAGTGGCGACCTCATCGCCACCCTGCCGGTGGCCAAGGCCGCCGCGCTGCTGGGGCTGATGGCCGACGACCGTGCCACCGACATCGTGCATGAGCTGGACGAGGACGAGCGCGCGCGCCTGATCCCGCTGCTCAGCCCCGAGTCGCGCCAGGCCATCCAGCAGCTGCTCAGCTATCCGGCGCACACCGCCGGCGCGCTGATGACCACCGAGTTCGTCAGCGTGCCCGCCGACTGGACCGTGGGCCGCACGCTGCAGCACATCCGCGAAGTGGAACGCACCCGCGAGACCGTCTACGCCATCTACGTGCTCGACCCGCGCACGCAGGCGCTGCAGCAGGTCGTCACCATGCGGCGGCTGATCACCGGCCTGCCCGACGAACCCATCCTTGACGTGGCCCAGGTCAACCCGCCGGTCACGGTCGACGCCTTGCTCGACCAGGAAGAGGTGGCGCAGCTGATCCGCCGCCACGATCTGCTGGCCATCCCCGTGGTCGACGCGCGCCAGCACGTGCTGGGCATCGTCACCGTGGACGACATCCTGGATGCGCTCATCGAAGAGTCCACCGAAGACGCGCACAAGTTCGGCGGCATGGAAGCGCTGGAAAAGCCGTACATGCAGATCGGCTTCTTCGAGATGCTGCGCAAGCGCGCCGGCTGGCTCAGCGTGCTGTTCCTGGGCGAAATGCTCACCGCCAGCGCCATGCAGCATTACGAGGACGAGCTGGCCCGCGCCGTGGTGCTCACCCTGTTCATTCCGCTGATCATGAGCTCCGGCGGCAACTCCGGTTCGCAGGCCACCTCGCTGCTGATCCGCAGCTTGGCCCTGCGCGAACTGCGCCTGCGTGACTGGTGGAAGGTGGCCCTGCGCGAAGTGCCTACCGGCATCACCCTGGGCGCCATCCTCGGCGTGCTGGCGATGATCCGCATCGTGTCCTGGCAGCTGCTGGGCCTGCACGATTACGGCGAACACTGGCAGCTGCTGGCGGTGACCATCGGCGCGGCGCTGGTCGGCATCGTCACGTTCGGCTCGCTGTCCGGTTCGATGCTGCCCTTCATCCTCAAGCGTCTCGGCTTCGACCCCGCCAGTGCCTCGGCCCCGTTCGTGGCCACCCTGGTGGACGTTACCGGCCTGGTGATCTATTTCAGCATCGCCGCCGCGATCCTCAGCGGCACGTTGCTGTAGCGCCACGCCCTGCGTGGCAGCGCAGTGCCGGAACCAACCGTAGCGCCACGCCCTGCGTGGCTGCCCTGTCGCCCGTTGCAGGGCGTCCCGCTGCTGCCACGCAGGGCGTGGCTCTACGGTGCATGCGCGCTGCTTTTGCGCCAGATCATGCCAACCGCAGCCCCAGCCGTGTACCGTGTCACCACGTGTCCCGGTGACTGTTCGACCCCATGAGCACCTACCACCTGCAATCCGTGTTCCGTCCGCAATCGGTCGCCGTGGTTGGCGGCAGCCCGCGCGAGCGCTCCGCCGGCCGCGCCGTCATGCGCAACCTGCGCGCCACGGGGTTTCCCGGCAAGGTCGCCTGGATCAATCCGCGCTACGGCGAAATCGACGGCATCCGCACGGTCAAGCGGCTCAAGGACCTGGATTGGGTCCCTGAGCTGATCGTCATCACCGCACCCGCCAGTATCGTCCCGCAGGTGGTCGCCACCGCCGCCGAACGCGGCGTCGCCGCCGCCATCATCCTCACCGCCAACCTCGGGCAGGGTCCCGGCTCGCTGTCCGAACAGGTCGAGGCCGCCGCGCGTCCGAAAGGCCTGCGCATCCTCGGCCCGCACTGCCTGGGCGTCATCGCGCCGCATGCCCGCCTCAATGCCAGCATCGCCGCGCATTTCCCGCAGGCGGGCGATCTTGCCCTCATTTCCGAATCCAGCGCGATCGCCGCCGCCCTGGTGGAGTGGGGCGTCGCGCGCTCCGTCGGATTCTCCGCCGTGGTTTCGCTTGGCGATGCGCTCGACGTCGACTTCGGCGACCTGCTCGACTACTTCGCCACCGACTACCGCACCCGCGCCATCCTGCTGTACGTCGAACACATCCGCGACGCCCGCAAGTTCATGTCCGCCGCCCGCGCCGCCGCCCGCGCCAAGCCCGTGGTGGTGGTCAAATCCGGCCGGCACATCCGCATCGATCCGGATGGCGACACGCACGTGCAGGCGCTGGCCAGCTCCGACGCGGTCTACGGCGCGGCGTTCAACCGCGCTGGCCTGCTCCGCGTGAGCGCGCTGGACGAACTGTTCACCGCCGCTGAAACCCTCGGCCGGCTTGGCACCTTCCCGGGCCGTCGTCTCGCCATACTCAGCAATGGTGGTGGCGTCGGCCGGCTCGCCGTCGACCAGCTGCTGGCCCTGCGCGGTACCCTCGCCGAACTCTCGCCGGGCACCATCGCCGAGCTCGACGGCGTCCTTCCCGAAGGCTGGTCGCGCAGCAATCCCGTGGATATCGTGGTCGATGCGGACGGTGACCGCTACGCCGCCGCCATCGACGCGTTGATGTCCGACAACGGCAACGATGCCGTCCTCGTCGTCAACGTGCCCACCGCGTTCACCTCGTCGGCCGACGCCGCCCAGGCGCTGACCCGCACCCTCGGCCTGCGCCCGCGCCACCACCGCGACAAGCCCGTGTTCGCGGTCTGGCTGGGCAACGATGACCGCGCCACCGCCACCCTCAACGCGGCCCGCGTGCCCACTTATCCCACCGAGGCCGAAGCCGTGCGCGGCTTCCAGCACCTGGTGCGTTACCGCGACGCGCAGGCCGCGCTGATGGAAACCCCGCCAAGCCTGCCGCAGGATTTCGTGGTCGATACCGCGGCCGCGCGCGCCATCGTCGAGGCCGCGCTGGCCGCCGGCCAGCAGTGGCTGGATCCGATCGCCACCCACCAGCTGCTCACGGCCTACGGCATTCCCTCCGCGCCGGTGATGCAGGCCCGCGATCCGCACGAGGCCATGGACCTGGCCCAGCCGTTGCTGGAGCAGGGCGCCACCGTGGCGGTGAAGGTGTTCTCGGCCGACATTCCGCACAAGTCCGATGTCGATGGCGTGCGCCTCAACCTCGGCACCCTGCAGGCGGTGCAGTCCGCCGCCAGTTCCATCCTGGCCCGCGCCCATGAGATGCGCCCGCAGGCGCGGATCGACGGCGTGCTGGTGCAGCCCACCATCGTGCGGCCCAAGGCGCGCGAACTGATCGCCGGCATCGCCGACGACCCGACCTTCGGCCCGGTGGTGGTGTTCGGCCGTGGCGGCACCGCCGTCGAAGTGATCGACGACAAGGCCCTGGCCCTGCCGCCGCTGGACCTGCGCCTTGCCCATGAGCTGATCGGGCGGACCCGCGTGTCGCGCATCCTCAAGGCGTACCGCGACGTTCCCGCCGCCGACGAGCGCGCCGTGGCGCTGATCCTGGTCAAGCTGGCGCAACTGGCGGCCGACATTCCCGAAGTACGCACGCTCGACATCAACCCGCTGTTGGCCGACCGCGACGGCGTCATCGCGCTCGACGCGCGCGTGGCGATCGCACCGTCGCGCAAACTGCACAAGGGCCGTGGCCACCCACGCTTCGCGGTGTTCCCGTATCCGCAGGAATGGGAACGCACCATCACCCTCTCCGACGGTGCGCCCGCGTTCGTGCGCCCGGTGCGCCCGGAGGATGACGCGCTGTTCCGCGCCTTCTTCGCGCGCGTGACCGATGACGACCTGCGGCTGCGCTTCTTCCAGTCGGTCAAGCATTTCAGCCACGAATTCATCGCCCGCCTGACCCAGCTCGACTACGCCCGCTCGATCGCGCTGGTGGCCATCGACCCGCGCAGCGGCGACATGCTGGGTGCGGTGCGGCTGCACGCCGACGCCGATTACGACCGCGGCGAGTACGGCATCCTGATCCGCTCCGACCTCAAGGGCCACGGCATCGGCTGGCGCCTGATGACGATCATGATCGAGTACGCGCAGTGGCTTGGGCTCAACATCATCGAAGGCCAGGTGCTGCGTGAGAACAGCACCATGCTGGCGATGTGCCAGAGCCTGGGGTTCAAGACCCGGCTGGATCCGGACGACTCCACGGTGATGGTGGTGACCCTGCCGGTGCAGAGCGTGCAGGTGCCCGAACCGCCCGAAGGCGCAACGCACTGACCCATGCCGGGCATGGTCCGTGCACGGGCCAGGCCTGACAATGTGCCGCATGACCGATCGAACGCCGCTGTTGCTGTTGCCGGGCCTGCTCAACGACGCCGAACTCTGGCGCGCGCAGATTGCCGCCCTGTCCGATATCGCCGTGTGCACCGTCGGCGACCAGACCCGTGGCGAGACCCTGCAGGCCGTGGTCGATGACGTGCTGGCCCAGGCACCGGAGCGGTTCGCGCTGGCCGGGTTCTCGCTGGGTGGCTTCGTGGCCCAGCAGATCCTGCGCACCGCGCCCGAGCGGGTGCTGCGGTTGGCGCTGATCGATACGTCCTTCCACGCCGATTCGCCCGAGCGGGCCGCGCAACGTCGCACCCAGCAGGCCAGCGTGCGCCTGCCGGGTACCTTCCATGGCTTTGGCGACACGCTCATGCGCAGCTACATCGACGCCTCGCGCCTGGACGACTACGTGCTCGTGCAGCGCGTGCGTGACATGACCACGCGGCTCGGTGCCGAGGTATTCCTGCGCCAGAGCGCGCTGGACCGGGCGGACGGCCGCGATGTACTGGCCGCCTATCGCGATCCGCTGCTGATCGTGTGCGGCGCCAACGACCGCATCACGCCGTTGCCGATCAGCGAAGAGATGCACGCGCTGGCACCGGGCTCGACGCTGGTGGTGCTGCCCGATTGCGGGCACCTGGCGCCGATGGAAAAGCCGGACGACGTCAGCGCCGCCATGCGCGCGTGGCTGCCGGCCTGAGCCGCCAGCGGGCCGCACTAGAGCAGATTGTTCACTATTCAATACATTAACCCAATCTACGTATTGAATAGTGAACTTTTAAATGCGCAGAGGCCTGCGCCGGTCTCTCGCAGCATGGCACGATGAAAAGTTCACGATTCAATACCGTATGCGCCTCTGGGTATGGAATCGTGAACAAAGTGCGTCAATCCCACGCCGGTGCGATCCCCTCCGGATTCGCCAGCCGCTGGCCGCGATCCAGCGTGGCGATCTGCGCCATGTCGTCCTCGCCCAGGCGCAGGTCCGCGGCGAGCAGGTTGCTGGCCAGGTTCTCGCGCCGGGTGGAGGAGGGGATGACCGCGAAGCCCTGCTGCAGCGCCCAGGCCAGCGCCACCTGTGCAGGCGTGGCGTTGTGACGCTCGGCGATGGCCTGGATGACCGGGTCCTTCAATACGTCGCCGTAGGCCAGGCTCATGTATGCGGTGACATGGATGCCCTGCTCGCGCAGGAACGCGATCAGCGCGCGGTTCTGCAGGTAGGGGTGCACTTCGATCTGGTTGGTGGCGATGGCATCGGCACCGAGGATATCGATGGCCTGGCGGGTCAGGTCGATGGTGAAGTTGGAAATGCCGATCTGCCGGGTCAGGCCCTCGGCCTTGGCCTGTGCCAGCGCGCCCAGGTACTCCGCCATCGGCACGGCATCGTTCGGCGACGGCCAGTGGATCAGGGTCAGGTCGACGTGGTCGGTGCGCAGCTTGCGCAGGCTCCCGCGCAGGCTGTCCAGCAGCGCGTCGTGCTGGAAGCTGGCGATCCAGACCTTGGTGGTGATGAACAGATCGTCGCGCGCCACGCCGGAATCGGCGATGGCCTGGCCAACCTCGGCCTCATTGCCGTAGATCTGTGCCGTATCGATGGCGCGGTAGCCCACGTCCAGCGCGTTGCGGACCGAATCGATGACGGTCTGGTCCTTCAGGCGGAACGTGCCGAGGCCAAAGGCGGGAATGCGCATGAAAACTCCTTCAAAGGGGGGCAGTGCAGGCTACGCCGTACACCGTTAAACAAGAGAAACAAGAGGATGGAGCTCCTCTCAATGCGCCGCCACCGAAATCCCGTCGGCACGCGCCTCAACACCATCGCGGGCATCCAACCGCCCACTCAACACAGTCAACCCCAGCGCACCCAGCACCACCAGCGCGCCCAGCCACGGGGTATGCATCAACCCAAGGTGATCGACCACCAGCCCGCCCAGCGACGCACCCAATGCGATACCCACATTGAACGCGGCGATGTTCAGGCCCGAGGCCACGTCCGCCGCCTGCGGTGCAAAGCGCTGCGCCTGCTTCACCACGTACACCTGCAGCCCGGGCACGTTGCCGAATGCCACTGCGCCCAGGGCCAGCACGGTCAGCAGCACCAGCCACATGTTGTAGGCGGTGAAGGTCAGGGCGAACAGCACCAGCGCCAGCAACCCGAAGATCAGCTTCAGCGCCGGAATCGGGCCGCGACGGTCGGCCAGGCGGCCGCCCCACAGGTTGCCGATCGCCACCGACACGCCGTACACCAGCAGCACGCCGCTTACCGCGTTCGGCGCGAAGCCGGTGACGTCCTGCAGGATCGAGGCGAGGTAGGTGAACGACAGGAACGTGCCGCCATAGCCCAGTGCGGTGATCGCATACACCAGCAGCAGGCGCGGCTGCGCCAGTACCGCCAGCTGCTGGCCGAACGTGGCCGGCGCACTGCGCTGCAGGTTGCGCGGCACGAACAGCAGGCTGCCGAGCAGGGCGATCACGCCCAGCGCCGCCACCGCCAGGAAGGTCGCCCGCCAGCCCAGGTGCTGGCCGATGAACGTACCCAGCGGCACGCCGGTGACCAGCGCCACGGTGAGGCCGGTGAACATGATCGCGATCGCGCTGGCCGCCTTCTCTTTAGGAACTACCGATGTGGCGATGATCGAGCCGATCGAGAAGAACACGCCGTGCGCCAGGCCGGTCAGGATGCGGGCCACGATCAGCGAGCCGTACCCCGGGGCCATCCACGCAATCACGTTGCCCAGGGTGAACAGCACCATCAGCGCCACCAGCAGCGTCTTGCGCGGCACCCGCCCGGTCAGCGCGGTCAGCACCGGCGCACCCACCGCCACCCCCAACGCGTACAGCGAGACCAGCAGGCCCGCCGAGGGCAGGGACACGCCAAGGTCGGCGGCAATGGTCGGGATCAGCCCGACGATGACGAATTCAGTCGTGCCGATGGCGTACGCACCGAGCGTCAGCGCCAACAAGGCCAAGGGGATGCCGCGGGACATGGTCGTTACCGGTGGGAGGACAGGCTGCGCAGTCTGCGCGCCAGACTCTTGCCGAAACAGCGGTCTTCACGCCAATGACTATTGAGTTCTGGTCAATAATGGGGCCTGCCCGACGGACCACGCCATGAAGACCACCCTGGACGAAATGCAGGCGTTCATTGCCGTCATCGACAGCGGCTCGATCACGGCTGCTGCCGAGGCGCTGGGCCAGACCACCTCGGGCGTCAGCCGCGCACTGGGCCGACTGGAGGAGAAGCTGGGCACGACCCTGCTCACCCGCACCACGCGGCGGCTGCAGCTGACCGAGGAGGGCGATGCCTTCCTGGCCCAGGCCCGCGCGATCGTGGCATCAGTGGAAGCGGCTGAAGAGCAGGTGGCTGCGCGGCGGCAACGCCCGGCGGGGCGGCTCCGCGTGGATGCGGCCACCCCGTTCGTGCTGCATGTGATCGCTCCGCTGGTGGCGGGCTACCGCGCCCGTTACCCGGAGGTGCAGCTGGAACTCAACAGCAGCGAGCGCTACATCGACCTGCTGGAACGGCGCACCGACGTGGCCATCCGCATCGGCCCGCTGGCCGACTCCACCCTGCATGCGCGCCCGCTGGCGCACAGCCGCCTGCGGGTGCTGGCCAGCCCGGCCTACCTGGCGCAGCACGGCACGCCCCAGGGCGTGGAAGACCTGGCCGGACACGCACTGCTCGGTTTCAACGAACCGGACTCGCTCAACCACTGGCCGCTGCCCGGCCGCACCGACGCACTGCTGCACATCCGGCCGGCGGTGGCCGTGTCCAGCGGCGAGACCCTGCGCCGCCTGGCACTGGAAGGGGCCGGCATCGTCTGCCTGTCCGACTTCATGACCCAGCGCGACCGCGATGCAGGCACGCTCGTGCAACTGCTGCCCACCCTGACCGTCGAGGTGCGCCAGCCGATCCACGCGGTGTACTACCGCAACACGGCGGTGTCCGCGCGGATCACGTCGTTCCTGGACTACCTGGGTGATGCCATGACCGGCGCCGCGTTCCTCCGGTAGGTGCCCACCGTTGCCCGGCCCTCATGAACGGTGAACGTCTGCAGGGGCTGGCCAACAGCCGGCGCTACCCAACGCGGCGTTAATATGTAACTATTGGCGTTACATGAAATCCAGCACCCAGTTTTCCGACGCCCTGCATGTCATGGCCCACCTGGTGGGCCAGCCCGGGCCCCGCACGTCCGAGCAGCTGGCCACCTGCCTGCCCACACACCCGGTGGTGATTCGTCGGTTGCTGGCCGCGCTGCACAAAGGCGGCCTGGTGCACACCGTGCGCGGCCACGGTGGCGGCAGCCAGCTGGCACGCGACCCGGCCACCATCACCCTGCACGACGTCTACGTGGCCATCGGCTCGCCGGCGTTGTTGCATATCGGCGCGCGCGACACCGGGCGTGGCTGCCCGGTGCAGCAGGTCGTCAACAGCGCGCTGGATGACAGCTACCAGCAGGCTCAGGTGCTGCTCGAACAACGCCTCCATGCCACCACCCTGGCCACGCTGGGCGACGCCTTCGCCCGGCACCTGGCCCACCACGCCACAGGAGCAGCGCATGACCTTTGATGCCGTGATCGTCGGCGGCAGTTACGCCGGCCTGTCCGCCGCCATGATGCTCGCGCGTGCGCGCCGCAGCGTGCTGGTGATCGACAGCGGCCTGCCGCGCAACCGCTTTGCCGCGCACTCGCACGGCGTGCTGGGCCTGGATGGCATCGGCGGCGGTGAGCTGCTGCGGCAGGCCAAGGCGCAGCTGCTCGATTACCCCAGCGTGCGCTGGATCAGTGACACCGCCACCGATGCGCAGGTCACCGTGGACGGCTTCGCGGTGCACACCGCCGGCGGTGACACCTGGGCCACCCGCAAGCTGCTGCTGGCCACCGGCGTACGCGATGCGCTTCCCGACCTTCCCGGCCTGTCCGAACGCTGGGGCCACAGCGTGCTGCACTGCCCCTACTGCCACGGCTATGAAGTGGGTGGCGGAGCCATCGGGCTGCTTGGCGGCCACGCACTGTCCAGCATGATGGCCGGCGTGCTGGCCGACTGGGGGCAGGTCACGCTGTTCGCGCAGGGCATGACCCTGGAAGACGATGCGATCGCCACCCTGCAGCGCCGCGGCGTGCGCATCGAAACCAGCGAGGTGGTCGCGCTGGAAGGCGAGGCTCCGCAGCTGAGCGCGGCACTGCTTGCCGACGGTCGCCGCATCGACCTGCGCGCGCTGTTCGTCACCGCGCGCCAGCACATGGGCTCCCCGCTGGTGGAACAGCTGGGCTGTGCGCTGGATGAGAGCCCGGTTGGGGTGCTGGTGCGGGTCGATGCGCAGAAGCAGACCACGGTGCCCGGCGTATACGCCGCCGGCGATGCCAGCGTGATGGGCAACATCACCCTGGCCAGCGCTGAAGGCGTGCGCGCCGGCGTGAGCCTGCACCACGCACTGGTGGCGGAAGACAGCACGGCGGCCTGACCGGCGTCGCCGACCGTCGGCCGGCTCTACGCGATCTCAATCGGCATCAGCGGGAGCCTGGCGACGGGGTGATTGCATGGGCGCATATCGCAGGGCGTGGATCCACCGGGTCGTGGAGCCACCCCAGCCACGCAGGCGTGGATCGACGGCGCGTTACTCGGCGCTGGCGGCATCCAGCTGTGCAACGTCGTCGGCCGACAGGGCCACCTGCGCGGCGGCCAGCACGTCATGGAGCTGCGCCACGCTGGTGGCGCTGACAATCGGTGCGGTGATGCCCGGGCGGGCAATCAACCAGGCGATCGCCACCTGTGCGGCCGTGGCGGCGTGCTTGGCGGCGATGTCATCCAGTGCCTCCAGAATGCGCAGGCCGCGCGGATTGACATACTTCGCCACCACGCTGCTGCCGCGCGAGCTGCTCTTGGCCGCATCGTCCGCACTGCGGTACTTGCCGCTGAGGAAGCCACTGGCCAGCGAGTAGTAACTGATCACGCCCAGCCCGTTCTCGCGTGCGACCGCTTCCAGCCCGCTCTCGTAGCCGGCCCGGTCGTACAGGTTGTACTCCGGCTGCAGCGTCTCGTAGCGCGGCAGTTTGTAGTCGGCCGACACCTTGAGCGCGTCGCGCAGGCGTTCGGCGCTGTAGTTGGACGCGCCGATGGCGCGCACCTTGCCCTGCTCGATCAACCGGCCGAAGGCGGCCAGCGTGGTCTCCAGCGGCGTGGACTCGTCGTCCTCGTGCGCCTGGTACAGATCGATCACGTCGGTCTGCAGGCGGCGCAGTGAATCCTCCACCGCCGCCGCAATGTTGTCTGCCGACAGCCCGGGGCGTTCGGCCCACTTCGCCACTTTGGTGGCCAGTACGACCTTGTCGCGCTTGCCGCTGCGCTGGAACCAGCGGCCCAGGATGGCTTCCGACTCCCCGCCCTTGTTGCCAGGCACCCAGGCCGAATAGGCGTCGGCGGTGTCGACCAGGGTGTAGCCGGCATCGACAAACGCATCGAGCAGTGCGAACGAGGTCTTCTCGTCAGCGCCCCAGCCGAACACGTTGCCGCCGAACGCGATGGGCAGCACTTTCAGGCCGGAACGGCCGAGTTCGCGCGGTGCAGTCATGGGCATCTCCTCCAATCGAATCCAATGCAACAGCATAAGTGCCTGCCCATGACACCGCTGCGGCGGCGGGCACAAAACAGTGTTCCGCTTCGCTGCACTGCACTAACGTTTTGTGAACACCTTTGACATCGCGGCTGCTAGTCTCGCCGCATCCCGCCACCGGAGGTGATCCGATGAAAGCCCGTTCGCTCAGCTGTGCCTGCCTGTTCACTGTTTCCACGCTGCTGCTCGCCGCCCCGGCCCTGGCGGTCAAGCCTGCCGGTGCCAACGCACAGGTCGCCATCACCCCTGCGGTGCAGGCGGCGGTCGATGGCAAGAGCCGCACCCCGGCCAATGTCGCGCGCGATGCCTACCGGCACCCGGCCCAGACCCTGTCGTTCTTCGGCGTGCAGCCGGGCCAGGCGGTCATCGAGATCACCCCAGGAGGCGGCTGGTACTCGGAAATCCTCGCACCGCTGCTGCATGACAAGGGCCACTACATCGCCGCCGTGGTCGATCCGATGGCCGTGCCCGAAGGGCGTGCGCGTGACTACCAGGCACGCGGCAAGAGCGGGCTGGAGAAGAAGTTCGCCGACACACCGGCGTTGTACGGCAAGGCACGCGTGGTGGGCTTCGACCCGGCCGCACCGCAGTTTGGCGCGGATGGCTCGGTGGACACCGTGCTGACCTTCCGCAACGTGCACAACTGGCGCACCGCCGACCAGGCCGAGGGCATGTTCAAGGGCTTCTACCGCGTGCTCAAGCCGGGCGGCGTGCTGGGCGTGGTGGAACACCGCGCCAAGGCCGATGTGCCGGCCAATGACAAGAGTGGCTATGTGGGCCAGGCCCAGGTCATCGCGATGGCGAAGGCGGCAGGCTTCGAGCTGGCCGGCAGCAGCGAGATCAATGCCAACCCGCGCGATACCAAGGACTACCCCAACGGCGTGTGGACCCTGCCGCCGAGCAACAACCACGACGCCGCCGATGAAGCCAGGTACAAGGCCATCGGCGAGAGCGACCGCATGACGCTGCGCTTCATCAAACCGGCGAAGTAATGCCGGCGGGCACGGTGGGTGGGACAATGCTCCCCCCACCGTCGTCCTGCGCCCCATGCTCATCGCCTTCAACAAGCCCTTCAACGTCCTGTGCCAGTTCACCGACAGCAGCCAACCGCCGCGCGCGACGCTGGCCGGCTTCGGACTGCCGCCGGACGTGTACGCGGCCGGGCGGCTGGACTACGACAGCGAAGGCCTGCTGCTGCTCACCGATGACGGCGGGCTGGCGCATCGCCTCACCGACCCGCGGCACAAGGAAGACAAGACCTACTGGGTGCAGGTGGAAGGCACGCCCAGCGACGAGCAGGTGCAGGCGTTGCGCAGCGGGGTACAGTTGAACGATGGGCCGACCCTGCCGGCACGCGTGGAGCGGCTGGAGACGCCCGCGCTATGGCCGCGCAATCCACCAGTACGGTTCCGCAAGACGGTACCGGATGCCTGGTTGGCGATCACCCTGCGCGAGGGCCGCAACCGCCAGGTGCGGCGCATGACCGCCGCCGTCGGCCTGCCCACGCTGCGTCTGGTGCGCGTTTCGATGGGCCCGCATGCGCTGGGCGACCTGCAGCCGGGGCAATGGCGCAGGATCGGTTGAGAGCCCGCATCACTTGGTAGAGCCACGCCCTGCGTGGCTGCGCGCGATGCGGGCCCACGTGGCAGCCACGCAGGGCGTGGCGCTACCGCGTCAGATGCAGCGAACGCGTAAAGGATGGTCGCCCAAAAAAAACCGCCGGACATGCCGGCGGTCTTCTGTTCCAGCCACGCGCCCGATGGTTCAGGCGTCGCTGCCGATATCGCTGTGCTCATCCACCACGGTGTCGTTGCGGCGGTTGCGGGCGCTGATGCGCTGCGCCTGCCCATTCACCACGCCACCATTGGCCAGCTTCTTCTTCTGCTGCTTGCGGTACAGCGCGTAGCCCAGCAGGCCCACCCCCACCGCTGCCACGGCAATGGTCGCGGCCGGGTTGCGGCGTACCACCTTGGCGGCCACCTTGCTGCCGGTCTTCACCGCCCCGAGCGCCGCACCGGTCTTGATCCAGTCGGTTGCCTGCGGGCCGAAGTGGCGCAGATTGGTGCCGGCGTGCTTCAGGCCATCGCCCGCGCTGCTTGCCAGATCCAGTGCACGCTCAAGGGCGCGGTCGGTAATAACGGTCAGTCTGCTCATGGGGGGTCCTTTGCCTCGGTTCGGAATCCAGTGTCGCCCGGTGGCCGTGTAGGGCGTGTTATCCGCCGCCCACGGTCTGGTCACGACGATAACCAATCTGCAGGATTGATTCAGGTCGGTCGCCGTAGAGCCACGCCGTGCGTGGCTGATCGCGGTGCAGGGTCCATCGCGCAGCCACGCACGGCGTGGCGCTACGTCCCGCGGGGCTTGGCCCGATGCGTGGCGCTGGCCGTCCACGGGTCATCCGGCCACGGGTGCCTCGGGTAGCGCCCTTTCATTTCCTTCTTTACCTCGGCATACGTGTTCGCCCAGAAATTGCGCAGGTCCTGGGTGACCTGGAGCGGCCGGCCACCGGGGGAGAGCAGGTGCAGGGTGAGCGGAACGCGGCCATCGGCAATGCGTGGCGTGTCGGCCAGCCCGAACAGCTCCTGCAGCTTGACCGCCAGCACCGGCGGCTGCGGCGTGGTGCCGTCGGCGTCGATGGCGTAGTGGATCGGCCGTTCCATGCCCGAGGGCACCGTGATGCGCAGCGGCGCATGGCGATCGATCAGCTGGCGCTGTGCCCATGGAACGGGCGACTTCAGCGCTTCGCCCAAGGCCGACTCGTCCAGCGCATCCAGCCGGGTCCTGCCGTTGAAGGCCGGCGTCAGCCATGTCGGCAGTGTCCCCATCAGCGCGGCATCGGACACGTCGGGCAGTTCAAGCTCAGGCATCCAGGTGCGCAAGGCCAGCGCACGTGCCTGCCACTGGCGCAGCCCGTCGGTCCACGGCAAGGCATCCAGTCCCAGCTCGCGTACGGCCTCGGTGAGCGCCTGGGCCGCCTGCGCCGGGTCGACCCGGCCGGCCGAGCGGCTGTCCAGCACGATGCGGTCGAAGCGGCTTTCGCGGCGTGCGACCAGTGCGCGCTTCTCCGCGTCCCAGCGCACCACGTCCTCCTGCCGGAAGCGCTGCGGGAAATCGCGGCGCAGCCGGTTCTCATCCACCGGCGCGGCGCGCAGCAGCAGCGCGTCGCGCGCCTCGTAGCGCAGCTCCACCGCCACCAGCCACGGCTCGCCGCGCAGGTCGCTGGGATCGAACAGACGCGCGCTGCGGCCATTGGCCAGCAGGTAGCGCAGCGGATCGGCAGGGTGGCGTGCGGCGATCCGGTCAGGGAAGGCATGGGCGAGCAGGTCGCCGAGCTGGTGGGCCTCCACCGACGTCGGCGGCAGCGCGTCGCAGCGCAGGCGTCGCCGCCACTGCTTGCTGGCTGCATCGATGGCAGCCAGCGCGCCACGGTTGGCATCGTGCGGCACGCGGCCTTGGCGGAAGGCCGCCAGCGCACGCCATCGCGCCGCCAGCGCATCGCCGCCCTGGCGCAGCGGATCGCGTGCCTCCACCACTGCCGCCAGGTCGCAGGCCAGCGCCTGTTCGGTGCCGCTGCCGGCGGCCAGCAGCATCGCCGCCAGCCGCGGGTGCGTGCCCAGCGTGAGCATGCGCCGGCCCAGCGCGGTGAGCCCGCCGGTGTCGCTCAGCGCGTCCAGGCGCTGCAGCAGTTCGCGTGCCGCCGCCATCGCGCCCACGGGTGGCGCATCCACGAAGCGCAGGTCGTCGCTGCCCCACGCCGCCAGTTCCAGCGCCAGTGCCGCCAGTTCCACCTGCGCGATCTCCGGCCGGCGCTGCGACTCCAGCCGCTGCGACTGCGGCCACAGCCGCCACGCCCAGCCATCGGCCACGCGCCCCGCACGACCGGCGCGCTGGTCAGCCGATGCCTGCGCGATGCTCACCACGTCCAGCCGTGCGAAGCCGCTGTTGGGGTCGTAGCGCGGCTCGCGCGCCAGCCCCGCATCGATCACCACGCGCACGCCGGGCAACGTGACCGACGATTCGGCCACGTTGGTGGCCAGCACCACGCGGCGCTGGCCGTGCGGGTCGGGCTGCAGCACCCGTGACTGTTGTTCCACCGGCAGCTCGCCGTGCAGCGGCAGCACCTGGATATCGGCGGGCAGCGCCTGGTCCAGCGCGGCCTGGGTGCGGGCGATTTCGCGCTGACCGGGCAGGAACACCAGCACGTCGCCGGGGTGTTCGGCCAGCGCCTGCTCCACCGCGCGCCGCGCCTGCGCCTCAAGCGCTTCGTCGCGCCGCGCCGGAAAATGACTGATCGCCACCGGGAAGCTGCGGCCTTCGCTGCTGAGGCGGGGCGCGTCGAGGAACTGCGCCAACCGCTCGCCATCCAGCGTGGCCGACATCACCACGATGCGCAGGTCTTCGCGCAGCTGTGCCTGCACATCCAGGGCCAGGGCAAGGCCGAGATCGGCGGCCAGGTGGCGTTCGTGGAATTCATCGAACAGCAGCGCGCCCACGCCGTCCAGCATCGGGTCGTCCTGCAGCATGCGGGTCAGGATGCCCTCGGTAACTACCTCCACCCGGGTACGCGCGGTCACCTTGTTCTCGAAGCGGATGCGGTAGCCCACGGTGCCGCCGACCTCTTCGTCCAGCTGCCGCGCCATGAACTGCGCGGCGCTGCGCGCGGCGACCCGGCGGGGTTCCAGCATGATGATCCTGCGGCCCTGCAGCCACGGCGCGTCCAGCAATGCCAGCGGCACCTGGGTGGTCTTGCCGGCGCCGGGCGGCGCTTCCAGCACCAGCCGCGTGTGGCTGGCCAGGTGCGCGGCAATCTGCGGCAGCAGCGAGGAAATCGGGAAAATCGGGGTGTTCATGCGGCAAGGATACGGGCCGCGGGCAGCAGCGGCGAGCCGTGGCGGGCGGGCGCGCGCAGGCCGCACGCTACAATGGGCCGATCAACTGCCCTGTAGCGGTCCCCATGCAACTGATCGATATCGGCGCCAACCTCACCCACGATTCCTTCGACCGCGACCGCGATGCCGTGCTGGCGCGCGCCCGCGAGGCAGGCGTGGTGCAGATGGTGCTGACCGGGGCCAGCCGCGAGCATTCCCCGCTGGCGCTGGAGCTGGCGCGCCAGCATCCCGGTTTCCTGTACGCCACCGCCGGCGTGCATCCGCACCACGCGGTGGAGTACACCGACGAATGCGATGCCGAGATGCGCGCGCTGCATGCGCATCCCGAAGTGGTGGCGGTGGGTGAGTGCGGCCTGGATTACTTCCGCGATTTCGCGCCGCGCCCGGCCCAGCACCGCGCCTTCGAGCGGCAGCTGCAGCTGGCCAGCGACGTGCGGGCCGCCGATGGCCAGCGCAAGCCACTGTTCCTGCACCAGCGTGACGCGCACGCGGACTTCATGGCGCAGATGAAGAACGTCGACGGCAGGATCGGCGCGGCGGTGGTGCATTGCTTCACCGGCGAGCGCCAGGAGCTGTTCGACTACCTGGACCAGGACTGGTACATCGGCATCACCGGCTGGCTGTGCGACGAACGCCGCGGTGCCCATCTGCGCGAGCTGGTAAAGCACATCCCGGCCGAGCGCCTGATGATCGAAACCGACGCGCCCTACCTGCTGCCGCGCAGCCTGAAGCCGCTGCCGAAGGACCGCCGCAATGAGCCGATGTTCCTGTCGCACATCGTCGAAGAGCTGGCACGTGATCGGGGTGAACAGGTCGAGGTGACGGCGGCCAATGCGACCGCGGCAACGCGCACGTTCTTCCGCCTGCCTGGGCTGGGCGGATCGCTCTGAGTGATCCGCTTCGCACATCGGTGAAATAACGCACTATCCGATGGGAAGTGGCTGGCAGGAGGGTCAGCATTCGAGGTCCATCACTCGAACACAAGGCGCTGCCTGTGAACACTGCCCCCGACGGACCCCGGCCTGCCCGCGCCACGCCTGCGCACTGGCGCCCCTGGCGCGATCCGCCCCCGCACGCCCACCGCGGTCCTTACGCCATGCGCAACACCACGCTGCGGGTGTGGGCCAGGCCCGAGGCACCCATGGCGTCGTCGCAGCAATGCGTCGAAGCTGACACGCGCAGGGCGGCCCTGCCGGCCTTCCCGTGGCGCCCCGTTCCATTCGATGCCCCGCCCCGTCCGGTGGTGCAGACGCGCACGACAGGCACGCAGACCGACCCGCTGCCGTATGCCTTCCAATGGGACGGGCAGGGCATGACACCCCAGGCCAGCCTGGAGGCCATGTGTGCGGCACTCGCGCCCGGCGCCGGAAGCCATCCGCCGTTGCGGTGGCCCCGGTAGCGCCACACCGGGCGTGGCTGCAGCGCCGACCCGCGCGGGTCGCATGGCGTCGCAGCCCCGCAGGGCGGTGCTCTACGCCTTGTAGGCGTCCTGCAACCCGTCCCGGTACGTCGGGAAGGTGGGCACCCAGCCCAACGTCGCACGGGTGGCGCGGCTGTCCACCCGTTTACTGCTGGCATAGAACCGTCGTAGGGTTGGGCTCAGCGATGGGTCATCCCACGCCAGCGCAGGCGGCATGGAAAATCCCCCCAGCGCTGCGGCGAACGCCAGCACAGCCTGCGGCGGCGCCGGCTCGTCATCGCTGGGCAGATACATCGCGTCGCGCGTCGGCAGACCCATCGCGGCCACCACCACCCCTGCCAGGTCCTCCACATGCAGCCGGTTGAACACCAGACCGGGCCGTACCACGTGGCGCGCCCGACCTTCCGCCAGCTGCACCAGTGCATTACGCCCGCGCCCATACACGCCCGGCAGGCGAAACACCGCCGACGCAATGCCCATGTCCCGCGCCACCTCGCGCCACTGGCGTTCGGCCAGCAATCGCCGCTGCGCCGCATCGTCCACCGCATCGGCGGCCGAGGCTTCGTCGACCCACCCGCCATCGCGGTCCGCGTACACCGCCGTGGAAGAGAGATACCCCAGCCAGCGCAGCGCCGGGCTGTTGCGCAGTTCCTCCGCCAGCAGGCGCAGGGTCGGGTCGCCCGCATCGTCCGGCGGTACCGTGCACACCACCGCCTGCGCGGCGTGTATCGCCTCGCGCAGGGCATCATCGAGGGGCATCCCCGCCACCAGCCGGTGGCGGACCACGCCATCAGCCGGTGCGGTCGCCGGATCGCGCACCGTGCCACTGCAGTGCACGCCCTGCGACCGCAGCCGCGCCGCGATATGCCGCCCGCTGTACCCCAGCCCCAGCACCAGCACGCGCGAAGGGGCAGGACCGGTCGTCATGCTCAGCCCGCGTGTTGGCGCTGGTACGCCTGCAGGTGCGCATGGGCGACCGCCAGCAGCGGCGCCGCCTGGCCCGCCGCGCGGGCCCGCACCAGCATGTCGCCGACGATCTGCTCGGCCTCCACCTGCTGGCCGGCTTCCAGGTCGCGCAGCATCGATGCCTTGAGCGTTGAGCCGGCCTGCGTCGTGGCGCCCAGCGCGATCTCCTGCGCCTTGTCCGGAATCGGCTCGCCCGCCGCGTCGGCCACGGCCAGGCACTCGTCGTACAGCCCGCGCACGATCGCCACGCCGTCCTCGGTGGCCACGATGGTGCCCACATCGGCGCGCATCAGGCAGGTGGCGGCCGCCAGCGTGGTCAGGAACGTGTATTTGATCCACTGCTCCTGTCCGATCGCCGTGCTGGCCACGTGGTCCACACCCGCCTGCACGCAGGCCGCCGCCAGCGCCAGCACGCGCGCGCTGTTGCCCGTGTTGTCGCGCTCGCCGAAGGTCAGCTTCGCCGCCGGTGCCAGGTGCAGCACCGCACCGTCAGCGGCCTTGGTCGCACTGATGAAGCACAGCCCGCCCAGCACCGCATCGCGGCCAAAGCGCGCATCCAGCGCGGCGTAGTGGCGCAGGCCGTTGAGGATGGGGAGCACCGTGGTCCGCGACGACATGGCCGGGGCGATCGCCTCGATGGAACTGTCCAGGTCGTAAGCCTTGCAGCTGAGGATCACCAGGTCGAAGGGCTGTTCCGCCGCCAGTGCCGGCAGGGCCTCGGCGGTGACGTGCGCCACCGGGAACGTCGCATCGCCCAGCGGGCTGCGGATCACCAGGCCATCGCGGTCCAGCTGCGCCGCGCGTGCTGGACGCACCAGGAAGGTCACGTCCACCCCGGCCTGGGCCAGGCGTCCGCCGAAATAGCCGCCGGTGCCACCGGCACCAAGAATCAGGATGCGCATCAGCTGCGCATGCCCACGCCACGCTTCAGCAGCCACAGTGCCAGCGCGGTCAGCGCCACCACGAAGCCGATCATCAGCGCGTAGGCCACCCACAGCGGCACGTCGCTGGTGCCCAGCAGGCCGTAGCGGAACGCGTTCACCATGTAGAAGATCGGGTTCGCATGGGTGGCCGCTTCGGCCCACGTCGGCAGCAGCTTCACCGAATAGAACACGCCGCCCAAGTAGGTCAGCGGGGTCAGGATGAAGGTCGGCACGATCGCCACGTCATCGAACTTCTTGGCGTATACCGCATTGATGAAGCCGGCCAGCGAGAAGATCGTCGCGCCCAGCAGCACCGTGGTCAGCGTCACCAGCGGGTGCGGAATGCGCACCGGCGTGAAGAACATCGCGATGATCAGCACGATGATGCCCACCATCAGTCCGCGCAGCACCGCACCGGATACATAGCCCCACAGGATCACCCAGTTCGGCATCGGGCTGACCAGCAGCTCTTCTACGTGGCGGCCGAACTTGGCGCCGAAGAACGAGGAGCTGATGTTGCCGTAGCTGTTCTGGATCACGCTCATCATCACCAGGCCTGGCACGATGAACTGCATGTAGCTGTAGCCGCCCATCTCGCCCACGCGCGAGCCGATCAGCCCGCCGAAGATCAGGAAGTACAGGGTCATCGTGATCGCCGGCGGCACCAGCGTCTGGCCCCAGATGCGCAGGATGCGTGCCACTTCGCGCCGCACGATCGTCATCAGCGCAATGCGGTTGCGCTGGCCGTCGGTCAGGACCGGGGTCGGGGTGCTGCTCATGCCACGTTCTCCTGGTTGCCGGTGAGCCGCACGAACAGCTCCTCCAGCCGGTTGCTCTTGGTCCGCATCGAACGCACCCGGATGCCCGAGGCGTTGAGCGCCGCGAATACCCGGTTCAGATCCATCGCGCGCGGCATGTCCACGTCCAGCGTGTGCCCGTCGATGGCCGTCATGGTGGTGCCCTCGATCACCGGCAGCTGCGCCGGCAGCTCACCGTCGATATCGAACAGGAAGCCTTCCACGTCCAGCTTGGCCAGCAGCTCGCGCATCGGCCCCTGGGTGACGATCTGGCCGTGGTTGATGATGGCCAGGTTGCGGCACAGGTGCTCGGCCTCTTCCAGGTAGTGGGTGGTGAGGATGATGGTGGTACCGGCCGCGTTGATCTCCTTCAACACCCGCCACATGTCGCGGCGGATCTCGATATCCACGCCGGCGGTGGGCTCATCCAGGATCAGCAGGCGCGGGCGGGTCATCATCGCCCGGGCGATCATCAGCCGGCGCTTCATGCCGCCCGACAGCGTTCGGCTCATTACCTGCGCCTTCTCCCACAGGTGGGCGCGCTTGAGCTCCTCTTCGGCCATCTTCTCGGCCTCGGCGCGGGCCACGCCGTAGAAGCCGGCGTAGTTCACCAGGATGTCGAAGGGCTTCTCGAACAGGTTGAAGTTGATCTCCTGCGGGACCAGCCCGATCAGGCGCATGGTGGCGCTGCGGTTGCGCACCAGGTCGCTGCCGAACACCTCGACCTGGCCCTCGCTGAGGTTCACCAGCGAGCTGATGATGCCGATCAGGGTCGACTTGCCGGCCCCGTTGGGGCCCAGCAGCGCGAAGAAGTCGCCCGGGGCAACGTCCAGCGAGACGCCCTTCAGCGCCTGGGTGCCGTTGTCATAGGTCTTGCGGAGGTCGCGCACCCGCAGGGCGGGGGCGGTACTGGACGCGGGAGTGTTCTGGGATGCCAAGCTCTTGCCTTCGCGCCCAAGGGTCGGCGCTGGATAGGGGCGGGGGAGCGGCTATTATAGAAGGCCCCGAGGGTCTGCCCCGGCTACACACTGTTTCCCAAATTCGTGCCTGTTCAATTCCCCCTCAAACTGATCGACCGGCGCATGCTCGCCCCGACCGTTGGCCACTACCAGTTCCTGCGTGATGACGGCCAGCCCTTGGATTTCCAGCCCGGCCAGTTCATCCAGGTCCATTTCGAGTACGCCGACGGCACCGCCACCAAGCGCAGCTACTCCCTGGCCACGATCCACGACCATGCCATGGCCCCCGGCGAAGCCGTTGATATTGCAGTCAGTTTCGTGCCCGGCGGCGCCGCCACGGCCCTGTTCGAGGGGCTGGACATCGGCGGCCACGTGACGGCCAGCGGCCCGTTCGGCCGGTTCTGCCTGATGCCGGGCGACCACAACGCCCGCTACCTGCTCATCGCCACCGGTACCGGGGTCACCCCGTACCGCTCCATGCTGCCACTGCTGGCCACCGCCATGGCCGGGCGCGGGGTGGAGGTGGTGCTGCTGCAGGGCGCCCGCACCCCGGACGAGCTGCTCTACAGCGACGACTTCTACGCCTTCGCGGCCGCCCACCCCGGCTTCCGCTACGTGCCGTGCCTGTCACGCGAGCTGCCCGAGAACCCGCACCCGGACGTCCGCCACGGCTACGTGCAGCAGCATCTGGCCGAGTTCGCGCCGAATCCGGCCACGGACATCGCCTACCTGTGCGGCAACCCGGACATGGTGGATGCGACCTTCGAGGCGCTCAAGGAAGCGGGACTGCCGACGGTGCAGGTGCGGCGCGAGAAGTACGTCAGCAGCAAGTAACTACTTAGGTTCCGGGAATGTGAAGGCCGTCGTTGCCGCCGTGGAACAACCGGTATAGCATTCGCCCTACGGATGTCCCGACCCGGTTAAAGGGGCATTGGCCGCCACGAACGTGGTCCCACCAAGAGTGGTTAAGAGAGTCCGGCCCGCTCCACATTCAAGCAAATGCCCGCCATGCGCGGGCATTTCGCTTTTCAGGCTCTAAGCAGGATATCCAGAATGCTGACCTTCTCCGCCGTGGCGAGTGCCTCGTCCATATCGCCGCGAAAATAGGCGCTTTCGACAAAGAGCCGAAGTTCTGCGCCCCCGGTCACCCTTCTCTCCACGCGGAAGTAGACCACGTAGTGTCCCGACGAAACGTGTCTTTTCACCGCGAAGTGGTTCTTTCGCCGGGTCGAATAGCAGTTGCGTTCGACAAGGCCAGCCAGAATTCCAGGCAACGCCATGCTCGCTTCCCAGCGCTTGATGCAGAAGACGCGTGGATCGTTTGGCCGCACGACCCACCCGTAGACATGGTCAGGATCATAGCCGGCAAGCTTTGACGGCGCCTGCGAGAAGCAATGGTGTGAGTATTCGATTCTGACGCGTATGTGCAGCACAGACTGCCGCGCCTTGGCTTCACCCTTGAAGATGACATAGGTTGGATGCAGATGCCTCAGTGAGTAAACCACCCCATCCTGCCGATGATCGATCCACACCACACTCTTGCTGTACGTTGCCATACATCCACGCCTCAAAAATCACCGATGGCGCGTGGCTATCGAGATTGCGCCGAGCTGGAATTTGTAGCGGGATCGGGTGGTTACTGGCATAGCTGAATCCGACAGCAAGCGCAGCTCGCGTCATCATTCTCAAAATCAATCGCTAGTTTCGTAGTCTCCGTCGCGCACGGCCGCTGGACGGCAACCCAGAGCGCTGACCGTCAGTGGGAAGATCACGGTCCACTCGCGAGATGCGTTGCCAGCGCGCGGTCTTCGATCTCGCACTCGCCTTTTTCGCCCTTGGGCGCGAGGACCAGATTCTTCTCGAGCAGCGGCGCTCTACGCTTGTGGAACATTTCATAGAGTGCGTCGCGAGAAGAACCTGTAAAGAACAGTTTCAAATTCGGCTGCAGCGCAAGCATCAATGCACGGAGGCAGGCGATGAAACTCTAGCGCATGCAGGCGGCGAGCGTCTGGGAATCATCAAGGATGAGAAGAATCGGCTTGTTGCTGGCTTGGGCCAGGGTTTGCTGCCTACTTGGTCGCGAGATACAGGCAGGACTCGTCAGGTGCCTGGGCATTCAATTCAATGTTCCCGCAACCGTGACGTTGATACGTGGCTTACTACCATGAGAAAACTTCCGGATTTGTTGCGCCTGGTTCTACGTACGTTCTGCTATGTTGAATGGTATGAGTTGTCGGAGTTGGCGACAATCATGAAAACTGGCACTGCGGACTTCCATAGCGAGTTGTTTGCCTGAATTTCAAGAGTTGTGTCGACCGAATCCATCGTTGCGTTCTTCACCGTTCTTCGCATCGGAGTGACGGGGCGGTAATCCCTCCGGAGCCCAGAAGATGATTGTAGATAACGTGGGGCAGGCAATTGAATTTTAGGGGCTGAAGCTGGTGGTTGAATCCGGGAAAGGGCCAAGTTACGGATGCTGGCGCGGCAACACCCGGCTGCAGTGGGCGTAGCAGCGGCTGCCGGAGCGGTCACGTCTGCTCATCCAGGCGCACTACTTCGAGCATCTTCCCTTCAAGTCCCTGGCCGAGCGCCTCGGAGTCAGCAAGGGTCGGGTGTCCGGTCACATCCAGCCCGCCCGTCCGTCATGGCATGCTGAGACCCTTCAATCCAGGATGCGATCGAAATGCGACTTTCCTGCCGTCCCTTGGCCGCCAGTGCAGCGTTGCTGCTGCTGGCAGCCTGCCAGCCCACGCCGGACGCACCGCCGGAAGGGGCCGAGCGCCAGTACGGAACACTGACGTTCAAGCCCTGCACGCTCACCAGCACCCAGGCCAGCAGCAACGTGGAGGCCGAGTGCGCCACGCTGCAGGTGCCCGAGAATCCCGACGCGCCCAATGGCCGCAAGATCGGCCTCAACATTGCGTGGCTGGATACCGAGAACCAGGGCGAGGGCAAGCAGGACCCGGTGTTCTTCCTTGCCGGCGGCCCGGGCCAGTCGGCCACGGAGGTGGCGGCCATCGTCAACCAGTCGCTGCGCGAAGTGCGCAAGAAGCGGGACATCATCCTGGTCGACCAGCGTGGCACCGGCAAGTCGAACCCGCTCACCTGCCTGGGGGCGGACGGCAAGGAGCTGCCGCTGGACGAGAAGGCCACGCCGTCCACGGCGCTGATCGCCGACTACGCGGCGCGCTGTGCGGCCACGCTGGTGGACCGCGCCGACACCCGCTTCTACACCACCACCCAGGCCATCGGCGACCTGGACACGGTGCGTGCCGCGCTGGGCGTGGACAAGGTCAACCTGATCGGCGCCTCCTACGGCACCCGCGTGGCCCAGCAGTATGCCGCCCGCTTCCCGCAGCACACCCGTGCGGTGGTGATCGACGGCGTGGCCCCGAACGACATGGTGGTGGGCGGCGATTTCGCCAACACCTTCGAAGCGGCCATCGAGCTGCAGGCCGCGCAGTGCCAGAAGGACCCGGCCTGCGCCAAGCGCTTCCCGGTGGATACCCGCACCCAGCTGCGCAACGTGATGGCGACGCTGGCCAAGGCGCCGGTGGAGGTGGAGTACCGCGACCCGGGCACTGCCGAAATCCGCCGCGATACGATCAACGCCGACACCGTCACCGGCCTGGCCTTCATGTTCTCGTACATGCCGGAGCTGTCCTCGCTGCTGCCAGTCATCTTGGACGAGGCCGCGCAGGGGCGTTACGCGCCGCTGATGTCGCTCAACAGCCTGGCCAGCCGCTCGATGGGTGGCCAGCTGAACCGGGGCATGCAGTGGTCGGTGATCTGTGCCGAGGATCACGACCGGTTCCAGGAAGCACCCGCCGGCGACCGCCTGCTGGGCCCGGACGTCGCGCGCATGTTCTTCGCGGCCTGCCCGTCGTGGAACGTGGGCACGCGCCCGAAGGATTTCACCGCACCGCTGAGCGCGCCGCTGCCGGTGCTGCTGCTGTCCGGTGAGTTCGATCCGGTCACGCCGCCGCGCTACGCCGAGCAGGTGCTCAAGACGTTGCCCAACGGCCGCCACCTCATCGCCAAGGGCCAGGGCCACGGCACCCTCAACGCCGGCTGCATGCCGCGCCTGCTGGGCCAGTTCATGGACAAGGCCGACGCCAGATCGCTCGATGCCACCTGCCTGGATTCGCTGAGCCCCGTGCCGGCCTTCACCTCGTTCAACGGATGGGCACCATGATCGTCGCCGAGAATCTGCACAAAGCATTCAAGACCAAGACCGGCCTTATCAAGGCGGTGGAGAACGTCGGCTTCCAGGCCGAGGACGGCCGCATCACCGGCCTGCTCGGCCCCAACGGTGCCGGCAAGACCACCACCATGCGCATGCTCTACACCTTGATGACGCCCGACCAGGGCCGGGTGCTGGTGGACGGCCTGGACGCGGCCACCCACGCCGTGGAGGTGCGCCGCCGGCTGGGCGTGCTGCCCGACGCGCGGGGTGTGTACAAGCGATTGACCGCGCGCGAGAACATCGCCTACTTCGGCGAGCTGCACGGCATGAGCGGAGCGCAGATCCGCGAGCGCACCAAGGTGCTGTCCAAGGCGCTGGACATGGAAGACATTCTGGATCGCCAGACCGACGGCTTCTCGCAGGGTCAGCGCACCAAGACCGCCATCGCGCGGGCACTGGTGCACGACCCGCGCAACGTGATCCTGGACGAGCCGACCAACGGCCTGGACGTCATGACCACCCGCGCGCTGCGCGGCTTCCTGCGCGGTCTGCGCGACGAGGGGCGGTGCGTGATCTTCTCCAGCCACATCATGCAGGAGGTGGCCGCGCTGTGCGACAGCATCGTGATCATCGCCAAGGGCACGGTGATGGCCTCCGGCACGGCCGATGAGCTGCGCGCGCAGACCGGCGAAGCCAACCTGGAAGATGCCTTCGTCAAGGCGATCGGAACCGAAGAAGGACTGCACGCATGAAGGCGTTTTCCACGTTGTTGACGGTAATGCGCAAGGAACTGCGCGATCTCTCCCGTGACCGCCGCACGCTGCTGCTCACGCTGCTGCTCGGGCCGCTGCTGTACCCGATCCTGATCCTGGGCCTGGGCAAGCTGGCCGAAAGCCGGGTCAAGACCCAGATTGACAAGCCGCTGGAGATCGCCACGATCGGGGGCGAGAACGCCCCGAACCTGGTGCGCTTCCTGGCCGCGCAGGGCCTCAATGCAGTCGAGGCGCCGAAGGACCTGACCGCGGCGATCCGCGACCAGCAGATCGACGTCGCCCTGCGGATCAGCCCGGAGTTCGGCACGGACTGGGCCGAGGGACGCCCCGCGCTGGTGGAGATCGTGCAGGACAGCACGCGCCGCGCGGCCGACATTCCCACCGCACGCCTGAAGGCGGCGCTCACCGCCTACAGCCAGCAGGTGGGCTCGCTGCGCCTGTTGGCGCGGGGCGTGGACGCGCAGGTAGGGCGAGCGCTGGACGTGGCCACCCAGGACCTGGCCACGGCGGAAGCCAAGCGCGGCGTCATGCTGTCGCTTATGCTGCCCATCCTGCTCACCATCACCTCCTTCATCGGCGGTGCGTACCTGGTCACCGACACCACCGCCGGCGAACGCGAACGGCAGTCGCTGGAACCGCTGCTGGCCACGCCGGCGTCGCGCAGCGCGATCGTCAGCGGCAAGATCGCTGCGGCCTGCGTGGTGGGCCTGGCGTCGCTGTTGTTGACGCTGATGGCGTTCAAGCTCAGTGCGCAGTTGTCCACCAGCAGTGCGGCACGGCAGCTCAACATGGGCTTCCTGCCGATGCTGCAGATGCTGCTGATCATGCTGCCGATGCTGTTCATCGGCACCTCGCTGCTGACCTACCTGTCGGCGGCGGCCAAGAGCATGAAGGAAGCCCAGAGCCACATGACCTGGCTGATGCTGCTGCCGATGCTGCCGGGTTACGCGCTGATGGTGTACCCGCTGAAGAGCGAGCTGTGGCAGTTCGCGGTGCCGTTCCTGGCGCAGAACCAGATGCTGCTGAAGATCATCCGCCATGAGCAGATCAGCGCACAGATGTGGGCCGTCTACCTGGCCGCCGGCTTCGGCCTGGCCGCGCTGCTGTGGTTCGCCGCGGTGCGCCGTTACCACCAGGAACGGTTGGCCATTTCAGGCTGACGCGCCCAAGCGGTGTCGGTCTTCGGCCGACAGGCCCTGAAGAACCCGGACCCCGTCCGGGGTTCTCTTTTTGTTGGGCACAAAAAAAACCCCGGATCGCTCCGGGGCTTTTCGCGGATCAAACGCCGATCAACCGCCCGGCGCGAAGGCCAGGGTGCGACGGGTGGTGACCGGTGCGCTGACCGGCTCGAACTTCCAGCGCTTGACCGCATTGAGGGCCTCGCGGTCGAAGACGCGGGCCGGGGTGGCGCGCAGCACGCGGGCGTTGGTGACCGAGCCATCGGTGCCCACGGTGATTTCCACCAGCACGTCGCCCGAGGTACCGGCACGCAGCGCATCGGCCGGGTAACGCGGTGCCGGGGTGCTGACCGGGCGCAGGGTGTTGGCGGCGGCAGCGGTCGACGCGGCCGGCTGGCGGGCAGCGGCAGCCTGTGCGGCAGCGGCGGCCTGCTGGCGCTGTTCGGCCTCGCGGCGGGCGGCGGCCTGGCGCTCACCGTCCTGGCGCTCGTTCTCGCGGCGGGCGGCGTCCTGCTGGGCGGCGATCTGCTTGGCCGCTTCGGCTTCGCTGGCCTGCTGCTGGCGCTGCTGGTCCGCCAGCTGCTTGGTCTTGTTCTCGGCGTCCTTCTTGACCTTGTCGGTCTCTTCCTGGGTGCGCTTGAGAGCGGTCTGCATGCCGTTGGTGATGCCGGTCTTCAGGCGCGGCAGGGCCGGCGCGGTGGCGTCCACCTTTTCAATCAACGCCACCAGGCGCTGGCCTTCGGCGAAGTCTTCGCGGCCCAGGCTCTGCTCGGCGGCAATGAGGGTGTAGGGCAGCAGATCGGTCAGCGCGCTCTTCACCGAGGCGTCGTCCGGGGTCTTGTCGCGCAGGGCGAGGTAATACTCGATGGCGTTGTCGCCGGCCGGGGCGTACATGCGGTTCTCGCGCAGGGCCTTGCTGGCCAGGTCGCGAAGCTCCTCGGTGCCCATCGACTGGACCTTGGCCGACACCGCAGGTGCCGGTACGGCGGCAGCGGCCGGTGTGGCCGGTGCGGACGGCGTGGCCGGCGCCGGTTCGTCCTTGCCCGAGCAGGCGGCCAGAGCCACCACCAGGGTCAGCGGTGCCAGCAGGCGCACCTTGGCTTTCGTGTTGACGTGCGACATCCAACTCCCCCTTTGAAGAACGACGATACGTAGGGCCTGATGCGGTCAGGCCGACCGAAGGCCAAGGACGTTTCCCGTCGTCCAAGGCCGTGTTGCAGGTGCTCAATCTAGCATTCCCGCGCCCCGCTTTGCAGGGCGGCGGGTGGGGCAGGGCGGCGGCGCGGGCAACGCCGCCCGTCCCGGGTCCGGCTCAGTGTGCCAGTGCCTTGCTCGGCGTATGGGCCATCAGCTTGTCGGTGTAGGCGATGCCGATGGCCGACAGGATGAATGCGCCGTGGATGATGGTCTGCCACATCACGCCGCTGGACGTCATGGCAGAGCACTTGAACGAGGCTTCGATGGCGGGGCCGAACTGGGCCATGGCCGAGTGCACGGCGGTGATGTACTCCGGGCTGTAGCACGAGGGCAGGCCGTCGAGGTTGCCCGCGCCGATGAAGGTCTTGAGCAGGTGGATCGAGGAGATGCCGATGATCGACAGCGCCAGCTTCACCTTCAGCACGCTGGCATTGACGTGGCTCAGCCACTCCGGCTGGTCGGGATGGTTCTCCAGGCGCAGGCGGGAGACGAAGGTCTCGTAGCCGCCCACGATCACCATCACCAGCAGGTTGGAGATCATCACCACGTCGATCAGGCCCAGCACCAGCAGCATGATTTCCTGCTCGCCCATGGTGTGGGCCTTGTGCAGCAGGTGCCAGAGCTCCTTGCCGAACAGGAACACGTAGACGCACTGCGCCAGGATCAGGCCCAGGTACAGCGGCAGCTGCAGCCAGCGCGAGGCGAAGATCAGGGACGACAGGGGGCTGATGGGCTTTTGGGTCGCGCTCATTCTGGGATGCTGCGTTGCGGGAGACGCCGCAGGTTACCGGGCCTGCATGACCCTGCCAACCCAACTGACGCACTAGACTCAGGCTTCCTGAACCGCTGGGCCCTGACATGTTCGATCTGTATTACTGGCCGACCCCGAATGGCCACAAAGTCACCCTGCTGCTGGAAGAGCTGGGCCTGCCGTACACGATCAAGCCGGTGAACATCGGCAGCGGCGACCAGTTCAAGCCGGAATTCCTGGCAATTTCGCCCAACAACAAGATGCCGGCGCTGGTGGACCACCAGCCCACCGACGGTGGGCAACCGCAGAGCGTGTTCGAGTCCGGCGCGATCCTGCTGTACCTGGCCGAGAAGACCGGCCAGTTCCTGCCGACCGACACCCGCGGCCGGGTGGCGGTGCTGGAGTGGCTTTTCTGGCAGATGGCCGGGCTGGGCCCGATGAGCGGCCAGATGGGGCATTTCAACGTGTACGCGCCCGAGCAGATTCCCTATGCGATCGAGCGCTACGGCAACGAGGTGCGCCGCCTGCACGGGGTGATGGACAAGCGCCTGGCCAGCAGCGCCTATCTGGCGGGGGATGCGTACAGCATTGCCGACATGGCGAGCTACCCGTGGATCGGTGCGTACGACACGCTGCCGGCCGATTTCGACGCGTTCCCGAACCTGAAGCGCTGGCACGCGGCGATTGCCGCCCGCCCGGCCACCCAGCGCGCCTATGCGCTGCGCAGGCAGGTGAACCCGGATGCGGGCAAGCCGTTGAGCGACGAAGAGCGCAAGCACCTGTTCGGCCAGCGGTGATCCACGTAGGGTCGGCCGCTGGCCGGCTCCTCGCGATGATGGGGTCGCTCGGAGCCGGCCAGCGGCCGGCACTACCGGGTGGAGGGGGTCGCTCGGAGCGGGCCAGCGGCCGGCACTACCGGGTGGAGGGGATCGCCTGGAGCCGGCCAGCGGCCGGCACTACCGGGTGGAGGGGGTCGCTCGGAGCCGGCCAGCGGCCGGCACTACCGGGTGGAGGGGATCGCCTGGAGCCGGCCAGCGGCC
>NZ_DAMCID010000019.1:0-70642 GCF_032099025.1 Stenotrophomonas sp.
CGGTGCCAACGCCGGTGGGGCGAGTGCGGGGCCGCCATGCCCTTGCGGCGAAGTAAAGGAGGAGGGGGCGGCCGCAGGCCGACGCCGGGGGACATTCGCAGGCAAGGGTATGGCGGCCCCGCGCTCGCTCCACCGGCAGCCGCGCCAGATTCACCGTGCACGTCCGTCAGATTGGAGAAGACCCTTTTTCAGCCAGCAAACCCGCCCTCGGCGAGATAATCCAACTCTTCGGGCGTCGGCATCCGCCCCAGCACCGCATTGCGGTGCGGGAAGCGCCCGAAGCGGCGGATGATGTCGCGGTGCAGTTCGGCGAACTGCAGGTATTCCTTGTCGCCCAGCACGTCGAACATCGCCACCGAGCGTTCCTGGTCCTGCGGATCTTCCGAGTGCTCGAACGGCAGGTAGATGAAGGCGCGCAGCTTGGGCACCAGCTGCAGGTCCAGCCCCTCTTCCACCGCGCGCATCGCGTAGTGGCGGGCCAGGCCGTCGGTGGCATAGGAATGGGCCGTGTCGCGGAAACAATTGCGCGGGAACTGGTCGAGCAGGATCATCAACGCCAGCGCGCCATCGGCCGATTCCAGCCAATGCTCGCGCGCACGCCGCGCGGCCGCGTAGTGTTCGTCGAGGAATGCCTCGCGGAAACGCGCATCGAACGCGTCATCGCGCGCGAACCACTTCTGTGGCCCCGCGTTGCGCCAGAATTCCACTACCTGTGCCGCCACGTCCATTCAATACCCCTGCGGGCGGCGCGCCCCCAGGGCGCCCACCCAAGCCATTACCATCACTCGTCAAAGCGCAGGTGGCGGACCGACTTGCCGTTGCGCCGTATAAGCTTAAGCGCCTCGATACCGATCTGGATATGGTTTTCGACGAACTGGGAGCTCACCTTGGCGTCGGAGGCCTCGGTCTTGACCCCGTCGGGGATCATCGGCTGGTCGGACACCAGCAGCAGCGCACCGATCGGAATGTGGTTCGCAAAGCCCGCCGCGAACAGCGTGGCCGTCTCCATGTCGATGGCCATGCAGCGCATCAGCCGCAGCTTCTCCTTGAACGCCTCGTCGTGCTCCCACACCCGCCGGTTGGTGGTGTAGACCGTGCCGGTCCAGTAGTCGTGGCCCAGGTCGCGGATGGTGGTCGACACCGCACGCTGCAGCGCGAAGGCCGGCAGCGCCGGTACTTCCGGCGGCAGGTAGTCCGACGAAGTGCCCTCGCCACGGATCGCGGCGATCGGCAGGATCATGTCGCCCAGCTGGTTCTTGCGCTTGAGCCCGCCGCATTTGCCCAGGAACAGCACCGCCTTCGGCATCACCGCCGACAGCAGGTCCATCACGATGGCCGCGTTGGGACTGCCCATGCCGAAGTTGATCAGGGTGATGTCGTCGCTGGTCACGCTGGCCATCGGCCGGTCCATGCCCTGGATGGGCGCGCCGGTGAGCTGGGAGAAGGTGTGCAGGTAGCCACCGAAGTTGGTCAGCAGCACGTGCTGGCCGAACTGGTCCAGCGGCACGCCGGTGTAGCGCGGCAGCCAGTTTTCCACGATTTCCTGTTTGTTCTTCATCGCGCTTCCGTCATGCAGGTCGTTCAGTGCGGCAATTCTGGTGCAGTTGCACGAATAAGCAAGCCAACCACGCAGCGGCCGGCACCGCGCAGGCGGTTCGCCACTTGGCAAGGCCGCGGCCAGCGGATAGCGTCAACGGGTTCGTTCATGCCACACCGGGGAAAACATGCGCACTCGATTGACCGCTGGGCTCGGCCTGGCGCTGTTCACACTGGCCGCACCGTCCGCGCCGGCCGCCTCGCGGTTCACGCAGGATCCGTATCCGAGCACCTATGCGCCCATCGCATCAGCACCGGTGCTGATCCGCAATGCCACCGTGCTGACCGGCACCGGCACGCGGTTGGAGCAGGCCGACGTGCTGCTGCGCGACGGCCGCATTGCCGCGGTTGGTACGGCGCTGGCCGTTCCCGCCGATGCGGTGCAGGTCGATGGCAGCGGCAAGTGGGTCACCCCGGGCATCATCGACGTGCATTCGCACCTGGGCGTGTACCCCAGCCCCGGCGTCAGCGCGCACAGCGATGGCAACGAGATGACCGCACCGGTCACCGCCAATGTCTGGGCCGAGCATTCGGTATGGCCGCAGGACCCCGGGTTTGCCGCGGCACTGGCCGGCGGCGTGACCTCGATGCAGGTGCTGCCCGGCTCGGCCAACCTGGTGGGCGGACGCGGCGTGACGCTGAAGAACGTTCCGGCCACCACCTACCAGGCCATGAAGTTTCCCGGTGCGCCGTGGGGCCTGAAGATGGCGTGCGGCGAGAACCCCAAGCGCGTGTACGGCGGCGGCAAGGGCGTGGCACCGGGCACCCGCATGGGCAACGTGGCCGGTTACCGCGCCGCCTTCATCGATGCCAGCGAGTACCTGGCCAAGAACGCACCGAAGAAGGTCAAGCGCAAGCGCTGGTTCGGCGGCAGTGACAAGGGCGACAGCGCCGGGGACACCGGCGGCAAGCGCGACCTGAAGCTGGATACGCTGGCCGGCGCCATCGACGGCGACATCCGCGTGCACATCCACTGCTACCGCGCCGATGAAATGGCGACCATGCTGGACCTGTCCAAGGAATTCGGCTTCAAGATCGCCGCCTTCCACCACGGCGTGGAGGCCTACAAGCTCGCCGACCGGCTGGCCGCCGAGGGCGTGTGCGGCGCGCTGTGGGCCGATTGGTGGGGCTTCAAGATGGAGGCATTCGATGGCATCCAGGAGAACATCGCACTGGTCGACCGCCCGGCCAACAGCTGCGCGATCGTCCATTCCGATTCGCCCGAAGGCATCCAGCGGCTCAACCAGGAGGCTGCCAAGGTGATCGCCAACGCGCGCCGTGCCGGCATGCAGATTGCCCCGGAACGCGCGATCGGCTGGCTGACGTACAACGCCGCGCGCTCGCTCGGCGTGGAGAAGCAGACCGGCAGCCTGGAGGTGGGCAAGATGGGCGACGTGGTGGTCTGGAATGGCAGCCCCTTCAGCTCCTACGCACTGGCCGAAAAGGTCTACATCGACGGCCACCAGGTCTATGACCGCAATGACGTGCGCCGCCAGCCGCTGTCGGACTTCATGCTTGGCCAGGAGGCACGCCCGTGACCGTTCGTTCCCATGATCGACGCGCGCGCAGCGCCCGCACCCTGCAGCGCAGCCCGGTGCTGTTGGCCCAGCTCGCCCTGCTGGCCTTGCTGGGCGCCGCGCCCTCCAGCTGGGCGCAGGACCTGCTGATCCGCAACGCTACCGTGCACACTGCCAGCGCGCGCGGCAGCCTGGAGCACAGCGACGTGCTGGTCCAGGGTGGGGTGATCCGCGCCGTGGGCACCGGCCTGGCCGCACCGGCCGGCGCCACGGTGGTGGAGGCCAACGGCCGCCCGCTGACACCGGCGTTCTTCGGCGGCATCACCGATATCGGCATCGACGAGGTGTCCGGCGAGTCGACCACCGTGGACAGTGGGCTGAAGCTTCAGGACCAGCCCATGCGCCCGGAGTTCGACGTCACCCTGGCCTACAACCCGGCCTCGGTGCTGATTCCGGTCGCGCGGCTGGACGGCATCGGCTTCACTGCATTGGGGGCCAACACCGACGGCAGTTTCATCGCCGGCCAGGGCGGGGTGATGCGGCTGGACGGCAGCGCCGATCCGATCGGCCCACGGGCGTTGTTCATCCGGCTCGGTTCGTCCGGCGCCGAACTCACCGGCAGCTCGCGCGCGGCGCAGTGGATGCTGCTGGAGCAGATGGTGAGCGAAGCCCGCAACCGGGTGCCGGTCGATTCACCACATGCCCTGCTCACCCCCGCCGGCCGCGCCACGTTGGCGCGCTACCTGGCGGGCCAGGGCCGGCTGGTGGTGGAGGTGGACCGCGCGGCGGACATCCGCCAGCTGCTGCGCTGGGCCGCACGCGAGAACGTCAGCATCGCCATTGCCGGCGGTGCCGAGGCGTGGCGGGTGGCGCCGTTGCTGGCCCAGGCGAACGTGCCGGTGTTCGTGGATGCGCTGGGCAACCTGCCCGCCAGCTTCGACCAGTTGGGCGCAACGCTGGAAAACGCGGCACGCCTGCAGGCCGCCGGCGTACAGGTCAGCTTCGCCCAGCGCGACGACGCCTCGCACAACGCGCGCAAGATGCGCCAACTGGCCGGCAACGCAGTGGCCAACGGTCTGCCCTGGCAGGCCGGCCTGGCGGGCCTGACCCGGGTGCCGGCGCAGGTGCTGGGCGTGGGCGACCGGCTGGGCAGCATCGAGCCGGGCAAGCTGGCCGACCTGGTGTTGTGGGACGGCGATCCGCTGGATGTGGCCCACTACGCCGAGCAGGTCTGGCTGGGCGGGCGGGCGATGCCGATGCGTTCGCGCCAGACCGAGCTGCGCGACCGCTACGCCGCACCGGCTGGCACCGAGCCGCGCGCATACTCGCGCTGAGGACGGGAACCGGGCCCGGCCCGGCAGCCCCCCGTAGAGCCAGGCCCTGCCTGGCTGAGATCCGTAGCGCCAGGCCCTGCCTGGCTGAGATCCGTAGAGCCAGGCCCTGCCTGGCTGAGATCCGTAGCGCCAAGCCCTGCCTGGCTGACGCCCGCCGCCAAGGAAATCCATGAACCTGCGTTGGTACTTCGATTTCGTCTCGCCGTTCGCCTACCTGCACTGGCAGCAGCTCAAGACCCTGCCGCAGTTCGAGCGGATCACCCCGGTGCCGATCGCCTTCGGCGCGGTCCTGCACCACCTGGGCAACCTCGGCCCGGCCGAGATCCCGGCCAAACGCCGCTTCGCCTACCGGCAGGTGCTGTGGCAGGCGCAGCAGCAGGGCGCCATCCTGCGCTTTCCACCGGGCCATCCGTTCAACCCGCTGCCCGCACTGCGCCTGTGCCTGGCCGCAGGGGCGACGCCGGCGGCAGTGGACATCCTGTTCAACTGGATCTGGCGCGACGGTCGCGCCGCCGATACCCCGCAGGCGCTGGCCCTGCCCGGGGCGATGCTGGACATCGCCAACGTCGCAGCGGCGGTGGCGGCGCTCTCGGTGAAGGAACAGCTGCGCCAGAACACCGAGGCAGCCATCGCCGCCGGCGTGTTCGGGGTCCCCACCCTGGCCATCGACGGCGAGCTGTTCTGGGGCAACGAGGCCCACCCGCTGATCGAGACGGTGCTGGCCGATCCGGGCCTGCTGCTGCAGCCGGAATGGCAACGGGTGCTGGACCTGCCGGTCGCGGTGGAGCGCAGCCGCCCAAGCTGACCGGCCTGGTCAGGCAACGGGACCGTTTTTGAGATAGCTTTCACACTTTCGAACCGACACCCTGCCTGGAGGGGGCAAACAGGATGCGCATCGGAATCGTGGTCGACTCTGCCTGTGATCTACCGCAGGACTTCATCCAGCAGCACAACATCGTGCTGCTGCCCATTACCGTGCGGATCGGCGAGGCCGTGCTGGCCGACCACCGCGACGAACAGGCGACCTTGAGTTTCCTGCATGCCCATGTCGCCGAGAACGGCGCCGAGGCGGAAACCATTCCCTTCAGCGTGGTGCAGATCCGCGATCTGTTCCTGGGCAAGCTGGTGATCGATTACGACCATGTGTTCTGCATGACGATCACCAAGACCCGCAGCCCGATCTACGACAACGCGATGCAGGCCAGCTTCGCGATCCTCAACGACTACAAGCCGGTGCGCCAGGCGGCAGGCTTCAATTCGCCGTTCGCGCTGCGGGTACTGGACACCCAGAACCTGTTCGCCGCGCAGGGCATCACCGCCGTGGAAGCCGTGCGGCTGCGCGACAGCGGCGCCGGCGTGCAGCAGATCCGCGAACGGCTGGAACAGCTGGCGTTGAACGTGCACGGCTACATGGTCACCCGCGATCTGTACTACATGCGCGCCCGCGCCCGCCACAAGGGCGACCGCAGCGTGGGCCTGATCAGTGCCGCGCTGGGCAGTGCGCTGGACATCAAGCCGGTGCTGCACGGGTACCGCGGCACCACCGGTCCGGTGGCCAAGATCAAGGGCTTCGACAATGCGGTGCAGAAGCTGTTCGACTTCGTCGGCCAGCGGGTCAAGGGCGGACTGATGACCCCCACCGTGTGCGTCAGCTACGGTGGCGAACTGGCCGACCTGCAGGCGCTGCCGGGCTACGCCAGCCTGCGGGATACCTGCAAGGCACATGGCGTGGACCTGTACGAATCGGTGATGAGCCTGACCGGCATGGTCAACGTCGGCAAGGGTGCGGTCACCATCGGGTTCGCCGACGAACCGCATACGTTCGCCGCCTGAGCCCGCACGCTGGGCCGCCATCATGGCGGTCCAGCCACCCGGCCGTTCCTGCACACCGATTCCACCGCGCGTCTGCCAACCTTGCCGCATTCAATGGAGGCAACCATGTCGCAGTACTTCATCAGCCTGCCGGACCCGTCCAAGGCCCGTGGCAACGATTCCGATCTTTCCTTCCACTCGCAGAGCGCGGCCGGCTTCGCCGAGGAGCTGCAGGACGCGCTGCGCACCACCTCGCTGTTCGACCGCTGGCGCGCCAAGCAGCCCGACCCGGACGCGGTCGACGCGCAGTGGGGCGTGACCGATCCGGCGGCCACCGTCACCGGGGAACAGAAAGACCTGCGCATCAACCTGGTGGCGACCACCACGCTCAACAGCGATGTGTTCAAGGAACGCCTGCGCCTGCTCGCCGGCCACCATTGGGAACTGCGCGACGTGCGCTGACTGGCGGTCAGCTTCCCGTCAGGCATTTCACAGGGCTCGTGCAGGGCGCTCCGGCATGGTGAGGTTGAACCTGCCCTGGAGTACCCGATGCGACTGCGATTGCCTGCTTCTGCTTCCCTCCTCGCCCTGGCATTGGCTGCCGCGGTCCCCGCGATGGCGCAGGCACCCGCTGCACTGCCGGCCCCGATCGCCGAAGGCAGCACGCTGGCCACCGGACCGCGTTCGGATCTGCATGCGCAGGTATTGCTGGACCGGGCACACTTCTCGCCGGGCCAGATCGACGGCCTGCTGGGCTCCAACCAGAAGCGCGCCGTGGCCGGTTTCCAGGCCGCGCGTGGGTTGAAGGTGACCGGTGAGCTGGACGATGCCACCTGGCAGGCACTGCAGCCGGACAGCGCGCCGCCGCTGGTGAGCTACACGCTCACCGCCGACGACGTGGCCGGACCGTTCCAGCCCATTCCAAAGAAGCCCGCCGACCAGGCCAAGCTCAAGACGCTGGGCTTCAGCTCGGTCGGCGAGGCGCTCGGCGAGCGCTTCCATGCCGATCCGAAACTGCTGCAGGCATTGAACCCCGGCGTGGACCTGGGCAAGGCCGGCAGCGCGATCCAGGTCCCCAACATCGCACCGGCGGCATTGCCGAAGGCCGCCAAGCTGGTAATCGACAAGTCCGATTCCACGCTGCGCCTGTACGACGCGGCGGGCAAGGTCTACGCGCAGTTCCCGGTGTCGTCGGGCAGCAAGCATGATCCGCTGCCGATCGGGGAATGGAAGATCCTGGGGATCTCGCGCGATCCGCCGTTCCACTACAACCCCAAGCTGTTCTGGGATGCCAAGGCCGGTGACCGCAAGGCCACCCTGCCGCCGGGCCCGAACAATCCGGTCGGGAAGGTCTGGATCGACATCTCCAAGCCGCATTACGGCCTGCACGGCACGCCCGAGCCGGGCCATGTGGGCAAGACCGAATCGCACGGCTGCGTGCGCATGACCAACTGGGACGCACTGCAGGTGGCCGACGCGGTAGACGCCTCGGTGCCTGTGGTGATGCAGGAGTAATACGATGATGCTGACGCGACTGCTGGCGCTGGGTGTGGTGGTGGGCGTTGCTGGCTGGTGGTTGCTGGCGCCGGATGGGGATGCTGAGGGTGCCGCGGCGGCGCCTGCTGCGTCCGGGGTGGTGCAGAGCCGGCCAGCGGCCGGCACCACCGGGCGCCTGAACGCTACCGCCGAGGGCAGCCAAGCAGGGCCTGGCGCCACGGGATCGTCGACGGCGGGCGTTGCCAGGGTTTCCGAAGGCCAACCGACGGCCGGTGCTGCCGGGGGAGCCATGGTTGCCGAGGGCCGGCTGACGGCGGGCGCTACCGCAGCTCCTTCCGGGCTGCTGCTGCCTGTGCAGGGGATCACCCCTTCGCAGCTGCAGGACACCTTCACCGACGCGCGCAGCGAAGGGCGGGTGCACGATGCGATCGACATCCTGGCGCCGGATGGCACCCCGGTGCTGGCAGTGGCCGACGGCACCATCGAAAAACTGTTCAACAGCGAGCGCGGCGGGCTGACGGTGTACCAGTTCGAGCCCGGTGGCACCTACTGCTACTACTACGCGCACCTGCAGCGGTATGCGGACGGCCTGGCCGAGAAGCAGGTGGTCAAGCGCGGCGACGTGATCGGCTATGTCGGCAGCACCGGCAACGCCAGCCCCGATGCCCCGCACCTGCACTTCGAGATCCACCGGCTGGGCGCGGAAAAGCAGTGGTGGAAGGGCGAGTCTCTCAACCCCTACCCGGTGCTGCGCGGCGAGCAGGCCCTGCCCTGACCGGGTCCCGGGCGCGGTGAGCTGAACCGGGAGGCCCGCCGGATTGGCCCCGTCGTCCCGAAGGTGCGAGAATCCCCGACCCTCCCTTGCAGGCCGGCGCACCGCCGCCCGCCCCTTACCCGAGCCTACGTGAAGACCCCCGAAAGCCTGCAGGCGCTGATCGAAGACGGCGTGATCGACGAAGTACTGCGTCCGCTGAAGAGCGGCAAGGAAGCAGCCGTGTATGTGGTACGCAGCGGCGACGACGTGCGCTGCGCCAAGGTCTACAAGGACATGGCACAGCGCAGCTTCAAGCAGCGCGTGCAGTACCAGGAAGGCCGCAAGGTGCGCGGCAGCCGCGAGGCCCGTGCGGTCGGCAAGGCCAGCAACTACGGCCGCAAGCAGCAGGAAACCGCCTGGAAGAACACCGAGGTCGATGCGCTGTACCAGCTGCGCGACGCCGGCGTGCGCGTGCCCGAGCCGCATGGATACTTCCATGGCGTGCTGGTGATGGAACTGGTCACCGACGCCGAAGGGTTCTCCGCCGCCCGCCTGGGCGAAGTGGAACTGGAGGCCGACCAGGCCCGTGAGTTCCACCAGGTGCTGGTGCGCCAGGTGGTGCTGATGCTGTGCTGCGGCCTGATCCACGGCGACCTGTCGCCGTACAACGTGCTGGTCGGTCCGGATGGCCCGGTGGTGATCGACTTCCCGCAGGTGGTCAGCGCCGGCGGCAACAACGCCGCACGCAGCATGCTGCTGCGCGACGTCAACAACCTCACCGCCTACCTGGGGCGTTCGGCGCCGGAGCTGCTGGACACCTGGTACGGCGAAGAGATGTGGGCGATGTTCGAGGCCGGCGAGCTGCTGCCCGACAGCCCGCTCACCGGCACCTTCGTGCACGACGCGTCCACCATCGACCTGGACAGCGTGCGCCACGCCATCAACGATGCGCGCGAAGAGGCGCTGATCCGCCAGCAGGGCCGCGAGGCCGCGGAAGAAGACGACGATTGATCTGCCGCAGGACACGCATGGCGTGTCCGTGCGATGGATGATCCGCTGGACACGCATGGCGTGTCCCTACGTGGTGCCGACCCGGCGGTAGAGCCACGCCCTGCGTGGCTGCGCGGTGCCGATCGAAGCGCAGCCACGCAGAGCGTGGCTCTACGCCGTTACGCCTTCAGCGCCTTGGCGTGATGCGCGATGTGCTCACCGATGAAGCTGGCAATGAAGTAGTAGCTGTGGTCGTACCCCGGCTGCAGGCGCAACTGCAGCGGATGCCCCGCCGCGGTGCACGCCGCCTGCAGCCACTGCGGCTGCAGTTGGGTATCGAGGAACTCGTCGCCACCGCCCTGGTCTACCAGCAACGGCAGCTTCTCCGTTGCCGTTGCCACCAGCTCGCTGGCATCCCAGGCGGCCCACGTTGCACGATCTTCGCCCAGATACGCGGCAAACGCCTTCTGCCCCCACGGCACCCGCGTCGGTGCCACGATCGGCGAAAACGCCGACACGCTGCGGTAACGGCCCGGGTTGCGCAGCGCGATCACCAGCGCGCCGTGCCCGCCCATCGAATGCCCGCTGATACCGCGCGCGTCGTTGGCCGGCAGGTGGGCCTCGATCAGCGCCGGCAGCTCCTGCACGATGTAGTCGTACATGCGGTAGTGCTTCGCCCACGGCTGCTCGGTGGCGTTGAGGTAGAACCCGGCGCCCTTGCCGAGGTCATAGCCCTCGGCGTCTGCAACGTCGTCGCCGCGCGGGCTGGTGTCGGGCGCCACCAGGATCACCCCGTGGTCGGCGGCATAGCGCTGCGCACCGGCCTTGGTGATGAAGTTCTGCTCGGTGCAGGTCAACCCGCTCAGCCAGTACAGCACCGGCAGCTTCTGCGTGGCCGCCTGCGGCGGCAGGTAGACCGCCACCTTCATGTCACAGCCCAGCACCTGTGAACGGTGCTGGTAGACGTCCTGCCAACCGCCACAGGCGGCGCGATGTTCGATGCGTTCCATGGGCTCGGGCCTGATCAGTAGTGGACGACGGAGCGGATCGACTTGCCTTCGTGCATCAGCTCGAAGGCGTCGTTGATCTGTTCCAGGTCCATGGTGTGGGTGACGAACGGCGCCAGCTCGATCTCGCCCTTCATCGCGTCCTCGACCATGCCCGGCAGCTGGCTGCGGCCCTTCACGCCGCCGAACGCGGTGCCCTTCCAGGACCGGCCGGTGACCAGCTGGAACGGACGCGTGGAGATTTCCTGGCCCGACCCGGCCACGCCGATGACCACCGACTGGCCCCAGCCACGGTGCGCGCATTCCAGCGCGGCACGCATCACGTTGACGTTGCCGATGCACTCGAAGGTGTGGTCCACGCCCCAGGTGGTCATCTCGACGATGACCTGCTGGATGGGCTTGTCGAAGTCCTTCGGGTTGATGCAGTCGGTGGCACCGAACTGCTTGGCCAGTTCGAACTTGGACGGGTTGGTGTCGATGGCGAAGATGCGGCCGGCCTTGGCCTGGCGCGCACCCTGGATCACCGCCAGGCCGATCCCACCCAGCCCGAACACCGCCACCGAATCCCCTTCCTGCACCTTGGCGGTGTTGTGCACCGCGCCGATGCCGGTGGTGACGCCGCAGCCCAGCAGGCAGACATGCTCCGGGTTGGCCTCCGGGTGGATCTTCGCCAACGAGACCTCCGCCACCACGGTGTACTCGCTGAAGGTGGAGCAGCCCATGTAGTGGTAGATCGGCTCGCCGTTGTAGCTGAAGCGGGTGGTGCCATCGGGCATCACGCCCTTGCCCTGGGTGGCGCGCACGGCCACGCACAGGTTGGTCTTGCCGCTCTTGCAGAACAGGCACTCGCCACACTCGGCGGTGTACAGCGGAATCACATGGTCGCCCGGCTTGACGCTGGTCACGCCCTCGCCCACTTCCACCACGATGCCCGCACCTTCGTGGCCCAGCACCGCCGGGAACAGGCCTTCGGGGTCATCGCCGGACAGGGTGAACGCGTCGGTATGACAGACACCGGTGTGGGTGATCCGGACCAGCACCTCACCCTTCTGCGGCGGGGCGACGTCGATCTCGACGATCTTCAGCGGCTCGCCAGCGGCGAAGGCAACAGCAGCACGGGACTTCATGGGGAATACTCCAGGACAAGGAACAGGACAGGACAGCGCGCGGTCGCCCGCACGCTTACTTCAGGTAGGAACGGATCAGCGCGCTCATGTCGCGCACGCGCTCGGCGCGCTGTGCGTCGGACTGCGCCGGCTGGCCGAATTCTTCGCGCAGGTGCGCTTCCATCACTTCGGACATCAGTCCGTTGACGGCGCCGCGGATCGCGGCGATCTGCTGCAGTACCGGCCCACACTCGGCCCCGGCCTCCAGCGCGCGGTCCAGCGCATCGCACTGGCCGCGGATGCGGCGCACGCGGGCCAGGACCTTCTTCTTTTCGTCGGGGGAATGCGGCATGCCAGGCAGGCCCAGAGAACTATACTGGGGGATAGTATACACACCCGCCCGCCGGGGTCACCCTGCCGCACCGCTGGGTGGCGCGACAAGGCGCCACCCAAGGGCTTGCGGGCGCGGCCCTACTTGCCCGCCACCGCGTCCTGCAGCTTCTCGATCGCCTGGTCGGCGGTGAAGGTGTTCGGCTTCTGCAGTTTCGGGAACTCCACGAACGTCTCGTTGAACTTCGTGAGCAGCGCGATCGCGCCGTACACGATGTACACATGGTTGAGATACCAGTCCCAGTAGGTGTTCGAGGTGACGTCTGCGAACTCGTAGGGGTCGGTGCGCAGGTTGTAGATCTTCGGAATGCGCATGGGCGTGAACGGTTCGCCCCAGATCTGCATCGTGCCCCTGCAGCGCTGTTCGATGAACGTGACCTTCCAGTTGTCGTAGCGGATGCCGAGGATGTCGCCATCATCGGAGATGTAGACGAACAGCTTGCGCGGCGATTTCTCCACTGCGCCGGTCAGCAGCGGCAGCAGGCTCACCCCGTCGATATGGTTCCTGTAGGTGCGCCCGATCGCCTTGACGCCTTTTTTGAGGTCCTCCACCACGGTCGTGTTGCCCGCCAGCTCCAGGAACGTCGGCAGCCAGTCGTGGTGCTGGATGATCTCGTTGGAGACCGTGCCCGGCTTGATCTTGCCGGGGTAGCGCGCGACCAGCGGAATGCGGAACGCGCCTTCCCAGTTGGTGTCCTTCTCGCTGCGGAACGGCGTGGTGCCGCCATCCGGCCACGAGTTGCGGTGCGGGCCGTTGTCGGTGGAGTACACCACCAGGGTGTCGTCGGCGATGCCCAGCTCATCCAGGTAGTCGAGCAGCGAGCCGACGTTGCGGTCATGGTCGATCATGGTGTCGTGGTAAGGCGACTGCCAGCGCCCGGCCTGTCCCAGGCTCTCTTCCTTGGTATGGGTGTACAGGTGCATGTGGGTGAAGTTCACCCAGACGAAGAACGGGGTGTCGTCGTCGGTGGCCTTCTTGATGAAGTCCTTCGCACGTTCGGCGAACTCGTCGTCGCAGGTCAGCATCCGCGTGCGGTTCAGCGGACCGGTGTCTTCGATCTTCTGCTTCCCCACGCGGCCCCAGCGCTTCTGCTCGGTGCTGTCGTCGGTGTCGGTGGCGAAGCTGTGGATCACCCCGCGCGGCTTGACGGTTTCGATGAAATCGCCGAACTCTTCCTCGGGGAAGTAGTCGTACATCTCCGGCTCTTCCTCGGCATTGAGGTGGTACAGATTGCCGTAGAACTCATCGAAGCCGTGATTGGTGGGCAGCATGTGGTTGAGATCGCCCAGGTGGTTCTTGCCGAACTGGCCGGTCGTGTAGCCTTCGTTCTTCAGCAGCGCGGCGATGGTGACGATCTTCTCGTTCATGCCCACCGGTGCGCCGGGAATGCCCACCTTGGAGAGACCGGTGCGCAGCACGCTCTGCCCGGTGATGAACGAGGAGCGGCCTGCCGTGCAGGACTGCTCGCCGTAGGAGTCGGTGAACCGCACGCCCTCGTTGGCGAGGCGGTCGATATTCGGCGTCTGGTAGCCCATCAGCCCATGCGTATAGCAGCTGAGGTTGGAGATGCCGATGTCATCCCCCCAGATCACCAGTATGTTGGGCTTTCCAGATGTGCTGGCCATGCGTTTCTCCAAGGGGCGTGAAGCCCAGATGGTCAACGCTCACGCTGCTGGCGGCCAGCGTGTTTCTACTTAAACCGTCTCAGTAAGTCTTCGACCGCGCGGACATCGGTGTCCGCACCGGGGTCGCTGCAGCGGCAGGCCGCACCCCGGCGGAGTGAAGCCTGCCCTGCGCCACGACGCGGGCCGATCAGGTCGGCGCGAAGCCGCGGGTGGTCTTCTTCTCGTTCTTTTCGGCCTTCTTTTCCTTGGCCGTCTTTGCAGGTTTCTTCTTCTGCTCTTTCTTGCTGTCCATACCCTTGGCCATGGTCGTACGCTCGCGGTTGGTAGGGCGCCAGCATGGCACATCCCGGGCGGGCAGGCGCACCGGTGGTCGGCGCCCCCCGCTGTGCACGCCACCGGTACGGCGGCAGCCGGATCATGGGCCTCCCCCCGCCCCTGCGAACACCATGGCCACACCGTCCGGCTCCCGTCTCGTCGTCTATGCCGCGCTGGTCGGCAACCTGTGCATCGCCATCGCCAAGTTCGTCGCCGCCGGCATCTCCGGCAGTTCGGCGATGCTGAGCGAGGGCGTGCACTCGCTGGTCGACACCACCAACGAAGTCCTGCTGCTGTACGGGCTGCACCGCGCGGACAAGAAGCCGGACACCGCCCACCCGTTCGGCTACGGCCGGGAGCTGTACTTCTGGAGCTTCATCGTGGCCCTGCTGGTGTTCGCCGCCGGCGCCGGGGTGTCCGCCTACGAAGGCATCCAGCACATCCGCCATCCAGAACCGGCCACCAACCACCTGCTGAGCTATGCGGTGCTGGGCATCTCCTTCCTGTTCGAAGGCGGCTCGTGGTGGATAGCGCTGCGCGAGTTCCGCGCCACCAAGGGCAGCCTGGGGTACTTCGAGGCGTTCCGGCGCAGCAAGGACCCGTCCACCTTCACCGTGCTGCTGGAAGACAGCGCCGCGCTGCTTGGGCTGGGCTTCGCGGCGATGGGCCTGGCCGCCGCCCAGCTGCTGGACATGCCGGTCCTGGATGGCGTGGCCTCGCTGTGCATCGCCGGGGTGCTGGCGGTCACCGCCTTCCTGCTGGCGCGCGAGACCAAGGGGCTGCTGGTTGGCGAGCCCGCCCATCCGGCGGTGGCCCAGCGCATCCTGGCCGTGGCCAACACCGACCCCGACCTGCGCACCGCCAACGGGGTCACCACCATGCAGATGGGCCCCGACCAGGTGGTGGCGATGCTGAGCGCCGAGTTCGAGGACGACCGCACCACGCCGCAGATCGAGGCCTGCATCACCCGCATCGAACGGGCGGTGAAAGGCGAGTACCCCGAACTGGTCGCCCTGTTCATCAAGCCGCAGACACCGGAAGTGTTCAACGCCCGGCGGGCGGCGCTTGCCGCTCCGCACTGAACGTGCGGACCCGGCGGTGGGGGTCGGCGCTGGAGCGGAACAGACCGGCCAGCACCGCCCCACCGGGGAGCGCAAGCAGATACATGGTGCCCGGGCTGTCCGCCCAGCGACCGTCGGCATGCGGGTAGCACATGTAGCCGTAGATCCCGGCCGCAAACAGAATGCCCGCCGCCAGGAACTTGAGCATCTCCTTCAATTCCACGTCCATCGTCCTCCTTCTCCGTACTGCATCCCTTGCCGGTGCCGTTTGTGTGTCGCCGGGGACCGGCGCGCGTCAGCGCACCGGCCTCGCCGCGTTCGCCATGCCGCGGCCGCCGAGCAGCGCCTGAACCGCACGCGCCGCGGAGGCTTCGCCCGCGTCGGTGCGGAACGCGGCCACCGTGCCCAGCAGCTGGGTGGCCTGCTCTTCCATGCTGCGCGCCGCCGCCGAGGCCTCCTCCACCAGGGCGGCGTTCTGCTGCGTGCTCTCGTCGATATGGTCCACGGCCTGGTTGATCTGGACGATGCTGTCGCTCTGCTGCTGCGCCGCCGCGCTGATGCCCGACATCAGCGCGCTGACCCGCTTCACGCCCAGCACGATCTCGTCCATGGTCCGCCCCGCCCCTTCGGCCAGCCGGCTGCCGGTGGCCACCTTGTCCACCGAGTCGCCGATCAGCTGCTTGATCTCCCGCGCCGCCGTGGACGAGCGCTGCGAGAGCGAGCGGATCTCCGAGGCCACCACCGCGAACCCCCGCCCATGTTCGCCCGCACGGGCGGCCTCCACCGCCGCATTGAGGGCCAGGATGTTGGTCTGGAACGCGATGCCGTCGATCACCCCGATGATGTCGACGATGCGATGCGACGACGCGGCGATCAGTGACATGGTCGAGACCACCTCCTGCACCGCCTGCCCGCCCTGCGCCGCCACGTCCACCGCCCCACCCGCCAGCTGGCTGGCCTGGCGCGCGTTGTCGGCGGTCTGCCGCACGTGGTCGGTGAGCCCCTGCAGCGATACCGCGGTTTCCTCCAGCGACGCAGCCTGCTGTTCGGTACGCCGCGACAGGTCATTGTTGCCCTCGGCGATCTCGCCCGCGCCGAGCGCCACGTTGTCGGCCACGCGCTTGATGCGGGCAATGATGGACGCCATGGACTCCACCAGCGCATTGATGCCGTTGCACAGCTCGGCGATCTCGCCGTGCATGCCGGCCGTCGCGATGCGGCCGGTGAGGTCACCCGCCTGCGCGGACGCCACCACCGCGCGCGTCTGTTCCACCGCACGCTGCAGGGCCTGTGCATCGCGGACCTGTGCGGTGATGTCGGTGGCGTACTTGACCACCTTGAACGGCCGGCCGTTCATGTCGCGGATCGGATTGTAGGACGCCTGGATCCACACCTCGCGGCCGTCCTTGCCCAGCCGCCGGTACTGGCCGGCGTCGTACTCGCCCCGGCCGAGTTTCTCCCAGAACGCGCGGTACTCCGCGCTCTGGCGGTACGCCGGCTCGGCGAACATGCCGTGGTGCTGGCCCTGCACCTCTTCCAGCGTATAGCCCACTGCGGCCAGGAAATTCTCGTTGGCGCGCAGGATGCGTCCGTCCAGGCCGAACTCGATCACCGCCTGGGACAGATCGATGGCGGCGAGCTGCCCGGCGAAGTCGGCGGCCTGGCGCTTCTCGGCGGTGATGTCGGTGGCGAACTTCACGACCTTGCAGGGGTGCCCGTTGCTGTCGAACACCGGGTTGTAAGAGGCCTGGATCCAGACCTCGCGCCCGCCCTTGCCCACCCGCCGGTACTGGCCGGCATCGAACTCGCCGCGCGCCAGCTTCGCCCAGAATGCACGGTATTCCGGGCTGCGGACCTGGTCGGGCTCGACGAACATCGAATGGTGCCGGCCGCGGACCTCCTCCAGCGTGTAGCCCACGGTCTGCAGGAAGTTCGGGTTGGCCGCCAGGATGGTGCCGTCCAGGTCGAACTCGATGACCGCCTGCACCCGGTGCAGCGCGGCAACCTGCGCGTCGAGGTCGGTCTGGTGGCGCAACGCGGCCGACCGCGCGGCGAGGCGGGCAGTGCGGAAGGGAAGCAGAACGGCGATGAGGCGATGCAGCGGCGAGCGCGTGACGGCGGCGGTAATGGGCATCATTCGATCCTCGGGTCCGACAAGCTGAAAGGGCTACGCCGGGCTGGAGGCCCGGTGGGAGTGCTCGATTGGCTTGGGGACTCACGAAGGTCGTCAGCGGGGCGACGTCGCTTGCGTGGGGTACAACAGGTACGACTGCGCTCATTGTAGCGGCGTGGAGCGCACAAGCTTGAGCATGACTTATGGCTACCTTTTGTGGCCGAGTTTACGTAGCTCCTGTACTACCGGTGTCGCAAGAATGCGCGGTCCCCGTGATGAGGTGCCGGCGCGGTGGGGGCTGCACGGCACCTCATCGCGGCGATATCAGCGGCTGCGCCGAAGCGCGCCGCGGCTGCGGCCCGCCTCGAGTGCGGCCGCCAGCTCAACCGAAGGATGGATGCCGAATATCTTTCGATACATGCCGGCAAAACGACACAGGTCCCACACGCCGAAGCGCGAGCAGATCAGGGTCACGGTGTCGCCGGGCCGTGCCTCGCGCAGCGCGCGCCGGATCACGTGCAGCCGTTCGATCATGTAGTACTGCTGCGGCCCCATGCCGAAGATCTCGTCGAACGCGCGATTCAGGGAACGCTGCGAGGTCCGCGCGCTCAGCGTGAGTTCGCCGATGGTCGCCTCGCCACGAATACTGCGCTGGATATGCTGCACGCTGCGGCTGATGATCTCGTTGCGCGACACGATCGGCCGCCCCCGGGAGCGGCGCGCGGCGTCGGAGCTGCCCAGCGCGATACAGCGCAGCAGTGCATGGATGACCTGCGCGCTGAAGGCGCGCCGCACCATCGGCGCCTCGAACAGGTGCGGGCGGCGCCGGTGTATCTTGAGCGCGCGCACCACCAGCGCGATGAGCTGGCTGATTTCTTCGCGGCCCACCAGCACCGCGTGGGTGCGATCCAGGCGCCCATCGACCAGACCGGATACCTCGCTGGCGCGCGCCTGCACGGCACCGGCGGCCAGGTCCAGCGCGATGAAGCGCGACGTGACGCGCGTTACCCCGTGCACCTCGGTGCCGGGCGCAAACCAGATGAACAGCTCGTCGGTCGCATGGTGCCCCTGCATGTAGGCCTCGCTGCCAGGCAACGTGATGTATGCGTGGTAGCGGCCTGCATGGCTCAAGCCCCGGTACATCATGGGCGCGCCATCCACACCCAGCATGGCGATCACATCCCCTGCATCGACTACCTCCAGCGTCCAGTCGCCATGCCCGCGTCCGGTGACGCGCATCTGGCCATCCACGCCCGCCACGGAGTCTGCGTACGCTTCAAAATCGTTGAACGTCAGGATCGCCATCTTGGTGGACGTAACCTCGAAGGGGAAGGCGTGCGGGCGGCGAGCATAGCGCCTCCATCACGCCTGCAAGAGGCTTGGGATCAACATTTTTTTTTGGCGGAATTTACGTAGACGGACCCATGCAGAGGCCAGAAAATCAGGGACGTTGTACGCGATGCAATCGCGTTGTCGACGTAACTGCCGCGGGCAGTCATTACCCTCGCGCGCACCTGACATGGTGGGCGTTTCGCCGTACCCGCGTATCGGTACTTCCACTGTCGCGGCGGCGGTAAATCTACTTGCCCGCACTATCCAGATTTCGCCATCGGCATGCGTTGCGCACGGAGGCGTGTCGCCGGATCAGTCGTCGCCACGCAGGCGGCTGGCATCGGTGGCCGGCGGGGCACCGAACAGGCGCGAATAGTCCCGGCTGAACTGCGAAGGGCTTTCATAGCCCACGGCATATCCGGCGTTGGCCGCTTCCAAGCCGGTGCTGACCATCAACCGGCGCGCCTCCTGCATGCGCAGCTGGGTACGGAATTCGAGCGGACTCATGGCGGTGACCGCCTTGAAATGCGCGTGGAATGTCGAACGGCTCATCCCTGCAATGGTGGCCACGTCCTCGATGCGGCACCCGTCCCGGAAGTTCGAGCGGATCCACAGGATGGCCCGTGCGATCTGCGCCTGGCGGCTGTCTGCGCGGGTCATCGCATGGATATCGCCGCCGTTGTCGGCGGTGAGCAGCCGGTACAGGATTTCGCGGATGGCCAGCGGCGCCAGCGCCGGCGCGTCGCCGGGTGCATCCAGCAGCCCCACCAGCCGCGTCACCGCATCCAAAAGCGCGGGCGTCATCCGGTTGAGGCTGAGCCCCACTGCCGTGCCGGCCGGCGCGTCGGCGCGTGGATGCTGCAGCGCCAGCTCACCGAGCAGCGCAGGGTCCAGGTCAAGCTGGAGGCTGAGGTAAGGCGCGGCGACACTGGCCTCGATCACCGCCCCCATCACCGGCAAGCCAACCGATGCCACCAGGTAGCTGGCCGGGTCGTAGTGGAACACGCGACTTCCCAGCGTGGCACGCTTGCGACCCTGCGCAACGAAGCACACGGTGGGTTCGTAGATCACCGGCATCGGCAACGTCGGTGTCGCACAGCGGATCAGCGTCACCCCGGGGAGCAGGCCATCGAACATGCCGTCATGCGGTGCATGCCGTGCGAGCGTGTCGCGGAACCGCGCAAGCTGGGTCATGGCGTAGCGTTCCGACGCGTGCAGGGGCCGTCATCATCGGACGACTTCGGACGATCGTGCAAGCATTCCGGACAGGCCGGCTACCGCCCGGAGCGACCGCGCCGGAACAATGGCGGCCACTGCAGGGACGACCTCGTCCTTGCCTCCGACCCTTCCCGCCAAGGAGAACGCGCGCATGACCACTGCCACTTCGCTCGACCACTACCGCCTGCTGGGGCGCTCGGGACTGCGGGTCTCGCCGCTTTCGCTGGGCACCATGACCTTCGGCTCCGAGTGGGGCTGGGGCGCCGACGACGTGGAGGCACGACGCATCTTCGATGCGTATGTGGACCGCGGCGGCAACTTCATCGACACCTCGGTGAACTACACCAACGGCGCCTCCGAGCGGATGCTCGGCAGCCTGGTGAAGTCCCGTCGTGACCGGCTGGTGCTGGCCACCAAGTTCACCATGGCGCGCGATCCGTCCAACATCAATTCCGGCGGCAACCACCGCTACAACCTGGTGCGCTCGGTGGAAACCAGCCTGGCCCAGCTGGACACCGACCGCATCGACCTGATGTATATCCACGCCTGGGACTTCACCACGCGCCCGGACGAAGTGATGCGTGCGCTCGACGACCTGGTACGCGCCGGCAAGGTGGTGTACCTCGGCATCTGCAACACGCCGGCCTGGCAGGTTGCCGAGCTGCAGACCCTGGCCGACCTGCGTGGCTGGTCACCGCTGGTGGCCCTGCAGATCGAGTACAGCCTGGTTGAACGCACGGTGGAACATGAGCTGCTGCCCATGGCCGAGGCACTGGGGCTGGGCGTGCTGCCGTGGTCGCCGCTCGGGGGCGGCATCCTGACCGGCAAGTACGGCGCTGCCGATCTGTCGGACGACAACGATGCCGAGGTGTCCAGCAGCCGCAAAGGCGTGATCGCCTCCACCGGGCACCTCAACCGGCGTTCGCTGGCCATTGCCGACGTCGTCGGCGCGGTGGCGGAGGAACTGGGCGTATCGCGTTCGCAGGTGGCCATCGCGTGGACATTGACCCACCCGGCCGTGGTGTCGCCGATCATCGGCGCGCGCACGCTGGCCCAGGCGGAGGACAACCTGGGCGCGCTCGACGTCCACCTCAGTCCGGCGCACCTGGCCCGCCTGGACGAAGCCAGCGCGCCGGCCCCGATCTTCCCTGCCCGCTTCATCGGCCGGCCGATGGCGCAGCAGCTGATCTTCGGCACCTCCGCGCTGCGTACGCGGCGTCAGCCCGCCTAGAAGCGATACACGAAGCCCAATCGCAGGCCGGCGTCGGTGAAGTCCACGTTGCCGCTGAAGCTGTCCTTGACCGCATCGGCCTCGATCCTGGTGAAGGTGTAATCGAGCAGGAAGCCGGCGCGCTCCCACGGGAACCACTCCACGCCCGCGCGACCGAAGTAGACGTCGGCATCGACGTCATCCACGTCCGCCGAGAAGTAGCCGGCGTCGGCGGACACGCGCCATTGCTCGGCGGGGGTCCAGCGCCAGGCGCCGCCAATGGTCGGCGCCGGCACATCGGCCGATACCTTGCTGCTGACCGCGCCGCCGCCCTGGATGCCACCCGCATCCACATCCAGCGCGATGCCCAGCTCCATGCGGTACCAGACCAGGCCGACCCGCGGGCCAAGCGCCCAGCGCTCCTGCGATGCCGCCCACCAGGTGTACGAGGCCTCGTAGGCATCGATGTCCACGTCGGTGCGTACGGTGCTTGAGGCTGTGTAGCGCGTTCCATCGAAGTCGATATCGCGGTTGATCACGCGGGTGGCGTCGGCGCTCTGCGTGTAATAGGAGATGGCGAACTCATGGGCGTCCCACGGACGCCAGGTGAGACCGACGTTGGCCACCACGTTGTCGTTGCCCAGGCCCAGATCGCGGTGCAGGTTGATGTCGGTGCCCTGCCTGCCATCGCCATCTGCGCGGAGCTCGGTGTCGAACGAGGTGACGTAGCCGCTGATGCGTGCACTGAAGGTATCCAGCGGCTCAACCGCGCGTGCCTGCGGTGCGATGGCCAGCAGGGCCACGGTGGCGATGCCGAGGGTGAGGACGTTGGTGCGGAACGGCAGGGAGAGCAACATGGCTGGTTCTCCAGGGTGACCGAGCTCAGGGTGAACGTCAGGGTGTCCGCCAACTGGGCTCCATGGTCCCTCTGCGGCAACGCTTTGGAAAGGTGATTCAACGCGCTTTGGGTCAGTAAATGTACTGGCCTGTGCAGCCAGCCATGGGGTGGCTCTACGGGTTGTGCAGCCCGCCAACCGGTTCGCCGCCGTGGCGGGTTGCGGTGGCGCGGTACAGTGGCCGCTCCTGTCGCCCGCTGGCTGTCGCATGGACTTTCTGGTCAACATCGACGTCGACAACCTCGACACCGCGCTGGCGTTCTACACGCGCGCCTTCGGCCTGCGTGCGGGGCGACGCTTCGGTGCCGACGGGGTGGAACTGCTCGGTGGGCCCGCGCCAATCTACCTGCTGGTCAAGCCCTCGGGCACGTCGGCCACGCCGCAGGTGCGTGACCGGCGCGACTACCGGCGGCATTGGACGCCACTGCACCTGGACTGGGTGGTGGACGATCTGGATGCGGCACTGGCACGGGCCGTGGCCGCGGGCGCACGCGTGGAGCAGGCACCGGTGACGCACGCCTGGGGACGCATTGCCCTGCTTGCCGATCCGTTCGGCCACGGGTTCTGCCTGCTGCAGTTCCTCGGACGCGGCTACGACGCCATCAGCGGCGACTGATCAAGGCGAAGGGTCAGCGCGTCTTGAAGCGGTAGATCACCGAATCGGATGCGGGCCGCGCCAGCGACTGCCCCGCCACCGCCACCACGGGCAGCTCGTAGGCGCCGTTGCGCAGCAGGCCTTCATGCCTGAAGCGCGCATCGAACTGGGCTTCCACCGCGGGTTGGTCGATGTCGTGGTAACGCACCGGCACGTTGGCGGCCTGCAGGTCGGCCAGCATGCGCCGCGTAAAACCGCAGCCATCGCGGCCGTAGACATCCACTGCCGGGCCGCGCACGGTCTGCGCCGGCGGCACGGAGATCGGCATCGCTGCGGCGTCGCGGGCCAACTGCGCGCGCGACGGAAAGAACGTGCGCTTGGCGTGCAGCAGCCCGCCGGCCAGTCCCAGAATCATCAGCAGTACGATGGTGCGGTTCATCGACAGTCCGTGTCCCCATGCAATGCGGGCGACGCTATCACGCCGCCTGCCCCGGGCTCAATCGCCTTCGCGCAGCATGTCCACGAACGCACGCAGGGCCGACGACATCTGCCGCTGCTGCGGGTAGTACAGCACCCAGCCGGCGAACGGCTCGCTCCAGTCCTCCAGCACCGCCACCAGCCGGCCCTCGTCCAGATACGGGCGCGCCGCATCTTCCAGCACGTAGGCCAGGCCGAGGCCGTCGAGCACTGCCTGCAGGATGGTGTGCTGGTCGCCGAGGGTGAGCCGCCCGGGCACGTCGATGTCCAACGCCTGGCCATCGCGCTCGAACTGCCACTTGTACAGATGCCCGCTGGCGAAGCGGAAGCGCACGCACTCGTGCTGCGCCAGCTCGCGCGGATGCTGCGGCACCGCCCGCTCATGCAGATAGGCAGGCGACGCCACGATCAGCCCGCGCAGCGGCGGGCCGAGCGGCACCGCCACCATGTCCTCGGGCACGAACTCATGCAGGCGTACGCCGGCGTCGTATCCCTTGGCCACGATATCCACCAGGCCATCGTCCTGCGCCACCTCCAGCCGCACGTCCGGGTGGGCGCGCAGGAAACGGGCGAGGCGGGGACCCAGCTGGGTGTGCACCGCCGCGCGGGTGGCGTTGATGCGCAGCAGGCCGGCCGGCGCAGCACGGAAGTGATTCATCTCCTCCAGCGCGTCATGCACCTGGCCCAGCGCCGGCTGCAGGCGCTCGAGCAGACGCTGTCCGGCCTCGGTGAGCGCCACGCTGCGGGTGGTACGGTGGAACAGACCCACGCCCAGCCGTTCCTCCAGCGCGCGGATCGCATAGCTGACCGCCGAGGTGGACAAGGCCAGCTCCGCGCCCGCACGGCGGAAGCTGCGGTGACGGGCCACGGCCGCAAAGGCGGCCAGGTGGGTAAGGTTGTCAGTGGCCATGATTGTGCAGTCTGCCTTGATGAATCATGCCGATATATTGACTGTATACGCGCGGGTGGCGGGCGTATTGTAAAGCGCCTTTCCACAAATCCCAGGATAACCCCATGTCCCTCGCCCATGGCTATGCCGTGCACGACCAGACCGCGCCGCTGGTGCCGTTCTCCTTCGAGCGCCGCGCCGCAGGTCCCGACGACGTCCGCATCCAGATCCTCTACAGCGGCATCTGCCACTCCGACCTGCACCAGGCCCGCGACGACTGGGGCGGCGCGCAGTTCCCGATGGTGCCGGGCCACGAGATCATCGGCCGGGTCACCGAGGTCGGTGCCAACGTCACCCGCTTCAAGGTGGGCGACTTCGCCGGCGTCGGCTGCATGGTCGATTCCTGCCGCCATTGCGATGCCTGCGACCATGACCTCGAGCAGTACTGCGAAAACGGCCCCACCTACACCTACAACAGCACCGAACGCGGCAGCGACCAGCTGACCTACGGCGGCTATTCGGACCACATCGTGGTCGAGCAGCGCTTCGTGGTGAAGGTAGCCGACACGCTGGACCTGAAGGCCGCCGCGCCGCTGCTGTGCGCCGGCATCACCACCTACTCCCCGCTGCGCCACTGGAAGGTCGGCCCCGGCCAGAAGGTCGGCGTGATCGGCCTGGGCGGGCTGGGCCACATGGGCGTCAAGTTCGCCAAGGCGATGGGCGCCACCGTGGTGATGATCACCACCACCCCGGAAAAGGGTGCCGATGCCAAGCGCCTGGGCGCCGACGAAGTGCTGGTGTCGCGTGATCCGGCGCAGATGAAGGCGCATGCCAACAGCTTCGACTTCCTGCTCAACACCATCCCGGTCAGCCACGACACCAACCCGTACATGTCGCTGCTCAAGCGTGACGCGACCATGTGCCTGGTGGGCGTGATCACCGGCCTGGATCCCGCATTGATGGGCAGCAGCGTGATCTTCGGCCGCAAGCACGTCACCGGCTCGGCGATCGGCGGCATGGCTGAAACCCAGGAAATGATGGACTTCTGTGCCGAACACAACATCGTCAGCGATGTGGAAGTGATCGACATCAAGACTGTCAACGAAGCCTGGGCCCGCATGGCCAAGAACGACGTGCGCTACCGCTTCGTGATTGACATGGCAACGTTGGCGGCATAACGACGCCCGCACAGTCCGGCGTGCCACCCCGTAGAGCGACGCCATGCGTCGCTGCCCTTCCCCACCGCCCAACGAGATGCATGGGGGGCGGCCGACGGGTAGCCCCCGGAGGGACGCTAGAAAACATGGATGTTTTCTAGCAGCCTACAAGGACGTACTTGCGGCGTGTCCCGGAGGGGGCTGCCCGTCGGCCGCCCCGGCACGTAGAAATAGAAACGCCGCTCTCAGCGACCAACTGCAAAGAATCAGTAAGCAAACTGCTTGAACACCGGGTCCACGCTCTGGTTCCACTCACCGTGGTACAGCGCCAGCTTGCGATCGGCCGGGGTCAGACCGGAATCGACGATCTCCTGCAGCACCTCCAGGAACTTGCTTTCATCCTGGCCATCGGCATTGCGCGCCGCACGGCGCTTCAACCCGGCCACCGCGATCTTCAACGCTTCGCGCGACAGGTCCAGCACGGTGCCGTTGCGGAACGGCAACTTCAAGCCCTGCTTCGGCACGCCATCACGCAGGACATTGCGCTCCACCAGAGTGAAATCGCGGACCAGGTCCCACGCCGCATCCAGCGCCGCATCGTCATACAACAGCCCCACCCAGAACGCCGGCAGCGCACACAGCCGGCTCCACGGCCCCGCATCGGCACCGCGCATTTCCAGGTACTTCTTCAACCGTACTTCCGGGAACGCCGTGGTCATGTGGTCCGACCAGTCGCGCAGCGTCGGCAACTGGCCCGGCAGCACCGGCAGCTTGCCCACCATGAAATCGCGGAAGCTCTGCCCGCTCGCATCGTGGTACGTGCCGTCGCGGTAGGAGAAGTACATCGGCACATCGAGCAGGTAGTCCACGTAGCGCTCATACCCGAAGCCATCCTCGAACACGAAGTCGAGCATGCCCGTGCGGTCGTTGTCGGTGTCCGTCCAGATGTGCGAACGGTAACTCTGGAAACCGTTCGGCCTGCCTTCCGTGAACGGCGAATCGGCGAACAGCGCCGTGGCGATCGGCTGCAGCGCCAACGACACACGGAACTTCTTCACCATGTCCGCTTCCGTGGCGTAATCCAGGTTGACCTGCACCGTGCAGGTGCGGGTCATCATGTCCAGGCCCAGCGAGCCCACCTTCGGCATGTAGTCGCGCATGATGCGGTAGCGGCCCTTCGGCATCCACGGCATCTCCTCGCGCGTCCACTTGGGCTGGAAGCCCATGCCGAGGAAGCCCAGCTGCAGCTCCGCCGCCACCTGGGCCACTTCATTGAGATGCGTACCCGTCTCCACGCAGGTGTCGTGGATGCTTTCCAGCGCCGCGCCGGACAGCTCCAGCTGCCCCGCCGGTTCCAGCGTGACCGACGCGTTGTCGCGCAGCAGCGCGATCGTGTGCCCGTTCTCCTGCACCGGCGCCCAGCCGAACCGGGTCAACCCGGTGAGCAGCGCTTCAATGCCGCGCTCGCCATCGAACGTGGGCGGACGCAGGTCGTCCAGGCGGAAGCCGAACTTCTCGTGCTCGGTGCCGATGCGCCACTGCGCCTGGGGCTTTTCGCCGGAGGCCAACGTGGCGACCAGTTCGTTTCGGTCGGTGATCGGCGTCTCGGCGACGTGGCTGGGGCTCGACAAGGGAGGGCTCGCAGGGATTCTGGTCTGGACGGGGATGTGGGGCTCAACACCCCGCATCGCAAGGGCGCAGTATAGGGTGGCCGCTCCGGCCGTCATGCCACCGTGACGGTTTTCTGCATCCTACCGGGAACCCCTTGACGCTGCCGATACCCGGCGGCGCGTGCCCGCAGGCACGCCGGCACGGGCCGGCCAGTTGTTCGATACTGCACGGTAATGGACATGCCCCTCTACCCCGATCCCCTGTTGACCGAGATGGCCAGCCTGGCCGACTGCCAGCGCGCCGATGGTTACGCCTGCATCACCGCGCGCCGCGAGCACGGCGCGCAGTCCGTGGAGATTCCGCAGCCGCAGTTCGCCATCCTGCTGCAGGGGCGCAAGCAGGTGTCCACCGCGCATCAGTCGTTGCACCTGATGCCCGGCGACCTGTTCCTCATCACCCGGCGTTGCCGCATCGACGTGGTCAACACGCCCGATCCGCAGACCGGCCTGTACCTCAGCGCGATTGTGCCGTTGTGCGCCGAGGCACTCTCGGCGGCACGCACGCTGTGGAACGAACCCCTGCCCGACGCCGGCGACGCGCTGGCGAAACTGCCGCTCGGCGACCATGCCGACACGCTGCGCCAGTGGCGGCAGGCACTGGAACACGCGCAGTACAGCGAGGCGCGGCTGGCCTTGGCGGCGCTGGTGCTGGCGTTCTGCCGGCGCGGCCACGGCAGCCTGCTGGTGCCGCCCGAGCCCAGCCTGGGCGAGCGCATCCGCGACCTGATCGCCGCGCAGCCGGAGCGCGACTGGCAATCGCGTGATTTCGAAGCGCAGCTCGGCCTGAGCGGCGCAACGCTGCGCCGCCGGCTGGCCAATGAGCAGGCCAGTGTGCGCGAGCTGATCGCCGACGCGCGGTTGGCCCATGCAATGAACCTGCTCTACACCACGCAGCTGCCGCTGAAGACCGTGGCCGCGCGTGTCGGCTACCGCTCGCTGGGCAGCTTCAGCCGGCGCTTCGCGGCGCGCTACGGGCTGGAACCCGCCGCGATCGGCAACAGCTGACACCACGGCGAGCGGATCGCGGCGCATTCTGAGCGGAACGCGGCGCGGCCGGCGCGCAGCATGGGCACACCGCGGCGCTGCCGCCTGTATGGAAACTGCCATGTCCTTCCCCCGTATGCGCCTGCTTGCCGCCGCCCTGCTGCTGGCCGCTGGCCCTGCCCTTGCCACCACCACGCATCACCCGCAGGCGCAGGTGCCCGGCGTCTACCACCAGCAGGTGGGCGAACTGGAGGTCACCGCGCTGTTCGACGGCACCGTGGCACTGGGCCGTACCGAACTGGTCGGTATCGCGCCCGGCGCGGTGACCCGCCTGCTCGACCACCGCTATGTGCCCGAAGACGGCAAGGGCCTGCAGACCGCGGTCAACGCCTACCTGGTCCAGCGCGGCGATCACCTGACCCTGGTCGATACCGGCACCGCCGGCTGCTTCGGCCCCGGCCTGGGCCAGGTGCTTGGCAACCTGCGCAAGGCGGGCTACGACCCGGCCGAGGTGGACGACGTGCTGTTGACCCATGCGCACCCGGACCACCTGTGCGGCCTGCTCGATGCACAGGACCGGATCGCGTACCCCAATGCCACGGTATGGCTGTCCGAGGCCGATGCCGCCTACTGGCTGGACCCGGCCAGCGAGGCGGGCGCGCCACAGGGCGTGCGCTTCGCCTTCGCGCTGGCCCGCAAGGCCGTGGCGCCGTACGTGGCGTCGGGCTCGCTGCGCCGCTTCAGCCCCGGCCAGGCGTTGCCGCAAGGGGTGACCGCGCTGGACAGCCATGGCCATACCCCGGGCCATGTGTCGTGGAAGCTGGACGGCGGCAACGGGCAGTCACTGCTGGTGTGGGGCGACATCGTGCATTTCCATGCCGTGCAGTTCGCCCAGCCCCAGGCCGCGTTCGACGCCGACAGCGACCGCACGGCCGCCATCGCCAGCCGCCGCACGATGATGGCGCAGGCCGCCGACCAGGACTGGTGGGTGGCCGGCGCACACCTGCCGTTCCCCGGGCTGGGCCATGTGCGCCGCGAAGGCGATGCGTTCGCGTGGGTGCCGGGCGAATACGCGCCGTTGCCGACGCGGTAACACCCGACCGTTGGTCGGGTGGCCGATTCGGTGGCCGGTTACGGCGCCTCGGGCGCCGGCGGGTTCAGTCCCAACCACCCGCCGATGATCCCGCGGGCCTCGTCGACACCCTGGCGGGCGGGGCCGGAGAAGGTCTGCACGCTCACGGTGTCGCCGAAGGAGGACTGCAGCTCCTTGCGCACCTTCTGCAGGGCGATGCCCTGCTGGCCACGGCCGAGCTTGTCGGCCTTGGTCAGCAGCGCGTGCGCGGGAAGCCCGCGCTGCACCGCATAGGCCAGCATCTGCCGGTCGTAATCCTTGAGCGGGTGGCGGATGTCCATCACCACCACCAGCCCACGCAGGGCCTCGCGGGTGCGGAAGTACTGGTCGATGAAGGCCTGCCAGTGCGCCTGCAGGTCCAGCGGCACCTTGGCGTAGCCGTAGCCGGGCAGATCGACCAGCTTGGCGTCCGGGGTGACTTCGAAGAACACCAGCTGCTGGGTGCGGCCGGGGGTCTTGGAGACCCGGGCCAGGCTGTTCTGGCGGGTCAGGGCGTTGAGGGCACTGGATTTGCCGGCGTTGGAGCGGCCGGCAAAGGCCACTTCGGCCCCCACATCGTCCGGCAATTGCCGGGTATTGTGGGCCGAGAGCAGGTAATGGGCACGTTCGAGGAGCAATGACATGGGCATAGGATCGCATGTCCGGGGCGGCCGCGTGCTGTCGGCGGCGGGTTTTGCCGCACTGCCGCGTTGACCCCGGCGTGAAACGGCATGGATAATCGGCCGATCCCCGCGAGTGCAGCCTGCACCCGCCAGGCCGGTCCACACGGAGCTTCCGCATGCGCCATGCTCGCGTTCTTGCCGTTTCCGCTGTTGCTGTCTCGTTGCTGGCTGCCGTTGCGGTCGCCCAGACCTCGATCACCCCGCTGCCGGACAACGGGCCCATAAGGACTGCCTCGCTCGACGTCGATTTCAGCAAGACCACCTGGGGCGATGCCAAGGCCGGCCAGACCAAGGCAGCCGCGTGCGCGGCCTGCCATTCGGCCGACGGCAATGCCACGGTGGAGATGTACCCGAGCATCGCCGGGCAGAGCGAACGCTACGTGGCCCAGCAGATCGCGCTGATCGCCAACGGGCAGCGCACTTCCGGCGCCTCGGCGGCGATGGTGCCGTTCGTGCAGGACCTCACCCCGCAGGACATGCGCGACATCGGGGCGTATTTCGCCACGCAGAAGGCCAGCGCCGGGCTTGCCGACGACAGCGTGGTCAGCGAAGGGCCGTACAAGGACAGGAAGTTCTACGAGATCGGCCAGCAGCTCTATCGCGGCGGCGATGCCCAGCGCGGCATTCCGGCGTGCATGGCCTGCCACGGTCCGACCGGCGCGGGCAACCCGGGGCCGGCCTACCCGCACATCGGCGGCCAGCACGCCTCCTATGTGTCGCGCCGGCTGCAGGAGTACCAGGCCGGGGTCACCCAGGAAACCGACAAGGCCCACTTCCAGATCATGGCCAGCATTGCCAAGTCGCTGACCGAGCAGGAGATCCAGGCGCTCGGCAGCTACCTGCAGGGCCTGCACAACCGCGCCGACGACGTCGCGGCGGCGGCGGCAGCAGCGCGGCCGGCGGCGCCCTGAGGGCCACGCGTGCCGATCCGGGACCGATGACAGATGCGCCCCGCCCAGGCGGCGGGTTATGTTCACCGCCACGCCGGCACTGGGCCGGCGTTGTTTTTTCCGATGGAGATGGAAGTAGATGACGTTGATGCCCCGCCTGATGCTGTTGCTGCTGGCCCTGAGCCCCCTGTCCGCGCTGGCCGCGCCCGCCCCCGCCGCACTGGTGGAAGGCGACGATTACGAGGTGATCGCCACACCGGGTCCGTTCGCGCCGCTGGCCGGCAAGATCGAAGTGGTGGAAATGTTCGGCTACACCTGCCCGCACTGCGCCCATTTCGAACCGCAGCTGGAGGCATGGGCGAAGAAGCTGCCCAAGGACGTGCGCTTCACGCCGGTTCCGGCCGCGTTCGGTGGCCCCTGGGATTCCTTCGCACGCGGCTATTACGCGGCCGACCAGCTGGGCGTGGCCAAGCGCAGCCATGCGGCCATGTTCGACGCGCTGCATGAGAAGCGCACGCTGCCGATGCAGAACATCTCCCCCGACGAACTGGCGGGCTTCTACAAGGACTACGGCGTGACCGCCGAGCAGTACACCGCCGCCCTCAAGAGCCCGGCGGTCGAGCAGAAGGTCATCGTGGCGCGGGACTTCGCGCGCCGCACCAAGGTGCCGGGCACCCCGGCGCTGGTGGTCAACGGCAAGTACCTGGTGAAGGGCGACTCGTTCGAGGACATGCTGCGCAACACCGACGCCCTGATCGCCCGCGAGCGCGCCGCGAAGGCTCGCTGAACCATCACGCACCCTGCACGCGGCGCCTCGGTGACCGCGTGTCATCATGCCCCCCTGGCTGGCGCCCGACGCGCCGGCCCCAACATGTCCACCTGCTGGAGACGCTTCGATGAAGACCCGTTTCGCCCTCATTCTGATGGCACTGCTGCCGATCCTGGCCGCGTGCAAGGCCCAGGACGGCACCGCCAACACGGCGGCCCCGACCGAACCGACCACCCCGAGCGCCGCACCGGCTGCCGGCACTGCGCCGACCACGCCTGACGCCGCTCCGGCCGCCAGTGGCGAAACCGCCGCTGCCGAGACCGCCGCTGCCGACGCCACCACCCCGGCACCGGCACCTGCTTCGTCGCAGCCGACCGGTCCGGCCCCGGTGGAAGGCACCGATTACCTGGTGATCGCCGACGGCAAGCCGTTCCAGCCGGCCACCGGCAAGATTGAAGTGGTGGAAGTCTTCGGCTTCGTCTGCCCGGCCTGCGCCGCGTTCCAGCCGCTGATCGGGCCGTGGAAAGCCGGCCTGCCGAGCGACGTGAACTTCGTGTACGTGCCGGCCATGTTCGGCGGCACCTGGGACAACTACGCCAAGGCGTTCTACGCCGCACAGGCGCTGGGCCTGGAAGACAAGACCCATGAAGCGCTGTACACCGCCATCCACGCCGACCAGAGCCTGAAGGGCGAGCGCGGCCGTGACTCGGTCGAAGACATCGCCAACTTCTACGCCAAGCACGGTGCGGATCCGAAGCAGTTCGCCGCCACCATGTCCAGCTTCGCGGTGACCGCCAAGACCAATGCCGCCAAGAAGTTCGCGCTGGCCAGCAAGATCGAAGGCACCCCGTCGGTGATCGTCAACGGCAAGTACCTGGTCAAGGGCAAGAGCTTCCCCGACATGCTGCGCATCGCCGATCACCTGATCGCGCGCGAACGCGCCGCCATGGCGCACTGAGTTCCCAAGAGCCCGCAACCGCCGTGACTTCCCCCAACACGCGGACGCTGCGCCTGCTGACGGCCAACATCCAGGCAGGCTCAAGCACCCGCCGGTACAGCGACTATGTGACCCGCAGCTGGTCGCATGCGCTGCCGGCGGGACGCAAGCGCACCAGCCTGGATGCCATCGCCCAGCTCGCCCGCGGCCATGACATCGTGGGCCTGCAGGAGGCCGACCCCGGCAGCCTGCGCTCGGGCTTCACCAACCAGACCCACTATCTGGCCGAGCGCGCCGGGTTCAATTACTGGAGCCACCAACCCAACCGCCGCATGGGCGGGGTGGCTTCCAGTGCCAATGGCCTGTTGAGCCGGCTGGAGCCGGTGGAAGTCCAGGACCATGCCCTGCCCGGCCGGATCGGCGGGCGCGGCGTGCTGCTGGCCAAGTTCGGCGACGGCACCCGCGGCCTCGCGGTGGCGGTGGCGCACCTGTCGCTGGGCACCAATTCGCGGATGTCGCAATTGGCATTCATCGCCGACCTGCTGTCCGACCATCCCAACGCGGTGCTGATGGGCGACTTCAACTGCCTGGCCGAGCGACCGGAAATGCAGGTGCTGTACCAGAAGACCACCCTGCAGCCGCCCGGCTGCGCGGTGCCCACCTTCCCCAGCTGGCGCCCGGATCGGGCCATCGACCACATCCTGCTCAGCACCGGCCTGCAGCAACGCAGTGCCGAGGCGGTGCCGGCCGCATTCTCCGATCACCTGGCGCTGGCCATGTCGATCGACGTGCCCAGCGAGGCCTTGCGGTAAGGGGTGTAAACAGGGTGTCCACAGTACGTATGCGCTAATGCTCGGCGTCTGCCGGCAACGGCACTGTGAGCCCCTTCATCCATGAGCATCGTGGAGACGCCTCCCAGCGAGGTGCGCACGCTTCGACCCGTCTTCCTGCTTGCCGCCACCGTCGTGGCGGCATTTGCCATTCTGGTCACCGCATTTCCCGTTCCGTCCGGCGTGCTGCTGCTGGAGGCGCAGACGTGGGCGTCGCGCAACGTCGGCTGGTACTACCTGCTGGCCATGACCCTGTACCTGGTGTTCGTGGTGGGCGTGGCGCTGTCCGGCTATGGCCAGGTGAAACTCGGTGCGGACCATGACGAGCCGGAATTCAGCTACCTTTCGTGGGCCGGCATGCTGTTCGCTGCCGGGATCAGCATCACGCTGTTCTTCTTCTGCGTCTCCGAGCCGCTCACCCACTACCTCATGCCGCCACAGGGCGGCGTCGGCAGTGGCGAGGCCAGCGCGCGCCAGGCCATGCAGCTGCTGTTCCTGCACTGGGGCCTGCACGGCTGGGGCGTGTTCGCGCTGGCCGCCATGGCGCTGGCCTACTTCGCCTACCGCCACAACCTGCCGCTGGCATTGCGCTCGGCGCTGTACCCGTTGATCGGCAAGCGCATCAACGGCCCGATCGGCTACACCGTGGACGCGCTGGGCATCGTGGCCACCGTGTTCGGCCTGGGTGCGGACATGGGCTTTGGCGTGCTGCACCTCAACGCCGGCTTGAACACCCTGTTGCCGGTGCCGCACGCGGCGTGGGTGCAGGTGGGGCTGATCGTGCTGATGATGGGCGCGGCGATCACCGTGGCGGTGTCGGGCGTGGAGAAAGGCGTGCGCTGGATGTCGGACATCAACATGCTGCTGGCCATCGCGCTGCTGCTGTTCATGCTGTTCGCCGGGCCGACGCAGTACCTGCTGAGCACCTTCATGCAGAACCTCGGCGACTACTTGGGCAACGTGGTCGGCAAGAGTTTCGACGTGTACGCCTACGGCGGCCGTGCCGACTGGCTGGGCAACTGGACGGTGTTCTACTGGGCCTGGTGGATCGGCTGGGCACCGTTCGTGGGGCTGTTCATCGCGCGCATCTCGCGTGGCCGCACCATTCGCGAGTTCGTGCTCGGCGTGCTGCTGATCCCGCTCGGCTTCACCCTGGCGTGGCTGTCGATCTTCGGCAACAGCGCACTGGACCAGGTCCTGCACCACGGCCAGGGACACCTGGCGCAGATGGCCGTGGATAACCCGCCCACCGTGCTGTACGCACTGCTGGACGGCTATCCCTGGAGCCGCACGCTGATCACCGTCACCGTGATCGTCAGCTTCATCTTCTTCGTCACCTCCGCCGACTCCGGCACCGTGGTGCTTTCAACGCTGTCCTCGCATGGCGGCGCGCCCGAGGACGATGGCCCGCGCTGGCTGCGCGTGTTCTGGGGCGTGATGACCGCGCTGGTTACCGCGGGGCTGCTGCTCGCCGGCAGCATGGACGCGCTGAAGTCCGCCGTGGTGCTGGCCTCCTTGCCGTTCTCGGTGGTGTTGCTGCTGATGATGTGGGGCCTGACCCGAGCGCTGGGCGAGGAGTCGCAACGCAGGAAGGCGTCGCAGTACTCGCCCGTTCCGCTGGCCGGGCAGTCGCGCCACCAGCGCGGCTGGCGCCAGCGCATCACCCAGGCCGTGCACTTCCCGGTCCGCGACGAGGTGTACCGCTTCATGGACACCGACGTGCGCCCAGCGATCGAGGCGGTGGCCACGCAGCTGCGCGAACAGGGCCTGGACGTGCACACCCACTTCGAGCCGGGACAGATGGAGCTGATGGTGGACCACGGCGAACAGCAGGTCTTCCGCTACCAGGTGGTGATGCGCGGCTACCTCACTCCCTCCTTCGCCGCGCAGCGCTTCCGCAACCAGCGCTACTACCGCGCCGAGGTCCACCTCTATGAAGGTGGGCAGGATTACGAGCTGGTCGGCTACAGCCGCCAGCAGATCATCAACGACATCATCGACCAGTACGAGCGCCACCTGCAGTTCCTGCATCTGACCCGTTGAACCCGCTGGTCTCCCGACGCAACAGGAGTCATCGACATGTCCTCCCTTCCCGACCAGCTGCTGTACATCGGCGGCCGCTACGTTCCCTCGCAGGGCAACCGCACCTTCGAGGTGGTCAACCCGGCCACCGGCGAGGTGCTGGCCAAGGTGCACAGCGCCAACAGCGACGATCTCGACGCCGCGGTGGAAGCCGCCCAGGCCGGCCAGAAAGTGTGGGCCGCGCTGACCACGGTGGAGCGCTCGCGCATCCTGCTGCGCGCGGTGGCGCTGCTGCGCGAGCGCAACGATGCGCTGGCCGAACTGGAAACCCTCAACACCGGCAAGCCGCTCAGCGAGACGCGCACGGTGGACATCGTCACCGGCGCCGACGTGCTGGAGTACTACGCCGGGGTGATGCACGGGCTGGAAGGCAGCCAGGTGCCGCTGCGCGAGGGCAGCTTCTTCTACACGCGGCAGGAGCCATTGGGCGTGGTGGGTGCGATCGGTGCGTGGAACTACCCGATCCAGATCGCGCTGTGGAAGGCCGCACCCGCGTTGGCCGCCGGCAACGCGATGATCTTCAAGCCCAGTGAAGTCACCCCGCTCACGGCGCTGAAGCTGGCCGAGCTCTTCACCGAGGCTGGCCTGCCCGATGGCGTGTTCAACGTGCTGCCCGGCGACGGCGCAGGCGTGGGAACGGCGCTGACCGAGCACCCCGGCATCGAGAAGATCTCGTTCACCGGTGGCACCAGCACCGGCCGCAAGGTGATGGCCAGCGCCTCCAGTTCCACGCTCAAGGAGGTCACCATGGAGCTGGGCGGCAAGTCGCCGCTGATCATCTGTGCCGACGCCGACATCGGGCTGGCCGCCGACGTGGCGATGATGGCCAACTTCTACAGCGCCGGCCAGGTCTGCACCAACGGCACCCGCGTATTCGTCCCGCACAGGCTGCTCGCGGACGTCGAGCAGGCGCTGAGCGAGCGCGTGGCGCGCATCCGCATCGGCGACCCGCTTGATGAGGACACCAACTTCGGCCCGCTGGTCAGCGCCGCGCACATGCGCCGGGTGCTGGAGCATATCGACAGCGGCAAGACCGAGGGCGCGCGGCTGGTCTGCGGCGGCACGCGCCTGGGCGACGGTGCACTGGGCAAGGGCTGCTACGTGGCGCCGACCATCTTCAGCGACTGCCGCGACGACATGCGCATCGTGCGCGAGGAGATCTTCGGGCCGGTGCTCAGCCTGCTGTCGTATGAAGACGAAGCCGAGGCGGTGCAGCGTGCGAACGCGACCGAGTATGGCCTGGCCGCCGGCGTGGTGACCCGCGACCTCAGCCGTGCGCACCGCCTGATCCACCAGCTGGAGGCCGGCATCTGCTGGGTCAACTGCTGGGGCGAGTCGCCGGCGACGATGCCGGTGGGTGGCTACAAGCAGTCCGGTGTGGGCCGCGAAAACGGACTTGCCACGCTGCGCGCCTACACCCGCACCAAGTCCATCCAGATCGAGCTGGACCGCTACGCATCGGTGTTCTGAACCGGCCTGACCAGGAGACCCCGCAATGAAGCGCGAGTACGACTACATCATCATCGGCGCCGGCTCGGCCGGCAACACACTGGCCGCGCGCCTGACCGAGGACGCCGGCGTCAGCGTGCTGCTGCTGGAGGCCGGCGGGCCGGACTACCGGCTCGACTTCCGCACCCAGATGCCTGCGGCGCTGGCCTACCCGCTGCAGGGCCGGCGCTACAACTGGGCCTATGAGACCGAGCCGGAACCGCACATGGACAACCGGCGCATGGAGTGTGGGCGCGGCAAGGGCCTGGGCGGCTCCTCGCTGATCAACGGCATGTGCTACATCCGCGGCAACGCGCTGGACTTCGACCAGTGGGCCACGTTCGATGGCCTGGAGGACTGGAGCTACCTCGATGTGCTGCCGTACTTCCGCAAGGCCGAGACGCGCGACATCGGGCCCAACGATTATCACGGCGGCGACGGCCCGGTCAGCGTGGCCACCCCGAAGAACGACAACAACGTGCTCTTCCACGCCATGGTCGAGGCCGGCGTGCAGGCCGGTTACCCGCGCACCGACGACCTCAACGGCTACCAGCAGGAAGGCTTCGGCCCGATGGACCGCACCGTGACCCCGCGCGGCCGCCGCTCCAGCACCGCCCGCGGTTACCTGGACATGGCCAAGGGCCGGCCGGGGCTGAAGATCGTCACCCACGCCACCACCGACCGCATCCTGTTCGCCGGCAAGCGCGCGGTGGGCGTGCGTTACCTGACAGGCAACAGCGCGACGCCCATCGACGCCGAGGCACGCCGTGAGGTGCTGCTGTGCGCCGGCGCCATTGCATCGCCGCAGATCCTGCAGCGCTCCGGCGTGGGCGCCCCGGCGCTGTTGGCCGCCCTGGGCGTGCCGCTGGTGCACGACCTGCCCGGCGTGGGCGAGAACCTGCAGGACCACCTGGAGGTGTACATGCAGTACGCCTGCACCAAGCCGGTGTCGCTGTACCCGGCGCTGCAGTGGTGGAACCAGCCGGCGATCGGCGCGGAATGGCTGTTCGCCGGTACCGGCGTCGGTGCCAGCAACCAGTTCGAGGCCGGCGGCTTCATCCGCACCCGCGACGACTTCGCGTGGCCCAACATCCAGTACCACTTCCTGCCGGTGGCGATCAATTACAACGGCACCAACGCGGTGAAGGAACATGGCTTCCAGGCACATGTGGGTTCGATGCGCACGCCCAGCCGCGGCCGGGTGCACGCACGTTCGCTGGACCCGCATGCGCATCCGTCGATCCTGTTCAACTACCAGTCCACCGACCAGGACTGGCAGGAGTTCCGCGATGCCATCCGGATCACGCGGGAGATCATCGCCCAGCCTGCGCTGGACGAATACCGCGGGCGCGAAATCAGCCCGAGCGCCGACTGCCGCACCGACGCGGAACTGGACGCGTTCGTGCGCGCCCGGGCGGAGACGGCTTACCACCCCTCCTGTTCGTGTGCGATGGGGAGCGATGCGATGAGCGTGGTGGACGGCCAGGGCCGCGTGCACGGCATGCAGAACCTGCGCGTGGTGGACGCCTCGATCATGCCGCGCATCATCACCGGCAACCTCAACGCCACCACGATCATGATCGCCGAGAAGATCGCCGACCGCATCCGCGGGCGCGCGCCGTTGCCGCGCAGCGAAGCGACGTACTACGTCGCGGGGGATGCGCCGGTGCGGCGCGTGTAGATAAGGCGCAGGGGGATCCGCTGGGTTGAACCGACCGGGTAGAGCCGACTGTTAGTCGGCTGCTCTAACGGCAGTGACAGCAGATCTTCGCGCTTCGCGCGAACAGCCGACTAACAGTCGGCTCTACCCAGTCGGCTCCGGCACCACCGGCGCACGCCGCTTCGCCGTCACCGTGCTCCCCACCGACGCAATCACCGTGCACCCGATCGCGCCCCACTGCAGCGGGGTCAGGTGCTCGGCCAGCAGCCCCATCGCCAGCAGCGCGGCCACCGCCGGTTCCATGCTGATCAGGATCCCGAACGTTTCCTTCGGCAGCCGCTTCAACGCCGCCATCTCCAGCGACATCGGGATCGCGCTGGACACCACCGCCACCCCCAGCCCGAACAACAGGATCGCCGGGTCCAGCAGCGCCCCCCCCGCATGCGCCACGCCCACCGGCACTACAACAAGTGCCGCCGCGCACATCCCCAGCGATACCGTATGCCCGGCCGGCAGGTGCCCGGCGCGCTTGCCGAAAATGATGTACATCGCCCAGCACACTGCCGCACCCAGCGCGTACAGCACGCCCACCAGATCCAGCGGCTCGCCGTGCCCCAGCGGCAGCAGCAACAGCAACCCGGCCGCTGCACATCCCACCCAGACAAAGTCGATGGGACGGCGCGATGACCACATCGCCACCGCCAACGGACCGCAGAATTCGATCGCCACCGCAATGCCGAACGGGATCGTGCGCAGCGCCATGTAGAACAGCAGGTTCATCACCCCCAGCGTGATGCCGTAGCGGAAGATCGCACCGGCATCGGCCCGCGTGGTGGTCCAGCGCCACGGCCGGAACACGGCCAGCAGCACCAGCGCCGAAAAGCCCACGCGCAGCGCGCTGGTGCCCTGCGCGCCGATCACCGGGAACAGATCCTTGGCGAACGAGGTGCCCACGGCAAGCGAAGTGACCGAGCCGAGCACGGCCAGGACGGGGAACAGCGAGGAGAGGCGTGAAGGAGACATCGCGCGAGGATACCCGTAGCGACACGCCATGCGTGTCCCAAGCGGCGTCTGGGACCACGTGGGGCGCACGTGGCGCGTCGCCACGGGGACATGCGTGTGTCGTTATCCCCGTACCGCCGCCTCGATCTTCGCCACGTCGATTTTGCGCATGGTCATCATCGCCTCGAAGGCGCGTTTGGCCACCGCTGGGTCGTTGCTGTTGAACGCCTCGGTCAGCACCCGCGGGGTGATCTGCCACGACAGCCCCCACTTGTCCTTGCACCAGCCGCAGTCGCTCTCCTGGCCACCGTTGCCGACGATGGCATCCCACAGCCGGTCGGTTTCGGCCTGGTCGTCGGTGGCGATCTGGAAGGAGAACGCCTCGCTGTGCTTGAACGCCGGCCCGCCGTTCAGCCCGATACAGGGAATGCCCACCACGGTGAATTCCACGGTGAGCACATCGCCCTTGCTGCCGCCGGGAAAGTCGGAGGGCGCGCGGTGCACGGCCTGCACCGCACTGTCGGGGAAGGTGGCGGCGTAGAAGGCCGACGCTTCTTCGGCGGTGCCGTCATACCAGAGGCACAGGGTGTTCTTGGCGATCATCACCGTTTCCTGGGATCGGGCCACAGCCCGGGTGTGCCAACCGTAGGCCCGCTGACGTTAAGCGCGGGTAGGTCAAGGCTCGGCCATGACGCACCCGGCCACTTGCGACCGGTAGACATTGCGGATAGGACTGATTCGCATTACCATAATGAGATCCCGTTCGCGCCAGGGAGGCGCAGCGGCGATCAGTTGCCAACGCCCGTGCCGACTTTTACGGCACCCGCCAGCCGCGTACTGCCCCCACTTTGTCCGCAGCGCCCGGCATCCGAGGATCGTCGCCTGGTGCGCGCCGCCGCCCAGGAAACGCTGATGACCCGTACTTCCGCTGTGCTGTCCCGCACCTTGCCGCACGGCCGCCTGTCGCAGGCGCTGCTGATCGCGCTGGCCACCCTCGCCGCCGCGCCCGCCTTCGCCCAGGACGCCGCCGTCGACGCCACCACCCTGGACAAGATCGTGGTCAAGGGCGAGCGCGCGGAAGGCTATTCGGTCCGCCGCACCTCCGCCGGCACCCGCTTCGACCTGGCCCCGCGCGAGATTCCGCAGTCGGTAAGCATCATCAGCCACCAGCGCATCGAGGACCAGAACCTCGACGACATCATCGACGTGCTGGCCAACACCACCGGCGTCACCAGCACCCAGTCCGACAGCGAGCGCACCGAGTTCTATGCGCGCGGCTTCTATATCGACAACTACCAGTTCGACGGCCTGCCCACCACCATGGTGCAGAACTGGAGCTACGGCGATTCCGGCCTGGACCTGGCCCTGTACGACCGCGTGGAAGTGGTGCGTGGCGCCACCGGCCTGCTCACCGGCGCGGGCAATCCGTCGGCCTCGGTCAACCTGATCCGCAAGCACGCCGACAGCGCCGAACTCACCGGCAGCGTCTCGGTCAACGTGGGCAGCTGGGGCCGCACCCGCAGCACCGTGGACGTGACCACCCCGCTCAATGCCAGCGGTTCGGTGCGCGCGCGCGTGATCGGCAGCTACCTCGACACCGATGCGCAGATGGACCGCTACAACCAGCGCAAGACGCTGGGCTACGCGGTGATCGATGCCGACCTGACCCCGGACACCCAGCTTAGCGTGGGGTACGACTATCAGCAAAAGCGCGCCACGGGCGTGACCTGGGGCGGCTTCCCGATGTTCTATTCCGACGGCAGCCGTACCAGCTACGACGAGTCCTTCAATCCGGCCACCAACTGGACCTACTGGGACACGACCACGAAGCGTGCCTTCGCAACGCTCGAGCATGGCTTCGCCAATGGCTGGAAGTTCAAGATCGGCGCGTCGCATGACAAGACCGACTCGGACGACAAGCTGTTCTACCCGTACTTCACGATCTACGGGTTCGACAAGACCAGCGGTGCCGGCGTGGTGCCCTACTCGGGCTACTACCAGACCGAGCGCAATGTCGATGCAGTGGACGGCTACGTGGATGGTCCGTTCCAGCTGTTCGGCCGCGAGCACCAGTTCATGGCTGGCCTGAGCTACAACCAGCGCGACTTCATCAACAACGGTGCGTTTGATTTCCCCGGCCCGATGCCGAGCTACCTGGGCTGGACCGGTGATTTCCCGGAACCGGTCTGGGCACCGATGCAGGAATTCAGCCGCGGCACCATCACCCAGAAGGCCGGCTACGCCGCGACCCGACTGTCGCTGGCCGATGCGCTGAAGCTGATCATCGGCGCGCGCTACACCGACTGGAAGAGCGAAGACGAAGGCGCCGATCGTGCGCACAAGGTCACCACGCCGTACGCCGGCCTGGTCTTCGACCTCAACGACACTTGGTCCACCTACGCCAGCTACACCGAGATCTTCCAGCCGCAGACCGCCCGTGATCGCAACGACCGCTACCTGGATCCGGTGGATGGCAAGAGCTACGAAGTGGGCGTAAAGGGGGCGTGGTTTGAAGACCGTTTGAACGCGTCGCTCTCGGTATTCCGCATCGAGCAGGACAACGTGGCCCAGATCACCAACGAGCCGATCCTCGGCCGCCCCGGCGAGTTCGCGTACGAGGCCGCACGCGGCACCGTCAGCCGTGGCTTCGAGTTCGAGCTCAATGGCGAGCTGTCCCCGGGCTGGAACGCCACCCTCGGCGCGTCGCGCTACGTGGCCAAGGAGGCCGATGGCAGCGACATCAACTCCCAGCTGCCGCAGACGTCGATCAAGGCCTATACGAGCTACACACCGCAAACCCTTACCGATCTCACCTTCGGCGGCGGCGTGAACTGGCAGAACCGCATCTACGCCAGCGACCCGGTCTACGGCCGCGTCGAGCAGGATGCTTACGCGCTTGTCAGCGCCTTCGTCCGGTACCGCCTCGCGCCGCAGTTCAGTGTTCAGGTCAATCTGAACAATCTTCTGGACAAGACCTACTACTCGCAGATCTACGGCTACGGCGCATTTGGCGACGGCCGAAACGGCTCGATCACCTTCACCTGGCAGTTCTGACCGACCGCACGCCCTGACATGGCGCCGGGCTCTGCCCGGCAACACGCACCAACACCAGAAAGCCGGGCAATGCCCGGCTTTCTGCGTTCCAGGGCACCGCGGTGCACACGTACCACGCCCTTCTCGGCCCCCACGAATCAAGGGTAGGATGCGGCCATGTCTTACCCCAAGCCCAACACTTTCTGCCTGTGCGTCTCCATGACCGACCTCGTGCTCTATTTTGGAGAGGGCGATGACGATTACGTCGCCCATCCATCGCTGGACGCGGTAATTGCCACGCTCGGGCTGCAGATTGATGTCAGGCGGCTGTACGACGATTACTTCAGCGGCGTCCCCACCTTCGTAGGTCACACGCACGTCTTCCACGGCGTCTCCACCCGCAGCAACATCTTCGCACTTGACCTGTTCCGGGATAACGACCAACTGGACCTCATCCAACTTGTTGTCGTGTGCAGCGAGCACCGCTCGGAAGCGGTCAGGTTTCACATCAGAGCATTCTTTGATGCCGCGCACTACGCGATCGCCTATGAGGAGTCGCCCGGGTCAACGCGATCCAGCAACGTGCTGGACGCACGTCAGTATCCAAAGCTCAATGCAGGCAGCAACTACCTGCAGCAGATCCATTTCGTCCCGGCAGCCCGGCAAGGGGACCTGGAGGCGGCGCCCACTGCTGCGTCGAGCAACCACGATGCGCGCTAGCGCCTTTACACGCGCGCGCGCAGCAGCAACACGCCGAACCCGATGAAGATCGTGCCCACCACCCGGTCGAACACCTTGCGCAGTCCCGGCCGCGACAGGTAGCCGGCCAGGCCGTGGCCGCCGGCGGCGTACACCGCGTACCAGAACACCTCCATCAGCGCGAAGGTGGCCACCAGCACCACGAACTGCGGCAGCTGCGGCCGGGAAAGATCGACGAACTGCGGCAGGAACGCCGACGCGAACAGCAGCAGCTTGGGGTTGCTGATGCCGATGATGAAGCCATCGCGGAACAGCACGCGGCGCAAGGTGGGCGTCACCACGCCCTCGGCACTGCCCACGTCCAGCGGCGCATCGCCGCCGCGCCAAGCCTTGATGCCCAGGTAGACCAGGTACGCAACGCCGGCATAGCGCAGCACGTCGAACACCACCGGCGAGGCCTTCAGCACCGCGCCCAGCCCGGCGGCGGAAATCGCCAGCGCCAGCACCAGCGCGGTCAGGCAGCCGGCCATCGCCGCGATGCTGCGGCGGAAGCCCACGCGCACGCTGCGGGTCATCACATGCAGCATGTTTGGCCCGGGTGTGCCGCACAGGACGAACACGGTAACGGCGAAGATCCACCAGGTATGCAGGTTCATGACGAAGCCGGAAAGGTAACGCCGGTCGCTGCCCGGCTGGCGGCCATGATGCCCGCAACCACGATGGCAACGCCACGGGTGCCCACGACACCCATTCACCTTCACCCGCCCCCGCCCCCGCCCCCTCAGTAGTCTTACCGATGCCCGCGCAGCAGAACTTCGGATGCCGGCCCCCTGCCCCGGACCTACCCTTCAGGTCACACCCGGGCAGAGGACGCAACGATGACCTCCTCCACACCGAACATCCTGTTCGTCATGGCCGATGACATCGGCTGGTTCAACATCAGCTGCAACAACAACGGCATCATGGGCTACCGCACGCCGCACATCGACCGCATCGCGCGCGAAGGGGCCAACTTCACCGACTTCTACGGCCAGCAGAGCTGCACCGCCGGGCGCGCGGCCTTCATCACCGGCCAGTCGCCCATCCGCACCGGCCTGACCAAGGTGGGCATGCCGGGCGCCACCCTTGGCCTGAGCTTCGAAGACCCGTCCGTGGGCCAGTTCCTGAAGCATTTCGGCTACGCCACCGGGCAGTTCGGCAAGAACCATCTGGGCGACCGCAACGAGCACCTGCCCACCGTGCACGGCATGGACGAGTTCTTCGGCAACCTTTACCACCTCAATGCCGAAGAAGAACCCGAGTACCCGAACTACCCCAAGGACCCGGCGTTCCGCAAACGCTTCGGGCCGCGCGGCGTGCTCAAGTGCACCGCCACCGATACCGCCGACGACACCGACGACCCGCAGTTCGGCACGGTCGGCGCGCAGGTCATCGAAAACACCGGCCCGCTCACCCGCAAGCGGATGGAAACGGTGGATGAGGAGTTCCTCGCCTCCGCCCTGGATTTCATCGACCGCAAGACGGCCGCCGGACAACCCTGGTTCTGCTACTTCAACCCCACGCGCATGCATGTGTTCACCCACCTCAAGCCCGAATCCGAGGGCAAGACCGGGCTGGGCGTGTATCCCGACGGCATGGTCGAACTGGACGGCTACGTGGGCCAGCTGCTGGACAAACTGGACCAGCTGAAGATCGCGGAGAACACCATCGTGGTGTTCACCACCGACAACGGCGCGGAGGTCTGTACCTGGCCCGATGGCGGTGCCACGCCGTTCCGCGGCGAGAAGGACACCAACTGGGAGGGTGGCTGGCGGGTGCCGTGCGTGATGCGCTGGCCGGGCGTGATCGCGCCGGGACGGGTGATCAACGACATCGCCTCGCTGCAGGACTTCATCCCTACGTTCGCCGCCGCCAATGGCGAGCCGGCGCTGGTGGACAAGGTGAAGCAGGGCTACGAGATGGGGGGCAGGACCTACAGGGTGCACCTGGACGGGGTGAACGTGCTGCCGTACCTGTCCGGCACCACCGACACGCCACCGCGCGAGGCCTTCATCTACTGGAGCGACGATGGCGAGTGCATGGCCGTGCGCCTGGGCCGCTGGAAGGTGGTGTTCTCCGAACAGCGCGCCAGCGGGCTGGAAAGCTGGCGCGAGCCGCTCGCGCAGATGCGCATCCCCAAATTCTTCGACCTGCGCGCCGATCCATTCGAACGCGGCGAGGAGAGCTTCAAGTACAACGACTGGTTCCTGGAGCAGAACTTCCTGCTCTACATCGCGCCGCCTGCGCTGGCCAAATGGATGGAAAGCTTCAAGACCTTCCCACCGCGCGCACGCGCCGCCAGCTTCAGCATCGACAAGGTCATGGACTCCATGATGCCAAGGTAGGACCGGATGCAATGAGGGCACCCGAAGGTGCCCTCGTGCACGGCCGCTACCGGCGGATCAGAAACGCAGGTCCGCGCGCATGTACCAGTAGCGCCCACGCGGGATGTCGTAGGTGGACGCGTCGTAGCCGTTCAACGAGCACGACAGGCAGATCGGCGGATCCTTGTCGAACGCATTGTTCAAGCCGGCGCTGAGCTGCAGGCCCTTCATCCAGTCGAATTTATAGCCCACCTGGAAGTCGTGGTAGGTGACGGCAGCGAGCTTGTTGGTGCCGGCCGCCTGGTCACTGCACACCGGGAAGCTGGACGCGTCACCGCACTGCTCGGTCAGCTCGGAGATGTGCCGCACTGTCCACGATGCATTCCAGTTGGCCAGGTTCCAGCCCAGGGTGGCGTTGCTGGTCCACTCGGGAATGGAGCTGTTGACCACTTCCACCCCGGGCTCCTGCGGCTGGCGCTGGCCTGCGGCACCCAGTGCCTCGTAACGGCCGACGAAGGTGTTCTGCCAGCCAAGCTTGAACTGGCCGATGTCACTCTGCGGCAGCGTCCAGAACAGGTCCACGTCCCAGCCATCGGTCTTGATCGAGCCCAGGTTGGTCAGGCGGTTGTTGAAGCCGCTGACCGCACCGGTGGAGGCACGGGTGATGCCGTCGCAGTACAGCGCGTCCAGCGTGTCCACGCACAGGTCGAGCTGGGTCTGGGCGTCGATGGCCTGGATGGCGCCTTCGATGTTGTGGCGGTAGAAGGTCACCTCCACGTCGAAGCGCTCGGACCACGCGGCGTTGTTGCCGAACCACGGGCTCCATACGAAGCCGGCGCTGAAGCTGCGCGAGGTTTCCGGATCCAGCTGGTCGTTGCCGCCGGTGGTCACCGAGATCTGCGAGTTGGCCTGCTGGAAGCCGGTCGGCACGCCCAGCGTGGCGCAGTTGGCCGCATTGCCGCGCGGCGGCGTACCGCCCAGGCCCACCGAGCACGGATCGAACAGCTGCAGGTCGGCGCGCGCCGCCGAGCCGTACAGTTCACCGATGGACGGGGCACGGAAGCCTTCGGCATAGCTGGTGCGCAGCACGAAGTCGTCGGTCACCTGCCAGCGCAGGCCGTACTTGGGCGTGAACTCGCCACCGAAGGTGGAGTAGTCCGAATAGCGTCCCGCCAGGCTCAGGTCCAACCGATCGCCGAGCGCGCTCTTGGCGAAGATCGGAATGGCCAGTTCCAGGTAGGCCTCGTTGACGTCATACGAACCGGAGGTCGGCAGCGACGGTACGCCGTTGTAATGCCCGCGCACCGTGATCGGGTCCGGCTGGTACTCGCCTTCATACTTGCGGTACTCGTAACCGGTGGCGAACGACACCGGGCCGGCCGGCAGCGTGAACAGGTCACTGCTCAGGTTGGCGGTGAACAGGGTCAGTTCGTTCTGGCTGCGGTCGTGCACCACCGGCTGGATCCAGTCCAGCATTGGCCGGGTGATGGTGCCGGGCCCACCGAAGATGTTCAGCGGCACGCAGCCGGGGGTGGCGGCGCAGATCGCCGGATCGCCCAGCGCGATGTTGGCGTTGTAGATGTTGTAGCTGCCGTAGTTGGTCTGCTCGGCCTTGTTCTTGCTGTACATGCCGTTGACGTCCCACGACCAGCTGCGGTCGGCGGCCTGGAACAGGCCCACCAGACCGGTGGCGAAGTACGTGGTGTTCACTTCCTGCTCGAAGATGCGCGGCCCACCTTCCACCGGACGGCGGCCGATCATGCTCAGGTTGCTCGACGAATCCAGGTCAAAGCCGAACGGGTTGTATGGGTTGAGTGCGGAGATGACGATGTTGTCGGCCAGCGGATTGCCGGTGGCACCATCGGGTCCGAAGAACAGCGGCTCGGGCCCGGCCTGGTTGGTCGACTCGCGACGGTTGCCCAGCGCCTTGATGTACCACTGCACGTTGTCGGTGATGTCGAAGCGGAACTGGCCGAAGATGCCCTTGCGCTCGGACGGGGTCAGCAGCAGGTTGTATTCGGCGAAATTGAAGCGGTCCGCCGTGGTGAAGCAGTGGTAGTCGTCCGTACGCGCGCAGCCGCCGACGCCGTTGAAGGTGGGATCGGTCGCGCCGTTGTTGGGCGTGATGTTGTAGGCGATGCCGGTATTGGGATCGGTGAACATGAAGCGGCCGGTCGGCGTGGCCGAGCTGCCGAATGACAGCCCGGTTCCCGGCACCGGGTAGCGCGACTGTTCGCGCGTGTTCGCATACACCGGATCCTGCTTGGTCCAGCTCGCACCGAGGAACAGGCTGTAGCGGTCACCGCTGGTGCCCCACGCCAGGTCCACGCTCTTCTGCGTGCCGTCGCCCTTGCTGTACTCACCGTAGTTCACGGTGACCTGGCCGCCATCGAATTCGCGGCGGGTGATGATGTTGACCACGCCGGCGATGGCGTCCGAACCGTACAGTGACGACGCGCCGTCTTCGAGCACTTCGATGCGCTCGACGATGGCCAGCGGAATGGTGTTGAGGTCGGTGGCCGCGCCCACGCCGGAGGCGGAGGACTCGTTGACCCAACGGATGCCATCGACCAGTACCAGTACGCGCTTGGCGCCGAGGTGGCGCAGGTCGACCTGGGCCGAACCGGCACCCACACCGCTGCCGTCGGGCGGGAAGCCGAAGTTGCCGGAAGAATTGAATTTGGCGTTGAGGGCCGAACCGGAGCCGGTGAGCTGCTGCAGCACCTCGCCGATGGAGTTCAGGCCGGTGCGTTCGATCTCGCTGCGGGTCAGGGTCTGGATCGGCACTTGGCCTTCGACCTCGGCCCGCTTGATGCGGGTGCCGGTCACTTCGACCCGGTCGAGTTCGGTGGTGCCGCGGGGAGTCTCCTGGGCGCTGGCAAGCGCGGGGACAGATAACAGGCACAGCGCTACGGCAGCCGCCAAGGGGCGGTAATGCAGGTTGTTCATTCGCTCTCTCTCCAAAGGAATGCTAGCTGGGACTGCCTTGTCTCCCCCTTGAAACGCGGCAGCGTCTCCTTTGTAAACAACCTGTAAAGATGAAGGCGTGATGAAATCGTCGATTTCACGCGCGCTTAACGGAAACGACATTCGGCGGCGTATTCAGCCGACAAACGGAAGGAACGTCCGTCAGATCTTGCGGTCGCCGCGTAGCGCCACGCCCTGCGTGGCTGGCGAGGTGTCCGGCGAAAAACAGCCACGCAGGGCGTGGATCTACGGCCCGGCGCGATTCCCCCGGCGAAAAACAGCCACGCAGGGCGTGGCTCTACGGCCGGGGGACTCCCCCGGCCGGGCCGCCGTTCGTTTACGGCTGCACGAACGCGACCTTCTCCAGGTGCGCGTTGTTGGCTGCGGCCAGCACCTTGGCCATCACGTCGTATTCGGCGTTCGGGTCGGTGGCGATGCGCAGCTCCGGCACGTTGCCGGTGTTGGCCTGGGCGGCGTCCTGCATGCGCTGCTGCAGCGAAGCCACCGCAACCACCTGACCGTTCCAGCTGACCTGGTTGCTGGCGTCCACGCGCAACTCGATCGGCGGTGGCGGTTCGTCTGGCGGGACAACGGTGGTTCGTTGCGGAAGATTGACCGGGATGGGCATGGATACCATCGGGGCGGTCACGATGAAGATGATCAACAGCACCAGCATCACATCCACCAACGGGGTCACGTTGATGTCGGCCAGTGGTCCGGCGTTGCCTGCTGCACTGAATGCCATGGTGTGGGTCCTTCTGGATGGAATCCTGAGGAGCCGGCCAGCGGCCGGCACGGCCTGTTGGGGGCCGGCCGCAGGGCCGGCGTCTTCGACATTACGCCGGTGCCGGCACCCTGTTCAGGGGGGCGACGGGATCCGTTCATGATCGAGTCGGCTTGCCCTCACCGGCGTTCACCCGTGCCCGCTATCCTTTCGGCATGAAACGACTTCCCCTGCTCATCCTCAGTTCCGCCACCCTGCTCGCCTGCACCGGCGTGGTGGCCGACACCGGCGCCCAGAGCCTGGACGCACAGCGCGCGCAGTTGAAGGCCGCCATCGAGAACGCCGAGCGCGGCCAGTTCGATCCCGGCCAGGCCGCGGCGCTGGGCAAGCACCCGCTGTATGGCTGGCTGGAGTACGCCAACCTGCGCCGAAACATTGATACGGTCAGCAACGCGCAGGCCCAGGACTTCCTTGCCCGCTACAACGGCCAGGCCGTGGCCAGCAGCTTCCGCAGCGTGTGGCTGCCCGCCGTGGCGCGCCGCCAGGACTGGCCCACCCTGCTGGGCAACTGGGTCCCCACCGACAACGTCGGCCTGCGCTGCGCCCAGCTCAACGCCCGCCAGGCCACCGGCAAGGCCGACGCGCAGTGGGTCAGCGATGCGCAGGCCATCTGGCGCAGCACCGGCAAGTCGTTGCCCGATGCCTGCGATCCGGTGTTTGCTGTGCTGGACGCCAAGGGCGGGCTGAGTGCGGAACTACGCTGGGCGCGCATCGACGCCGCCGCCGATGCGCAGCAGCCGGCGGTGATGCGCAGCGCCGCGCGCGGGTTGCCGGCCGCCGACCTTGCCTTGGCCAACACCTATGCGGCGTTCGTCGACACGCCCAATGCCAGCGCCTTGAACTGGCCGCGCAACGACCGCAGCCGGCGCATCGCCACCGACGGGTTGGCCAAGCTGGCCAAGGCCGACCCGGGCGCCACCGAACAGCAGTTGCCGCAGTACGCCAGCGCGCTGCAGCTCACGGCGGCCCAGCAGGCCGACGTGCGCTACCAGATCGCGCTGTGGACCGTGGCCTCGTACGGCCCGGATTCCACGCGCCGCCTCAATGCGGTGCCCGATTCGGCCTATGACGAACGCCTGCACGAATGGCGCGCGCGCGAGGCGCTGTCACGCGGCGACTGGCCTGCCGCGCTGGCCGCGATCCGCAAGATGGGCCCGACCCAGCGCAGCGATTCGCGCTGGCGCTACTTCGAGGCCCGCATGCTGGAGAAGACCGGCAAGCGCGCCGAGGCGCAGCCGCTGTACCGCGAGGCAGCGCGCGCAGCCACCTTCCATGGCTTCCTGGCGGCCGATCAGCTCGGCCAGAGCACGTACACGCTGTGCCCGTGGGAGCCCAACGACAGCAAGCAGGCGCAGGCCGCCGTTGCGCGTGACCCGGCCATCGTGCGTGCAATGGAACTGTTCAAGATCGAACGCGCCGGTTGGGCGGTGGCGGAATGGAACGACGCGCTGAGCCGCTTCGATACCACCCAGCGCCGCATCGCGGTGGAAGTGGCGCGCGACAATGGCTGGTTCGACCGTGCGGTGTTCTCGCTGGGCAAGACCCCGGACGAGCAGCGCCTGTACGGCCTGCGGTTCCCGCTGCACCACGACGACGCGATCCGACGTGAGTCGGCACGCAATGCCATCGACCCGGCCTGGGTGGCGGCGGAGATCCGCGCCGAGAGCATCTTCAACCCGAAGGCGCGTTCGCCCGCCAATGCGATGGGCCTGATGCAGGTGCTGCCGGCCACCGGTGCGAGCGTGGCCAAGTCGGTGGGGCTGAGCAACTATGGCGGTGCGGCCAGCCTGTATGACGCCGACACCAACATCGCCATCGGCACCGCGTACCTGCGCCAGCTGATGAACAAGTACGGCGGCCTGCCCTACGTGACCATCGCCGCCTACAACGCCGGCCCGACACCCACCGCGCGCTGGCAGTCGCAGCGGCCGGGCTTCGATCCGGACATCTGGATCGAGACCATCAGCTACAAGGAAACCCGCGAATACGTGGCGCGCGTGCTGGCCTTCAGCGTGATCTACGACTGGCGCTTGAACGGCAACGCGCTGCCGGTGACCGACCGTATGAACGGCCGGCTGCAGGCGAAGCGGAAGTCCTTCACCTGCCCGACGGATGCGGACAAGGGCGGCGATTGACCATCGCCGATCGTGTATGGCTGAGTGGGTTGCGCTGACTGGGTTGCGCTGACTGGGTTGCGCCGGCCGGGTTGCGCCGACTGGGTAGAGCTGACTGTTAGTCAGCTGAGCGCACAGCGCAGCGGCGTTGCCGCGCGAACGGCAGCCGACTAACAGTCGGCTCTATCCCGTCGCGCGCTGGTAGAGCTGACTGTGCCGACTGGGTAGAGCTGACTGTTAGTCAGCTGAGCGCACAGCGCAGCGGCGTTGCCGCGCGAACGGCAGCCGACTAACAGTCGGCTCTATCCCGTCGCGCGCTGGTAGAGCTGACTGTGCCGACTGGGTAGAGCTGACTGTTAGTCAGCTAAGCGCGGAGCGCACCCGCGTTGCCGCGCGAACGGCAGCCGACTAACAGTCGGCTCTACCCAGTCGGCTCTACCCAGTCGGCTCTGCCCCGTCTTGCGCAGCCGGCCGGAACACCCCGGCCATGGCATCATTGCGCCCATGAAGACCTATCTCGTTGGCGGCGCCGTGCGCGACCGCCTGCTGCAGCGTCCTCCCGGCGACCATGACTGGGTGGTGGTCGGTGCGACCCAGCCGGAAATGGAAGCGCTGGGTTACAAGGCCGTGGGCAAGGACTTTCCGGTGTTCCTGCACCCGGACACGGGTGAGGAATACGCACTGGCGCGCACCGAACGCAAATCCGGGCGCGGCTACCGCGGCTTCGTGGTGGATGCCGATCCCTCGGTGACGCTGGAAGAAGACCTGCAGCGCCGCGACTTCACCATCAATGCCATCGCCTGCGACGAGGCCACCGGCACGCTGGTGGATCCGTACCAAGGCGTGCGCGACATCGAACAGCGCGTGCTGCGCCATGTCGGTCCGGCGTTCGTTGAAGATCCCCTGCGGGTGCTGCGTGCGGCGCGCTTCATGGCCCGCTTCGCACCGCTGGGGTTTACCGTGGCACCGGAGACACTGCAGCTCATGCGGCAGATCGCCGAGAGCGGCGAACTGGATGCGCTGGTGCCCGAACGGGTGTGGCAGGAACTGCGCCGCGTGCTGGCGTCGGCGCAGCCATCGGCGTTCCTGCGCACGCTGCACGACGCCGGCGCGCTCGGTGCCGTGTTGCCGGAGCTGGAGGCGCTGTACGGCGTGCCGCAACGCGCCGAGTTCCATCCGGAAGTGGACACCGGCGTGCATCAGGAGATGGTCAGCGACATGGCCGCCCGGCTCGCACCGGGCGACGACCTGGTCGGCTTCGCCGCGCTCACCCACGACCTGGGCAAGGGCCTCACCCCGCGCGAGGAGTGGCCGCGCCACCTCATGCACGAACAGCGCGGCATCGAACCGTTGCTGAAGTTGTGCGAGCGTCTGAAGGTACCGCTGGAACACCGCCAGCTGGCCGAGGCCGTGTGCCGCGATCATCTCAACGTGCACCGCATCGATGAACTGCGCGACGCCACGGTGCTGGAGCTGCTGGGCCGCTTCGATGGATTCAGGCGTCCAGAACGCATCGCCCGTATCGCGCTGTGCTGCGAGGCGGATGCACGCGGCCGCCTCGGTTTCCAGGACCGTCCCTACCCGCAGGGCGAAACGCTCAAGCGCCTGCACCAGGCCGCACTGGCGGTGCAGGCACGCGACCTGGACCTGACCCACCTGAAAGGCCCCGCCATCGGCGATGCGCTGGCCCGGGCAAGGATCAAGGCAATCGCGGATGCCCGCCGGTAGGGGGGGGCCAAAACAACCGAACGGTGACCCTTCCGCGGCAGTCGATCGGGATGCGACCTTACCGCTGCGGACACGTAGCGGTCGACCCGTTGTGCAGGCGCAGCCGCGTGCACAACGGCCGCTGCGCTAGAAGTCGAACCGCAGCCCGATGTTGCCCTCCACCACTTTGCGTTCCTTCTGCTGGCTGCTTTCCAGGTCACGGGTGTAGTCGGCCACCGCGAACGCGCTGACGTTGGCATTGAAGCGCGCCACGACGCCAACGCCGACTTCCAGCGCTCGGTACGCCTGCTGGCTCACCAGCGGGTCACCGCCGATGTCGACGCGGTCTTCGCCGCTGAGCGCCTGCCAGTAATTGAGCTTGAAGTAAGGCTGCCAACCGGTGTCGGCCAGCGCGTAGTCGCCCGCCACGCGCAGTCCCGCGCGGCCTGTCCACGCGTTGTCGCTGTCGATCCGCAAGGTGGCTACCGCATCTGCGCTGTCGTCCATGCGGGCGCGTTGCCAGATGACCTGCAGCTGCGGTTCCAGCCACCAATGTGACTGGCCCAAGCGCAGCAGGGGCCTGCCGATTTCCAGTGACGCCGTGGTTCCAGTGCCCTTCATATCCACGCCAAGCCCCCGGCTGGAGACGCTGTCGCCGTCGTAGCGGCTCTGCATCACCACCGCGTCCAGGTAGCCGTTCGCCGCACCCACGCGCGTCCAGTACAGGCCGGCGTGCTTGTCGTCCAGGCGGGCACGACCCGCTGCGACATTCTCCCAGCCGAGCGCAAAGCCGGTGACGTTGCCGCGTGCGCGGGTACGGCCCACGAACACGCCAACCTGGTCGCGGGTGTCCCCTGCATGGGCATACAGATCGGCGCCGGCCTGCACACCGACGAAATCGCCGTCGAAGCCGGGCTGCGCATCGCCGGCCCACTGCTGCTCGTGGCTCTGGCCGATCATGCGACCCCACGCCGCGCGGAAACCGCCCTCGCCGCGCAGCAGGCGCTGTTCACCCTGTCGCTCGTGGAAGGTCCCCAGGCTGGCCAGGCTCGCTTCGCGCACGAGCGGCGGTACGACCGCATACGGGGGGGTTTCCAAGCGATAGATCGGCACGACGGCTAGTGGCGACGGCCGCGCATTCGGCGTAGGCGGTACGAGCAGCGGGTTGGCCGGTGGAGACGGTTCACCTGGTGACACCACCGCCACCGGGGCGGGTACTGGACCGGGAACAAGGGTGGAACGCAGGTACCAGCTCTCACCCGTGCCTGCGCTCACCCCCCCCTTGAAGAGGTAGTAGTCGTAGGCGCCGGCCGATACCGAGCCACCGAGCGCGAAGGCGGTGGGGCTGGTCGTGGCCCCGTCCAGCGCCTGCACCAGCAGGATGCCATCGACCACGGTGCTGGCGCCGGTCCCGCCCACGTTGAGGATGTTCATCACCGTGCTCCCGGTGGCACTGCCACCGGCGATCACCAGGCGGTCCGACGCCGACGCATCTGCCCCCAGCACCGTCTGCAGCTGCAGCACTCCACCGTTGCCGACGTAATCGCCAACGATGGTGAAGCTGTCACCTGGCGTGCTCGTACCGCTGCTCAGGTCGATACGCCCGGCGTTGCTGACGGTGACGCGCTGGCCGGCGTTGAACGGCGCCACGCGCCCATTGCCGGCACCGGCCAGCAGCGCGCTGCTGGCGTCGATGGACAGGCTGCCGGTGCCGCTCGCTGCGTCACCCAAGGTGAGGGTGCCGTCCATTGTCAGCTCGGTGGCGCCGGTGGCGCTTACCTGCTCCCAGCCGCTGAACCGCCCCACGCCACCGGTTTTTACGTTGCCCAGGTCCAGGCGATCGTTGCCTGCACCGGCATCGAACGACGGCAGCGCCCCCAGCTGGGTCGGGGTCAGGTTGGCCAGGCTGGCCGTGTCGTTGCCTTCCCCGAATTCCACGGGTCCGCGCAGCACGCCGCCGCCACTCCATTCGAGACGGTCATTGCCGACGCTGAGCAGTACGCTGCCGCCGACCGTGCCACCGCTGATTTTGACGATGTCATCGCCGCCGCTGACGCTGATGTTGCCGCCGATGTCGCCCGCGGCAAGCTCCACGCGGTCCTTGCCCAGTCCGGTAACAAGATTGGCATCGATGCTCCCGCCGGACATCAGGAAGACGTTGTCATCCAGCTTCATGTTGACCCGACCGATGCGGCCGCCGGACATTTCAGCGGAGTCGCCATCGTCGAAGCCAGCGACAATGTGACCGGCGGTCATGCGGAAGCTGTCGTAGCCGTCGCCCTGCACCAGCGAGCCGATCGTGCCCCCCGTCATCACAAACGTATCGGGATCGCGGCTCTGGTTGACTTCACCAGAGACGGTGCCGCCACTGATTTCGAAGCGGTCTTCGCCGTCACCCTGGTCGATGCGGTCGATCACCCCGTCACGGACCGTCAAGGTGTCGGCCCCCGCACCCTGGAGCACGCCGCCGGTGATGCTTCCGGCCAGCATGTCCACGCGGTCGGCATCGGCGCCAAGCAAGATCGCGCCACTGCTGCCGGTGATGACGCCGCGGTTGACCAGCGTGGTGCCGGCATTGCTGAGGATCGCGAAGCCGCCGCTGTTGACGATGCTGCCGCTGTTGTTGATCTGATGACCACCTCCGCCATCCAGCGCGATCGCCGCGCCGCTGGTCAACGCCAGCTGCGCGCCGTTCTGCAGGGTGATGGTGATGTTCGCAGCACCCGTCTGGCTGACGATCGGAGTCGCATCAGGGTTCGGCGCGGCACTGGTGCAGGTAACGGTCTGTCCGGCGGTGGGCGCCGGGGTGTCACAGCCAGCCCAGGCCGGCACCGCAACACCCACCAGCAGGGTACCCAAAGCGCCACGCCAGCCAACGCCGAGGCAGCGTGCTACAGCAGACGCCAACCCATTGCGGGCGGGCACGGAGGCATGGTGTTGCATACACCCTTCCTTTCATCGAGTGAGGTGGGGTACTGCAACGGACCTTTGGTTCCCCCCGTAGGGCCGGCGCCGCTACTTTCTCTCCGCTCTCGTGACGGCCGGGTCAAATTTTCAGGTAGATGCGGCGGCGATCGAGCACCCAGGCCACACCCCACCACACCAGCACGAAGCCCACCGCACACAGCAGCGAGGCAAGCGGCGGCGTGCCTGGCAGCAACGAGGCGAGGAACGCGTACCAGGCCGCCCAGGCACCGCTGGCGATCAACACCAGCGCCATCACCGACGAGCCCAGATACGCCGCAATGGCATTGACCCCGAAGCGACGCCCGAGGGCCGGCCAGTGCAGGCGGTCCACCAGCAGGTGCGCCAGCAGCAGTGCGGCGATGGACAACCCGCCGCTCCACAGCACGTAGCTGGGTGTCCACAGGTTCTTGTTGAACGGCAGCACCGGCGCCAGCAGCAGACCACCGCCCAGCAGGACCAGCCCCAGTCCGCCGAGCGCGCCCAGGCGGCCCGCGCGCAGCCAGCGGCCGGCGATCAGCCCGAGCAGCGTGGTGGCGATGGCACCGGCGCTGCTGAGCAGGCCTTCGGGATCATGGCCGAGCCGGGTCACGGCGTCGTACTTGTACAGGAACGGCGCGAACAACGCGGTATCCACCCGGCTCACCGGGTTGTGCCACGGCGCCAGCGTATCGGCCCCGAGCAGCAGCGCCGCATAGCCCAGCAGCAGGCTGCCCAGTACCAGCCACTGCGTACGCGGCCGCGTGTGGATGGCCAGCAGGCCCACCACCGCCACGCACAGCGCGATCCGCTGCAGCACGCCCCACAGCCTGTAGGCCGGCAGCTCGAACAGCCACCAGGCCAATACGTGCAGCAATGCGCCGGCGATGAGGATGCGCAGCGCGCGCTGCAGCAGCGTGCGGCTCAATACCGGGCGCGCCGTGGGATCGCCGGCGCGCGGTGCCAGGCTGAAGGCCATCGAGACACCCGCAATGAACAGGAACAGCGGGAAGATCAGGTCGGTCGGGGTAAAGCCGTGCCACTCCGCGTGCAGCAGCGGCGCGTAGACATGGCTCCAGTCGCCAGGATTGTTGACCAGCAGCATGGCGGCCACGGTGAGCCCGCGCAGGGCGTCGATGGAGCCCATGCGCGTCGACAGGGACGTAGTCATGCGTCCTCGCGCTGTCCGGCAATCCAGGTGCTGCGGACCTGCAGCGCGTCGTCCAGCAGCACCAGGTCGGCCTGGTACCCTTCCGCGATCTCGCCCAGGCGGTCGTCCACGTTGAGGAACTGCGCCGGGTAGCGCGCGGCCATGCGCGCCGCTTCGTCCAGCGGCAGGCCCAGCAGCTGCACCGCATTGCGCACGGCGGTGGCCATGTCCAGCGCGGAGCCGGCCAGCGAACCGGCGGCATTGCGCACCACCCCGTCAACGGCGGTGATCACTTCGCCATACAGTTCGTAGCTGGGGCTGTCCGCGCCCACCGGCGGCATGGCATCGGTCACCAGCATGACCTTGCCGCGCGGCTTGGCGGCCAGCGCCACGCGCAGGCTGGCCGGATGCACGTGCACGCCGTCGGCGATGATGCCGATCCAGCTGTCCCGGTCTTCCAGTGCGGCGCCCACGGCGCCCGGCTCGCGGCCGGTCAGCGGCGACATCGCGTTGTACAGATGGGTGAAGCCACGGATGCCGGCATCCAGCCCGGCGCGTGCTTCTTCATAGGTGGCCGCGGTATGCCCGGCGGCCACGATCACGCCGCGCTCGACCAGCGCGCGGATGCTGTCCAGTGGCACCCGTTCCGGTGCCAGGGTCAGCAGGGTCACGCCGTTGTCGAGCGAGGCCGCCATCGCGATCTCGTCGGCATCGGGCACGCGGAACTTGTTGGCGTCGTGCGTGCCCTTCCGCGCGGGCGCGATGTAGGGCCCTTCCAGGTGGATGCCGATGACGCCCGGCACGCCCTGCCCGATCGCCACGCGGGTGGCCTCGATGGCCGTGCGCATCACCTGCACGTCGTCGCTGATCAGGGTGGGCAACAACGCGGTGGTGCCGAAGCGGCGGTGCGCGGCGGCCAGCGTGCGCAGGCTCTCCACGTCGGGCGTGTTGTTGAACAGCACCCCGCCACCGCCATTGACCTGCGCATCGATGAAACCGGGCAGCAGCCAGCCGCCGCCCAGGTCCACCTGCTCATCGGCACTGCCCAGCTGCGGCGCGGCGTCGGAGACCAGCGCCGTGATGCGCCCGTCTTCGATGACCACCGCCAGGTCGTCGCGGAACCCGTCACCGGTGAGGATGCGTGCGTTGCGCAGGACGGTCTTCATCAGACGGTCTCCGTAACCTTGTTCAGGTGCGGCGGCAGGTCCGGGTTGTGCCCGCGCCGCAGCGCCAGTGCATTGATCGCACGGTAGAAGGCCTGCACGGTCAGCAGTGGCGCGCATGCCGGGTGTGGCGCCGCCGGCAGCATCAGGTCGCCGTCTTCGGCGGCCAGCCACACCTGGGCATCGCGCGCCGCGAATTCCTGCAGCACCGCGCGGGTACCGGCGCCGGTTTCGTCCGGTTGGGCGAAGGCCAGCACCGGGAAGCCGGGGCCAACCAGCGCCATCGGGCCGTGCTTGACCTCGGCCGAGCTGTAGGCCTCGGCATGCAGGCCGCAGGTTTCCTTGAACTTCAGCGCCGCCTCCTGCGCCGCCGCCAGGCCCAGGCCGCGGCCGAGCACGAACAGGTTGTGCGCGGGCACGAGGCCCTCGGTGAGCGCCGACCAGTCGCTGTTCCAGGCGTGCCGCAGTGCGTCGGGCAGCGTGCGCAGCGATGCGATCAGCCCCGCATCCTGGCTCCAGTACGCCACCAGCTGCAGGATCGCCGAGAGCGAGGCGAGGTAGCTCTTGGTTGCCGCCACGCTGCGTTCGGCACCGGCGCCGAGCGGGATCACCGTTTCGGCCAGCTGCGCCAGTGGTGAATCCTCCACGTTGACCAGCGCCACCACGCGCGCGCCGGCCGCGCGTGCGGCCTCTGCATTGCGCAGCAGGTCCGGGCTCTTGCCCGACTGCGAAATCACGATGTACAGCGCGCCGCGCAGCTGCAGCGGCGATTCGTAGACCGAGCCCACCGACGGCGACGCCGATGCGGTGACCAGCCCCAGCCGGGTTTCCAGCAGGTACTTGGCGTAGGTGGCCGCGTGGTCGGAGCTGCCGCGCGCGCAGGTGACCACGAACGGCGGCGGCGCGGCGCGCAACGTTGCGGCCAGCGTTTCCACTGCAGACTGGTTGCGCGCGAACTGCGCAGCGATCACGTCGGCCGCTTCGGCGGCTTCGCGGAACATCAGGGTGTCGTGGGGCGCGGGCAATGACATGCGGGGCTCAGGTGGTTTCAGGAGTGGGTGGGCGTGTGGCGAGCGGCCGCATCGGCGCGGTGGAGCCGCGCACGACCAGCTGCGGGACGAAGCCCTGGTTCTGCAGCTGCAGCGGCGTATCGTCGTACGCGTCGCTGCGCAGCTGCGCGATCAACAGCCGCGCCGCGTGGCGCGCGATGTCTTCGGTGGCCTGCTTGGCGGTGGTCAGCGGCGGCCAGGACTGGCGCGAGAACGGGCTGTCCTCGAAGCCGGCAATGGACAGGTCATACGGCACGTTCATGCCAGCCGACTTGGCGGCCGCCAGCACGCCGGCGGCGATCTCGTCGTTGGAACCGAAGATGGCGGTGGGCGGTTCGCGCAGCGCCAGCAGCCGGCGTGCGCCGCGGAAGCCGTCGTCGAAGGTGTAGTCGCCCTGCACCACCAGGTGCTTGTCGATGCTCATGCCGTAGTCGCGCAGCGCCGCCTCGTAGCCGGCATGGCGCTCGCCGCTGGACCGGTGCGACGTGCCACCCCACAGGAAGCCGATGCGCTGGTGACCGAGCTGGATCAGGTGTTCGGTGATCTCGTAGGCGGCCTCGCGGTCGTCCACGAACACGCACGCCCCGTCCTGCGGATCGGCCGTGGCGGCAATGATGCGTACCAGCTTGATGCCGCGTGCGGTCAGGGCCGCCACCAGGTCGCCGCGCTCGGACATCGGCGCGGTCAGCACCAGCCCGGCCAGGCGCGAACGCTGCACCCAGTCGGCCAGTTCCTCGGCCAGCATCGGCGAGCTGGAATCACAGGGATGGATCTGCAGCCCGAAGCCGGTCTCCCGGCAGGCCGCCAGCACGCCGTTCTGCACGCCGATGATGTGGTACGGGTTGGGGTTGTCGTACACCAGCCCGATCACCAGCGTGGTGCCGGTGCGCAGGTTGCGCGCGGCCGGATCCGGTTCGTAATCCAGCTCGGCGATGGCGCGGAGTACCCGTGCACGCGTGGCCTGCATCACCGAGGGTTCGTTGTTGATGACCCGCGACACGGTCTTCAACGACACCTTGGCCCGTTCGGCGACATCCTTGATGGTCGCTCTGCGCATGCTCTTTTCCTGGGTCACCGGTTGAGCGTCCATGATCGCCGATCACTGCCCATCGCGGGGCAGCCCGATCCGATGGCCGCGCAGGGAGTAGAACAGGATGTACAGGTAGCACGGCACCATCAGCGCGGCGAACACCCACTGGAAGTCGAAATGCTGCTTGAGCACCGCGAACGCCTGCGGGATGATCGCGCCGCCGGCAATGGCCATCACCAGCAGGGCCGAACCGGTCTCGGTGAAACGGCCCAGGCCACGGATCGCCAGGGGGAAGATCGCCGGCCACATCATCGCGTTGGCGAAGCCCAGCGCGGCCACGAAGCCCACCGACACGTAGCCGTGGGTGAGCAGTGCGCCGATGCAGAACAGCACGCCCAGGCTGGCGGAAATGCTCAGGTAACGCGACTGCGAGACCAGGTGCGGGATCAGCGCCAGGCCGACCAGGTAGCCCAGCAGCATGGCGAACAGCGTGATGGAGGTGAACAGCTTGGTCTGGTCCAACGGCAGGCCGAAACCGTGCCCATACGTCCCAATCGCATCGCCGGCCATCACTTCCACGCCCACGTACACGAACAGGCACAGCACGCCCAGCCACAGGTGCGGGAACTGGAAGATGCTGGTGCGTTCGGCCAGGCCCGGCGCGCGCGCCGGCGTGGCGTTGGCCTCGGCCGTCTTGATCTCCGGCAGCGGCGAGAACAGCACGCCGACCGCCAGCACGACCAGCAGGCCGGCCATGGCCATGTACGGCATCTGGATCTTGGCGGCGAAGGTATCCAGCAGCGCGTTGCGGGTGACCGGATCGGCGGCAGCGACCTTGTCGGACAGGTCACCGATGCCATGCAGCACCAGCGTGCCGATCAGGAACGGCGCGATCATGCCGGCGATCTTGTTGCAGATGCCCATCAGCGCGATGCGCCGCGCGGCCGTTTCGATCGGGCCCAGGATGCTGATGTACGGGTTGACCGCGGTCTGCAGCAGGGCCAGCCCGCTGCCGATGATGAACAGGCCGCTGAGCGCGCCGGGATACCAGCGCTGCTGGGCGAAGTGCGCGAACACCACCGCGCCGGCGGCCATCACCAGCAGGCTCAGGCTCAGGCCCTTCTTCATGCCGGTGCGCTTGAGGATCCACGACGCCGGCAGGGCCAGGAAGAAGTAGGACAGGTAGAAGACCATCAGCACCAGGAAGGCGCCCACCTCGTCCAGCTCGAAGGCCAGTTTGACGAAGGTGATGAGCGGGCCGTTGAGCCAGGTGAAGAAGCCGATCAGGAAGAACAGCACCCCGATGATGAGGATCGAGGTGGCCACGCTCGAACGCGCGGAGGCAGCAGGCACTGCGGACATCTGGAAGGCTCCTGCATCGACGGCGCGCGGGCGGCGTCGGAAGAGTGGCTGGGAACAACGTTGTCACATTTATTCGATGGGCCACCCGGGTTTGTCAACAATTGGTTTGGCCACCGACCCGCTGTCTGCGCATGCTGCACCTGCGCAGAAGTCCCGCCACGCCCCGCCCCGCCTTCACAGAGCCACTGGTTGCAACGGGTTTGCGAAAACATGACCGCAGTTGACTGAAAACGTTTTCTTGTGACACAGGTCGCTGCGGCGCAGCATCGAAAGTGTGAGGTTATCGTTGACATCGTTGTCAGAACGATTACAGACTCCGCTCAATCGCCGGGTCCAGACCTGGCCGTACGTACCCAAGGGAGCCCGTGTGACCGCAGCCGCCCATGCCCTACCGGCCAACGCCACCTCCGCGCCGCCGTCCTTCCTGGCCGCCGATGTGGGGGGCACGCATGTCCGCGTGGCCCGGGTGCAGGCCGGCCCGGACCCGGCCCATCCGGTGCAGCTGCTGGAGTACCGCAAGTTCCGCAATGCCGACTACCCCGGCCTGAGTGCGATCCTGCAGGCGTTCCTGGCCGACGGCGAGCGCCCCGCGCACTGCGTGGTGGCCACCGCCGGCTACGCCCGCGACGACGGCACCGTGATCACCGCGAACGTGCCGTGGCCGCTGTCTGCCCGCCAGATCGAGCGTGACCTCGGGCTGGACGCCGTCTACATCGTCAACGACTTCGAGGCCGTGGCCTACGCCGCCGCGCAGGTGGATGCCAGCGGCGTGCTGCAGCTCACCGGCCCCGCCACCGCACCGCGCGGCCCGACCCTGGTGGTCGGCCCGGGCACGGGCCTGGGGGCGGCGGTCTGGATTCCCACCGCGCATGGCGCGGTCGTGCTGGCCACCGAAGCCGGTCAACCGACGCTGGCGGCGAGTACCGAGCTGGAGATGGCGATCGTGCGGCAGATGCAGCGCGAACACGCGCATGTCTCGGTCGAGCACGCGTTGTCCGGCCCCGGCCTGATGAACCTCTACCGCGCGCTGTGCGCGATCGAGGGCCAGCCCGCCGTACTGGGCACGCCCGATGCGATCACCGCGGCCGCCATGAGCAACCAGGACGTGCTGGCGCGCCAGAGCCTGGAGGTGTTCTGCGGCCTGCTCGGCAGCACCATCGGCGACATGGCACTGCAGTACGGCGCGCACGGCGGGGTGTACCTGGCCGGCGGCATCCTGCCGCATATCCGCGAGTTCCTGGTGAACAGCACCTTCGTGGCGCGGTACCTCAACAAGGGCCCGATGCGCGAGGCGCTGGAACGCATTCCCGTGAAAGTGGTCGAGCACGGGCAGCTGGGCGTCATCGGCGCCGCCAGCTGGTACCTCGGCCGCAACGAATCGTAAGTCACCGCTGCGTCCTCTCCGGACGCACGGGCAACGCAACACGCAGTACGTGGAAGGTAGGTCGCGCACCGGCAACGGTCGCTGGGCAAGGTCGTACGCATCGCAAACCGCACGCCGTCGCTGGCGCACACAGATTGATGAGGAGAGACATCATGAACCACCGCAAGAGCCTGCTTTCGGCAGCCATTTTCAGCTGTCTTGCCTTCGGCGCCCACGCGCAGGACGCACAGCCCACCGCCACCGACCTGGACACCGTCACCGTTACCGGTATCCGCGGTTCGATGGAGAAGTCCCTCGACACCAAGCGTGAAGCCAATGCGCGCCTGGAAGTGGTGACCGCCGAAGACGTCGGCAAGCTGCCGGCGCACAACGTGGCCGACACCCTGCAGCGCCTGCCCGGCGTGAACATCAGCTCGGCCAGCGCCGACGAAGGCGGCTTCGACGAAGCCGACCGCGTCAGCCTGCGCGGCACCAGCCCTAGCCTGACCCAGACCCTGATCGACGGCCACAGCGTCGGCTCGGCCGACTGGTTCGTGCTCAGCCAGGGCAACAACGTGGGCCGCAGCGTCAGCTACTCGCTGCTGCCGTCCGAGCTGGTCAGCTCGGTGGAAGTGAACAAGTCCTCGCAGGCCAAGCTGCAGGACGGCGGCACCACCGGTACCGTCAACATCATCACCCGCAAGCCGCTCCAGTTCGCCAAGCCGTTCAGCGCCGAAGCGTCGCTGGGCGCGGTGCGCTCGGACCAGGCCGATTCAACCGATCCGCAGTTCTCGGGCCTGGTCAACTGGAAGAACGACAGCGACACCTTCGGCGTCATGCTGCAGGCCTTCTACCAGAAGCGTGAGCTGCGCCGCGAGGCGCAGGAAATCCCGGGCGGCTTCTTCAAGATCGCCGCGACCGATCCGGTCGCCGCGACCAACCCGGACCTGATCGGCGTGAACGTGCCGGGCCTGCTGGGCTCGACCCTGTTCGAACAGACCCGTGAGCGCAAGGGCGGGTTGCTGACGTTCCAGTGGAAGCCGATGGACAACCTGACGCTGGGCCTGAGCGGCTTCACCTCGGAACTGGAAGCCAACAACTACAACCGCAATTACATGATGTGGGGCGGCAACTTCGCCAGGACCCAGGCGCCGAACCCGGGCTACACCATCACCGACGGCGTGCTCAGCAACGCCACCTACGCGGGCGTGCCGGGCACCAACTACGCCGTGTACGACATGATCTACCGTGAGGCGACGGCCAAGACCAGCTATGTCACCTTCGACGCCGACTGGCAGATCAACGACAACCTCGGTGCCAAGTTCCAGGCCGGCACCACCAAGGGCACCGGCGAGACGCCGCGCCAGTTCATCGCCGAAGTCACCCTGGGCCAGGGCGGCGGCGCCAGCTGGGCCACCCATGGGGCGGGTTCGCCGGTGGATTGGAACGTGGGCGGCGACACCAGCCCGAGCGGCGTGAGCAGCTTCGGCACCTGGGGCAACCAGCAGGTCAAGGCGGAAGACAAGGAAGACTGGGCATCGCTCGACTTCAACCAGTACTTCAGCGACGGTGGCGCGCTGAGCTCGCTGGACTTCGGCCTGCGCTTCGCCGACCACGAGCGTGAGGCGTTGTCGCCGGAAGGCGCCAGCCCGGGCGACATCTGGTCGGCACTGGAAGGCAGCGCCACGGGCAACTACCCGGGCAACTTCGCCAGCGGCATCGGCGGCACCTTCCCGCGCAACGTCTGGTATTACACCCCGGATGCGCTGCAGACCGCGATCCTCAACAACTCCACCTGGCTGTCCAACAACGACGGCCCCACCGGGCGCCACAACTACGGCGCCGAGTGGAAGGTGAAAGAGAAGAACTTCGCCGCGTACGTGCAGGCCAACTTCACCGGTGACTGGTGGAGCGGCAACATCGGCCTGCGTTACGTGGACATCAAGCAGGACATCGACACCTACCTGGCGGTGAGTGACGCGTCCCGCGCCGATGTGAGCAGCCTGTTCGGCATGTGGCAGCGCCAGGCCTTCCAGAACAAGTACGACCGCGTGCTGCCCAGCGCCAACATCAAGTTCGACCTGGACGACAACCTGGTGCTGCGCGTGGCCGCGTCGCAGACCCAGACCCTGCCGGACTACTCGGCACTGGGTGCGTCTGCATGGGGTTCGGACCTGAACAAGACCGGCGGTGGCGGCAACCCGGAACTGAAGCCGACCATCGGCAGCAACCTGGACGCCAACCTGGAGTGGTACTTCATGCCACGCGGCCTGCTGTCGGTCGGTGCGTACCATATCGACCTGAAGGACTACGTCGCCTTCGACGTGATCAACAAGCAGCTCTTCAGCGAACTGACCAACCAGCTTGAAACCTATGCCGTGTCCACCCCGATCAATGCCGACGGCAAGGTCACTGGCGTGGAAGTGGCGTACGAGCAGCCGATCGGCGAGAACTTCGGTTTCAACGCCAACTACACCTACGCCAACGGCAGCTCGGCGCACACCTGGGCCGACGGCAGTCACAACCTGCTGGGCACCTCGAAGAACACCTACAACGTGGGCGCCTTCTTCGAGAACGACACCTTCGGCGCACGCGTCAGCTACACCCGTCGCTCCTCGTTCCTGATCAGCCTGTCCGGTGCCAACCCGTACTACCAGGATGATTTCGGCACGCTGTCGGCATCGCTCAGCTACGCGCCCACCAAGTGGATGAGCATCACCCTGGACGGCCTGAACCTCAACAACCCGACCTACAAGTACTACCAGAGCGCGTCCATTCCGACCTCGTTCTACTCCAACGGTCGCCAGTACTACCTGAACTTCCGCTTCAAGTATTAAGGTGGCATCGGTGTGCCGGCCGACGGCCGGCGCATCTCGTGGGCCTTACCGGCCCACTGAAAACGGGCCCGCCATCCGGGCCCGTTTTTCGTCGCCGGGCACGGCCCGGCGCTACAACACCGCACCAAAGGAATGACCCGATGCAGACCCGCACCCGTCGTACCTCGCTGTCGCTGCTGTCCTTCGCACTGGCATTGACCCTTGCCCCGCTGGCGCATGCCGCCGACGCGGCCCCCGCCGAAGGCCCCCGTGCCCTGCCCGGCTCGCTGCCCCTGATTCCCGTGCCGGCCCATCTCGAACGCGTCGATGGCGCTGGCTACACCGTGACCTCCACCACCGCGCTGCGCGCCCAGGGCGACACCGCCCGCCGGGTGGCGGGCCAGTTCGCCCACGTGCTGCGCCGCAGTGGCGGCCCGACGCTGCAGCTGTCCAGCGCGCGCGGTACCGACGGCGTGCGCTTCGTGCTCGACGGCACGCTCAAGACCGGTGCCGAGGGCTACCAGCTGCGCAGCGATGCGCGCGGCGTGACCGTGCAGGCCGCCACCGAGACCGGCCTGTTCTACGGTGCCGCCACGCTCTCGCAGCTGCTCACCGGTGGCAGCAACGGCGCCCTGCCCGCGCTGCGCATCGACGATGCACCGCGTTTCAGCTGGCGCGGCCTGATGCTCGACTCGGCACGCCATTTCCAGAGCCTGGACGAGATCAAGCAGGTGCTCGATGCCATGGCCGAGCAGAAGCTCAACACCTTCCACTGGCACCTCACCGACGACCAGGGCTGGCGCATGGAGATCAAGCGCTACCCGAAACTGACCGGCGTCGGCAGCTGCCGCATTCCGGCCGGCGACGGTGGCCGCGACCCGGCCACCGGTGCGCCGCGCCCGTACTGCGGCTTCTACACGCAGGACCAGATCCGCGAGGTCATCGCCTACGCGGCGGCGCGCCACATCCAGGTCATTCCCGAGATCGACGTACCCGGCCATGCCACGGCCGCGATCGCCGCGTATCCCGAACTGGGCACGATCGATACGCCGCTGCAGCCGCTGAGCGAATGGGGCGTGTTCCCCAACCTGTTCAATACCGAAGAAAGCACGTTCGCGTTCCTGGAAAACGTGCTGGCCGAAGTGGTCGAGCTGTTCCCGGCCAAGTACGTGCATGTGGGTGGCGACGAGGCGGTCAAGGACCAGTGGGAAGCCTCGGCCCGCGTGCAGGCGCGCATGCGCGAGGTGGGTGCCACCCATGAAATGGACATGCAGAGCCACCTGATCAAGCGCCTGGAGAAGTACCTGGAGCAGCACGACCGGCGCCTGATCGGCTGGGATGAGATCCTTGAAGGCGGCCTGCCTCCGGAGGCCACGGTGATGTCGTGGCGCGGTACCGAAGGCGGTCTCAAGGCGGCCAGCGAGGGCCACGATGTGGTGATGTCCCCGGTCACCGACATGTACATGGATTACCTGCAGACGAACTCACCCAACGAACCGCCGGGCCGTCCGCTGAGCACGCCGCTGGGCCGCGTGTATGGCTTCGAGCCGGTGCCCGCGACGCTCGCCCGCGACAAGCAGCAGCACATCCTCGGGCTGCAGGCCAACATGTTCACCGAGCACACGCGCAGCTATGCGCGCCTGCAGCACAACCTGTTCCCGCGCCTGGCGGCGGTGGCCGAAACCGGCTGGTCGCCGCGCGAGCGCCGCGACTTCGCCGACTTCCTGGCCCGCCTGCCGTCGCAGCTGCAGCGCTGGCAGGCGATGGGTATCGCCTACGCGCAGACCCCGTTCGAGGTGGAGGCCGACATCCGTGACGACCGCAAGGCCGGCACCGCCACCTTGGCGCTGCGCACCCCGCTGGGCTACGACATCCACTACAGCGTGGACGGCAGCGCCGTGACCGCACAGTCGCCGCGTTACACCGTGCCCCTGCAGCAGCCGCTGCCGGTCGGCCTGCAGGCGGCGACGTTCTTCGACGGCCAGGCGCTGGCCAAGGCCGCCAGCCGCTTCGACGTGACGGCGGCGTCGCTGCTGCGCCGTACCGATGAACAGCTGGCCCTGTGCCCGGGTGAAGGCAAGCTGTTGCTGCGCCTGGAAGACGACGGCCCGGCCGATGGCGAGCGTGCGATCTTCAACGTCAACATCTTCAACCCCTGCTGGCGGTGGGAAGGCGCCGATGTGGACGGCATCGCGAAACTGCGCGTGCGCGCGGGACAGATTCCGTACTACTTCCAGCTGGCCCATGACGAACCGCAGCGTCGCTTCGTTGCCGCCCGCAGCAAGCACGGCGAGATGGACATCCTCAACGCGCAGTGCGACGGCTCGCCGTTGGCCAGCGTGCCGTTGCCGGCCACGCCCGGTGCCGATGGTTTCATCACGCTGGAGGCCGCGCTGCCGCGCTCGCTGAAGGGCGCGCAGGATCTGTGCGTGCGCTTCACCGGCGATACGCGCCCGACGATGTGGGTGCTGGACGCGTTGACCCTGGTTCCTCGTTGAACCGGGGTGTCCGGCATCGCTTGGAGCCGGCCAGCGGCCGGCGCTACATGGTGCATTAGGCATCGCTTGGAGCCGGCCAGCGGCCGGCACTACCTGGGGTGTCCGGCATCGCTTGGAGCCGGCCAGCGGCCGGCACTACCCTCGCAGGCGAATCAACGTGTCGCGCAACGGCGTGAATGCCAGCGCCATCCCTGCGATCACGCCGATGCTGTTGGCCAGCGCATCCATGGGATCGGCCATGCGGTTGTCGGTCAGCGCGCCCTGCAGGAATTCGATGCCGACGCCGAGCCCGACCAGCCCGACACCGGCCCAGATCAGCGCCGCGCGCGTGCGGTAGATCTGCACTGCCGAACCGGCCAGCACGAAGTACGCGAGGAAATGCTCCACCTTGTCGCTGTTCGGCGGCAGGTCCAGCGGCGGCGGCGGAATCAGGCACACGGTGATCGTCACGACGATCGCCAGCCACCACAGCCCCAGCCAGAAACGCGGGTAGCGCAGCGGTTTCAACATCCCTGTCGTGGCCATCTCAGAGCCGCCAGGTCAGGTCGCCGAGCAGGAACGCGGGTTCGAAATCCACGTCACGCTGGAACCCCATCACCTGGAAACGTTCGCCCATCTGGCTGGGCAGGGTGAGCTTCTTGACCTGGTCGCGCAGCCGCAGCTTGCCGACCTCGTCCGTACGCTCTTCGGCCAGCGCGAGCAACGCATCCAGGCCGTTGCCGAGCAGGAAGCTGGACTGGCTGGAATAGCCGGCCAACTCGAATCCGGCATGCGTGCCCGCCTCGGCCAGCGCAGTGAAATCCACCGACGCGGTCAGGTCCTGCAGGCCGGGCCACAGGAACACGTCGTTGTGCACGTGGTGGCGATAGAAGGCGCGCACGGTGCCGTCGTCGCGGTCGTCCTGGTAGTACTCGTTGCGCGGGTAGCCATAATCGACGAACAGCATCGCACCGCGCTTCAGGCCGCCGGCCACCGCCTGGATCCAGTACGGCAGGTGCGGCAACAGTTCGGAACGGTAGCCATCGGCGAAAGGCTTTTCACGGTAGCGCTCCAGGTGACGCACCGCCGAGGTGAGCAGCGCATCGGCCGGCTGCGCACCGCGCATGAAGCGGCCGTCGGCATCCAGCTCCACGGTCTCTTCATAGACCATGCCGTCGCGGGCGAGGAAGCGCGGGGTGGGCAGCGCGTCGATCACCTCGTTGGCGAACACCACGCCATCCCAGTCATCGTCGAACGGGCCGTCCAGCCACTCCACCAGCGCGAACAGCGGGGGGATCAACGCCTGCTCCAGCCGCTCGCGCTGGCGTTCGCGCAGGTCGGCGCTGGGCTCCAGGATCGCGTAGCGCTCGGGCAGCGCGTCCAGTTCGAGCATGCGCTTGAGCAGGATCTCGGCGAAGGCACCGCTGCCGCCGCCCAGCTCCAGGAAGCGGGCCCGCGGGCCAAGCTGCTGCATCACCGGTGCGATGGCATTGGCCAGGGTGGCGGTGAACAGCGGCCCCATCTCGGGCGCCGTGGTGAAATCGCCACTTTCGCCGAACTTGCTGGCACCGGCGCTGTAGTAGCCCAGGCCGGGGGCGTACAGGCTCAGTTCCATGAACCGTGCGAACGGCATCGCGCCGCCGTTGGCGAGGATTTCCGCACGCAGGGCGGCGGCCAGTTCGTCGCTGTGGGCCAGGGCGTCGGAATCGGGCGTGGGCAGTGAGGAATGCATGGTGCAGGCGATTGCGGTGACAATGCACAGCATAGCCGAGCAGGAAGGAGCCCCGATGACCGCCACCACACCCGTCGTGCTGATCACCGGCAGCGCGCGCCGGATCGGCGCGGCCATTGCCCGTCAGTTCCACGCCTGCGGCTGGTCGGTGGTGCTGCACGCCCACACCTCCACCGCCGAACTGCAGCAGATGGCCTTCGACCTGGACATGCTGCGCCCGGGCAGCGTGCTGGCACTGCAGGCCGACCTGCGCGACGCCGACGCCCTGCCCGACCTGGTCGAACAGACAGTGGCCCAGTTCGGCCGGCTGGACGCGCTGGTCAACAACGCCTCCAACTTCTACCCCACCCTGCTGGGCCAGATCACCGCGGAGCAGTGGGATGACCTGTTCGCGGTCAACGCCCGTGCGCCGCTGCTGCTGGCCCAGGCCGCCGCGCCGCAGCTGCGCCGCCACCAGGGCTGCATCGTCAACCTGACCGATTTCCACGGCACCCAGCCGATGCGCGACCACCCGGTCTATGCGGCGGCCAAGGCGGCGCTGGAAATGATCACCCGTTCGCTGGCCCTGGAGCTGGCGCCGAAGGTGCGGGTCAACGCGGTGGCGCCCGGCGCGATCCTGTGGCCGGAACACGGCAAGGACGACTACGCCCAGCAGGCCCTGCTGGCACGCACGCCATTGGCCCGGACCGGGACGGTCGAGGAAATCGCCGAGGCGGTGTACTGGCTGGTCAGCGACGCCCCGTTCGTGACCGGGCATACGCTGCGGGTGGATGGTGGGCGGAGTTTGACGTGATGACAAGGCCCGCATGATGCGCCTGGAAACCGGTAGTGCCGGCCGCTGGCCGGCTCCATGCATCGCCTGACATCGCCAATGCCGGCCGCTGGCCGGCTC
>NZ_DAMCID010000019.1:70742-83709 GCF_032099025.1 Stenotrophomonas sp.
GCTGGCCGGCTCCATGCATCGCCTGACATCGCCAATGCCGGCCGCTGGCCGGCTCCATGCATCGCCTGACATCGCCAATGCCGGCCGCTGGCCGGCTCTTCATGACATCGCCTGACATCGGTAGTGCCGGCCGCTGGCCGGCTCTTCATGACATCGCCTGACATCCGGTAGTGCCGGCCGCTGGCCGGCTCTTCATGACATCGAGCAGCGCCTGGAGCCGGCCAGCGGCCGGCACTACAGCACGACAACCTCGAAGAGGTCGTCGTGCTGCCCATGCGCCCGCCACAACGCGGCCAGTGGCAGCCCGCTCACCGGGTCGATGAAGTCCGGCGCGATATCGGCCAGCGGCTTGAGCACGAACGCATGCTTGAGTTCGGGGCGTGGGATACGCAGGTGGCCCGGGCCCTCCACGATCAGGTCGCCATAGAACACCACGTCGATGTCCAGGGTGCGGTCGCTGAAACGCGGGCCGCTGCGGTCGCGCCCGTGCGCGTCTTCCAGCGCATGCAGCCAGGCATCCAGCGTCTCCAGCGGCAGAGCGGTTTCCAGCGCCACCGCATTGTTGAGGAAGGCCGGGCCATCGAAGCCCACGGCGGCCGTACGGTAGGCCGGCGACACCCGGAGCGCACCAAAACGCTCGCGCAGCGCGGCTACCGCGGCGTGAAGATGCTGTTGCGGCTGCAGGTTGCTGCCCAGGCTCAGGAGCACAGTGGTCATGGTATTCAGCGTACGTGGGGCGAATCCACACGGGGCCAACATGGCCAGCGCATAGAATCGGGGTGCACATCATAGGACACCCACATGACCTATTGCGTCGGCATCGAGGTGGATGAGGGCCTGGTCTTCGCCGCCGATACCCGTACCAACGCGTCGCTGGACGACGTACGCGTGCACCGCAAGCTGCACGAATTCGAGTTTCCCGGGCAGGCCGCGTTCGTGATCATGGCCGCCGGCAACCTGGCCACCACCCAGCTGTTGGTCTCGCGCCTGCACCGCGACGTGGAAGAGCAGCGGCCCGAGAACCTGCGCAGCTACCGCCACCTGTTCGAAGTGGCCGAGTACGTGGGCCGGGTGCTGGTGGACAGCCAGGTCAAATCCAGCAGTCCCGAACATGGCCACGACGGCATCAACACCCAGGCCACGCTGATCCTGGGCGGCCAGATCGGCGGCGAGCACCCCGGCATGTACATGATCTACCCGCTCGGCAACGCGATCTCGGCGTCGCCGGAGACGCCGTTCCTGCAGATCGGCGAGTCCAAGTACGGCAAACCGATCCTGGACCGCATCATCCGCCCGCAGACCCATCTGGACGATGCCGCGCGTACCGCCATCGTGTCACTGGATTCCACCATCCGCTCCAACCTGTCCGTCGGCCTGCCGGTGGACCTGGTGCTGCTGCGGGCCGGCGACCTGCGCATCAGCCAGCGCATGCGCCTGGCCGGCGACAGCCCGCTCTACGCCGAGATCCACGGCAACTGGTCGCGGCGATTGGAACAGGCCGTTGCCAGCCTCCCACGGTTCCCGTGGGAGGCTGGCAACGGTCGGTAGATACCGGCCGCTGGCCGGTATTCCTTCGCGTCACGACCAGCGGTATGCCCACCCGGGGTGGGCACCCTTCGGGCCGTCGCAAGCGACGTTAGTCACGGCTGGCGCCGTTCCTTGCGTGACCTACCCCTGCAACGCCTCGGCCACCGAGCGGAACACCTGCTGCATTTCCAGCGGCTTGCGCAGCACGTGCACGTTGATCGCGGCGGGGAAGCGCGCCAGCGGCACCGTGACGTCGGCATCCTCCAGCACCAGCACCGGGCCGCGATAGCCCAGCGCCGCCATTTCGCCCAGCAGATGGCTGGCCGACAGCAGCTTCGCCCCGGCGTCGGCAATCACCAGCGCCGGCATGGCTTCCTGCTGCATCCAGCGCAGCGCCGCGCCGCCGTCGGAGGCCAGCTGCAGGTGGTAGCCCTGGCTGGACAGCGCGTTGCCCAGCAGCGACAGGCGGGTGGCCTCGCCGTCCACCACCAGGATGGACTGCCCGGTACCGGCCGCCACCGGCTGCTCCAGCGGCGCCACGTCGGTGGGCAGTTCGCGCATCGGCAGCAGCAGGTCGAAGCGCGTCCCCTCGCCCGGCGTGCTGTCCACCTGGATGCTGCCCTGCACGCCTTCGATGATGCGCTTGCACGACATCAGCCCGAGCCCGGTGCCGTTGGGTTTGGTGGTAAAGAACGGATTGAACAGATGCGAGAGCACTTCCGCGTTCATGCCGATGCCCTCGTCGGACACCGAGATGCGCAGCCATTCCTGGCCCTGCGCGTCACGGTCGGCGAGTGCGCGCAGGGTCAGCCGTCCGCCGGACGGCATGGCCTGGATCGCGTTCAACGACAGGTTCAGCAGCACCTGCTGCAGTTCGGTGTAATTGCCCTCCATCGCCAGCATCGGATCGGCTACGTCCAGGTGCAGGCTGACCTTGGGCGGCAGGTTGCTGCGCAACAGCAGCTCCATCGCCTCGAACAGATGCGCGATCTGGATCCGCTCGCTGGGATTGCGCGAGCCGCGCACGAACGACAGCATCGATTCGGCCATGGCATGGCCGCGCCGGCCGCACTCGGCGATCACGTCGGCCAGGTGGTGCAGCTGGGGGTCGTCGGTGCGCGCCTTGAGCAGCTCGGGCATGATCAGCAGCGGCTGCAGGATGTTGCGCAGGTCATGGCTGAGCCCGGCGGCGAGCAGCGAGAGGCTCTCCAGCCGCTGCGCGCGCATCAGCTCGGATTCCACCCGCTGGCGGTCGATCGCGCCGCGCGCTTCGCGCACCGCACGCGCCACCGCCGACGGCAGCCGGGCCGGCTGGTGTTTGATGATGTAGTCGTTGGCGCCCTGGTGCAGGGCGGCCACGGCGTTTTCTTCGCCGATGGTGCCCGACACGAAGATGAAGGGCACGTCCGGGTGCCAGCCGCGCACGATCTCCAGCGCCAGGTTGCCCGAGAAGCCCGGCATGCTCAGGTCCGAAAGCACGATGTCCGGGGCGAAGCGCAGCAGCGCCTCGCGCAGCTCGGCCGACGTCTCCACCCGCTCGAAGCTGGCGTCCAGCCCGGCCTCGAGCATCTGCTCGCACATGAGTTCGGCATCTTCCGGTGAATCTTCCACCAGAAGGATGCGCAGATGTCCCAGCGATGGACCGGTCAGCGGCATGGCGTCACTCGACCTCGGGTGCCTGGTTGATCACCGCCCAGAACTTGCCCAGCGTCTGCACGGCGCCGAAGAACTGGTCCACGTCCACCGGCTTGACCACGTAGGCGTTCACGCCCAGATCCCAGCTGCGGGCCAGGTCGCTTTCCTCGCGCGACGAGGACAGGATCACCACCGGCAAGCGCTTGAGTTCCTCGGTGTTGCGGATCTCGCGCAGTACTTCCAGGCCGTCCATGCGCGGCATCTTGATGTCCAGCAGCAGCACCGCCGGCAGGCCTTCCTCGCGGTTGGCGAACGCCCCCCGGCGCAGCAGGTAGTCCATGGCTTCCACGCCATCTTCCACGTGCACGATCGGGTTGGCCAGGTGTGCCTCCTTCAACGCATCGACGGCCATTTCGGCATCGGCGGGGCTGTCCTCGGCAAGCAGGATGGTTCGAAGTGCGGTCATGCGGCAGGGCCTTGGTTGAGTGCGTCGAGTGCGGAAGGAAGCAGGAAGTGGAAGGTGGCGCCCTTGTCCACCTCGGATTCGGCCCAGATGCGGCCGCCGTGGCGGGTCAGGACCCGGCGCACACTGGCCAGGCCGATGCCGGTGCCGGGGTAGTCACTGGCCTTGTGCAGGCGCTGGAACACGCCGAACAGCTTGCCGGCGTAGGCCATGTCGAACCCGGCGCCGTTGTCGCGCACGCTGAACAGATGGCTGCCGTCGGGCTGCCGCTGGTAATCGACCTCGATCCGCGCCGGGGACGCATTGGCCGAATACTTCAGCGCGTTGCCGAGCAGGTTCAACCACAGCTGGCGCATCATGTTGTCGTCGGACACCAGGATCGGCAGCGCCGCGATCTTCCATTCCACCCGCCGCGACACGCCGGTCTGCTCGGCCTCGCTCTGCAGGTTGGCGTCGAGCATCGCGCGGGTATCGGCCACCAGCGACTGCATGTCCACCGCCTGCAGGCGCATCGCCGCGCGACCCAGCCGCGAATACACCAGCAGGTCATCGATCAGCGCGGCCATGCGCCGTGCCGAGTTGGAGATCACGTCCAGGTAGTGCTTCGACTTCTCGTCGGCCTCCTCGCCCAGGTGGCGGCCGAGTTTCTCCGAGAATCCGGCGACATGGCGCAGCGGTGCGCGCAGGTCGTGCGAGACGGAATAGCTGAAGGCCTCCAGCTCGCGGTTGACCTCCGAGACCTGCTCGACCTTGCCTTCCAGCTGCCGGTTCAACTCCTCCACGCGCTGCTGCACGGCGCGCTGCACCGTGACGTCGCTGACCGTCATCAGCACCACTTCGTCATCCTTGTCCGGCAATGGCATGCGCCGGGCATTGATGAGCATGGTGCGGACCTGGTCGTCGTCGGTGCGCTGTTCGTGTTCGTAGTCCCACAGCTCGCGGCCACGCAGCAGCACGTCCATCAATCGCTGGCGCACCGCCGTGTCGCTCCATGCACCGGCGCCGAGCGTATCCAGCGCGTGGCCATCCGCGTCGGCATCGTCCAGCCCATACAGCTCGGCGAAGGCCGGGTTGTGCAGCTGCACCTTCAACTCGCGGTCGAGCAGCACGATCGGCTCACGCACGGTATGCAGCACCGAGGCCGCGCGTGCGGAGGCGCGCAGCGTGGCACGCTCGGCGCTGGCGCGGTGCGCGATCTGCCGGTGCAGCAGCCACAGCACCAGGCCCAGCAGCAACAGCTGCACCACCAGCGCCGTCCATGACACCAGCTCGCCCTGCCGCTGCTGCTGCGCGAACACCGCCGAGCGCTGCTGCAGCAGCTGTTCCTCGCTGGCTTGCAACGCTTCGATCAGCCCACGGATGGGATAGCGCGTGGTGAGGTCCTGGACCAGCTCGCGCTGGTCGTCGCCCGGCGCGGCACGCGCCAACTGATGGGCCAACGCCATGCGGCGCTCAAGCAGCGCCTGGATACGGCCGATCCGCACCAGCTGCGACGGATTGTCCCGGGTCAATTCGGCCAGCCGCTCCAACCGCTGCGGAATGTGCCGTGCCTGCCCCATCCGTTCGCGCAGCCCGGGCGCGTCGATGCCCTTGGACATCGTCAACGCCGCAGACTCGACATCGCGCACGTCGGCCTGCAGCTGGTACACCGCGACGCCGACATCCTGGGTATGGGTTACCCAGCGCATCGCATCGAGATTCTCTTCGGAGAGTTTGCGCAGCGTCAGCCACGGCACCACGATGATCGCCACAGCCGCCAGGCCCAAGGCCGGCAACCGCCAGCGGTCCCAGAGTTCGTCACTGAAAACCAGCGCCATAGACCCTCGTCAGCTCTCGCGTATCCCCCCTCCCTGTCGACGACACGCAGATACGGCGCGGCGCCTGCAGGGGCGAAGCCCTGAATATACTCCACACCAACGTGAATACGCGGCGGGACCGGCCAACACCGGCGCAACGAAAAAGGGCGCGCCTTTCGGCGCGCCCCGGTAATACGTGATGGCAGTGCCGATCAGCGCTTGGCAGCGGCCGCAGCAACCTTCAGGCCACTGGCATCGACGCTCTTGACGCCCTTGATGCCCTTCGCCGTGGTGACCGCCTTGTCATGCTCGGCCTTGGTGGCCACGGTGCCGGACAGCGAAACCACGCCGTTCACGGTTTCCACCTTCACTTCGGTGCCGGGAACGTTCTTGCTGGTCAGCAGGTCGCTCTTCACCTTGGTGGTGATCCAGGTATCGGTGACCGGCTCCGCCGAATCATGCGTGTCGGCATGGGTCATGGCGCTATGGTCGGTCGCCTTCGGCGGATCCTTGGCCATCGCCGAGGAGGTGCCCAGCACCATACCGAGGGCCAGCGAAGCAGCAAGCAGATTACGGGTAGTGTTGGTCATGTGCGGTGTCTCCCTTGTTGGTGGGGCCAGTCTCCACGGACGGCCGTACACGGCACGTGCGGATGACATCACGCCGCCGTGAACCGCTCAGCTTCCTGCATGACGGTTCATGTTTCCGCACTGCATCATCTGCCGGTACGCTGTGCACCTGGCCCGCAACAGGAGCACCCCCATGACGGCGACTGCGCAGATTGGCCTCATCGGCTACGGACTGGCCGGCAGCGTATTCCATGCGCCACTGATCCAGCACACCCCGGGGCTGGCATTGCACAGCATCGTGAGTTCGCAGCGCGACCTGCTGCTGCGCAGCTTCACCGATGTGCACATCCATGACGAGGTGGCACCGCTGCTGGCCGACCCGGCGGTGGACGCGGTGGTGATCGCCACCCCGAATGAACAGCATGCGCCACTGGCCTTGGCTGCGTTGCGCGCGGGCAAGCATGTACTGGTGGACAAGCCGTTCGCGCTGAGCAGCGCCGAGGCCACGGCGGTGATCGCCGCGGCCCGCGAGGCGGAGCGCGTGGTGACGGTGTTCCAGAACCGGCGTTTCGATGCCGATTTCCTCAGCCTGCGCGCGGTGCTGGAGCAAGGCGTGTTGGGCCAGGTTGCCGAGTGCCACTCGCATTTTGACCGTTTCCGGCCGCAGGTACGCGACCGCTGGCGCGAGAGCGATGCCCCCGGCAGCGGGCTGTGGATGGACCTGGGCCCACACCTGCTGGACCAGATGCTGCAGCTGTTCGGCTGGCCCGAGGCGATCAGCGCCGACATTGCCGCGCAGCGCGAGCACGCACGCAGCGACGACTATTTCCATGCGGTGCTGCACTACCCGGGCCTGCGCGCGATCGTGCATGCCGGCTCGCTGGTGGCGGCCTCCGCGCCACGCTTCGCGGTGCACGGCCGCCAAGGCAGTTACCTGAAGGAAGGCCGCGACGTGCAGGAAGACCAGTTGCGCCAGGGCATCGCCCCGGGTGCGCCGGGTTGGGGCCTGGACCCGCTGCATGGCCAGGTCGTGCAGGTCGATGCGGAGGGACAGCTGCATCGCCACAGCGTGGACAACGCCGTGGGTGACTACCGGCGCTTCTATGCCGCCTTCCGCGATGCGATGCGCGGCGAAGGCGAACCGCCGGTGACGGCGGAGCAGGCGCTGCAGCTGATGCGTCTGCTCGAGGCCGGGCGCGAGAGCGCCGACAACGGCCGGCGCGTGGATCTGGGGTAGAGCCACGCCCTGCGTGGCTGCGCGGTGCCGGCGTCCGGCGCAGCCACCCATGGGGTGGCTCTACGGGTGGGTTGAACGTGCCGTGCGCGCGGCAGATTGCCTCAGTCGGTTTTCATCGCGTGCCCGCCGAATTGATTGCGCAATGCAGACAGCATGCGGTCGCTGAAGGAATTCTTCTCGCGGGAGCGCAGACGCTCGAGCAGCGACAGGGTGATCACCGGCGCCGACACATCCAGATCGATCGCCTCGGCCACCGTCCAGCGGCCTTCGCCGGAGTCGGACACGTAGGGGGCAATGCCATCCAGCTGCGGATTGCCCTCCAGTGCATCCACGCTGAGGTCCAGCAGCCAGGAACGCACCACGCTGCCGTGCTGCCATGCCTTCGCCACCTGGCCCAGGTCCAGGTTGAAGTCGGTCTTGCGCTGCATCAGCGCGAAGCCCTCGGCATAGGCCTGCATCATGCCGTACTCGATGCCGTTGTGGACCATCTTGCAGAAGTGCCCCGCCCCGCTCGGACCGACGTGCGCCCAGCCACGGTCCTCGGCCGGTGCCAGCGTGCGGAAGATCGCGCCGACCCGTTCGGCCGCCGCCGTGTCGCCGCCGATCATCAGGCTGTAGCCTTCCTGCAGGCCCCACACACCGCCGCTGGTGCCGCAGTCGAGGTACGTCACGTCTTCTTCGATCAGCTGCGCGGCGCGGCGCATCGAATCCTTGTAGTACGAGTTGCCGCCGTCGATCACCACGTCGCCCTCGGACAGATGCGGCGACAGCGCGGCCAGGGTCTGGTCCACCACTTCGCCGGCCGGCACCATCAGCCACACCACGCGCGGTACCGACATGGAGGAGAGCGCGTCGGCGGCCGAGGCGCTGACCTCGAAGCCACGCGCGGCGGCGCTTTCGCGTGCGGCGTCACCGGGGTCCACGCCGATGACGCGGTGGCCGCCGCGGTGCAGCCGCTCGGCCATGTTGGCGCCCATGCGCCCCAGTCCAATCATTGCAATATCCATGACTCACCTTTGCTCGGGTTGCGAATGTGTTGATGCTGCCGCGCACTGCTGCAGTTGGGTGTCGATCCAGCGGCGGTACAGCGTGGTATGCAGGTTGTGCAGGCCCAGCTCGAAGGCGAATGGCGTCCGCGGATTGCGGTCGAGCAGGCGTGCGATGTGATAGCCCACCGGACGTATACCGCGTGGATGCACATAAATCACGAACTGCCGGTAGAACGGATCGTCCAGCAGCGCGTCCAGTTCGGCCAGCAGCGGCTGCTGTGCCGCCGGCAACGCCGCGCGCAGCGCCGGGTCGCGCTCGGCCAGCAGGCGCTCGAAGCGCCGCAGTCCCGGGCCCGGCATGCGGCTGGCCAGCGCCCAGATGCGCGCGTTGATGCGGTCATAGTGGGCAAAGCCACCGTGCTCGCGCAACGCCTGTGCCGCCGCATCGCTGACGTCGACAATGACGAAGTTCTCGGCCTGGTTGTTGATGTCGTCCAGGTAGACCGGATCAAAGACGTGCTCGATGAAGCCCGGCGCGCCGACGAAGGCCTGGCGGCCGCGCTGCGAGGTGCGCACGGCCTTGCCGTCGGCGAGGAACGCGCCCGCGTGGTGGCCCAGCAGGATGCTGTCGGTGTCGTGCAGGGTGAGGAAGGTGCCGATGGAGAGCTCGCCCGCGGTGAACGCCGCATCGAACGCCGCGTCGCCGTACAGCTCGCGCTGCGTGGCCAGCTGCGCGACCTGGCGCCCCACCCCGCATTCGCTGCGCACCCGGCCGTCATAGAAGGCCTGCAGGGCCGCACTGTTGGATCCCTGCGGCTGGTAGCCGCGGCCGAAGCTGCGGAAACCCTCCCAGCCCTGCGCACGTGCGCCGCCTGGGCCAAAGCCGATCCAGCCCAGCTGCAGGGCCGAGAAACGGTAGCCCGGGTTGTCCTGCAGTCGGGTCGCCGCGCGCCGGGTGGCCTCGCCCAGCACGAACGCATAGGCGCAGACCGTGGCGGGGTCCTCGACGAGCGTCTGCAGGAAACGCTGGCGCTGCGGTGCGGCCCACGCGCGGGGCAGCTGCACGCGCAGGTCGCCGGCCGGCTGCGCCTGACGCAGGTCGGCGCGCTCGCAGACCGGCCCGCCGTGCACGCGTGGCGCGTCGATGGGGGCGTCCTCGATCTGCCAGCCCAGGCGTTCCAGCAACGCCTGCAGGCAATTGTCCGGGGCCGCCATACTGTCGGCGGCCGGCAGTAGGCCCAGCAACAGCGCCAGCGCGACGCCCGCGGCGGGCGGGGTACGGCTGCAACGGGGACGCGCGCGGGTCACGCTGCGCGCCCGCTCAGGGTGTCGGGCTGGGTGTGTCGGGCGTCGGCGGCGGAGGCGGCGCAGGTTCGGGGGTGGGCGGCGGCGGCGGGACGGGTGCAGGCGGCACCGGCTCCGGCGTGCCCGCCTTGGCGGCCGGCAGGTACTGCTGCAGGCGCGCGAAGAAGCGACGGTAGAAGTCGGCGTCCTGCACGGTGCTGCTGGCCACTTTCACCAGCGAGTCGTCATTGCTGCCGAACGGCAGCGACACCGAGCCCAGCGCACCCACGCCGACGCTGGCCGATGTGGGGCTCTTCTTGAGCGCGTAACGGTCCTGCACCGCGCTGATGAACACCAGCGCCTCGTCGCCCCGCGCCGCGCAGGAGATACGCAGCACCAGCTGCTCGTGCTCGTCGTCGCGCGGCTGGAAATTCTTGTTGCCTTCCACCGCATCGGCGTCAGCACGCGCGATGGCATAGCCCTGGCTCAGCAGCGTGCGTCGGCCGGCCTCGCAGGCCTGCGCGGGCGTACCGGGTACGGTGCGCGAGTAGGTGTCACCGGAATCGAAGGACTCGCGGAGCAGCGTGCTGTCGGCCGCACGTCCGCCGCAGGCGGTGAGGGCGACGGCCATCAGGCTGGCCGACAGTGCATGGGAAGGCCGCATGGGCGCTCCTGCTGGAAGGGAATCGTCGCAGCATAGGCGCGGCGGCGTATGCACGGGGTCTAGAAAGCGAAGGGCCGGCGCAATGGCCGGCCCTTCGTTGTTGGATCGTTCACCCGGTCACGCCGATCAATCGGCCCAGCGGCCCACCGCCGTGGACTGCGGCAGCACCTGCGCCGACAGCGGACGATCCACTTCCAGCAGGTTGACCGCGTCGGCCAGGATCGCGGCCGACTCACGCAGCAGCGGGTCCGGGCGCTTCTCGGCGGCCTTCTCGCGTGCGGCGTCCTTGACGATGTCGCGCTCGTTGCCGGTCAGGCCGTCGTCATTGCTGTCGTCGGCCAGCGGGTCAAGGTCCAGGCCGAGTTCCTTGCGGGTGGCCTGGCGCTGCTTGCGCTGGGTTTCCTGGCGCTCACGCTCGGCGCGGCGCTCGCCCTCGTTGAGCGAAATGTACTTCTTGGCCGCTTCGGTACGGAACTGCTCCACGTCCTCGTTCCACCACTGGAATTCCTTGTCCGCGGCGATGCGCGAGGCATGCCGGGTCTCCAGCTTCGGCAGCAGCGGGCCGAAGTTGCCGTACTGGGTGTGCGGCACGGCGGCAATGCGGGTCCACGGCAGGGCGTTGTCGTAGGTGCTTTCGCCGTACTCGCTGGCGTCCACGCTGGCCGGGAAGGCCAGGTCGGGCACCACGCCCTTGTGCTGGGTGCTGCTGCCGCTGACGCGGAAGAACTGCGCGATGGTCAGCTTGACCTGGCCGAAACGCTGGGTCTCGCCGCTCGGCCAGCGGTCCAGGTCGACGATGTTCTGCACCGTGCCCTTGCCGAAGGTGGTCTCACCGATCACCAGCCCGCGACCGTAGTCCTGGATGGCGCCGGCAAAAATTTCCGAGGCCGAGGCCGAGCCGCGGTTGATCAGCACGGCCAGCGGACCGTCCCAGGCCACCGCTTCGCTGCGATCATTGTTGACCGTGACGCGGCCGCCGGATTCGCGCACCTGTACCACCGGACCCTGTTCAATGAACAGACCGGTGAGCTCAATGGCCTCATCCAGCGAACCACCGCCGTTGTTGCGCAGGTCCAGCACCACGCCGTCCAGTTTGTCGGTCTTGAAGCCGGCCAGCAGCTTGGCCACGTCGCGGGTGGCCGAGGCGTAGTCGGTCGCGTTGCGGCGGCGGCCTTCGAAGTCCTGGTAGAAGGTCGGCAGTTTGATCACGCCCACCCGGCGTTCCGGCTCACCGTCCTTGGCCGGGATGGTCAGCGTTTCGCCCTTGGCGGCCTGTTCGGCCAGGCGCACCTTCTGGCGGGTCAGCACCAGCATGTGCGGCTTGCCGTCCACGCCTTCCTCGGCCGGGATGAATTCCAGCCGCACCTGGGTATCCTTCTTGCCGCGGATCTTGGCCACTACGTCGTCGATGCGCCAGCCGATGACATCCTCGACCGGACCCGACTTGCCCTGGCCGACGCCGACGATGCGGTCACCCGGCTTGAGCGTGCCATTGACCGCGGCCGGACCACCGGCGATGACTTCGCGGATCACCACCATGTCGTCCTGGCGCTGCAGCTGGGCGCCAATGCCTTCCAGCGACAGCGACATGGCCTGGTTGAAATTCTCCGCCGTGCGCGGCGTGAAATAATCGGTGTGCGGGTCCACGGCGCTGGTGTAGGCGTTGAGGAAGAACTGGAACACGTCCTCGCCCTTCAGCTCGTTGACCGACTTCTCCAGCTGCGCATAGCGCTTGTCCAGCGTCTTGCGGATATCGGCCGGCGGCTTGCCGGCCAGCTTCAGGCGCAGCCAGTCATTCTTCACCGACTTGCGCCACAGGTCATCGAGCTCGGCGCTGCTGGCCGCCCACGGCACGTCCTTGCGGTCGTATTCGAAGCGCTCGTCGCTGCTGAAATCGAAATCCTGCTTGAGCAGCTTGCGCGCGTAACCGACCCGCTCGCCGACACGCTGCTTGTACACCGCGAACACCTGGAATGCCGGCTCCAGCTCACCGCCGCGGATGGCCGAGGAGATGTTGTCCTCGAACGGCGCGAACTTCGTGATGTCGGCCTGGGTGAAGAACTGCTTGCTGCCGTCCAGCGACTCCAGGTACCGCTTGAACACGTCCTTGGAGGTCGCCGCGTCCAGCGCGCGCGGCCGATAGGCATAGCGGCTGTCCGAAAGCAGTCCGTAGACCAGCTTGGAGGTCGTCACCTGGTCGGCGGTCGCCGCCGACGGCAGGGCCGGCGAATCGGCGTAGGCAGCCAGCGCCAGCGGCGCGGTCAGCGCCAGGGCCATCAGGAATGCGGGGACTTTGAATTTCATCGACTTGCTCATGGCACCTTGCCAACGGGGAGACTGCGTGCGGATCAGACCACACGACAGTGCCGAAAGTTGCGGGGTTTGTCATCCACCGCGTCAGAACGCGGATTTCCAGCCTAAACGCGGGGCTGTATCAAATTGTGAATGACGCGGAATTACCGCGGGGAATGGGGTTTACGGGCGAAACCGCGCGGCGGCCTGAACCATTCGGCCGTCGGAAGGCATTCAGGCCGGGAGGGTGGCCCGTAGAAGCCTGACGGTCTTCGATCGGGTTCGTCGCGAGCGTTGAGGGCCCCGCCGCGGCCGGCAGGCCCCTATGCAAATGTCCCCCGGCGTCGGCATGCGCCGCCGCCTCCTCCTTTACTTTGCCAGGGACCTACCGGCCGCGACGGGGCTGCACTTGCGGTACACGAGGAAAAGCCGGAGCACGGTGCCACGCCGGTGGGGCGAGTGCCGGGGCGCCTTGCCCTTGTAGGCGAAGTAAAGGAGGAGGGGGCGGCCG
>NZ_DAMCID010000020.1:0-10104 GCF_032099025.1 Stenotrophomonas sp.
GGGACATTCGCAGGCAAGGGTATGGCGGCCCCGCGCTCGCTCCACCGGCAGCCGCTGTTGAGGGACCTTCGCAGGCAAGGGCATGACGGCCCCGCGCTCGACCCACCGGCAGCCGCTGTTAAGGGATATTCGCAGGCAAGGGCGCGGCGGCGGCGGGATCACCCCGTTCTGCACACCGCATGCGGATACTTCAATGTTCGATCATCGGATGCGTCCATGCGACTTCTCGCTGTGACCTATGGAACAGAAGGCGACACCCGGCCGCTGGTGATGCTGTGCCACGGGCTGCAGGGGGCAGGCCATGAAGTGATGCTGCTGGCCGAGGGTGGCACGCTGGGTAGCGCGCAGGCGCTGGGCGTTCCGCATGCAGCGCTCGAGGGCACCATCCATGACGAAGTGGTGGCGCTGGTGTCGCGTGGCAACAACATGGCGGCCGCCTCGCGGGGACTGGCGCGCATGGCGCAACGGCATGTGCCGGCGTGGATGCGGCAGGCCGATGCGGCCGCCGCAGGCTGCGATGCGGTGCTGACCGGCGGGCTGGCCGCGTTTGTGGGCATGACGGTGGCCGAGCACCACGGCGTGCCTGCGATCGGCACCGGCATGATTCCGCTCACCCCTACCCGCGCGTTCGCCTCTCCCTTCCTCCCACGCCTGCGCCTGCCCGGCATGCTCAACCGGCTCAGCTACGCGCTGGTCAATCACGCGGTGTGGCGCACGTTCCGTGCGCCGATCAACGACGCCCGACGGGCGCTCGGCATGCCGGCGCGTCGTTCACTGTGGCGCGATCTTCCGATGTTGTATGGCATCTCGCCGAGCCTGGTGCCGCCGCCTGCGGACTGGCCGGTGAATCATCACGTGTGCGGCCAGTGGCGCGCACCGGATGCGGCCTGGCAGCCAACACCAGAACTGCAGGCCTTTGTCGATGCTGGACCACCGCCGGTGTATGTGGGCTTTGGCAGCATGACCGGGTTTGATCGCAACACCGTGCTGCCGGCACTGCTGCGAGCGCTGGCACCGCGCCGGGTGCTGCTGTTCCCTGGCTGGGCGGGCCTTCCCGACGGACCGCTGCCCGCAGACGTGTTTGTTGTAGGTCCTACCCCGCACGAGGCGCTGTTTCCACGGTGCTCGCTGGTGATCCACCACGGCGGCAGCGGCACGACCCATTCGGCGTGTCGCGCGGGCGTGCCGTCGTTGGTGATGCCGTTCGCGGCCGATCAGTTCTTCTGGGCGGCGCGGTTGCAGGAAATGGGTGTGGCTGCCGAGCCGCTTTCAGCCAATCATATTGATGCGCAGACGCTGGGCCGTGCGATTGCAGTAGCCGAGGACGCAGATACGCGGGCGCGTGCCGCAGCATTGGGCCGGGCAATGGCAACGGAAGACGGCGTTGGAAAGGCCGTTGGGATTATCGAACAGTGGCAACGCCCTACCAACAGCAGGGCGTTGCCCGGGTAGACTTCACTGCTTGCGATGCAACCACCGGTACAGCACCGGCAGTACCAGCAGGGTCAGCAGCGTGGACGAGACGATGCCGCCGATGACCACGGTGGCCAGCGGGCGCTGGACTTCCGAGCCGGCGCCGACGTTGAAGGCCATCGGCACGAAGCCCAGCGAGGCGACCAGCGCGGTCATCAGCACCGGGCGCAGCCGGCCCAGCGCCCCTTCGCGCACCGCATCGGCCAGCGGCATGCCATCCGCGCGCAGGCTGCGTACGAAGCTGATCATCACCAGCCCGTTGAGCACGGCCACGCCGGACAGCGCGATGAAGCCGACACCCGCCGAGATCGACAACGGAATGCCACGCGCCGCCAGGGCCAGCACGCCGCCGGTCAGCGCCAGCGGCACGCCGCTGAACACGATCGCGGCGTCCTTCGCCGAACCGAAGGCCCAGAACAGCAGCGCGAAGATGATGGCCAGGGTGACCGGCACCACGATCGACAGACGCTGACTGGCCGAGATCAGCTGCTCGAAGCTGCCGCCGTATTCGATCCAGTAGCCGTTGGGCACCTGCACGTCGCGGCCGATGGCCTGCTGCAGATCCCGCACGAAGCCGCCCAGGTCACGGTCGCGCACGTTCGCGGTCACCACGATGCGGCGCTTGCCGTTCTCACGGTTGATCTGGTTCGGCCCTTCGCTGTTGCTCAACGTGGCCAGCTCACGCAACGGCACGGTGCGCGCACTGCCACTGGTTCCGCTGCCCGCACGACTGGACTCGTCGGCATCGCCGGCCAGTGCGGATTCCAGCGACACCGGCAGGTCGGCCAGGGCGGCCGGGTCCTGGCGCAGCGCGTCGGGCAGGCGCACCACGATGTCGAAGCGGCGGTCGCCTTCGAACAGCTGCCCTGCCACCTGCCCGCCCACGGCGGTGGCAAGGGTGGACTGCACCTGTCCGGGATTGAGTCCGTAGCCGGCCAGCGCGGTGCGGTTGGGGGTGATCGTGAGCAGCGGCAACCCGCTGGTTTCCTCCACCCGCACGTCGGCGGCACCGGGCACGCCACCGGCTACGGTTGCAATGCGCCTGCCCACCGAGAGCAGCGTGTCCAGATCATCCCCGAACAGCATCACCGCCACGTCGGCGCGCACACCGGAGATGAGCTCGTTGGTGCGCATCTGGATCGGCTGGGTGAACTCGTAGTTGTTGCCGGGCAGCTGCTCGACCGCCGCCTCCAGTTCGCCCAGCAGCGCCGCACGCGACTTGCGCGGGTCCGGCCAGGCCTTGCGTGGCTTCATCATGATGAAGGTATCGGCCACCGACGGCGGCATCGGGTCTGAGGCGACTTCCGGTGTGCCGATCTTGGAGAACACCGTGTCCACCTCGGCGAACTGCACCAGGCGGTTCTCGATCTGCTTCTGCATCTCGATCGACTGGGTCAGGCTGGTGCCGGGGATGCGCATGGCATGCATGGCGACATCGCCTTCGTCCAGGTTGGGCACGAACTCGCTGCCCAGCCGCGTGGCCAGCAGGCCGCAGACGATCACCAGCACCCCTGCCCCGGCCGCCATCCATCGACCACGGCGCAGGGCAAACGCCAGCATCGGTGCGTAGCGCCTGCGCACCCAGGCCATCAGGCGGTTCTCCTTCTCCTGCACGCGGCCGCCGAGGAACAACGCGATCGCGGCGGGCACGAAGGTGAGCGCCAGTACCATCGCACCGCTCAGGGCCAGCACCACGGTGATCGCCATCGGGTGGAACATCTTGCCTTCCACCCCGGTGAGCGCGAAGATCGGCAGGTACACCGCCGTGATGATGCCCAGCCCGAACAGGCTGGGACGGATCACTTCAGCGGTGGCGCTGGCGGTCTCGGCGAAGCGCTCTTCGCGGGTCATGTCACGGCCCAGCGCGTGCTGGCGTTCGCCGAAGCGACGCAGGCAGTTCTCGATGATGATCACGGCACCATCGACGATCAGGCCGAAGTCCAGCGCGCCCAGGCTCATCAGGTTGGCCGAGACACCGCCACGGGCCATGCCGGTGAGGGTGAACAGCATCGCCAGCGGGATTACCGCTGCGGTGATCAGCGCCGCGCGGAAATTGCCGAGCAGCGCGAACAGCACCACGATCACCAGCAACGCACCTTCCACCAGATTCCTGGCGACGGTCGCGATGGTGCGATCCACCAGCGCGGTGCGATCGTAGCTGGCGGTGACGGTGACACCCTCGGGCAGGCTGGCCTGTGCCTGCTGCAGGCGTGCCGCCGCAGCCTGGGCCACGTCGCGGCTGTTGGCGCCGATCAGCATCACCACCGTGCCCATCACCACTTCATGGCCGTTCTGGGTGGCGGCGCCACTGCGCAGCTCCGGCCCATCCTGGACCTGGGCGACATCGTGCACGTGGATCGGCACGCCTTCGCGCCGCGCCAGCACGATGTTGCCGATCTCCTCCAGCGTGGCGACCTGGCCGGGGATGCGGACCAGGAACTGCTGGCCGTTGCGCTCGATGTAGCCCGCGCCGACATTCTGGTTGTTGGTCTCCACCGCCTGCGCCACGTCTTCCAGGGTGAAGCCCAGCGCGCGCAGCCGCGCCGGGTCCGGCGTGATGTGCACCTGGCGCTGGAAGCCACCGATGGTGTTGACCTCGGTCACGCCGGGCACGTTGCGCAGCTGTGGGCGGATCACCCAGTCCTGCAGGGTGCGCAGATCCGTGGCGGTGTACGGCGTGCCATCGGCCTTGCGCGCCTTGGGATCGGCGTCGATGGTGTACATGAAGATCTCGCCGAGGCCGGTGGAGATCGGCCCCAGCTGCGGGTCCAGTCCCTCCGGGAGCTGCGACTTGACCTGTTGCAGGCGCTCGGCGACCTGCTGCCGGGCGAAGTAGATGTCGGTGCCGTCCTTGAACACCACGGTGACCTGTGAGAGCCCGTAGCGCGACAGCGAGCGCGCCTGCTCCATGGCCGGCAACCCCGCCATGGCGGTTTCCACCGCATAGGTGATGCGCTGTTCGGTCTCCAACGGCGAATAGCCGGGTGCGGCGGTGTTGATCTGGACCTGGACGTTGGTGATGTCCGGCGTGGCGTCGATCGGCAGGCGGGTGAAGCTCCAGCTGCCGACGGCGATCAGAACGAGCGTCAGTACCATCATCAACCAGCGATGGGCGATGGCGGCGCGGATGATGCGCTCAAGCATGTGGGCGCCCTCTGCGTGCCGGGCCTGGCAGGGCGTCAATGTTCATGCGCTGCCCCCGCCTTGCCGATGTCGGCCTTGACCACGTAGCTCTGCGCGACCACCACGTTCTCGCCCAGCGCCAGGCCGCCACGTACTTCGACGGTGTTCGCATCGCGTGCGCCGAGCGTGACCGGCCGGGCGGTGTAGGTGTCACCTTCGCGCACGAACACCACGTCCTTGCCGTCCATCGTCTGCAGCGCGCTCAGTGGCACCACCTGCGCGGCCTGCGTGGTGGCGACCACGATGCGGGCCTTGACCGCGGCACCCGGGCGCCATTGGCCGTCGTCGTTGCGCAGCGTGGCGCGGGCGACCGTGCTCTGGCTGGCGGTGGCGGTGCCCGGCAGCACGCGTTCGAGCGTGGTGGCCTGGCTGACGCCGTCGGTCATGCGCGACACCGTGACCGGTACGCCCGCGGTGATGTGCTGGGTGTCGTTGCCGAAGATATGCAGGTCCACCCACAGCGTGGACAGGTCACCGATCTCGAACAGCGGGCTGCCCTCGCCGGCCACGCCGCCCACCTGGGCCTGGCGCGCCAGCACCACGCCACTGATCGGCGCGCTGACGGTGTAGGTGGTCAGGCTGAGATTGCTTTCGATGCTGGCCAGCACCTGGCCGGCGCGTACGCGGTCGCCGACATTGGCGCGTAGCGAGCGGATGGGGCCGGGGAAGCGCGCCATCACCTGCGCGACGCGGCCGTCGACCGGGGTCAGCAGGCCCTGCACGTCGTGCTCGTCGGCGATGGTGCCGGTGACGACCGGCGCGACGCGGATGCCGGCCTGCTCGGCCATGGCCGCGGCGATGGTGGTGCGCTCCGGCGCCTCGTGCTCGTCGTGCGCGTCGTCATGGCCTGCCTCGGCTTGGCCGGCGTCGGCCTTGGCATCGGGTGGCGTGGCAGGCGACTCGCCGCCGCCACAACCAGTCAGGGCGATCAGCGCCATCAGCAGCCCGGCGGCCAGCACGGTACGGGTCGGGGAAGCGGTCATTGGCGGTCCTCCGTGGACACGGGGTCGGATGGGCTGGCGGCGGCAAGCATGCTCTGGCCGGTCAACCGCTGGATTTCAATCAGTGCGGTCTGGGCGGCAATCGCCGCCGCCAGCTGGCGCTGACGTGCCTCGATGCGCATGGCCTGCAGCTGCGCCCACTCCATGTAGCTGATGGCACCGCTGCGCCATGCCGTTCCGGCGGCATTCTCGGCCCGCTGGAGCTTCGGCAGCACGTCACGCGCCATGCGCGTCACCTCCAGCCGCGAGGTGAGGTAGCGACCATGTGCCTCGGCCAGGGTGGCGTACAGCTGCAGCGCGCGTGCCTCGCGTTCCACGCCGTTGAGCGCCAGCTCGGCTTCGGCCGCGCGGATGTCCGGCGCGGCACGCGACACACTGCCCAGCGGCAGGCTGAAGCCGGCCACCAGCGAGGTATTGCCGGTGTCGCGGCTGTTGCGCACGCCGGCCTGCCAGCTGAGGTCGGGACGTGCCTGGGTGCGCGCCAGCTGCAGCTGTGCCTCGCGTACGCGGCGCTCGCCGGCCAGCACGGCCAGCTCGGGCGTGCGCTGCAGGGTGTCGGCCAGTCCGTCGAAGTCCTGCAGCCCAGGCAGGCGCATCGGGTCACCACTGACCACGTCGAACCCCGGTTCGCGCTCGCGCCACAAGGCCGCCAGCGCCACCCGGGCGGAGCGGTCCATCTGCAGGGCGCGGTCGCGGTCCACTTCGGCCTGCGCCAGCATGGCCTGGGCGGTCATCAGCACCGATTCGGGCGATGCACCGGCCTGCAGGCGCAGGCGGGCGGCGGCAACGGCGCGGCGGCGCTGCTCGATGTCGGTCTCTGCGATGGCCAGCTGCGCACGCGCCTCGGTGACGCCGAGGTAGCGCCGCGCCACCTCGGCCATGAGGTCCAGCCGTGCGGTCTCGCGCTGCGGGGCAAGCGCATCCAGGTTGGCCTGGGCGAGTACCCGCCGCGCATCCAGCTTGCCGCCGCGTTCGAGGACGCCGGCCAGGGTGACGGTCAGCTCGGCCGCATCGAAGCCGCGGCTGCTGCCGCTGCCGAGGGCATTCTCCAGCTCCACGCCCAGGGTCAGCGGCGGGCGAAGCGCGGCCGCGTCACGCCGCGCTTCCCAGATCGGGCGCTGGGCATCGGCCAGGCGCAGGTCCGGGTGGAACCGCGCGACCCGCGCGAGCGCCTCGTCCAGGGTCAGCGCGGAACGCGGCGTCGGCAGGGCCGGCGACGCAGCAAGGGGCAAGGGTGAAACAGGCGCGGTGCCCTGCGCATGCGCGCACGGCACGAACGCTACGGCAGCCAAGGCTGCCAGACGCATCCACATGGGAATCTCCAGAAAGCGGTTCAGAGTGTCGGTCGCGGCACACGGCCGCGCGGCATCAGACCGCTATCGGGGGGCGCAGCAGGCTCTCGGGAGGTTGCGCGAGCAGCTGGGCGGTCATGCCGGTGGGCACGATGTGGGCCGGGGCACCGGGCAGGGTCCAGGCCGAGGCCGCCAGCGGCAGCACGCCACCATGACCGTGGCAGTGACCGCAGTGGACCAGGGCGTGCAGCAGACGCGTGCCCTGGTCGTCTTCCTCTTGACCGGTATCGGCCTCGAGGGGAACGGACGCGTCGGCGTGCGCGGCCGCATGCGCCAGACCGGTGTCACCGTGCGACAGCGCGTGCAGGTCGCCCAGCGCCGCCGCCAACGCGCCGCCGGCGGTGCCGAACAGCACCACCACCAGCATCAGCAGGCGGAGCGGCATGGACAAGCGACGGCGCAGGCGGGACATCATCACAGCAGGGTAGCGGCGCTCCTGCGCGTTACACAATCGCAGTGACCGGCAAGCGGCTTCATGGGGAGGGACGTGCCGCGGTCATGGGGATCTCGGTCATGAAACCACGTGCCAGCTGGCGCACCTCGTCGATATCGCGGAAACGCTGGCCCATGAGCATCCAGCAGGTGTCACGCGGAGCTCGCAGCAGTTCGACCCGCACGCCGCCGCCGTCGGCGGGCACGATCCGCTGGGCCACCAGGGTGAGATCACTGGAGCGGTGAACCAGGTAGTGCTGCCCAGGACTGCCTTCCACGACACTGAATTTGCCCGGCTTGTTCAATGCGCTGCCGCACACCGCCAGAACGGCGGGACTGCAGGGCTTCGCTGGGCCCGCATTGGCGTCGAACGGGTGGTTGTCCACCGACAGCAGGGTCGGTTCACCCTGCTCGCGGGCCGTTGCGAGCCCGGCAACGGGTGCGGGCATGGAGGGCGTGGCGCCCTGGAGCTTCATCGGGTTCGGCATGATCAGGCATCACTGGAGAACGGCACCCGGTCGGCGCCCACCGCAGTCTGCCTGCGCAGCACTGCGCCGCTGCGATGCGATTCACATATCAGCACACGCATGGGAGGCGCGTTGCCGAAGGGTGCCGAGGCACACATCGGCAACGGCCATTGCCGACATCAGGGCGCGCGATGCGCGGCGATGTAGGCGCGGATCTGCGCGTCCAGCACGGGCAGCGGCACCGAGCCCTGCTTGAGCACGGCGTCGTGGAAGGCCTTGACGTCGAAGCGGTCGCCCAGCGCCTGCTCGGCCTCGGCGCGCAGCCGTACGATCGCGATCTCACCCAGTTTGTAGCTGAGCGCCTGGCCCGGCCAGGAGATGTAGCGGTCGACCTCGGTGGTCACCTCGTGCTCGCTGAGCGCGGTGTGGTCGCGCAGGTAGGCAATGGCCTGTTCGCGGGTCCAGCCCTTGTGGTGCACGCCGGTGTCGATCACCAGGCGCGCGGCACGCCACATTTCGTAGGTCAGGCGTCCGAAATCCTCGTACGGGGTTTCGTAGATGCCCATCTCCACGCCCAGCTTTTCGCAGTACAGCCCCCAGCCCTCGCCATAGGCGGAGATGTACGCCGTGCGGCGGAACTCCGGCTGCTCGCCCTGCTCGGCGGCCAGTGCACCCTGCAGTGCATGCCCGGGGTCGGACTCGTGCAGGGTCAGCGCGGGCAGGTTGTAGAGCGGGCGCGCCGGCAGGTTGTAGGTGTTGAGCCAGTAGGTGCCCATGCCGCCGCGACCGGCGGTCCAGAACGGTGCGATGTCCGGCGGTACCGGCACGATGGTGAAGCGTGCGCGCGGCAGGGTCATGTACTTGCCGATCACGCCATCCACGCGCTTGGAGATCCACGCCGCGCGATACAGCAGCTCGTCGGGGGTCTTGGCGTAGAACTGCGGGTCGGTGCGCAGGAACACCAGGAAGTCGGCGAAGCTGCCCTTGAACTGCACCTGCTCGATGATGCCGTTCATTTCCTTCTGGATGCGCGCCACTTCCTTCAGGCCGATCTCGTGGATCTGCTGCGGGGTGAGGTCCAGCGTGGTGTATTCGTGGATCTGCTGCTTGTAGTAAACCTTGCCATCGGGCAGGGCTTCGGCGGCCAGGGTGGTGCGCGCCTGCGGCACGTATTCGCTGACGAAGAAGGTGCGCAGCTTGGCAAACGCAGGGACCACGCTGCCGCTGATGGCCTGGCGGGCCTGCGCCTGCAGTTCGGCCTGGTCGGCGGCCGGAATGCTGGCCGGCAGCTTCCTGAAGGGGGCATACAGCGGCGATGCGGTCGGGTCCTTGAGCTCGGATACCGTGGCGATGGAGACTTCGCGGCCATCCAGCACCGCACGCGGCACGCTGAAGCCGCGCTTGAGGCCGGCCCGCATGTTGTCGGTCTGCTGGTCGAAGTAGCGCGGTACATCGTTGAGGCGCGCGATGTAGTTGCGGTAGTCCTGCGCGGTCTTCATGTCGCGGCGGGCCATGAACGACAGGTTCGACCAGAACGAGGAATCGGCGTTGAACGGCATTTCATAGCCGCGCAGGCGGACGTCGGCGGCCAGGTTGAAGACCTGGTCGCGGTAGATGGCGTAGTTGATCTGGTTGTCGGCCGACAGGGTCTTCGGGTCGATCCGGCCCAGCTGGGCCAACACGTCGTCCCACACCTTCAGCCGGGCCTGCTGGGCGGCCGCGCCGATGTCGGGCATGCGGGTGGCATTGGCGGGGCCGTCACCGTCTTCGCTGGCCTCACCACCGCCCTCCTGGCGCCATTTCCATTCCTTCTCGTAGATGGCGCGGAACTGTGCATCGGCGGCACTTTCGTTGGCCAGGCTGACGGGCGCAGCGGCGGGCGCGGCCGGAGGGGCGGCGAATGCGGCACCTGCGGGAAGGGCCAAGGCGAGCAGCAATGCGGTGACGAGCGGTGATTTCACGATCAGCGGTTCCCGATGGACGGCAAACCCCGATCATGGCACCGCCACCCCGGTGGCTGCATGGATCAAAGGTCCTGCCCGCGCAGCGGGCAGGACCGGGGATCGGCCAACGGTCGAGACCCAAGCGCCGAAGGCGCGTGGTAGAGCCGACTGTTAGTCGGCTGCCGTTCGCTGCCCGCGCAGCGGGCAGGACCGGGGATCGACCAACGGTCGAGACCCAAGCGCCGAAGGCGCG
>NZ_DAMCID010000020.1:10204-83608 GCF_032099025.1 Stenotrophomonas sp.
CGACTGTTAGTCGGCTGCCGTTCGCTGCCCGCGCAGCGGGCAGGACCGGGGATCGGCCAACGGTCGAGACCCAAGCGCCGAAGGCGCGGGGTAGAGCCGACTGTTAGTCGGCTGCCGTTCGCGCGGACGTCCGGGGAGAGCAGCCGACTAACAGTCGGCTCTACCCGGTCGGCTCTACCCAGTCGGCTCTACCCAGTCGGCTCTACCGGTAGGTACCGACCGTTGGTCGGTACACCGTCAAACGGCGGGTACCCACCGTTGGCTGCTGCACCTCGTCAATGCGCCGCCTTATCCCGCTTCCAGCCGCGATGCTGGATATCCAGCTTCAGGCTGTACAACGCAGTAAACGCCGGGAACAGGTTCTGCAGCACGCCCACCGAGTCCTGCTTGGCCGAGAACAGGAAGTAGCTCAGCGTCATCAGGCTGCCCACCACGCTCATGTACCAGAACAGGCGGGGGATCACCGGCTTGCCGGCGCGCCGGGAGGCGACGAACTGGACCAGCCAGCGGCCGCCGAACATCAGCGCGCCGGTATAGCCGATCAGCTTCCAGCCGGTCACGTGCAGGCCGGTCCAGAACAGCCAGGTCAACGGTTGGTCGAGCCAATGCAGCTCCATCAGCGTTCTTCCACGGCGGTGCGGCTGCTGCGCGTGATCAGCCAGGCCACGCCACGCAGATCGCGGATCCCCACCAGCGCCCGGCCCAGGTTGTTGTACTTGGACACGCCCGCGGTGCGGTGCCGGTGGTTGACCGGCACGCTCACCGTCGTCCAGCCGGCGCGCTGCATCAGCGCAGGCAGGTAGCGGTGCATGTGGTCGAAGTACGGCAGGTCCAGGAATGCGTCGCGCTCGAACAGCTTGATGCCGCAGCCGGTATCGGGCGTGTCGTCGCGCAGCATGCGGGCGCGGATCGCATTGGCCCACTTGCTGGCCCAGCGCTTGCTGCCGCTGTCCTGGCGGTTGACCCGCCAGCCGGCGAACAGTTTGACCTGCGGCGCGGCGGCCGCGCGTGCGGCCAGCAGCCTGGGGATATCGGCGGGATCGTTCTGGCCGTCACCGTCGAGCGTGGCGATCCAGGGCGCACGGGCGTGCTTCACCCCGGTGCGCACGGCGGTGCTCTGCCCGCTCTGGCTCACATGGTGCAGGACCCGCAGCTCGGGGGTGCCGGCCTTCAGCGCCTGCAGCACGGCCAGGGTGTCATCGCGCGAGTGGTCGTCGACGTAGACGATCTCGAAGTCCAGCTGGCCGCGCAGGGCGGCGGTGATCTCGTCGATCAGGGGTTGGACGTTGTCGCGTTCATTGAATACCGGAACGACGACCGACAACTGGGGTTGGCTCATGATCGGGCTCTGCGAAAGGCCAGGGATGAAAAAGACCGCGCATTTTCCGCAACCAAGGTTATCTGAAGATGAACCCGTCGATGTGAGTCAGGCGCGATCCCCGAAATAGTCGCGGCACCATGCCACCACGGGCGGCAGCCCGCGCTCGACCGGGGTGGCCGGCTCATAGCCGAATGCGTCTGTGGCGCGCGTGGTGTCGGCCATCGTGCGGACCATGTCGCCCGGCTGCATGGGCTTGTAGACCTTCTGCGCCGGACGTCCGGCGGCGGCTTCGATGATGCCGATGAACTGCTCGAGCTCGATCGGGGTGTGGTTGCCCAGGTTGAAGACACGGTGCGGTACGTCCTCGCCGGACGGATGCGCCAGCGCGCCGAGGATACCCGCGACGATGTCGGAGACATGTGTGAAGTCGCGCTGCATCTTTCCGTCGTTGAAGACCTCGATCGGGCGCCCGGCCAGCACCGCGCGCGAGAACAGCAGCGGGGCCATGTCGGGGCGGCCCCATGGGCCGTACACGGTAAAGAAGCGCAGCCCGGTGGCGCGCAGGCCATACAGCTGGGCGTAGGTGTAGGCCATCAGCTCGTTGGCGGCCTTGGTGGCCGCATACAGCGAGCGCGGGCGGTCGATGCGCTGGTCTTCGGAAAACGGCGGCGTGGCCGAGTCGCCGTACACCGAACTGCTGGAGGCGTATACCAGGTGGGCCACGCCACGGTGCCGGCACAGCTCCAGCATGTTCACGAAGCCCACCAGGTTGCTGTCCACGTAGGCGTGCGGGTTTTCCAGCGAATAGCGCACGCCGGCCTGCGCGGCCAGGTGGATCACCCGGGTGGGGGCGACCTCGTCGAACAGCGCGGCCAGGCCATCGCGATCGGTCAGGTCGAGCACGCGGATGTCGGCGTCCGGGCACAACGCGGCCACGCGGTCGCGCTTGATCTGCGGATCGTAGTAGTCGTTGTAGTTGTCCAGGCCGACCACCGTTTCACCGGCATCCAGCAAGGCACGGACGGTGTTGGCGCCAATGAAGCCGGCAGCGCCGGTCACGAGTAGGGTCATGGCAGGGTCCTGGAATTTCCAGCCGACAGGATATCGCCGATGCGCTGCGCTCAGAACAGCCCGAAGCGTTTCCTGGCCACGTTGACGCGGCCCGGTTCGATGATGTCCCGGATGCCCTTGGCATCGAAGCGGTCCAGCAGTGCATCACTGCCCTTCTTCAGCTTCAACGCCATCTCTTCCGGATACAGCGGCACCAGGGCCATGAAAACGATGGTCTTCTCCGCATCGATCACCAGATGGCTGAAGCCTTCCGGCGCGCTCACCGACGGCAGCACGATCGCGCCGTCGAAGCCCACGCCCGGCGCATAGGGCTCGGCCGGGTGGCCGTTGGGCACGGTGTGGCCAAAGCCCAGCCAGGTATCGAACTTGTGCGGCAGCCGCGCCAGGCCCTTGAGCAGGCGGATCGGCCAGTAGTAGCGCTCATCCTCGAAATCGGCGTGCTCGATCGGCCAGTCGGCCGGCAGGGTGACCATCAGCTCCATGTGCTGCGGTGCCTCCACGCCCTCGGGCAGGGCCATCGGCAGGTCGCTCATGCCCGAGGTCACCAGGCGCAGGTACGGGAATGCGTCCGTGGCCGGGACCACGTGCACGTCGATGTGCACGGCATCGGAAATGATCTCGTGGAATACGCCCGAGATCGGCCCGAGGTGCTGTTCGATATGCGCGCTGATCTGCTCGATGGATTCCTCGCCGTGCGCGGGCTCGAAATCCTTCTCCTGCGTATGCAGCAGGATCGGGCTGCCGCCCGGGCTCAGTTCGTCGTGTTCATTGCTCATGGTGGCTCCCGGTAGTCTCCGCGGATGGCCAGGGGCGTTGGCTCACCACAGGGTGAGCGGGGCATCCTTGGCCAGCGTGGCTTTGCGTTCCTTGCTGAAATCCCACCACGGTCGTGGTGCCTCGCCCTGCATGAAGCGCACGACCGACAGGAACACGTCGATCACGCACGGGTCGTGCATCACCCCGGTGCGCATGCACAGCTGCGCATACATGTCGTAGGCATCGCGGCCGCGCAGGTGCGCGGGCACGCGGATGCCGATCAGACGCAGATCTTTCTCGCAGGCCGGCCCGACATTCGGCAGGTCGGTCAGACGCAACAGATGGTTGCGGTCGACCTTGGTGGGGTTCATTACGTGGGTTCAGCCCTTCTGTGCGCGGAGTCGTTCGAGCACACCGTCCAGCGTGTCCAGGTCGGTGTAATGAATGATGAGCTTGCCCTTGCCACCGCGGCCGTGGTTGATGGCCACGCGGGCGCCCAACGATTCGGACAGCTCGGTTTCCAGCGAGGCGATATCGGCCTGGGGCGCGCTGGCACTGGGCTTCCTGCGCAGCGAACCGGGCACCTTGCCGGCAGCGAACTGCTGCGCGCGGTGCTCCACTTCACGCACCGACCAGCCCTGGTCGGCCGCTTCCTGCGCCAGCTTGCTGGCCAGTTCCGGGGCCAGGGTCAGCAGCGCGCGCGCATGGCCCATTTCAAGGCGACGCGTTTCCAGCAGCAGGCGGATCGCCACCGGCAGTTCCAGCAGGCGCAGCAGGTTGGAGACGGCGGCGCGCGAGCGCCCCACGGCCTGCGCGGCCTCGGCATGGGTGAGGGCGAATTCGCTGATCAGGCGCTGCAGCGCTTCGGCTTCTTCCAGCGGATTGAGGTCTTCGCGCTGGATGTTCTCGATGAGCGCCATCGCGATGACGGTGCGGTCTTCCAGCTCGCGCACCACCACCGGCACTTCGTCCAGGCCGGCCAGCTGCGAGGCGCGCCAGCGGCGTTCGCCGGCCACGATTTCGAAGCTGTCGGGGCCGAGCTGGCGGACCAGGATCGGCTGGATCACACCCTGGGCCTTGATCGACTCGGCCAGCTCGGCGAGCTTGGTCTCGTCCATGTCGCGGCGCGGCTGGTACTTGCCCGGCTGCAGCTGCTGCACCGGCAGCTTGCGCAGCACTTCACCCGGCAGCGGTTCGACCACCGCCGCGGCCTGCACCTGCGTCACCGCCCCCTTGGGCCCCAGCAGGGCATCGAGGCCACGGCCGAGGCCGCGTTTCTTGCCGAGGGCGGGCTTGGTGCTCATCAGGCGGTCTCCATGGCCTTGTCGGCCGTCTTGCGTTGGTGGTGGCGGCGGATGATCTCGCCGGCCAGGCCGAGGTAGGCGACGCCGCCGCGCGAGGCGCGGTCGTAACCCACGATGCTCTGCCCATGGCTGGGCGCTTCGGCCAGGCGCACGTTGCGCGGCACGATGGTGCGGAACACGCGGTCGCCGAAGTGATCGGTCAGTTCGGCCGACACGGCGTTGGCGAGGTTGTTGCGCACGTCGAACATGGTGCGCAGCACGCCCTCGATCTCCAGGCTGGGATTGAGGTTGGCGCGCAGCGCATCGATGGTTTCCACCAGCGCGCTCAGTCCTTCCAGCGCGTAGTACTCGCACTGCATCGGCACGATCACCGAATCGGCCGCGGCCAACGCGTTCAGGGTCAGCAGCGACAACGCCGGCGGGCAGTCGATCAGGATGAAGTCGTATTCATCGCGGATCGGGGCCAGCGCGCGCTTGAGGCGCTGCTCGCGCTCGCCCTGGTCCATCAGCTGGATCTCGGCGGCGGTGAGGTCGATGTTGCCCGGCAGCAGGTCGAAGCCTTCCGGGGTGGTCACCCGGACTTCGACAGCAGTGCTCTCGCCCAGCAGCAGGTCGCAGGTGGAGGCGGCAACTTCCCGCTTGTCCACGCCGCTGCCCATGGTCGCATTGCCCTGGGAGTCGAGGTCGACCAGCAGCACGCGCTTGGGCGCAGCAGCCAGGGCAGCGGCCAGATTGACGGCAGTCGTGGTCTTGCCGACGCCACCTTTCTGGTTGGCGATGGCGATGATGCGGGCCATGCGGGTGAGCCTCATCGGCGGGGAGTGGGACTGGCCATTATGCGTATATGGGGCGTGTCATGCACTGTGAGATGCACGGCGACGGATCGCCGCACTCCCCCACGGACGCCTTCGCGGCCGCTCACGGCCCCGCCACCACGACCAGGTGGCGCTCACCGGTGAGACCGGGAACGTGCAGCGGCAGGACCCGTTCAACCCGCCAGCCGGCCGGCAGCTGGGCGATCTCGTCGTGCGGATGGACGCCCTTCATGGCCAGCAGGCGGCCACCGGGCCGCAGCAGATGGCCGCCGACGGCGATGATGCCGGCCAGCGTATCCATGGCGCGCGCGGTCAGGTGGTCGTAAGCGCCCGGTTCGTCCAGCGCCTCGGCCCGCGACTCGGCCACGCGGGCATTGCCCAGCCCGAGCTGGCGTATCGCCTCGCGCATGAAGCGGGCCTTCTTGCCGTTGCTCTCGACCAGGGTCACCTGCAGCTGCGGGCGGGCGATGGCCAGCGGGATGCCGGGCAGCCCCGGGCCGGTGCCCAGGTCGGCCAGCGTGCCCTGCTCCAGGTAGGGCTGCATGGCCAGCGAATCCAGCAGATGGCGGGTCACCATCTCCAGCGGGTCGCGGATGGCGGTGAGGTTGTAGGTGCGGTTCCAGCGGTCGAGCAGGGTCAGGTAGGTCAGCAGGGGCGGCGCCAGGGCGGCGTCCAGGTCCATCGCGGCCAGGCCACGCTCAAGGGCTTCGGCCACGCCGGCCGGCAGTGTGTGTTGGGTCATGCGCCCATTATCGCAGGGTGGCGGTGGCGCGGTTGCGCGTTTTCGGTGCGGTCAGAGCAGGTGCCAGGCCAGCGCGGCGCGGAAATCGTCGGCGGCCTGCCATTCGTGCAGGTGCCAGCGCTGGGCGGGGCCCAGTTCGGGGTCGCACCAGGGCAGGTGCAGGGCACCGTCGGGTCCCGGGGCCAGCTGCAGGCGATGCAGGCCGAAGGAGATGCCCTGCCCCTGCGCCTTGAGGATGGCTTCCTTGGCGCACCAGACCCGGAAGAACCAGTGGTTGCGGGCGTCCTCGTCCAGGCCGAGCAGCCAGGCCACTTCGGCCGGGTGGAAGAAGCGTTCGATGATTTCGGCCATGCGCGGGCGCGGTCGCAGCGGCTCCAGGTCCACGCCCAGGCGCACGCCCTCGCCCAGTGCCACCAGCAGCAGGCCGTGGCTGTGGCTCCAGCCGGTGCCCTGGTGCGCCAGCGGCCCATGCAGTTCGGGCCGGCCGCGCGGGTCGCGCTGGAGCGGCAGGTCCCCGGGGCGGCCGCCGAGCTGTTCGGCCAGCAGCACCCGGGCCTGCGGCTCGCCGCGGGTGCCGGGGACGTGCGGCAGGCGCCACACGGTGACCGGGCCAAACCGCCACGGTCCGTCGAGGGTGGCGGGCAGGCTCATGCGAACACCCTGACAAGACCACTGCACGACGACTTCACGGAAGCTGCCGTCAACTGGGCCTGTCTCATCCGCACACCACAGGGAACTACTACCATGGGCATCATCATCTGGTTGATCGTCGGCGGCATCGTGGGCTGGCTTGCCAGCATCATCATGCGTCGCGACGCGCAGCAGGGCATCATCCTCAACATCGTGGTCGGCATCGTCGGCGCGCTGATCGCCGGGTTCCTGTTCGGCGGTGGCATCAATGAGGCAATCACGATCCGCACGTTCCTGTTCTCGCTGATCGGCGCCGTGATCCTGCTGGCGATCGTGAATCTCTTCACCCGCCGCAGCGTCCGCTAAGGGTTTGCCGGTAGGTGCCCCAAGGAACGGCGAATGTCGTTCCTGACGTCGCTCGTCGACGGCCCGAAGGGGGCCCGCCAAAGGCGGGCATACCGTGGGTGGGTACGCTGTACGCAAAGGCCCGGCACCCGCCGGGCCTTTGCTGTGTCACCCCAGCTGCACCCACGCCGGTGCGTGGTCGCTGGGGCGGTCCCAGGTGCGCGGCTCGCGGTCGATGCCCGACGCCAGCGCGCGCGCCTTGAGCGCGTCCGAGACCAGGGTCAGGTCGATGCGCAGGCCGAGGTTGCGGCGGAAACCGGCCGCGCGGTAATCCCACCAGCTGAACACGCCTTCTTCTTCGCTGTGCAGCCGGAACGCGTCGTGCAGGCCCAGCTGCAGCAGCTTGTTCAGCGCGCCACGTTCGGCGGTCGAGGTGAGGATGTGGTTTTCGTTCCAGACCAGCGGGTCGTGTACGTCACGCGCGTCGGGGGCGATGTTGAAGTCACCCATCACCACCAGCTCGGGGTACTTCGCCAGTTCCGACGCCACCCATTCGTGCACCGCCTCCAGCCAGCGCAGCTTGTAGGCGTACTTGTCGGTGCCCACGTCCTGGCCATTGACCACGTACAGATTGATGATGCGCACGCCGTTGACGGTGCCGGCAATGACGCGCTTCTGCTCGTCCTCGAAGCCGGGAATGCCGATCTGCACGTCCTGCGCCGGCTCGCGCGACAGCAGCGCCACGCCGTTGTAGGTCTTCTGGCCGGCAAACACGCTGCGGTAGCCCAGTCCGGCCAGCACCGCGTCGGGGAACTTGTGGTCCTCCATCTTGGTTTCCTGGATGCCGACCACGTCCGGGGCGAACGCGGTGAGCCACTGTTCCAGGTGCGGCAGGCGCACGTTGAGCGAATTGACGTTCCAGGAGGCGATTTTCATGGGGGCATTCTACCTTCGGTGCGCCGACGCGACGCGCTCTTCCTGGCCTGAAGCACCGGCGGCGGAGCGCTGGTGGGGCTCTGAGCCGAGCCGCGTCGATAATCGGCTCATTGCGTGAGCCGAATAAGTGCCCTATTCGGCTCACGGGCTCCCCAGGTCGCGGATGACCCACCCCACTGGAACGACCCTGCTTCGTCCAATGTCGTCGGTTTACCGGGTCAGCGCCTTCAACAGCCCGGCCATACGTGAATAGGGCGGTTTGAGCAGATCGCTCGCCGCCCAGCGTGACTGCCACAGGATCGGCAGCTGTTTGCTCATGGCGTCGAAGCCCGCGCGGGCGTGGTACGCGCCCATGCCGCTGGGGCCGACGCCACCGAACGGCAGGCCGTTGATGGCGAAATGCAGCAGCGTGTCGTTGACGGTGACGCCGCCGGCCACGACCTGGCCCAGCACACGCTCCACCACCGCGCGCTTCTCACTGAAGATGTACAGCGCCAGCGGGCGGTCGCGGCGTTGCACGTCGGCCACGGCGTGGTCGAGGTCTGGATAGGCGCACACCGGCAGGATCGGACCGAAGATCTCGTCCTGCATCAGGTCCAGGTCGGCCGGCGGATCGAGCACGATGGTGGGCACGATCAGCCGCTCGCGGCGCGCGCGCTCCGGATCGATGCCGGCCAGTTCGATCACCGGCACGCCGCGTTCGCGCGCCTGGGCCAGGTAGCCGAGCAGGCGCTGGTACTGGTCGTCATTGATGATGCGGGTGTAGTCGTCGGGGTGGCTGAAATCGCCATAGCGCGCGCGCACCTGGGTTTGCAGCTGCTGCACGAACTCGCGCTGGCGAAGCCCGTCGATCAGCACGTAGTCCGGGGCGATGCAGGTCTGCCCGGCGTTGAACCACTTGCCGGTCGCCAGCCGCGCGGCGGCCTTGGGCAGCGGGTAGTCGCTGCAGACGATGGCCGGCGACTTGCCGCCCAGTTCCAGGGTCAGCGGGGTCAGGTGCTGCGCGGCGGCGGCCATCACCTTGCGCCCGATCGCGGTGGAACCGGTGAACACCAGGTGGTCCAGCGGCGACCCGGCCAAGGCGGATGCCAAGGCAGCATCGCCCTGCACCACCGCCACGCGGTCGGGCGGGAACACGTCGGCCAGCAGGTCGTGCAGGAAGGCGCTGGTGCGCGGGGTGTGTTCGGACGGTTTGAGGATGACGTGGTTGCCGGCGGCAATCGCGGTGGCCAGCGGAATCAGCGCCAGGTTCACCGGGTAGTTCCAGGGCGAGATCACGCCCACCACGCCCAGCGGCACCGCTCGCGTCTGCGCGCGCGCCGGCCAGAACCGCCAGCCCACCGCCACCCGGCGTGGGCGCATCCAGCTGCGCAGGTGGCCCAACAGGTGGTCGATCTCGTTGAGCACGGTCATGCCATCGGCAATCAGCGACTCGTGCGTGGAGCGGTGACCGAAATCGGCGGCGATGGCGTCAGCCATCTCTTCGAGGCGCGCCTTGAGCGCGATGCGCAGGCGCTGCAGGTCGCTGCGGCGCTGGCCCAGCGACGGCCGGTTGGCCTGCCAGGCGCTGCGCACGGTGTGCAGGATCGCGGGAAGCGCGGCGGGTTCGGTGGAGGCGGTGATCATGGCCGGAATATAGCAAGTGGCCGGTGAGACACCGCGCAGCCACGCAGGGCGTGGCTCTACGAACCGTCCTTGCACCCGGCGTAGAGCCACGCCCTGCGTGGCTGCGCGGAGCCCAAAAGAAAGAAGGGCCGTGGCAATGCCACGGCCCTTCTGGTTCACGCCATCACCGGATTACTTGGTGATGTCCACGCCCTTGGTTTCATGCAGGAACAGGCCGCCGACCACGACCGTCATCAACGCGATGATGATCGGGTACCACAGCCCGTAGTACAGGTTGCCGGTGCCGGCCACCAGCGCGAACGAGATCGCCGGCAGGAAGCCACCGAACCAGCCGTTGCCGATGTGGTACGGCAGCGACATCGAGGTGTAGCGGATGCGGGTCGGGAACAGTTCGACCAGGTATGCCGCGATCGGACCGTAGACCATGGTCACGTAAAGCACCAGGAGCCACAGCATGAACACGGTACCGGCGATGTTGATGCGCGCGTTGTCGGCCTTGGCCGGGTAGCCCGCCGCCGTCAGGGCCGTCTTCAGTTCGCCGCCGAAGGCATCGCCCTTGGCCTTGAGCTCATCCTTGGTCAGGCCAGCGGCCTCGAACGATTCCACCTGCTTGTCGCCCACGCTGACCGTGGCCAGCGATCCGGCAGGCGCCGGCTGCACGTCGTACGGCACACCCGCCTTGGTCAGCGCGGCGGTGGCCACGTCGCAGGAGCTGGTGAACTTGCGCAGGCCCACCGGATCGAACTGGAACGAGCAGGTGTTCGGGTCGGCGATGACCAGTGCCGGCGAGCTGCTGCGGGCTTCTTCGATGGCCGGGTTGGCAAAGTGGGTCAGGCCCTTGAAGACCGGGATGTAGGTCACCGCCGCCAGCAGACAGCCGGCCAGGATGATCTTCTTGCGGCCGATACGGTCCGACAGCCAGCCGAAGAAGATGAAGAACGGCGTACCCAGTGCCAGTGCGGCGGCGATCAGCAGGTAGGAGGTGGTGGCATCAACCTTGAGCATGCTGCTCAGGAAGAACAGCGCGTAGAACTGGCCGCCGTACCACACCACGGCCTGGCCGGCCGCGGCGCCCAGCAGGACCAGCAGCATCAGCTTGAGGTTGCCGTCCTTGAGGCTGTCACGGAACGGGGTCTTGGAGCCCTTGCCTTCGGCCTTCATCTGCTGGAACAGCGGCGACTCGCTCAGCTGCAGGCGGATCCACACCGAGATGCCGAGCAGGATGATCGACACCAGGAACGGAATGCGCCAGCCCCAGGCTTCAAATGCCTCGTTGCCCAGGAAATAGCGGCAGGCGAGGATGATCAGCAGCGACATGAACAGGCCGAGCGTGGCGGTGCACTGGATGAAGCTGGTGTACAGGCCACGCTTGTCGGCCGGTGCATGCTCGGCAACATAGGTGGCCGCGCCACCGTATTCACCGCCCATGGCCAGGCCCTGGGCCAGGCGCAGGACGATCAGGATGACCGGTGCGGCAAAACCAATCGACGCGTAGTTGGGCAGCACACCGACCAGGAAAGTCGAGATGCCCATGATCAGGATCGTGACCAGGAAGGTGTACTTGCGGCCGATGCGGTCGCCGAGGCTGCCGAAGAACGCCGCGCCGAACGGACGCACGAAGAAGCCGGCGGCGAAGGCCAGCAGGGCGAAGATCATGCCCGTGGTTTCGTTGACCCCGCTGAAGAACTGCTTGGCGATGATCGCCGCCAGCGAGCCATACAGGAAGAAGTCATACCATTCGAAAACGGTGCCCAGGCTGGACGCGAAGATGACCTTCTTGTGCCCCTGGGTAAGTGCTGCTTTTGCAGGTACAGGTGTTGTTGACATGGGAAGCTCCCCCTCTGTAATGCCGACTGTAGGTGCCGACCGTTGGTCGGCACTCCTTTAGAAACTGTATTTGGTGGTGAACTGCACGCGGTTGATGTCGCCCTTGCGACCATCCTCGATCTCGCGCACGCCGTACATGTACTCCGCGCCGATATCGACCTTGGGCATCGGCGTATAGAAAATGTTGCCGCGGATGCTCTGCACGCTCTTGGTGACCAGCGGGCCAAGCACGCTGTCGTTGTCGTAGTCGCTGCGCGCGTAGATCAGGTTGGTGCGCAGCTTCGGCGTGAACGCATGTCGCCAGCCGACATAGCCGGCCAGCACACCGGTCGGGTTCAGCTCGTCATTGGCGATGTCGTACGCTGTGTCGGCGGTAACGCCCAGGCCCACGTAGCGGGCAATGCCCTCACCACCGCTGATCTGGTAGTGCAGCTGGTCGCTGCCGCCCATCACCCACTTGCCGCCCAGGGTCAGGCCGCCGCCGATCTTGTCCGCGTCCGCACCCGTGGTCTGGTTGTCGATCTTGAGCTGGCGCACGATGCCACCGACGCCGAAGGTGCCCCAGTCGCCCTTCCACCCGTACCGCAGGGTCAGGTCCGGCAGGGAGCCGCGGTCGCTGTTGCTGGCCACGTTGGTCCACACCCCGGTGACCGGGTTGCGGGTGCCGGTGAGCACGGTGGTTTCCGGGTTCTCCAGCGCGACGCTGAAGCCGCCCTGGGTGTAACGGATCTGCGTCTGGCGGACGAACAGCACGCCGTCGGTGGGGCCGACGAAATCGGCCGCTTCCGGCAGCGACGCGGCGTCCATGAAGTTCGACCAGGTCTGGCCGGCCATCCAGTTGTTCCAGTACATGTAGGCGTGCCGCAGGGTGACGCCGTAGGTATTGGTGGCGGTCTGGTTGCCCAGCGAGTTGCCGAAGAAGTCCATCTCGAAGAACGCACCGGACTTGTTGCCCTTGTCCGACACGTTGTCGATGCCCAGGTTGAAGCGCGAGAACTTGGCGTGGGCGTTGAAGTCCACGTCCGAACGCTCGCCGCTGCCACCGGCACCGGCCACCGGGGTCTGGCCCGGCAGGTACAGCGCGCGGCCGGTGGCGTCGTCGGCCAGCTGGCCATCGCCGGTCTGGGTGGCGAGGAAGTCGGCCTTGATGAAGCCGCCGATCTTGACCGTGGTACCCGGCGCGGCGCCCGGGGTGATGGTGGTGACCTGGATGGGCTGCTTGCCGGCGGGCACGGTGGCCCCCACGGGCTGCTGGGCCTGTACGGTCTTCACCGCGGTCACGTCGGTCTGTGCCTGGCTGATCTGTGTCTGTTGCTGCTGGCTGGTGGACAGCAGCAGCTGCACCTGTCGCTCGAGTTCTGCGACGCGGGCCTCCAGCTGCTTCTCCTTGGCGGTTTCCGCGAACGCCATGCCTGGCGCGATCAGTGCAACAAACATGGCGGCCGCCAACGGCCGACGTGCTGCTTTCAGAATACGGTGGCTCATGTTGCCCTCTCTCCCGGGTGGCAAAGTGATCGCCGCGTGTGGGGTCACGGTCGGGCCGAGCGTGCGGCAGCCTGACGCACCCCGCTATTGGCCATTGGTCGAACCCGCCCGCCGTGCGGGTGCGGTACGACCATGGTCTAACCATTCCCGTAACGCGCGGCCCGGCGGATGCGGCAAACTGAGGGGGATGGATCGCGGGTTATGCTGCGATCGCACAACCCAGTCCTAGTGCAAGTGAGGGTGCCATGGCCGATCTTTACCCCGTCAAGGCGGACGTTGCCGCCAAGGCGCGCATTGACAAGAACACCTACCAGCAGCTCTACAAGGCGTCGCTGGACGATCCCGATGCTTTCTGGGGCCAGGCCGCCGAGCGGTTGGACTGGTACACCAAGCCGTCAAAGATCCGTAACGTCAGCTACCAGCTCGACGACTTCCGCATCAAATGGTTCGAGGATGGCGAGCTCAACGCCAGCGTGAACTGCCTGGACCGCCAGCTGGCGCAGCGCGGCGACAAGGTTGCCCTGCTGTTCGAACCGGACAGCCCGGATGCGCCTGCGCAGGGTGTGACCTATCGCGAGCTGTACGAGCGCACCTGCCGCCTGGGCAACGCGCTGCGCAACCTGGGCGTCAAGAAGGGCGACCGGGTCACCATCTACCTGCCGATGATCGTCGACGCGGCCGTGGCCATGCTGGCCTGCGCGCGTATCGGCGCGATCCACTCGGTGGTGTTCGGCGGCTTTGCGCCGAACTCCATCGCCGACCGCGTGATCGACTGCGGCAGCAAGCTGATCATCACCGCCGACGAGGGCCTGCGCGGCGGTCGCAGGATTCCGCTGAAGGCCAATGTGGATGCCGCACTGAAGCTGCCCGGCACCACCACGGTGGAAACCGTGCTGGTGGTGCGCCACACCGGCGGCGCGGTGGACATGCAGGCCCCGCGCGACCGCTGGTTCCACGACGTGGTGGACCCGCAGCCGGCGCAGTGCGAACCGGAGCGGATGAACGCCGAGGACCCGCTGTTCATCCTGTACACCTCCGGCTCCACCGGCAAGCCCAAGGGCGTGCTGCACACCACCGGTGGCTACCTGCTGTACGCGGCCTACACCCATGAAGCGGTGTTCGACCTGCGCGAGGACGACATCTACTGGTGCACCGCCGACGTCGGCTGGGTCACCGGCCACAGCTACATCGTGTACGGCCCGCTCGCCAATGGCGCCACCTCGCTGATGTTCGAAGGCGTGCCGAACTTCCCCACCACCTCGCGGTTCTGGGAAGTGATCGACAAGCACCAGGTGACCATCTTCTACACCGCTCCGACCGCGATCCGCGCGCTGATGCGTGAAGGCGATGCACCGGTCAAGCGCACCTCGCGTGCGTCGCTTCGCCTGCTCGGCAGCGTGGGCGAGCCGATCAATCCGGAAGCCTGGCGCTGGTACTACGACGTGGTCGGCGAAGGCCGTTGCCCGATCGTGGATACCTGGTGGCAGACCGAGACCGGCGGCATCCTCATCTCACCGCTGCCCGGCGCCACCGATCTCAAGCCCGGTTCAGCCACGCTGCCGTTCTTCGGCGTGCAGCCGGCGCTGGTCAACGCCGATGGCGAGATCAAGGACGGTGCCACCGAAGGCAACCTGATCATCCGCGATTCCTGGCCGGGCCAGATGCGCAGTGTCTACGGCGACCACCAGCGTTTCATCGACACGTACTTCCGCACCTATCCGGGCAGCTACTTCACCGGGGATGGGTGCCGCCGCGACGAAGACGGCTACTACTGGATCACCGGCCGCGTCGACGACGTGATCAACGTGTCCGGTCATCGCATCGGTACCGCCGAGGTGGAAAGCGCGCTGGTCTCGCACCCGAAGGTGGCCGAAGCGGCGGTGGTCGGCTTCCCGCACGACATCAAGGGCCAGGGCATCTACGCCTACGTGACCCTGGTGGCCGACGAGACGCCGAGCGACGAACTGCACAAGGAGCTGGTGGCGTGGGTGCGCAAGGAAATCGGCCCGATCGCGGCGCCCGACCACCTGCAGTGGGCACCCGGCCTGCCGAAGACGCGTTCGGGCAAGATCATGCGCCGCATCCTGCGCAAGATCGCCGAGAACGCGCCTGACCAGCTGGGCGACACGTCGACCCTGGCCGATCCTTCCGTGGTGGCGTCGCTGGTCGAAGAGCGCAAAGTCAAATAGTGGTCCCAACCAACCCCATGCCTACCCTGCTGATTGCCGACGACCACCCCCTGTTCCGCGAAGCCCTGCGCGGCGCGGTGCAGCGGGTGATGCCGGGGGTGCTGCTGTTTGAAGCCGACAGCGTGGAAGCGCTGTACCAGCTTGCCGACCAGCACACCGACGCCGACCTGGTCCTGATGGACCTCAACATGCCCGGCGCGCAGGGGTTCAACGCGCTGGTGCACATGCGCGCCCTGCACCCGCAGTTGCCGGTGGTGGTGGTGTCGGCCCGCGAGGAGCCGACCGTGATGCGGCGTGCGCTGGACCACGGTGCGTTCGGCTTCATTCCGAAGTCGGCCGATTCGGACACCATCGGCCATGCGTTGAGCACCATCCTGGATGGTGAGACGTGGGCACCGCCGGAGGCACACACCATGCCGCCGACCGGTCGTGAGGAGCGCGAGGTCGGCCAGCGTCTGCGCGAACTCACGCCGCAGCAGTTCCGCGTGCTGCAGATGCTGGGCGCAGGGCGGCTCAACAAGCAGATCGCCTACGACCTGAACGTGTCCGAGGCGACCATCAAGGCCCATGTCACTGCGATCCTGCGCAAGCTGGGCGTCACCAACCGCACCCAGGCGGTGCTGATGGCCGGCAAGCTGGCGCTGGATGACGAGCCGTTGGTGTTGCCGCCGGAAGAGGATTGACCTGCGGTTGGATCTGCGTGGCTGCCGGCCAGCGGCCGGCACTACCTGCGCGGTAGAGAACATGCAGCGGACTAACAGTCCGCTCTACCAGCTTCGGCGTATAGCCGAAGCTATACATCCCAGCATTCCCTGCGCAATGCGTGCATTCCGTGGTGAAGCGCACTGTCGGTGCTAAGCTTCGCGTCCCCTTGGGGAGTAGCCTGTTTCCTGTGATGAGGAAACGCCCGTATCAACATACTCGGCCAGTGCGCCGTGGTGCGGGCAGCCATGATGGTTGGCGAGACCAGCGGTCCGCGTGCGCAACGACAGGTTGGGCGCGAGCGCGGACCGTTGTCCGACACCGCCCAACCTGCCGTGCCCTCCCATGTCACCCGTTTCCATCCTGCTGATCGGCTTTGCCATGTCCACCGATGCCTTCGCCGCGGCGATCGGCAAAGGTGCGGCCATGCGCACGCCACGCTTCCCGGACGCGCTGCGCGCTGGCCTCATCTTCGGTGTCATCGAGGGCATCACGCCGGTGATCGGCTGGTTGCTGGGGCGCGCCGCACTGCAGTACGTGGAAGCCTTCGATCACTGGATCGCGTTCGGTCTGCTCGGCGCGCTCGGCCTGCACATGATCATCAATGGCGTGCGCCCCGACGCCGGCGGCGATGAGGACGACGCCGACAAACACCACGGCTTCTGGCGGTTGGCCGTCACCGGCTTCGCCACCAGCATCGATGCGATGGCGGTCGGCATCGGCCTGGCCTTCATGGACGTGCATATCGGTGTGATGGCCGTGGTCATCGGCCTGTGTACGCTGACCATGGTCACGCTGGGTATCATGCTGGGCCGCGTGCTCGGCGGCATGGTCGGCAAGCGCGCGGAGATCGTCGGTGGCGTGATCCTGATCATCATCGGCGCGACCATCCTGTACGAGCATCTGCACGGCGCGGCCTGAGCCCGCTCAGGGTTCCCACCAGCGCATCCTGCAACCTCCCCCGCGAGGCTCGTGGTAATCCACGATTCCAACCAGCTCGTGTCCCCCCGGTGTGCGCCGGTGCAGCAGTCGCCACAAGTTGCGTCCGCTGAGGCCGTCCAGCTGGATATCGCTGGCGCTGTAATGCACGCCATGAAGCGTGACCGGCTTGCCGCACACGCGGCCTGCCTGCAGGTCCTCGACGATCACTGCCAGTTTGGTCAGCGTCCGCCCCGACGCCGGCAGGCAGGCCATCTGGTCTCTCAGTATCTGGCCCCTGACGATGTCGCACGTCGCCGGCGGTACGGTACGGGGCCCGGGGCCCGTTGGCGGCTCAGTCGGGGCCGGCCGGCGATGGCTGGCAGGCCGCCGGCAGCGCGGCGCCACCGCGTCCGCGTGCGCTGCCGCAGGTTCGCGCGGGCGTGCGGCCTGGCCTGACCCCGCCCCAGCAGCGGGGATGTATTCGACGTCATCGCGCTCCATCTGGAACGCCATGGCCGCGTGCACGCGTTCGTTGGCCAGGTCTGCGCGTATGTACGGGCAGCGCAGGTTGCGCAACACCGCTGTGGGCGATGCGCCCTTGCGGCCCAGTGCCAACCGGATGGGCTCCTGGTTCTCGCGGTGCGCGGCCACCAGGTAGCACTCCTGCGTGCTGGCACGGCTGACCACCAGGATGCCGCGATCGCCACAGTGCAGCAGAAAGAAATGCCGCAGCACCGCTTTCATCAGCGGCGCGACCTTGAGTCCCTGTTGGCGGCAGTGCTGCTCGAACAGAGCGCACATGCGCTTCACCTCCCTGTCCACGAAATCGGACACCTGTTTCACGGCAGCCATGTCGTGCATGCAGGCGCCTTTCGCCGCCAGCAGCTGGTGCACCGCAGGGTAGTGCTCCAGCGCATCGACACGCGCCTTGTTGGCCTCCATGGATGCCTGGACGTGCTCCCTCCAGCGCAGCACGCCCCACCAGCCGACGCCCAGCAGAGCGCCCACGCCCGTCCCCGGCAGCAGGTTGCCAATGCCCTGGAAGGCCAGCGCCACCGCGCTGCCCGCACCGGCGCCGACCCCCGCCGCCACTGGCCCGGCCAGCGCGTCCTGCGGCGACACATTCCCCAATGACTGCAGCCACGACGCCCCAGCGCGGGCCGATGTCGTGGCGGGCAACGGCGGATCCGTCAGGCAGGGGGTAGTGGCGCCGCCGGCGGCGGAGAGCTTGGGCATCACGGGTGCGGATCCGTGGAACGGGGCCGCCAGCATAGGCACCGGTCGAAACCGCGGCGGCTGCGCATCACGTCCGACCGCGTCCGCGTCCGTAGGCGAGGCGCGGCACGGCGCCACGCCTCTGTCGCCTTCAGCCAGGCAGGCTCGAATGCGCGGCCAGGAACGCGCGCAGCGAGGCCGGTTTGATCGGCTTGGTCAGCAGCCGGTAGCCGCGCTCGCGCGCCATGCGCTTGAGCTCATCGCGACCGTCCGCGGTCAGCAGCGCGCCGGGAATCGCCCGACCGGCGCGCTCGCGCAGCGCCACCAGCGTGTCCAGCCCGTCCAGGCGGTCGTGCAGGTGGTAATCCACCAGCATCACGTCCAGCTGCGCGTCCACGACGTCCAGGGCCTGGTCGACGGTGCTGGCGGTGATCACCTCCACCTGCCAGCGGCCCAGCAGCGCGCGCATGCCGTCGAGGATTTCCTGGTCGTTGTCCACGCACAGCACGCGCATGCCGGCCAGCGAATCCGAGCGCGTGGCGTGTTCGGGCGGGAGCGACTGCGCTGTGGCCGGCGGCAGGTCGGGCACCGCCGCGCGCGGCAGCAGGATGGAGAACATGCTGCCACTGCCTACCCGGCTGCGTGCATTGAGCCGGTGGTCGAGCAGGCGCGAGATGCGCTGGCAGATCGACAGGCCCAGGCCCAAGCCCTGCTCGCCCCAGTCGAACGGCTGCTGGTAGCGGTGGAACTCGTCGAAGATCTGCTGCATGTGGTGCTCGGGAATGCCCGGCCCGGTATCCCAGACCTGCAGTTCGACCTCGTCGCGGCGGTGACGCACCGCCAGCACGATGCGGCCCTGGCGGGTGTAGCGCAGCGCATTGGCCAGGAAGTTCTGCAGCACGCGGCGCAGCAGGCGGCGGTCGCTGCGTACCCACGCGGGCCGCGCGAACAGATCCAGGCGCAGGCCGCGGCCGGCCGCCACCGGCGAGTACTGCGCGGCGAGCTCGCGCATCAGCAGGCTCACATCGAAATCGCCGATCACCGGATGCAGCCCACCGGCATCCAGCCGCGAGACATCCAGCAGGCCATCGAGCAGTTCTTCGGCCGCGCGCAGCGAGGCGTCCACGCGCTCGGCGAGGTGGCGCTGCTCGTCGTTGTCGTGGTGGCTGTCGCGCAATGCCGACGCGAACAGGCGCGCCGCGTTGAGCGGCTGCAGCACGTCATGGCTGATCGCCGCCAGGAAGCGGGTCTTGGACTGCTGCGCCATCTCCGCCTCGTGCGAACGCTCGGCCACGCGCTGCTCCAGGGTTTCGTTGGCCTCCAGCAGCGCGGTTTCGGCGTGCTTGTAGTCGGTGATGTCGTTGTAGCTGGTGACGTAGCCACCGCCGGGCAGCGCCTGCCCGCGCATCTCGATCACCCGGCCATCGCTGCGGGTGCGCTCGAAGATGTGCGGCGACCCGGCGCGCATGTAGCCGATGCGGCGGTTGATCTGGATATCGATGTCACCCTCGCCCAGCTCGCCGCGCTCGGCGTTGTAGCGGATCAGGTCAGCCACCGGGCGGCCGACATACAGCATGCCGTCGGGGTACCCGAACATCTGCTGGTAGCGCCGGTTCCAAGCGGTCAAGCGCATTTCCGGGTCGACCACGCTGACCCCGGCACTGATGTTTTCCAGCGTGGTGGACAGGATCTCGCGGTTGAAGCGCAGTTCCTGACCGGCCTCGTCCAGCACCGCCACCACTTCGCCCAGGTCCATGCCCGAGCCACGCAGCAGGCTGGTGAGCAGCAGGCGCGCGGACGCCGCACCGATCGACGCAGCCAGCAGGCGTTCGGTGAACTGCACCCAGGCCCGGTCGGCCGCGGCCGAGGCCTGCAGTTCGAGGCCCATCGACTGCGCCTGCTCGAAGAACGAGCGGCGCGCATGGCGGTCGCCGACCACGCGCGAGGCCAGCGCCAGCAGGTCGCCCACATGCACGTTGCCTGGCCAGGCGCCGGCCACCGCGGGGCGCTGCGCATAGGGGTCCAGGAACGGCGCCGCGCGCAGGCGCTCGTCCACGCCCGGGCGCCAGCGCACCGAGACCAGCAGCATGGCCGCGGCGTTGACCAGCAGCGACCAGAAGGTGCCGTGGGTGAGCGGATCCCAGCCGCTCATGCCGAACAGGCGTTGCGGCTGCAGCCATTCGATACCGAAGGGTCCGGCGGTCAGCCAGGTCGCGTCCATCCAGCCGGCGTGGGTCAGCGCGGGCAGCAGCAGGGTGTAGATCCACGTGCCGAAGCCCAGCAGGATGCCGGTCTCCACGCCGCGGCGGCTGGCACCGCGCCAGTACAGCCCCCCAATGAGCCCTGGCGCGAACTGTGCGACCGCCGCGAAGGCCATCAACCCGTAAGACGCCAGCGTGCTGTCGTTGCTGCTGCCGCGGTAATAGCTGTAGGCGGCCAGCGCCAGCAGCAGGATCGCCATGCGGCGGATCCACAGCACCCGCGAGGCGACGTCGGCCGCTTCCTGGTGGTCGCCACTGCGGCGCAGCAGCACCGGCATGACCAGGTCGTTGCTGACCATCGTGGCCAGCGCGATGGAGGAGACGATGACCATGCCGGTGGCCGCGGAGAACCCGCCGACGTAGGCCACCAGGGCGAGGAACTTGCGGCCTTCGGCCAGCGGCAGCGCAAGCACCATGCTGTCGTCGGCCACGCTGCCGCCGGTGCCGAACAGGGTCACGCCGGCCGTGGCGATCGGAATCACCATTGCCGAGATCACCACCAGGTACCCGCCGAACATCCAGCGCGCGCGGCGCACGTCGCGCACATCGCCGCACTCGACCACCGCCACGTGGAACTGGCGCGGCAGGCACACGATCGCCAGGAAGCTCAGCAGGGTCTGCGAGATGAAGCCCACCGGTGGCAACCCGGTGAACAGCGTATGCACGCTGCGGATCACCGTCTCGCCGCGATCGGCCAGCCACAGGTAGGCGAACAGGCCCAGCGCCACCATCGCGATGAGCTTGATCATCGATTCCAGCGCGATCGCCAGCATCATGCCGTGGTGATGCTCGGTCGCATCGACCTGGCGGGTGCCGAACAGCGTGGCGAACAGCGCCATCAGCAGCGCCACGTACAGCGCCGGGTCGCTGAAATAGCCGGTGGGGCCCACGTTGCCGGTCAGTACCTGCAGGCTCATGGCCACGGCTTTGTACTGCAGGGCCAGGTACGGCACGATGCCGATCAGCGCGATCACCGCCACCAGTGCTGCCAGCCGCCGTGAGCGGCCAAACCGCGAGGAGATGAAGTCGGCGATGGAGACCACGTTCTGGCTCCGCGCGATCAGCGCCAGGCGCTCGATGATGCGCCAGCCGAACAGCAGCAGCAGCAGCGGCCCCAGGTAGATGGGCAGGTAGCCGATGCCGTTGCGCACCGCCGTGCCAACGGCGCCGTAGAAGGTCCACGACGAGCAGTACACGGCCAGCGCCAGGCTGTAGACCACCGGGCGCAGCCACGGGCGGTCCGGGTACATCGGCCGACGGTCGCCCCACCACGCCACGCCGAACAGCAGCGCGGCATAGGCCACCGACACCAGCAGCAGGATCCAGCTAGAAACCACGGCAATGTTTCCGCGAGCGCATTCGGCAGTGTAGCCGTTGGATGCGGTATGCCGGGGCCATCCTCACGCTGCCAGCGGTGCCAGGGGGCGCGAGGGCAGGTGCAGGTCGATGCGCGTGCCCTCGCCGGGGCGGCTGTGGACCTGTACCGAACCGCCGGCGGCGGCCACCAGGCTGGCGGTGACCGACAGCCCCAGCCCCGTGCCCTGGCCCACCGGCTTGGTGGTGAAGAACGGCTCCAGGCACCGGGCGCGGATGGCTTCGCTCATGCCCTGGCCGGTGTCCTGCAGCTGCAGCACCAGCGCGCCGTCCGGGTCAGGCGGTTGCAGCCGCAGGGTGAACGCGCCGCCATGGGGCATCGCCTGGTTGGCGTTGACCGCCAGGCTGAGCAGGATCGATTCGAGCTGCGCCGGATCGAAGTGGATCAGCCGGCGTACCCCGCCGGTGTCCACCTCGCAGCGCACGCCTTCGTCGAAGACCTGCTGCAGCGTGGGCGCCATCGCCATCAGCGTGGCCGCCGCGTCCAGCAGCTGCGGCCGGCCGGGCTCCAGCCGGCTGAAATCCAGCAACCGGCGGCTGACCGCACTGGCCCGGCGGGTGGCCGAGTCCGCCCCCTGCAGGGCAGTCTGCAGGTCGTCACCCTCGCTGCGCCGCGCCTTGGCCACGTAGCCCTGGATCAGCGCCAGCAGGTGGTTGAAGTCGTGCGCGATCCCGCTGGCGAGGCGGCCGACGTTCTCCATCTTCATGGCGTGCACCAGCTGGTCGCGCGAGCGCTCGCGCTCCTGCATCTCCACCTGCAGTTGGTCGCGCTTGCGTGACAGTTCCCGGCTGCGCTGCTGCGCCTCGTGCAGGCTTTCACGCAGCCCGGTCACGCTGTGGTGAAGCAGCCAGGCGGTGATCACGGCACCCGCTGCGGAGATCGCCAGATCGGCGGTGGCGTGCTGCACCCGGTCGGCACGGAACAGCGCACCGGACGCATCGCCCCAGGCACCCATTGCCATCACGCCACACAGCCAGGCGGTGCTCCAGCGCAGCGCGGGGCCGCCGAGCACCGCCGCCACCAGCAGCACCGGAACCAGCTGCACCATCTGCACGCGCAGCTGTGCGGCCAGGCCCCAGTAGCCGTAGGCCAGCACCAGCAGCAGCAGTTCACCCACCAGGAAGGTCATGGCCGCATGCAGGGTGCGCCCGGCGCGATGCTCGATCAGGCACAGCAGGCAGAGCAGGATGTGCGAGGCGGCCATGGCCGGCACCATCAGGTCCAGCCCGGGCCCGGTGCGCAACGCGAGCCACAGCGCCAGCAGCAGGTGGTACAGCCCCACCAGCAGCAGCAGCCCCCGCAGCATGGCGTCGGTCCGGGTGCCCAGACCCTGCGGGCAAGCGCTGGCGGCGTTGGGTGCGGGGGGCAGCGGGTCGGGCATGCGGGACGGGATCCGGCCGGTGAGGCCGGCGCTCGGCGGCAACACGGGTATATTAGCAGCGCGTGCCCGGGCACCGCCGCCGCCGCCGCTCCGCGCCGGACCCGGTACGCCGTCATCAGTCTGCACCCGACCGGGGAAGTCGTTGCCTCCATGATTACGTTGTCGCTTGTCCGGCGTGGACTGCCTGCGCTTGTCTGCCTGTTTTCGCTCGCCGCCCTGCCCGCTCTGGCGCAACGCCCGCTCGATGGCGCGCCGCGGATGGAACAGGTGGAACAGTGCCATGCGCTGCTCACCAGTGAACCGCAGACGTCGTTGAAGATGGCGCGCGCCCTGCTGGCGGCGCCGTCGATCTCCACCTCGCTGGAGATCGGCGCCGTGGGCTGCCTGGGCGTATCCCTGCGGGCGCTGGGGCAGCTGGACCAGACCGCCGGGTTGCCCGACCGCCTGCTCGCAGCGGCAGCACGCGCCGATGCCACGGCCGAGGACCGGATGCGCGCGCGCTCGATGGCCTCGCACCTGCTGCTATGGCGCGGCGATCACACCCGGGCGCTGGCATTGACCGGCGAGCTGCTCGACGCGGCGGTCCGCGAGCGCGACGTGCACGGCGAGATCGGAGCACTGATGCAGATCGCGATGATCCGTGGCGATGCCATGGGCGATGCCGAAGGGGCGCTGACGTACCTGCACAAGGCCACCCAGCTCAGCGAGCACCTGCGCCGCCCGCCCAACCCCGGCGATCTGATCCTGTACTACAACTACGGCTACGCGCTGCTGACGATGCAGCGGTATGACGAGGCGTCGGCGGCCTTCAAGCGCGCCGAGGGGATCGGGACGCGGCTGAGTGGGCAGGACGTGTTCCTGCACCGTATTGCCAGCCACCGTGCCGAGATCCAGCGCGTGACCGGGCAGCTGGACCCGGCCGAGGCCGGCCTGCGCAAGGTGTTGGACTGGCAGGCCGTGCAGGACCCGCAGGGCCAGATCGTGACCCTGCAGCGGCTGGCGCGGTTGGCGATCGATCGCCGCCAGGCCGACGCCGCGCTGCCGCTGGCGCTGCGGGCACAAGCCCTGGCCGACGGCGGGCGCTTCACCGAAGAGATCCGCAACGGACTGGACCTGCTCGGCGATATCCATACCCTGCTCGGCCACCGCGAGCAGGCATTGCAGTATGTGCGCCAGGGTCGTGACATGGACCAGGCCCGCAACAAGGGCGAAACCCTCACCCAGCTGGCCCGCTTGCAGGCCTCGGCCGAACGCAGCATCGATCCGGCCCAGGTCAACGCCGTGCAGGACCTGGGCCGGGTGCGCCTGCTGCGCAATACGGCCGTCGCCGCGCTGCTGGCGGTGTGGGTGATCGCCACGGTGATCGTGCTGCGGCTGCGCCACCAGCGCCGCCAGCTCACGGCATTGAGCCGGACCGACGCGGTGACCGGGCTGGTCAACCGGCGCGAGGCGGAACGGCTGCTGGACGCCGACACCGCCCAGGCGTCACGGCGCGGCCGCAGCGCGCTGCTGTTGCTGGAACTGGACCATTTCAAGCAGCTCAACGACCGCCATGGCCAGGCCGCCGGCGACCGCGTACTGAAGGCCGTGGCCACCTGCGTACGCCAGGCCAGCGACCGCCATGACCTGGTGGCACGCTGGGGCGGCGCCGGATTCCTGGTCGCCCGCCACGACACCAGCGCAGCGGCCGCGCAGGCCCTGGCCGGTCACTTGCGGCTGGCAATTGAACGCCTGGTGGTCGAAATCGGTCCCGGACAACACCTCACCCTCAGCGCGAGCATCGGGGTGGCGTCGCTGCCGCTCTTCGACGATGTGCCGCCCGTGCTCGACGACAGCCTGCATGCCGCCGACCGGGCGTTGCAGGTGGCCCGCCAGAGCGGACGCAATGCATGGGCGTGCGTGTGGGGCGAACGCGGCGCCGGTGCACCGGACCTGCGCGCGCTGCTGGGCAATCCCACCGCGGCGATGGCCGACGGGTGGGTGACATTGAGCAGCAGCCGCCCGATCCAGTGGGTTCCGTGACGCCACGCCATGCGTGGCTGCGCTACCTCATTTCAGCGCGCGACCTCGAATCGCACCTCGACACGACGGTTGGGCAACAGGCATTCCAGCAGCGCCGCGCGCGGACGCACGCCATCGCACTGCTGGACCTGCTGGGTATCGCCGCGGTATTCGTAGCGCACCTTCGCAGGGTCGATGCCGCGGCCGATCAGCAGCTCGCGCACGGTACGGGCGCGTCGCTCGGATAGCGACTGGTTGGCATCGAAGCCACGCCCCTGCATGCGGTCGGCATGGCCGACCAGCGTGATGCCCTGCAGCTGCAGTTTCTCGCCGGCCATGCTGGCCAGCGCGCGGTCCACGCTTTCCAGCGAGTACGTGCGGATATCGCGGTAGCCGTCGCGGTCGAACTCGAACAGTACGTTGGCCACCAGCGGGCCCGGTGCGGTCACTGCGGCCGGTGCCACGTCGCACTGGCGGGCCAGCGCCTCGGCATCGTTCACCAGCTCCTCGGCGATCTGGATGTACGGCTTGGAATGCCGCCACTGCTGCTGGTTGAACTCGTTGCCGGCGTGCACCAGCTCGACTTCGCCGCAGGCCACCTGCTGCGCTGCGCAGGCGAAGCCCGGCGTGCCGTGCAGCACGCGCAGGCGCTGCCACAGGTCGTCGCGCAGGTACTTGGCGTTGTTCACCAGCGGCGTGTCGGTGGGCAGCGGGCGGGCGCCCTGCTCCATGCCGATGATGAGCCGCTCCGATTCACCGAGCGCGGCCTGCGGGAAGTCGCTGCGGTCGTTGCGGCTGTATTCGTGGAAGGACACGTCCAGCCAGCACTGCGCCTTGGACAGGTGGTAATCGCGGATCGGACGGCCGCCGTCGTTGAGCGCCTGGATGCGGCCCTGGGTGGCCTCATACGTGGCGTGGTCGGCGTGGATCGCGGCGTCGGTGATGCGCAGCTGCTGCGGCAGCAGCTGTGCCTGCCGGGCCGAAGCGGCACCGGCGAGTCCGGCAAGGATCGCCATGCCCAGCAACGGGCGGGCGAAACGGAAGGTCGGGTGGGTAACGGTCATCGGGGCATCCTCAGCGTGCCGGGTCGCGGTAGCGGACGGGGTCCGGCCGGAAAAGGTCTTCGTCAAACTTGAAGCGCAGGCGCAGGAACACGCCCTGCTGGGTGTACTCGTAGCCATTGAGGTCGCGGTCGCCGGTGAAGCCGGTCCAGTTGTAACCGGCGGACAACCACAGGTTCTGGCGCAGCAGGCGGCCGACCTCCATGCCGTAGGCATACTGGTTTGCACCGGCCTGCCCGCGGAAGGTGGACCCGAGCACGCCGATGTCCCAGTTCTCGGTGATGTCGTACACCACACGGCCGGAGAACAGCATCGCGCGGAAGCGGCTGTCGACGCGCGCGCCATCGCGGTACGCGAACTGGTCCTGCTGCCACTTGCCCGCCACCCGTCCGGTGAACCACCACGGCCGCGACGGGTGCCAGTCGGCATGCGCGGACACGATGTGGGCGCGCGTGCGCACGTCCTGGCTGCTGCCATCCACGGTGCTGCCGTCGGACAGGGTCAAGCCACTTTCATCGCGCTCCAGCTTGTACTCGTAGCGGGCCAGCGCATTGATCCGGTTGCGGTCGGTGTCGCGGTACGCCACGCCCAGCTGGAAGCGGTCCTGCAGCACGTCGCCGCGTGCGTCGTAGCGGGTGCTGAGCAGGTAGTTGCGGCCCAGCAGGGTCCAATCACGGCTGAGCTTGCGCGCCAGCATGAACTGCAGCAGCGTGGTGTTGAACGCCTCGTTGGTGTCGGTGTCCGGCACGTCCTCGGAGATGCGGTGCTCGGCGCGGATCGCGCCCCGCCACAGCGGGTTGGCCGCGTAGTCGAGCGCCAGCGCCAGGCCGGTGCTGTCGCCGGTGCTGCCATCGATCACTTTGACGTGCTCGGCCGAGCTGGACAGGCGCAGCCCTTCGCGGATATCCCAGTTGTTGCGGATGCCCGAGGCGGCCTGCACGTCGCGGCCACTGATCGCGTCGCGCAGGCGGTACTCGCTGAAGGTCTGGGTGTCGCGCAGGTAGCTGCTGTCGATACCGAACACCAGCGCATCGGCCTCGCGGTCGGTGGTGGTGATGCCGTACGCGCTGGTCAGGCCGGTCTGCTTCTCGTAGCGGCCGTACAGGCGGCTGCGTTCGAACACCTGGTAGTCCAGGCCCGCGGCCAGGCGCCGGCGGTCCTCGCCACTGACGCTGTGCTCGATCTCCGCGCCACTGCTGAGCCGGTCGCTCAGGCGGTAGCCCAGGCCAACGCGGGCGCTGTCCGATTCCAGCTCGGTGCCCACCGGCAGGTCGCTGGTGATCGGGCTGCCGGTGCTGCTGCCGTTGATCACCATCAACCCGGTGGCCGGATCCAGCGCCTGCTGGCCATAGCCGAGCGCGCCACCGCCGGCACCGGTGGCGAAGCCGCCGGTCAACCCGCCGGCATTGCCGAACGGCACCCCGGACGACCACGGCGAGGTGATGCCGATGGTCTCGCGGATGCTGCGTACGCCCACGTCCACGGTCAGCCGCTCGGTGGCGTCGATCCGCACGCCGGCGCCGCCGGCATCACGCTTGCCACCGTCGGGATTGCGGTCCTCGCTGCGCAGGCCTTCCACGTAGAGCTCCAGGCGCGGCCCCAGCTGGTAGGCCACGCGGGCGTTGTACTCGCCACGGCCGCCATACAGCGGCGCCGCCGGGTTGTTGAAGGCCGGGTCGGTGCGGGCGGCGAACAGGCGCGCTTCCAGCGTGTCGGTCTGGTGGGCGAACTCCACCCGCCACGCATCGCCGGCCACCTCGCCGGTGACGTCCTTCAACCCCTGCGAAGTGATCTGGTTGATGCTGTTGGTGTTGACCTCGCTTTCGGTGCGCGCGAACTCGGCCACCAGCAGCGTGTTGTCGCCGAACCGGTAGCTGGCGTTGGCGCTGCCCATGCGGAAGGCCGCATACGGGTTGCGGTCGTCCACCGCGGCCGCGCCCACTTCCAGGCGGTCGGTCAGCTTGACCTGTGCATCGGCGCCCACCACCCAGAACTTTTCCGTGTCCTGGTCCAGTTCGTAGGTGATGCGCAGCGACACCGGGTTGAGATCGCTGTCGAACGCCGGCAGGAACTGGTTGAGCAGGATGCGCCCGGAGAACGGCTCGAAGCTGTAGTCCACCAGCCGCGCCAGCGGCCGCACCGAGACGATGCGGGTGGGCTGGTTGCGGTCACGCACGATCACCTCGACCCGCTCGCTGCCTTCCAGCACCGCGTTGTTGCGCAGCGCATACGGGCCACTGCCCTGGCTGCGGAACTCTTCGATCACCTGGCGCAGGGAATCCTCGATGGCGAACACATTGCTGCGCACGCGCGCGCTTTCGAAATGCCAGCCCAGGCCGGTGGCGGTGCGGTTGTAGGTGCCCAGGCTGCGCTGCGGAATCGGGCCGCTGCCGCCGATGCCGGTGGCGGTGGCCAGTCCGTCGCCGGTCTGGAAATCGCCATACAGCAGGTAGCTGCGCTTGTTGTCGATGCGCACGTACAGGCGCTCGGCCGAGCGCGCGTCGAACCCGCGCAGCGACGAATCGCCGTAGACCGGGTAGAACTCCTCCGGCTGGATGTCACGCAGCAGTCGGCCGCGGGTGTCCTTGTCCGAATCGTAGGCGGCGGTCAGCAGGGTCTCGCCCTTGATCCGTCCCTTGACGAAGAACGCGGTGCGCGCGGCGGCGTTGGCCTTGCCGTTGTTGAACTGGCGTTCCCAGCGGCGGATGTCGCGATCGAAGGCGTCGTTGCTCTCCACCGGCGACACCAGCCCGCCGTTGCCGTTGCGACGGAAATTCACCACGCCTTCGATCAGGCCGGTGGCGATCATCTCGCGCATTTCGGGGACGAAGCCGATGCTGCCCTGTGCGGTCTCGGCACCGGCGGTGATGCGCAGCAGCACATCCTGCGGCTCGTGCGGCGCGATCAGGTCGAATTCGGCCACGCCGTCGACGACCTGCAGCTGCACGCCCGGGGTGACCTTGTCGGCATCCAGCGCGCCGGGGCCGAGCTCATCGGTGCGCGAGCCCGGCAGGCGGACCCGGCCACCGCTGTTTTCAATCGTGGCGTAGGTGGTGCCGGTCAGCGGCAGGCCGCTGGGATCGAGCAGCTGCACGCGCACGTGCACCGGGCTCTGGCCGTCGGCGGGTACGCCGTCGCGGTCCAGTTCCACCACGATGCGGTCCAGCGTACCCGGCGGCGTCGCGCGCAGGGCGGCGGGCGCCGCATCGATGCTGGCGGGGCTGCGCGGGTACAGCGTGCTGGCGTCACCCAGGACCGGGGTGAAGCGGCCCGGGGTTCCCACGCTCTGGGCCATCGCCGGCAAGGTGGCCAGTGCGCAGGCCAGCAGGCTCAGGCGGGGCAGCCGGCGCAACACGGGGGCGCGGCTCATGGCGTGCCCTCCGTGGTGGCGCCGGCGGCGGGCGGGTTGGCTCTGGGGTGCACGATCGGTCTCTGGTTGGCCGTGTCGGTCGCCTGCTGCGGCGCCCGTGCGGGTTTGCTCTCGAAGCGCAGCGGTGCCTGCCCCGGTTCGGTTTCCGGTGCGCGCACCTCGCCCTGGGTGCGGCGGGCCTTGACCTGCTCCAGCACCGGGTTGGCGCAGCTGCTTTCGATGAAGTCAGCGCGGTGCAGCTCGCCGTTCTTCAGGTCGAGCAGCAGGCTGTCGGCGTCGCCGAGGTTGCGGTTGCTGCTGGTGGTCAGGCGTGCGCCGACCGGCAGCGTGCTGGCATCCACCTTCAGCGTGTGGCTCTGCGGCGGCAGGCCGCAGTGGCTGTACTTGCCTTCCGAATCGCTGATCACCCAGGTGCCGTCGGAGAAGTACAGGCGCACGCCCGGGATGCCGAGCTCTTCGCGGTCCTGCAGGTGGTTGTTGTTGCAGTCCATGAACACCTTGCCGAGCACGCAGGCCTGGTCGGTGAACACACCGCCGGTGACGCGGACGCGGTACTCGGCCCGGTTGGATGCCAGCGCACCGGCCAGCGGCGCGATGGCGACCGGGTCGATGCAGCCCCCGCTGATCGAACAGCCGAAGGCCTGCGCGCGGTTGATGCCATCGCCCTGCTGCGCACCCACGCCCACCCGGACGCGGTAGGTCAGCACGACCTGGCCACCGACGCTGATCGGTCCCAGCGCGAAGCCCAGCAGCGGACCGGGCTTGCCGGCTGGATCGGGCACCGCGCGGCCATCGGCACGGGCGGTACCGTCGATGTAGGTGAAGCCACGCGGCAGGCGGTCGATCACGTTCAACGCACCCAGCGCGCTACCGGCGGTCTGGCGCACGGTGATGGTGTACTGCACGGTGTCGCCGATCTCGGCGGTCTGGCGGTCACCGGTCTTGGTGATCGCAAGACCCGTGGCCACCGCCGTATCGAGCGGCAGATGGTTGTGCACGATCGCCGCCGTGGTCGAACCGGCGAACAGGGTCAGGTAGTACTGCGTGGCCGCACCCACCGCACCGGTCGGTGCCTGGGTGTTGGCCTGCACGACGTGGTTGGCACCGGCGCCGCCGGCCGGCGACAGGGTGTCGGCCTGCGGCGGAATCATCGTCGAGACGAACGTGTAGCCGCCCGGCGGGGTCACCGTGAGCTGGAATTCGCAGCGGGCCGGTGCGGTCGGTGCGAAGGCGAACTGGTAGAAGCCTTCGCTGCCGACCGTCATGGCAATGCGGTTGCCGTCGATCCGGTAACCGCCACTGGCGGCGTTGAGCACTGCGGTGCGCGGGTCGTAGCCGGTGCACAGGCCGACCGGGGCCAGCGTGACGATCGAGCCCGGTACCGGGTCGCGGGTGGTGGCGTCATACACCACGCCCGACGGGTCCACCGGCAGGCTCTGCTGCGGCAGGTGTTCACCGGCGCGCAGCACCACTTCCAGCTGGCTGGTGCCGTTGTCGGCAGTGCGGCAGGCGCTGACGCCGCCGCGCGCGATCGCCGCGTCGGTGTCGCAGGCTTCCTGCACGCCGCCGGCGGTTTCACGGGTGACCGGGAACGGCCACAGCACGTTCGAGCGCGGGTCGCGGAAGCGGATGTTCCACTTCACGCCGGGCACCACATCGCCGACGCGGTAGCTGCCGTCCGCTGCGGTCGCGGTGCTCTTCACCACCAGGCCGGTGGCCGGGTCGACCAGTTCGACGATCCAGGCCGACAGGCGGCTGTCACCACCGTCCAGCAACTGGTCGTCGCTGCCCACGTCGAACCACACGGTGCCGCCGACCGACGCGGCCAGCTGCACGGTGTTGGGCACGCGGCAGGCGTTGTGGAGGATGCTGTCCACGCACGCCGGCAGGTCGCCCACCTCGCCGTCGAACGCGGCGCGCTCGGCGGCGGTCGGGGCACGGAAGGCGTTCTCGCCGCCCCCTTCAACCAGCACGGCGTTGTTCACCGTACCGGCCTCGGCCGCAGCCGCACCGACGCGCGCCTGCACGGCGATGGTGTCCGGCGAGACCGCACCGGCCGCCAGCACGCGCTGGCTGGTGCAGCTGAAACGGGTTGCGCCGGGCTCACCGGTGCAGGTCCAGCCGGTACCCACCGGCGTGCTCTCCAGGCTCAGGCCCACCGGCAGGCGGTCGTGCACCACGTAGTCGCCCCGCGATACCTGCTGGCCGCCATTGCGCACCTGGATGGTGTAGGCGGCGACGTTGTTCACGGTGAAGCGGGGAGTGGTCGAGGACTTGCTGACCATCAGGTCGGGCGAGTCGCCGATCTCGCCGAAGTTGTTCTCCAGCGAATCGGCACCGAGCGGCAGCACGATCTGGCTGATCGTCGACGGCACGCTGGCACGGTCGCTGGCGACGCCCACCGTGGCACCGCCCACGGTGCCCGCCGTGGTGATGCCGTTGAGCGTCTGCGGCGGCTGGGTCGGCTCGGTCACGGTGTAGGTGCCCGGGCGCAGGCCGTCGAAGCGGTAGCGGCCGTCGGCATCGGTGTTCAGCGTCGCCGACACCGGCTGGCCGAGATCGTCGGTGCCGGTGAGCACGACGCTGACGCCGGCAATGCCACCTTCGCTGCTGTCGACGCTGCCGTTGTCATTGCTGTCGTTGTAGACGCGGCCGGCGATGCTCGCGGTCGGAATCTCGCCGAAGTTGTTGTTGATCGACTGCTGGTTGACACCCAGCACCACCGCGCTGATCTGCGACGGCGTGGTGCCCGGCGCGGTGACGGTGCCACCGGTGCTGCCGGCCACGGTGCGACCATCGCGGGTACCGGTGGGCTGGTCCGGCTCGGCCACCCCATAGGTGCCCGGCGGCAGCTCGGCGAAGCTGTAGCTGCCGTCGGCATCGGTCACGGTGTCGCGGGTGATCGGGTTACCGGCCAGGTCGGTGCCGACCAACGTGATGCGCACATTGGCCAGGCCGGTTTCACCCGGGTCGATCACGCCGTCGTTGTTGCGGTCGGTCCAGACCTTGCCACTGATGCCGCTGTTGAGCGGAATCTCGCCGAACAGGTTGTCCACCGACGCGCTGCCCGGCGTGGTCAGGTCGATCGTGCTGATCCGGCTGGGCACCGTGGTGACCGGCGTGGCGGTCCCACGCGGGGTGCCGCCGACCGTGCCGGCGGTGGTGATGCCGTTGCTGGTGCCGGCCGGCTGCTGCGGCTCGGTCAGGGTGTAGGTGCCCGGGCGCAGGCCATCGAAGGCGAAGCGGCCATCGGCATCGGTCTGCACGCTCACGTTGACGCTGGCGCCGGTGTCGTCGGTGCCGGTGACCTGCAGGGTCACCGCCTCGATGCCGGTCTCGGCCGCACCGCTGCGGATGCCGTCGTTGTCGACGTCGAAGAACACCGTGCCGGAGATCGCCACCGGCAGGATCTCGCCGAAGTTGTGTTCGATCCCGTTCCTGCCGGCCGGCAGCGCGATCGCGGTGATCGCGCTGGGCACGCTGGCCACCGCCGTGGCCACACCCGCGGCCACGCCGTCGACGCTGCCCGCGCGGGTGATGCCGTTGAGGGTCGGCGCGCCGTTGAACAGCGGCTGCGTCGCCTGTTCGGTCACGCTGTACGTGCCCGCCGGCAGGTGTTCGACGCGGTAACGGCCGTCGGCATCGGTCACCGCCGTGGTCACGGCGTTGCCCAGCACGTCGACGGTGCCGGCCGGCAGCTGCAGCTGCACGCCGGCCAGCCCGGGTTCGCCGGCGTCCTGCACGCCGTTGTTGTTGCGGTCCAGATAGACGGTGCCCGACAGCGACGCCGCCAGCTCACCGAAATCATTGCCGCTGGAACCCGCCGCCGGCAGGTTGGTCACGTTGATGACGTTGCCCGGCTGCTCGCGGCCCTCGCCCAGGCCGGTCGGCTGGGTTTCGGTGATGCGGTAGTCCTGGCCGGCGATCGCGCCCGGGTAGCTGTACTGGCCGTCGGCGTTGGTGACCAAGCTGACCGTGGTGTCGTCGGTGGTGCCGAACACGCTGTCGGCACCGGCACCCACGATGGTCACCTGCACGCCCGGAATGCCGATGTCGCCGGCGTTGTTGTCGCCGTCGTCGTTGCGGTCCAGGTACACGGTGCCGCTGATCGGCGCATTGGCCAGTTCGCCGAACAGGTAGCCGGTGGCGTCCTGGCCGGCGGTGATGGCGATGGCGGAGATCACATTGGGCACCGCCGTGCTGCCCGGCGTGGCGGCATTGCCCGCCGTGTGCCTGCCGTCCAGATAACCGGCCGGCTGGGTTTCGGTCAGGGTGTAGTCGGTTCCCGCCTGCGGCGGCAGCAGGTCGCTGAAGCGATAGCTGCCGGTGGCGTCGGTGGTGGCCGTCAGTGCGACCGGGTTGCCGAGCAGGTCGGTGCCCGACAGGGTCAGGGTGACGTTGGCGATCGGGTTCTCGCCGGCATCGCGGCGGCCGTTGTTGTTGTTGGCCGCGACGTTGGAGAAGTCCTCGTAGACCAGCCCGCTGATCGAGCCGAGCGTCTCACCGAAGTCGTTGCCGGCCGAACCGGTCAACGGCAGTGCGTTGAGCGTGATGACGTTGGACGCGTTCTCGGTCGCGTTCGCATAGCCTTGCGGCTGGGTCTCGGTGATGCGGTAGTTCTGTCCCACCACCAGCGCGTCGAAATCGTAGCGACCCTGCGCGTCGGTCTGCACCACCACCGCTGGCAGATCGTCGGCATTGCCGAACACGCCGTCGGGGCCAGCGCCGATGAGGGTCACCGTGACGCCCTGCAGGCCGCCATTGGGCTGCGAATGGCGCGTGCCCGCATCGCCGGCATCGAAGTCGCCATTGCCGTTGCGGTCCAGGTAGACATGCCCGGAGATCGCGGTGATCGCGTCTTCGCCGAAGTTGAAGAGGGTGCCGTCTTCGCCGCGCGACAGGTCGATGCTGCTGATCCGGTCGGTGGTGGCGGCGTCACCGGACGCGCCGGTGGCCACGGTGCAGCCCACGCAGGCGCCGGCGCCGACCAGGCCCGGGTTGATCGCGCTCGGGCGGTTGCGGTAGCTGCCGGTCGGCAGCGCTTCGCGCAGCGTGTAGACCTGCAGCGGGTCCAGGCTGTTGAAGGTGTAGCTGCCATCGCTGCCGGTGGTGGTGCTTGCCAGCACGGTGCCGGCGGCATCGAGCAGTTCCACGGTGGCGTTGGCGATCGGCGCATCACCCGCGTTGCGGGTGTTGCTGTAGTTGCTGTCCACGTAGACGAAGCCGGACAAGGCCGGGCGACGCACTTCGGGGAAGTTGTAGCGCACTGCGTCCACGCCCGCGCCCAGCGCGATGGCGGTGTAGACCGAATTGGCGGTCGCGGCCGGATCGACCACCGCGAACGTGCCACCCGCCGACGGCGCCTGGCCGCCGCTGGTGGGCGGTGCCACCGGGCCGTTGACGTAGGCCGCCGGCTGCACCTGGGTCACGGTGTAGCCACCTGCGCCCGCGGGGGCAAGGTTGTCGAAGCGGTAGGCGCCGCTGGCGTCGGTCGTGGTCGTGAGCGCCACCGCGTTGCCATAGGCGTCCTGGCCGTCGAGGCGGACTTCGACGCCGGAAATGGTGGGCTCGGCGGTCTGCACCGTGCCGCCGTTGCCGGCGCTGCGGTCGCGGTCCTGGAACACCACGCCGGCGAGCGAGGAACGCACCACGGTGTGGGTGCTGGTGCCTTCGTCATTGCCGGGAGTCGGGTCGAGCTGGTCACTGGTGGCGCGGGCGGTATTGCTGCCGGCGCCGTTGGTCGGCAGCGTGGTCCAGCGCGCGGGAACCAGCACGCGTGTGCGGCCGTCCAGCGCCAGGTCGCCCATGCGGCAGGTGACGGTGCGGCCATTCAATTCGCAGTTGCCCGTGCCATTGGCCTGCACCCCGGCGTCGGCGGTGTTGCCCACCTTCTGCCAGGTGATGGCTTCGGCGCCGCCGATGACCTCCAGTTCGGCCGGCAGGGTGTCGGTGACCACCACGCCATCGCCGCGCAACGGGTTGCTGCCGGTGCGGTCGCGCGACAGGCTGTGGCCAGGACCGTTGTTGAGCACGTCCAGCACGTACCAGAACGGCTGGCGCAGGCTGACCGTGGCGGCGGCGGCCGGCAGCGGCTGGGTCGGGTCGGCGTTCGGGGCCAGCACCACGCTGGACTTGGTCATCGCCAGGTCCGAGCGGGTACGGATGCTGGTTTCCTGCACGGCAGTGTTGTTGCTGCTGTCGCGTTCGGTTTCGGCCGAGCGCGCGGTGACCGAGTTGAGCAGCGTCGCGCCGGTAGCCGGCGGCGAGGCGAGGTACTGGTAGACCAGGTACAGGTAGCTGGTCTGGCCGGCGCCGATCACGCCCTGTTCGGTGGTGGCCACGCCGATGCTGGGCAGGCTGCACGACAGGGTCTGCGGTGCGGTACTCGGGTTGGTGCTGCCGGGCGCCACGGTGCAGCGGTCGCCCGGTGCTTCCAGCGCTCCCTGCGGGGTGGTCGCGGTGCCGGTGCGGCTGCCGACGAAGGCGACATTGGCGCCACTGGCCGGGGTGATGGTGTCTTCGATCAGCGTCCGCGTCGCCAGCGACGGACCGTCGTTGCGCACGCTCACCTGGTACGTGATGTAGTTGTTGGCTTCCTGGCCCACGCGCGAATCGAAGCCGAGCGGGTCCACGGCGCCCACGAAGTTCTGGTCGATCTTGTTGACGATCAGGTCCACTTCACCGGCGGTGAAGTCGAGCACGGCCGAACGGCTGTCATCGTCGGTACGGCTGTTGTAGTTGTAGGTGCGGCCGTTGCCGTCGGTCCCGCTGGCCGGGTCCTGGGTGCCGTTGCCATCGAGGTCGACGTAGAACGTGCCGACGTTGGTGAACTGACGCCCGGTGTTGCCACTGTTGACGTTCGGGCGGATCACCACCGTCATCGTCTGGGTCGAATTGTTCGCCATGTCCAGCGGTGCGCAGGTCAGCCGCAGCGTGGCCGGCGCGCCGCCGTTGTTGAACCACGAGGTGCCACCGGGCGCGGCGGCCGAACCGATGGCCGGGTCGCTGCTGGTCACCGTACAGGCGGTGGTGCCGGTGCCGGTCCGCACGGCCGAGACCAGCACGAAGCCGGCGTCATTTGCCGGCAGGGTGAAGGTGTCGGTGAAGACCACGCCACGGGCCACCGACGGGCCGCGGTTCTGGTAGGTGATGCGGTAGGTGGTGTTGACGCCGGCACGACCGGGGCTGCCCGACGTGATGTCCTTGGCGGTGGTGGCCACGTTGGCGACCGGGTCGATCTGCACCCAGTCCGAGGCGCTGTTGTTGGTGGCGTCGGCTTCGCCGATCGAACCGCTCACGGTCGGATCGACGCTCACCCCGGCGGTGTTGCAGAAGCGGCCGGCCGGCATCGCCACGCCGCCGCAGGTCAATGCGGCCTGCGACTGGCTGTCGAACAGACCACGGTTCACCGTGAAGCCGATCGTGACCGTGGCGTTGGCCGCCAGCGCGGTCGTGTTGGAACGGCACACCCAGGTACTGCCGGTGAGCCCGCAGCTCCAGCCGGCCGGGGTGCTGGTGGAGGTCACGGTGGTGGAGCCGGTGACGAAGCCGGGAATCGGATCGTTGACCACCACGCCGGTGGTGGCTGCGCCGCTGTTGGTGACCTGCAGCGTGTAGCTCACCCCGCCGTCGGTGTCGCGAATGATGTTGTCGGCGTCGCCCGCGGCATTGGTGCGCTTGGTAATCGACAGATCGGCGCGGGCGTCGGTGGCGCGGCTCTGCGCACCGGTGCAGTCATTGCCGGTGTTCGGGTCCAGGTTGATGCCGCCGGCGGTGGTCGGTTCGGCCGAACCACCGCTGCCGCCGGTGCACGCGGTGTTGGACAGCGTGCCCTGCAGGCGCGCCAGCGTGTACAGCGTGAGCGCCGCCGAGTTGCCGTTGACGGCCACCGGGTAGCCGCCGGTCTGCGTGCAGGTGACCACCTGCGCCGGCGCCCCGCTCCAGGCGCGGTCCACGCTGCAGCTGAAGCCGCCCACGGTGACCGGCGTGCCGGGCGCATACGGCTGGCCGTTGGCATCCACCCACTCTTCGCCGGGGGCCAGCGTGTCCACCAGCTGCAGGTTGCCGGTGACGGTGCGCGGGCCCAGGTTCTGCGCGCGCAGCGCACTGGCCATCACGCTGTCGGTGCGCAGGCCGGTGTTGTTCCACACCGGGACCAGGGCCGGTGTCTTGGTCTTGGTCATGCGCAGGTCGGCGCCGTCGGGGATGACGGTGAGGCCGACGCTGCCGGTGTTGTTGGCCGATACCGGGTCCGGCGTATCGGCGCTGATCTGCGCGGTGTTGCTGACCGTGCCGCTGCTGTTGGTGCCGGTGGAAGGCACCTGCGCCTGGATGGCGATCTGCGCCTGCGCGCCCGGTGCGAAGCTCGCGGCGGTGCAGGTGACCACGGTGCGTTCGGCGTTGTTGCTGCACGACCAGCCACTGGGACCGGTCACACCGTTGACGATGAAGCCTTCCGGCAATGGGTCGCGAAGCACCACATTGGTGGAAGCACTCGGCCCGTCGTTGCGCGCGGTCAGCGTATAGGTGACCACCGAACCAGCGGCTGCCGGCGCCGGCGACACCGACTTGGACACCAGCAGGTCCGCACCGGCGGTGACCGCGGTGGTGACCTGCGCGGCGTTGTTGTCCGGCACTGCATCGGCCACCGTGCCCGCGTTGACCACGGCGGAGTTGACGATGTTGCCGGTGCCGACATTGACCTTGCCACGGAACGAATAGCTGGTGGTCGCGCCGACCGCCAGGGTGCCGTTGTAGGTACCGTTCTGCTGGGCGAAGGCCCAGTCCGCACCGCTGGGCACGCCCACCAGGGCCACGTTCGGCGGCAGCGTGTCGACCACGTTGAAGCCGGTGGCCACGCTCGGGCCGTTGTTGCGCACGGTAAGGGTATAGGTGATTTCACCGCCGCCGATCACCGGGTTCGGGGTCGCGCTCTTGCTGAGCTCCAGGTCGGCCGCGGCCTGGATGGTGGTGTTCTGGCTGGTGCGGTTGTTGGCAACGTTGGTGTCGCTGCCGAAGAACGGATCGTTGGTCTGCAGCGCGCTGATCGGCGTGGTCGCCGGCGGCAGCGCAGTGGCGAAGCCGATCGCCGCACGGACGGTGATGGTGGCCGGCTGCGAGGCGGTGGTGGTGACCGGCAGCTTGAACTCGTAAGGGGCCGTCGCGGCATTCAGCACCGGGTTGGTGCAGACCACGCGGGTCGTGCCGCTGGCGCCTGCCGAGGCGCTGCACCCGGCCGGTGCGGTGCCGGCGAGCGCGGTGCCGGCGGGCAGGTCGAACAGGGTCACGGTACCGCTGGCGTTGTCGTTGGCGCCGTTCTCGACCTTGACGTTGTAGATCACGGTCGTGCCCGCCGGTACCGGGTCGTAGCCGGTATCGGAGAAGTCGGTGATCTGCAGGTCCACCGCCAGTGCGGGCAGCGGCAGCGCCATCAGCAGCGCGACCACGGCGCGCCGGAGCCGCAGCGGCCACCACGGCGCCAACGTGCGCTCGAACGGCGTTGCCGCCGCGCAGATGGCTGCGCGATCGCTATGGATGGACATGCGTTTTCCCCTGTTCCGGTCGTTGCGGCGTTCACGGGGAACGCGGCACGATGCGCTCCCAACGCAATCGAACCGGACGTTCCCTGTCAGATGACTCCCGAACGGCGGGCGACAGGCGTCGCCGGCGGTACCGGGCGGGGCGAATTGTGATGTTGCCGTGAAAACAAGTCAGTGCCGGCGGCTCACGCACGCTCACACTCGCTCACACCACCCGGCAGGGTGCCGGATCAGCCGGTCAGCAGGTAGCCCTGCCCGCGCAGCGCGCGGATCGGCAGCTCCACCCCGGTAGCACTGCGCACGCGCGCGCGCAGGCGGTGCACCAGCACGTCCAGCCGGTGCGGATCGAAATCCCACGGGTTATCGGTGACCTGCGCGATCAGCTGGTCACGGGTGACCGCCACGCCCGCCGCAGCGAACAGCTGCTGCAGCACCCCGCGCTCCATCGCGGTGAGGGCCAGGCGGGCACCGGAAGGCGCGTGCAATGTCCAGCCGTCGGTGGACATCTCCCATCGCGATGGCGGCGCGGCGGCAACGGCGGGCTCGCCGCGTGCGCCCGGCAGGCGCCGGCGCAGGCTGCGCAGGCCGGCGGCCAGCACGTCCAGGTCCGGCGGCTTGATCAGGTACAGGTCGGCGCCCTGGGTGAGCCCCATCGCCATGTCACGTGCATCGCCACGCCCGGTCAGCATCACGATGCCGATGTCGGCCGACGCACGCAGGTGGCTGGCCACTGCATAGCCGTCCTCACCGGGAAGGCCGACATCGAGCACCACGATGTCGCAGCGGTCGCTCAACAGCGCGCGGTAGAGGGCCTCGGCACTGCCCAGCCCACGCACGGTCGCACCTCGCCACGCAAGGTCGTCCAGCAGCAGCGCCAGCAGCTCCGGATCGTCTTCGACCACCCAGACATGCAGTCCCGCAAGCTCCCCCGCGCGGGCCATCGGCGCGGGGCCGTGACCGTTGTCGTTTCCTGCTGTCACGTGGCGTGTCGCATCCCTCGAACCAGCCTGCAGTCTAGCCGCAGGTCGGAAGCGAGCCAAATACGACACTGCAGTGCCCTGTCCCCAAGGCCGCCAGCCACCGATGCGTTGCGGTGCCAGGAACCACGACGGATCCGACTCTTGCTGGCCATCGCCTTTGCAGTCAGCGTCGGGTCTCGCCCAGCGTCGAAAGTGACCATGAACCCCGTCGACTCCCCGTCTTCTTCCACGATTCCGGTCGGACGACCCGTTCCGGATATCCCACCGCCTGCTACCGCACCGATCGTATCGATCAGCAACCGTGCCTCTGCAGGGGTGGAGGCAACCCCGGGCATCACATCAGCAACGGCGCTGCCCGGGGCATCGGTGCCGTGGCGAGCGGCCGGGTCTACGCAGCATTGGCCGCTGTCGATGCTCGAGGAGCTCTGTCCTGGCCTGGTAGGCGAAGTGCGCCGGGAAGTGGCGCTGTACCCCCGGCTTTACGCACCGGCACAACGCGAGCAGTTCGTCGAGCGGTTGGTCAACCGGATCCAGGCGGAGGTGGACGGGCTGCCAGCGCAGCAAAGCGCGCCCGGACCGCAGCAGCTCAATGTCCGTCTGTTCGTCAGTGCCGTCCGCGAGACCGGCCGCAACGCGCTGTATGTCGCGGCCTGGGAAGCGGGTACGCCGCCGCCGCCCGGCCCACCCTGCGAGCCCCTGCCACCCCACCAGTGGGACCCCCGCGATCCGCTGTCCACCCAGCAGGGCGATCCCATGCTGCGGCACGCCCAGATCCTGTTCCGCATCCACATCCGCTGACGAGCGCGGCTTATTCCGCCGGAACGCCCATTTCCTTGAGCAGTGCCGGCGCCGGATAGACCTTGGCCAGCAGCCAGCGCAGGTAGCGCATGTCCACGTGCACCGCGCGCTTGAAGCGGGGGTCGAACCACCAGCTGGCGCTGACCGATTCCCAGTTGCTGTCGAAGTTGAGCCCGATCAGCTCGCCGCGTGCGTTGAGCACCGGCGAGCCGGAGTTGCCGCCGGTGGTGTCCAGGTTGGTCAGGAAGTTGACTGTCTGGGTCTTCAGCACCGGGTCGGCGGTGCTGCCGAAATCGCCCTTGGCGATGGCCGCCAGCAACGGCTTGGGCGCATCGAACGGGAAGGCATTGGTGTTCTTCTCGACGATGCCGGCTACGGTGGTTACCGGGTCGAAGTGCACCGCGTCGCGTGGCGACAAGGCTTCGACCTTGCCATAGCTGATGCGCAGGGTGCGGTTGGCGTCCGGGTACACCGCGCGGCCCTGCTTCGCACGCCAGGCAAACAGCGCCTGCATGTACGCCGGGCGCAGGCGCAGCTGTTCGCCCTCGCGGTCCTTGCGCTGGTCGTCCAGGCGCAGCTGTGCGGCCACCAGCGGGCCGGCCAGATCGATCAGCGGATCGCGCGCCAGCGGCTTGCCCTCTTTCGCCGCCGCGAAGCGCGACAGCCGTTCGGACTCCTCGCCCAGGCGGGTGCCGGCGTACAGCGTGTCCAGCGCCTTGGCCAACGCGGCCGGCGTGCGGCCGAAGGCCGCGTCGAATTCCGGCAGGCGCTGCGCATCGGGCAGCTGCTGGTAGCGGGTAAGCAGGTTGGTCAGCAGGGCCTTCTCGACGGCCGGCGCATAGCGGCGCTGCACCTGCTTGAGGGTACCTTCGATCAGGGCCTGGTCACGCTGCTGGTAGCCGCTCTCGCGCTCGGCGTCGGGCTTGGCCGACTCGATGCGCAGCCGTTCCAGCATCAGCGCCGAGCGCAGCAGCTGACTCTGGGTGGCGGCCTGCTCCAGCACGAAGTCGCGCTCGCCCATCGCCGCACCCTGCGAGAGCGAACCGAACAGCGCCTGGATGTCGGGCTGGTAGGCCGCATCGGTGGCCTTCAGCATGGCAGCCTCGTCGTAGCCGCGCTGGGTCTTGGCATCGCTGCGCAGCAGGCCTTCCAGTTCACCGGCGGCACGCTTGCGGTTGTTCTTCAACGACTGCAGCTGCGCCGCATAGCGGGTGCGCGCCTGTGCATCCTTGGCGGTGGCGGCTTCGATGGTATCGATCATCTGTTGGAACACCGCCACGCGGCGCGGCAGCACCGCATCGATCTGGCCGCCGAACTCGGCGGCGGTGCGGTGGCGGTAGGTGATGCCCGGGTAGCCGGCGAGCATCGCGTAGTCACCTGCCTTGGGACCGTCGATGGCCATTTTCAGGTGCGCCGGCGGATGGTACGGCACGTTGTCCGGGCTGTAGGCCGCCGGCTTGCCGTCCTTGCCCACGTACGCGCGCAGCAGGGTGAAGTCACCGGTATGGCGCGGCCACATGAAGTTGTCGATCTCGTCGCCGTAGTTGCCGATCGCACGCGGCGGCGCGTAGACCAGCCGCACATCGCTCAGTTCGAGCTGGCGGATGCGGTAGAAATCCGTGCCGTAGTACATGTCGGCCACGCTGCAGCGCACGTTGCCTTCCTGCTCGCACTCGGCCACCAGCCGCTTGCTGGCCCGGTCCACCGCATCGAAGTAGGCGCGCCCGGTCTTGCCGCGCGCATCGCGCAGGACCTCGTCGGTGACCTTGTCGAAGCCGGTGGTGACCAGCACCCGGAAATCCGGGTTGGACGGGCGCTCGTCGGCGCGGCCTTCGGCGATGAAACCGCCGTCGATCAGGTTGTGCTCGGCCGTGCTGTTGTACTGGATGACGCCCATCGCAACGTGGTGGTTGGTCAGCAGCAGGCCATCGGCCGACACGAACGACCCGGTGCCGCCGCCGGCCCGCACCACCGCACTCAACGGGGGCGCGGTGACATTGGCCAGATCGGCGGGGTTGCCCTTGAAACCGGCCGCCTTGAGCGGCTTGGCCAGGTCCGGCAACTGGGTCGGCATCCACATGCCTTCATCGGCATGGGCGCCGGTGGCGAGGGTGAGGCCGAGCGCCAGGGCGGCGACGAGGGGGGTGCGTGCGGGCATGGGTGCATCCAGTACGGCGGAACAAGCCGGCACCTTAGCTACTGGGGGGCTGTGGGGCAACGCCCGATGGTCAGGGGTGGCGCGGGATGGATAGAATCGGCGCTTCTCAGGGGGAGATTGTGGCAATGATCGTAGGAATCGATCTCGGCACGACGCATTCGCTGATCGGCGTGCATGACGGTCATGGGGGACGGCTGTTTCCCAATGCGCACGGCGAGCTGCTGACGCCGTCGGTCGTGAGCCTGGACGGCGACACGGTGCTGGTCGGCCAGGCGGCGCGGGAGCGCCTTGTGACTCACCCGGAGCTGACGGCGGCGACCTTCAAGCGGCAGATGGGCACCGACCATGAGAGCACCCTGGGCGGGCGCCGATTCCGGCCGGAGGAGCTGTCCGCGCTGGTGTTGCGGTCGCTGATCGCCGACGCGGAAAGCGCGCTCGGTGAAAAGGTCACCGAGGCGGTCATCAGCGTACCGGCCTACTTCAGCGATGCCCAGCGCAAAGCGACGCGGGCGGCCGGCGAGCTGGCCGGCATCCGCGTCGAGCGGCTGATCAACGAACCTACTGCTGCTGCACTGGCATATGGGCTGCGCGACCGCGAAGGCGAAGGCCGTGTCCTGGTACTGGACCTGGGCGGCGGCACGTTCGACGTGTCCCTGCTGGAGCTGTTCGACGGCGTGGTAGAGGTGCATGCATCGGCGGGCGATACCTTCCTGGGTGGCGAAGATTTCCTGGAGGTGCTGCTGCAGGCATTCGCTACCGATACCAAGACCGATCTCAAACGCTTGCCGGCATCGGAGCTGGCGCGCCTGCGCCAGCAGATGGAGGCGTTCAAGCAGGGCCTGTCGACCCACGGCGACAACCGGCTGCAGATTCAACTGCTGGATGCGTCCATGGAGTGGAGTTGCACGGCGGAGCGGTTCGAGACGCTCGCCGCACCTCTGCTGCAGCGCATGCGACTGCCCATCGAGCGTGCACTGCGCGACGCCCGGCTGGTGCCCGGCGACATTGATGACGTGGTGCTGGTCGGCGGAGCGGTACGCATGCCGATGGTCGGCCGGCTTGCTACGCGGCTGCTGGGTCGCTTGCCTTTGCGGCACATCCATCCGGATCAGGCCATCGCGCTCGGTGCCACGCTCGCGGCAGGATTGAAGGATCGCGCCATCGATCTCGACGAGGTCGTGTTGACGGACGTTTGCCCCTACACATTGGGCATCGATGTTTCCCGGGTGGACGAGCGCGGTCGATACCATCCTGGCTACTTCCTGCCGGTGATTCCACGCAACAGTGTGGTGCCGATCAGTCGCGAGCAGTCGATCAGTCCGGTGTCGGATAAGCAGAAGGTACTGTCGATCGGGGTCTATCAGGGCGAGCACCCGGTAGTGGAACGCAACATCGCGCTGGGCCGGCTGGAGATTCCAGTCGATCCAACACGCGGGGGCGATGGCAGTTTTCGTGTGCGGTTTACGTACGACGTCGATGGGCTGCTGCAGGTGGAGATTACCGATACCAGCAACGGGCATCGGCACGACCTGGTCCTGCAGCGCAATGAAAGCGCACTGGACACTGCGCAGATCCAGACACGCTTGGCCGCACTGCAGGCCTTGAAGGTGCACCCCCGCGAGCACCTGCCCAACGTCGCACTCATGGCGCGCGCCGAGCGGGTCTACGCGGAGTACATGGACAATCGTGACCATGTCCAGGCGTGGCTCGCGCAGTTCCGATCCACGCTGGAGAGCCAGGATACGGCGCGCATTTCCGAACAACGCGATGCATTCACTGCCGCTCTGGACGCGTTGGAAGCCGAATCATGAGTGCAGGCGAGGAGCTGCTGGAGCTTGCTGAACAGGGCGATGAGCGTGCAGTGAAACGTGCCTACGCACGCCTGTTGCGTTGCAACCGGCCTGATGATGATCCTGACGCGTTTCAGGATCTGCATGCCTGCTACCAGCACGCGCTTGCGATATGCCGCAGTGTTCCCGAACAACTATCCGATGCGCCGCCTGCGCTGCATTTGCCTGTACCGGCCGTTGGCACACCAGAGGTTGCCAGGCTCGAAACGACATCCACTGCGTTGGATCCGGACGTAGCAGCGCTCGACATCCTCCAGCAGGCTGCCGTAGTGGGCGCAGCGTCATTGAGCCAGTTGCTGCAGGAGCGTGCCCTGGGCTGGTCGCTCAAGTTCCGGGTCGACGTCGGCTGGGCACTATTGGAACGCCTGCATCACGAGCGTCCACCGGTATCTGAGGCAAACTTCGGCACGCTGATGCAGGCGTTTGACTGGGATGACATTGCGCTCGACCTGGATCCGTTGTGGCTGGCGACAGTGGCCCGCCGTTGCCGGCAGGCATGGCAGCTGCTGCCGGAATCGCGTGGCGCACTGCGCATCGTTTACGAGCGTTGCAGCGAGCGTTACCTGTCCGCGCAGGAGACCGATGAAGCGGTCGCGCGATTGCGCGAGCCGCGCCCGCGCTGGCGCAATCGCCTCGACGCCGCCCTGCCCATCCGTGCCCGTGACACCCCCTTTCTGCTGGCCGCGCTGGAGTACTGGCCAGAAGAAGAAGTACCGACGGGGCTGGATCCGGGCCAGGTCGGCTTCTGGGCGAGGTTTGGCGATGCATCCCATCCTGTCCGCCTTCGCTACAGCGCACTTCGCTGCGCCATCGTCGGGCTGTTTCTGGGCGCGATCACCGCGTGGGGTGTCAACGCCAGCCCTGCCATAGGCGCGTTCAAGGGATGGCTGTTCATCGCCACCGCTACCCTGATGGTGCCTGCCGGCTGGCTGCTGGTCCTTGGGTTCAAGGGACTGTTGCGTTGGCAGTGCGTGCATGAAGACGAAGCGCGCGGACCGGCTTGGCTGCGTTGGGCGTTTCTGCCGTTGGCCGCCATTGCGGTGGGCGCGGCGATGTGGGCGCAGCGGGCGCAGGGAATAGACGGGCTCCTTCTGATGGCGCTGGACCGCGCGTGGGTATTCGGGTTGGCCCTCATTGCGATGACGCGTGCCAGAGTGCGTGGCCCGGACCCGGAAGGCGAACCCAACGGTCTACCGCTGGTCGCCGGGATGATCTGGCCGCTGGCGGGCATCGGGATGTCGCTGGTGTTCTGGGCAATCGATCTACGAAGGAACATCGGCAAGCGTTGAGGGTAGGGTTGGTTCCCAAACAACTGCCGACCGTGCGTGCGATCCCTTAGACGCATGGACATCTGCAATCGCACGGCCGGTGGAGCCGCGATGCCGATCACTGCAATGCCATCACCGGATGCGTGCGCAGGGTCGGCGGTGGTGCTCTTCCGCGTCCTGCGGCCGCACCACGTGTGCATCCATGCACGTCTCCGATTGGGATGCGACCCTACCAGCGGACGCGGTCGGAGCCCTGGGCGGCGTGGTACCACCCCGGCCGGCAGGCCACACGCACCACCGGCGTGAGCGTACGCAGCAGCAGGCAGCCGGGGGCGATCTGCACGCTGAGGCGTGTGCCGGTTTCAATGCCCGCCGTGGTCATCCACATGCCGCGCAGGTGCAGCGACGGGATCAACAATTCGTCGGGCGGCGGCGCACCGTCGTGCTGGCGCAGTGCGCCGGTCAACACGGTGCGGGGCGTGCGCCAGTGGTAGATGACACGCGGCTGGGTGCCGGCGGATGGATCGCTCTCATGGTCGTGCATGGTAGGCCTCTCCTGGATGTCTCCCTCGCCGGAATGGCGAGGGAGTCGGGAGGCTAAAAGCCGTTGCAAGAAACGGTGCGACGTATTTCCACGAGGGTGTTGTATTTCGCCACCCTCCCGACGCATTACATCAAGCTTGCAGTGTTGCTGAGCTTTTAGACTCAGGGCCTACCATGCGTACGCGGAGACCATAGCGGAAATCGGTTGTATCTGTTGAGGCGCGCAGCTTGGATGGCATCGCCTACCACCTTGTCGGGAATGAACTGCATGTACCTGCAAGTCATTGCGCACCAAGCAGATCGCGGAATGTGATGCGCTGCGCAGCGCGCTCCGTAGCGACACCAGAAAACGATCTGCTGCATATTTTTCGATGCCGTTTTCGGCATGCACCGCGCTGATGCCTGTGCACGTACACCGGGTGGGGTGGGTTCCCAAACAGCTGCCGGGCTGGGCGCGGCGTTACGCCACGACCAACGGTCGTGGCCTACCGTGCCCGTACCGCGCCGGCGCACGACATCATTTTTCCTTGCGCCAGTTGAGCGAACCGCGGTTTTCCACCGTGCTCGATTCCACTTCGATATCGAAGCCGCGGCGCAGCAGGTACTTCAACGTCAGCACCGAACCGCTGCCCACCAGCGAAACGCCGTAGCCGACGTACAGCTTGGGCGAGATGAACTTGCCCACGCCAATCACCGAACCGCCCAGCGCGCGCGACTGGCTCACGCCGGCGTCGTCCAGGCCGAGCTTGGCGCCCAGCTGCGAGGCGAGCAGGCCGCTGCCGGCCGACAGCGCCGCCGAGGCGGCGTTGACCTGCTGGGTCTGGTCGCTGCTGGCGCCGGTGAGGCTGCGGCCCAGCACCAGGAACGCGAGTGCTTCGGACTGCGACATCGTCGGGTCGGACCACACGTCCACGCGCGGCGACTGTGCGCGCCCGGTCACGTCGATACCGGCGGTGACATCGCCCACGCGGCGTTCGGCGCGGATGTTGATGCGCGGGTCGGAAACGGCGTTGTAGTTCCAGTTGAGGTTGCCGCGGGTAATGGTCAGGTCCTGGCCATAGGCCTTGTAGCGCCCGCTGACTTCCAGCGCCCCATTGGCGGTCATCTCGCGGCCCGGCCGCGACCACACCTGCATCTTGCCGCCGAGCCCACCCTTCAGGCCGAAGCCGGCCATGCGCACGTTGTCGCCCAGGCTCACGGTCAGGTCCATGTCCAGTGGCAGGCTCGGACCCTCTTCCGGGTCGGCCGGGTCCAGCACCACCACGTCTTCGGACACGGACGTACCGCGATCCAACCGCTCCAGGTCCAGGTCGGCCTCGGGCACGTGCACGGTGCCGCGCAGCTGCATGGCCGCCTTGGCCAGGGTGAAGTCGAGGGTGGGGTTGGCGACGATGCGCAGTTCCGGCGTATTGGCCAGCAGCACGTTTTCGCCGTGGATATGCAGCTGCAACGGCTGCGCTTCGCCGAACCACGACAGCCCGCCATCGACGAACAGCGTGCCCTTGCCCGAGTTGGCCTGCGCCTTGATCACCGCCGAGCCGTCCGGCTGCGCGGTGAAGGTGCCACTGCCCTGGTCGAAGGTCAGCCCGAGCGCCGGGAACTCCCCCTTGAACTTGCTCAGCTTGGCGTCGCCACCGAGCGACGGCGTGCCGCGCGTGCCGCGCAGGCTGACGTGGCCCTCGATCAGGCCGGTGGGGCGAACGATGTCGGGCGAGAACAGCTCCAGCCAGTACAGGCGCGACATGTTGAGGTACAGCTCGCCGTTGAGCGGGGCGTTGGCGTCCCAACCGGTCTGCACCTTGGCGTCGACGAAGCCGTCGCCCTGGAAGCCCACACCCAGCTTGGCGTTGATCTGTGCCGGGGTCATCTCCAGCGTGGCCGAGAACTGGTCATAGCGCACCAGCTCGCCGCGCGCGTTGTCACCCAGGCGGATGCCGCCTTCCAGCGAGGCGATCTTGGCGCTGCCTTCCCACGCATTGCCACGCGGGCGGATGCGTCCGTCCAGCGTGATCTCGCCGCGCAGGTGCAGGCGGCGCCCGGACTGCGGCGGCAACCACGGCTGCACCAGCGCCAGCGGCAGCGCGTCACCGCGTACCACCAGCCCATCACGCGGCCAGTTGGCGCTGGCGCACAGCGCGCCGCCGGTGGCCGCACCCAGGCAGGTGTCGCTGAGGGTGAAGTTGCTGCCCTGGATGCCGAACGTGGCTGGCGCACGCAGTGCCCACGCATCGCCCTTGACCGGCGCGATCCGCAGCGCGGCAAGATCGCCACGCCATGCGTTCCCCTGCTGGCGCACGCCACCCTGCAGCGCCACGGCACCCAGTTCGTTCTTCGCCTGCGCGTCCAGGCGCAGGTTGGACAGGCTGCCGCGCGCATCCACGTTGAGCGTGTCCAGCAGCATGCCGACCTGCACGCTGGTGCCCTGCAGTGCCAGCGTGCCGGCATCACCCTGCCACGGCAGGCGACCCTTGAGGCTGATCGATTGGGCGCTCCAGTCCTGGTAGCGCAGCCCGCTGCCGACCAGGTCGGCGGTGATGTCCGGCGCGGTGCGCGGTCCGCGCACCTGCACCTGGCCACGCAGCGTGCCGGTGCTGCCGGGCATCAGGTCGTCCAGCTGCACCGGTTCCAGCTGCGCCTGCACATCCAGGCGGTCGCCGACGCTGCCACTCGCGGTCAAGCGGCTGTTACCCACCGCCAGCCGCACGTTGCCTTCGCCCTGCTGCCCGCGCAGCGCGAAGCGACCCTGCGCGTCCACGCGGCGGTTGCGCAGCATGCCGTTGATGCCAGGCACGTCCACGGTGGCCTCGTACGACGCGGCCGTGCCGGCGGGACTGCCTGCCGGGGTCGGCAGCTGCCGGCCTTTGGAGGCCAGCGCGCCGGACAGCCGGCCATCCCAGCCGGGCACGAAGTAGCCCGGGTCGAAGGCCGCCAGTTTGGCGGCCACGTCCCAGTCCAGCTGCGGGGCCCAGGCGACCTGGCCGGTGACATCCAGCGCGCCGCCCGGGGTCTTGGCCTGCAGCTGCTTGATCTGCGCGGCGGTGTCGCTGCCGCGTACGTCGAACTGCAGGTCGGCCGACTGCTGCTCGCGCTCGACCGACGCCTTGCCCACCGCAGCCCACGCCTTGAGCGTGCCGGCCAGGCCCATGCGGGCCTCCTTCAGCGTCACCGGCACCGGCTTCGCCGCGCCCGGGGTGGTGGGGTCGGCGGCGGGCACGAACGTCAGGTCATTGGCGATGATCGAGAAGCGCAGGCTGGCGTTCTCGCGGTCACGGAAGTCGGCCGTGCCCTGCAGGCGTGCCTGGCCACCGAAGCCCTTCACCACCAGCGGTGAGACGGTCAGCACCTGGTCGGCCAGCCCTACCCTGGACGGCGCCAGTTCCACCGCCAGGTCGCCCTGCTGGATGCGGCCCTGCAGGTTGGCCTGGCCGCCCTTGCCGTCGGCCTTGAAATCCAGCGACAGCGGCGTGCTGGTGCTGGCGTCCATCCCCGGCACCAGCAGTGCCAGATCCAGTTCGGTGCTGCGCGCACTGGCTTTCCACACCGGTTCGTCGCGCCCTTCGAACACCAGGCTGGCCTGCAACGGTGCAGGCGCATGCCCGGCCACCGCGATCTCCATGCGGTCCAGGTCGCCGCGGGCCACCAGGCCCAGCCGTGCCGGCGTACGGCCGCGTGGCGCCGGCAGCACCGCACCAATGGTGATGTCGGTGGCGTAATCGTTGCGCGGTACGTAGCGCCCGTCCACGCGGAAGTCGCCCCGGTCGCTGTCCACCTTGAGCTGTTGCGCGCGGAATTCGCCAGTGGCGATCTCCAGTCCTCCGCGCAGCCGGGTGATGTCGATCAGTGGTTCCTGCGCCTGCGTGATGCGGAACCCGTCGATGATGATCGTGTCGGCCTGGATCGCGAGCGGCATTTCAATCTGCGGCAGCGATTCCGGCCACGACGGCATCTCGAACGGTTCATCGCTCTTGGCCAGGTTCAGCGTGGCGTTCTTGATCTGCAGCGCATCGAGCTGCAGCTTGCGGCCGAGCAGCGGCCGGATGTCCGGGTCCAGGTAGGCACGCTCGGCGGTGAAATGAATATCGTCGTAGCGGAAGTCCAGGTCATGCAGCACCAGCGGCCCGGCGACCGGGCCGTCCACCTTGCTCCAGGTCAGCGTAGCGCCCACCGGCAGCCGCGCCACCACCTGCGCCAGCAGCACGTCACGCCCCGCCACCGTCTGCAGCAGCCAGTACACCAGCAGCAGCGCCAGCAGCACCAGCCCCAGCACGGTGAAGCCCGACCACGCCCAGAACCGGCGCTTGCGGTAGAAGCGGACGCGCGGACGCGGCGTGGGGGTGGACGACGGTGTTGGCGTGCTCACAGATCCGCTCCCACGCTCAGATACAGCTGGAACTGCGAATCCGGATTGTTCAGGCCGTGGGCAACATCGACGCGGACCGGCCCCACCGGCGATTTCCAGCGCACGCCGAAGCCCACGCCAGTGTGCAGGTCGATGGTGTTGTCGAAGGCGCTGCCGGTGTCGACGAACACCGCCCCGCCCCATGGGCCGCCCTTGAAGTAATGCTCGTACTCGGCCGAGGCGGTCACCACGTTCTTGGCACCCAGCGCGAACTTGTCCGGCGGCGCCGTACGCGGGCCGACCTCACGGAACGCGTAGCCACGGATGCTGCGGTCGCCACCGGCGAAGAAGCGCAGGCTGGGCGGCATCGCCACCAGGTCGCTGGTCCAGGTGGTGCCACCCTCGCCGCGCAGGATCAGCCTGTCGGCCTCGCCAACCGGAATGAACCAGCGCAGCATCACGTTGGCCTGCACGAAGCTGGTGTCCGAGCCCGCGCCTTCGATGCCGCCGCGCAGGGTCGCGCTGCCACTGATGCCACGACGTGGCGCCAGCCGGTCGTCCACATTCACGTAGTCGGCCACCAGCTGCGGGTACACCAGGGTGGAGGTGTTGTAGATCGCGTTGGTGAACTCGGTGCCCGAGGCGTAACGCCAGCGCTCGCGCAGTGCGTTGATCGAGGCGATCGCGGTCCAGTTCTCGTTGATCTCGCCACTGCGGCTGCCGGACAGCTTGAAATTGCGCAGGTCGATGTAGTCGGTCTGTTCGTCGTACGCACTGGCGGTCAGTGCGTACCAGCCATCCAGCCACTTGAACGCGGGCACCCGGTAGGTGGTGACCAGGCTCTTGCGCTTCTGTGCGTAGTCCAGCTGGGTGTTCATCTTGTGGCCGCGGCTGTTGACGAAGCGGCGCTCCAGGCCGCCACGCACACCGGCGCCGCTCTCGCTGCCGTAGCTCACACCGGCGGTGTACACCGTGCGCTTGGCGCGGGTCAGGTTGACGTCCACCGGCACGTTGCCGTTCGCATCGGCCTGGTCGGGCAACGGCTGGATGTCGATCACGCTGAAGTAGTCCAGCTTGGTCAACGACTCGCGCAGGCGGTCCAGCTTGCCTTCGTGGAAGTAGCTGCCCTTTTCCCAGTACACCAGCGGATCAAACAGCTTGGGGTCGAAGTAGTCTTCGTGGAAGCGGATGTCGCCCATGTTGTAGCGGCGGCCGCTGTCCCAGCTGAGGTCGATGTCCGCCGCATTCTCGGCGCGGGTGATCTCCACCCTGCGCTGGGTGAAGTCAGCGTCGAAGTACCCGCGCTCGGCCAGGCGCCGGGTGATGGTGACCCGGCTGGCGTCATACAGCGTGTGCTCGAAGCGCTGGCCCTTGCGCGGGCGGAAATTCTCCAGGTCTTCCTGCAGGTACTGGTCCAGCTGTGCCGGGCCGGTGATGTCGATGTTCTCCCGGCGCACCAGGGTCGGCGGCCCCTTCTCAACATGGATCACCACGCGCAGGTTCTCGCCCTCACGCGGGCTCTCGACCGTGATCACCGGGTTGTAGAAGCCGAACGGCTCCAGGGCCTGGCGGGTCTGGCGTTCGGCCTGGGAGAGCAGGTACTCCAGCCGCGATTCGCCCTGCGCTTTGCCGATGGTGTCGTACAGCGACAGCGAGACCTCGATGTTCTCGATCATCTCGGCATCGTCGCCCTTGTCCAGGCCGGTGATGTCCACTTTCTCGATGGTCCCGCGCGCATGCGCCGCCGGAACGGCGGCGAGCAGGAGGAAAATCAGCGGCAGGGCGTATTTCAGAGGCGGCATGGGCACAGGATAGCGGGATACGGCGGGCCGGCAAAACGACATGGGCATCCCGTGCTGGACCAAGCCCATTGTCGTCAGTTGACGGGTAGGCCGCTGTGAAGGCCGCATGATCCGCGTCGGCGGCCGCCTCACGCCCGGCGCGTCACCAATGCCGCTGTGGCTCCAGCCTCGTCCTGAGTTCCTCCCACGTCATGGGCGGCGACACGAAGATGTCATACGGACCGCAGGTCGCGATCCCCGATTCGATACTCACACTGAAGAACTCGGCACCCTTGGACACGTAGTAGCAGTCGCGGACGCCCTCGCGGTACAGGAATCCGAACACGCAGGCATCGGCATGCAGTTCAAGGTTCACCTCGCCCAGCGCCACGTCTTCGGCGGATCGGGCGTTGGGCACCTTCATGCAGACAACGCCGTGGCCCTCACCGTCCCCGAGATACCCGTATGTCAGATAGTCAGCGAGCTTATACGAGAGGGTGCTGCGGAATGCGGCGTGCTCGTCTGGATCCGCCGCGCAGAACTCCAGTGGCCCACCCTCAAGTCGCGCCAGTTCATTCAGGGGAGGACCGGCACCCCCCGGTCTGCCTGCGCAGACCGGGGAAATGCTCACGCTGTTCGAGGTAATTCCTTCAATGGGCATGTCAGTCTCAAACGGGCAGCTGCGGTTCCCACAGCTTGGGAACGGGCTGCTTGGGAGGGTGCTTCACCAGGAACTCGTCGACCCAGGTCTTCTTGCCTTTGGCGTCGGCGAACAGTGTGGTCCACTCGGTGTCGGCCAGTTTTCTCATTTCTGCCTCGGTCTTTCCAGCCTTTTCCCAACTTTCCCTGTTCTTGTTGAAGATGACATCCACCTTTCTGGCCCGCCACCAAGCGGTTCTCTCGGGGTTGTTTTCAAAGCGGTAGAAGACCTTGACCTGCATACCGGGCATGCGGGCGATCATCTCATTGAGCCGTCGATCGCAGCTTCGCGTGCACGGGTTCATTTCCGACACGATGTTGAGGGTGCCACCGAGCCCGTCGATCGTCACGCCAGTGGGACGCCACAGGACAGCGTTCAACGCGGGCACCGCCTGGCCCACCGCGCGGTAGAAGGCATCGAGAATCTTGCCTTCGCTGCACGAGCGGATCTGGTACATGCGGTAAGGGACGCCCGCCTTCCATGTCCTGACATTGGCCGGCAGCAGCCCGGAATCGCCGAATAGCTTTCGCAGCTCGGACGAATAGTCGGCATTGCTCAGCAGAAGGATCTGATCGTCGGTGAGGAGATGGATCGGGGTTTTGACCCGCTTGGTTCCCTTGGGGCCGGGTACTGTGACAACCAGATCCGCTTCCTTCAGGATGATCAACTTTGACGCTTGGCCTTCTTCAAAGTACCGACCCGTGACGGGCCCAAGATCGCTGCCCCCTGCGTAATATTCATGGTATTGAGCAGACACCTGTGGAACATTGAAGGCCTCCGTGTCAGGCACCAGTACGTATCGGGTGGGCGCGCCGGGCAGTACCCCGTCTGTTCCCAGCAGCGGCCGTCCATTGCCACTGAGCGCCGTAGACTTCAGCGGGAACGTAGACGGCAGTTCCAGCCGCTGCCCGTCGTAGGTGATATCCGACACCGTATAGCCTGCCACGTTGCCGATGTCGAAGCTGTCCAAGTCACCAAACGACCGCTTTTCCAGTTCCTTCAGGCGTGCGGCGGCGGTGTCGTCCATTTCCTCCACCGTCTCGTCCATCCTGATCCCCTTGCGCTGGTCAGCCTTCAGCTTTCTCAGGTCCGCCGCCTGCTTGTTCAGGGCGTCAAACTCCACCTTTTCAGCCGAGTAGTAGAGGTCTTTCCTCTTGAGCGAGGCGTGGGTCGTGTCCATCAACTGGGTCACCGCATCACGCACCGCCCTTTCCTGGGGGGAGATCGAGATGGACGGAAGGAAAGGATCAGCCGGTACCGGCCCGCAGTCGTCCGCGCGCTTGGCCCGCCCACCCGGCGCCCTCGGCAAACTGCATACGGCCACGATCGGCGAGTTCTTCATGTCGTCCAGCACCGCGCGGCGCAGATCGATCGGCTCCGCAAGCCCCCCGGACCTGCCCGGCATCGATGTCCGCTCGGCAGGCGTCAGCTGCTCGAATATGCCCTCCTGCCAGGTCGCGTACACCTTGCCCGTGGCGTCAGTAGGAAGCTCGCCAGCGCTGCCGGCAAAAACCAGCTTGACCTCCGGCACGTCCGGGGTGGACGCGGTCAGCAGCAGTTCGACGCGGTCACCCTCGACACTGACCGCCCTCACATCCCGGCCCGGCAGGACCGCCTTCAGGTGGATGCCGAGCTCGTTGACCTGCGCGAGGGTATGCACGTTGCCTTGGATGATGGCCTCACGCTGCTGGCTCTGCGCCCGGTTGGCCAGCACATTGGACACGGCCGTCTGGATTTCCGGCGGAAAATCCCAGGATTCCAACTGGTACTTCTGCTGCACAGTGGCGCTGTTCACCAGTTCCTCGGCCTCGGCCTTGGTAAGGTCGCGGTAGTGCTTGACCAGGTTGTCGGCTGCGGTGGGCAGGTGGTGCTGCAGGGTGAGCCAGCGCTGCCAGCTTTGCAGGCTCTGCGTCGGGTTGGCGCCAATCGTGCGCGCCAGCTCCGCACGCACGGCCTTGGCAAGCGTGGCGTCGTCGGCTTCCGGCGGCAACCCGAGGCGGCTCAGCAGTGCGCCGTGGTCCGCGGAGGCGATCATCTTCTCCAGGGTGGGCAGATCCCTCGGGTTCTTTACCTTTACATGCAGCCCTGGGTTGCCGTTGCCGAAGCGGGCCAGCTGGGTCCACTCGCGCCCGACGATCGTATAGGTCACAACGCCCTTGCCGTTGCCCAGCTTTTCACTGTCGGCCCAGGCCCGCATGATCATTACTTCGTCGCCAGGAAGCCCCAGCGAACCAGGTTTCTCGACGATCTCCGCGATCCGCAGCTCCATCAGGTATTTTCTGACGACCTCCTGCACATGGGCGTTCGGCTGCGTCAGCGTGAGATGACCAAACATGGCTTCCAGCTCGCTCTGCCGCGCAGGCGGCAGCAGTTCGGCCTTCTCCAGGTCATTCGTCGCCCAGTCCGGCGAGCCCGGCCGGTTGTGCGGCGTGGTGGCACCGCGAACGGTGGGCGGCTCGTCATTGCGCTGCCAGCGGCCGTTGTGGAATTCCACCGGCGCACCCACGGCGGCGCTGTCGTCCGGATCGCGCAGGCGCAGCGTGCCATCGGCGTCGGTGTAGACCTCCACGAAGCTGTTTTCCTGCTTGATGTAGTGCCTGTTGTCCTGCTGGTACAGCTGGGCACCGCTCTGCTGCCGGCTGCCCAGCATGGGCAGGTCGGCAAATTCCCCACGCGGGCGCACGAAGGCCTTGTTGACGATGCCGTCGGCTGTGAATGCACGCCGCTGCTTCAGCAACTGCGCCAGGCCGCCCGCGGCATCTGGCAGGGTGGTGAACGCCTTGCGACCCAGCTGGAACAGCAGCGAAGACAGCCCCTTGACCTCCAGGATATCGAGCGCGTCGAGCCAGTTTTCAAGGATGGACCAGATCGCCTCGTCGTCCTTCCCCTTCCTCAGCAGGTCGGTGGTTTCATGAATGCCTTTGGCCACCACCGCCAACGTGGTGGCAATGCACAACGCGGCGCCCACCCCGCCCGTGCCGATCGAGCAAAGCAGGCCCGCCATGATGGTGCCCACGAACTGCAGCGTCTCGCCAATACGCTCAAGCTGACTGACGGTCCGTTCGTCGACGTCTGCTATGCGGCCTTCGATCATTTTCCTGGCGGCGTCGTCCGGGCCCTGCGTCGGGCTGAAGCCGATGGCGATACCCGTGCTGCTCCTCACCTTGGTGAAAGCCAGCGCCACGATCGGATGATCCACAAGCGGCGTACGCGGGAGTACGTAATCTTCTCCTTCCGATCGGCTGAGCCAGGTACGGAACTGCTCCAGGGTGAGCAACTGATCGCCATTCAGCGTATCGGTCAGGAAGATGTAGCGGACGCCTCCCGCCTTCATCGCCCACACCCCCCGGATCTCCACGCCCGCGAGCGTAACCGCCTTCAGCGTCGACCGTGTTCCGTCCTGGGGTGACAGGCCTGCGTGTGTGCGCTTCAGGGCCTGATAGGTGCCGTGATCGATCACGCCGCTGTTCCAGGCCACCTCGATCATCCAGGCTGTGCGCACCTGGATGAGCCTGCCAAGCGCAGCGCTCAACTGCTGCCCTCCTTCGGTCTTCTCCTGCGCGACCAGATATTTCTTGTAGTCCTCGGCCAGGCTGTTGGTCTGGGAGAACTCTTCCATGACCGCAAAGATCGCGCGCAACGCCTCGCCATCCTGCACTGCGTCGGTCATCGCATGATCGATGCTGCCGTCGGCATGGTAGGCCTCGATGTGCATTGCAGCGAGCTCGTCGTCGCGCGGCCACGGCTCGGGTTCCACCCGCTGCCGCGGCCCGCCCGGCACGTCCGGGAAACCCTCACTGACCTGTACCGGCAGCCACGGCCGTTCCAGTCCGCTGCGTTGCAGGCCGTTGGTCATCCAGTCGGTGAGGCACATCGTCAGCTCACCGATCTGCAGTTGAATCCGGTCGGGATCGAGACGGTCCGGAACCGCAATGCGGTGCACCTTCAGGTACGTCTTCAACGCCTTGGTCACCGTGGGGTTGGCATGCCCGCGCAGCGTGGACAACACGCTGACCAGCAGCGCCGAGTAAGCGCGCTCGGCCTCTGTATTGGCGATCCCCAGCGGGCTCCAGTGCAACCGGTTGTTCTCCAGCTGCCTGGCGGCGAGCGTGGTTTCATGCGCCACCAGCCCGGCTGCCCAGCGCGCAAACGCGTCGGCCGACGATGTCGACGACTCGAACGCCAGATCGAAGCTGGTGCTCGGGTTCCAGGCCTCCAATGACCTGTCGCCGGACTGGAACCGCACGTACCTCGATTCCCAGTTCCGCACCCGGTCGAGGACTGCTTCGCGCTTGTCGGGAGACGCGGCACGGGCGATGTCGTCGGCCAGGGTCCGGTCAAAGACGTGGCCGTTGACGGCCATGTCCCGTTTGGCACTGCGGGTGTCCATGAACGCGCGGAAGCTGTTCTCGTTGTCGAAGGTCTGCAGCGTGTCCAGGTCCATCCGGTACACGACCACCTTCCCGTTGAGCTGCTCATCGGCGCTGGTGCTGCGCAGAACGAGATGGTTGGGCAGTGGGATCCTCACCTGCGTGCCGTCGGGCAACGTGTCGACATAGATCAACGGCGACGACTGGACGTCGGCCGCGCCGTGCACGAAGTCGAGCACGATCTTGGCCGCGTACAGGTAGGCCTGGCCATTTCCTGGCGCGCCGACGTTCTTGGCCTTGATCGCATTGATGATCAGCTTGGTCTGTACCAGCTTCTCCAGCACCGGCCGGCTCGCCTCGACCCGGCTGTCGATCGCCTGGTCCAAGCGGGCGCATTCGGGGCTGCCAACGAAGGCGTTCAACAGGCGCGCCTCCTGCGCGCTCACCTCCACACCGTTGCGTTTGAATACGCCCCCGCCCCATGCCTGCTTCGCGCGCGTCAGGCAGTACGCCAGCAACGGCAGGTGATCGTCCACAGGCTCACCGGGAACGAAGGTCGCTGCGGACGGCGCCAGGTGCACCTCGATGTCCTGCCATGCCCCGCGCCAGCCAGCCTTGCTCAGCGCGGCATCCATCTCGGCATCCGGAATGGCGTCCAGTGCGGTCAACTGCTGCTGCAGGTCTTCCAGGTCATGCAGTTTCAGGGCAAGCAATTCACGCTCGGTAGCCGGTGCCTGCGCTACCCATTCCCAACCCGGCTTGCCCGCCAGCTCGTCGGCCACGGCGATTGCCCACAAACGGATGTCCCGCATGCGCTGCTGCAGCGAGGCCGCGCCGAGCCGGTCCAGCTGCTCGCTGCTCAGCCCCAACTGCCGCTTTTCTTCCTCGGAGGTCACGGCAGCGTCGCTGGCCACCGCGTCATCAAGCACGCCCACTGACGCGTCACGGCGTTGGCGGCCACTCCGCGCTTCATGCGGCGCTGCCACCACGTCCAGACCTGTACCCCAATCGCCGTTGGGCAGTTCAAGCACCTGGTCGATCACCACGTCGATCAGGTCGTCCGACGAGATCAACATCGTCTCCGTTGGTCGCAGCGCGTTGTCAATGGCAACGCCCAAGGCAGTGAAGGCGACGCTGGTCAGCACATCGGTGACCTGCCGGTTCGTGCCTGGGCGTCGGGCTCCCCCGATCACGCCGAGCGCCGAATTGAAGAGCCCGGCGGCAACGCCAGCAGCCTGGCCCGGGGATGGCAGCGCGGTCTCCCCCAACAACCCCATTTCCACGTCGGGCTGCTGTCCTCGCGCCCCCCCGTCCCGCTGACTCGTCAGCTGGTAGCCGCTGAAGCCGTTGGCGAGCGTGGTCCCGGCTCCCGCAAGCCACGTGAGCATGTCTGGCATTGACAGCCAGCCGCTGCTTTTCGCGTCGTCCGCCTGCAGCCCACCAGCGCGCGGAAGGGGCGCAATCTGCCCGCCCCGCGCTGGCTGGCCCGGCGATCCCCACGCAGCTTCGGCGGCCGGTTGCAGCGGAGGCGCGATGCGCGGTCGACGGGGTGCGATGCTGCGGTCGAACGCATGCTTGTGCGCCACCAGATGATCTTTTTGCTCCCGGGTCAATTTCTGCTTGGGTGCAGTCAGGTCAGGGGCGTGCGGCGCGTCGGCAGCGGGGGCTAACACCGCACCGCCAAGGGCGTTCAACCCCGTCAGTCGCTGCCAGTAATCTGGCAGCTTGGCAACGAAGCCACTCACACCCTGCAACGAGGCGGCCGGCGACGGCAGCCTCGATTGCACGTACCAGAGCAGTGCAGCCACGGCCAGTGCCGGCCCGGCGTGACGGATGTCCAGCTCCGGGGTCAGGGCCGCGTCTGCGTCGCCAACCCAGCTGTGAAGCGTTTCCAGGCTGCTGCGGACTGTTGCGGGCAGCGCCTGGATCAAGGCTTCCACCTCTGCCTGGCTGCGCAATGACGGCATCATCGCCGCCACCTGTGGCAGCACCGTCAGCATGCTGCTCCAGTTGCGATTGTAGATTGAATATCCCGTCCCCCCGAAGGCGGCAGCGCCGGCACCCCACGGCGTTGCGGCGGAAAACAACCGCCAGAGTTCGCGATTGAGTCCCCCGCGCACTGCGCTGAGTCCAAACCCGACGAGGGCACTCTGGAAAGGATTCGACGCAGTGTCACGAGCGGCGCAAGCCTCCGCCAGCGCCCCGATGATATCGGCCCGCGCGGCCGGATCGCTCGTGACAGCCAGTTTCGTCCTCATCACTGCTGCCAGCCGCGCTGCGCAGGGATCGTCGATTGCTTCAATCTCCCCGAGTACGGCGCTTTCTTCCGCGCTGAGTGGAATCGGGCTGGGTGCCTGCCTGGGGGGAAGCAAGGGCGCGCCATTGGCAACAGTGATCGGAACGGAGGTCTCTTCAGGCGGTTGCGAGGCAAGAATGTGGAAGCGGTTGCGGGTTTCAACGGGGGTGGTGCTGGAGGCGGTGGCAGCGAACGGCGTCGGCATGTCGGCGGGTATTCCGTGGAGAACGGGGGAGGCGTCGTAGCGCCCCTGAGTGATCGCCAGTTCCAAGGCGCCCGCCGATCTTCACGGCCTCGCCGCCGCCACCGATTTCATAAATCGATCGATTTTCAGAAAGGACGATGCTTCGCTCAATCAATATTCAGAGTCGTTGCACTGCATTTCGCTTGCACGTGTCGAATGCGCAACAAAAAAGCGCCCGGACATGCCGGGCGCTTCAAGGACTTCAGCAACGATTGCGTGCGTTCGCGTCAGCTCGACAGATGCTCGATCGCCGCCACGCTACCCAGTCGGTCACCCAGGCGCTTGAGCAGCGCCAGGCGGTTGCCCCGCAGCGCCGGATCGTCGGCATTGACCATGACTGCGTCGAAGAACGCGTCCACCTGCGCCCGCAGGCGGGCAAGACGCGCCAGCACGCTGACATAATCCTTCTGATGCAGGCTGGCATTGCTGTCGTCGATGGCAGCTTCCACGGCTTCGGCCAGTTCGCTCTCGGCCGGCTCGGCCAGCAGTGCCGGATCGACCATGCCCGGAATCTCGCCCTCGGCCTTGCGCAGGATGTTGCGGATGCGCTTGTTCGCCGCCGCCAGTGCCTCGGCCTCGGGCAGGGCGGCGAAGATGCCGATGGCCTCGATGCGGCGGTCGAAGTCGTACAGCGACGCCGGCTTCAGCTCGGCTACCGCGTTGAAGTGGGTGGCCGGCACGCCCTTGTCGGCGTAGTAGCCGCGCAGGCGGTCAATGATGAAGTCGTAGAGCTCCTGCGGCAGCGCCTCGGTCTTGCGTTCGGCGCTGGGCTGCACGGCGGCCGGCAGCCCGCCCAGCGCGGCACCCAGCAGCGCGCGCAGGTCCAGGTCGAAGCCCGACTCGATGATGGTGCGGGCCAGGCCCAGCGCGTTGCGGCGCAGCGCGAACGGGTCCTTGTTGCCGGTCGGCTTCAGGCCGGCGGCGAAACCGCCCGCCAGCGTGTCCACGCGCTCGGCGATGGCCAGCACCTTGCCCAGCGCGGACAGCGCGATGTCATCGCCACCGAAGCGCGGCTGGTAGGCCTCGTCGATGGCCAGCGCCACCTCCGGTGATTCGCCACCGGTCACGGCATAGTGGCGACCCGCGATGCCCTGCAGTTCGGGGAATTCATTGACCATGCGCGACTGCAGGTCATTCTTGGCCAGCACCGCCGCGCGCTTGGCCAGCACCGGGTCGGCACCCACCTGCGGGGCGATCGCCTCGGCCAGCGCGACCACGCGCGCGACCTTGTCGGCCACGCTGCCGAGCTTGGCCTGGTAGGTAACGGTCTTCAGCCCCTCCCCCATCGACTCCAGACCCTGCTTGAGATCTTCATCGAAGAAGAACTTGGCGTCGGAGAAGCGCGGGCGGATCACCCGCTCGTAGCCCTTGGCCACTTCGGCCACATCCTTCGACTCGATGTTCGCGATGCCGATGAACTTCTCGGTCAGCTTGCCGTTGGTGTCCAGCACCGGGAAGAACTTCTGGTTGATCTCCATGGTCTCGATCAACGCTTCCTGCGGTACCGCCAGGAACTCGCGTTCGAAACTGCACAGCACCGGCGCCGGCCATTCGACCAGGTTGACCACCTGTTCCAGGTTGTCGTCGGTGATGCGCGCCTGGCCACCTGCCTTGGCGGCTTCGGCATTCACCGCCTCCACGATGCGCGTGCGGCGCGCGTCGGCGTCCACCAGCACGTAGGCGGCCTGCAGCGAGCTCACGTAGTCGTCCGGCGAGGACAGCCACACGGTCTTGTCGTGCATGAAGCGATGGCCGCGGCTCATCCGGTCGGAGGTCAGGCCCAGCAGCTCGGCTTCGATCACATCCTTGCCGTGCAGCAGCACCAGCCAGTGCACCGGGCGGGCGAACCCATAGGCGTGGCTGCCCCAGCGCATCGGCTTGGGAATCGGCATGGCGGCGATGGCCTCGGCCAGGATCTCCGGCAGCAGCGCGGCGGTGCGCGCGCCCGGGGTCACCGAACGGTGCACGAAGCGCTCGCCCTTGGCGTCGCGGGTGCGCTCCAGCGCGGTCCAGTCGATCCCGGCCTTGGCCGCGAAACCCTGCAGGGCCTTGGTCGGCTGGCCATCGGCGTCCAGCGCGATGTTCAGGTACGGGCCGAGCACTTCACCGTTCTGCTCGGGCTGCTCCACGGCCACGCCGGGCAGCAGCACCGCCAGGCGGCGCGGGGTGGACAGGGGCTTGGCATCGCCGCGGTCCACGGCCACGCCACGCTTGGCCAGGCCGTCCACGACGCCATCGAAGAACGCCTGGGCCAGGCCCGGCAGCGCCTTCACCGGCAGCTCTTCGGTACCCAGTTCGATCAGCAGCGGCAGCATCGTGCTCATGCCTGTACCTCCTTGGCGGCCACCGCTTCGATGCGCTTGGCTTCATACAGTTTCGCCACCGCCTGGGCCAGCGCGCGCACGCGCAGGATGTAGCGCTGGCGCTCGGTGACGCTGATCGCGCGGCGCGCGTCCAGCAGGTTGAACGAATGGCTGGCCTTGCACACCTGCTCGTAGGCCGGCAGCGGCAGGCCCACCTCGACCAGCTTCTGCGCTTCCTTCTCGCACGCGTCGAAGCGGTGGAACAGTTCTTCCACGTCGGCATATTCGAAGTTGTAGGTGCTCTGCTCGACTTCGTTCTGCAGGTACACATCGCCGTAGGTCACCGGCGTGCCATCCGGACCGTAGGTCCAGACCAGGTCATAGACGTTGTCGCAGTTCTGCAGGTACATGCACAGGCGCTCGAGACCATAGGTGATCTCGCCCAGCACCGGCCTGCACTCCAGGCCACCGGCCTGCTGGAAGTAGGTGAACTGGGTGACTTCCATGCCGTTGAGCCAGACTTCCCAGCCCAGGCCCCAGGCGCCCAGCGTGGGCGATTCCCAGTTGTCTTCGACGAACCGCAGGTCGTGCACCAGCGGGTCGATACCCAGCGCCTTGAGCGAATCCAGGTACAGCTGCTGGATGTTGTCCGGGCTGGGCTTCATCGCCACCTGGTACTGGTAATAGCGCTGCAGGCGGTTCGGGTTCTCGCCGTAGCGGCCGTCGGTGGGACGGCGCGACGGCTGCACGTACGCCGCATTCCAGCTTTCCGGGCCGATCGAGCGCAAGAAGGTGGCCGGGTGGAAGGTGCCCGCACCGACCTCCAGGTCCAGCGGCTGGATCAGCACGCAGCCCTGCTGCGCCCAATACTGGTTGAGGGTCTGGATCAGGCCCTGGAAAGTGATCGGAACGTTCTTCGTGGCGGCCATGCGGCGGAGTCTTGCCTGCTCAGGGGGTGCGCTAGTATAGCGACGGACCGCGCGCCGGCATTCCAGGCAACCGCCATCACGCCGTGCAGCGGCCGCTCCGAGGATTCTGGCGCCATGGAACACCGCTCACCGGCAACGCTCGCCCCCGCTGCTGCTCCGGGGCCCCTGCCGCCGGGCCGGCTGGTCTTCGAACAGGTCGCCGCCGCGCTGGTCGCCGACGGCCTGGTCGCGGCGACGGACCTGGAACGCATCCGGTTTTCCGGCCAGGGCGCGCGCAATGCCAGCGAAGTGCACCCGCTGGTGCTGCTGGCCAACCTGAAACTGGCCGCCACCGGCGGCGGCGAGCTGGGCCTGGAGCGGCTGACCGAGTGGCTGTCCACCCGCACCGGCACCCGCTACCTGCGCATCGATCCCACCCGCGTGGACGTGTCGGCGGTGACCGCGCTGGTCTCGCATGCCTATGCCCGCCGCCACCGTTTCCTGCCGCTGGCCGTGGACAGCGAACGCCTGCTGGTGGCCACCAGCGAGCCGCTGGCCCAGGAGTGGCTGCTCGATCTGCAGCACCTGACCCGACGCCGGATCGAGCTGGCCATGGTCAACCCGCTGGACCTGCATCGCTACACGATGGAGTTCTACGGGGTGACCCGCTCGGTGCGCGGTGCACGCGGCGATGTCCGCAGCGAACCCAGCGGCACCCTGCCCAGCTTCGAGCAGCTGGTGGAGCTGGGGCGCGCCGGCGACGTGAACGCCGACGACCAGCACGTGGTGCATATCGTCGACTGGCTGCTGCAGTACGCGTTCGAACAGCGCGCCTCGGACATCCACCTGGAGCCGCGCCGCGACATGGGGCGCATGCGCTTCCGCATCGACGGGGTGCTGCACAAGGTGTTCGAGGTCCCCCCGGCGGTGATGACCGCCGTGGTCAGCCGCATCAAGGTGCTGGGCCGCATGGACCTGGCCGAGCGCCGGCGCCCGCAGGATGGCCGCATCAAGACCCGCTCGCCGGGTGGGCGCGAGGTCGAAATGCGGCTGTCGACCATGCCCACGGCCTTCGGCGAGAAGTGCGTGATGCGCATCTTCGACCCGGACGCGGCGTTCAAGACCATCGACCAGCTCGGCTTCAGCCCCCAGGAGGCGGCCGGCTGGACCGCGCTGGTGGAGCGGCCGCACGGCATCGTGCTGGTCACCGGCCCCACCGGCTCGGGCAAGACCACCACGCTGTATTCGACGCTGAAGCGGCTGGCCACGCCGGACGTCAATGTCTGCACGGTGGAGGACCCGATCGAGATGATCGCGCCCGAGTTCAACCAGATGCAGGTGCAGACCAACATCGATCTGGACTTCGCCGCCGGCGTACGCACGCTGCTGCGGCAGGACCCGGACATCATCATGATCGGCGAAATCCGCGACCTGGAAACGGCGCAGATGGCGGTGCAGGCCTCGCTGACCGGCCACCTGGTGCTGTCCACGCTGCATACCAACGACGCCCCCTCGGCGATCACCCGCCTGCTCGACCTGGGCGTGCCGCATTACCTGCTGGCGAGCACCCTCAACGGGGTACTGGCCCAGCGCCTGGTCCGCACCCTGTGCCCGCACTGCAAGGTGCCCACGGTGCTCAGTGGCGCCCAATGGGCGGTGCTGGCTGATGCCGATGAAGCATTACCAGAGTCGCCCACGCCATATGCACCGGCCGGATGCATCGACTGCCGGCGCACCGGCTACCTGGGCCGGGTAGGCCTGTATGAGCTGCTGCCATTGGGCTCGCGCCTGCGCAGGCTGATCCGGGCGGACATGGATCTGGCCGGTTTCAGCCAGGCTGCCCGTGCTGAAGGGGTACGAACCCTCCGCCGCGCGGGACTTGAAAAGGTGGCGGCAGGGCTGACTACAATCGAGGAAGTCCTGACCGTACTGCCTCCCCCCGATGAACCGCGCACCCTTCCTGATTCTTGAAACCGGCCAACCGGTCGCCTCGCTGCGCCGGTACGGTCGGTTTCCGCACTGGATCCGGGTCGCCGCCGGGCTGGATGCCGACGAGACGGTGGTGGTCGATGTGGAGCACGGCGGCCAGCTGCCCGACCCGCGCGATTTCGCCGGGGTGATCATCAGCGGCTCGGCGGCCTACGTCACCGACCGCGCGGACTGGAGCGAGCGCAGCGCGCAGTGGCTGCGCGACGCGGCGCACGACGACCGCCCGGTGTTCGGCATCTGCTACGGGCATCAGCTGCTGGCGCACGCGCTGGGCGGCGAAGTGGCCTACAACCCGGCCGGCCGCGAGTCGGGCACGATCGAGCTGGCGCTGGAGCCTTCGGCGGTTGACGACCCGTTGTTCGCCGGCCTGCCGGCGCGCTTCCCGGCCCACGCCACCCACCTGCAGACGGTGCTGCGCGCGCCCGACGGCGCGGCGATCCTGGCGCGCTCGGCGCAGGACAACTGCCACGCCTTCCGCTGGGGCCGCCAGGCTTGGGGCGTGCAGTTCCACCCGGAGTTCGCCACGCACCACATGCGCGGCTACGTCCGCGCCCGCGCCGACTGCATCGGCCGCCACGGCGGCTGCGCCCGAACGGTGGCCCGCGACGTCAGCGCCGCCCCGCTGGCGCGCCAGTTGCTGCGCCGCTTCGTGCGCCAGGCGCGCAACGCCGAACGCGGCCACTGAGCCCGCCGCGTCACATGCGCCCATCTTCAGGCGGCGCGCACGCAAAACAGGGATAATCAGCCTACGCGGGGGCTTGGCCCCGCCTCCCCCTGGTTTCCGGACGCATATGAGCGAGATTCGCAAGGTACCGGCCTCGGCCGGTGCGCAGTGGCTGTTGGGTGGCTGCACGTTGTTCTTCAAATCCCCCCTGCAGCTCGGCCTGCTGGCCGTCAGCTTCGGCATGATCATGATCACCGTGGTGCTGCTGACCTTTATCAGCCCGCTGCTGGGCTCGATCGCGCAGTTGCTGATGATGCTGGCGACCCCGGTGCTGATGGGCGGGTTGATCTGGGCGGTGCGTGAGGTCGAGCATGATCGTCCCGCGCGTCGCGAGCATCTTCTGGAGGGCTTCCGCCGAGGCAGACTGCCGCACCTGCTGGTGGCGGTCCTGCCGTACTTCCTGGCCAGCCTGATGTTGGGGGCGCTGATGGTGCTGCTGCTCGGCACCGATGGCGCCGAGCGTTGGCATCAGGTGCAGATGGAGGTCAACGCGATCAATCAGAGCGGTGGTCAGTTCGAGCCCGGCCAGCTGGAGGCGCTGGCGGAAAGCCTGCCGGTATTCGGCACCCTGCTGTGGATCGTGATTTCCGTGTTGACCAGTGTCGCGGTCTGCCTGATGCTGGCCTTCATGCTTCCACAGGTGATGTTCTCCGGCATCGGCGGTTGGGCAGCGCTGGTGAACAGCCTGCGTACCAGCCTGGTCAACCTTGGTGCGATGGTGATGTTCTACCTGCTGGCCCTGGGGCTGATGATGGTGCTGTACTTCGGTGCGGCAATCATCATGCTGGTGGTCTCGTTCATCAGTCCGGCGCTGGGCCTCATGTTGGCCATCGTGTTCCTGCTGGCCACGGCCCTGCCGATTTTTGCCGGTGCGGTCTTCCTAGGTTGGCGGCAGATGTTCGCGCACGCAGATGCCGGCGCACCGCCACCGGTCCCGCCGTCGAACGGCCCGGGGAATATTTTCGCGGCTTGAGGGTTGATGGGCGGGGTGGTTTTCAGAGCGACGGCGACGGCAGGAGCAACTGCGGCGTTTTGATTGATACGTGCTGGGGCCGGGCGACGGGCAGGCCCGCTCCGGGACACGCCGCAAGTACGTCCGGGTAGGCGTGGGTGAAGAAGCCCTGCTTGCGAGGCACTGCCTCGCGTGCGACTGAACGCACAACCGCTGGCGGTTGGGCCGGGGCCCGGAGGGCGGTTTACGGCGTGTCCCGGAGCGAGGCTGCCCGTCGGCCTCCCCAGCACGTAATAACCAAACCACCGCTTTCAGCGCGAACTACACCACGCGCGCATCACGACGCCTGCTGCTCCCCACCCTTACCCGGCACCAGCCAACGCGCCGCGTGGATGCCGATCTCGTAGAGCAGGCACATCGGGATGGCGAGCATCAACTGCGACACCACATCCGGCGGGGTCAACACCGCGGCCAGCACGAAGATGCCCACGATCGCGTACCCACGGCCTTCCTTGAACTGCTGCGGAGTGATCCAGCCGAGCAGGGTCAGGATCACCATCGCCACCGGCAGTTCGAAACTGCTGCCGAAGGCGAAGAAGATCGCCAGCACGAAATCCAGATAGGCATTCGCATCCGGCGTGATCGCAATCACCTCCGGGCGGAACGTGGTCAGGAAGTGGAAGACCGCCGGCAGCACCAGGAAGTAGGCGAACGCGCAGCCCGTGTAGAACAGCACCACCGACGAGGCCAGCAGCGGCACCGCCAGGCGCTTCTCGCGCGCATACAGACCCGGCGCCACGAACGACCACAGCTGGTACAGCAGCCACGGCACCGCGATGAACAGCGCCACGAAGAAGGTCAGCTTCAGCGGTGCGAAGAACGCGCCCGCAGGATTGGTGGCGATCATCGACTGCCCGTTCGGCAGCTGCGAAATCAGCGGCTCGGCCAGCCAGGTGTAGATCTGCCGCGAGAACGGCATCAACCCCAGCAGCACCACGCCCAGCCCGATCAGGCCACGCATCAAGCGCGCGCGCAGTTCGATCAGGTGTTCCACCAGGCCGCTTTCGGGCACGTCGGGTTCGCTCATCGCGGTGCCTCCGTCGGGGGCGACACCGGATCGCGTGGCGCCTGGCCATCAATGCCGGGCGGGGCCATCGCATCACGCGGCTCGCCCGTGTCCGGTTCCGGCTCGGCGGCCACCACATGCTGGGCAACACTGGCCGGAGAACCCGGCGTGGGTCCGGTCATCACCGGTTCGTCGGCGGCGCTGGAGGCCGCGCCGTCTCCCTGCACCTGCCCGCGTACCTGCTCGGCCTCGCGGCGTACCGCTTCACCGCTGGCGCGCAACTGTGCCTCTGTGTCGCGCACCGAGTCCTGCGCATCGCGGAACTGACGCTTGATCTCGTCGGCATGCAGCTCGCGCTCCAGCTCCTGCTTCACCGAGTCCCACTGGTTGCGCGCACGGCGTACCCACAGCCCCGCGAAGCGGGCCGCCTTGGGCAGCCGCTCGGGACCGAGCACAACCAAGGCCACCACCGCGATGACCAGCAGTTCACTGAAACCGATATCGAACACGCCAAGCCGCCCCGGTCAGCGCCGGTCGCGCTCGTGTTCGTTCTGCGATGTCGTCGTCGGGTCCTGCGGACGCGATTCATCGCTCAGGTGCGCGGTCGGCTTGTCTTCGTCGCGCATGCCCTTCTTGAATTCCTTGACGGCACTGCCAAGGTCCTTGGCGCCACTGGTCAGCTTCTTGGTGCCGAACACCAGCAGAACGATGACCAGCACCACTACCCAATGCCACAAGCTCATACTGCCCATGTGCTGCTCGCAATACCTAGTAATCAGGAGGTTGAGCATAGCGCACCGCCGGTAAGGCGGCGCGCGTGACGAAAGTCAGTTGCCGTCCAGCGATTCGGTACGTACTTCACCTTCGCCCACCGGCTGGAAACCCTGGTGGGCCGCCGGTTGCGCCGGCACCGCCTGCAGCGGAGCGGTAGTTGCGCCACCGTTCGCCTGTTCAGCCACCGGTGCGGCCACGGGCGGCGGCGGGGTGGCCGCCCGCGCCACCGGGGCGCTGCCCTGGGTGCCACGCTTCTCGCGGGCCGAATAGGTGGCTTCTTCCAGGCGATCGCGGAACGCGACCACATCCATCGACGGCGGCTCGCCGACCCGGCCTTCGAACACCATGCGCGGCGTCGTGTTGCTGCCGTAGGCGTCCAGGTTGGCCTCGTCATCGATCTGCAGCACCGCGCCATCCAGCGCCACGCCGGCGAACAGGCCGCGCGCGCGCGACCACGACCAGATCTCGGCCTTCAACTGGCCGTCGGTGGCGGCGGCGGCGTTGCGGCCCACCGGACCGGCGGCCACCCCCGCGTCGGCACCGAGGGTGAACTTGCCGTTCACGAGATTGTCCAGGCTGCGGTCATTGCGGAAGACCAGCACCACGTCGGACGACTGGACGCCGGCCTGGAAGCCGATGCTGCCGCCGGTGAGCTTCATGAACACGGGGTTGGACCAGCTGCCGTCGGCATTCTTGACCGACATCAGGCCATGTCCGCGGCGTCCACCGATGACCAGACCTGCCTTGATCGTGTCAGGAATGACGACGATTGCACGCCCTTCATCCAGCAATTTGTCCGGAATGCCCTGCTCGGGGATTTCCTGGATTTCATTCAGCACGCGCACCGCGTTGCGGGCGCGCTGGTCCTCCTGCGGCCCGGCCATGGCCTGGGTCGACAGCAGGCTGGCGGAGATCAGCAGTACAAGGCTCAAGCGACGCATGGAGACTCCAGGGGGATACAGACTTCTCGAAATTAGTGGGGTTCCGATGAATCCGCAATGAGTATTACTCGTTTCATTCACCATATTGATTACTGCTCCCGTCGTTTCCATCCCGACAATCGCGCAGACCTGCGAGAATGGCCACATGCTCGACGCACCCGACACCGCCGTGCTGGCGGTCAATCTAGGCACGCCCGAGACGCCAACCGCCCCGGCGGTGCGTCGCTACCTGGCTGAATTTCTCAGCGACCCGCGCGTGGTCGCGATTCCGCCACTGCTGTGGAAGCCGCTGCTGTATGGGCTGATCCTGCCGCTGCGCAGCGGTCGCTCGGCGGCGAAGTACGCCCAGGTCTGGCTTCCTGACGGCTCGCCGTTGATGGTCTACACCCGCCGCCTGGCCGAGGCCATGCAAGGCCTCATGCCCAACCTGCGGGTGCGCCACGCCATGCGCTACGGCGCACCTGCGCTGACCGCCGAGCTCGACCGGCTGGCCGCCGAAGGCATGCGCCGCATCGTGGTGTTGCCGCTGTATCCGCAGTATTCGACCACCACCACCGCCTCCATCGAAGACCAGGTCCGCGACTGGCAGCCGCTGCATCCCGGCGTCACCGTCACCCTGGTGCGCGACTATGCCGTGGACCCGGAGTGGGTGAATGCGGTGGCCGACAGCATCCGCGCGTGGTGGCAGCAGCACGGCCGCGGCGAGCGCCTGGTGTTCTCCTTCCACGGCATTCCACAGCGCCTGGCCGATGCTGGCGATCCTTATCCACAGCGGTGCCAGGCCAGTGCGCAGGCCATCGCGCAGGCGCTTGGCCTCGACGACGATGCGTGGGCGCTGACCTACCAGTCGCGCTTCGGCCGCGAGAAGTGGCTGCAGCCCTACGCCGAACCCACCCTGTGGGCGATGGCCGAGAGCGGCATCAAGCGCATCGACGTGGTCTGCCCCGGCTTCGCCACCGACTGCCTGGAGACGCTGGAAGAAGTGGCATTGGGCTTCACGGAAACCGTCGCCGCGCGTGGCGCGCAGATGCGCTACATCCCCTGCCTCAATGATGCTCCGGGTCACGCGCTGGCGTTGTCGCGGTTGAGCATCGCCGCGCTCGCATGATCCTGCAGCCGTTTTCGCTGCCGGTTGCCGGCAGCCCTGTCGCCGGGCTGCGCTCGGGTGCCGGCAACGGTCCCCGCGTGCTGGCCCTGCATGGTTGGCTGGACAACGCGGCCAGCTTTGTACCGTTGGCGGCGGCCTTGCCCGAGTGCGAGCTGGTGGCCATCGACCTGCCTGGGCACGGCCACAGCGCGCACCTGCCGCCGGGCACGCAGTACAACACCCCCGGTGCGCTGTGCCACGTGCTCGACGTGGCCGATGCGCTGGGCTGGGAGCGCTTCACCCTGCTGGGCCATTCGATGGGCGCCGGCATCGCCAGTCTCATCGCGGCGGCGGCGCCGGAACGTGTCGAACGCCTGATCGCCATCGAAGCCCTGGGTGGCCTGCGTGGCCCCGAAGATGAAACCGCGCAGCGCCTTCGCGAACACGTGCGCGCCGCGCGCGCCCTGCCGGGCAAGAGGCTGCGCGTGTTCCCCGACCTCGTCGCGCCGATCCGCGCGCGGATGATGGCCAACCAGCTCAGTGAGCCGTGCGCGCGCCTGTTGGTGGAACGGGGCGTCATGGCGGTGGAGGGCGGCTTCAGCTGGTGCAGCGATCAGCGCCTCATGCTGCCCACCGCACTGCGCATGAGCGAGGCCCAGATCGACGATCTGCTCGCCGCCATCGAATGCCCCACCCAGGTGATCTACGCATCACCGGCGCAGTCGTACTATCCCGAGCCGTTGCGCAGCGATCGCATCCGCCTGCTGCGCGACGGTCGGCTGGCGGTGTTCCCCGGCACCCATCACCTGCACATGGAACATCCGCAGCAGGTGGCCGAGGTGATTACCGCGTTCCTGGACGGCTGATCTGCCGGTTCCATTCCAGTGGCAGCCCGCGCTGCGGGTCGCGCTGGACGCGTCGTGACGGGGTTGGCATGCGCATGGCGAACCTTGACCCGGATCATTTACGGGCGCGCGCTGCGCCGTCGACACTCAAGCCCGGTCGACGGCACGGTGCCGAAGGGAAACAGGTCATGTATGCACACCCGGTTGGATCTTCCTCTGCGTCCGCTGCACCGGCACCGCCGGAGGCCTTGGCCGGCAACGACCTCACGGCGAGGCCAGGCAGTGCGCCAACGAGTGTTGTCAACGCACCTTCTCGCGCGTCGCGATCACACACGCTGCTGGGCGGGGGCACACTCGATATCGGTCATACCAGCATCAGCGACCAGGCCTCGGTGTTGGCGCCCGCCGCACCCGGATCGCCTGCGGGCGTCGCCACCGCCAGTGGCACGACATTGGAGCAGGCCTGGAGCACGGCGCGTGACGCGTGGACAACCCACGCCTACACGATGCTGTGCGGCAAGCTGACCAGAATGGCGCCGCTGACCGACGAACGTCGAATGCGGGTTCTGAGATCGTTGGACGAGTGCCTTGCCCGGCCGCCCGATGTTTTTTGCCGATTTGCGAATCGCGTTGAGGTCTTTGGTCTGAACATGCCCCTGCCTGATGCCATGCGTGATGCACTGGTGCATGCCATGGACACACAGATCATGAGCGAGGCAGCGTCGTATCGAGGCGCAACGCTTGAAGACCTGGAGATGAGGGACCGCCTTGTTCCAGTTCTGGCGCGTCCGGCGGCCGAGGTCCTGAGCAACGACGAGCTGCGCCCGCTGTTTGACGCGCTCCATGCGCAGGCCCTGAAGGTTCCGTTTGAAGCGCGCTTGTCCCACATGCAGGAGATAACCCGCGCGGCCGACCCTGCGCCGCTCCAACCCATGCCGGGGCAGGAACCACAGCCTGTCCTGGTCAGCGTGTTCAATGCCGGAACCGATACGCCGCAGACGCCCCGCGGCCAGGACCTCGTCCTGCGCGCATTGCTTGGCCGCGACACGGCGTTGGGGCCGGACGCCTCGGCACTGCGCCGGAAAACGCAGCTTGACGCACTTCTGGCCAGGCAGCAGTTGGCGGACAGTTGGTGCGCGACGCTGCTGGAATGGGAGACCCACGCCGTGGCGTCGATGTGCGAACGCGTTCAGAGCGCCGTCCCATCCATGTCGACAGTGCGGTCAAGGGAACTGCTGCTGCCGGTGGTGCATGCCTCCCTCGGCAGGGACCTCGACCATATCTGCAGCCCCCAGCGCGCCACCACCTTCGGTCTGGACAAGCCCCTGCCGGCGCACATGCGTGAGGCGGTGAGAGACGCCGTGGCTAGACTCAACCTTGACGCCAACACTGCAGAACAGCGGACGATCGACCTCGCCCTGAACACGCTGGACGAGCAAGCCGCCGTCGTCGTCATGCAGGACCTTCGCCCGCTGTTCGAGGCCCTGCACAGGGCAGTCGCACCCCTCTGGTAGGTGGGTGCGCGCAGGTAGGTGCTGGCCGCTGGCCAGCACACAAGAAAAAACCCCGCTGCGTGAGCAGCGGGGTTTTGGGTATAAACCCTGGCGATGACCTA